>JAWLBY010000012.1:0-137705 GCA_041687455.1 Lysobacteraceae bacterium | reverse complement strand
GGGACCGACGCTCGCTCTGCCGGAATCCCGAAGCGTCCCGAGAATGTCCGGAACGTGTTTTCCGGGGAGTAGGGAGACAAGTCCGACAGGCTGCTAGCCCGGATATTTCATGAGGTCGCGGAGAATCGCCATGGATCTCGCGGGGATCGCTCACTGCGCCGGAAGAACGCGCGAGGTACAAGCTGGTCCGCCGCGATTCTCCGCTGGCGCGGCCCTCGCTTGTTCTTTGCGGCGATCGCTGCGTTGCTCCTCCCCCGAGTGGGGCCTGCCACTCGGGGTCGTCGCGCCTTGCGCTCGCCGCAAAGCCCGGCGCGATCATCCGCACCCCCTCATGAAATATCCGGGCTGCTAGCGCGTCCCGCTGTCGCTGCGAGCAGCAAATGGTCGCTGCCGTAGCCGCCTAAGCCGGCCCCACCGGCCACCGCCGATTGCCACCGAACCCCCCGACGAACCCCCCGAGTTCCTGCTTCACCTCGCCGCGGAATGCGCGCCCCACGGAGTGGAAACGCGGTGGGTGGCCTGTCGCTCTGCGAGGGGGCAGACACATGGTTCGCGGCCGTGGACGGCCGTTCCCACGGGGGTGCGGAGGGCTGCTGGCTGAACCGACGGTAACAATCAGGCATCATGCGCGCCTCGTGCCGTCCGCCGGCGGCGCGATGGCCCCCGTTTCCTGCAGGCAAGGACCGATGAATCCGCCCATCACGATCGACGTCGCTCCGCGCAATCGGCTGCATGACCTGTTCCGGCTGCTGATCGCGCTCGGCTTCCTGTTCGCCGTCGGCGGCTACATGTGGACCGCGCACGGCGAGATCAGCCTGACCATGCTGGTCGCTGCGGTGATCGGCGGCTACATGGCGATGAACATCGGCGCCAACGATGTCGCCAACAATGTCGGGCCGGCAGTCGGCGCGCGCGCGATCACGATGATGCAGGCGGTCGCGATTGCAGCGATCTTCGAGGCGCTGGGCGCGATCATCGCCGGTGGCGATGTGGTCGGCACGATCAAGAGCGGCATCATCGATCCGGCGCAGATCCACGACTCGTCCGATTTCGTCTGGTTGATGATGGCGGCGCTGCTGGCCGGCGCGCTGTGGCTGAACGTCGCGACCGCTGCCGGCGCGCCGGTGTCGACGACCCATTCGATCGTCGGTGCCGTGCTCGGTGCCGGCGTGGCCGCGGCCGGCTGGGGGATCGCGAACTGGAGTACGGTCGGGGCGATCGTCGCGAGCTGGGTCGTCTCGCCGCTGCTCGGCGGCCTGATCGCGGCCGCACTGCTGTACCTGATCAAGCGCACGATCACCTACCAGGCCGACCTGATCGGTGCGGCGCGGCGGATGGTGCCGATCCTGCTCGGGCTGATGGCGTGGGCATTCACGACCTATCTGCTGCTCAAGGGCCTGAGCCAGCTCGTCAAGGTGTCGTTCGTGTTCGGGCTGGCAATCGGTGCCGGCGCCGGAACGGGGATATGGCTGATCACCCGGCAGCGGATCGGGCGCCGTGCGCCGGATCTCGACAACGATCGTGACAGCGTCAGCGGACTGTTCACGGTGCCGCTGATGTTCGCTGCCGCGCTGCTGTCGTTCGCGCACGGTTCGAACGATGTCGCCAATGCGATCGGTCCGCTGGCTGCCATCCACGATGCCCTGTCGACCCAGGGGATCAGCGCCAAGGCGGCGGTGCCGTTGTGGGTGATGCTGATCGGCGCGATCGGCTTGTCGTTTGGTCTCGCGCTGTATGGTCCGAAGCTGATCCGTACGGTCGGCTCGGAGATCACCGAGATCGACCCGATGCGTGCGTACTGCATCGCGATGGCGTCGACACTGACGGTGATCGTCGCGTCGCAGCTCGGTCTGCCGGTCAGCACCACGCATGTCGCGATCGGTGCGGTGTTCGGCGTCGGCTTCCTGCGCGAGTACCTGAAGACGCAGTACCAGCAGATCCTCGCCGAGATCGACGCCCATCATGCCCATCAGGAAGCCGAGCGGCATGAAGTCGAGGCCTTCCTGCACGCATTCGAAGTCGCGACGATGGTCGAGCGCAGCCGGATGCTGAAGGAGCTGAAGCAGAAGACCCGTACCGGCGAGACGGTGATTTCCAAGCGCGAGCGCAAGGATCTGCGCAAGGTGCACCGGCAGACGCTGGTCAAGCGGTCGGTGATGATGAAGATCGTCGCGGCATGGATCATCACCGTGCCGGCCTCGGCGGCCATGGCGGCGATCGCCTATTACGCGATTCGCGGCGCGATGCTGCCGTAGGCGCGGGAACAGCCGCGTCGCGGCAACGGCGATGCGCCGCTTGCAGGAAGGGGCTTCAGTTGCTTCAGCCCCGACCGGGCGGTCCGGAACCGCGGAGGCGGTGCCTTGCTGTGGGGGCGGCTTCAGCCGCGATCCTTGGCTTCTGCGAGGAATTCGGGAAAAGATCGCGGCTGAAGCCGCTCGCACAGGCTGGGCGCTGCCGCGTGGCCGAACCCGGTCGGGACTGAAGCCCCACCTGCAGGGCAGCGCACCGCGCCATGCGCTCCGCTGGAAGGTGTGGCGTTACGCGAGAGCAATCATCCGCTTCCACTGCGCCCGCGCCGCGGCGACCTCGCGAGCGCTCTGCTGTGGCACGAACTCGCGGTCGAGCGGATAGGCGCGGCGCAGCGCGTCGAGGTTCGGCCACAGTCCGACGCCGAGTCCGGCCAGCATTGCGGCACCGAGCGCAGTCGTTTCCAGCATGGTCGGGCGGCGCAGTGTCAGGCCGCTGAAGTCGGCCTGCAACTGCAGCAGCAGATCGTTGGCGGCCGCGCCGCCGTCGACCCGCAGGTCGGCCAGCGGCGCGCCGAGATCGGCTGCCATCGCATCGAGGATGTCGCACTGGCTGTGGGCGATGCCCTCGAGGGCTGCGCGGGCGATGTGTGCGCGGGTCGTGCCGCGGGTCAGTCCGTGGATCATGCCGCGGGCTTCCGGCCGCCAGTGCGGCGCGCCGAGACCGGCGTGCGCCGGCACCACGGTCACGCCGCCGTTGTCGGGCACGCTGCGCGCCAGCGGCTCGATCTGGTCAGCGCGCTCGATCAATCCGAGCCCGTCGCGCAGCCACGCCACCAGCGCACCGGCGACGAAGCTGCCGCCCTCCAGCGCGAAGGTGGTCCGATCGCCGATCCGCCAGCCGATCGTCGTCAGCAGGTGGTGGCGGCTCGCGATCGGCCGCTCGCCGCTGTTGACCAGCACGAAACTGCCGGTGCCGTAGGAAATCTTCGCCTGGCCGAGATCGAAGCAGCCCTGCCCGAACAGCGCTGCCTGCTGGTCGCCGGCGATGCCGGCAATCGGCAGGCGGTCGGGCAGGGCGGGGACGCCGCGCACATGGGCACAGACGCCCGAGCTCGGAACGATCCGCGGTCGTTCGATGCCGCCGACGCCGAAGCGTTCGGCGAGCACCTCGCACCAGCCGCCGGAGTCGAGATCGCACAGCAGCGTGCGGCTGGCATTGCTCGGATCGGTCAGCGCTTCGCCGCTCAGCCGACGCAGCAGGTGCGTGTCCGGCGTGCCGAAGGCCAGTCGGCGATCCGGAAACTGCTCGCGGTACCAGGCCAGCTTGGTGGCGGAAAAATACGGATCGATCGGCAACCCGCTGCGGCGCCGGGTGTCGGCTTCATGCTGTTTCAGCGCCGCGCAGGCGGCGCTGGTCCGGCGGTCCTGCCAGACGATCGCACGGCCGAGTGGCTCGCCGCTGTCGGCATCCCAGACGAAGCAGGTCTCGCGCTGGTTGGTCAGGCCGAGCGCGGCGAGCCGGCGCGGGTCGATGCCGTCCAGCGCGTCGCGCAGCGCGCTCAGCGTCGACTGCCAGATCTCGTCCGGCGCATGCTCGACCCAACCCGGTCGCGGATAGTGCTGGGGGAATTCGGCGGTCGCGCGGCCGACCACGCGCAGCTCGCGGTCGACCACCAGCACGGTGTTGCCGGTGGTGCCCTGGTCGAGGCCGATGACGAGGTCCTGCTCCGGTCGCAGTGCGGCAGTCATCCGGGTCTCCTGTCGGCCGGCGGCGGCCGCGGGACTGCCATTGTGCCGTGCTAACGGCGGTGCTCGTCGGTCTGCGGCACGGGCGGCAGCGTGGCTTCCGGCATCGGCGCGCCGCAACCGCGGCAGAAGCTCGCGTCGATCTCATGGCCGACCAGCAGGCAGGAGCCGCAGCGTCGTGCATCGCGCTGCAGCCGCAGGCCGGTGGTCAGCTCGGCGGTATAGATGCCGGTCGGCACCGCGATGATGCCGTAGCCGATCAGGATCAGGATCGAGGTGATGAAGCGGCCGAGTGCGGTGGCCGGCGCGATATCGCCGAAACCGACCGTGGCGACGGTCACGATCGCCCAGTACATCGACATCGGGATGCTGGTGAAGTTGTTCTCCGGCCCCTCCACGATGTACATCAGCGCGCCGAATATGGTGACGATGGTCAGCATCGCCATCAGGAACACGAAGATCTTGCGGCGACTGCGTGCCAGTGCCCCGATCAGCACGCTCGACTCGTCGACGTAGCGGATCAGCTTCAGGATCCGGAACACGCGCATGATGCGCAGCACCCGGATCACCAGCAGGTATTGCGCGCCGGGCAGCAGCAGCGACAGATAGGTCGGCAACACCGCGAGCAGATCGATGATGCCGAAGAAGCTGCGGGCGTAACGCAGCGGTTGCCGGACGATCGCCAGCCGGATCAGGTACTCGGCGCTGAACAGCAGCGTGAAACCCCATTCGAGGGCGAGGAAGGTTTCGGCATGCGCGGCATGCAGCCAGTCGACCGAATCCAGCATCGCGATCACGACGCTGGCGACGATCACCCAGATCAGCAGCACGTCGAAGTTGCGACCGGACGGCGTGTCGTGGCCGAAGATCACGTTGTGCCAGCGGCGGCGCCAGCCTTCCTGTTCGGGCGGCTCCGGATCGATCAGCAACGGTGACATCGGTTCTCCGGCATGCGGTCGCAGCCGCGCAGTTTAGTCAGTCGGACCGCTGCAGTGGGCCGCCGACGGTGCCGGGAGCGGCCTCGACCGCTGTCTTGCGTGCCTCGCCGGGCAACGATCACCAGCCTGCGGCCGAAGCCGCCCGGCGTCGCCGCCTTTCCCGCCAGCCGGCCCTGCGCTACGCTGCACGACTTTTCCTGCCGCACCGCAACGTCATGCACGAGCACTACGAACCGAAGTCGATCGAAGCCGCCGCCCAGGCGTTCTGGGAGCGCTCCCGCGCCTTCGAGGTGGTCGAGGATCCTGCCCGGCCGAAGTACTTCTGCCTGTCGATGCTGCCGTATCCGTCCGGTGCGCTGCACATGGGCCACGTGCGCAACTACACGATCGGCGACGTGATCAGCCGGCACCGCCGGATGCTCGGCTACAACGTGCTGCAGCCGATGGGCTGGGACGCATTCGGGCTGCCGGCCGAGAACGCCGCGATCAAGCACCAGACTGCGCCGGCCGCGTGGACCTACGCGAACATCGAGCACATGCGCGGCCAGTTGCAGTCGCTCGGCTACGCGATCGACTGGTCGCGCGAGTTCGCCACCTGCCGGCCGGACTACTACGTCCACGAGCAGCGGATGTTCACCCGGCTGTTCGAAAAGGGCCTCGTCTACCGCAAGAACTCGGTCGTCAACTGGGATCCGGTCGACCAGACCGTGCTCGCCAACGAACAGGTCATCGACGGCCGTGGCTGGCGGTCGGGGGCGCTGGTCGAGAAGCGCGAGATTCCGCAGTGGTTCCTGAAGATCACTGCGTACGCGCAGGAACTGCTCGATGGCCTCGACGAACTGCCGGGCTGGCCGGACTCGGTCAAGACCATGCAGCGCAACTGGATCGGTCGCTCGGAAGGGCTCGAGGTCGATTTCGCCGTCGAAGGCTCGGCCGATGCGTTGCGGATCTTCACGACCCGTCCCGACACGCTGATGGGCGTGACCTACATGGCGGTCGCCGCCGAGCACCCGATCGCGGTTGCCGCCGCCGAGCATGACCCGGCGCTGGCCGGGTTCATCGCCGAGTGCCGCCGCGGCGGTGTGTCGGAGGCCGAGCTCGAGACGCAGGAAAAGCGCGGCATGCCGACCGGCCGCTTCGCGATCCATCCGGTCAGCGGCGAACAGGTCCCGATCTGGGTCGCCAATTTCGTGCTGATGAGCTACGGCACCGGTGCGGTGATGGCGGTGCCGGGGCACGACCAGCGCGACTTCGAGTTTGCGACGAAGTATGGGCTGCCGATCAGGCAGGTCATCGCAGTCGACGGCGAAACCTACGATGCGCAGCAGTGGCAGGACTGGTACGGCGACAAGACGCATCCGTCGATGCGCATCATCAACTCCGGCGTGCTCGACGGCCTGAACTACAGGCAGGCGTTCGACCGCATCGCCGAGGTACTCGGCGGCAAGGCCGAGCGCCGGGTCAACTTCCGTCTGCGCGACTGGGGCGTGTCGCGGCAACGCTACTGGGGCTGCCCGATCCCGATCATCTATTGCGCGAAGTGCGACGCGGTGCCGGTGCCGGAAGAACAGTTGCCGGTGCGACTGCCGGAAGACGTCGCGTTTTCCGGGACCGGTTCGCCGATCAAGACCGATCCGGAGTGGCGCAAGACGACCTGCCCGAAGTGCGGCGGCCCGGCCGAACGCGAAACCGACACGTTCGATACCTTCATGGAATCGAGCTGGTACTACGCGCGCTACACCTCGCCGCACGCGCCGGACATGGTCGACCAGCGCGCCAACTACTGGCTGCCGGTCGACCAGTACATCGGCGGCATCGAGCACGCGATCCTGCACCTGCTGTACTTCCGCTTCTACCACAAGCTGCTGCGCGACACCGGCTTCGTGAAGAGCAGCGAGCCGGCCACCCACCTGCTGTGCCAGGGCATGGTGATCGCCGAGACGTTCTACCGCAGCGAAGCCGATGGTTCGAAGACCTGGTTCAACCCGGCCGAGGTCGAGATCGATCGCGACGAGCGCGGTCGCGTGGTCGGTGCGCGGCTCGCCGCCGACGGCCAGCCGGTCGAGATCGGCGGCATCGAGAAGATGTCGAAGTCGAAGAACAACGGCGTCGACCCGCACAGCATGGTCGAGCGCTTCGGTGCCGACACGGTCAGGCTGTTCTCGATGTTCGCCGCCCCGCCGGAGCAGAGCCTGGAGTGGAGCGAGGCCGGCGTCGAAGGCATGTCGCGGTTCCTGCGCCGGCTGTATGCGCAGGTGCAGAAGCATGTCGCGAATGGTCAGGTGTCGTTGCTCGAACCGGCGCGACTGACCGCCGAGCAGAAGGCGCTGCGGCGCAAGCTGCACGAGACGATCGACAAGGTCGGCGACGACTACGCGCGGCGCTACACGTTCAATACCGCGATCGCGGCGGTGATGGAGCTGGTCAACGCGCTGGTCAGGTTCGATGACGACAGCGAGCAGGGTCGTGCGGTCCAGCATGAGGCCTGGCAGGCGATCGTGCTGCTGCTGAACCCGGTTGCGCCGCACCTGTGCCACCACCTGTGGCAGGCGCTCGGCCACCCGGAAACGCTGCTCGAGGATCTGCCGTTCCCGAAGGCCGACCCGAATGCACTCAAGCGCGACAGCGTGACGTTGGCGGTGCAGGTCAACGGCAAGCTGCGCGGACAGATCGAGGTATCGGTCGATGCCGCGCGCGAAGCGATCGAGGCCGCGGCGCTGGCCGACCCGACGGTCGCGAAGTTCGTCGAGGGCCAGACCGTGCGCAAGCTGATCGTGGTGCCGGGCAAGATCGTCAATATCGTGGTGGCGTGAGCGGGAGCGGGGATTCGGGAATCGGGAGTCGCCGGCCCGCGCGGCGCGCTCCGACCGGCTTCGGCCGGAGCGATGATCGGCGAATGCAGCGATCCATTTTGCTAGGCTTGCCGCCTGCCGCTCACGCCATTGCGGCGCCATGGAAGACTTCGATGCATCGCATTGCCCTGCTGACCCTCCTCGCGTTGCTCGCCGGCTGCGGCTTCCAGCTCCGCAAGGAGCTGCAGTTGCCGAGCGAGCTGAGCGCGCTGCGGCTCGAGATCGCCGACCCGTATTCGCCGCTCGGCCGCGGCCTGGAACAGTCGCTGCGGCGGGCCGGCGCGCTGTTCGTCGAGACCGGCGACGCCGCCGTGCTGCGGGTGCCGGTCGCCCGCGTCGAGCAGGTGCCGCTGGCGATCGGCGCGAGCGGTCGCGTGCAGGAGTACGCGTTGCGCTACACGGTCGAGTTCGAGCTGATCGATGCCCGCGGCGAGGTCGTGGTGCCGCGCCAGCCGGTGCAGCTCGAGCGCGCCTATGAGTTCGACACGGCGCAGGCGATCGGCAGTCCGGCCGAGCAGGACATCGTTCGCTCGGAAATCGAGCGCGACATGGTGGCCGCCGTGCTTCGACGGATCGACGCCGCGCTGCGCGGCTGACGGCGTCGCGGTCGCACAGGCGAGCGCTCCTCGAGCCCCTCTCTGCGTGGGAGACGGGTTGGGGTGAGGGTCCGGCCGAAGCATGACGCGTCGGCCTGGCCCCGAACGGCAGTTACCGCCGTGTCCGTGCGAAGCCACCCGGGGGCGAGCGGTCGTCATCCCCGTACAATGTCCCGATGCCGATCAGCCCGCAACAACTCGAACGCCAGCTCGCCGCAGATCGGCTGGCGTCGGTCTATCTGATCGCCGGCAGCGAGGATCTGCTGCGTCTCGAGGCGGCCGATGCCGTTCGCGCGCGGGCCAGGGCGCTCGGTTTCGCCGAGCGCGAAGTGTTCGAGAGCGGTACCGGTTTCGACTGGAGCGCACTGCAGGCGAGTTTCGGCGCGATGTCGCTGTTCTCGTCGCGGCGACTGCTCGACCTGCGGTTGCCTACCGGCAAGCCCGGCAAGGAGGGCGGGGCGGTCATCGAGGCGTTCTGCGCCGATCCGCCGCCGGACGTGTGCCTGCTGATCAGCGCCGGCGACTGGAGCCGGCAGCACGAGGGCGGCTGGTCTCGGGCGGTCGAGAAAGCCGGCAGTTTCGTGCAGGTCTGGCCGCTGAAAGGCAGTGAACTGCCCGGCTGGATCGCGCGTCGGCTGCGGTCGCGCGGGGTCGAGGCCGCCCAGGACGCGGTCGAGCTGCTGGCCGAGCGGGTCGAGGGCAATCTGCTCGCGGCGGCGCAGGAAATCGACAAGCTGGCGCTGCTCGCCAACGGCCAGCCGGTCGATCTGGCCCGGATGCAGCACCTGGTCGCCGACAGTGCGCGCTTCGACGTGTTCGGGCTGGCCGAGGCGGCGCTCGGAGGCGATGCGGCGCGTGCGCTGCGGATGCTGCGCGGGTTGCGCGCCGAAGGCGGTCAGGTGCCGCCGCTGCTGGCCTGGGTCGGATCGCAGGTCAGCCTGCTGGCGCAGCTTTCGGCGATCCGCGACAGCGGCGGCAACCTCGCCCAGGCGATGCGCGACGCGCGGGTGTTCGAAGCTCGGCAGCCGCTGTTCAAGCGGGCGCTCGCGCGCGCTGGCGTCGCCCACTACGAGCGGCTGCTCGGCGCCTGTGCGGCGATCGAGCGCAGTTCGAAGGGTCGCGGCGACGGCGATCCGTGGCTGCAGTTCGAGCGGATGCTGGTGGCACTGGCCGACCCTTCCGCCGGCGCGTTGCTGGCGCGATGAGCGAGGCCACCGCGTCCGGTGGCCCGGTGCTGGTCTTCGGCGGTACGTTCGATCCGGTTCACGAAGGGCATGTCGCGGTCGCCGCGGCGGCTGCCGATGCGCTCGGCGTCGGTCAGGTCAGACTGATCCCGGCCGGCGATCCGCCGCATCGGGCGCCGCCGCAGGCATCGGCCGCCGAGCGGGTCGAGATGCTGCGGCTGGCGTTCGGCGACGATGATCGGTTCGTGATCGACCAGCGCGAGATCCGCCGCGGCGGCCGCTCGTACATGGTCGACACGCTGGCCGACCTGCGCCGCGAGATCGGCCCGCACGTTCCGCTGATCCTGCTGCTCGGCGCCGACGCATTCCTCGGTCTGCCGAGCTGGCATCGCTGGCGCGAGCTGCTGCGGCTGGCGCATCTGGCGGTATTCCCGCGGCCGGGCATCGCGTTGCGGTTCGGTACGGCGGCCTGGCCGGATGGCGTGTCGGCGCCGGTCGTGGATCCGGCGGCCCTGCGCTGCTCGCCGGCCGGGCAGTGCGTGGTGCTGGCGCAGCCGGTCTCGGGCCATGCGTCGACCGCAATCCGGGCTGCATTGGCGGCCGGTGAACGGCGCCCGGCCGGGTTGCCGCCGGCAGTCGCGGACTGGATAGCCACGCACCGGCGCTACGGCGCCGGGTAGGTCCGGGCGCGCTCCCGCGCGGTTTGTGCGGTGGTGGCTTGTGTGTCGCTTGTCTGGTGTTATAGGTACCTATAACACCATTCTAGGCATCCGCCATGTCCAGCACCTGCCTGTCCCTCGAGTCGGTCGATTTCCGTTATCCGGGTGGCCACCGGGCGATCAGCGGCCTCGATCTCGAGCTCGGTGCCGGCATCGTCGGCCTGCTCGGCCCGAACGGCGCCGGCAAGTCGACGCTGATGCGGGTATTGGCCACGCTGTCGCGGCCGACTGCAGGCCGGGTCCGCTGGAACGGTACCGACATCGTCGCCGAGCCGGACGCGCTGCGTGTCGAGCTCGGCTATCTGCCGCAGGACTTCGGCGTCTATGCCGCGCTCGACGCGACCGAGTTTCTGAGCTTTCTGGCCGCGGTCAAGGGCCTGCCGGCGCGCTCGATCCGCGAGCGTGTCGCCGACTGCCTCGCGCGGGTCGGGCTGGCCGAGGTCGGCCGGCGGCGGCTCGGCGAGTTCTCCGGCGGCATGCGGCAGCGGGTCGGCATTGCGCAGGCACTGCTGAACGACCCGCGGCTGCTGATCGTCGACGAGCCGACCGTCGGGCTCGATCCGGAGGAGCGGATGCGGTTCCGGCATCTGCTGGCCGAGCTCGGCGGCGAAAGGCTGGTGATCCTGTCGACCCACATCGTTTCCGACATCGAGTCGAGCGCGACCGACCTGGCGGCGATCGGACAAGGCCGGCTGCTGTTCCACGGCAGTCCGGAGCGCCTGCTGCAGGCCGCCGAGGGACATGTCTGGGATTGGCGGATCGCCCCGGAGCGGCTGGCCGAGGTGCGCAGCCGGTTCCGGATCAGCAGTGCGCTGCGGCGCTCCGACGGCATCCGCGTGCGGGTGGTCGGCGATGTCGCGCCGAGCGACGACGCCGAGCCGGTCGCGGCCGACCTCGAATCGGCCTACGTCTGGCTGCTCGGACGCACGGAGGGCTGCTGACATGGCCGCGTGGCGGCGCTTCCTCGCGATCCTCCGCGCCGACCTGCTGGAGCGCATGCGATCGCTGCGGTTCTGGGTGGTGCTGGCGTTGCTGACCGCGTTCACCTGGTGGTGCTTTCCGGCCGCCGATGCCGGCTACCTGACGGTGTCGTTCGGGCGCGGCACGCGCGGCGATTACTCCAGTGCCTGGATCGGCATCGTGCTGGCGCTGGAATTCTGCACGTTGCTGTCGCTGGCCGGCTTCTACGTCGTGCGCGGCACGCTGAGCCGCGACATCGACACCCGGGTCTGGCAGTTGCTGGTCGCGACGCCGATGACCCGCAGCGGCTATCTGCTTGCCAAGTGGGCCAGCCACATGGCGGTGTTCGCACTGCTGATCGTGGTCGGGCTGGTAGCGCAGCAGGTGCGCGGCGAAGTCGGCGCGGTCGATCTGCTCGAACTGGCCAAGCCGGCGCTGTTGCTGAGCGTGCCGGCGCTGGCGATCACGGCGATGTTCGCGGTCTGGTTCGACCTCGTGCCGTGGCTGCGGCGCAGTGCCGGCAACGTGCTGTACTCGGGCGATCGGCGTCGCTGCTGCCAAGGGTAACGAGCCGGTCATGGAAACGACGAGGCCGGCTGACGCCGGCCCCGTCGCGCAATTGTGCTGCGTCGGTTACCAGCCGCAGCTCTTGCCGGCGTTCTGATCCTTCAGCCAGCCCTGCAGTGGCGCGAAGTACTCGAGCACGGCCGAACCGTCCATCTGCTCACCGCCGGTCAGTTCCTTCAGGGTCTGCTGCCACGGCTGACTGGAGCCCTTCGACAGCATCGCCCAGTAGCGCTGGCCGGCTTCCGGGTTGTTGGCGAAGCTGCAGGTGTGCAGCGGGCCGCTGTGGCCGGACGCATCGCACAGCGCCTTGTAGAACTGGAACTGCAGGATGTGCGACAGGAAATAGCGTGTGTACGGCGTGTTGCCCGGCACGTGGTATTTCGCCGCCGGGTCGAAGAGCTCCTCGCCGCGCGGCTCGGCCGGCGCCACGCCCTGGTATTTCGCCTTCAGCTCCCACCAGGCCTGGTTGTAGTTGTCCGGCGTGATCGAGCCGTCGAACACACCCCAGCGCCAGCGGTCGATCAGCAGGCCGAACGGCATGAACGCGACCTTTGCCAGTGCCATCCGCATCTGCTCGTTGATGGTTGCCTGATCCGACACGGTCGGATCGCCGACCAGCCCGATCGACGCCAGGTACTTCGGTGTCATCGACAGCACGATGGTGTCGCCGATCGCCTCGTGGAAGCCGTCGTGCGCACCGCCCTGGAAGATCGGGGCCAGATCCTTGTAGGCCATGTAATAGAAGATATGGCCGAGTTCGTGATAGATCGTCGTCAGCTCTTCTTCGTTCGGCTTGATGCACATCTTGATGCGCACGTCACCCTTGGTGTCCATCGGCCAGGCGCTGGCGTGGCAGACCACGTCGCGGTCGCGCGGCTGGGTCATCATCGAGTCGGTGTAGAACGTGTCCGGCAGTGCCGGCATGCCGAGCGAGGTATAGAAACTCTCGGCGAGTCGGGTCATCGCGATCGCCTGGGCACGGTCGGCGGCGACGTTGGCATCGACGATCTGCTCGGCGGTCGGCGAGCGGCCGGCCTTGGCGAGCGCTTCGCCGTAGGCCTTGTCACGCTGCGCCTGCAGCGCGCCGCTGATGTCGAGGCTGCCCTGGCCCGGATACGGCTCGAGGAAGTCCCACAGGTTGCCCCAGTCCTGTTGCCACATGTTGCCGGTCAGGTGGGCCGGGATCTTGCCGTCGACCTGGCCCTGCTCGCCGTAGCGGGCGACCAGCTTGTCGCGGACGTAGCAGTGCAGATCCTGGTACAGCGGCTCGACCTGGCCCCACAGGCGCTCGGTCTCGGCCTTCATGTCGGCCGGGCTCATGTCATAGCCGGACCGCCACATGTCACCGGCGTCGGCAAACCCGATCTCGCGTGCGCCTTCGTTGACCAGCTCGGCGAAGCGGCGGTAGTCGTCGCGCATCGGCGGTGCGATCGAGTGCCAGCCGCGCCAGGCCTCGAGCTGTGCCGCGTAGTCGCGGTTCTTGGCCAGCACTTCCGACAACTGGCCGAGGTCACGGCAGGTCGCGCTGTCGGCCGGGTCCGTGCAGTACTTGCCTGAGCCGTAGGCAGCCTGCATCCGCGACGTGATCGCGGTCAGCTCGGACAGCTTGGCCGGGTCGCTCGGTGCCGGGTTGGAAGTGCCGAGCTTGAGTAGCTGCAGCGCACGGGCGGTCTCCGCCGGCATGTCCATGCCGTCGTACATTGCCGCCTGCTTGACGAAACCGGTCAGCATGCCGAGCCAGCGCTCGTTGGCGGCCGCCGACACCCGCTGGCTGTCCTCGTTGATGTAGGTGTTCGCGAGCCAATCGGCGGAAGTGATCTCCGGCGTGGTCTTCTCGATCGTCGCATTGACGCGGGCGACGAACTGCTCCGGTGTCTCGGTGATCTTGTCGACCACCGCGCCGCCCTGTTCGGCGGTGCAGGCGGACAGCGCGGCGGCGATGCCGAGCGCGAGCAAAGCGCGGGAATACTGCATTGAATCGACTCCAGAACGACCGCGCGGGCGCGCGGGAAGGGCAGCAGGCTAGACGGGCGGGGCCGTCGCCGCAAGTGCGGGGAAGCAATCGCGGCGCGCTGGCGGCCACGTCGCCACGGGTCGCCCGCAGCCGCTCGACGCGCCTATGATCTGCCGTCCGTCGCCGGCCATCGCGGCAACGGCCGGACAGGGGAGGTCGACGATGCGGAAGTCGGGCAGCGGCGCAGTGTTCGCGCGGCGGTTGATGGCAGCAGCGCTGTGCGTGGCGGGCCTGCTCGGTTGCGCTCCGCTGCTGGCGGCGCCGACTCTGCCGGGACTGATCTGGCCGCTGTGCGGCCGGCTGGGCGAGGCGCCCGGCGACTGGCAGCCCGGCCAGCCGTGTCCGCATGTCGCACCGGATCCGGCGCGGACCGACCTGCCGATCCACAATGGCTATGGCCTGCGCAATTTCGCCGACGACAGCCGACCGGTGTCGTTCCATCGCGGGCTCGATCTCGCGACCCGGGCCGCGACATTCACGAACGGCTACGTCGGCAATCCTGCGTTTGCGGTCTGCAGCGGACTGGTCAAGCGGATCACCGGCGTCGCGCCGGACCAGACACTCGAACTGTATTGTCCGGCCAGCGGCACGGTTGCTGCCGATGCCACGCCGACCAGCGCCTGCAACGCCGACAGTCCGTGCATCACCG
Source organism: Lysobacteraceae bacterium (assembly GCA_041687455.1). Taxonomy (GTDB): domain Bacteria; phylum Pseudomonadota; class Gammaproteobacteria; order Xanthomonadales; family Xanthomonadaceae; genus JAWLBY01. The sequence continues at coordinate 123,231 of JAWLBY010000012.1, read as the reverse complement.
CGGCCTATCGCCACGTGCAGGATCTGCTGGTGGTCGAGAACCAGGTTGTCGCCCGCGGCGACCACCTCGGCTATACCGGCAGCACCGCGCCGGGCGGCGCCGAGTTCAAGCACCTGCATTTCGAATTCCTCGACCCGCGGGAGCGGCCGAGCAACGGCAACGGCGGGCGCACCGCGTTCTCGAAGGACAGCATCAACCCACTGCGGTATCTGCCGATCGCGTTGCCGGGCGCGCCGACCGTCGACGTCGCGCTCGATCGCAGCGGCGTGTTTTCCGGCTACTCCGATGGTATTCCGGCGCTGGTGCTCGCGGTCGCGGCATCGAGCGGATTCCAGTACGACTTCGCGGCGCTCGAGGTCAGCGTGCTGCAGCCGTCCGGCGAAGGCGGAGCCTGGCAGGTGATCGGCAAGGATCTCGGACTGATCGCCGCCGAGGGCGAAGTCGTCGGGCTGTCGGAGTTCGATCCGACCCTCGACGTCGCCTACCCGGTCGCCGACGGCGAAGCATTCGTCAGCCGCCATGACCCGGAGCGAATCAGTCGCTTCTACACGCCATTCTCGGACGACAGTTCGCTGTGGCAGGCCGAGCGGCTGCTGACCTGGTACCGGGTGCTGTCCGGATCCGCCCATCCGGGCCTGGATGGGCTGCTCGAACGCAACGCCGATGCCCGGATGACCGACGGCCACCTCGTGCACGATTTCGACTTCCGGCTGATTCGGCCGCGTGCCAATCCGGGCACGTCGATCGAGCTGCCGTCCGATCCGGCCGAGTGGTGGGGGCTGCAGGTCGGCCTGCGCGAATTCGGCAGCGTGCTGGACGAACCGTATTGCGTGCGCGCCGTGGTCGAGCAGATTCCGACGACGGTCGCGGCCGAACCGCGCCGGCAGGTCCGCTGGCTCGCACAACCGGACGATTTCGACTGCGCGCCGGCGCAGGCCGCGTTGCGGATCTTCCGCAATGGCTTCGAGCCGGGCGGCTGAGGTGGATTGGCGGATTCGCCCGCCGGCGATCGCTTCCGGACAGCGCCGGCGGTGCGCCAGGCGCTGTTGCGGTCGTCCGGCTTGCCGATCCCGTCCCGGGTTCATGCGGTGCCTTGCCGCGGACGCCGGCACTCGGCAGGCGTCGCCGGCAGCGGCGCGGCTCAGGTGGCGACCGGCTCCGGCAGCAGCTCGTGCTCGATCAGCCACGCGCGCGCGTCTTCGGCATCCTGCTCGAACCAGGCGCGGCTGTGGCCGAGCCGGAAGCTGTAGCCCCAGGCATCCATGTCCTGCATCAGCCGGTCGCGGCCGACGCCGGGCAGCTCGTCGGCCAGCAGGATCTGCAGATAGCAGGTCGCGTCTTCCTCGGCGATCGAGTCGGTCGCATCGGTGTGCACCAACGCGCGCCGCTCCGCCGGCAGCACGATCAGATGGCAGGCCTCGTGCAGCAGAGAATGGATCGGCGTGTCGGAGCGGACGTACACCTGCGAGGCGATGATGCCGGCTTCCGATTCGCCCCAGTAACTGCCCGGAATCGACTCGCCATCCGGGACATCGACCAGCTCGAGCTGGTAGCGGCGGAGCAGGGCGGCGATCGCGTCGCGATCGACGTCGCGCACACGCAGCACGTCAGGCTCCGGGGCAGCGCCTTGGCTGGTCGCGGATGCTCCGGCGGGCGTCTGGTCGATCGAATGCATCACGAGGAACGCGGGTGGGCCAATGCGGACAGCAGCCGGCCGACGCGACTACTCGCGCTCCGGCAGCGACACGGTGATGTCGAGTACGTCGTGTTCGCCGTCCTTGACCAGGTCGACCTTGACCGCATCGGCGTCGACGTGGACGTACTTCTTGATCAATGCCAACAGCTCGCGCTGCAGTTCCGGCAGGTAATCCGGGCCGCCGCGCGTGCTGCGCTCCTGCGAGACGATGATCCGCAGACGCTCCTTGGCGATCGCCGCGGTGTTTTTCCTGGTGCGCAGAAAATCGAACATGCCCATTGATCAGCCCCCGAACAGTTTCGAGAACAGACCCTTGCGCTCGACCTGGGTGAAGCGCATCGGGCGATCCTGGCCGAGCAGGCGGGCCACCGCGTCGTCATAGGCCTGGCCGGCCGGCGATTCGGCATCGAGCACGACCGGCTCGCCCTTGTTCGACGCGTTCAGCACGTCCGGCGACTCGGGGATCACGCCGAGCGACTTCAGGCCCAGCACCTCCTCGACGTCGGCGATCGACAGCATCTCGCCGGCTTCGACGCGCTTGGGGCTGTAACGGGTCAGCAGCAGGTGCTCGGTGACCCGCTTGCCCTGCTCGGCGTGGCGGGTCTTCGAGGCCAGCAGGCCGAGGATGCGATCGGAATCGCGCACCGACGACACTTCCGGGTTGACGACGACGATCGCGCGGTCGGCGTAATACATCGCCAGGTAGGCGCCCTTCTCGATGCCGGCCGGCGAATCGCAGACGATGAAGTCGAAGTCGTCGTCGGCCAGCTCGTTGAGCACGCGCTCGACGCCTTCCCTGGTCAGCGCGTCCTTGTCGCGGGTCTGCGACGCGGCCAGCACGTGCAGGTTGTCGAGCCGCTTGTCGCGGATCATTGCCTGCTTCAGCGTCGCATCGCCGAGGATCACATTGACGAAGTCGTACACGACCCGGCGTTCGCAACCCATGATCAGGTCGAGATTGCGCAGTCCGACGTCGAAGTCGATCACGGCGACCTTCTTGCCCTGCCGTGCCAATCCGCAGGCCACGCTGGCGCTGGTGGTCGTCTTGCCGACGCCGCCTTTGCCGGACGTCACAACGATGATTTCTGCCAAGGGAAACTCCTGGGTATTGGGCTATCCGCGGCTGCTGGCGCCGGCTGCGGCTGGCGCGTCCGGAACAGGCAGGCGGAACGGGAACCTGCGGCGGTCCCTACAATTCGGCGAGGCGAAGTTTGCCTTCTTCGAGCCAAACCTGCACGGGGCGGCCGCGCAAATCGGCCGGAAGCTCCTCGACGACCTTGTATTGTCCGGCGATGGCGACCAGCTCGGCGTGGAACTCGCGGCAGAAGATCCGGGCCGATTCGTCGCCGCGGGCGCCGGCCAGGGCGCGGCCGCGCAGCGCGCCATAGACATGGACGCTGCCGTCGGCGATGACCTCGGCGCCGGCGCCGACACCGGTGCAGACGGTCAGGTCGCGGCCCTGGGCATAGATCTGCTGGCCGGACCGGACCGGCTGGGCGACCACCATGCCGGTCGTCGCGGCCGGCGGCGCGGTGCTTGCGGCCGGCGGCTCGGCAGCGACCGGTTCGGCGGCTGCCGCTGCCGCTGCCGACGGCGCGCTACGCCCGGATTCGTACTGGGCGCGGAACTTCGCCAGCAGCGGCAGATCGAGCGCGCGGGACAGTGCGTCGACTTCGCTGGTGCCGAACGCCAGTGCGACTGGCCGAACGCCGGCGCGCTGCAGTTCGGCGATCAGCCGCCGCGCGTCGTCGACCGACGGGCAACGGCTCAGCGAACCGAAATCGATCACGACGGCGGCGCGCTCGAACAGATTCGGAGCCCGCTCGACGCGTTCGCGCATCTCGGCGGCCAGCGCATCGATGTCGAACTCGCGGACTCGCAGGTTGGCGATGCCGACCTGGCCGAACTTCAGCTCGCCGGCCTGCTCGAGGCCGGGGCGTGCGACGCCAGCCATGTTCAGGTTCCGGTCGCCAGTTGCGGTGAAGGCGACGCGATCGGCCGCATTGCCAGCCACGGCAGCTCGGGCAGGCCGGTGCCGTTCGACAGATAGGTGTCGCGGACGAAATCGAAGCTGCACAACGGCTTGCCGAGCAGCGACACGCGCCGCTCCGGCCCGGCCATGAGCTGCTGGCCGACCTCGTGGAAGCCGTAGGTGCCGTGGAACAGCACGGCGACGTCGTTGCGCGGCTCGAGGAACACCTCGCAGGTCAGTTGCGGCACCCGCACCTCGGCGAAGCTGGTCACGTCGGCATAGAACACCCGGCCGACGCCGAGGCCGCGGCGACTGCTCGCGATCACGATCCGGTCGATGTACAGGAACTGCGGATAGCGGTCGCGGAACCACTGGAAGTTCGGGCTGCGGTACGGCGCGTCGTGCAGCAACGCGACCAGGAAGCCGGCGATGTGCCCGTCGACCTCGGCGACCCGGAAATAGGCCGCATGATCGTAGAAGAAACGCAGGGTGGCCGCATCCAGAGGAAGAATGTTCGGGCCCGCGGCGTTGTTCAGTGCGAGAACGGAATCCAGCTCATGCTCGCGTACGTCGCGGATCGTGATTGACATTCCTGTCTCCAATGGGCCCGGCGTGCGCCCGGTAGCGGCGGGATTATCGCATGAAGGGTTCGCCTGGAAGCCTAAGGAATCGTTAAGAGCGCCAGTCGGTGGCATGACTTCGGGCAGAGTCACCGACGCCGTCCGGCGCCTACACTGCGGCCATGATGACCCTGCGTCTGACCCCGACCCAGCAGTTGCGCTACGCCGGCCTGTTCACCTGGGCCTGCGTCGGCATCCCGATGCTGTGGGAGCCGTGGTATTTCGACAACGGCGGGCTCGATCGCCTCAACCTGCTTGCCTGGCGCGGGTCGTACTTCGTGTTCGGCCTCTGCTACTGGCTGCTGACCCGGCGGCTCGACATCCGCAGCTACCGCCGGCGGGCCGACCTGTGGTTGCTGCTGCTGCTGGCCGCGGCGGCGATCGGCGTCAGCTACTTCAGCGACAGCGGGCTCGGCAGCATCCTGCTGATGCTGGTCGCGGCGGTGCTGCCGTGGCTGCTTCCGTGGCGGCTCGGCGTGGTGTTCCTGGTGCTGCAGCACGGCGCGCTGATTCCGGTTTTCAGCCGCGTACCGGACTACTCGCCGCTCGATGCAGTGCTGCAGGCAGTGTTGTACGTCGGCTTTTCCAGCTTCGTGTTCGTGACCAGCTTCGTCGCCCGCCAGCAGGCGGTCGCGCGGGAGGAGCAGCGCCGCCTCAATGCCGAGCTGCGGGCGACCCGCGCGCTGCTCGCCGAAAGTTCCCGGCTGACCGAGCGGACCCGCATCTCGCGCGAGCTGCACGACCTGCTGGGCCACCATCTGACTGCGCTGAGCCTGAACCTCGAAGTCGCGAGCCACCTGTCCAGCGGGCGCGTGCAGGAGCACGTCCGACAGGCGCAGACGCTCGCCCGGCTGCTGCTCGCCGACGTCCGAGAGGCGGTCAGCCAGTTGCGGCAGGACGACAGCCTCGATCTGGCCGAAGCGCTGCGCGGGCTGGCCGAAGGGGTGCCGGCGCTGGAGGTCGACCTGCGGCTGCCGGACCCGCTGCGGGTGGCCGACATGGCGCGCGCGCAGGTGATCCTGCGCTCGGCGCAGGAGATCATCACCAACACCGTCAAGCATTCCGGCGCGTCACGGCTGCTGATCGAGCTGCTGCTGCGCGACGGCGGCGTCGCGATCCGTTCCCGTGACGACGGCCAGGGTGCCGACGCGCCAGCGATCGGCCACGGCCTGCGTGGCATGCGCGAACGACTGGAGCAGTTCGGCGGCACAATGGAGATCGACACCGCCCGCGGGCGCGGCTTCGGCCTCGAACTGTGGTTGCCGTTGACCGACGGCCCGACGCCGACACAGGGGAACTGAGAGCGAATGGACAAGCAAATCCGCGTACTGCTGGTCGATGACCAGACCCTGGTCCGACAGGGCGTGCGCTCGCTGCTCGAGCTGTCCGACAACATCCGGGTCGTGGCCGAGGCGGCCGACGGGCGGCAGGCGATCGAGATGATCCCGAAGATCGAGCCGGACGTCGTGCTGATGGACATGCGGATGCCGGTGATGTCCGGCCTCGACGCGCTGCAGCACCTGGCCGCCAGCGGCCAGATGCGGCCGACGATCATCCTGACCACCTTCGACGACGACCAGTTGGTGCTGGCCGGCCTGCAGGCCGGCGCTCGCGGCTATCTGCTGAAGGATGTCTCGCTCGAACAACTGGTCGATGCGATCGAAACGGTCGCCCGCGGCGGCTCGCTGGTGCAACCGGCGATGTCGCAACGGCTGCTGTCCGGGCTCGAGTCGATGCACAACGAGTTCGCCAGCCTCGATCGGCCGGATCCGCTGACCGAGCGCGAGACCGAGATCCTGCGCCTGATGGCGGGTGGCTACAGCAACAAGGAAATCGCCAACTCGCTCGGCGTGGCCGAAGGCACGGTCAAGAACCACGTTTCGAACATCCTTTCGAAACTCGGCGTCCGCGACCGCACCCGGGCGGTATTGAAGGCATTCGAGCTGAAGCTCGTGTAGGCTGCCTGCCCGGGAGCGCCGGCGGCCTGCGCCAGCCTGCCCGCGGCGTGCGACGGCACGGGCTACGGACCCGCCCGGTTCCCTGCTAGCATACGCGGCTCGCCAGCCGCGGAGGCGGCGGGCTGCGCTGCCCTGCGCCGGCCCGTCGTATCGGTGGCGAGATACGACGGCACTGCCGTCGTCGTCGTCCTGCCCTGGAGTCCCTGAATGATCCGTTTGCTAGAGCTGCTCATTGCCCTGCTGATCGTGGCCGCGCTGTTTGTCGTGGTCGGGCTGTTCCTGCCGAGCGCCCGTTATGCCGAGCACGCGCTCGAGACCAACCGGCCGCTGCGGCAGGTCTACGACACCGTGAACAGCTTCCGCCGGTTCCAGGACTGGCATCCGCTGCGCGCCCGCGACCCGAACGTTCGCTACACGCTGGAAGGCCCGCTGCGTGGCGAAGGCGCCCGACTGGTGTACCAGTCGAACAATCCGCAGATCGGCAGCGGCGCACTCGAGATCGTCGAGAGCATCGAGGACGAGAAGGTGGTGATCCGTGCCACCAACGACGCCTATGGCGAAGACAAGCTGCACACCTTCGTGTTCGACGACAAGGGCAAGACGGTCGAAATCACCTGGTCCTACACGGTCCAGTACGGCTGGGATCTGCTCGGTCGCTATGCCGGCCTGTACATCAACCGCACGGTCGGCGACGACATCCGGGTCGGCCTCGGCAACCTGATCGGCCTGTTCGCGACGATGCCGAACTTCGACTACAAGTCGATCGAGATCGCAACCGTCGACGTCGAACCGCAGCATCTGCTTTATGTCTCGCTGAAGACCAAGCGCAACATCACCGCGGTCGAGAACGCGATGGTCGAAGCCCTGGCGGAACTGCAGCGCGCGGTGGCTGCCAACAAGCTCGAAAAGGCAGCCCCGGAGCGCCTGATCACGACCAATTTCGGCAGCGACGAGTATGAGTTCGATGTCGCGATCCCGGTCCGCCGTCCGGTGGCCGATGCTCCGGAGGCCGATGCTCCGGCGGCGGACACCGATGCCGCAGACGCCGAGCCGGCTGATGGCGATCAGGTCGACGCGATCGCAGTCGATATCGCGCCGGCGCTCCAGCCGCTGGAAGGTCTGAACCTGCCGGAAAACGTCCAGGTCGGTGTCGGTTACGCCGGTCCGGCGCTGATGTCGACCTACGAAGGTCACCCGGCGGCGCTGCCGCTGGTTCGCGACATGCTGCGTGCCTACGCCGCGTCGCATGGCGAAGTGATCCGCGATCGCGCGTTCGAGGAGTACCTGACGCCGATCGAGGACACCTCCGGCGAGGATCCGCGCTTCAACATCTACTGGCCGATCGCGCCGATCGATCCGGTCACCGGACAGCCGGTGGCGCAGCCGGCGGCAGCGCCGGCCGAGCCGGTCGAGCCGGTCGATGCCGATGCGGCAACCGACGAAGCGGCGGCCGATGCTGAAGCCGAAACCGAGGCCACCGAGGCCGAACCGACTCCGTGAGTTACGCAGGGGCCGGTTCGTCCGGCCCTGCCTGCGGGCCGCTCGGCCCGCACCGCGCGGCCCGCCTTCCGGCGGGCTGCGTCGTTTCTGCAGCCTGGAAAGCGCTGTGCCGGTCGTGCGGAACTTTTCCGCCGCGCCGTGGTATACGGAGCGCGGCCGCCCGGACGCTGCATGCGGCTGGTTGCGGCGCTGTTTTCGTTTCAGCCATCTCAGGACGAGAGAGATGATCGAGACCGATCGACTGTGCAAACGCTACGGCGAATTCACCGCCGTCGACGGCATCAGTTTCCGGGTCGAGGCGGGCGAAGTGCTCGGCTTCCTCGGCCCGAACGGTGCCGGCAAATCGACCACGATGAAGATGATCGCCGGCTTCCTGACGCCGACCTCGGGCAGTGCCAGGGTCTGCGGCTTCGACGTGCAGCAGCAGCCGCTCGAGGCAAAACGGGTACTCGGCTACCTGCCAGAAGGCGCACCGAGCTACGGCGAGATGACTCCGCTGAGCTTCCTGCAGTTCGTCGCCGACGTGCGCGGCCTCGATGCGGCGCGGCGGCGGCAGCGAATCGATGACGTGGTCGGCCGGCTGCAGCTCGACAGCGTGCTGCAGCAGCCGATCGATACGCTGTCGAAGGGGTACAAGCGCCGGGTCGGGCTGGCGCAGGCGATCTTGCACGATCCGCGGGCGCTGGTGCTTGACGAACCGACCGATGGCCTCGACCCGAACCAGAAGCACGAAGTCCGGACGCTGATCCAGTCGATGGCGCGCGACAAGATCATCGTGATCTCGACGCATATCCTCGAGGAGGTGCATGCAGTCTGCACCCGCGCGGTGGTGATCGCGCGCGGCCGGCTGCTGGCCGATGCGACGCCGGCGGAGCTCGAAGCCCGTTCGCGATTCCATCGAGCGGTGTCGCTGACCGCGCCGAATCCGGTCGCGGTTCGCGAGGGGCTGGCCGGCGTGCCGGGCGTTGCCGCGGTCGAGATCGATCCGCAGGACGGCCGGGTCACCGCGTTTCCGAAGCAGGGCGCCGCAATCTTCGAACCGGTGTCGGAATTCCTGCGCGCTCAAGGTATCGCGTTCTCCGAGCTGCAGCTCGAACAGGGCCGGCTCGACGAAGTGTTCCGCCAGATCACCACGCAGCCGTCGCAGGAGGCCCGGGCATGAGCGCAGCGCGCACGGTCGCGGCGGTGTTCCGTCGCGAGCTGAACAGCTATTTCGTCACGCCGGTGGCGTACGTCTTCATCGTGATCTTCCTGATGCTGGCCGGCGCCTTCACGTTCTACCTCGGCGGCCTGTACGAGCGCGGCCAGGCCGACCTGCAGCCGTTCTTCAATTTCCATCCGTGGCTGTATCTGTTCCTGATTCCGGCGGTCGGCATGCGGCTGTGGAGCGAGGAGCGCAAGTCCGGCACGATCGAGCTGCTGCTGACCCTGCCGATCACGATGTGGCAGGCGGTGCTCGGCAAGTTCCTCGCCGCCTGGGCCTTCATCGGCATCGCGCTCGGACTGACCTTTCCGCTGTGGATCACGGTCAACTACCTGGGCGATCCGGACAACGGCGTGATCGTCGCCAGCTACATCGGCAGTCTGCTGATGGCCGGCGCCTTCCTCGCGATCGGCGCCTGTCTGTCGGCAGCGACGCGCAACCAGGTGGTCGCGTTCATCCTGACCGTGGTGGTCTGCTTTCTGCTGCTGCTGGCCGGCTTTCCGCTGGTGCTCGACGTGTTTCGCGCGCTGTTCCCGCAGGTGCTGGTCGATGCAGTCGCGCAACTGTCGTTCCTGACCCACTTCACGGCGATCGCCAAGGGTGTGATCGACCTGCGCGACCTGCTGTTTTTCCTGCTGATGATCGGCTTCTGGCTGTATGCCTGCGCGGTCGTCATCGACCTGAAGAAGGCCGACTGAGAGGAGCCCCCGGATGAATGCGTTCCATCGCCGGGCCCTGGCGGGCTCGACCCTGGCGATCACCGCCGTGATCTTCGTTGCGCTGATCGTGCTGTCCGGCGTGCTGCTGCGCGGTGCCCGGATCGATCTGACCGCGAATCGACTCTACACGCTGTCCGACGGCACGCGCGCAGTGGTCGACAAGCTCGACGAACCGATCAACCTGTACTTCTATTTTTCAGACCAGGCAGCGCAGAACCTGCCGCAGTTGCGCACCTATGCGATCCGCGTGCGCGAGCTGCTGGAAGAGATCGCAGCCGAATCGGGCGGCAAGGTGCGGCTCGAAGTGGTCGATCCGTTGCCGTTCTCCGAGGAGGAGGACCGCGCCACCGCGTTCGGCCTGCAGCCGATCCCGCTCGGCAACGGCAGTTCGCTGTTCTTCGGCCTCGCCGGCACCGATGCGACCGACGGTCAGGTCATCATTCCGGTGTTCCAGCCGGACAAGGAAGACTTTCTCGAATACGACATCGCCAAGCTGATCTCGAGCCTTTCCGGCGAGGATCGGCCGGTGGTCGGCGTGCTGTCCACGCTCGACATCGGACCCGGCTTCGATCCGCAGCGCGGCACGCCGACCGAAGGCTGGGTCGTCTACGGCGAGTTGCAGAACCTGTTCGACATCCGTCGCATCGATCCGGCCGCGACCACGTTCGACGAGGATCTGCAACTGCTGGTGCTGGTCCATCCCCATGACCTCAACGACGACCAGCTCTACGCGATCGACCAGTTCGTGCTCGGCGGCGGCCGCCTGCTGGTGCTGGTCGATCCGCACGCCGAAACGGCGACCTCCCCGGGCGCCGATCCGAGCCAGGCGATGTTCGAGTCGAAGTCGTCGAACCTCGCCCGCCTGTTCGATGCCTGGGGCGTTCGTTTCGATCCCGACCAGGTCGTGCTCGATGCCGAGGCCGCACTGCAGGTGCAGCCGCGTCCGGAGCAGCCGCCGGTGCGGCATCTGGCGATTCTCGGCCTCGGGCCGCAGGTGCTGAATCAGCAGGACGTGATCTCGGCCCAGCTCGAATCGGTCAACCTGTCCACTGCCGGCCACTTCATGCTGGCCGACGATGCAACGGTGACGATGGAGCCGCTGGCGCAGAGCTCCGCCAATGCCGCGCTGATCGGCGCCGACAGCGTGCGCTTCGTGCCGGATCCGGTCCGGTTGTACGACGGCTTCACGCCGACCGGCGAGCGCTATGTGCTGGCCGCGCGGCTGACCGGCATGCTGAAGACCGCGTTCCCGGAGCGCGGCGGTGACGCCCATCGCAGCGAAAGCAACGCCGAGGCGAACATCGTGCTGATCGCCGATACCGATCTGCTGGCCGACCGGTTGTGGGTGCAGGTGCAGCAGTTCTTCGGCCAGCGGCTGTTGAATGCGTTCGCCAACAACGGCGATTTCATCATCAATTCGGTCGACAACCTGGTCGGTAGTGCCGAGCTGATCGCGGTGCGGACGCGGGCCCGCTCGTCGCGTCCGTTCACGACGGTCGAGGCGCTGCGACGCGGCGCCGAGGAGCGCTTCCGGCAGAAGGAGCAGGAACTGCAGGCCGAACTTGCCGAGACCGAGCGTCAGCTCTCCGATCTGCAGCGCAGTCGCGCCGACCAGAGCTCGGCGATCCTGACTCCGGAGCAGCAGACGGCGCTGCAGCGCTTCCAGCAGGAGAAAGTACGGATCCGGACCGAACTGCGGCAGGTGCGGCGACAGCTCGATGCCGATATCCAGGCGCTCGGCGCACGACTGAAGTTCATCAACATCATCGTGATGCCGCTGCTGCTGACGCTGGCGGTTGCCGCTGTCGCATGGTGGCGGATCCGCCGCCGGAAGGAGCAGCACGCATGAACGCCGGGCGCCTGATTTCCCTCGCCGTCGTCGCGATCGGTCTGCTCGCGCTGGCGTTGTGGCTGGCCGGCGAGCGGAGGCCGGTACAGACATCCGAAATGCAGTCGCCGCTGGCAGCCGGTTTGTCGGCGCGGCTGAACGACGTCGAGCGCGTGCGTCTGGTCGGGGCCGGCGCAGCCACGCTGGCGACGATCGAGCGCCGCGCGCAGCAATGGGTGCTGGCCGAGCGCAACGACTATCCGGTCGACGCCGTGCGTCTGCGCGAACTGCTGCTGGCGCTCGCCGAGGCGCGCCGGATCGAACCGAAGACGGCCAATCCGGAGCGCCATGCGCGGCTCGGCGTCGAGGACGTGGCGGCCGCCGACGCCAGCGGTGTGCGGGTCGAGATCGATGCTGGCGATGCGCAGTGGCGCATCATCATCGGCGATCGCCAGCCGTCCGGCGGCAGCTACGCACGGGTCGCCGACGCGGCCGAGAGCTGGTTGCTCGACCGTGCGGTCACGGTCGAGAAGAAGCCGGAGCTGTGGCTGCAGCGCGAACTGACCGACATCGGTGTCGAGCGGATCGAGCGGGTCGACGTGCAGCCGGAGCAGGGTCCGGCGATCGCGATCGGTCGCACCGACGACGCCGCCGGCGACTTCCGCCTGCTCGGCCTGCCGCGCGGTCGCGAACAGGCCAGCGAGTTCGTCGCCGATTCGACCGCCGGTCTGCTGTCGGCGTTGCGCTTCGACGATGTGCTGCCGACCGACGCGGTCGTTGCGCCGGATGCGGTGCGGCACAGCCGCTTTCTCACCCGCGAGGGACTTCGGATCGAGCTCGAGAGCTGGCAGCTCGACGGCCACACCTACGCCCGGCTGGACGCTGCGCTGGACGATGCACAGGCCGCGCGCTGGATCGACACGCAGCAGGCCGAGTCGGCTGCGAGCTGGCAGGCAGCGCAGCCCGGCGATGGCGGCCAACCGGAACCGGCGGCGACCGACGTCGAACCGCCGCCGGCGACCGCAGCGGACACCAGCGAGGAACTGGCCCCGGCCGCACCGCTGGCGGTGACCGATCCGGCCGCCGATCGCGAACAGCGATTGCAGGCGCTGCGCGACGAGGTCGATACGCTCGATGCACGCTTCGCCGGTCGCGTGTTCATCCTGCCGGGCTTCAAGGCAGGCAACCTCAACCGCGATCTCGACGCGTATCTGAAGCCGAAAACCTGACGATCCGGCGACGGCGGCTGACTCCGCCGCCGCTGTAGTGGAGTGCACATGCGCCGGGAACTGAAAGCTGCCGTGCCGAGCGCCGCTGGGGCGCTGTTCTGCGCCGTCGCGGTTGGACTCGGCGCTTATGCCGCACACGCGGCCGATGTCGCGGCGCGGTCGCGGCTCGATACCGCCGCGCTGTACCTGTTCCTGCACGGGCTCGGCCTGATCGCGTTGCGCCGGTCGCTGTCCGGCGCATTCGGCTTCGCGGTCGGCTGCGGCCTGTTGGCCGGCACGCTGCTGTTCTCCGGCAGCCTGATCGGGGCGGCGCTGTTCGGCGCATCGACACGGCTTGCTCCGGCCGGCGGTGCACTGCTGATCGTCGCCTGGCTGGCCGCCGCGTTGCTGCTGTTGCGCTCGCAGCGCGACTGAAGCGACACGACGAAGATCAAGCTTCCGGACGCCGCCACGGATGGCCGGTCGCGGCAAGGGAGCGGTCCGATCTGCTGGGGTCAGGTCGACTCTGCGCCGGGCGCGCGACTTGAAGTTCGATCGCGAACGATCGTTCCGAAACAGACGGTCAGCGCGTCGGCTCGCCGGCGTAATACCAGTGCCACGGCTCGTAGACGATGCGGTGCGGGTTGTCGCGCGGAAAGCTGAGCCGGAATCCGAACCCCGCTGCGCGCGCCGACAGCCAGCCGAACGCGGCGGTCTTCTCGAACGTCTCCTCGGCCGGCGGCTCGCCGGGCGTGCCGATGTCGAGCGCGCGGCCGCTGTGATGTTCGCTGAAGCCGGGCGCCGCATTGACGGCGAGGATCTCGGCCAGGTCGAGTCCGCGCGCGCGTTTGCGGCGGAAGATGCCGTGTTGGTAGGCGTAGCTGCGGAAACCGGAGATCGCTTCCAGCACGATGCCGTCATCGGCAGCGGCATGCCGCATCTGCAGCCAGGCATCGGCGCAGGCGTCAGTCAACCATAGCGGACGGCCGTAGCGGTCGCGTCCGGCCGGACTCAGCAGGCGCGGCTCGAGCAGCAGCGGCAGATCGGTGCGGGCCCGGTAGTCCCATGGATCGACGCCGAGCTCGGCGAGCATCCGCAGCAGCGGGCGCAGCATCGCCTCGGCGCTCGGCAACGCCTGCCGGCGTGGCGGTACGCGGTGCAGCGGCTGCGGCGTGCCGCGTCCGAGCCGGTGGCGGCATTCGAGGCCGAGCATCGCCAGCAGTTCGTCGACGGCCGGTTGCATTGCTGCGGCCTGGTCGTCGAACGGCTGCAGCCAGTGCCGGCCGCCGCTTGCGGCCAGCGTTGCGAGGAATCGGCCATCGCGCTTGCGCCGCAACAGCCAGCTTGCGCGGGCCAGTTGCCGGGCGTGCGGATTGCGCCGCGCCGACAGCATGCCGGTCGGCACCGCGTCGACTTCGGTGGCATTCAGCAGGCGGATTCGCGACGACTTCATCGGCGCAGCTTAGCAACTCGGCGCGGCGCCGACGGTGCCCGCCGCACTCAGCGGATGCGGGCGGTCGCTGCCGGTGGCGAGGCGCGCAGCGCGTCGAGCAGCGACTGCGGGCGAGCCAGGCTCAGCAGCAGCACCCGGCCGCCATGTTCCGGCAAGGCCAGCACCCGACGGCGGTCGGTCACGATCGCGAACAGCCGGGTGCCGCCGGCCGCCCGGTAGTGGCCGACAACGAATCCGGGCAGCTCGACGCCATTGGTCTTCAGGCGTGGCTTCAGTTCGGTGCGCTCGTCGAGATCGACGATCCGCGCCGCTTCCGGATCCAGCTCGCCGAGCGGAATCGACTGCGTGTACAACGCGGCGCGGAGCCACAGCCGGTTGCCGTCGAATTCGACCGAACGGCGCCGCATCAGCAGGCCGATCGCCAATGCGGCCGCGATCGTGATCGACGACACCAGCAGCAGCGTCCGGATCGCGTCGCTGCCGGGGAGCGTGCCACTGGCGACGGCTGCCAGTAGCAGCAGCGGCAACGCGATCATCAGGCCGATCAGGCTGATCCAGGCCCGCTTGCCCGGCGGCGTCAGCGCGAAGTTGCGCTCAGCGCTGCGCATCGATCCAGCCACCGATGTCGGCGATGACCGCCGCGTCGACCGCGGCAGGACGCAGGTATTCGTCCGGCGACGACTGCCCGTCGCCGGCAGCGAACAGGTGGTTCATCGCCGGGTAGAGTTGCAGACGGACCCCATCGTTCTCGGCCAGCGCGCTGCGCCAGCGTTCGAAGTCGGCCAGTGTGACCTGGTAATCGCGGCCGCCGTGCAGGACCAGCATCGGCTGCGGGAGCGCCGCGGCGGTCGTCACCGGATCGTAGTCGAGAAGGTCACGCCAGTAGCCGATCGGCAATCCGAGCAGTGACGGGGTGGCCGCGGGACCGTCGCCGTCGAGCGCGGCGTGCAGCGCCGCGGCGGCCTCGCGCGTGGCATCGATCGCCTGTTGCTCCTCCGGGCTGCGTTGGCCGTCGAGATCGGCGATGTAGGCGATCTGCTCGAGCACGATCTCGTCGAGCGGCCGTGCCGGCGCCGCGAGCAGCACCAGGCCGGCGAGGTCCGGCGCCCGCTGCGCGATCCGTGGCGCCATCAGAGCGCCGAGGCTGTGGCCGAGCAGGAAGACCCGGCGCGGATCGATCGATGGCTCGGCGCGCAGCCAGGCCACGGCGGCCACTGCATCGTCGACCGTTTCATCGTCGACGGTGAACATCCGGTCGGCGAAGTCGGCGGGACGCGCCAGCGTGCGCTTGTCGTAGCGCAAGACCGCGATCCGGCCTGCCGCGAGGCCGTGGGCGAGGTCGCGGAACGGCTGGTTCGGCCCGATCGTCTCGTTGCGGTCGAGCGGGCCCGAGCCATGCACCAGCACGATTGCCGGAAACGGCCCGGTGCCCGCCGGCAGGGTCAGCGTTCCGGGCAGGCCCGCAACGCTGACTTCGCGTTCCTGCAGGCCGCTGTCGGCCGGCGGCGGCGCCGCTGCGCGAGGCTGCTGTGCCGGCACCAGTCGGAATGTGTGGATGCGCTGCTCGGCATCGAGGCCGATCCGTGCGTCCAGAGCCATGTTCGGGAACTGCAGCGGAATCGTCGTGATCGAGTGGCCGGCGATCCGCTCGCCGCGCGCCGCGCCGCGGGTGGCGGGACCGCCGAGCTGCTTCGGAAGCGCGGTCCAGATCTCGGCCAGCTTGTCGGCGCTCAGCGCTTCCGCTGCGTCGGCATCGAGCATCCTGCGGGCGGCGTCGAACCGCTCGGCGTCGAGGTGGTCGAGAAAACGCGCAGCGATTGCGGCGTGCTGCTCGTCGAGCGGTCCCTGCTCGGCAACCGGCGGGGTCAGTTGCCGGACCAGCCAGATGAACAGCACCACGGCCAGCGTCGTGATCGCGGCGAATGCAATGATCCAGTGCTTGCGTGTCATGGGGTTCCGATTCGTGCGTCGTCCGCTGGCGGTGCAACGCGGGTGATTCAGGGCTGCGGCGGGGCGTCGTCGTCGATCACCGGCGGCGCCGGTGGCGAGCGCAGGCGGCCGGCACGGACCAGCGCCTCGCGCAGCACGTATTCGATCTGCGCGTTGAGCGAGCGCAGGTCGTCGGCGGCCCAGCGCTGCATCGCGGTCAGCACCGGTTCGCTGATCCGTAGCGGGTAGGCCTTCTTCTCGCTCATCGCGTCGGCGTTGTCGCGCTAATACAGCGTGCCGGCGTTGACGACCGGTGTCGTCGCACGGTCCGAGCACAGCACGACCAGCAGGTTGCTGACCATCTGCGCGCGACGCTCCCCGTCGAGTTCGATCACGCCGTTGCTGCGCAGTTCGTCGAGCGCCATCTGCACCATGCCGACCGCACCCTCGACGATGCGGGCGCGCGCGGCGACGACCGCGTTGGCCTGCTGCCGCTGCAGCATCGCCTGGGCGATTTCCGGCGCGTAGGCGAGGTGGCTGATCCGTGCTTCGAGCACGTCGATGCCGGCCGTGGTCAGGCGTTCGTCGAGCTGCTGCTTCAGATGCTCGCTGACTTCGGCCGCGTGGCTGCGCAGCGCGATCTGGTCCGGCGTGTGCTGGTCATACGGGTAGCTGGTCGCCATCGCGCGCAGCGCCGCTTCCGACTGCACGTGCATGAAGCTCTCGTAGTCGTCGACATTGAACACCGCTTCGGCCGAGTCGACCACCCGCCAGACCACCACTGCGGCGATCTCGATCGGACTGCCGTCGAGTTCGTTGACCTTCAGTCGTCCGCTTTCGAAGTTGCGCACCCGCAACGACACCTTGCGCACGCTGTAGAACGGATTGTTGAAGCGCAGGCCGTCGGTCTTGACCGTGCCGACGTACTTGCCGAACAGCGACAGCACCGCCGCCTGGTTCGGCTCGACCATGTAGTAGCCGGCGAACATCCCGAGCAGCACGCCGAGCACGACGACCGATACGCCGATGCCGATCGGCGAGCCGGCCCGGGCCAGCAGCACCATGACGGCGATGGCACCGATCACGAGCAGCAGATGGATGACCAGGGCCGGAATGCCGGCGACCGAGCGAAGGGGCAGTTCTTTCATGACGTTGTTCTCCGGGGGCGGGCCGGGCCATGCCGCGGCGGTTGAAAGATATCACAGTGATATCAATCAGACGCGGTGGGGCGTGTCATGTGACTGCAATGATCTTTTGACGATAATGGAAACATGGAAACGCCAGACGTCCTTCGCGCGCTTGCCGCGCTGGCCCACGACAGCCGCCTGCGTATCTTCCGGCTGCTGGTGACGCACGCACCGGATGGACTGGTGGCTGGCGTGGTGGCCGAACGGCTCGGCATTCCGCCGGCGACGCTGTCGTTCCATCTGAAGGAGCTGAGCCATGCCGGGCTGGTCGCGGGGCAGCAGCAGGGCCGTCACGTGCGCTACCGGGCGGAAACCGGAGTGCTGCGGTCGCTGGTCGGGTTCCTGACCGACGACTGCTGCGGCGGTGACCCGGCCCGCTGCGCGCCAGCGTTCGACAACGACAGCCAACGCGCGCCGGCCGCGGCGCGCCCGCAACGACGAGGGTGACATGACGATCAGGATCGGCATCAACGGCTTCGGCCGCATGGGACGGCTGGCGCTGCGCGCCGGCTGGGGCGAGCGGGACCTGCAGTTCGTCCGGATCAACGACCCGGCCGGCGATGCGGCGACCTTCGCGCATCTGCTGAACTTCGATTCGATCCACGGCCGCTGGTCGCGACGGGCCGAGGCCGGGGATGCCGCGATTGCGATCGATGGGCAGCGCATCGCGGTGAGCCGCAACACGGCCGTGTGCGATACCGACTGGTCGGACTGCGACGTCGTCATCGAAGCCTCCGGCCGGTTCCGCAAGCTGGCGGCGCTGCAGCCGTACCTCGATCGCGGCGTGCCGCGCGTGATCGTCACCGCGCCGGTCAAGGAGCCGGGGGCGCTCGACATCGTGGTCGGCGTCAACGACGACCGCTTCGACCCGGCGCGGCACCGGATCATCAGCGCCGCGTCGTGCACGACCAACTGTCTCGCGCCGGTCGTCAAGGTGATCCACGGCGAGTTCGGCATCCGTCACGGCAGCATCACGACGATCCACTGCCTGACCAACACGCAGACGATCCTCGATGCGCCGCACAAGGACCTGCGCCGCGCGCGTGCCTGCGGCGAAAGCCTGATCCCGACCTCGACCGGCTCGGCCACCGCGATCGCCGAGATCTTTCCGGAGCTGCGCGGTCGCCTCGACGGCATCGCGGTACGCGTGCCGCTGGCCAATGCATCGTTGACCGACTGCGTGTTCGAAGTGCAGCGACCGACGACGGTCACCGAGGTCAACGAAGCCTTGCGTGCCGCTGCCAATGGCGCATTGGCCGGCATCCTCGGTTACGAGACGCAGCCGCTGGTTTCGGTCGACTTTCGCGGCGATCCGCGCTCGAGCATCGTCGATGCGGCATCGACCCGCGTGACCGGCGGCACCCAGGTCAAGATCTACGCCTGGTACGACAACGAATGGGGCTACGTGAACCGGGTCATCGATCTGGTGCGCAAGGTCGCCGTGGCCGCCTGAGCGACCGCACGGCGCCATGATGTCCGCAGCCGCCGGTGCGTCCGGCGCTCCATTCCCGGATCCTTACCAGCCCCGGCCCGCATGGCATCGACCACCGATCTGCGCCAGTACCTGCTGATCACCGGCAACTACTGGGCGTTCACGCTCACCGACGGCGCGCTGCGCATGCTGGTGGTGCTGCATTTCCACCAGCTCGGCTACAGCCCGCTGCAGGTCGCACTGCTGTTCCTGTTCTACGAGGCGTTCGGCGTCGTCACCAACCTGATCGGTGGCTGGCTCGGGGCGCGATTCGGCCTCAACCGGACGATGAACGCCGGCCTCGCGCTGCAGATCGCCGCGCTGACAATGCTGGCCGTGCCGTCGGCGGCGCTGACGGTGCCGTGGGTGATGGCGGCGCAGGCGATGTCCGGGGTCGCCAAGGATTTGAACAAGATGAGCGCCAAGAGCGGCATCAAGCTGCTGGTCGCGGCGCATCAGCAGCAGCGTCTGTACCGCTGGGTCGCCGCGTTGACCGGCTCGAAAAACGCATTGAAGGGCGTCGGGTTTTTCATCGGCGGCGCGTTGCTCGGGCTGATCGGTTTTCGATCGACCGTCGCCGCGATGGCGCTGCTGCTGGTGCTGGTCCTGATCGGCAGTTTGCTGACGCTGCGCGAACTCGGCCGCGCCAGCGCGAAACCGAAATTCCGCCACCTGCTGTCGAAGAGCGCGGCGATCAACCGGTTGTCGGCGGCGCGGCTGTTCCTGTTCGGTGCGCGCGACGTCTGGTTCGTGGTCGCGCTGCCGGTATTCCTGGCCGAGGCGCTCGGCTGGGACTTCTGGCGGATCGGCGGTTTTCTCGCCGCCTGGGTGGTCGGCTACGGCCTCGTGCAGGCGCTGGCGCCGCTGCTGACAGGCAAGGCCGCGGGGCATCCGCCGGGCGGCCGCGCGGCCTGCGGATGGGGACTCGTGCTCGCGCTGGTGCCGGCGGCGATTGCGTTGCTGCTGGCACGCACGCTGCAGCCACAGTTCGTGCTGGTCTCCGGTCTCGCGTTGTTCGGCCTGCTGTTCGCGATCAACTCGTCGCTGCACAGCTACCTGATCGTTGCCCATGCCGACGCCGATGGCGTGTCGCTCGATGTCGGTTTCTACTACATGGCCAACGCGCTCGGCCGATTGATCGGTACCGTGCTGTCGGGCGCGGTGTACCAGACGGCAGGGCTCGGCGCCTGCCTGTGGATCAGCGCACTGTTCGTGGTGACCGCGGCGGTGCTCGCGTTGCGGTTGCCGCAGGTTGCGCGTGGGTGAGTGCGTGGCGACGTTCGGCGTGCCGGACGTCCTGCGAGTTCCCGTCGCAATCGAAACAGCGGTCGTCCGACGCGATCATTTCATCGGAGCGAAAAGTCTGCGGCAGATCCGAATTCGGAACGCCTTCCGGCGCGCCGCCATGCATGTCGAGCGACACCGGGCGCGCTTGTACGGGATGCAACAACAAAAAAGCCGATGAGCATGGCTCATCGGCTTTCTTGTTTTCGTATGGCGCGCCCGGAGAGATTCGAACTCCCGACCACCAAGTTCGTAGCCTGGTACTCTATCCAACTGAGCTACGGGCGCGAAGAAGCGAAATTATTGCGACTGCTTTGCCGTTCGTCAAGTCCTGTACATCGAACCGACCGGCGACTGCGGCGCGGACGCTGCAGCGGCGCGCAAGCTTACACGAGCGTTGACCGAATGCGAATAGGCTGCGCTCGAGCGGTCGTGCCCGGCCGGTTCAGTTGGCGGCACGGATACTGCGGAACCCGCGGGTCGATTTGCGGTCTCTGACCGCGCGTTGCAGCGCCCGCAGCGGCGGCCGCACAATACGCGGCCCCTGCGCCCGGGCCCAATGACCACAAGCGCATCCCATCTGGAGAATTCGATGAAGCCCCTGCGTCACACCATGCTGGCCGTCGCGACCGCCGGCGCTCTCGCCCTGACCGCCACCGCGTCCGCCCAGGACGCGCTGAATACCGAGAAAGACAAGGTCAGCTACATGGTCGGCATGCAGATCGGCGGCTCGCTGGCGTCGATCAAGGACGAGATCGACATGAAGGTCGTCTATCGTGCGATCGAGGACGCGATGGCCGGCAAGGATCCGCTGCTGACCCAGGATCAACTGATGGAAGTCCAGCGCGGTTTCGCCGAGCGCCTGCAGGGCAAGCGTGCGGCCGAGATGCAGAAGCTGGCCGAGGCGAACAAGGCCGAAGGCGAGGCGTTCCTGGCGAAGAACAAGTCGGCGGCCGGCGTGAAGGCGACCGCTTCGGGACTGCAGTACCAGGTCATCAGCGAAGGCAACGGTCCGAAGCCGGCCGCGACCGACACGGTCAAGGTGCATTACGTCGGCACGCTGCTCGACGGCACCAAGTTCGACAGCTCGATCGATCGCGGCCAGCCGGCGCAGTTCGCGTTGAACGCGGTCATCCCGGGCTGGACCGAAGCACTGCAACTGATGCCGGTCGGCAGCAAGTACAAGCTGTGGATTCCGTCGCAGCTCGGCTACGGCGACCGCGGCACGCCGGGTCCGATCGGCCCGAACGCGACGCTGGTATTCGAGGTCGAACTGCTCGAGATCGTCACGCAGTAAAACCGCCCGGCGGTTGCTGCTGCGCGCTGCGGCCGGCATTTGCCGGCCGTAGTCGTTCTGGCGACCAGGTGCGTCGGTGCTGTGGCCAGCTTGCCGCTATCATTGCAATCCGTTCAGCCTGCAGGACGCGTTCGATGCGTTTGACGATATTCGGCACCGGCTACGTCGGTCTGGTCAGCGGTGCCTGCTTCGCCGAGGTCGGCAACGACGTGCTCTGCGTCGATGTCGATGCCGCCAAGGTCGAAGGCCTGAAGCGTGGCGTGGTGCCGATCCACGAGCCGGGCCTGGATGAGCTGGTGGTCGAGAACCACCGCGTGGGCCGGTTGCGGTTCACCACCGACGGTGCCGCCGCGATCGAGCATGGCGAACTGATCTTCATTGCGGTCGGCACGCCGCCCGACGAGGACGGCAGCGCCGACCTGTCGCATGTGCTCGACGTCGCCCGGTTGATCGGCCGGCACCTGCGGCAGCATGCGGTGGTCGTCGACAAGTCGACCGTGCCGGTCGGTACCGCCGATCTGGTTCGGCAGACCATCGCCGCCGAGCTCGCAGCGCGTGGCGTCGAGGTACCGTTCGACGTGGTCAGCAATCCGGAGTTTCTCAAGGAAGGCGATGCGGTCAAGGACTGCATGCGGCCCGATCGGATCGTGATCGGCGCCGACAGTGAAACCGCGATCGAATTGCTGAAGTCGCTGTATGCGCCGTTCAACCGCAACCACGAGCGGCTGGTGCTGATGGACCTGCGCTCGGCCGAGCTGACCAAGTACGCCGCCAATGCGATGCTGGCGACCAAGATCAGCTTCATGAACGAGATCGCGAACATCGCCGAGCGCGTCGGCGCCGACGTCGAGATGGTCCGTCATGGCATCGGTTCGGATCCACGGATCGGCTATTCGTTCATCTACCCCGGCATCGGCTACGGCGGCTCCTGTTTTCCGAAGGACGTCAAGGCGCTCGAGCACACGGCGCGGCAGCACGGCTACGAGCCGCGCCTGCTCGGTGCCGTCGAGGCGGTCAATGCGAGCCAGAAGCAGCGTCTGTTCGACAGCATCGCCGCGCACTTCGGCGGCGAGCTGCACGGCCGGACGATCGCGTTGTGGGGGCTCGCATTCAAGCCCAACACCGACGACATGCGGGAGGCACCGAGCCGCACGCTGATCGAGCAACTGTGGGCGGCCGGTGCGCGGGTTCGCGCGCATGATCCGGAGGCCTTGCGTGAGGCGCGCCGGATCTACGGCGAGCGCGCCGACCTGGTGCTGTGCGACGAGCTGTACCAGGCACTCGAGGGCGCCGACGCGCTGGCCGTCGTGACCGAGTGGAAGGCGTTCTGGAGCCCGGATTTCAGCCGCATCCGCGATACGCTGGGGACGCCGGTGATCTTCGACGGCCGCAACATCTACGAACCGCAACAGGTCGAGGCCGCCGGGCTGGCCTATTACGGCATCGGCCGCGGCCGCAGCGTGGTCGTGCCGGTCGCTGCGGAGGCACTGCGTCGCGACGAACTCGCGATCGGCGCCGCCACCGCATGAGTGCGATCGACGACGATCCGATCCGCGTCGGTGTGGTCGGGCTCGGCTACGTCGGGCTGCCGCTCGCACTGGCGTTCGCCGGCACGCTGAAGACGGTCGGCTTCGACATCGACCGGCAGCGGATCGCCGCGTTGCGGGCCGGCCGCGACGTCACCGGCGAGCTCGACGACAGCGAGCTTGCGATGCTCGGTACGCTCGAGCTCAGCGACGATCCGGCGGCGCTGGCCGGTTGCGACGTGTTCATCGTCTCGGTGCCGACCCCGGTCAGCCGACACAAGGTGCCGGACCTGACGCCGCTGATCGAAGCGAGCCGTACCGTCGGCCGCGTCATGCGCGCCGGTGCGCTGGTGATCTACGAGTCGACCGTCTATCCCGGTGCCACCGAGGAGGTCTGCGCGCGAGTACTCGAGATCGAATCGGGCCTGCGTTTCGGCGTCGACTTCGAGCTCGGTTACAGTCCGGAGCGGATCAATCCCGGTGACCGTTCACGGCGGCTGATCGACATCGTCAAGGTCACGTCCGGGTCGTCGCCGGCAGCCGCGGCGCGGGTCGATGCGCTGTATCGCCGGATCATCCGGGCCGGCACCCATCTGGCGCCGGACATCCGCACCGCCGAGGCGGCAAAGGCGATCGAGAACACCCAGCGCGACGTCAACATCGCGCTGGTCAACGAATTCGCGCAGATCTTCCACCGGCTCGGGCTCGATACCGAAGCGGTGCTGGCCGCCGCCGGTACGAAGTGGAATTTCCTGCCGTTCCGGCCCGGACTGGTCGGTGGCCACTGCATCGGCGTCGATCCGTACTACCTGATCCACAAGGCGCAGGAAGCCGGCCATCATCCGGCGCTCATCACCAACGCGCGGCGAATCAACGACAGCATGGCCGGCTATGTCTGCGCGCGGCTGCTGCGCCGAATGGCGCTGTCGCAGATCAACGCGGTCAACGCGCGCGTACTGGTGATGGGCGTCGCGTTCAAGGAGAACTGCGCCGACCTGCGCAACAGCCAGGTCGGTGTGATCCTGTCGGAATTGCGCCAGTACCACATGCGGCTCGACGTGATCGATCCATGGGTCGACCCGGAGCGCTGCGAGGCCGAGTACGGCCTGCGGCCGATCGACGCGCCGGATCCGGACGGCTACGACGTCGTCATCATCGCCGTCGCCCATCGGCAGTTCGTCGCGATGGCGGCGGAGATCCGCGGTCTGCTGCGAGCCAACGGGATCGTGTTCGATCTCAGGCACGTGTTGCCGCGTGATGCTGCGGAGGAGCGGCTGTGAGCGGCATGCCGGTAGCGATCGAACAGCGGCTGGTCGATCTCGAAACCCGACTTGCGTTCCAGGAAGCGGCGTTGACCGAACTCAGCGATGCGCTGGCGGCATCACGCGAGGAATCGGCCCGCAATGGCGAGCTGCTGCGCCGCGCACTGGACGATCTTCGCCAGTTGCGTACGCTGCTGTATGCCGATCCGGCTCAGGAGCCGCCGCCGCCGCACTGGTGAGGCGTCCGTTCATTGTTTCCGCCGCACGGTTCGCGGCTTCCACTGCACATGTCCTTCCGATGAGCAATTCGCTGCGCGACCAACTGCTGCAACTGGGATTCAAGACGGCCCCCGAGCCGGAGCCGCGCAAGAAGGATCGGCCGGGGCCGTCGGGCGCCAGGCCGCACGGCAATCCGCGCAGCGGGTCCGGCCGGCACGGCAAGCCGCACGGCGAGCACGCCCGGCCCGGCAAGGGCGGACAGGCTGAACGCCAGCGCGGCGCCAACCAGCCGCAGGGCAGGGCGGGCAAGCCGCGCAATGCGGAGATGGATCTCGGCAAGGCGTACGCGCTGCGGGCGCAGAAGGAAAAGGAAGAACGGATCGCCGCCGAGCGCGAGAAGCAGGAGGCGGCCCGGTTGCGCCGCGAGGCCCGGGCGAAACTCGCCGAGCGGGTCAGCGGCAAGGCGCTGAATGACCCGAACGCCGAGGTCGTCCGGCATTTCGAGTACGGAGGCAAGATCAAGCGGATCTACGTGACGCCCGAGCAACTGGTCGCGCTGAATGCCGGGCAGCTCGGCGTGCTGCAGCTCGACGGTCGCTACCTGCTGGTCGATGCCGGCCTGCTGGCCGAAGCCGAGACGTTGTTTCCGCCTGCGCTCGCGTTGAAGGTCGATCCGAACGCACCCGCCGGGGACGACCCGTACGCCGATCCGAAATACCAGGTGCCGGACGATCTGGTCTGGTAGGGACGGTTTGGATTGGTCCGGGCGACATCAAGGGCGCAGGTCGCTGTGGCACTGTCTGGGTGATGCTTTCCGCTGCGGGAGGGGCTTCGGCGCCGACCGCGTCGGGTGGCGCGCGGAGACCGTCCGGCTGCTGTGCGCAGGAGGCGTCGCTGGCGGGCAAGCCGTTCCGGCTGGTCGACGTGCCAGTCGCCGCTGAAGCGGCTCCTGCAGTGAAGTAGTGCCTGCCGTGGCTCAGCCGATCGCGTCGCGCAGCTTGAACCAGGCCATTGCGGCGACCAGCAGCGGCGTGCGGAACCAGCGGCCGCCCGGGAACGGCGCGTGCGGGATCTTCTCGAATGCGTCCAGCCGCTCGGCCTGGCCGCGGATTGCTTCGGCGATCACCCGGCCGGCGAGGCCGGTGGTGTTGATCCCGTGTCCGGAGAAGCCCTGCGCGAAATAGACCGTATCGGCGAGCCGACCCCAGTGCGGTGCGCGGTTCAGGCTGATGTCGACATAGCCGCCCCAGCAGTAGTCGATCCGCGTCGCGGCCAGTTGCGGGAATACCCGCCGCATTCGCGCCAGCATCGTGCCGCGCAGGTTCGGTGGCGGCAGTGTCGAATAGCTGGCCCGCCCGCCGAACAGCAGCCGGTGGTCGGCGCTCAGGCGGAAATAGTCGAGCGCCCAGTTCACGTCAGCGACCGCCATGTCATTGCGGATCAGCTCGCGCGCGGCCGCCTCGCCGAGCGGCTCGGTCGCGGCGATGTAGGTTCCGACCGGCATGACCCGGCGATCGAGCATCGGCGCGATCGTGCGTGGCGCGCGCTTCGCGGCCGGGTGGCCCGGTCGGACATGCAGATAGGCATTGCCGGCCAGCACGGCGAAATCGGCCGCGACGCTGCCCTCGACCGTTCGCAGCCGCGCTCCCGGGCCGTGCTGCAGCTCGATCACGCGCGACTGTTCGAAGATCGCGACGCCGAGCGAGCGCGCCGCACGGGCGAGACCGAGCGTGTACTTCAGCGGATGCAGGTGGCCCGATCGCGGATCGAACAGCGCGCCGAGGTAGCGGTCGCTGGCGAGCACGTCGCGCAATTGCTCGCGGCTCCACCAATCCAGCTCGTAGCCGTAATGGTTCGCGAGATCGTGCTGCCAGCGCTGCAGTTCGTCGACCTGGCGCGGCTTGATCGGGACATGCGCATGGCCGCTGCGCCAGTCGCAGTCGATGCCGTACTTCGAACAGCGTTCGCGGATGATCCGCAGCCCTTCGAGCGACCAATCGAACAGCCGCCGCGCATCGTCACGGCCGAGCAGCGACGACAGTCTGGCCTGCTCGCAGCCGTAGCCGAAGATCGCCTGGCCGCCGCTGCGACCCGACGCGCCCCAGCCGATCCGCTCGGCTTCCAGCACGATCACCGAATAGCCCGCCTCGGCCAGTTCGATCGCGGTCGACAGGCCGGTGATGCCGGCGCCGACGATGCAGACATCGGCGCGCTGCTCGCCGCGCAACGGCTCCGACGGCGGCGGGATCTCAGCGGACGCGGCGTACCAGGACGCGGCGTGACCGGTGCCGATGCGGTCCGTCGGCCGGGCGTCGTCAGGCGTGATCGATGATCGTTGTTTCATCACGGCGGGGTTCCGTGGGCTGGGCGGATGTCGCTTCGAAGCCGGTCGTCGTTCGATACCTCAGGATGACCGGTGCCGCTGGTGCGTTTCTGCTTGCCGTCTCGACCTTGTCGACGTTCGTTGTGTCACGGCGAGTCGCGATTCGAACCGGTGCTTGTGCCGGAGATTGTGGCTGATGGCTGGTGGACGCCGCGCACCATCGAATCCCGAATCACACCTGCCGCAGATACCACGTGTACTCGACATCGCTGACCTCGCGGTAGAACGAGCGCAGCTCTTTCCATTTCTGCTGGCCGAAGATGTGCCGGAACGACTCGCCGAAGCGGCTGGCGACGAAGGCGCTGTCGCAGAAGCCTGCGATCGAATCGCGCCAGTACAGCTCGCGCGGCGGCCACTGCTCGTAGGCATTGCCGACAGTCGGCGGGCCCGGGTCGAGTCGCTGTTCGAGGCCGTGCAGCATGCCGGCAAGCACGGCCGCGGTGACCAGGTAGGGGTTGGCGTCGGCGCCGGCGATCCGGTGTTCGATGCGGGTGTCGTCGGGGCCGCTGTACGGGATCCGCATCGCGACCGTGCGGTTGTTGAAGCCCCAGCAGTCGTTCAACGGCACGAACGCATTGGCCACGAAGCGCCGATAGCTGTTGGCGTGCGGCGCGAACATCAGCATGCAATCGGCCGAGGTTGCCTGCAGGCCGCCGATCGCGTGCCGCAGCGGTTCGGCCGGGGCCGCCTCGGTACAGGCGAACACGTTGTTGCCGCGCTCGTCGAGCAGGCTGACGTGCACATGCAGTCCGCTGCCGGCCTGCTCCACGAACGGCTTGGCCATGAAGCTCGCCAGCAGGCCCTGCTGCTCGGCAACCGCCTTGATCGCGCGCTTCATGTACAGCGCATCGTCGCAGGCGGCCACTGCATCGGCTCGATGCTTCAGATTGATCTCGAACTGTCCCGGCGCGTATTCGGCGACCGCGGTATCCGCTGGAACATCCTGTCCGCGGCAGGCGTCGGTCACTGCCTCGATGAAGCGGCGATAGTCGTCCAGATCCTGCAGGTAATACACCTGGGTCGTGTGATTGCGGCGGCCGGTGCCCGGGTTGATCGAGGTCTGCGGGCGGCCGTTGCCATCAAGCATCGCGTCGAGCAGGTAGAACTCGAGTTCGACCGCCACGACCGGCGTCAGTCCACGGGCGCGGTAGGCATCGACCACGCGCTTGAGCACTTCGCGCGGATTGGCCGCGAACGGCTGACCGTCGACGTCTTCCATGCTGAGCAGGGCCTGTGCGGTCGGGCGCGACTGCCACGGCACGATGCGCAGGCTGCCCGGTACCGGGCGGCAGATCCGGTCGGCGTCGCCGATGTCGTAACCGAGCCCGGTCTCCTCGACGGTATTGCCGGTCACGTCGGTACCGATCAGCGACATCGGCAGGCAGACGCCGTGGCGGTAGACCTTCTCCAGCGCGCTGGCGGCGATCCGCTTGCCACGCAGCAGTCCGTTCATGTCGGGCAGGATCAGGTCGACCGCCTCCAGCCCGGGCAGTGCAGCCAAGAGAGCGGCATCGTCGGCGGGCAGGGCGGCTGGGGCATTCATGACGGCTGGGACTCGCGCGGGGTGGTCGGATGCTACCAGACGGCAGCGGGTGTCAAGAATACTCATCACCTCGGGAGACCCGTTCGCGGCGGCTTCCGTGCCCCGGGGGCGGTTCGGGCGCGCAAACAAACGGGATCGGGTGTTCGGCCGTCGACTGTTCTTGGCGCAGCCGTCGGGGCGGCGCGTTGATAAAATCGAACGGCACGGGTAGTGTGCCGCGAGCGACCATGCACGCCGGCCGGGTCCGGCCAGCGATGGTCGACGGACGTCGGTCGGCTGCTCGCTCGCACCGGCGGCCACTCACGCTGAGGGCAGCTATGCGTCGGATTCCGCTGGTCGGTGTACCGTCGGACAGCAGGCAGATCGGGCCCCATCCGTTCCAGGCGGTCGGGGAGAAGTACCTGCGTGCGCTGGTCGATCCCGGCGGCATGTTGCCGCTGGCGATCCCGTCGCTGCATCCGCCGCTGCCGGTCGCGGACTACCTCGATGCGCTCGATGGCCTGCTGCTGCCCGGTTCGCCGAGCAACATCGAGCCGCATCATTACGGCAACGAGCCGAGCTGGGACGGCAACCTGCATGACCCGGCGCGCGACGCCAACACGCTGCCGCTGGTGCATGCCGCGATCGAGCGCCGGGTCCCGGTACTGGCGATCTGCCGCGGACTGCAGGAAATCAATGTCGCGCTCGGTGGCACGCTGCACCAGCGGGTGCACGAGGTCGGCGGCATGCACGACCACCGCGAGGACAAGCAACTCGATATCGAGCTGCAGTACGGACCGGTCCATGACATCCGCTTGAGCGAGAACGGGCTGTTGCACCGGATCGCCGGCCGCGACACCGTTCGGGTCAATTCGCTGCATGGACAGGGCATTCGCGATCTGGGTCGCGGGCTGGTCGCCGAGGCGCATGCCCCCGACGGGCTGATCGAAGCGGTCCGCTTAGACGGCGGCGCATTCTTCCTCGCGGTGCAGTGGCACCCGGAATGGCGCGCGCACGAAAACCCCTTCAATCGCGGCATTTTCGAGGCCTTCGCGGCGGCCTGCCGCGAGCGGGCCGCACAGAGACCATGACAATGGCCAGAAAGCGCTCCACTGCAGCGGTCGCCGAGGCGGCCGAGAGCTCGCTGAAACGATGGTTGAAGGAACACCGGATCACCGAGGTCGAATGCCTGGTGCCGGACTTCACCGGCAACGCACGCGGCAAGATCGTTCCGGCAACCAAGTATTCGCATGACTTCGGCACGCGGCTGCCGGAAGGCATCTTCGTTACCACCGTGACCGGCGACTATCCCGACGACTACTACGAGCTGGTGTCGCCGTCGGATTCCGACATGTACCTGCGTCCGGACCCGGACACGGTGCGGATGGTGCCGTGGGCGGCCGACCCGACGGCGCAGATCATCCACGACTGCTACACCCGCGATGGTCGCCCGCACGAACTGTCGCCGCGCAACGTGCTGCGCCGCGTGCTGGCCGCCTATTCGGCGCAGGGGCTGGCGCCGATCGTCGCTCCCGAGGTCGAGTTCTTCCTGGTACAGAAGAACACCGATCCGGATTTTCCGCTGCAGCCACCGGCCGGTCGTTCGGGGCGGCCGGAAACCGCGCGGCAGTCGTATTCGATCGACGCGGTCAACGAGTTCGATCCGATCCTCGACCTGATGTACGACTATGCCGAGGCGATGGAGCTCGATGTCGACACGCTGATCCACGAAAGCGGCGCGGCGCAGCTCGAGGTCAACTTCCAGCATTCCGACCCGATGTCGCGCGCGGACCAGGTGTTCCTGTTCAAGCGCACCATGCGCGAGGCGGCGATGCGGCACGGCATCTACGCAACGTTTCTCGCCAAGCCGATGGAGAACGAGCCGGGCAGTGCGATGCATCTGCACCAGAGCCTGGTCGACTCGAAAACCGGTGTGAACCTGTTCGCCGGCTCGCGCCAGGGCCAGCACAGTACGTTGTTCATGCATTACCTCGCCGGGTTGCAGAAATACATCCCGATGGCGATGCCGTTCCTGGCGCCGAACGTCAACTCGTACCGGCGACTGGCGTTCGGCGAGGTGGCACCGGTCAACTGCGAGTGGGGTTTCGACAACCGCACCTGTGGGCTGCGGGTGCCGATGGACACGCTCGAGAGCACCCGCGTCGAGGCCCGGTTCGCCGGATCGGATGCCAATCCATACCTGGCGATCGCCGCGACTCTGGCCTGCGGCTTTCTCGGCATCCGCGAGAAGCTGATGCCGACCGAGCCGCTGAGCGGCAGCGCGCAGGACAAGGGCTACGCGCTGCCACGCTCGCTCGGCGAGTCACTCGAGCTGTTGCGCGGCTGCCATGAACTGCACGAACTGCTCGGCAAGCGTTTCGTCGATGCCTACAGCGCGGTCAAGGCGAAGGAATATGAAACATTCTTCAGGGTGATCTCGTCGTGGGAGCGCGAGTTCCTGCTGTTGAATGTGTGAAGGGCCGGGATTCGAGATTCGGGATTGGGGATTCGTTGCAGCGTGCGCTGTCCTTGCGACCGCGGTGATGTGAACAGACGATACAGGAGAGGCGGATGAACGCAGGATCGGTCGTGACGCAGCCGGGTATGAATCCCGAATCCCCAATCCCGAATCCCGGCGCCGCAGCGCAGTTGCGCGCCCTCGATGCCGCCCACCACCTGCATCCGTTCAGCGACAACGCCGCGCTGGCCCAGCGCGGCACGCGGATCCTGACCCGCGGCGAGGGCGTGTACGTGTGGGACGACCAGGGCAACAAGCTGCTCGATGCGTTCGCCGGCCTGTGGTGCGTCAACGTCGGCTACGGCCGTCGTGAGCTCGGCGAGGTCGCGCGCGAGCAGATGAATCGGCTTGCGTACTACAACAGCTTCTTCCAGTGCACGACCGAGCCGACCGTGCGCCTGTCCGGCAAGCTGGCCGAGCTCGCCCCGGGCGACCTGAACTACGCGTTCTTCACCAATTCCGGCTCCGAGGCCAACGACACCATCCTGCGCCTGGTCCGACATTTCTGGGCGGTGCAGGACCAGCCGCAGAAGCAGGTATTCATCGCCCGCCACAACGGCTACCACGGCTCCACCGTAGCCGGCGCCAGCCTCGGCGGCATGAAGGGCATGCATGCCTGCGGCGGGCTGCCGATCCCCGGCATCGTGCACATCGACCAGCCGTACTGGTTCGGCGAGGGCGGCGACCTGTCGCCTGACGAATTCGGCCTGCAGCGGGCGCGCGAGCTGGAACGGAAGATCCTCGAACTCGGGCCCGACAAGGTCGCCGCGTTCATTGCCGAGCCGATCCAGGGCGCCGCCGGCGTGTTCATCCCGCCCAGGACCTACTGGCCGGAGATCAACCGGATCTGCAAGCAATACGACGTGTTGCTGATCGCCGACGAGGTGATCACCGGCTTTGGCCGCACCGGTCAGTGGTTCGGCTCGCAGTATTTCGGCATCGAGCCCGATCTGATGCCGGTCGCCAAGGGGCTGACGTCGGGCTACATCCCGCTCGGTGCGGTGCTGTTCTCCGAGCGGGTGGCCGGCGTGCTGAAAGACCGTGGCGGCGAGCTCGCCCACGGTTTCACCTATTCCGGTCACCCGGTCTGCACGGCGGTCGCACTCGAAAACCTCCGCATCCTGCAGGAGGAAAAGATCGTCGATCGGGTCCGCGACGACACCGGTCCGTATCTCGAGCAGCGCTGGCTCGAACTGGCCGACCACCCGCTGGTCGGCGAGGCGCGGATCGCCGGCATGATGGGCGCGATCGAGCTGGTGCCGAACAAGCCGCGACGCGACTATTTCGCCGATCGTGGCCGGGTCGGCGCGCTGTGCCGCGACATCGCGCTGCGGAACGGCCTGATCCTGCGTGCGACCTGGGATGCGATGTTGCTGTCGCCGCCGCTGGTGATCACTCGCGACGAGATCGACGAGCTGATCGACAAGGCATGGAAGGCGCTCGACCTGACCGCGCGGGAGCTCGGCATTCCCGGTCGCTGAGGTGTTACGCGAACCGGCTGCGCCGCGCCGCCGGTTTCGCTGCTGGGCAGACACTCGCGGCTGAATCCGTTCCCGCCGGGAACGTTCGCAAGCAGGATCATCGGGAGAAACGACGTGCATCGGAACAGCCGTACCCAGGTTCTTGCGGGACTGATCATCGCCATGCTGGCCACCGCCTGCGACAGGCAGCAGGACGCACCGGCCGGACAGACGGCTGCCGACGGCGAGGAAAAGATCCTCAATGTCTACAACTGGTCCGACTACATCGCCGAGGACACGCTGGCGCAGTTCGAACAGGAGACCGGCATCAAGGTCGTCTATGACGTATTCGACTCGAACGAACTGCTCGAAGCGAAACTGATCGCGGGCAACACCGGCTACGACGTCGTCGTGCCGTCGCTGTCGTTCCTCGGCCGCCAGCTCAAGCTCGGCGTGTTCAGCCCGCTCGACAAGGCACGGCTCGGCAACCTCGGCAACCTGGACCCGGGCCTGATGCAGCGGATCGCCCAGATCGATCCTGGCAACACCTATTCGGTGCCGTACCTGTGGGGCACGACCGGCATCGGGTTCAACGCGGCTGCCATCCGCGAGCGGTTCGGCGATGACTTCGAGGTCGACAGTTGGGACCTCGTGTTCAAGCCCGAAAATGCCGCCAAGCTGGCCGACTGCGGCCTGGTGATGCTCGATACGCCGCAGGAGATCGTGCCGATCGCACTGAACTATCTCGGCGAAGACCCGAATTCGTTCGACGAGGAAGTCATCGCGAAGGGCGAGGCGCTGCTCGCCTCGATCCGCCCGCACGTGCGTTACTTCCATTCGTCGCAGTTCATCAACGACCTCGCCAATGGCGACGTCTGTGTCGCGATCGGCTGGTCCGGCGACATCTTCCAGGCGCAGGCGCGGGCTGAAGAGGCCGAAAACGGCGTCGAGGTCGGCTACGTGATTCCGAAGGAAGGCGCGCCGATGTGGTTCGACATGCTGGCGATACCGAAGGACGCCCGGCATCCGGACAATGCGCATCGCTTCATCGATTTCCTGATGCGGCCGGACGTGATGGCCGGCATCCAGAACTACGTCTCGTACGCCAGTGGCAATGCGGCGGCGTTGCCGATGGTCGACGAGGAGATCCGCAACAACCCGGCGGTGCATCCGGACGAGGACACCCGTTCGCGCCTGTTCACGTTCGTCGTGATTCCGCCCGAGGTCGATCGCCTCTATAGTCGGCTGTGGACACGGTTGAAGACCGGGCGGTGATCGATCGGCAGGCGCAATGCTGCGTCGTGTCGGCAGTGGTTCTGCCGGGTCGTCGTGTCGCACGACTCAGGGGTCGTACAAGGGGCAGCGAAGCGGGTCATGGACAAGCAGGCAGCGGCCGATCCGGCTGACGAAGCTTCATCGGAAAAGGGGCTGGCCGGCGCCCGCAACGGCTCATCGGCGCCGCCCGGCAACGGCCGTTTCGGCGCCGAGGGCTACGTCCGGCTGAGCGGCGTGCGAAAGGAGTTCGACGGCTTCGTCGCGGTCGACGACGTCTCGTTGTCGATCCGGCAGGGCGAAATCTTCGCCCTGCTCGGCGCCTCCGGCTGCGGCAAGTCGACGCTGCTGCGCCTGCTGGCCGGCTTCGAGCGACCGACTGCCGGCAGGATCGAGATCGATGGAGCCGACATGGACGGGCTGCCGCCGTACGAGCGGCCGGTCAACATGATGTTCCAGTCCTATGCACTGTTTCCGCACATGACGGTGGAGCAGAACGTCGCGTTCGGGCTCAAGCAGGATGGCCTGCCGAAGGCCGTGGTCGCGCGCCGTGTCGACGAGATGCTGACCCTGGTGCAGATGACGGCACTGGCGCGGCGCAAGCCGCACCAGTTGTCCGGCGGCCAGCAGCAGCGGGTCGCGCTGGCACGTTCGCTGGCGAAGAGTCCGAAGGTGCTGTTGCTCGACGAGCCGATGGGTGCGCTGGACAAGAAGCTGCGCTCGCAGATGCAGCTCGAACTCGCCAACATCATCGAGAAACTGGGCGTGACCTGCGTGATGGTCACGCACGACCAGGAAGAGGCGATGACGATGGCGCACCGGATCGCGATCATGGACGCCGGCAGCATCTGTCAGATCGGCACGCCGGACGAGATCTACGAGCAGCCGAACTCGCGCTTCACGGCCCAGTTCATCGGTTCCGTCAACCTGCTCGAGGGCCGGATCGACGAGGACGAGAAGGACCACATCACGATCGCGTCGGCGATGACGCCGGTGCCGATCTACGTCGGTCACGGCGTGAGCGGCTTCGCTGGCATGCCGGTCGCGCTCGCGTTGCGGCCGGAGAAGATCCGGATCCAGGCCGAGCCGCCCGACCAGCCGCACAACAAGGCCCACGGCGTGATCGAGGACATCGCCTATCTTGGCAGCCATTCCGTCTACCACGTCCGGCTCGACAGCGGCGCGCTGCTGCTGGTCAATGCGATCAACGCACGGCGCTGGGCGTCCGAGGCGCTGAGCTGGAACGATCCGGTCTGGGTCTGCTGGGACGAGTTGGCCGGCGTGGTGCTGTCGTCGTGAACGCACCGCGGCGTTTCCTGCCGCCCGCACGCTGGGCGCTGATCGCGCTGCCGTACCTGTGGATGCTGCTGTTCTTCGCAGTGCCGTTCGCGATCGTGCTGAAGATCTCGTTCGCCAAGGCGGCGATCGCGGCGCCCCCGTACACGAGCCTGATCGACTGGTCGGAAGGCGGTCCGAGCATCAGCTTGACGCTGTCGAACTACGCCTTCCTGATCCGCGACAGCCTGTACGTCAGTGCCTATCTGAGCTCGCTGAAGATCGCCGCGATCTCGACCCTGCTGTGCCTGCTGGTCGGCTATCCGATCGCCTATGCGATCGCGCGGATGAAGCCGTCGACCCGCAACATCGCGATCATGCTGGTGGTGCTGCCGTCGTGGACCTCGTTCCTGATCCGCGTGTACGCCTGGATCGGCATCCTGAAGAACAACGGACTGCTCAACAACGCGCTGATCGGTCTCGGCGTGATAGACCAGCCGATGGCGATCCTGCACACGCCG
This sequence comes from Lysobacteraceae bacterium, assembly GCA_041687455.1. Taxonomy (GTDB): domain Bacteria; phylum Pseudomonadota; class Gammaproteobacteria; order Xanthomonadales; family Xanthomonadaceae; genus JAWLBY01. The sequence goes on along the minus strand of JAWLBY010000012.1, from coordinate 87,947 downwards.
CTCGCGGTCTACATCGGCATCGTCTACACCTACCTGCCGTTCATGGTGCTGCCGCTGTATGCGAACCTGGTCAAGCTCGACGATCGGCTGCACGAAGCGGCCTACGATCTCGGTGCGCGGCCATGGACGGTGTTCTGGCGCGTCACCGTGCCGCTGTCCAAGGCCGGCATCATCGCCGGTTCGATGCTGGTGATGATTCCGGTGGTCGGCGAGTTCGTGATTCCTGAGATGCTCGGTGGGTCCGACACGCTGATGATCGGCCGCGTGCTGTGGCAGGAATTCTTCAACAACCGCGACTGGCCGGTGGCATCGGCAGTGGCGATCGTGATGCTGCTGTTGCTGCTGATACCGATCGTGATCTTCCACCGCTACCAGTCGCGCGAGCTGGAGGCGCGGCTGGTGTGATGCCGCTTCGCAGTCATCGCCTCGCGATCCACGACAAGGCCGGCGGTGCGGCCGGAGGGCTGGCGGCATGACCCCGGGCCGCGGTCTGTCGCCGCTGACCAAACTGCTGCTCGCGCTCGGCCTGCTGTTCCTGTACCTGCCGATGGCGAGCCTGATCGTCTACTCGTTCAACGAGTCGCGGCTGGTGACGGTCTGGGCCGGGTTCTCGACCAAGTGGTACGGCGAGCTGTTCCGCGACCGGCAGATGATGGACGCCGCCTGGGTCAGCCTGCGGGTTGCGTTCTACACCGCGTGGGCCTCGGTCGTGCTGGGCACGATGGCGGCGATGGTGATGACGCGACTGCGCCGGTTCCCGGGCAAGACGCTGTTCGGCGCAATGATCACGGCGCCGCTGGTGATGCCGGAAGTGATCACCGGCCTGTCGATCCTGCTGCTGTTCGTCAGCCTGTCCGACTGGCTCGGACTCGGCGGTACGCGCGGCATGACCAACATCTGGATAGCGCACGTGACGTTCTCGGTCGCGTTCGTCGCGGTGGTGGTGTCGTCGCGGCTGACCGAGCTGGATCGGTCGCTCGAGGAAGCCGCGATGGATCTCGGCGCGAACCGGGTCAAGGTGTTCTTCGTGATCACGCTGCCGATCATCGCGCCGGCGCTGGTGTCGGGCTGGCTGCTCGCGTTCACGCTGTCGCTCGATGACCTCGTGATAGCGAGTTTCGTCGCCGGCCCGGCATCGACGACACTGCCGATGAAGGTATTCTCGTCGGTCCGGCTCGGCGTCAGCCCGAAGATCAACGCGCTGGCGACGCTGATGATCCTCGCCGTCAGCATTGCAGCGCTGGTGGCGTGGTGGTTGATGGCGCGCGACGAACGCCGACGGCAGCGCGAGATCCAGCAGGCACAACGCGGGGAGCAGTGAATTGGAAGCACAGGCGCAGGTATGCAGCACCGAACGGTTGGCGGTTCGCCGGATCGATCATGATGACGCGGCATTCCTGATCCGGCTGTACAACGAACCTGCCTTCCTGCGCTTCATCGGCGACAAGAACGTCCGTACGCTCGACGATGCCCATGCGCACATCGAAGCCGTACCGCTCGCAAGCTACGCGCGGCACGGCTTCGGCATGTACCTCGTCGAGCGGCTCGAGGACGGTGCGTCGATCGGCATCTGTGGGTTGCTCAAGCGCGATACGTTGCCGGACATCGATCTCGGCTTCGCCTACGCACCGGAATTCCGCCGCAGCGGCTACGCGGTCGAGGCCGGTCGCGCGATGCTCGACCATGCCCGGCACGACTTCGGCATCCGTCGCATCGTCGGCATCACGACGCCGGACAACATCGGCTCGATGACCGTGCTGGAACGGCTCGGATTCGCCTTCGAACGGATGTGCGCGCTGACCCCGGACGCGCCCGAGCTGCGGCTGTTCGGGCGCTCGCTGTAATCGGCAGTTTTCGACCCGTCAGCTCTTTTTGGCGGCCGGCGCACACCGACACGGCGGCTCGCCGCGATCGAACACGACCCGCCAACGGCCGTCGGCTTCGCGGCGCCAGACCGAATTGAAGCGGCCGGCCGGATTGCCGGACGGGTCCAGTACCGGTCCGCTGCTGTGGGCGAGCTGACCGCTCGCGAGCACCTCGACCTGATCGGGGTACCACGAAAACGGCGCCTGCGGCGATTCGAAGAACCTCGTCCATGCGGCGACCACGGCCTCGCGACCGCGATGCACCGAGTCGCGGCCGAAGAACACCGCATCGTCGGCGACATGTGCCGAGAACGCGTCGAGGTCGCGATCGGCCATGCTCTGCGCAAAGCTGCGTTCGGCTGCTTCGACCTGACGCTGCAGTTCGGCGAGGTCGATCGGTGCGGTCGGATCGGCTGCCTGGGCCGGTGCTCCGGTGACGCAGGCCAGCAGCAGCCCCCACAGTCCGGCGCGCATGCGATGTGGCCGCAGGGCGCGGCGGGCGGGCAGGTCGGGCATGGTCGGTTTCGGCATCGTCGGCGTTCCGTGCGCGGGGATTCGTTCGGCGGCGCAGACTAGCTCGTTTGGAGACGGTCGCGTATCGCCGGCGGCCGCTGACTCGCCGAGCCGAGCGCTGTGGTCCGTGAACGGTGCGGACGGCTATCGTTGCGCCTCCCCGCGACTGCTTCGGACATCGCCCGTCGACGCCGGCCAGGTCATCGAGTCGCTGCCACGAAGCCTTCGACGCGCAGGACATGCCACGCTTGCTGTCGATGCTTGCCGACGACGTCGTGCACGAAATCGACCGGGGCAGCCGGAGCGCGGATGACACGAGCCACGAGCTCAAGGTGTTCGACACCTCGCTCGGGGGGCTGGCGATCGATATCTGCTACGAGATCGAATTTCCGCTGCTGACGCGGGCCCGGGTCGGGGCCGGTGCCGATGCCGAGCTGTGGCCTCGGCAGCACGGGCTACTGGCCCGGGGCATGCGGCGGATCGAACTGTGGGGCCGCTGTGCGTTGCAGCGCCGGGCCGACAATCGCGGCAACGGGGATCGCCGCGCCGCAGGGCGAACGGCAGATCGGCTCGTCGGGCCCGCAGCGGGCCGCGCGCCGATTACTTCATGCGGTAGGTGATGCGACCCTTGGTCAGGTCGTACGGGGTCATTTCGACCTTGACGCGGTCACCGGTCAGGATGCGGATGTAGTGCTTGCGCATGCGGCCGGAGATGTGGGCGGTCACGACGTGTCCGTTTTCGAGCTTCACCCGGAACATCGTGTTCGGCAGGGTCTCGAGGACCACGCCTTCCATTTCGATCGAGTCGTCTTTTGACATTCTGTGCCGTTGCTGGCCGTGACTGGCCGTTGCGGAAGGGGGGGGGCAGACAAACCGCGGTCACCCGCGGAAAGCGGCGGATTGTGCCACGTTGCGGCCCGCGAGAGAAGGAAGCGGCCGATTCCCGGGTTCAGCGCGAGCCGGAGGGCCGGCCTCGTCGCCTCGCAGGGATGGGCTCGCTTCCGGTGGAGCGAGTGGGGATGACCCCGGCATCAGGCGACCACGTCGGCGGCCGTGACTCCGTCGAACGCGGCCCTCCAGTCGACTGCGGCATCGTTCACGCAGGCCGAATCGCACAGCTCGATGAATCGGGATCGCGGGATCGTCGAGAAGCCCAGCGTCGCCAGGTGCGCCGATTCGACCTGGCCGTCGAGCAGCTCGAAATCCCAGCGGGCCAGTTGCCGGGCCAGCGCCGCGATCGCGATCTTCGAGCCGCCGGGCCGTAGCGAGAACATGCTTTCGCCGAAGAACATCCGGCCGATCGCGATGCCGTAGATGCCGCCGACCAGGGACTCGCCGTCGTGGATTTCCACCGAGTGCGCGTGTCCGAGCCGATGCAGCGCGCAGTACGCTCGCTGCATCGCGACAGTGATCCAGGTGCCGGACTGGCCGCGCCGCGGCAGCCGAGCGCAGTGCTTGATCACCGCCTCGAAGGCGCTGTCTGCGCGCACGGTCCAGCGACAGTCGCGTTGCTGGCGGCGGAACCGTCGCGACAGGTGCAAGGCGGCCGGACGCACGACCATGCGCGGATCCGGCGACCACCACAGGATCGGCTGGTCCGCGCCGAACCACGGGAAGATGCCGCGGCGGTACGCATTGAGCAACCGGACCGGCGACAGGTCGCCGCCCACCGCGAGCAGGCCGTCGGGCTCGCGCAGTGCCCGGCACGGATCCGGAAACGGAGCGGCCGGATCGGGATCAAGCAGCGGGACGGGCAGGGGGCTCACGGTAGGGCGAGTGTCGCATCAGTTGCTGATGGTACGAAGTCAGCCAGTCGGCTTCGCGCTGCAGCGCGACGGCGATCGCGTCGCGGAACCGCGGGTCGGCGACGTAGTGCAGCGAGTGCGTCGGTACCGGCAGGAAGCCGCGGGACAGCTTGTGTTCGCCCTGCGCGCCGGGCTGGAACGCCGCCATGCCGTGCCGGAGGCAGTACTCGATGCCCTGGTAGTAGCAGACCTCGAAATGCAGTCCGGGCCACGGCTCGCGGCAGCCCCAGTAGCGTCCGTAAAGGGTGTCGGACGAGCGCAGGCACAGCGCGCCGGCGATCGCCCGGCCGCCGCGTTCGGCGAGGATCAGCACGAAGCCGCGCGCCATGGTGCGCGCCAGATGGCGCAGGAAATCGAGCGTCAGGACCGGCAGGTTGCCCTTGTCGTGGAAGGTCGCGAGGTAGAAGTCGTGCATCGCTTGCAGCTCGAGCTCGCCGACTTCGTCGCCATGCAGCCAGCGAAGCCGGATGCCGTCGGCGGCGATCCGGGCGCGTTCCTGGCGAATGTTCTTGCGCTTCTTCGCGCTCAGGTCGGTCAGGAATGCGTCGAAGTCGGTCCAGCCGCGGTTGTGCCAGTGGAACTGCCAGTCGAAGCGCGGCAGCCAGTCGTGCGTCGGTTCGCCGGCGACCTGGTCGAAGTTGACGTGCGCCGACGACAGGCCGAGTGCGTCGGTCTCCCGCTGCAGCGCGGCGAAGCATTCGCGCCGCAGTTCGCCATCCTGATCGTCGCCGCACAGCATTCGCGGGCCGGGCACCGGCGAGTACGGCACCGCGACCAGCAGCTTCGGGTAGTACTCGAGTCCGTGCTTCCAGTAGGCCTCGGCCCAGGCGTGGTCGAACACGAACTCGCCGTGCGAATTGCTCTTCAGGTAGCACGGTGCCGCTGCGACCAGCCGGCCGGAGCGCTCGATCAGCAGGTGGTGCGGTCGCCAGCCGTAACGCGGCTGCAGGCAGCCATGTCGTTCGAGGCCGTGCAGGAAGGCGTGCGAAACGAACGGGTCGTCGGTCGGGCGCAGCGCGTCCCAGCGGGCCGGCTCGATGGCCTCCAGTGAGTCGACGAAGCGGGCGGTCGTCATCGGTACGCCTGCTGTCCTTGCCGTTCTCCCCGTTCCCGCCGGGAGAGGGGCAGGGACCGAGGATCCAGGTCTGGCGTCGTGATTGGCGACAATGCGAGGCCGGTGCACCCGGCTTCGACCGCTCCCTCACCCCAACCCCTCTCCCGCGGGGAGAGGGGCTTCAACAGCTCGGATCGAAGGGGCGGCCTCAGTGCTCGCCCTCGAGGAACTTCTCGGCGTCGAGCGCGGCCATGCAGCCGAATCCGGCCGACGTGATCGCCTGCCGATAAACCTGGTCGGCGACGTCGCCGGCCGCGAACACGCCCGGCACCGAGGTCATCGTCGCATTGCCGTCGAGGCCGCTGCGGATCGTGATGTAGCCGTTGCGCATCGCGAGCTGGCCCTCGAACAGGCTGGTGTTCGGCGTGTGGCCGATCGCGACGAAGAAGCCCTGCAGATCGACAGTGCGCTCGCTGCCGTCGTCGACACTGCGGATCCGCATGCCGGTGACGCCGCTGTCGTCGCCGAGCACCTGCTCGACGACGTGGTTCCAGATCAGCTCGACCTTGCCTTCCTGGGCGCGGGCGAGCAGCTTGTCCTGCAGGATCTTTTCCGAGCGCAGCCGGTCGCGGCGATGCACGACGTAGACCTTGCGGGCGATGTTCGACAGGTACAGCGCTTCCTCGACCGCGGTGTTGCCGCCGCCGATCACGGCGACGTCCTGCTCGCGGAAGAAGAAGCCGTCGCAGGTGGCGCAGGCCGACACGCCGCGACCCATGAACTCGCGCTCGGACTCGAGGCCGAGATACTTCGCGGTCGCGCCGGTCGCGATGATCAGCGCGTCGGCGGTGTATTCGCCATTGTCGCCCTTGAGCCGGAACGGCCGTTGCGACAGCTCGGCGGTATGGATGTGGTCGAACACGATCTCGGTCTCGAAGCGCTCGGCGTGCGCCTGCATCCGCGCCATCAGATCCGGGCCCATCAGACCGTGCGCATCGCCGGGCCAGTTGTCGACCTCGGTGGTGGTCATCAACTGGCCGCCCTGCTGCAGCCCGGTCACCAGCACCGGCTTCAGGTTGGCGCGGGCGGCATAGACGGCGGCGGTGTAGCCGGCCGGGCCGGAACCGAGGATCAGCAGACGGCAGTGCTTGGTGGTCATGGTTGTTCGAGGCAGGAGCGGAAGCCGTACAGGATGCGGGGCGGGGTGAGGGGATTCAAGGCGTGGCGATGGCGGTGCGCGCCTTCTGCGCGGTGGCGCTCCCCGGCACTCTCGCCCCCTCTCCCCCGACCCCTCTCCCGCAAGGGGAGAGGGGAGCCAAGCCTGCGGTCGGAAAGCGCGCAGCAAGGCGCCCCTCCCGCGGCGAGCGGCCCGACTGCCGAGCGCGCCCCCGAAAGCACCGATCGACACTGCTGTGCGACTGCGCCAGCGTGCGCCCGAAAGCCCCGGTCGACACTGCCGTGCGACTAACCAGCGTGCGCCCGAAAGCCCCGTCCGTGCGGAACGACAGCGCAAAGCCGACTGCGCCAGCGCGCCCCGAAAGTCCCGATCGACACTGCCGTGCGACTGCGCCAGCGAGCGCCCGAAAGCCCCGTCCGTGCGGAACGACAGCGCGAAGCCGACTGCGCCAGCGCGCCCCCGAAAGCCCCGATCGACACTGCCGTGCGACTGCGCCAGCGTGCGCCCGAAAGCCCTGTCCGTGCGGAACGACAGCGCGAAGCCGACTGCGCCAGCGCGCCCCCGAAAGGCCCGATCGACACTGCCGTGCGACTGCGCCAGCGTGCGCCCGAAAGCCCTGTCCGTGCGGAACGACAGCGCGAAGCCGACTGCGCCAGCGCCCCCGGAAGCCCCGGTCGACCCGGCCCGCTACCGCGCCGCGAACGCACTGCGCCAGTGCGCCCCGAAAGCCCCTCTCCCCTCGGGGGAGAGGGGTTGGGGAGAGGGGCGAGCGCAGCGAGTGGCGCCCGCCCGATCCGCGCCGATCACCCGGTCGCGGAACGCCACCAACGCTGGTCGAACGACCGCCCCGCCCGCTGCACGCTGTCGCGTGGCGCGCTAAGCTGCGGCGCCGGCCGCCGGCCGCCGGCCGCCGGGTCGCGAAGCGGATTCGTCTACAATCAACCGTCAAGAACCAATTCTTGATGTGATTGCTCGCAAGGTAGGTTGCGTTTTGGCCAAGACCGCATCGGACATCCGCAAGGGCACCGCCGGCCCCGAGCTGCAACGGGTTCGCCGCGAAGTGCTGATCCTGCTGCTGGCACCGGTCCTGCTGTACCTGCTGGCCTGCCTGCTGACCTACCACCCGGACGACCCGAGCTGGTCGCATTCGGGCAGCGTGACCGGCGTGGTGCGGAATTTCGGCGGCATGGCCGGTGCGTGGTTCGCCGATCTGTCGCTGGCGTTCGCCGGCGCCGCGGCCCATGCGCTGCCGATACTGCTCGGCTGGATTGCCTGGACCGCCTTGCGGCAGCGGCAACTGCCGGCCGAGACCGCGCTGGCGCCGGCACTGCGACTGATCGGCTGCCTCGGCTTCCTGTTCGCGGCCGCCGGCCTTGCCACATTGCAGTTCGGCGAGTTCGACGCCGGACTGCCGGCGGGCAGCGGCGGGCTGCTCGGGCAGTGGATCGGGCATTCGCTGGCGCGCGCGTTCGGTCACATGGGCGCCAGCCTGTTCCTGCTGACCCTGCTGCTGATCGCAGTCACGCTGGCCACCGGATTGTCCTGGTTCGCGCTGATGGACCGGATCGGCGGGCTGGTGCTGCGTGGCGGCGCCGGCCTTGGCCGGCTGCTGTGGAAGATCGGCGAATGGCGGGCCGTGCGCGCCCGGGTCGAGGAGCGCAAGGAGGTCCGCCGCGAGGAGACGGTCAAGCGCGCCCGTCGCGAGCCGGTCAAGATCGAACCGCAACTGCCGCCACCGGAGCGTTCCGAGCGCGCGCAGCGCGAGCAGCAGATCCCGTTGTTCAGCGTCGAACGGGTCGATGGCGGGGCGCTGCCGCCGCTGTCGCTGCTCGATGAACCGAAGCCGCAGCCGAAAGGCTGGTCGGAGGAGGCGCTGGAAACGCTGTCGCGGCAGATCGAATTCAAGCTGAAGGATTTCCGGATCGAGGCGCAGGTCGTCGGCGTGTTCCCCGGTCCGGTCATCACCCGCTTCGAGATGGAGCCGGCGCCGGGCATCAAGGGCAGCCAGATCAGCTCGCTCGACAAGGACATCGCCCGCGGCCTGTCGGTGAAGTCGGTCCGCGTCGTCGACGTGATCCCGGGCAAGTCGGTGATCGGCATGGAGATCCCGAACGCCAACCGGGAAATGATCTTCCTGTCGGAGATCCTGCGCTCGAAGGAATACGACAAGATCTCCAGCCCGCTCGCGCTCGCGCTCGGCAAGGACATCGGTGGTCGGCCGACCGTGGTCGATCTCGGCCGCATGCCGCACCTGCTGGTCGCCGGCACGACCGGTTCCGGCAAGTCGGTGGCGCTGAATGCGATGGTGCTGTCGCTGCTGTACAAGGCCAGCGCCGACGACGTCCGGATGCTGATGATCGACCCGAAGATGCTGGAACTGTCGGTCTACGACGGCATCCCGCACCTGATCGCACCGGTCGTCACCGACATGAAGGAGGCCGCCAACGGCCTGCGCTGGTGCGTCGCCGAAATGGAACGGCGCTACAAGCTGATGTCGGTGGTCGGCGTGCGCAACCTCGGCGGCTTCAACCGCAAGGTCAAGGAGGCCGCCGACGCCGGCCAGCCGCTGATGGATCCGCTGTTCACGCCGAACACCGAACTCGGCGAGGCACCGCGCGAATTGGAAACACTGCCGTACCTGGTCGTCATCATCGACGAATTTGCCGACATGATGATGATCGTCGGCAAGAAGGTCGAGGAGCTGATCGCGCGACTGGCGCAGAAGGCGCGTGCCGCCGGCATCCATCTGATCCTGGCGACGCAGCGGCCGTCGGTCGATGTCATCACCGGCCTGATCAAGGCCAACGTGCCGACCCGGATCGCGTTCCAGGTATCGAGCAAGATCGACTCGCGGACGATTCTCGACCAGTCCGGCGCCGAGACGCTGCTCGGCCACGGCGACATGCTGTACCTGCCGCCCGGAACCGCGATGCCCGAACGCGTGCATGGTGCGTTCGTGTCCGACGACGAGGTGCATCGGGTCGTCAGCTATCTGAAGCAGGCGACCGGCGGGCCGCAGTACTACGACGGCGTGCTCGAGGACGTGCAGATGCTCGGCGACGGTCAGGTGATCGGCGCGACCGGCCTGCCGGAGGCGGCCGGCGGCGGCGATGCCGAGGGCGATGCGTTGTACGACCAGGCCGTTGCGATCGTCACCGAGTCACGGCGTGCCTCGATCTCCGGCGTGCAGCGGCGGCTCAAGATCGGCTACAACCGCGCCGCGCGGCTGATCGAGGCGATGGAAGCGGCCGGCATCGTCTCGCCGCCGGAGCACAATGGCGACCGCAAGGTGATTGCGCCGCCGCCGCCCCGCTAGCCGACGCTTTGCTCCCTCTCCCGACCGGAAAGGGGACGACTCGCCCCCTCTCCTCCCGGGAGAGGGGCCGGGGGTGAGGGTTCGGGAACCCGGCACAGGACCACTCCTGCCGCGCGCTTGCAAGTCGCCCGTCCAGACACCACCTTCCCCGGCACCGCCCACCGTAACCCTCCGGGCCGGACCCTCACCCCAACCCCTCTCCCGGAAGGAGAGGGGCTCAACAGCGGCGAGCCATCAGGGCGCCGTGCGATGACGCGATACCGACGATGCCGACCTCTCCGCTGCACCTGTCCGACATCCCACTGCCGAGTCCGCCGCCGCTGCTCGACGACAGCACTCGCACGGCACTGCGTGCCTCGATCACCCGCAAGCTGGTCGAACACGACGCCGTGCTGGTCGCGCACTACTACACCGATCCCGAGATCCAGCAGCTCGCCGAGGATACCGGCGGCTGCGTCGCCGATTCGCTGGAGATGGCCCGCTTCGGCGCGAATCACCCGGCGGGCACGCTGATGGTGGCCGGCGTCCGCTTCATGGGCGAAACGGCGAAGATCCTGTCGCCGGACAAGCGCGTGCTGATGCCGACGCTGGAAGCGACCTGTTCGCTCGATCTCGGCTGCCCGGCCGACGCATTTGCCGCGTTCTGCGACCAGCATCCGGATCGCACCGTGGTGGTCTACGCCAACACGTCGGCGGCGGTGAAGGCGCGCGCCGATTGGGTCGTCACGTCGTCGATCGCGCTCGAGCTGGTCGCCGAGCTGCATGGGCGCGGCGAGAAGATCCTGTGGGCGCCGGACCGGCATCTCGGGCGCTACGTGCAGTCGCAGACCGGCGCCGACATGTTGCTCTGGAACTCCGCCTGCATCGTCCACGACGAGTTTCGCCACAAGGCACTGGCGGCAATGAAGGAGGCCTACCCGGACGCCGCGGTGCTGGCCCATCCGGAGTCGCCTGAAGCAGTACTGGCGCTCGCCGACGCGGTCGGCTCGACCTCGCAGTTGATCGCGGCGACGCAGACGCTGCCGCACCCGCAGTTCATCGTCGCCACCGACCGCGGCATCTTCCACAAGATGCAGCAGGCGGCGCCGGACCGGACCTTGCTGATCGCACCGACCGGCGGCGACGGCGCGACCTGCCGTTCCTGCGCGCATTGCCCGTGGATGAAGATGAATGCGCTGCAGGTACTCGATGCGGCGTTCACCGGCGATGGCACCGAAGTGCAGCTCGATCCGGCGCTCGGCGAGCGCGCCGCGGTCCCGTTGCGGCGGATGCTCGATTTCGCTGCGGCGAAGCCGCGCGCGAGCGCACGCTGTCGGGTGTAGCGTTGCTCGCCTGCAGGAGCCGCTTCAGCGGTAACCGTCGACGTTGCGGCCTGCCACATGGCCGGAACGCAACATCGATGTTGCCGGTCGCGGCTCCTGCCGGGAGCGCCGTTCGGCGACGCTTCGCTGCCATTCTTGCTGGCGACACCTGCCGTTCAGCACGCCGCCCCGACCTTGCCGCATAGTCCGCGCATCCGCCACCGAGTGTCGCAATGAGCCTTCGTTCGTTCCACCCGTTCCACCCGTTCCGCCTGGCCGCTGCCGCGTTGCTGTCGTTTGCCGCGACCAGCGCAGGCGCCCAGCAGCAGACGCTGCTCGACGAGTTCGCCCGCGACCTGCAGGGCCTGCGCGGCGAGTTCTCGCAGCGCGTGCTCGATGCCGACGGTCGCGAAATCGAACGGTCCGCCGGGCTGGTCGCGATCGCGGTGCCGCGGCTGTTCCGCTGGGAGTACCAGACGCCGTTTCCACAGTTGATCGTCGCCGACGGCGAGCGCGTGTTCATCTACGACCCCGATCTCGAACAGGTCACCGTGCGCCGCCAGAGCGACGAGGAGCAGGCCAGTCCGCTCGCTGCACTGATCGAGCCGGGGGCGCTCGAGCGGCAGTTCGAGGTCGAGTTCTCCGAACCGGACGGCGACCTGCAATGGGTACGGCTGACGCCGCGCGGCGAGGAAACCGCGTTCGCGGTGGCCGATATCGCGTTGCGCGGCCGCGAGTTGCTGGAGATGCGGATGACCGACTCGCTCGGTCAGCGCACCGAGATCCGGTTCGCCGGCTGGCAGCGCAATCCGGCGTTCGAACGTGGCGCGTTTCGCTTCGTGCCGCCGCCGGGTGTCGAAATGGTCGGCGACGTCGAGGGCGCGGAGGTCTATCCGCTCGACTGAAGGTCGAAGCCGCGCAGGGCCGCTGCAGGGGGCTTCAGCCCCGACCGCGCGCGCCCCGCCTTCGACGATGCCTCGCTCCGTTTCGGCGCTGGTCGGGGCTGAAGCCCTCCTGCCGGGTCAAGCTCCGTAGAATGTGGCCGGTGACTGCCGACCAATCCGCATTGTTCGAACCCGGCGATACCCAGCCACCGCTCGCCGAGCGGATGCGCCCGCGCGCGCTCGACGACATGGTCGGCCAGCGACGGCTGCTGGCCAGGCAGTCGGCACTGCGCCGTGCGATCGAATCCGGCCGCGTGCATTCGATGATCCTGTGGGGGCCGCCGGGTTGCGGCAAGACGACGCTGGCGCTGCTGATCGCGCAGTACGCCGACGCCGAGTTCCGCTCGATCTCGGCGGTGCTGTCGGGACTGCCGGAGGTCCGCAAGGTGCTGGCCGAGGCCGAGCAGCGCTTTGCGGCCGGACGCCGCACGGTGTTGTTCGTCGACGAGGTGCATCGCTTCAACAAGGTCCAGCAGGACGCATTCCTGCCGCACATCGAGCGCGGCACGATCGTGTTCGTCGGCGCGACCACCGAGAATCCGAGCTTCGAGCTGAACTCCGCGCTGCTGTCGCGCTGCCGCGTGCACGTGCTCGAGGCGGTGTCGGTCGACGACATCGTCGCGGCACTGCAGGCCGCACTGTCCGATCGCGAACGCGGCCTCGGCGATCGCGCCATCCGGGTCGAGCGCGACTTGCTCGGGTTGATCGCGCAGGCCGCCGATGGCGACGTGCGGCGCGCGTTGACGCTGCTGGAGATCGCCGCCGAACTGGCCGAAGGCGAGGGCGGCACGATCACCGAACAGTCCCTGTCGCAGGTGCTGGCCGATCGCACCCGTCGCTTCGACAAGGGCGGCGAGCAGTTCTACGACCAGATTTCCGCGCTGCACAAATCGGTCCGCAGTTCGAATCCTGATGCTGCCCTGTACTGGCTGTGCCGGATGCTGGACGGTGGCTGCGATCCGGTCTACCTCGCACGACGGCTGACCCGGATGGCGATCGAGGATATCGGACTCGCCGATCCGCGAGCGCAGTCGATGGCGATCGAGGCCTGGGATGTCTACGACCGGCTCGGCAGCCCGGAAGGCGAGCTGGCGCTGGCGCAACTGACGCTCTATCTCGCCGCGACCGCCAAGTCGAACGCCGGCTATGTTGCCTACAACAGTGCCCGCGCCGATGTCCGCAACGAAGGCAGCGAACCGGTGCCGCTGCACCTGCGCAATGCGCCGACCCGGCTGATGAAGCAGCTCGGCTACGGCCGCGACTACCAGTACGACCACGACACCGAGGGCGGCGTCGCGCTCGATCAGAGCTGCTTTCCCGACAGCATCGGCGAACGCGTCTACTATCAGCCGGTCGAACGCGGGCTCGAGCTGAAACTCAAGGACAAGCTCGACCGCCTGCGGGCGCAGCGTGCCGAAGCGCGGACGAAACGATGACCCTGTGGTGGCAGCAACTGTGGCTGGTAATGGCCGGTGGCGCGCTTGGTGCGGCCGGCCGCTTCCTGATCGGCGGCTGGGCGACCCGCCATCTCGGCAACGGCGTGCCGTGGGGCACGCTGCTGGTCAATCTGCTCGGCAGCCTGCTGGCCGGCTGGCTGCTGGTCTGGCTCGAAGGACGTGGCCCGTCGGCGCTGCTGTGGCGCAGCTTCCTGCTGGTCGGCGTGCTCGGCGCATTGACGACCTGGTCGGCGCTGATTGTCGAACTGCATCTGCTGCAGCGAACCGGCGGCACCTGGAACAGCTTCGCGTATCTGTTGGCGTCGCTGGTCGGCAGCATCGCGCTGCTGGTCGCCGGCATGCGGATCGCAACGCTGCTGCGCTGACCCAGCCCGGGCGACAGCGACCGGGGCTGCGCGGTCGAGCCCGGCTTGCAGTAGCATGCGGCGGTCCCGCTGTGGGGCCTGTCCTTGGGGAAACGGATGAATTTCTCGGCTTTCCTGTTTTCGTTCAACGGCCGCATCACGCGCAAGGCGTGGTGGCTGTATGTGCTGGCGTCGTTCGTGCTCGGCCTGCTGGTGAATTTCATGTTGCCGCAGCCGGCGATCGATCCGACCAGCGTCGACCCGGCCGAAGCGCTCGGCCAGACCTTCGGCGCGATGCCCGCCTGGTACTGGCTGTACAGCCTCGTGATGCTCTACATCGGCCTCGCCGTCAACACCAAGCGCTGGCACGACCAGGACCGCTCCGGCTGGTGGAACCTGCTGCTGCTGCTGACCCCGCTGCTGTTGATCGGCCCGCTGATCATGCTGGTCATGCTCGGCTTCATCGGCGGCACGCCGGGGCCGAACCGTTACGGCGAAGGACCGATGGTCTGATGGCCACGCGCGGGGCCGCCCGGCCCCGCGTTGCCTCTGCGGGCCGCGGCCGCCGATAATCCCCGGCTTGCTTTCGCTCCGGATGCCGCCATGCTCGATCCCGTACTGCTGCGTGCCCGCCTCGCCGAAACCGCCGAGCGACTGAAGACCGCCCGCGGCTTCGAACTCGACGTCGCCGCGCTCGACACGCTCGAAACCGAGCGCAAGCAGATCCAGACCCGTACGCAGGAGCTGCAGAACCTGCGAAATACCCGTTCGAAGGCAATCGGCATCGCCAAGGGCAAGGGCGAGGATGCTGCGCCGCTGCTGGCCGAGGTGGCCGGCATCGGCGATGAGCTGAAGGCGTCGGAGCACCGGCTCGATGCGATCCGGGCCGAGCTGGAATCACTCGCGCTCGGCATCCCGAACCTGCCGCACGACAGCGTGCCGGTCGGGGCCGACGAGAGCGACAACCGCGAGATCCATCGCTGGGGCGAGCCGCGCGTGTTCGATTTCGACGTTCGCGACCATGTCGAACTCGGCACGCGGTTCAACTGGCTCGACTTCGACGCCGGCGCCAAGCTGTCCGGTGCGCGTTTCACGGTCATGCGCGGTGAGCTCGCAGCGCTGCATCGCGCGCTCGCGCAGTTCATGCTCGACCTGCACACGCGCGAGCACGGCTACCTCGAATGCAACGTGCCGCTGATCGTCAACGTCGAGACCATGACCGGCACCGGCCAGTTGCCGAAGTTCGCCGACGACCTGTTCGCGACCGCGGTCGGTGATGCGACGCGCTACCTGATCCCGACCGCCGAAGTGCCGCTGACCAACCTGGTGCGCGAGCAGATCGTCGACGACGCCGAGCTGCCGATGCGGCTGACCGCGCACTCGATGTGCTTTCGTGCCGAGGCCGGCAGCCATGGCCGCGACACCCGCGGCATGATCCGCCAGCACCAGTTCGAGAAGGTCGAACTGGTCGCTGTCGCACGTCCGCAGGAAAGCTATGACGTGCACGAGCAGATGATCCGTCACGCCGAGACCGTGCTCGAACGGCTCGGCCTGCCGTACCGGCGCATGCTGCTGTGCACCGGCGACATGGGCTTCGGTGCCGCCAAGACCTACGACCTCGAAGTCTGGCTGCCGGGCCAAAACGCCTATCGCGAGATCAGCTCGGTATCGAACTGCGAGGCGTTCCAGGCCCGCCGCATGCAGGCGCGCTGGCGCAATCCGGAAACCAACAAGCCGGAACCGCTGCACACGCTGAACGGCTCCGGCGTCGCGATCGGCCGTGCGCTGATCGCGGTGATGGAGAACTACCAGCAGGCCGACGGCTCGATCGTCGTGCCGGACGCGCTGCGGCCGTACATGGGTGGGGTCGAGCGGATCGGCTGAGCCTCGCCGATGGTGAACCGCGGACTTGCGCAGCAGCGGGACTGCACCCCGGCTCGCGCAGGCGCTGCCGCGGACTGACGCGTTCGCATTGCCCGGTTGGTTCGGGTCGGGAGCCGATCAAGTTCTCGCGGCGCTCACGAAAGAGCTCGGGTAGGCAGGCGCACGACGGGCGCGTCGCGCAACCGTGCGCCGCCTCCTTGGTTGCCCCATCCGCAGCGCGTCGCTCAGCGCTCGTGAAGGTCGCCATCCACGTAGTACCAGCGGCCGTCCTCGCGGATGAAGCGGCTGGTCTCGTGATGGCGGATCGCCGGGCCGCCGCCGATCCGTGAGCGTGCAACGAACTCGACTTCGGCATGGGCCTGATCGAGCAGTCGGTGGTGCCTTACCTCGAGGCCGAGCCAGCGCAGCCGTGATTCGTCGAGCGACAAGCAGGCAGGGCGGGTGGCGGGATGCCAGGTTTCGCGCAGGTAGTCGCTCAGGCCCAGCACGAATGCACTGTATCGCGACCGCATCAGTGCTTCGGCGGTGGGTGCCACCGCGCCGGTGTGCCAGCGTCCGCAGCACTGCAGGTAGCGGGCGGCGTGTCCGCACGGGCAGGAATCGGTATCGGCAGCGGACATCGGCAGTGGCGAGGCAGGGACGAATCCGACCACGGGTGACGGCGGGCAGGCTCCGGAATCCGGCGTGGAGCCGAAAACAAGAAAGCCGCCTTGCGGCGGCTTTCCTGATCTGGCGGAGAGTGAGGATGCGAGTATGGGTTTCGCAGCCCTCCGCGTTCGTCCGCGGATCTGATAAGTCGTTGATAGAAGGAGATACAGCCTCCACGGAGGTCCGCAGCCGTGCGTCGCAATCCGTGCTCGCAGCGTGGGTAATAATGGGGGTATAGTCCAGTCGGTTGGTTGGGATTCCAGTGGTTCAAGATTCCGCCTGGAATGGGGGGTGTGGAGGCATGTTCGGCTGCATAATACCCATATGGAACAACACGATAGCGAGCATCTCGCGTTTCCGAGTTGGAATCCCTCAAGCGTGCCGCCACAATGCCCGCCGACCGGCTGAGCGTCCGCCATTTCGGCCATTACATTTCATTCAAGCGACGGGGCTCGAGCGCCCGTCGAGGGCAACATGGCACGAACAATCAATCGCTTAACGGCTAGGCGCGTCCTTTCGCTGAGCGAACCGGGCTACCACGCTGACGGTGCGGGGCTGTACTTGCAGGTCAGCCCGTCCGGCGCGAAGTCGTGGATCTTCCGATTCACCCTGCGAGGTCGACCTCGCGAGATGGGCCTCGGGCCGCTTTCACTGATCGGTCTGGCTGATGCTCGAGAGCGGCGCGACACCTGCCGGCGGCATCTGCTCGACGGGCGCGATCCGATTGAGGTGCGCAAGGAAGAGCGGGTGACGGCGATAACCGACACGTTCGGTGAATGCGCTTCCGCCTATGTCGAGGCCCACAGCGCCAGCTGGAAAAACGCAAAGCACAAGGCTCAGTGGACTGCGACGCTCGATACGCACGCAGCGAGCCTCAAGTCGCGCCAGGTGAGCAGCATCTCAACGGACCACGTTCTGGAGGTGCTGGAGCCCATCTGGCGCGAGAAGACCGAAACCGCGACGCGGGTGCGTCAGCGGATCGAGGCGGTCCTCGACTGGGCAACCGCACGCCGGATGCGGGTTGGAGAGAACCCCGCTCGGTGGCGCGGTCACCTCGACAAGCTGCTGCCGCCGCCGACCCGCCTCAAGAAAGTTGAGCATCGACGCGCCCTGCCGTACGTCGAAGCTGCGGCTTTCATGCAAGAGCTTCGTGCACGCTCCAGCCTGAGCGCGAGGGCGCTCGAGCTCATGGTCCTAACTGCGACACGGCCAAATGAAGCGTGCGGAGCGCGGTGGGCCGAGGTGGATGTCGACGCTGCTGTCTGGACCATTCCTCCGAGCCGAATGAAGTCGAGCAGAGAGCATCGCGTTCCGCTTTCACCCGCCGCGGTCGAGATGCTGACGGGAATGGCGCGGCAGTCAGAATTCATCTTTCCGGGTGTGGATGAGCACATAGGGCTCACGACTGCAGCGCCGCTGAAGGTGCTTCAGGAAATGCGGCCGGGCCTGCATCAGCATGGGTTCAGGAGCTCATTCCGTGACTGGGCGGCGGACTGCACAAACTATCCGCGCGAGGTCGCCGAGCAGGCTCTTGCACACGTGCTCCGCGACAAGGTCGAAGCGGCATACCGTCGAACCGATCTGTTCGTCAAGCGTCGCGCAATGATGAATGACTGGGCCGACTTCCTAGCGTCAGGGGCGAGCGTCCCCGAATAGTCGCACGGGGTAGGGAAAGCCCGCTAGTGCTGACTTTTGCCAGTCATCGGCTGCGCTCTGTGGGTTGGGTTCTTGCGGGCACAACTTCGAGAAACCCAGCCGAAAATGGCAGCTTTCCATGAGCAACTGAGCACTAAGCTCTTTCTATCCTATGCATCCGCACACCACATCAGGGTGGTGAGCAGCGATAGGAGACGCCAATGCAGGAGACCATGAATACGCCGCACCATGACCGTCTGATCTCGATTAACGAGGTGCAGATGATGGTCGGCCGGAGAAAGAGCTGGATTTATAAGCAGGTGGCGGCGAGGCGCTTCCCCCAACCCGTTCGTGCGCGCTGGTCGTTCTCCGAAGTCGTGCAGTGGATCGCCGATCAGCTGCGCACCCGGGAGGTTGCCGAACCGGCCGCATCCTGCGAGGAGCGAGCGATTAGAGCCGGACGGCCGGGCTGAGGGAGATTCAAACCAGCGACTCCCGCTCCAGTCGAAATCGCCTCCTTGATCTGAACGCGGCTATCCGGCGTCGACACGCTATGGTCGATCGAAACAGCGTGCACTACGCCGCGTGGCCACCATCTCGGACCCTCGAGGCCATCTGCCACGCCGCCATGATCGTGCACATCCCGGAGTGCGCCGCGCGCGAACAACCTACATTTTGCCGAGCGCCCGCGATAGATGTGTTGCCGCTGGGCGTTGGGCCGGAAATGTTCCGGCGGCCTGCGTACTGCGGCATCAACCCATTGAGAAGGAGCGGGCATGCAGTACGGAACGGTTGAACCGCGCTATTGGATCCTCAAGGACTTCATGCGCTGCACCGGGTGAGTCGGTCATCTGTTTATCGGATTGCCGGATTTCAACGACCGGTGCGGCTTGGGTCCAATTGCTCCCGCTGGGTCGCCGACGAAGTTTGCCTCCGGGCCGCGGTTCGGGAAGCCGATCGACCGTCCACCACGGTCGGGCAGTTATGCGCCGGGCGGTGTTGGCGGCTGGGCCGAATAACCGTGGTGACCCAAGCGAAGGGATGTCTCTACCGCGCACAACTTACGGTCGGCCGGACCCCGTGGTATTCGTCGATGGCAACCTGCCAATCAAGGAGCCTGTCATGTCAGAGCACCCGCAATGCCCTAAGTGCGTGCTGATGGCGCAGATCGCCATCACCGTCATCGAGCTCGCTCAGCGAGCACAACTCGGCGATGGTCGAACGACACCATCGGCGGCGATAACTGCGGCCGACACATCGGTGCCACGTAATGGCGAGACGCGACCGAACGGTGAAGTCCACTGGGAACTTTGCCTCGTCCCGTGAGCCCGGACGATCGATTGGGGAAGACCATGACCGAGCAATTCGAAATCGATGATCTCGCGAGCGTGCTTGCCGCAGTGCGGATGATGACGAACGACCCGGAGAAGAACGAGCTGCTCGCTCATCTCGCACTCGGCCTGGCGGTGGTGAGTGAGCTGAACCGTACCGCGTGCCTGACGAACCAGTATCGTCCGGACCCGGCTCCCACCGCGGTGGCCTTGCTGCGACGCGCGGCACGCATGCCGGGCGACCCGCATCGAGCTGCAGAGTTCTTGATCCGGGCTCGAGCCGGACTGCGGGCGGACGACGGCCGGGATTTCGCGACGAAGTCGGCGCTCGAGTATCTGGGCGTAGCGACCACCCTGATGCTCTCGGCGCTGGTCGATGGCATCAGCGGCTATGCGCAGCGGCCGTTGGCGGAGTCGGTGTCCTTGCTCGGATTGCGGGTCGCATCCGAGGCAGAGCACTAACTGCGTCGCCGTCGCGCCTCGCGCGGCGGTTGCGGCTCCGAACGGCTTTCGTCCGTAGCCGTGACCAGCTCGTCGAACACGGCGCGTGGATCGGCGTCGACCGCACGGCAGTAGTCGATGAACTCGACCACATCGATCCGCCGCGCGCCGCGCTCGATGTGGCTCATTGTCGACTGCAGGTAACCCAGGGCTTCTGCGAGTTGCCCCTGGCTCATGCCGGCTTCCTCGCGTGCTTCGCGCAGGATCTGGAGAAGGACCCGGTATTCGTCGCGGTGGATCGACTTGCTCATGTCCGCCCAGAAGGGGGTGCGGACACGAACACTATGCAGATTTGTCGAATTTCATAAATTCGAATAACGTAATATGTTGTTCACCCCCGCTTCACGCGCCCAGCCGCGGCAGCCATCCCGGTTCGCCGCGCTCCAGGATGGTTTGCTTGTCATATCTGCGTTTGCCCGCATTGCTCCTGCTGGTCATGGTGTGCGGGAGCCCTCCTCGAGTCCTGGCGTCCCCCGCCGATGTCGACTGGCAACCGTTCGAGACGGTCGGGGACCGCTTTGCGCTGCGCAACGGCCTCAAACGGGCCGGCGACAGCGCGCTCAGCGTACGTGCGCGACTGCCCGTCGGGCCCGGTGAGCAGGCGGCCGTCACGCTGTATCGGCAGTTCCTTTTTCACGGCGCCGCGCCTGCTGGCGTGCGGTTGCCAGCCGTGTGGGCCGGGGTCGACCAGAGCGGGAATCAGGTTCGATTGCTGGACCACCGAGGCGAGATCCGCCTGAGCATCATCCGGAACCGGGAGCTGTCTCGCCTGACAGGAGTGTCAGGTGACTACTCCTTTACTAAAGAGATGGAAGGGCCCGTCGAGTGCGGCGTGGAAGGCTCGCCCCGCGAGGCCAAGTCGGCCGCTGAGAAAGTGGCGGCCGCGCCCGCCGGGTGGGGCCTTCGTGCGTTCGTCCTGCTGGCCAGCGCCACCGGCGAGTTCACCCGGTCGTCCGGCGGCACGCCGGAAGCGGCGTTCGCGCGGATTGCGCAGCGGGTCAATGAAGCCAATGCAGTCCTGGAGCAAGAGCTCGGCCTGACCTTGCAGCTGTCGACCGACAGCCTGGGGTTCATGTACACCGATAGCGACGCCGATCCGTTCAGTGATGGCAACACCGACGCGCTGATCGACCAGAACCATTACATGATGTCGTCGTCCGGCATCTCCCACGACATCGGCCACAACTTCCACAACGGAGGCGGGGGCAGGGCGTACCTCAGCGAAGCATGCTCGCGCTTGCGTGCGGGTGCGACGTCGCAGGACAGCCTTAAGGTTTTTCTTCACGAGGTGGGGCACCAGCTGGGTGCTGAGCATACCTTCAGCGGATCGCAGGGTCAGTGCGGACCGAATCGCGGAGCATTGGTTGAGCCAGGCAGCGGCTCGACGATCATGTCGTACGCCGGTAGCTGTTATGGCGACAACCTGCAGTCGGCCGCCGACCTCTACTTCCACCAGTTCTCGCTGAAGCAGATGGACTGGCGCGCCCATCGCTCGTGCGGGACCGACATCGGTCCCCGTCGCGCCAGTCCCCGCGCGTTCGCTCGCTTCAACGGCTCGTACGTGGTTCCGCGCGACACGCCGCTACTTCTGGTGGGAGCTGCGGCCGATCCGGACCCGGAAGGCGGGCTCACCTATGGGTGGGAACAGACATTCGGGCCGGCGGCCATCCGTTCGCACATTCCGGCCCAAGACGGCTTCGCGCGTGCGGTGCCTTCGCTGGTCACCATCGACACTGGCGTGGACAGATTGGGCGACCGCTTCTTGTACGCGGGAAGCCCGGCGCGGCTTTCACTCGCTGCGCGAAGCGGTGGCTTCGAACATGGCACCTGGTCGGCGGACGATCTCGACGTGACGGTTGACCCGCAGGTGGGCCCCTTCAAGGTCACCGCGCCGACAGGTCACCTGTCGGTCACCGCCGGGTCGTCGGTCAAGCTGACATGGAACGTCGCAGGAACCGATGGGCCGCCCGTCAACTGCGCCGAGGTCGATGTCCTGCTTGGCGACCAGGGCGGCCTCGAGATGCTGCTTCCGGTCGCCACGGGCCTGCCGAACGCGGGCAGCGCAACGATCACCATGCCCGATGTCCCGGTGAGCTCCGGACGTCTGTGGGTCGCCTGCAGCACCGCGCCCTTCGCATCGCCGGCCCCGGCGACCATCTGGTCGACGGCAACGGGTGCCAGCGCACCGGTACACCTCGACGTATTCCCGCAGAGCCAGCAGGTGTGTCGCGATGGGACAGCGCACCTTGGCACATGGGTCCGCTCGCCCGGCCCCTCTGCGATCACGCTTTCCGCGGAGTCGGAACTGGCGGTCGAGATCGCGGACAGCTCTCCGTCGCCCCCGGAAAGTATGGGCGGTGTCGCGGTCGACACGACCGGCCGGGCGCCGGGTGTCTACAGCGTCCAGCTGCGCGCGACCAGCTCCGTGGCAGCCGACGAAGCAAGCGTAAGCGTCGAAGTGCTAAGCCCCCTCGAGGCGCCGGCGGTCACGACGCCATTGGCCATCGCCACTCAAACGAACGCGGAAATGCGGGCGCAGTTGCCGGTTCGCGCTGACGTCTACATGTTCCAGGATGAGTTCGCGGGACATCCATTCCCCGAGCCGAACCTCGACGACGTCTGGTTCGGTGCGCCCACTGACGGGCGAGATGTCACGATGACGGTCTTTTCGCTGGACGAAGAACCCGGATCGATCACCCGATTCCGAGTCGTCGCGCTCGATCGCGACTGCGGCGAGATTTCCATCTCCGAGCCGGTCAGCGTCTGCAACGGAACGCCCGCGGTTCCGCCGGTGCTATTTCCGGATATCTCGAACCAGGCTGAAGTCGAGCCCATGGTGCAGTTCTATCTGGATCCCGACATTCTGGCGGGCGGCTCCTACGGCGACGCCATGACGATGGAAGTGTCCGCCGACGAGACCTTCTCCGCGCCGACTACGTACTCCAGTGAAGGAAGCGAAACCACGCAGCCGCTGACGTCATTGCGGCTCTCCCCGGGCGAGACATTCTTCTATCGCACCAGGTCGAAAAGCGATTGCGCAGAGAACACCAGCCCGGTCAGGGAAGTGCGTGTTTCGACCGGACACTGCATCGCTGCGCCGCAGACCGTCGAGTTTGGCGAGACGGGCGAGGCATGGCTGGACCTGCCGATCAACGCAGTAGGGGAGGCGGACTCGTACTCGGTCTACGTTGCGCTTTCGGGGTTCGATGACCCAGCGCAAATCGGTATTGACCTGTTCCGCGGCGAGTCAACGGATCTCTCTGGCCATATCGCCTCGCTCCAATGGCCAGCCGGTTCGAGCTGTCCATCGACACAGAGCGGAGCGTACTGGTTCTCGACCGACCGTCATCTCGAAGAAGGAGATGTGTGCGCCGGCACGTCGATGGCTGACGCATCGGTTCGGCGCGCACACAGCTATCCGCCAATCGCGCTTGACGGAAGCCCCTGGCGCGTTCGCCTGGTCGACCCGACGTGGATGTCCGGTCGATCGGTCACCGTTGATCAGCTGTGTCTGTTTGCCGTGCCGAAAGCGCGGGAACCCCACATCTTCGCCAGCGGATTTGAATGACGCGCGCACAACTTCCGTTCTCGGTGCATCGGTGCACGATCCCTTCACCACAGGAGAGGAGATCGAAACATGCGTTGGATCATGAAGTGGATCGAAGCGTGGCGCTCGAAAGGAACGGTTGTAGAACCGGCGCAGCCGGCGGTGCGCCGCTGCAGTCCGACCTGGGAAGAACATGACCATGACGATGACGACGATGACGACTTGTTCGGCGATCCATTTGACCCGATGAGCTTGAGCTACCAGCTGCACAGCCACCACTTCAACCAATTCAGCCCCCACTGCAGCCTGTTCGAGACTAATGGATGGGCATGCAGCATGGACGATGGCTGGAGTCTCAGCATGCTCGACTCGAGCATCCACGGCAGCTTGGACTAGGTGCCCGGTCGCGTCTATTGACCAAACTGTGTGACGAAAACCACAACAAGAGGAACACAACGATGTCCAGATCAGTTCTCGTGCTCGCACTGCTCGTCGCAATGCTCAGCGGATGCGTGGCGACCGGTGCCGTCAAACCGACGACGGCCGAGGCAGCGGCGGCCGACTCCATCGTCGACCTTGTCATGCAGTACCGAAGTGCGTCGCAAGCTGGGCTGATCAACCTCGAGGAGCCGTTTGCCAAGGCAACATCGAACGAGAGCGTTCGAATGTTCAACGGCCATTGGTGTCTGAAGCCAAGTGCGTCGATCGAAGAACTCACTGGCTTGGTGCAAGCTCACTGTTCAGCACGCGGTGGCGTACTCGAGATGGGCTGGTGCACCGCGGCAAGTGGCGATCTTCCGCTCTACAAGGCTGAGATAGGTCGCGGCGCTGACATGTACAAGTACGCTGGGTGCAGTTCCGCTTCGATAGGGCCGGTTTACGTTTCAATTGGTGTCAGCGTGGTCGAGCCGCTCGAAGGGGCTGACTTCCCGTCGCTTGCCACGGCGAACGGCTTCAAACCCAGATCTGTCAGGCAGACGGAAGCAGCACGCGCGCGGCAAAAGGCCGAGATCGAGGCGCAGATGGCCCACGAACGCGAGCAGGTGGCGCGCGAGGTCCATCGCCAGCAGGCACCGGCGCGTCGCCAGATCGGCGCGCGAATCTGCAAGGTGGTGGGAGACATCCGCTACATCGGCTATGTCGAAGCACGTAGCCCCGACAATGACCGGGTACAGATCCGCGTGTCATTTGCCGAGCAGGTTGGGTCGCCGGGTTTCCGCCCGGGCGGATTCGAGCCGTCCGTAGTCTGGGATTCACCGGATCTGTGGACGCTGTGTGATTAGCCCGCTCTTGCGCTGTAGGTGTCGCGCACATCTATTCGCGCGTATCGCACTTTGATGCGGGAGCATTGAGATGATGGTCGTATCCGGTCGTGTCCGGGCGTTTCGCGCAGTGACCCGAAACCGTGTCCAGATCTGGCTCGATAACCGGCAGGACACGTTCGAACTGTTTCTCGATCAAGCCTGGGTGATCTCACGTGGAGACCATGTCCGGCTCGCCGGAGAGCGTGATGAGACTGGAAAGATCTGCTGCTATGCCTACGAGAACGCCAGTCGGGCAGTGCGTGGCTGGACTGAGGAGGTCCGCGTATCGCGGATCTTCCAGGGCGCGCCCCTGGCGTTTGGCATTGCGCTGAACACCATCGTCGGATTCAAGCCGTTCTCGCTCTTGTGGATTGTGTTCGGCGTGATCTGGGCAGCAATATGTGAGTCGGGCACCGGCTCGAATCATCTCTATCGGAAAGCGAAGGAGGCGCTATGGGCAGGGAGGCATGGGAGAGTCGATCCGACGATCGCGGATGAGTAGCGAGCAGCGCTTTTTCGCCACGATAAGTTCCCCTTATCGCTGTGTTGCATGTGCGACGTGGCGATTGGCGCGCTCGCGAGTTCATGAGAATGCGTAGCAAGCGACGCTTGCGGTCTATTTTCAATCCGCGCCAACGGACACCGGAGCCTCCTCAAATCCACTGGACCTTGCGTTGGCAACAGATATGCGTGATCCGGGTGATAGTTCGATGACTCGTGATTTTCTCATCACCATCCGAGAACGCATGGAACGCGACCCGGAGTTCGTCATGGCCATCCTTTCGGAAGCGCAAGCGCTGCTCCTCGAAGGTGACGTCGCAACGGCCAGTATCTTGCTGCGCGATCTCGGCCGCGATTTGGGTCAGGAGCTGCTGGACTCGATTCGGGCCGTGAAGCGCGGGCAGGTGTCGGGTCTTCCGCAAGGCTATTCGCTTTACCGCTGTGTTGACATCACCAAATTGGGCGATCTGTCAGCCGATGATCTCGAACTCGGCAGGCTGTACCTCGGCGGGCTCGACGAGGAAGGATGGATCCGGATCACGGATGCTTCAGGCGAACAGTATCGTTACCCAGCTTCCTGCTTTGATGTCATCGACAGCCCCGAGAAGCCCACGGTGGCGACAAACGCAGCTTGATTATGTTCGGGACGCAGCGATTGCCATGGCCAGGTACTAACGATGAGAGGAGTTCTGCAATGTCCGCCCCATACCTGATCAAATGGGCCATTGGCGTTGGCTTGGCACCAAAATCAAGCTGCTCTATTCCGTTCGGCGGATTCGCTGCGAAATTCGGGTGGTAGGCGAGTTGACAGGGCAGGCGGGCGGCAACTGAGTGCTCGCCTGGTCGGACGGGGTGCGAAGTTTTTCTGATACCGGAGGTTGATCGGCACGGGCACGCTGTCTGCGCTGAGCGTCCAGTCCCCTCACCATTGTTGTCAACGGCCCGGCGGCGGCCACACAAGTCCGGCGCATCTGGCTCACTTCAGTACGTGTGGTGCACTGCATGTGCGTCTAAGACTTGCTAAAAGTCGACAACCAGCTTGGCGAATCCCAAGCGGCGCGTCATGGCGATGCCGTCGATACCGAACCCCCCAACGCCGCTGCTCGATAGACCGAGGATCAGCCGTGTGAACCGACCTGGCTCATAGGTGTAGCGCAGCTGGTACTGCACAAGGTCATCGGGTTCACCGCGCGGAACGCTCGTATCGCGATAGTCTTCGAACCGCGCCCCATTGACAAACAGTGTGATGTGCTGCTTCTTGGTCGGATGCACGCCGACCTTCAGCGTCGCGGTCTTGATGGTGTAGCCGCCCCCGCCCGGGAGGCTCAAGGAGTCGTGGGTCGCCGAAACCGAGGTGTCGACTGACTCGAAGCCCTGCAGGATGAGCAGCACGCTGGCCTGTTCGACCCGCCCGTCGACGCCGAGGTCGTAGTCAGGACTCGACCCCACACCGACACTTCCGGCCGCGAAGAGATAGGGGCCCAGCGTGCTGTCGACGGTAATCGACGCAAGCGATCCATTGATCAGATCGTCATCGACGCGCGACGTCATGGTTCCCACCGCGCCTGTAAGCGTCATCCCGTTGGTGAATCCAACGCTTGCGCTGAGCCCGAGGTCCCCGTCGAGCAGGGTCGAGCCGTCGACAGTCGCGCCCGACGAGACGCCGACCTGATACTGCGCGCCCTGCGATCGGACCACCGTCCACGTCGATGCGTGCGATGCGGACTGCGTGCCCACCCGAACTCCGCTACTGAGGTCAGGTCGGAAGTCGTCGCTGAACGCCGTTGCCGACGTGACCGCTTCGTATGCGCCGTTTGCATACCGGTGGGCCACGAAAGCGCCATAGCCTGTTGCTGACGCATGCTCCGACCCGGTGTCGATCGCGGAGTGCGTTCCCACGATTTCGGCGGTCAGGCTCTGCGCACCGGAGGCCCACCGGCCGTCCACGGCAGCGACCGCATTCGTGTAGCCGTCGGTGGCGCGTGCCGTAGCAAATGTTCCCCACGAGGAGCCGTCATCATCAAGCGCTTCGATGAAGCGATGGACGATGTTCCACGAGCGCGTCGGCAGCGTCACTTCATACGAGCTGCTGCTGCCCAGTTCGCGGTACGTCGTCGTATCGTCGTCGACGAGCAGGAGCGCCTGGGATGAGGTTGGAGTCCGCCTGACGAACTGGACGCCCACGTTGGGGTTCCGAATCGCTCGCGTGTAGACGAGGCCGAGAGGATCCTGAAAGGCACCCGCTTCGCGCGTGAAGAACGGACGGTGCTCTGCGTAGGTGGCGGCGAAACGCCGGTTGAGCGACGACACGAACCGGTCCGACTCGATGTCGGAGAAATCCGGATTCAGCGTCAGCGCCGCCGTGCTACCACCACGGAATTTGGCCGAAACGTCGAGTCCCACGTCGTACTCGGACGCCTCGCTCACAACGTCGCTGGTGAACGGATTGCGCCGTGTCTCGGTGTACCCGATGGCGTACGGCAGCCACTGAACCTCCGCACGGTCATCGTCCGAGCTCGGTAGCGAAGGATCGACGGCGATCGACGGGAACTGGCACTCGAAACACGGAAGGCGGATGTCGATCGGCGCAGAGCTATAGCGCGCCTTGCGTCCGGTGGTCGTTTCCTGCTCCACGAGGAGCCCAATGTCGGTCGGTTCGCTGAGGTTGATGGTCCGCCACGGAATCACGAACGACACGGCGTACCCGTGGGGAGTCGGCTCCGCGCTGCTCGTCCACTCGCCCGTCCATTTCTGGTTGTCCAGGGTGGTGCTGGAGACGATTGCGTCGCGGGTGGCCCCTGCTGCGTTGACCCCGAACGCGTACGCGTACTGCGCCTGCGGTGGCCGCACGTAGACCGTGACGTGGTCGTCGAGCGCGGTCTTGTCGTGAGGGGCCCGGCTGGCATTGATCGAGCTGGCGTCGACCGCAGCGCAGACCACGAGCGCTTCGTCCGTGGCGTGCACGGTGGCAGCTCCGTTGGGAGCAACCTCCTCGCCCCAGGCGGGCCTGGTTTCGTAACGAAGCGAGAGCGTCTCGGTGGGCGCGTCACTACAGGGAGAGGCTGCTGCCGAGCCGGAGGTCAGCGCAGAGGCAGCCGCGGCGACGCTGATGCAGACCCACGCGATCGCCCTCATGCGGCCTGCAGCTCTGTCGTTGCGCACGCACGCGTCAGATCGATCACACGGCCAGCTCGCCGGATCGCCTCGGTACGGTGGGAGAACACGATGCGCGTGATCGGCAGCTGGGCCAGCCGCTCGCAGATCTGTCGCTCAATCTCGATGTCCAGCGCGCTGGTTGCCTCGTCGAGGATCAGGATGTCCGGATGACCGGCGAGTGCACGCGCGAGCAAGACGCGTTGCCGCTGCCCGCCGCTCAATCCTTTGTAGGCGTCGCTCACCTGGGTTTCGTATTTCATCGGAAGGCTCATGACAGCGTCGTGGATTCCAGCCGCTCGCGCTGCCGACATCACGTCTGCATCGGAGACTGGACGGAAGAATCGTACGTTGTCGGCGATCGAACCGGAAATTAGGTTGTCGTCCTGCATGACGGTGCTGATGTTCGGCGCGCGCGTGCCATCGACGAGGCCGAACGAGACGCGCCCGACGGATGGCGAGACCGCGCCGGTCAGGAGCTTGGCGAGCGTGCTGCCTGAGCCAGATGGGGCGACGATGGCGACGGATTCGCCCCAACCCACGGCAAGCGAGAGGCCTTTGAACACAGGGGCGTCGCCACGGCTGTAGCGGAACTCCACGCCGGTCAACTCGACCGCAGTCCGCTGCAGCGCATCCACGAGCGGTTCGGCGTCCGGCCCTGCGCCGCGAAGGAGTTCGTCGAGTCGGCCGAACGCGTGCGTGATACGCGTGTACGATCGGAGCAGTGCACGAACCCCGCTCGCCCCCGCATGAACCATCCCGACGTACGTGGCGGTGGCAACGTAGTCGCCGATCGAGATCGCTCCTGTAGACACGCCCACATCGTCCAGATCAGCGGCGACAGCTACCGGTTGAAGGACAAGCGAAAGGCAGGAGCGATCAGGGCCGGACAACCGGCCCGAGGGGCGGGGGCGGGTCAGTTTTCAATCGGCGATTCAGGGGCTGAGTGGGTCAGTTTTCGAGCGGCGTTGACATACCAGAGACAGCTGATGGAAGGTGATGTCGCCGGACGCTTACCCTTGAGCATGCGAAGCTGCTATTCCTCTATGACAGGGGCTTTCGCCATGCTCTGATCCAGCGCGCTTTCGTTACTCGCCAGAGCGTACTCCTATCGTCGCCAGTGCGTGACCCGGCTGCGGATCGCGTGAGTGCTTCCAACCTCGGAAACTATGACCCGGCGGCGCCGGCGCGCGGCCATAAAAAAGCCCGCCTTGAAGGCGGGCTTGGGGGTTGGTCATCGAGCGGCTATGGCGCGAGCGCAGCCTTGCGCTTGCGCATCCCTTCACGGGCGAGCCGCGTTGCATCGCGGATGCGTTCGATCGTGGCGACCTTCTCAGGCCACGACTTGGCGCGCGCCTGCCGGCGAAGCGCTTCCTTGTCGGCGATCACTCGCTCAAGATGGGGTTGGGGTTGAGACATCAGGGCCTCCCTCTGTCCAGTTCGATACCGATGCGGTTCGGTCCAGCAGATTGTACCGCTGCAGGATCTCGGTAAGGGCCGACAGGTCCACCGCGTTCTGCTCGATGAACAGGCTGACCCGAAGGAAATCCTTTGAGCGTCCGGTGTCGAGGCAGATGGCGCAGAGGTGTTCGGCCGTCATGACCCGCGTCGGGATACCGTCGAAGTCAGTATCAATGGCGGCCTTCAACGCTTCCTATTATTCGTAGTGCGACCACATCCTTAATACCTTGACTACGTGCTCTTCCTCAAACACTTCGTAGACCAGTCGGTGCTGGATGTTGATCCGCCTACTTAGCGTACCTGCGAGATCGCCTACGAGCTTCTCGTAAGGCGGCGGGTTCTGGTAAGGATTGTCCCGAATGACGGCAAGCAACGCTTGTGCCTTTGATCGTTGACCAGCTGCAGAGAGTTTCTTGGCATCCTTCTGGGCGTGACGGGCGAACACCACCCGCCACGTCACCAGTCGACCTCGTTTGCGCAGGAGTCGATTGCCTCCTGTTGGCCTTCCTTGATCGTTTCCCGCATCCCTGGGATCGACAACAGGTTCAGCGTTTCCTGGATGGCGTTCCAATCTTCCAGCGACACGAGCACCGCCGAGTGGCGCTTTCCGGCTATGGTCACAGGCGCGTGCGACTCCGCCGCCTCGTCAATGAGGCGGTAAAGATTGGCTCGCGCATCGGTCGCGGAAAGGATGGCCACGGCGGTCTCCTCAGCTGGCACTAAGCGTACGTCATTCCGTACGCCGGCGCAATCTAGCGCGTTCATGTACAGCTTCCTCTAGCCGTGGAGATAACGAGCCAGAATAACGTGCTGTGGGCGCAGGATTGCTGGTATGGAAGCACGATCGCGCTCAGAGGGCGATTAGGGGACTTTATCGGGGGTAGGGGGCGGGCCGCACAGCCACGAAATTCGTGGTGCTGCCGGCGTTGCCGAGCATCATTTGCACGGCATCAGCCCTCATCAAACACCGAGTCTTCTCAAGCGGTCGCCTGGTCGAGACGCCGCAACAGAGCTTGCGGAAAGCGGCCGACGCTGCCGAAAATCTCTTCGAAGCTATATCCGGACGAGACTATCCGCGCAATGAGTTCCTTTCTGAGCCGATCGAGTTCAGTCTCGCGGGAGAGCTGAACACGCCGCCTTTCAGCGGCGCTGATCAGGTGATCGAGCTCGGCTAGGCTCATGGCCGAAAGTTCTTCGCGCCAACGGGGGGGGCTGCTTGGTCAACCGAGATCTCCGGGTTGCTGGGTGCTTCTGATTGTGTCAGCAATCCTGTGAAGCGAGTGCGCGCGGGGATTCGCACGTTCCATCAGCCATTCACAGCCTTGCGGCCGGCTGCTATCGACCCAAAGCGGCCCTTCGGGGACCGAGCCAACACAGGCCCTTTATGGTTCCGTGCGTACCGCCACCGGCCGCCCCGCGCTGCTGATAGGCGATCTGCGACTAATAGCGGACGCTCACACCAACAAGCCGAGCGAGTCTCCGGCAAGATCGTTGCATCGCAACCTCGAAATGCGCGCTCTGGCAAGAGGAATCGCGGGCGGGATACAGAAGGAGTTCACGAGTGGAACCATCGATAAATTTGGAACTGTGGCACCGCCTTACCGCATACACCGAATTCGGCGCTTTCGTCTTGGACTAGCGTGGGATAACTTCATGATTGTCGAGGGGGGGGCCTAACCCGGTTGCCCGGATGCTGTTTAGAACTCCAACGAATGTGTCCGGATGCGGGTCAAGTCGGATGATGCATGCGACTTCCGAGGGCGAAAGCGGAATGAGATCGACGGCGTCGAGCGTGGCAGCAGTCCGCGTATCGATAGATCGGCCACTCACAGATTTCAACGTGCGCGCGGCAGTCGGCGAAAGCGTGGGAAGCTGCCGGTCGAACGCCGCAGTAATGCGAAAGTCATAGAACGCGCGCGATTCTCGGATACCGGCGGCTTTGCGACGCGCGCTCATCTCGCGCTCTCGCTGTTCGAACTCCGGGATCATCTCGATGAACCGCGCGTGCCGTTCGCCTGCTAGGTAGAGGGCCCAAGCCTCGGCGTCGGGTCGAACCAGTCCGCCCGAGACCTCGGCATCGGATGCCATGAGAAACTCGGCGTATCCTTGGCGACATGACTCGATTGATTCAGGAGTGAACTTGGTTGTTATCGAAGGCGAGGCGAGTGACGCAGTGACGATGCGGATGTAATCGCTCACATCCGCGATCGGCACCTCTCGCGCCTTGGGTGCCCGCCTGCCGAGCCAAACAAGGACCGCAAGGACGGCCGCTGCCAGAATCAAGGGCGAGAGGGTCACCGCGAACACCTCACGTTGGTCTCGACGCCCGTGTGGTTGGGGTGCGGAATGAAGTGCCGGCAGACAGTGCCTGTCCACTTGTTGACATAGGTAACATGGTCGCGTTCTGCGCTTACCTTCACCCAGCTAAGATTCACTGCCTCGACCAGCACCCATGCGGTGATCACTCCGAGCGTCCAGGTAACTGCCCATCGTAAGGTGGTCGCCGCCTCGACAAAGCGCTGAGAAAACATTCACCCCTCCTTTTAGCCGTTGGCAAATACGCGACAGTATCGCTCACGACGCTCGGAGCCCGGTTGACGAACGACACCTCCCTTGGTCGCTGACCCTCCCTTGCATACTCACTGCTACCTCTGCGGAGTGCGGCTGGATGATGGCCGTCCGCTCTCCGACGACCACTGCGTTCCACGCCTCTTCATCGAGCGTGTTCAGCCTCGTGCGCGTGGCTTCGCCTACGGTGGGACTCTTCCGACGCATCGTGAGTGCAACAATGAGTTCTCGCCAGAGTCGAGCTGCAAGAAGGCACTGCGGCTTATTGGCACTCTGTTGAACGAAGACAGCTTCGTGACCGGGAGGCTGCCAAGCGGGGAGATGATTAAGGTAATCAGTAGCGAGGCGTTCGCCGACTTCTCGAAGGCGGACTTGCAACGGTTCGGGCTGCTGGACGCGCGTGAAACCTCGATGGAAGACATCGCATCTGGCGCGTTTTTCAAAGAAGAGCAGCCGGGAAACCCCTTGAGCGCGGCAGTTCGGAACGCACTCGCTGTCGTGGCCAAAAGCGCGGCGGCATTACTCGTCAGAAACCATCTGGTCGGTGTCCCCAATGTATGGCGGATTCTTGCCGCGCCCTGGCACTCCGACGCGACGAATGTCAGCTTCAACAGTGTATTGGGCGAGCGGATGCCTTATGACGACGGCGTTTCCTGTCACATCAAGCAGTTGAAGGAGTCGCCCGGGGACTGGTTCGTCGTGTTCTCGGCGCGTCATTTCCATGTGTTCATGCTCTTCGCCTTCTCTGGTAATCCGCAAATCTCGCACCAGGTGGCCGACGTCATCACGGATGGGGGCGATGTGTTCCGGTGGGAAGGCTGCCGGCTAAGTGGTTTGCAGGGAATGGATTGGCAGCTCGTCCATCGTGATTGAACCTGTGCAGCGAAAGGGGTCAGATTCTGGGTCAGATTCACTTCCCTACAGTTGACGTGAAACCGAGCGGATCCGGACTCAGGCGACGGAACTTGGCTCTCTTGGGAACGGCCGCTTTTGGCCGGACAGTGCCAGTCCGCCAGAGAGTCCGAATCGCGGTCGACCCGGCCCGCCGGGTGACGGGCGCTCACCGACCCAAAGCACCGTCATTCGGAAAACCCTCTAACCCAGCCCTTGCGCGTTCAGCCCCGGCTGAAAACGAAGCTCACGCTGACCTCGTGATAGACGATCTCAACGTTCGTTTGCCCGTGCCGCATTGGCAACATTCTAGTTGGTCGTGCTGGTAGCGCCGCCGTAGATACCGTTCCCCCAAGCGCAGGCGTCGGTACTAGTCAGTCCGGGTAGTATCCGCTGGCGTAGCGCGCTCCGGCCTGGGCTTCAGCTGCCAAGGCTCCGGCTCCCTCATGCAGGTAACGCGGGGTGACCGTTGCGGCGCAGTAGTGCGCGACTAGGCTGCGTCGACGAGGCGGCGGAGAGGCGGTGGCGACGCTGCCGTGCACCAGCCTGCCATCCCACAGGATCAGGTCGCCGGCCTCGGCGTGGAAGGGCCGCGGCGCCAGCCGCTCGCGCCGGCAGGCTTCCTTGAGGAAGGCCACGTAGCGGCCGTGCTCGGCGTTGTCGTCAAGCGGCGGCGTGTACCATTCGCGACAGCCACCGAACGCGTAGCCGGGCAACCGTTGGCTGCCGGGAACGAACTCCAGCTCACCCTGCCCCGGCCGCACCGGCTCCAGTGCGACCCATGCGGCCGCCAAGGTGCGGTTTGGTGCCAGCGCCAGGTAGGCGTCGTCGCGGTGCCAGACCGCGCCCGGGCTGGTGGCGAACTGCTGGCTCTGGAACAACATCGGCATCGCGCCGTGCACGCGATCGAGGCAGGCCACCAAGCGCGGATGCAGCAGTGCCTCGCGCACTGCGGGCAAGCGCCAGTGCGGGTCGAGCAGCCGGGCTCCGGGATGGTCGCGCAATTCCGG
Source organism: Lysobacteraceae bacterium (assembly GCA_041687455.1). GTDB lineage: Bacteria > Pseudomonadota > Gammaproteobacteria > Xanthomonadales > Xanthomonadaceae > JAWLBY01. Next base: position 53,737 of record JAWLBY010000012.1, on the reverse strand, counting down.
CGTCGCCGGCACGTTGCTGGCATCGGAAGGTATCGATGCCAGCAGGCCACTTTCGGCGCCCTTCCAGCCGTGCTCGAGGTCCGACTCGATCCGCCGCAGCATCGCCGAGTCGAGCAGTCCGCGGAACACCACGTAACCCTCGCGACGAAACCGGCGCGCGGCACCATCTGTCGCCCAGCGCGCAGCCAGCGAATTGAACATCGGGATCATCCTTGGCGGCCCATCGGCCCCGCCGGCCGCCGGATGGCGCCCTCGAGCACGATTGACCGTGGCAACAACTGTCGGTTCCCCAACAAATAGAAGCGCGTTGTCCGCGCGGCGGGCAGCCATGCCGGCCGGGATGCCGGGCATACCGGCCACCGTTCCGATGGATGCCGGCGCCCCGGTGTGAGGACCTGACGTGGGACCCCGATCCCGGGACCTTTTCGGCCTTTTGCCAGACACGGAAGCGATGTCGCAGCCGAGAATGTCCATGCGCAAGATCCGAGAAATAATGCGGCTGCAGCCCAGCGCGAGCTGCGCGGCCGAGGCGTAACCATTCGAGGCGCGCACAGTACCGCGCTAATCGGTCGCGCGCAGGATCGGGCATCGTGGCGTTTTGGCTTTGAACGCAGCGATGATGCCGGGGAACTGTTCGGGGCCAAGCTCGTCGGCGACGTCGGCGGGACGCGTACTCGGCAGCGCACGAAGCGTATCCGACGCTTGGATACTGGGGCCCGTCGCTTGCCGGCCGCGCTTGGCCGGACAGCTCCAGTCCGCCGAGAGATCCGGATCGTGGTCGACTGGGCCGTCGGCGACGGGCGCTCACCGACCCAAAGCGGACGCTCGGAGGCACGCTGTCGCGCCACGCCGGCGGCTGGGAGCTACGTGCGTTAGAACCCTCGCGGGGGGCCTCCAAAGCGCCTCGGGTCGGCGTATCGCTTCTCTTTGCCGTGAGCAGTTACTTTCACACCCTCGGAAGGGCCGAGATCCTGTAACTCAACGCCTTCAATTGCCGCGCAGAGCCGGACGAAACCCCTCACAATATTCTCAGTGAATTCGTACTGCCCGGTTCTGAAACCCGTCTTGAGGAGTGGCCCGTACTTCTCGCGCCTCAACGCCGCAAGCACCTGATAGCACTGCTGCTTGGTGATTTGTGGTTGGCCGAGCGACTGCGTGATCCCGCAATAAGATCTGTAGATGTCCTGTGCGCTGCGCTCAAGGTCCCATGAGTCGGCCGCTGCCCACGCGGTGTGCTTGTATCGTTCGGTCCGGCCACGAGTTGCAAGATCGTAGGCCTTCCGGATTTCCTCCTGCGCATCTCTTACGGAATCTTCAACTGCAAGCCGAAGATGCTCTAGTGAGACCGATTCTGCTGATTTGTCTTCGTAAACTCGCCACAAGAGCTTTTCCGTAATGAGGTGTACGTAGTATGGGAACCCGTTGGCGACCGACGCGATCCGGAAGCGAGCAGTCCGCGTTGGCTCTTCTTCCCAGTTGAGCCCAAAGCAATCCAGTGCGTCATCGATGATGTCGAGTGCTGACTGGTAGTTGATTCGGTGCAGCTCGATCTGCGCGAGCTGCCTGAACGACGATGCATGGCTACCTAAGATTGATGTGAGATCGTTGCCGACGCCGGTGAAAACGAACGTCAGCGAAGCTCCGCGGTCCCCTAGCAGCTTGATTAGCTCCGCGATCGACCTCCTCACCTCGTCGCCAACGAGCCTGTCGATCTCGTCGATCACGACCACACGGCGAGTCTTTTGTCCATTGTTGTCCAGGTTCGCCAAAAGATCTGCGGCGGCCGATACGGAAATGTCTGTGGAGAGTGCGCCCGTTGCGCGGTCAGTCTTCTCGTATTGAAAGAATCTTCCTAGGCCAGCAGTCATTCGAAATGACTGCTCCAACACAGCTGATGGGACAAAATGCGGTATCACGCGAGCCATGAGCTCGGAGAATCCCATGTCGCTTGCGCAGCCAACCTGTCGAAAGTTCTCAGAGCCGTCGCTCGCGCGGATCGCAGCCGTTTTTGCGAGACTAGTCTTGCCCACGCCGCGTTCGCCGAAAACGAACACGTGGCGGCCGGGCGCATAGATCGCGTTAGCCACGTCTCTCAACTGAGCTTCTCGCCCTTTCAGATGACGCTCGTCTGCGATTGGCCTTGAATGGGAAACAACCGAATGCAGCTTCTCCGCGAACTGCGCTTCATGGAGGTCATGTAGCTTCCGAATCATGTCATCCCCTGAGAGGCCCGCCCGACCGATTGTAGCTGCAGCCGTAACGCTTCGCCGCATCGGCGGTTTCACTGCCGTTTCAATCCGACGAGTGCCAGCTCCCGGTGAGCTATTCTCGGTCGTGCTGCGTGGTCGTGCCACGCGAAGGACGGAAAGATGCTTTTCTCTCGGCTATTGAGCCTGCCGTATCAGTCATGCGGGACGATTGACCTAGGCGCGCTTCGGGAGGCCCTGCCAACGGTTCCCATCGAAGTTCTGGAGCAGGTGTGTTCTCAACACGGTCGCAAAGCGGAGTTTCAGCAGCAGTACGGCCACCTCGACTTTGCCAATGTAGAGTGGCGGAAAGAGTTGCTTGAAGCACGGGTGATTGTGAGCTGCGACGTTTTTGGTGGCTTCCTAATGTGGTTTAACTCTGTGTCGGAGCGTATTTCAGCGTTTGGGACGCGCGGCTGGAAGTGCGTTGATTGCCGTCCAGACGTTGTGAACGCCTGGGAGTCGTCAGGCACATGGCAGAAGCCACCGGTTCTTATCGACACAGGCGTTACGAGCACAAAGAGACAACTACACTTGGTTGAGGGCCATACACGGATCGGCACCCTAAAGGGGCTAGTCGACGCCGCAATCGTCGCTCCGACGTCCATGCACGTCGCGTGGGTCGGATACGTCAAAAATGACCGGGCAGGAGGCGAGCGATTTCTGCTTGCCCCCGTTCTGCTTGACATGCCTTGAGCTCAGCGTCCGCTTCAGTCCGGATAGCCGTCCGCGCGCTCAAGTCTTCGGAGCGTCCACTCGCGGTCACAATCGGCCCGAGGTGGAAAAAGGCTCTGCTTTCTATTGAGCGCTGAGTCCACTGCGTTGTGCATGTCAGTTAAAGTGCGACTTGGCGTCGCAAGCAATGGAGAGGACGACGTGTCGAGAAGCCTTGATGCACTTGTTTCCATAGGGTTCCGCCGGGCTGGTTGCTGGTCGGAGACTGGGGGTGTGCTCTCCTGCAACCTTGAAGTGATGGCTGAAGTGACCCGCGTTCTGTACGCGTTCGTTTCGTGCGATGAAGTGCTCTATATCGGCAGAAGCATGACTGCTCTCAAGCGGCGTATGTACGGCTATGAGTCTCCAAAGGCCGGGCAACCGACTAACCTCCGCAACAACGCCGGTATTGTTGCACTACTCAGAGCGGGATCGAGCGTCGAAATACTCGCACTGATCGATGACGCACGGCTGCAGTACGCGAGATTCGATTTGAGCCTCGCCGCGGGTCTCGAGGACTCCCTGATTCGGCATTTTCGTCCACCGTGGAACGGCGCCAAGTCCAAGCAGGCTCCGAGCCTCCAGATGGAAGCCGCGCAGGTTCCTGCCGGTATCGTCAAACTGTCGGCCCCAACTACACCGACATCTCACTCTGGCTGGCCAGAGAAGTTCAAGGCGGAGCTTGAAGATGCACTTGGCACAGCTGAATGTGCTGGGCTTGCATACCTCGAGCTAACCTCCGGTGAGCTGCATCGAAGGGTTGGCGGTTATCCAGGTCCAAAGCACAACATGGTGAGTTGTTGCAATGTGATGCGCCGCCATATCGGCCCCTCAGACCAAGTTCTTCAAGAGCCGCCACAAGGCAACGGCGCGTCTCTTCGCATCCGTTATGCACTCCCACGGTCAAGGGGGTTCGTCTAGCGGGCAATCGCGTCGAGGGGCGAAGATCGGGGCCGCGCAGACGGGGCTCAGAAGCGTTTCGAGTGGCAGTTTCTGGCCGATTGCTGCCAGCTGAGCTGCCGGGCGGGACGGCTTCGCGATCGAGCATAGCCCTGGGAACCGGTCAGTTGCCCGGTGGTTTGCGCCTTAGCTTGAGCACTCACCACTTGTCACTAAGAGGTTCCAGCCAGGCCTCGAGCAGCATTGCAGCGAGGGCAGGCTGGAACGACCGTTCCCGCTGGCCCTCCCCGTAACGGTCGAACCGGCGAAGGGTCGCGGCGCAAAACGCGCCGTTCGACAGGAACAGCTCTAAGGTCAGGGGTCCCATTGTTGGCGGCAGGCCTCGGCGCGCGACATGCCGTGAGCGATCAGCTCGCGAACATCTTCGGAATCCTCGCAGCGCTCGGGGGCCGCAGGCGGGACGTGTTGGCGGGTAGCGACCGCCGGGCGAGGTGAACGGGAGGCTCGATCGTCCGAGTCGAGCACGACGACCACAACAAACCCGACGGCGATGCATGCGGCCGCTGCGATCGCGACGCGCCGTGCCGTCTCATGCATGAGACGGCGAAGTTGCGGCGGGCGTGTCGGCAGGAATATGCACATACTCCAAGCGACCACGCACTGCACCACCACGAGCCAGTCCGCGTGTACGGCAGCAAACGTCGCGACGGTCCAACCGACCGCCGCGATCACGGCGCCGAGACGGTCGAAGAGCGCCCAGAGCACGACGATCGAGCACGCGACGAGGATCTGGAACAGCAGCACGCCCATCTGCCCCCTCAGGCAAGAGCCCCCCGCACGCCATTCGTGCGTCGCACTGCAGGCCGAAATTGGCTCGACGGAACCCCGCGAGCTCCCTAGTAACGCACCTTGCCCACGCCGGGACACGAGTAAAGCACACATTCGAACGCCGCGAGCGGGTGTCGGCCGAGACGGTGGTTGCGCCAAGCTTCTAACAAGACAGAACCTGAGCCCCTCTGGTGGGTGAGGTCGCCACGGCACCGACCTCTACGCACGCGGCATGCATCAGCGACGGCGCCACTCCCACGCAGGCTGGGCCACGACCCCATCTGCGAAGATGCCGCGCTGCGCTGCGCGCGCCTCCGCTTCGGCCACCACGTACCGGTGGCTGAATTGCACGTAGGCCCATGCCAGGCCGGCACGCACGATTGACTCGTTGAGGTCGACGTCGCCGAGGAAGCACGTGGCGATTGATCGCCCGTACCGATCCTTTCCCTCCACCTGGCAGCGCACCGTGGACATGCCCACCATGTCTGATAGCCAGTTTGCTGCTTCTTGGCCGCAGCGCCACGGTTTTCCGGCACGCGTGCACAGCTGGCGGCTTTCAGGAGCATCGACTCCTGACATTCTGATGCGCAACGAACGGATTTCGAGCGTATCACCGTCGATAACGGACGCGCGGCCGACAATCTCGTCGTTACGAGGCGGCGCGGCCGTTGCGTCGGACGCATAGCAGAGTACGGACGACGGGCCTCGCCGAGAGTACGCAGAGCGCGCACCACACCGGCGCCCGGCGCGGTCGCGGCTGTACGGACATGCGCACACGCCACGGTATGAAGCGATCGAGCGCTGGATCTGGTCAGCAGTCACTTCAGCGCGCAATGGGGCCCATGCGACCAGAAGGATGGCGATAAGAGAAAGGCGGCGAATCGTCATAGGTTCGTGCAGACGTTGGTGACCAGAGCCCGCTTGCCTGTGCGTCGTCGAAGTTGAGCCCGCCGGGACCGAGGCGGACGTGGGCTGACAGTCAGCGGGCCCACCAACGCCGCAGCCACCCGAGCACGCCGTTCACCGCTGGCGCGTCGTCCTCGGACGCGGCCGGCAGCCGAACACGTCCGTCGCCCGCGGAGAGGGTAGGCGGAAGAGGCGGGTGTGCACGGCGATGCGCGAGTTCGGCTGCGTGCATGCGGAGGCGCTCCAGCGCTGCCGACAGGGCCCGCTGCTGCTCGTAAAGCGGAGCGTCAGAACGGTGCGGTGTCACTGGACTGCCGCTTGTAGAAGTGCCCTTCGACCGTCTGCATCAGCGCCTTGTAGCGGCTCTTCTCGTCGGCAGCCGTGCCGTCGTAGATGACCACGTAGTAGCGGCACTCCTGCTTGACGCTGTCGTCGAACATCGGCCGCGTAATCGTGTGGAATTCGGCCGGCGTGTAGGTGCGACCGGGATCGACCTCGGCACTGCCGAGCAGCCGGTCACGCTCGGGCCGGAACCGCTCGGGTGCACGATCTCGCATCCGGAGACCGTCTGAGGCCAGCACAACGTCGAATACGTAAACGGGGCGGCCGTTCTCGACCCAGCATGACGGCAGCACGCCACCGAGCCGCTTCACCTGGTCGGTGAGGTCGCGGTTCTTCCCGGTCAGCCGCTCGACCTCTGCCCGATCGCGGCCGGCTTGGGCGATCAGCTCTTGCAACGCCTTGCCGGCATCGGCATCGCCGCCAAGCGCATCTTCGAGCTGGCGACGCATGTCGTCGAACGCCTTCTTCTCGTCGCGAAGCGCCTTGGCGATGTCGACCAGGCTCGCGTCCTGCCTGGTGTGGCTGATGACGCCCTTGACGAGCTCGACGAAGGCGTCGTCCCACTCGATCCCGGCGGCCGCCGCGGCCTCCGCCGTCGCGACGACCGCGGCCAATCGGCGATCGCGCTCCTCGGGCGTCGTCCCGGCCAGGTGCAGCGCTCGCACGATCGCTTCCAGGGCCTCCGTGTCTTGGCGGGCCGCGGCGATCTGGAGCTCCCGTCGGGCAAATCCGACGACGAGGAGCATCAGGACGACGAATGTCAGCAGCAGGATGGTCTCGGCCATCGTCAGGCCGAGCACGAAGCCCCGGCGATACGACGCGGCCTGCTCGCCGGCGAAGCGATCGCCGCCGCTGTTGGGCTGGTCGCTCACGGGGTGGCCTGCTGCACCCGCTGGTCGAGCTCGTCCACGGCACTCTTGAGCCCCGTGATCACCGACGAGGCGGCGGCACTCGCCGCGTCGGCCGCCGCCTGGCTGGCCGCCGCCGACGCCGCCACGTTTGCCGCTTCCGTTTCGATCCGGGCGATGACCCCGGCCGCGTACTCACCGGCGCCTGCCACGTGCGCCTCGATACCGGTCATGGTGGCCGCTGCCTTCTCGGCCGTGACGTCGATCGCGACGTCCATGCGCGACACTGCGGCCTCGAAGTGATTGACGCTCCGCGCCATGCGCTCGGTGGTGCCGTCCATCGACGCCACGGCTGCGCGCACGCGCTCGTCGGTGCGCTCCGAGGCCACACGGAGCGCGGAGGTCAGCTCAACCATGGCCGCCATCGCCGCGCGGAAGTGGCCCGTGGCGTCGGTGATCTGTGACAGGCTCGCGGCGAGCGTCTGGTCGTTGGCGCGCAGGCGCTCGCTCGTTGCGTCGATCCGTTCGGCAAGCGTCGTGAACGACTTGCCCAGCTTAGCCCGCGGAGCCTCGATGTCGGTCAGCCGCGCAGTGGCCTCGGTCAGCACGCGGGAGAGTCCGTCGGCACGGCCGGCAAACTCCGTGACCGCGTCCCCGATGCCCTTGCTCGTGGCGACCAGATCGCTGGAGGCCCGCTCGGCGGCTTCGCGGATATGCCTTGCGGCCTCATCGGCAACCGCCTTGTAGCTCGAGCGCACCTCTTCGATGTAGTCTTCCTGTGCCTGTGTCAGCTCGGCGTGGAAGGTGCCGACGGTGCTGACGATCGCGTTTAGGTGGCTGCGCATGTTGGTGGCCGCTTCCGCGAGCTCAATTCGCATCGTGTGCTCGACGTCGGCGGCATCGATGCGCATCTGCTGCAGCACCAGGCGCGTGACGATGCCGACCAGCGTGCTGCCGAGGGCAATGCCAAAGTCGCCGATGATCGCCTCGGCCACGGACAGGCCCTTGCCGTCCGCGGCCGCCGCGGCCGCGCCCACTTCGGTCAGCGCGCGGACCATCGACAGCAGCGTGAAGACCAGGCCGAGGTAGTAGCTGTTGTCGCCCGCCTGGTCGTACCGCAGCTTCACCCGGTTGATCCGGGTGACGGCGAACGCGTACACCACCACGAGTCCGCAAACCACGCCCGTGACCGTGAGCTGGCTGGCACCGAGCGGCTTCAAGCCGAAGATCGCCAAGGCCCCTACTGCGACGGCCGTGATGAACGCGACGGAGTCCGCGTTGGCGATCTGCGGTGCGGTGTGCGCCCTCATGGGGCCACCGTCATGGCGGCGGCCGGCGTTCGTGTCCGCATGCGACTCATCATGTCAATCTCCATGGATTCGCTTGACCGACTGCAGATCGGCGCCGTTGGCCGCGAAATAGGCTTCCCAGAAGCCGATGTGTTCGCGCGTCTGCAGGCGTGCCGAGCCAGGCCGGCTGATGTAGAGGATGTCGACGCGGATTCCCGCGAGCGGCGCCGAGGCTGCGGCGAACGCGCTCGTGGAGCGGAACTGCTCGAAGTCGGGTACGCCGCGGTAGTGCGAGGCGAGCGGCGAGTGCTGAAGTAGGTCGGATACCACCACCAGGCGACGGTCGGCTGCGTCGAACTCGGGGCGCCCGAAGAGCGCCACGGCGACGCTACGGATACTCTCCATGATCGGCGATTGGGTGGCGTCGGTGGCCTGGGTGACCTCGGCGAGCGCGGCCGTGACTGGCTCATGGAACGCGTGCTTCCAGCGCTGCTCGGCGAGCTTGGGGTTCTGGTAGAGCGCGTTCATGTCGGCCCCGCGCCCCGGGTTGCAAACCGACACCCGCGGGGTCGCCGCCACCTGCGGTGTTTCACCGAGCATGTACACCTCGAGGAGGCCGTGCGTCGGCAGGTCTTGCTGGATGCGCTCGATCGCATTGAACACCTGCGTTCGCTCGAGCGCGGACAGCTCGTCCGTGACGTCCACGAGGATCGCGAGCACGCTCGGCGGCGGCTGATCGGTGCGACACAGCGTGGTCTGGTCGATCGGCACCATAGATCGGCGGCTGATGATTCCGATGGCGACGACGGCCAGGATGCAGGCGACGATCGTGACGCCGGAGATGATGAACTTGATTGCGTTCGAGGTGGACGTCGTCCGCCCGCGCCGCCGAGGGCTTCGCCGGCTCATGTTTCGGCCGCTTTGGGCGGCCGGACCGACGCCGAGGCCTTGGCATGCTCGTCGTCGAGGTCGCGAATCGCCGCCCTCATCGCCGAAATCGTTTGCTCCAGCGCGACTGGGTCGAACGGGGGCTCGGCCGGGAAGGGGGGAATGGCCGGCGTCTCCAATGCGCCGTAGGCGACCGGGCGTCCGACTTGTTGCTGGTAGATCGCCATCAGGCGGCGGTAGTCGTCACGAATCCCATCGAGAAACTCCGTGAACTCCTGCCGCAAGCGTTCGCGCGACTGCAGCGCCATCTGGCGCTGCTCCTTGGCCTCGATAAGCTTCTTGAGGCGTTCGTTGAGCTGTTCCGCCGCCTCATCGTGCGCGTCCTGGAGATCGTCGAGCGCATCGCTCCGCGCATACGCCAGGTCCAGTCGTGCCGACTCGTGGCGTTGGGCCAGCCGGCCGTACCCCGGGTACGGGTCACGCAGGCCCGAAACTTTCCACATTGCGAGTCCAGCCAGCAGCAAGCCGGCGGTCAGCAGCAGCCAGCTGCTCATCGACTGCAGGCCAAATGGCGCCTGGAGCATGCCCGCCCACACCAGGCGAATGTCGGGGTCCACGCCTGGCGATGCGGCGAAGGCATCGCGGTAGTGGGCGATCGTCAAGTTGATCATCGCGAGCAGGGCGACCGAGAGCGCCACGCCGGCGATCGCAAGCATCCGTTTGATGGCCCGGACATGCCCAGTGTACGGCAGGATGAAAAAGCTGGTGATGGAGGCGACGCCGATGTTGACGGCCGACAGCGCTGCGGCTTGGGTGACGCCGCCGAAGAGGCCCCCGGTGCTGCCTTCAGCGAAAAAGAAGCCGTTGGCTACAGCCTCGATCAGCCAGAAGACGGTAATGATGGCGAAGCCTAGTAGCCGCTCCGCCAACGAGAAGAGCATCGGACTGGTGTCCTGCAGCGCGTTCTCGGTCACGAAGCGATCGAGCTGGCGTTCGATCTGCGCGAACCGCTTCTCGGCCCCTTCGATGCGCGCCCGGTTGCGGTCCACGAGGGCGCGGAACGCGACGCGCCCGATTATGGCTTCGTGCTCGATCTGCACCGAGACGGTCGCCTCGCTTGCGTCCTTGAGCCGGCGCGCGTTGACTTGGAGCTGACCGTTGAACTCGGCGAGCGCGTCGGTCACCCGCTGCTTCAGGTCGGTACGCACCGCCAGCTCGACCGCCTCATCCGAGCCGTCGGCCGCGAACGTTTCGAGCCTCAGCTGTCGGACCAGCTGCTGCACGTCGGGCCGCGCAAAGCGGTTGGTGGTGGAGTGCAGGTTGTGCCGTGTCGCCTTGAGATCCAGCACCGCTGGCATGCTCCTGTGTGCACGGACATCGCGACTGGCCGCGATATCCCATCCATTGGTTTTACCCGCCGCATTAGGCGCCAACTGAGTCAGGTATCACCGCGCGCCGGTCAACCTGTGAGTGTCTCACGCGTGTTGGCGGATGTCTGTCCGGCTTTGCCGGACATGCCTGTCAGGCGGACTGAACCGCCCCGGAATTCCCGGAGGCTCGTCGGTGTGAGTCACGCAGCTTCGGCGAGCTCGCCGAGTCGCTGATAGTAGGCCGTCTCCGCTTCCGCTGGCGGGATGTCCCCGATCGGTCCCAGCAGACGCTTGTGGTTGAACCAGTGTGTCCAGTTGAGCGTCGCCATCTCGACAGCCTCCAGGTTCTGCCAGCTCTGGCGTTCGATGATCTCGGTCTTGAACAAGCCGATGATCGATGCAGCAAGCGCGTTGTCGTACAGATCGCCGACCGTGCCAACGGATGGCTCGATGCCTGCGTTGGCGAGCCGCTCGGTGTAGCGGATCGAGACGTACTGCACGCCGCGGTCGCTGTGGTGGATCAGGCCGCCCTTCGTCGGCTTGCGTGCCCAGAGCGCCTGCTCGAGGGCATCGAGCACGAAGTCGGTCTTCGACGACCGCGACACCTTCGAGCCGACGATCCGCCGGGCGAAGACGTCGATGACGAAGGCGACGTAGACAAAGCCCTGTCAGGTCGAGACGTAGGTGAAATCGCTGACCCACAGCTGGTTCGGCCGTTCGGCGCGGAACTGCCGATTGACCTTGTCCTGCGGGCACGGCTGGGCCTTGTCGCTGATGGTTGTGCGGGTACCCTTGCCGCGAACGACGTCGGCGAGCCCCAGCTTGCGCATCAGCCGCTCCACGGTGCAGCGGGCGACCCGAGAGCCCTCACGGACCAGCTGCCGCCACACCTTGCGCGCGCCGTACACCTGGAAGTTTTCCTCCCATACGCGGCGGATTTCGGTGCAGAGCGCTTCGTCGCGATGCGCGCGGTTCGAGCGCAGGTCGGGGTCGACGCGCTTGGCGAGGTGCTCGTAATAGGTTGACGGAGCGATCTCCAGAATCCTGCAGATCGGCTCGACTCCGTAGGCGGCGCGGTGTTCGTCGACGAACGCCGTCATGGCTTGAACCGGCGGTCGAGCTCCGCCTGGGCAAAATACGCGCTGGCCTTGCGCAGGATCTCGTTGGCCTGCCGCAGCTCGCGGTTCTCGCGCTCGAGTTGCTTGATCGGTCGGCCTCGGCGCTCGTCGTCCCGGGCCGCTTGCCGCTGTCGCGCTCAGCCTGGCGAACCCAGCGCCGCAGCGTCTCCGACGTACAGCCGATCTTGCCGGCCACCGATCCGATCGCCGCCCACTGCGAGCCGTATTTGTTTTGGTGCTCCAGCACCATCCGAACGGCACGCTCGCGCGTCTCTGGGGAGTACTGTTCTGGCTTCTTCATCGCTCCATCCTCTCAAGGGTTGGAGCCTCCGGAAAAGCCGGGGCGGTTCACGACCGCAAGGGTGATGTAGCACGGGCGGTGCTGTACATGGACGTCCGCAACGAAGGCGGCACGCACGGCGTCACGGGCGCCGCCGAGCCTGACTTGATCGTCACCGACGATCCGGCGCTGATCGTGGCGAGCAGCAGCAACCAGTCGGTCGCCTACATGGGGCTACTGTCGGTCCTGCTGCAGTGGCATGTGGAAGACCCGGTCGACGAAACGAAGCGGCTGTGCAACGAGGCAGTCTACAGCTACCAGGACAATCGCAACCCACTCATAGATCACCCGGAGTGGGCCGCCTGCCTGCATCAGCCGCAGTGCAACTAGCTTCTTTGGCAGGGGCCTGCGGGCCGGCGGGCCCCTGCCGCATTTCTTCCGAGCGCTCATGAGCAGTAGTGGTCGCGCTCTATCCGTGCGCATGGCGGACCAGCACTTCATCCGTCCCTACAGTCACCAGCCGGCCAAAGGCGCCGAGTTCCGGTCCAGGGTCCAGTTGCATTTCGAGCCGCATGCGCCCGTCACTTGTTTCGACAAGCACCTGGGTCGGGGCGCCGGTGAAACGCGTCTCCAGACGCGCCAGCGTCTTCGCCAAGTCGATTGAGCGGGCCCGAATTGCCGACTGCCCCTTACTGACGTCCTCGCGAAAAACCTCAAATTGTTGTGCCTTCTCGAGCACGAAGTACCGGATCCGCACACCACATCTCCTGAAGTGAGCGAGCAGCGCCGGGCTTGTGTGGCCGCCGGCGGGCCGTTGACCTCAACCCGGGTGTGAGGGGGCTGGCTGCTCGGTGTGCACAGCGTGCCCGTGCTGAGCAAGCACCGGTATCGCAGAACCACGCCGGGTGACGTAAGAGTTTTCCTACTCGCCTGAGCTGGCGGGCACGCATGTCAGGTCGCGAGGCGCGACAGATCTCTGGCCCCTTGCACCGACCGCGGCGGCGATCGGAAGTTGTGGGGCTGCTGAGCCTACAGCCTCCCCACAGGCGTGTAGGGAGTTTCCTGACAGACAACTCCAGCCGGCCGGCGCATGCTCGCGGGGGAGCGGCTGTCATGCGGCAGCTTGCGATTAGGGATGCTTATCGGGGGTAGTCGAAGCTGCCTCCTGGTTCCGGCCAGCCACAGGTGCTCCTGTTAGCCCATCGGCTGATTGGGTCAAGCCGTCTCTGCGTCGCAGAATTTGACACTATGCCTGTGCAGGCTATCCGCCAACGTTCAACCAGAGAAGCCCATGAAGTACGCTCAGCAGATCGAACGGATTCGCGATGGTCGGTTCACGCGAGGACAGCTTCTGACCATGCGGAAGAATGCTGTTAGCAAGGTGGCGGCAGGTGACAAGGAGGCAGTGGCAGTTCTACAAGTCATCGATCAGGCCGTGCCAAAGGACCTGTACTACGTTTTCATGGGCTTCTGCCCGAGCGGCGACATTCGCAATCGCCAAGACGTCGAGTGGAGGGAGAAGGGCATATGTACCTTCACTCATCACGACAGTACCCGGCAGCAGGAGCGCTTCGACGAGATACTGGTCGGCGACCTGATCATTCTCAAAAAGATCCACCAGTTTGGCGCGACCATGCGGCTATTCGGTCATGGCCGAGTGGTCGGTTTCGAGCACGACGAGCGTGGCCACCGGTTCCTTCGAATGGACTGGTCGAGCCAAGGCCGGGTGATCGAAACGCCGCTACTGGCCTGCAACGGTACGGTCGACGTCAGGACGGATCAGCAGGTGGCCCGGACCATGCCGGATGAGTTCTTCGCATGGCTACGTGAGGCAGCGAATTCCCGCGAAGTCGCGTGCCAATCCGCTAGCAGTACATCCACGACTACGCCCCAGTGCTTGGCCGTGGTGGCTGACTGACTTGAGGGCAGGGTAAAAACATGATTGTTCGCCTGTCTACGGCACAACAAATACGTCTTCTGGACTGGTCCGAGGCAATCGGCCGCGGCCATGTAGCAGCGGGGTGCGAACCTCCGGGGTACGAACTCGTGATTACCGTGGCAGAGCCCTACATGACTACTGCAAGGGCTGAGTCGGGCAGTGACAGAATTGAGCTAGGCGATGTCGATATTGAGCTCGACCCGACGGCGGTCGGCGCATAAGTTAACCCGAAGGAAGACTGCAATGACCGATCCTGGTATCGCCGGCTTAGTCGACGAGTTTACCGTTGCACGACACATAAAGCTCGGCAAGGGCAACGGTCTCGCCGAGCAATGCATCCGCACTGATGCGCTGTACATTGGGTACTACACCGGCGCGGAGACGCTGTCATTCCTCGATGGAGCTCCAACGCGCTGGGAAGCGCTCAGAAAGCAGATTGAAGCCGAGGAGCCGGACACCGCGCCAGGGAGTTTGACTGCCGCTATCAATCAGATGCGAACAGTTATCGATGACGACGGCCGAACTCTCTGGTTTACGTTCTGTGGCACCTACCTCTACTGGACGTTCATCGACCCTTCTGAAGCTACGACCCCATGGTCCGGCGATGCTGGGGGCAGGCGCAGGACAATAGGCTGGCGGAGAGCTGATCTAAGGGGCCGCGATCTCCACACCGCGAATATCACCACGCGAATCAGCCAAGTACAGGCGTACCAACGAACAATACGCGAGTACGCCGATGTGCAAGACGGCGACGGCTTCAATCCGGTTTCATATCTTCGACATTTGATTCGTGGGGATCGGCAGCCGTCCGTAGTTCAGGCGCTCGCCGCAGAAAAGTCCTTGAAGGCACACTGCTTGTCACTAATCCGCACCCTTACGCATAAGGAATTCGAGAACTTTGTCGACCTGATTATGGTGTCTGACGGCTGGTTGCGTCGCACCGAGGTTGGCGGAACGATGAAGGATGTGGATGGCGAGTACATCCATGCGACGACGGGGCTCATTGCAAAGGTACAAGTAAAATCAAGCACGTCCTCCGGTGCGATTATCGAGAGCGGATTGCTAGACGCTTCTTCTGAGGGGGTTTTGCTTTACTGGATTTTCCATACGGCGAGCGAAGACATATGCGCATCGCTACGTCAAAAGTGGGGCGCTCCTGAGGAGCGTTCAGGAATCCCGTGGTTCTTTCCAGACAAGGCTACCGGGGGCGGTGCGTCTCCGTTCTTGGTACTTGGTGGCGAACAACTTGCGGAGCTCGCTCTTCGCAAAGGGCTTTCGCACTGGCTGGTCCAAAAGGCTTGCTAATAAGGAGCGAACGGTTAGGGATGGTTATCAAGGGTAGGGGAGGACGCCTTTCGGCCAAAAGTGGCCGTTCGGAGAGCCCGCCCTTTTCCTTTGCTCGGGTTCGGTATCAGAGACGGGGCCGCCGGCGGGGTCGGTGGCGTATCGAATGAGTCTCTCTTTTCTTTCTTTGACGCGTGATATAAGAGATCGCATCGCGCAACTCCCGATTAACCGATGACCAGATGGTCGAGATCCTCCGCGAGACCGACAAGTCGCCTGGCGCGGAAGTTGCCAAGAAGCGCGTCATCAGCGAGCAGACTGAAACATCAAAGGTAACTAGTGCTGTGCGCGTAACGAATCGTTAGCGCGCCGAACTTTGTTGATGATGCTGTCGGCCGTTGCGGTCCATCGATACGGTTTGGGTGTTCTGTTGCGGCGATCGAGGTAGCTCATGATTGCCCTCTTGAGGTCGTCGACACTGCGGAATACGCCGCGTCGAATCTGCTGCTCGGTAATGTCGCGGAAGAAGCGCTCTACCAGGTTGAGCCACGACGCCGATGTCGGCGTGAAGTGCAGATGCACGCGGGGGTGCTTCGCGAGCCATGCGCGTACGTTCGGATGTTTGTGAGTTGCGTAGTTGTCGACGATCAGGTGTAGATCCAGTTGCTTGTCGGTACGCCGGTCGAGGTGCTTGAGGAAGCTCAAGAACTCATCATGTCGGTGCCGCGGCAGGCATTGGCCGATCACTTCGCCGCTGGCTACGTTCAGGGCTGCAAACAGCGTGGTCGTGCCGTGCCGTTTGTAGTCATGCGTCATTGTTTGTGCGCGACCGCGCTTCATCGGAAGCCCCGGCTGGGTGCGGTCCAACGCTTGGATTTGGCTCTTCTCGTCTACACAGAAGACGATGGCCTTTTCCGGAGGATCCAGGTACAGCCCGACCACATCGACCAGCTTCTCGGCGAACTGTGGGTCGTTCGACACCTTGAAGTGACGCACCCGATGTGGCTTGAGCTCCGCTGCACTCCAGATTGCACGGACCGTCGTTGCGGAAAGGCCCACCTGCTGCGCCATTCGCCTCGAACTCCAATGAGTGGCACCTGCCGGCTGCCCTGTCGCCGTCAACGTCAGAACCTCATCAATCTTCGCCTGCGGCGTTGGTGCCTTGCCCGGCTTGCGTGTCCGCCCTCGGCGCAAACCATCCACTCCGTCTTCCACGAAACGACGGCGCCAGCGCGTCAGCGTCGGATAGGTCGTGCGCAAGCGGCGCACGATCTCGCTACTCGGCTCCCCGGCCGCGGTCAGTAGAATCATCTCGGCTCGCATCGCCTGATTGCGCGGCGTGGAGCCACGCCGAAGCCAGCGCTCGAGCTCGCTCTTTTGTTCGTCGGTGAGGGTCATGGTCGCCATGAACCCTACGACAGTTGAGATAACGATTTGTTCCGCGCGCTACACTAGTGTGTTGGATCGGCATCTCGGCGCTATCGAATCGCAGTGTGAGCAATTCATGCATAACACTGCTGATCTTGCGGCCTTCTACCTCGCAGCAAGCGCTAGCGCCAAACTTATTACAAAGCTTGAGCTGCCCGCCGGCTATTCGGTGGAACTGCGCATGAGCGACAATTTCCGCCGGAAGCGACCACGATTCGAAATGCGAAGGATGTGGTCGAACTTTACAGAGGAGGCGAGTATGAAAGGCTAAATTCTTACCAAGCGGTCGTCAGCCTTTGTTCGGTGTTTGAAGTCCTCATCGCGGGATTGGCCGAAACGTTGTCTGTTGACGCATGTTCAAGCATAGCAATAACGTCGTGGCGACGGAGAAATCAGCAAATCGAGGTGAGGAACAAAACCTTATGCTTAGTGCGGACGATCCATGAGGCATTCGACATTGATTCTCAATTAAATGCCGATGCAACGTTATGTTGGATCTACAATACTATCTTGTTAAGAAACATCATCATTCATGAGGGTGGATTGTTGCGGCCAGAGAAGCGTCGGCGGCTTGTATTGCATTGGGAACGGCAGCCGGTTAATCGACGTTTGGAGATTTGTGGCAACCACATCGATGACATGATGCACTTTCTTCGGATTAATGTAGGGGCATTCCTTTGCAAGGTGCGCGAAAGTTGCGCAACGCCAAACACCCCCTAACGCTTGCTGTAGCCCGATTACGCGCGTCGGTCATGGCCGTGAGCTTCTGTCCGGCTCCGCCACATGGCTGCGGCTGTGAAGAACGGGCTTTAGGCAGGTTGCGCTCTATGAGGTGATTAGTCAGGACGTCGCCGAGACAACGATTGGCTCCCAACTTTCCCGTACGAGCGCTGTTTGGAGTCGGTCGAGGAGAACCGCGGGCAAAGCGGACCCTATATGCCCGTGGACTATCGCCTTCGCGACCCGATTATCGCCATGCTCGTCAACGCGGTGCCCCACTTCCTACGAGACGACGGCTCTGAAAAGGGGCGACTGGTAGTGCCTCCGCTGCAACTGACCCCGGCGAGTGCTCTAAGGGGAGTCTGTCAGGGATGACCAGCACGCGCGGAAGAGGGCTTGAAGCAGCGACGGCCGTCGCAATATTAGCGAGGGGTCGAGCCAACGACCGGATCCAGACTGGGCCGCCGGCCCGTCGCGCATCTCGCGACGGACAAACGGCACGGTAGGCGCTGCCACCTGACCGAGGATTTGACATGCCGAGCTGTCGCTTGACGATGACCCCACGCGATCGCCCCTCTGGCGTGCGGGGGGCAGTTGAATGAGCGCCCGAGTCTGGAGCAGCGATCGCGCGGCCAAGCGCATCGACAGCAGGATTGACGGCTTGGCCATCGACGACATCGAGATTAGGGACTACGTTCGGGATACGGACCTGGCCCGGTTGCCAGACCGCGTGGCCTACCGCGTCGACGGCGTGCACCTCTATGCCGAAATCCTCAACCTCGACGAGCTGCTAGGAACGACCCAGGTCGAGGGCGAGACCTGCCACCGGCGCGTGCTTCGCTTCTTGAACCTCCAGTACCGGGCAGCAGGACGCATCCTCGACAACGAGGGCGCACTACTCATCGACTTCCACAATCAGCGATTGCACGCAGTCGTTACCAAGCCGTACGGAGACGAGGAGGGGCGTGTTCACAAAGCCGTCGCGATCGCCCAACTCCTCATGGACGTGCTTGCACAGACGGGCGAGGATGCGGACCACCCCGCGGCGCAGGTCCGAATCGGGATCGATACAGGCGTCGCGCTGGCCGTGAATAACGGTCGACGGGGTCATCGAGAACCGCTCTTCCTCGGCCCTCCGGCCAACCACGCGGCCAAGCGTGCCTGTGGCGGGGACATTGCTGGGATCTACCTCACCAATCGCGCGCGGAGCGCGATCGAACTCGCTACCGTCAACGACGAGGACGCGTCATCTTTGACGCAGTCCGAGGTGGAGAGGAGCCAAGAGGCCGCGGGCCTGACGAGCACGACCGATGCAATCGTGAAGGCTTGGAGGTCGGACTTGGACGCCAATCCGATCGGGAAGTTCGTGTTCAGCGGCCACACGCCGCCCTTCGCGACGTTGGATCTGGAAAGTCTGTCGGCCAAGAACTCGCGACGCCAGGACGCGGCGACGATTTATGCAGACATCGATGGGTTCACTGACTACGTCGGTCGCAACATCAGCGACGACGAGTGCGCCAGGCATGTGGTCCGCGCGCTTCGCGTGCTGCGCAGCGAGCTAGATGCCGTGCTGCACGTCGAGTTCAAGGGGCGCAAGGTGCGCTTCATCGGCGACTGCGTACACGGTCTGTTGGTCGAGGGCACCTCTCAGAACACGGATGCCGAGGTCACCGTCAGCACGATCGTGCTGTGCGCCGCGGCTATGCGTAGCAGCTTCAACCTTGCTTTGGCTAAGCTCGCGAAGGCTGGAACCGACGCCTCATCGCTCGGACTGCAAGTGGGCATCGAGCTGGGCCCAACAGCGATCACGCGGCTGGGCGCCCGCGGCGAGCTCATTCGCTGCTCCATCGGCCGCGCGACGCTCGCCGCCGAGGCAGAGCAGGGTCGGTGCGGTGCGTCCGAGACTGCGCTTGGTGCCTCGGCGTACAAGTCGGCGACGACCCCGGTACGCGAGCTTTTCGGCTCAACCCGTAAGCGTGGGGGGCTAACATATCCCGTGGCATTGGATGAGCTGGCCGCGAAGAAGGATCGCACCGCGGCGCTCGCCAAATCGGCTGCCGCAGGGTCAGGACTGTTGATGCCTGCCGCAGCAGCGGCCGATCCGTACGCCTTCCGCAACGCGCCAAGCGGCCCGGCCAAGCCCAATGGCTTCGCCTGAGATTTGGTTCCTCGATGATCCAGCGCGTCTTCGGGACGAGCGGCGTGCGCTGGAGATGCTGGACTCCGAGTCCGCATGGTTGACGCTGGGCGCCTGGCGTCTCGACGAAGGCTGCTTGGTCGTCGAATTCGACATCGATATCGGCCACCGCACCCACGAGGCGCAGCTGCGCTTCCCCGAGACCTATCCTCACTCTCCGCCGATCGTCCGACCGCGTGATCGGAGCGCCCTTTGGTCCGCCCATCAGTTTGGTCCAGGCGGAGACCTGTGCCTTGAGATCCGGCCAGATACATGGGCGCCGAGCATGCGCGCGGCGGATGCGGTAGCGAGCACGTTCGGCCTGCTCAAGGGCGAGAACCCGGAGTCTGAGACGCGCGCGCTCGTCCCGTCCGTTCACCACATGACCCACGGTCAACGACTGCGGGGCGCGGTCAACCGAATGGTCGTCACGCGCGCGGTGGAGAAGCGGCTTGCCGAGCTCGAACCGAACCAAGGCATGCGCGCTCGCCACTTGTTGACGTTCGGATCCGAGGCGCACGTGCGGGTTATCAGCGAGTTCCAACCGCTGGAGGGCCCGGCGTGGCGGGATACAACCGTACCGGACTCGCTGCGGGTAGAGTGCCTAGAATACGATGCCTATGTCTGCCGACTGGCCGACGAGGATGCGGTACCGCGTATCGATCGCTACGAGAATTTCGAAGCTGATGCGCGGGCCTTAGGATGGACGCCCGAGAGCTATCTTCTGCTGGTCGCCCAGCGCGATCAGCTGCACGCATACAGCGTCCTCGACGGCAAGGTGCGTCCGGTCACCGTCGTCCGACCGGACTGTGTCCAGGTTCGCCTGCCATTGGACGCCCTTGCACTCGATACGAAGCGTGTAGGGGTCGTGGGCTGCGGATCGCTCGGCAGCAAGGTGGCGACAACTTTGGCGCGCACTGGAGTAGGGCATTTCGTCTTGCTCGACGACGACGTCCTCGATCCCGACAACCTTGTGCGCAACGACCTCGACTGGCGAGGTGTGGGGCACCACAAGGTCGCAGCACTTTCGCATCGGCTCGAGCAGGTGCTGCCGACCGTAAAGGTAGCCTGCCATACCCGACAACTAGGCGGACAGGAGTCCGGATCGTCAGCGGCGACGGATCTCAAGCGCCTGGCCGAGTGCGATCTAATCATCGATGCGACCGCCAATCCTGTCGCCGCGAACATCCTCTCGGGCTTCGTACAGGAGCGTGGCATCTCAGTTGTCTGGGCGGAGGTTTTCGCGGGCGGGATCGGCGGAATGATCGCGCGGTGCCGACCGGGGAAGGATCCAGCGATGCCGCTCATGCGCCGGGCGATCGAGAACTGGTTCGCCGACCGCGGGGCGACCCCTAGTGGAGCTGCACGTCCCTACGAAGGCGTTACCGCAACTGGCGCGATGATCGCAGGCGATGCTGACGTGAGCGTGATCGCAGCGCACGCATCGCGCATGGCGCTGGATGTGCTGATGCGACCGGACCAGCCGTATCACCCGTGGTCCGTCTACGTGATCGGGATGGCGCCGTGCGACATCTTCCAGCAGCCGTTCGAAGTCCATCCCATCCCGATGCCCGAGGTCGCTCCGGAGCCGCCACCCCGCGAGCCTAGCGTCGATGAGCTTCGTGAGCACGTCGGCTTCGTTTCGCAGCTCTTCGCGCCCTCGGGCAGCTCGTCGTGAGAATCCAAGTGCCCGATCGAATCGCGACGATGTGGCGTGGCGAGCTGCGTGGCGCGGGCCGGCGTGAGATTGGTGGCGTTTTGGTCGGAGAGCGGCTCGGAGGCGATCTCTTCCGGATCGCCGACGCGTCTGTCCAACGCGGTGGCGGCACCAATATGACCTTCGAGCGAGACCCGGCGCAGCACCGTCTGTTCCTGGATAATTTTTTCGCGCGAACCGGGCATGACTATGCGCGTTTCAACTACCTGGGCGAATGGCATTCCCATCCAAATGCCATCGCGCTGCCCAGCGGCACGGATGTGCGCAGCATGATGGAGATCGTCTGCGATCCCGAGGTCAATGCAGCATTCGCCGCCCTGCTTATCGTGCGCCGAAGGCTGTTTGGAAAGCTGCACGTCTCCGCTACCGAGTTCCGTTGCGGCCAAGCTCCGTCGCCTGCGCACCTCATGGCAGAGCCGCCCCGTCGCCGCATGCCGTTCAAAACCATCGAGATGCGATAGGCAGTCCGCTCGCCCGACCCGCATCGTGCCACCACGCACCCCGGAGGAACCATTGAAGCAGCGATTTGAGGATCGACAGGCGTTGATCGACGCGCTAACTGCACAGACGGTGATTCAGGGAAACCGCGACCTCGCTGCTCGTCTCGCCGAATCCGGCGAGCTCATCGAGTGCCCGATGGGTCGCAATCTGATTGAGCAAGGGCAGGTCGAGCAGGATGTGTACTTCCTGCTGTCCGGCCTGTTGCGGATTATCGTGAACGAAGTTCGCCTGCACACCCGGCGGCCTGGTGAGTGCGTGGGGGAGATGTCGGCCCTGAATCACGCCATAGCCCGTTCGGCGACGCTCATGGCGGAAGAGGCGTCCGTCGCACTCAAGGTATCGGCCTCCCACTACCGCGCAGCCTTCGACGAACACCCGAAGCATTGGCGATTGGTTGCTGTCGATCTGGCGAGCCGTATCGACCAACGTAACCAGTACGTGAGCCGCGCCAATCCCCGACCGCGGGTATTCATCGTCAGCTCGGCCGAGGCCCTGCAGGTGGCTGAAGAGATCCGGCTGGGCCTTGAATATGAAGACTCGGTCGTCGAGCTCTGGAGTGATGACAGGATCTTCCCGCCCGGCGCCTATCCCATCGAAGCGCTCGAGGACGAGGTTGCCAAGGCTGACTTCTGCATCGCGATCGCAAGCGCCGATGACATCGTCCGGGCTCGTGACCGGCGGCAGGCGGCGCCGCGGGACAACGTGATCTTCGAGCTGGGCTTCTTCATGTCACGCATCGGGCGCCAGCGCACGTTGCTGCTGGTGCCGAAAGGCCAGGACGTCAAGATCCCGTCTGACTTCAAGGGCATCACGCCCATCGTCTACAACGACCACACCTCGGATCGGCAGCTGTCGACGGCGCTCGGTCCGACGGTGACGAAGATCAAGAAGGCCATTCGTGAAGGGGGAGTTCGATGTTCCCTTCAGCCCGTGAAGTAGCGCCGAGTAGGTTACGCTCCCTCTATGACGTCAGTCGGCGAAGTAGACGATTAGCGAACCTTATCGCCGGTCAAACGCTACCGGCTGAAAGCACCGCATGAAGACCTCCCAAGTCGAGTGCTGATCACTGAGCAGTTCATTGAACTTCAGCGACTCAACCAGCGCTGGTAGTGCAGGGTCGGCAACGACGTCAGAGAGGCTACTGCAGGCGGCGAAGTCTTCGGGTGGCCTGCGCTTGAACTCAACGTACCACTCACAGGCCTTGCTCGCTCCGTGAGAGCGGTTGGAAGCGAGCAGGGTGCGGTTGGCCAGTGTTCCGAGATAAGTCCAGACACGCCATCTC
Source organism: Lysobacteraceae bacterium (assembly GCA_041687455.1). Taxonomy (GTDB): domain Bacteria; phylum Pseudomonadota; class Gammaproteobacteria; order Xanthomonadales; family Xanthomonadaceae; genus JAWLBY01. The sequence goes on along the minus strand of JAWLBY010000012.1, from coordinate 30,961 downwards.
ACCTCGGTAAGCTCTTGCAGAATGTACCGGCCGTCGGGCGTAGGCATCGATTCCTCGAGCTCTTCCAGCCGGGTCCGTGTACGTTTCGACGCATGCACTGCATGTGTCGGCCCCTCGCGTAGCGTTTGTGCGACCGCCTTGGCTACTTCGCGACTGATGACTGCGCTGCTTCCGAGCCAGTGAGCGTCGCCCTTTTGGTCGCTTGGCTCCAGCGTCGCGAGGCGCCGCGAGAAGTCGACCGAGGTGACCTGCCAGCTGCGTCCCCCAAGGAGGATGCAGCGTTCTGCGTCCTCCCCGGCAATGGCAACGGGGTCGAGGTAACCGATGTCCTGGGTGCCGTATCGACCGAGAACCAGGTCGCTGCCCGAAAAGGTCGCCAGCAGATCACGATAGTGCCCCTTGCCAAACTCCTTCTCGGCTGCGGGCCCGACCTGGAGCACCGAACCTCCCACGTCGAAGAGGTGTCCGCGTTCGAGCAACGTTTGAACCACCTCCCGCCGGCCATCTTCTGGCAACTCGGGAAAACAACGTCCGAGCTGCTGCTGAATTTCGGCCTGTGGGATGAGCCCGTTCTCCAGGACGATCAGCAGGGCCTGCTGCGCGCAGACGTTCCACGGCAGCGGCGGCGGGTTCACTGCTTCGACCCAGTCTTCAGACCACAGCCTGGTCAGTGCGTTGGCGATCAGCAGTCCCTTGTCCGAGATGGCGAGGAACAGGCAATTGCGTCGGCTGCCTTGGCGCCTGCCTGTGCGACCCATGCGCTGCAGGAACGAGCTGACCGTCGACGGCGCATCAATCTGGATGACGCGATCAAGGTCGCCGACATCGATGCCCAGCTCCAGCGTCGACGTAGCGACGATCACGCAGTCGGAGCCTTCGGCAAACTCCTGCTCGGCGAGCTTTCGTTCGGCGGCCCCGAGGCTGGCGTGACTGACCAGTGTGCGGACGCCGGCCGTGCGCAATGCATGTCCAAGCTGCTCGGCAATCGCTCGAGAATCGCAGAACACCAGGCGTTTCTCGCCACGGTGGAGGCGAGTGATCACGGTGGCGGCATTTTCGATGGAGCCGACGTAGTCGATCACCACCTCGGCATCGGTCGATATCGAAGAGGACCCTGCGATACGTCGCTCGCCAGTCGGCGCCAGCCATTCGATCAGCGAGTTAGGGTTGCGCACCGTCGCCGAAAGCCCGATCCGCTGTAACGGACGATCGCGATAGCGGTCGATGCGCTGCATCACCGAGCGCAGATGCCAACCGCGGTCGTCACCGGCAAAGGCGTGAAGTTCATCAATGATGGCAACGCGCAGCGAACCGAACCACTCGGCGCGCTCGGTGCGCGGCGAGATCAGCATGCCTTCCAGTGATTCGGGTGTCGTCAGCAGGATGTCGGGGGGATCGCGACGCAGTCGTTGCTTGACCGAGTCGGCGATATCGCCATGCCAGATCCCGACCCTACGTCCGACAAGTCCGGCGTAGTGCGAGAGCCGCGACTCCAGGTTGTTGAGCAGCGCCTTGATCGGGCAGAGATAGAGGACGCTCAAGCCGCGCCAGTCATCCTGCAGCATCCTGGAAAGCACCGGCAGGACGGCGGCTTCGGTCTTGCCGCCAGCGGTGGGTGCGAGGAGCAGCGCATGGTCGCCCGAGATGATCGGGTCGATGGCTTCGAGCTGCGTCGAGCGCAGGCTGCTCCACCCGAGGCTGTTGACGATGTGGTACTGCAGCGCGGGATGCAGGCGATCGAAGTCGCTCACAGCTCGATGTCGTCCACGCTTCGGGCCTGGGATGCGGCGCGTTCGGTGGCCGACATCTCCGCTTCGGAGAGTGTCAGCTGGTAGTGCTCTGTGGGGTCGAAGTCTTCATGCAGGTCGACGCGATCTAGTAGATCGGCCACCAGCTTCTTCAGAAAGAGGCGCGGCGCGATGCCGACCTTGCCGCCCAGGTTGCCTGCCACGCCGTCCGCCAGTCGTTGGATGCAGGCATCGTCGACGCGGTCATGGATGCGCGCCGCAGCCGTGCAGTGCTCGGCGTACAGATCACGAACGCGGCGTCCCACATCGACGAGTGACTGCCGGTCGAACGGAGAGAGTCGTATCTGTGGCGCACGCGGATTGTCGAAGCGTCTGTCGCTGCCGAAATCGACATGCAGTCGCTGGGCGAGGGGCGCCAGTCGCTGCACACCCTGCGGGCCGTCGAAAAAGGCCGGCGTGCCCGTGCAGAGCAGATAGAGGCCCGGGAATCGGCCAGCGTCGATTTCGTCGATCCATTGGCGTAGGGCGTTCAAGCCCTTCTCCCGGGTGTCGGCCCGCATGCGCTGCAGTGTCTCGACTTCATCCAGCACGACCAGCAGCCCCGAATAGCCGCTGTCTCGCAGTATCAGCAGCAGCCCGGCAAGAAAGTTGGAGGCGGCGAAGTGATCGAGGTCGCCCTTGATGCCGGCGGCGCGTTTGACGCTGGCGGCGACATTGGGTTGGCCGGACAGCCAGGCGATCAATCCGTCTGCGACAGACAGGTCGCCCGCCGCGAGAGCAAGCCGGTAGGCGCGCAGCACGGCGGAGAAGGCCGGCGCAACGCGGCTTATCTGGGCAAGGCGCGCTTCCATCAGCTCATTGGTGCGCATCAGCAGGGTGGCTTCGTCATCAGCCGACACGCTCCCGTCGGCCAGCACGTCCTGTTCCAGCGCATAGAACCAGCTGTCGATCACACTCCGAAATGCGCCGGATGGCGAATCCTGGGTGCCGAGCCGCTCGACAATGCGTCGGTAGACGGTTTCCAGCTTGTGCAGCGGTGTTTCCGTTTCGTTGATCTGCACCTCGCTGGCGGCGAACCCCCGGCTGCGGGCGCGCTCCTGCAGCCAGCGCCCAAAGAAGGTCTTGCCGCTTCCGTACTCGCCACGCACAGCTTTGAACTGCGCTTGGCCGGCAGCAACGGCTTCCAACTCCTCGCGGATGGCGGCGGTCATCGGATCGAGGCCCACCGCCAGTTGGTCAAGGCCCGTCGCCGGCACCGTGCCGCGGCGCAGCGCACTGACGATCTCGTTCCGCCGCGCGGTACTGATCACTGCGAACCTCCGCCCGCCAGCTTGAACTGCTGCTCAAGGAGTTTGCGGTTCAAGGCTACGGTCCGTGAGGTTTCATCCCAGGTGAGCACCTCGGACTGGTCGATGTTCAGCACTCGACGTGCAGCGCTGAGCGCGCCGTGCAGACGCATTTCCGACAGCTTGACGCGCTGCGCCAAGGCACTCCATCCCAGCTTCCCACCTCGCTCCTCCAGGGCAAGGAGCAGGACTCGCATTTCAGCGTCGCTCAGCGCGACCCGGGCGGCAAGCTGCTTCTGGGCGAGGTAGGTTGTCGATGCCAGCAATCCGCTCACCCAATCTCCGTCCGTCGCGGCGGGCGCGGGCAAGGGCTCGGCGGCCGCAAACAGTGATGGCTGCTTCTCGTTGTTCTGCGGTTTCTTGCGAATCGGCCGGGGCGGGGCGAGCGGCACCGACTCCCGAACGAGATGCGGCAGCTCCCACCAGTCGGGAAACGGCGGTGGGGCGTCCCTCCAGCCGGCCATTTCCAGGCCGAAGGGCAAGAACACGCTCATTGGAACGCAGATCTCCTGCAGGCTGGCGCCGCCGTGATAGCCGTTCTTGCGACCGGTGTAGCGTAGCCCTTCGTCTACGAGGCAAACCACGCGCTCGCCGCCAGCCGGGCTCACCACCCGGCCACCCTCGAAGGCCATCTCGCCCTCCCGCAGAGGAGCGGACTCAGTGGTCCGCCAACGGTCGCTGTCGCTGCCCTTGAGCGGGCGAGAGGCATCCTCCAGCACATGCCCATGGTCGGCGGTGAGGATCAAAACGCGGCGGGCATCACGAGCGGCTCGCAATAGCGGCATCAGGCCGCGCAGCTGCTCGGCCTGCCAGCACTGATGCAGCTGTTCCGGCCCGCTCAGGTGATCGTCGACGGCGTTGTAGACGGCGCCCACGACGCGCTGGTTGGGGTCTGCGATGGCTTCACGTAATGGCGCGCTCAGCCCTGCCTCATCCAGCAACTCGGCCTTGTGGAAGAGCTTCGGTGGCTTCTTGCCTGAGCGCTGAAGCAGGGCAGGGTGGGCGGAGAACGCGGTCTTCTCCTGCGCGGCAACGGCGAGGCGCAGCGATCCGCACAGCAGGCTTCCCCGGCTGCTTTCCGTGACCGTCGGCAACGTCGCCACGCCGACCCAGGTCGCTCCCAAACGCTCGTCGATGACCTCCCGCCAGCCGGCCTGCTCCGGTCGCGCAAGCAGCTCGCGAAAGATCGACAGGCTGAGTCCATCCATCACCAACAGCAGCGCCGGATGCGCGGTCATGAGCGGCGGCAACAATGTGTCCAGCGCTTGTTCCAGCGGCAGCGCGCGGCCCTGCTTCCAGTTGCCCTCGCGATTGACGCTGGCAAGCCGGTCGGCGAACTGCCGGTTGGTCGCATCACGGCGCTCGGCGATCATCTGACGCAGGCGGGCATAGGCTTCCGAGACTCCTGCATCCTCGTCGCCACCCAGCAAGCGGAAGCGTGCCCAATCTACAAAGGCGCCGTCATCCGCCTGCCAGGCCACCAATGCCGCGTAGTCGGCGGTACCTACGGGGTTGCCCATGAGCCAACGACTCAGCCTTCGCGCCATGACCACGCGCTCGCGGCGCAGCGGTTGCAGGGCGATCAGGCGATGATCCAGCACTTGCGCCGCGGCGGATTCGACTTCGTGCATTACCGCGTCGCAGGGCGAGTCCAGATGCGCACTGAGCGCGTCCGCAAACACTTCCATGCGCCTCTCGAGTCCACTCGGCGAAAGCGGACTGAGGCCCGCGTGCTCGCTGATCTTCAACTCCGCGAGCACGGCATCAGCGCGCTCCAGCGCCGGCAGCAGACGATCAATGGGCTGGGACTCAGCCAGTTGCTGGGCGGCTGCGGCCCAACCGCGGCCCTCCTGGGCAGCGACGTGGTGATCCGCCAGGTAGCGTTCCAGCCGGACGGCTGCGCGTCCTAGTTCGCCGCCCCCTGATCTGGTTCCGGAAAACAGCACGCCGCAGACAACGGCGATCGGCACGGCATCCATGCGCCGACCCGCCCGCAGGGTGGCCGCGACCAGCGTGCCGATCGTCCCGCACTCTCGACCAAACCAGTCGAGCACGTCATCACGCACCGGCTCAGGCAGGGCGGCAAGATGTGATTCGACCTGCGCATCAAGGGTCCAAATCAGCAGCTCCAGCGCATCCGGGCGCGCCGAGCCGAGCTGCAGCCCGCGCGACAGGAACTCGCACCAAGCGGTGTCCAGGTCGAGAAAGCGGCTGGGAAGTTCCGTATACGCGCCCTGGGCGGAAAGATCGATCAGGACTTGGGCCATCCACGGATACTTGCCAAGGCGCGCGTCCACCGACACGGCGCCGAACAACGGCCGTAGCACGTCCCATTCGCGCGCCTGGAACACGCGGGCGCGGGTCAGCCGTGCTGCGATGTCTGCAGGGAGTTCGGTGTCGGCGAGTGAAGTCACCAGGAGCAGTCGCGAGTCCTCGCTGGACTGTTCCAACTGGCCCAGCGCTTCGCGCAGGGCCAGACGGCTCTCGCACCAACGCACAGCGAATTGCTTGCCGCGCACCGAGATCGCTTCCGGCAGCCCCTGCGCCGACTCCTGCCGTATCGCCACTGCGCGTGCCTGCGGCTCGTCACGCAGGATCGCATCGAGCTGCGCCTGAATCTGTGCTGTGGCCGCGGCCATCAACCCTTCCTGCGCCGCTCGAGGCGCCAACTCAGGGTGAGCTGCAGGTCATCATGGCCGGCCAGCTTCTCCCTCAGCGAGTCGAGTAATTCCTGCGCGTCGGAGGACGCCAATGCCCGACGCAGCCCCTCGTCAACGATCTCGACGGAGTCGGCTTCTGCGGGCAGTGGCACCGCGGGAACAACGGGCGCCACCACGGGCGGTACAGGCACAATCGGTGTCGGCGTCGGTGTCCCGACGCTGGCGGCCAGCACAGCGAGCGCGCGCTGATTCAGCTCCTTTAGTGCGGGCTCGATCGGCTGGACGTGCTCGTCATGTCGCAGCACCTCACCCAGCGCGGCAAGAACACCGTCCCCCGCCGCCTTGCGCTGGTCCTGGAGACTGCCGAGTGAGCGGAAAACGCCCCAAGGGGCCTGCTGGGTGACGCGAAGCAGCGCATCACAGCCCCCCAGCAATCGCGCCACCGACGCCGGGGAGGTTTCCAGGGCCTCGCGGGCCAGTCGCTCGATCAGCTCGCCGTCCTCGGCCTGAGCCAGCAGTGCCAGCAAGGCCTGGGCACTCTGCGCAGACCGCAGCCTGGAGGACTCGCTACCGGCCGCGAACTCCGCCGCGCGCCCCTGCCATTCCTCCAGCAGCGCGCGAACGGCAGCGCGTTTCGCTCCGACGGCCTCGCGCACGCTCTTGGCCAGAGTGGCGACATTCGCCGCGTTGAGAACGCTGGGTGGAACCAGCCCGAACAGCTGCGAGGCGCGATCGCGCGCATGCTGCCAGTCCTCCGCCGATGGCAGCTGCTGTTCGCGCAGCTCAGCGGTGTCGGCCAGCTTGCCGATATCGGCGGCGTATGGCCCGCCGTTGAGGGAGAAGTGGCGGTTGGTGGTGGCGGCAAAGACCAGAATCACCAGATCCTGCAGCTCACCCGGCAAGCCCATCGGCCGAGGATGCTCCATCCATTCACGCAGCTGGCGCACGGTTGGACGCTCGCATTGCTCGCGGGCCATCTGCTGATGGAAGTGCCGGCTCCAGTGATCCCCCAGCACGACGCGATTCTCGCCGGTATCGCCCAGACGCAGTGCCGGAATCACCGAGCGCACCAGACGCCGGGTGCCGAGATCGGGAAGATGGGTTGCAAGATCCGGCGATTGCAGGGCCGGTTGCAGCTCCTCCCACAGCTTCTTGGCGAGTTGCGGACGGATATCCGTCTCGAACACAGGGTGCGCTGGGAACTGGTGGGCGCACATCTGTTCCAGCAGATCCTCCAATGCCGACTTGAGATCGGCACCCACCGGCGGGCGAGGGCTGAAGGTCGGGTCCAGCGAGCGAAGCTGCTGATCGGCATCCAGCACGTGGCTCACTGCATCGCGGGGTTCCGGGGCAATGCCATAGGCCACTTCCAGGCGCGACTGCAGCAGGGCCCGCAGCGAGTTGCATTGGTTGGTGGCCAACGCTCGCGCCTGGATGCGGTCGATCTGCGACAGATGAGCTGTGTACTGGTCGAAGCGATCGCCGTGCAGGATGTGGTCGAGAATCACCAAGCGCCCGAGATCCTGCTGCGCCCTCGGACTCAGGAATGAAGGCAACCAGACCACGGTTCGCGTTGCACCACCGCGGTACTCGTTGAGACGAGCGATGTCGTCCTGTGGTGTGCGGTTGCCCTCATCGAAGGGGTAGTCGAACACCACGGTCCAGCTGTCGCCGCGGCCCCTGAGCCGGTCGTCGGCCAGCAGGCGCACGTTCTCGTACAGCACATCGACTTCCCGCGGGGTGCCGCGCCACTGGAATCGGTGCTGGGTAAACAGGCCGCTGCTCTCGCCGAATCCCAGCTGCCTGAAGAGCATGTCGCGGATCAGCTTGCGCCGGTTGCCTTCGTTGTCGTTGGTCTCGGCGGCACGCAGGATGGGCTCCAGATCGACGCCCGTGATCTGGATCGAGATCAGCGGATTCTGGTCGTCGCCAAACTTGATCTCCCCGACTTCCGACGCCCATTCCTTGATCTTGCGCAGCACCAACTGGGCTTCCTGCCCTGGAATGGGCGAACGGATGGTGCCGTGATTCAGTGCCGCAAGGCGCTGCGCGGTGAGCGCCTTGAGCGACTCCACTTCCGGAACCAGCGCCGCCAGCAGCAGGGTCTTGAGCAGCCGTGCATCGTTGCGCAGCGCGCGTGCCTTGGTGGGGTCGGCATTGCCGGCCCGTACGTCCTCCCATGTCACCGCGTGGCGCGCTTCCAGCATCGGCAGCAGACGCTGGGCGTAGAGCCGCTTGGCGTTGTCGAAGTGCAGCCGCATCGCATCGGAGAACGGCTCGTCGCCCTCGGCGATGGCGTCCCACAGATCGCCCACCGGGATCAGCTGGCCCAGCTCCAGATCCTCGCGACGGTCGACCAGCAGCTGCAGCATCAGCTTCAGCGCAGTGCGCTCGCGTTGCAGCGCAGCCGAAACTGCAATCAGCGTCTGCACCAGGGCCGGACTGAATGGGTAGACCTTGCTGAAAAGGTCACGGTCGGCCTCGCTGGTCAACAGCGCATCGAGCACATCGCGACGCACGTTGAGGGTTTCCTGGAAGGCGCGATCCAGCTGCTCGCGGGCGCCGTCGTTTACCGGGCGCAATACGCGTTTCTGTGCGATCGCCGGCAGGTTGCGGTCTTCGAGCGTGATCTTGTGGAAGCGCGCCTCCCAGTGGCGCAGCACATCGGTGAACTGCACGCCCACCGCGCCCGGCAGGCTGTCTCCCACCAGTTCCCGCAGGTCGCGCTGACGGGCAATGAAACTGATCAGCGGCACCGGGCGCTGCAGATGCGTCGCCTCCACCAGCTTGACCAGCTTGGTGCCTTCGCGGCTGACGAAGTTGACGTCGGCGGCGTGGCTGGCGAGCCACAGAACCAGCTCATCGAGGAACAGGATGACGCCGTCGTACTCCAGCTCGGCGGCGTGGGCGCTCATGATGGCGAGCCCCTCATCGAATCCGACGAAGCTCTCATGGCTGCCGGCGCGGCCGCGGTAGGCGGTGAAGTAGGTATTGATCAGATCGCCGACCAGCCGTACCCGCTCGGCGCCCGCTGGCGGCTCCAGCAGCGCGGCCTCGAATGCGCTGGCGTCCCACTGCTCCAGTTGGCCCCAGCCGCCGCCTTCGCCGCTGCCCTCGTTGAGCTTGGCGAAAAAGGCCGAGTCACCCATCTGGCTGCGCAGTTGGCGCGCATCGCGGAACAGGCCTTCCGCCTGATAGAAGCCGGGAATCGGCGCGTCGGGATGCAGTCGACGCACATGATCCGCGTACTGACCCAGCACGGCGGATTCCATGTCCACGGCGCCGACCATGTGGTACGGCACCATCAGGAACTTCCGACCCTGCACCCAGCCGTGCCGCGCCACTACGTCGGCGAGCTCGGTCATCGCGCGGGCCTGCAAATTGCCAGAAAGCAGCAGGTGCAGTACCGCCATGAAGTGCGACTTGCCGGCGCCGAACGAGCCGTGCAGATAGGCCGCTTTGCTCTGGCCAGACTCCACCGCCCTTTGGATGAAACCCAGCGATTCGTCGAAGGCCCGTGCCAGCTGCGGCGTCACCACGTAGTTGCGCAGCGTCGCGTCGGCCTGGTTGACGCCTTCGGTGAGCTTCAGAACGAAGTCGCCCTGGTGGACGCGCTCGGGGATATCGATCAGGTCCTTGATCAGGGGCATTCAGTAGGTACCTTTCAAGACTTCTTGGCCCGCGAGCGCTTCGGCTTCGCTGCGTTATCGTGAACCAACGCTTTGTTCTGCGCTTCTTTCCTCAGGTCCTGGAAGTGGACCGACGGCAGCAGTGCCGTTCCCACTACCATGCGAGACGTCAGGCCCGCGACCTGTTCACGCACGGCACCCCACAACAGTGACGTGCCATTCACAGAGGCAAGATCTTCCGGGTTTCCTAGGTGTTCTGCGCCGTGGGCGACGATCACACCGCCACCTACTTCGACATCGATCTTGTAGGGGCTGAATTTCTGATCAGGGTTGTCTGGGTCCGGCGCGTTATCAACGACGACGCGCAACGTAAGGAAATACGGTATTCCGCGCCTATCGTTGTCGTCGAGACGGGTCGTGCTGACCTCCGTCTTGACCATCACGCCATCAAACATGGCGTGCGCGTCAAAGCCCTCCGGAGACGGCGGATCCATGTGCTCGATATCGACTTCGACATAGACCCGCCTGAAAGCGACGTGTGCGAGCTGTACGGGTGAAACCTTCACGATGCCTTGGCCTCCCCACCACCGTCATCGTTCGTCGCCAGGCCTTGGATCCGCAACTGCTGCGAGAGCACGGATCGGCGCTGCGGTCCGACGGGCCAGGCAGGCGAAGCATGGCGATCAGACTCCTTGCGTAGTCTCTGCCATGCACTGAGCGACTCGCTGGAGACTTGCACTTCCTTGATCACTGCGATCTTGGCCTTTCGCTCATCCTCACAACGCGCCTCCCACAGCGGTACGGCGACACCTTCTTCGTCGGCGAGCGCCTTCAATACATCCGCTCGCGCGATGGCTTGCTTGAGCAACTTGGTTGTGGACTGGTCCGGATAGCTGGTCTCGTTCTCGTAACGAGAGAACGCGATCTTGCCCTTGCCGAAGATCTTCGCGGCCGCCTGCTGGGTTAGGCCGTACTTTTTGCGTAGTGCGACGATCTCCTCGCCCAGCAGCAGGTGACCGTACTTGGCCTCGCGCGCGCGCAGACGCTGCAGGTTCTCACGGCGTTGCTCGGCATTGATCAGTTCGGCGCCGCAATTGGGGCATCGCGAAACGCGCAGCACGACGGCGACCATCTTGCCAAGCGGGTGGAACTGCTTCTCTCTGGTCGCCTCCGCCATAGGTGCCTGGTGGCAGGCGGGGCAAAGTCGCGTGTTCTGCAGGGCGGTATTCATGGATGTGTCTGCGTCATCGGGAGAGATGGGCCCGTACCATCTGGACCTTCAAGGTGCTGCATTCATCGAGCGAGAACTTGAGGTAGAACTCAAGTGCACCGGGCGCCCGACGCTTGCCCGTTTCGTCGTACGGAATCGCGTAGGCATCGCACGCCACCGTACCGGCCCAGGTGGTGTCGCACCATTCGGCGCCCTTGAAGTCGCGCGGAGTCGCGCACAGGAGGCAGTCGAGAACGTCCTGCAGCGTCCATTCGAGATTGTCGAGATCGTCATCACAGCTCTGATTGACGACATCCACGGAATCCTCGGTGACAACGCCCGCTCGAATGGCCTGCTGCAGCCCCGCCAGATCGACCAGCGGGCCTCCCGGGATCTTCCTCTTCCCCTTGGTGGGAGGGCTGAGGCTTGTCAGGTTGATGCGCCAGAGGGTCACTTAACTTATCACCGTGATAACTTTTTTGCCACAGACTCAGTCTTGGCGTTGGCTTGGACTCAGCTCCGCTTCTGCCGCGCACGCCGAGCAGGGGCGGCGGGCGGTGACCAGGCGGCGAGCTCCTCCAGGGTCTGGCCGTGACTACGGGCCTCGTCGGCGAGGAAGCCGGCGTAGTAGTCGCCCATGCGTTCGCCGAAGCTGGGGTCGAGGTCGTTGTGCCATTGCTTGAGCCAGGGCACGAGCTGCTGCAGCGCGGCGAGCAGGGGGATGAGGCGGTCGGTGGGCCAGCCTTCGGTGTCCTTCATTTCCATGTAGTAGGCGGCGACGGCCTGGGCCTGTTGGAGGTGGTTCCAGCCGGCCCAGAGGATGGGCAGGCTGGCGTCGGTGCCGCGCTCGCAGCCGGGGACGCTGACCCAGCGCTCCTTGGGCACGTCCAGCGCGCCGCGCAGTTTCCAGTAGCCGGGCTTGGAGAAATCCTTGCTCTGGTACTTGGGCGGGACGGGGATGCGGCCGACATCTTCACCGGCGTCCTCGCGGCGCTGCAGGGCCCAGGTGGCCTCCCACTGGGCGCGCTTGCGCAGGCCTGTGTCGGTATAGCGCTGGGCCGGCAGGCTGGGCACGGACTCGGCGCCGACCAGCTCGTTGACCAGGGCGTGCAGGTCGGGGCTGTCCTCACCCGTGTAGACGGCGGCCACGTGCAGGAAGTCGCGGTCGCGGCGGGCCAGCTCGGACAGGCGCCAGGTGCTGAGGATCTGCGGTTGCTCCGGGGTGCGCGGCCAATAGGCCTCGGTCTCCAAGCGGTCGAGCAGCCAGTCGCGCAGTGCGGTCTGCTGTAGTTCGGTCCAGGATGTGTCGTTCCAGCGGCGCTTGTATTCGGGGCGCTCGATCAGGCCGATGTTGCGGTCGGCCTCGATCAGGGCGATGCGACGCTCGACTATGGCGCGGTAGTCGGCCGGCCAGTGCGCCGGCAGCTCGGTGATGGGCGTGGAGCCGTGGCGCTCGAACCAGGTGGTCTGCTCGCTGCCGGCCGCCATGCGCCGGGCCAGCACGATCTCGAAGGCGCGCTCGCCCAGACGAACCGGCGGCGGCTCGGCATGGCGCAGGGATTCGGGCGCGGTGCCCGCGGGGAGCAAGCCGTAGAGGGCGTAGCAGGCCCAGTCCAGCTCTTCCTGCGCCGCGATCATCAGGGCGTGTCGATGCTGGGCACGGCGGCTTGCGGCGTCCAGAAATGCCGCCAAATTGCCCATGTTCTCGCGAGCCGAAGCGAGGATGGCGGCTGGCAGCAGCTCGGCGTGCTCGCGAGCCAAGTCGTCGAGCGTACGGGCCTCCGACAGCGGGCGCGACTGCGGCAGCGGGAAGTCAGCGACTTGACTGGCGTTGTGCGCGAATCGCAGCTCCCATTTCTCGTCGGAGATGCCTCCTCCGATTCCTCCATTCCCCTTGTTGAAGCACACCTGCTTCAACCAGAAGCACGCCACCGACGAGTTCAGCAGGCCCAGCAGGCCCAGGTGTGCGTCCTCGCTGCTGCCGGCTGGCAGCTTGATCACCGGCGCGGTCTGCTTAAAGACCTTGCCGCCGCGGTCGAGGACGAAGTGGTTGTGGGTGGCGACTTCGGCGAAGGTGATGGTGAGCGGTGTCTCGATACGGTCGAGGGCGATCTGGTGCCACTCCCACCACGGACGTCCCTCCTCGAAATAGGATTTCTTGGCAAACGTGGTGCGCTCTCCAAGGAATGTCCGATAGGGCAACAGCCAACGGAATACGCCTGCATGACCTTTCACGTCGACAAGCTCGCCGTCCGCATAGGGCACGATCGCGTGCAGCGTCGGTGCTTCTGCCCAATCCCGGATTTCATCGCCAGAGACGACCGGCCTGTGCATTGCGGCCTCAACGCCTTGTCGACTAAGTGAAGCCGCATCTGCCAACAGAATGTCGTCCGCTGCGGAGATGCCGAAGAATCCCATTGCGGTCGTGAGCTTTCCGAACGTTTCGTTTGAAGCCTCTTCGATCAGCTCCTTCAGCTCGGCCGCACCGCCGCCACCGATGCTCCACGGATGCCGCCCAAGCACCTCACGGCTGGTATCCGTCACGCTGACGAAATCGCTCTCCGAGCCCGCCCGATCAACCTGATCGAGGATCGCCGTCCAGACCAGCCCCTGCGCCGGATCTTCCGGCGTACTGGGCTCGCCCTTGATGCCCATCACCGTGCGCACTTCGGCAGCGACGGGCCGCTGGTGGCGGCCGAACAGGATGACGGTGGGCGTGCCGTGGCCGGGAATGTAGGCGCCGGCGGTGTCGATCACATGGGTCAGGTCGAGCTGTGGCAGCACCTGCTCGATCAGCTTGGAGCCGAACTCCCGCTTCATGAAGCTGTTGGCGGTGATTTCGCCGACATAGCCGCCGGGATGCTTGGCGGTGCCGTCGCCGCTGAGCGCCAGCTCGAAAAAGCGCTCGCTAAACGGTGCACCCAGCGAATACTTCCTGTGGCAGCTCTGCGGATAGCGAGCGCGATAGGCTTGGTTCAGCGCCTTGTCCTTCACCACGATATAGGGCGGGTTGCCGACCACGGCGTGGTACTGCCGGCCAAGGATTGCGTTGACCGCGTCCAGATCCTCGCTGGCATAGGCGTGGGCGAGACCGGTGCCGCGATAGTGCTCGCCGCCGTCGAACATGTCGTTGGTGACGCCGATGGCGAAGCGCTTGCCGTGCAGCAGGCTGTCGCCAATGGCCACCTGCAGCTTGAAGTTGGGCGCATGGGCGAGGCGCTGCACGCCGGCCACCTTCAGTGCTGCCACCCACAGGCGAAAGCGGGCGATGGCGACGGCGAAGGGGTTGAGGTCCACACCGGCCACGGCGTCCAGCGCCCTCTGCGCGATGTCCACCGGGTTGCGGCCGGGCTCGGCGCGCTGCCATTCGGCGACAAGACGCTCGAAGGCGCCGAGCAGGAAGTGGCCCGAGCCGCAGGTGGGGTCGATCAGGCGCACCTCGCGGAAGCCGAAGGTGTGGATGGCAGGGGTCAGCGTGCGGTCGAGGATGAAGCGCTCGACGAACTCCGGCGTCTGCAGCAGGGCGTAGCGCTTGCGGGTGGCCTCGGAGAGGTCCTGGTAGAGGTCGCCGAGGAAGCGGGTGTTCCAGTCGGCATCGGTGAAGTCGTGGCGCAAGGCGCCACTGTCCGGGTCCACCTGCAGCCAGAACTGGCGCAGGGCCATGGCGGCGTCGGCGCTGATGGGGAATCGGAAGACCGGGTTGTGGACGGGGTCGAAGAAGGTCTGCAGGCCGGGCAGGGCACCGGCCTCGGCGAAGGCTTCGAGCAGGTAGCCGCGGTCGTTGTCGGTGGGCTTGGCGCGCAGCCAGGCGTCGAATCGGTCGACAGCCAGCGTGCGGCGGCCGGAGTCCTGCGTGCCCGACAGCCAGGGCCGCTCGACCAGGGCGTTGTCTTCGATAAAGCGCAGGAACACGCAGGACAGCAGCCAGTGCACGCCGGCCTGGGTAATCAGCTGCTCGGCCCAGCTCTCGAAGGTTTCGGCGCAGCGCTCGGCGTCGCGGCCGGCCTGCCACTCACTGGTCAGCGCGGCCTTGAGATCCGGCAGCTCGTCGTCGATGCGCTGGCGCAGGTCGTCTTCCAGCGTCTTGAGCTGGCGGGTGAGATCGGCGAGCAGGGCCTTGGGGTCGATCACGTGGGGGACATCCTTGTGGTGGGGCGACGCGGCGTCAGGCGGCGCTGCGGTGGCGGTTTTCCACCCAGGCGCGGGGCAGGGTGGCGAAGTCCGCCTCGCGGATCAGTGGCACGGTGGCGCCGTCGATGCTGGCGACGGTGGGCTGCGTCGTCGGCAGCAGCAGCCACAGGGCCGGCGTGCGGCCCGGGCGGCCGACTTCGGTTTCCAGCGTGCCGATCAGGTGCAGCAGGCCGAAGCGCGCCAGCAGGCCGGGGTTGATCAGCAGCAGGGGTTGCTGGGCGTTGAGCAGGGCCTCGGTGAGCGCCGGCACGCAGCGCTGGGCGAGACCCTGCAATCGGTTGGCATCGACGCTGCCAGGCGCGGCGGCATCGGCGCGCAGCACCACGTTCCAGTCAGCCTTCAGCGCGGCGACCTGTTGGCGCAGGGCGGCCAGCCACCAGGCGTCGAGGTCGAACAGGTGCAGTCGGTCGGCGCCTTCGCCGCCGTAGCGATGCAGCAGTTCGTTCTGCGCCGCCAGGGCGCGTTGCGGCTCGATCGCCAACACCAGCAGGCCGCCGTCGCGCAGACGATGCTGCAGGCGCTGCTCGATCTGCTGGGCGTCCTGCACCTCCCCGCTGGCGGACTGATCCGCATGACTGGCGGTGGGCTGGCGGCTGAGCCGGCTGACCGGGCTGAGCGTGCGCCCCGTTCCCAGCGCCTTGGTGGTGTAGGCGCCGCCGTGGGTGATGTCCGGGTCCCAATGCAATGGCGCGCCGACTTCTTCGAGCAGGCGGTCGAGCAGGTGCCGCTGCGGCGGCAGGGGTTCGGCCTCGGGATAGCGCCCCTTGACCCGCGCGATCAGCTCGTGGGGCTTGATCTGCGACAGGCCGATCAGCGCATTGAGCGACTGCCGCAACGCCTGCAGTCGCGGCATGCCGCGGCGATAGATCTCCTGTCGGCTGGACAGCGCAGCATCCTGCGAAGCGGCGGTGGCCAGGCGCAGCAGCCGCGCGGACGTCGGCTCGATGGGTTCGGGTGCGCCCGGCTCGGCTTCGGGCAAGGGCACGCTGCGCAGCGCCTCCAGCGCCCGCGCCGGGGCGAGCAGCGGATCGGCCAGCGCGCAGCCGTCGGCCTTGGCGCCCAACTGTTCGGCGTAGCGTGCCCAGGCCGGATGCGTGGCGATCAACTGGGTTGGCTGATGCGGATAGGCCTGGAAACGCGGTCTTTCAAGACCCGCCTCGGCTTCGACGGCAGCGCGCAGCACGGCGCTGGCGAGCCGCAGGCGCTCCACATCCTCGGGCAGAGCGCAGCCGCGCAGGGCGAGCAGTGCTTCGGCTAGCTCGCGGTGGGTCATCACCTCGGCATTGCCCTGCAGCAGGGTGAGGATCTGCGCGCGCAGTTCGGTGAAGGCCGGGGTCTTCAGCCAGCGCTCGCGTGCCTTGGTGAGCGCATTGGCAAAGGCTTCGCGGCTGATCTGTCCTGCACCGGCAGCATCGCCGGCAGACGGCCAGTGACCAGCGCGCTCGGGGGCGAGGTCGAGGCCGAGGTAATACTCCAGCGCGGCGTCTTCGGGCTGCTCGGTGCGGCGCGGCAGCAGCACGTCGGCCAGCTCGTTGATGGCCACCAGGCTGCGGTCGGCGCGCTCGTCGGCGTCATCCTGCTCGTAGGCGCTGGTCTGCCCGGGGGCAAGGTCGGGCCGGAGCTGGGCGAGCTGCTTGGCCTTGAGGCGCACCTCCTTGCGAACCTTGTCGCCGACGCCCTGCAGATAGCGAAACTTGATGCGATCGACGCCCAGCAGTTCGCGCACGGTGTTTATTCCCATGCGCGACAGCACGTCGAGGGCGGCCGGGCTGTAGCCCAGCTCACTGATCGTGGAGGCGGGAACAAGCGCTTTCGCGAGGTCTTCGAAGCCATCCCGCGCTTCGGTTGCCGGCGCGCTTTGCGCCGCACGCTCGAACACGGCGCGCCAGGCGCGCTGCATGTCTTCGGCGTTGTCGAAGCGTTGGCGGAAGTCGCGGCGCAGCGCCTTGGCAAAGAAGGCCGTCAGCGCATCGCGCAGGGACGGATCGAACACGCCGCTGTCGACAGTGGCCTCGTCCTTCAGCACTTCCGGTGCGGATTGGCCGTCGCCAAAGCGGGGCGGGCGGCCGGAGGCCATCTCGTGCAGGGTGACCGCGGCGGCGTAGCGCTCGGCGTAGAGATCCCACCGGCGATGCGAGCGCAGCGCGAGGAAGGGGTCGAGGTAGGGCGGGGTGCCAGCCTTGATGTTCTCCGGCGGCGTGCGGCTGAGCGAGAAATCGAACAGGACCAGCTTGAGCTTGCCGGTGCGGGCGGTGGCGATGCCGATGTTCTCCGGCTTGATGTCGCGATGGCTGACCGCTTGGTTCTCCAGCTCACAGACCGCAGCGAGCAGCTCTTCACCGAAGCGCTGCAGCAGATCTAGAGAGAGACGCCCTTCAGTCTTGATGCGCTGGGCCAGCGTGGTGTCGCCGGCGCTGCGCAGCAGCAGGGCGGTGCGGCCAGCAATGCTCAGGGTGTCGCGGTATTCGATGATGTTCGGGTGGCGCAGCTTGGCCAGCGCCTCACCTTCACCGCGCAAGGCTTCGTTGTGCGCGGCATCGTGGGCGACCTTGAGCACCAGGGCTTCGTCCTCGCCATCGCGCTGCACCTGCAGCACCACGGCGGATGAGCCGCGCCCGAGATGGCGCGTGACGGTGAAGCCACCTTCAAGGCGCTCGCCGGCCTTGGCCTGGCTGGGGTCGACGGTCGATTCAGGGTCGGGTGTGGTCAGCGCGTCTTCCGCGGCGTCGAGGTCGGCGAGGAAGCCGTCCACGGTGTTGTAGCGCGCCAGCACCTCCGGTTGAGTGGCGAAGCGGATGAGATCGGAGAGCTTCTGCGGACAGCCATCCATCACGTCGGCCAGCTGCAGGCCCTGCTTGGCACGCAGGACGGTGAGCAGGCTGATCGGGGTGTCGGCTGGAGGCTGGCCGGAGAGGATCAGGTAGCTCAACGCGCCGAGCGAGAAGACGTCCAGTTCGGCGCTTTGGCCGGGTTCCGCATGCGCCGTTTCGGGGGCGAGATAGACCCGGCCGGGATCGTCGACGTAGTTTTCGACGTGGTGGGTACCGGTGGTGCGATGCAGGGTCTGCGAGTCTTCACTGTTTCGCGTGCCGGTCTGCCAGTTCATCAGCCGCACGCGCAGATCTGCCGCTGGCCAATCGTGGACCAGCACGCTCTTGGGCGTCAGGGCGCGATGGAACAGGCGTTTGCCGTGGGCCACCTTGAGCACCTCGGCGATGCTGCGGACCAGGCTCAGCCGCTGCGTCAGCGTCAGCTTGGCGCCATGCTCGTGAATCAGGTGATCAAGGCGGATCGCGTTGGGGTCGTGATCGAAGATTAGCGCCGGGCCGAGCTCGGTTTCCTTGAGGTCACGGCAGCGCAGGATGCCGGCGTGCTCGATGCCCTCCAGCACCTCGAACTCGCGGCGCGCGCTGCGGGCGCGGCTTTCGCGCACCTCGGTGCTTTGGGCGGAGGCCAGTGTGTAGATGCGGATACGGCGCTGAACCGAGGCGACGGTCTGGTGCTGGCCGAGCCAGTCCTGGTAGTCCTCGCCTTCGGAGAGCAGCTTCTGCAGCCGGTACTCACCGACGGTCCGGTGCTTGTTGGACGGGCGGATGCCGGCTTCGGCGATCGCCTTGAACACGGCCCGCATTTGCGTGCGATCCACCGAGGGCGCTGATGAACCACGCAAGCCGTGGGCCAGGCCAGCGACGATGCCATCGTCTTCGGGGTGGCCGGGCCTGCCGCGGGTGAAGACGCCGACCCGCGCACGTCCTTCAAGGCGGCATTGGAGCCGGGTGGCCGAGAGAAAAATGGCCGCGTCGATAAAGGGCAGCGGCACCTTGGCCTTGGTCATCGCCGGCTGACGGCGCAGGATCGACGCCAGTCGCTTGGCCTTGCGATCGGTCAGCAGGCGCGGGTTGTCGACCGAGAACTCGCGGCCGTCGGTGTTCCACACCCAGGTGTGGGCATCGCCGCGCAGCTCGCCTGGCCGCGACTTGATCTCGACCAGGAACATGCCGGCCGGCGCCATCACCAGCGCATCGACCTCGTTCACCCGACCGTCGTCGTCGATGAACTCGAAGTTGGTCCAGACGTGCCAGGGATCGTGATTGGGCAGGTGTTCGCGCAGCCACTCCAGGGCCTCCCGTTCCCAGGCGTACGCGGACTCGGAGATAACGTGCCAACGCCCAGTGCCGAGGGCCATCAGCCGCGCTCCACCGGATCGGGGAGCCGCTCGAGAAGCTCATCCAGCTGGCACTCGAACAGGGCGCAGAGCCGGTCGATGGCCGGTAGCTCGATACGCGTTGCGCGGTCGTGGTACAGGGCGGTGACGGTGCTGCGATTGAGCCCGGTCAGCCGCGCCACATCGGCAATCCGCAGTCGCTTCTGGCCCATCAGGATGGAGAGGCGACAGCGGATCATGGGCGCGCCGGTAGCTTTGGGGTGATGCGCAGCGTAGCATTATTTTTTGCTGCGCATCGGCCTGGTTTGTCGGGCCTCGACCGAGGAGAACATCGATGGGCTCGGGGGCGGGGGCTGCGACACACTCCACAGCCGGTTGGGACATGCCTCCCCGCCGCATCAGGACAGGAACCTCGCCCATGGCTGGTTCGACCCAATGGTGACGGACGACATGCTGGCGGCACTTCGCGCCGAGAACGCCCGGCTGATCTCGCTGTTGGAATCCCACGGCATCGAGTGGCGGCTGCCTGCAAGCCAGGCGAGCGCCTCGCCCGCGGCCGTTGCTTTCAGCCTTTCGCCCGAGCAGAAGGTCGCGCTGTTCCGACGACTGTTTCGCGGCCGCACCGATGTCTTTCCTATCCGCTGGGAGAGCAAGACCACAGGAAAGAGCGGTTACGCGCCAGCGTGCGCGCATGACCGCTTCGCCCGCAACGCTGGTCGCTACATCGACGCTGCCCGGCGCTCAGGCAGCATGGATCGTAGGGCAGAGCGCACGGAAGCCCTGTGCCAGAAGCCGCAGATCAAGTGTGGCGACTGCAGCCATCGCCTGCTGATTCCACTCTCGGATGCGGTGATCTATGACCATCTGGCCGGCGACCACACGATCGGGGTCTACCCGATGCTGGAGGATGACAGCTGCTACTTCCTGGCGGTGGACTTTGACGAGGCCGACTGGCGCCAGGACGCGCGTGCCTTCATGCAGTCCTGTGCCGAACTGAGCGTGCCGGCGGCGCTGGAAATCTCGCGCTCCGGGCAGGGGGCGCACGTTTGGGTGTTCTTCGCCCATCGGGTTGCAGCACGGGATGCGCGGCGTCTGGGAACGGCGATCATCAGCCATACCTGTGCGCGCACGCGACAACTCACGCTCAGTTCCTACGATCGGCTGTTTCCCAATCAGGACTCGGTGCCGAAGGGCAGTTTCGGGAATCTCATCGCGCTGCCACTGCAGAAGGCTCCGCGCGAACAGGGCTACAGCGTCTTCGTCGATGCGCAGTGGCGACCGTACCCCGACCAGTGGGCATTCCTTGCCTCGCTCCAGACGATGGCGGGTGAGGACATCGAGCCGACGATCCTGCGGGCCACGGGTGGCGCGCATGCCTTGGACGTCACCTTTATCGACGACGAGGATCTGGCCACACCCTGGCGCAGGGCACGCGTTGCAACCACCAAGCTGGCCGGCCCAATGCCGGCTTCGCTGCGGCTGACTCTCGCCGACAGGGTCTACTTCGAGAAGACACAGTTGCCGCAGTCGCTGGCGAACCGGCTGATTCGCCTCGCGGCCTTCCAGAATCCGGAGTTCTACCGCGCGCAAGCCATGCGGATGTCGGTCTGGGACAAGCCGCGTGTCATCGGCTGCGCGGAGAACTTCCCCGAGCACATTGCCTTGCCGCGCGGATGCCTGGAAGCCGCGCAATCATTGCTGGACGAGAACGGCATTGCCAGCGAGGTGCGCGACGAGCGCTTTGTCGGCCAACCGCTGGAGGTCGCGTTTGCTGGAACCCTACGGGAGGATCAACAGGCGGCGGTTGCGGCAATGCTGTCGCATGACTTCGGCGTGCTGTGTGCTCCGACGGCATTCGGCAAAACAGTGACGGCCGCCGCGCTGATTTCGCGGCGGGGCGTCAATACCCTCGTGCTGGTCCACCGCACCGAGCTGCTCAAGCAGTGGCAGGCACGCCTGCAGGCGTTTTTGGGCACAGGCAAGGGCTTGGTTGGGACGATTGGCGGCGGCAAGGCCAAGCCGACAGGAAATATCGACATCGCCGTCATGCAGTCGGTGTCGCGGCAGGGGCAGGTGAACCCGCTGGTCGAAAACTACGGACAGGTGATCGTCGACGAGTGCCATCACGTAGGGGCGGTCTCTTTCGACGCCATCCTGAAGTTCGTCAAAGCGAGGTACGTCCTTGGCTTGACGGCGACACCGATCCGCCGGGATGGCCAACAGCCCATCATCTTCATGCAGTGCGGCCCGATCCGGCATTCGGCGGCGAGACCCACCAGCGCACCGCAGGATCTCTCGGTGGTGCCGCGCTTGTGGGATGCGCGCATCGACATTCCGGCCGACGCCGGGATTCAGGACGTCTTTCGTCAGCTGGCGTGTGATGGCGCTCGCACCGAAGCGATCGCGACAGAAGTGCACCGGGCCTTCTTACAGCGCCGCAAGGTGCTCGTCCTCACCGAACGCACCGAGCACGTCGAAGCGATACGGGTGGCCCTCGAAGGCCGTGGGACAACACCTTTCGTGTTGCACGGCCGCCTTGCCAAGAAGCAGCGCACGGCGTTGGTGGCCTTGCTGGATGACCTAGCGCCCGACGCGCCGCGCGTGCTGCTCGCGACCGGCAAGTTGGTCGGCGAAGGTTTCGATCATCCTCCGCTCGACACCCTGGTACTGGCCATGCCGGTCTCCTGGAAGGGCACGTTGCAACAGTACGCCGGACGCCTGCACCGGGAGCACGCCGGCAAGACCAACGTCAAGATCATTGACTTCGTGGACACCGGTCATCCCGCGCTGTTGCGGATGTGGGACAAGCGCCAGCGCGGCTATCGGGCCATGGGCTATAGCATCGACGATGCCGTGAGCAATGGCTCAGCAGGCGCAAAGCTATTTGCCGTGTGACCTCGCCGCGAACCACGACGCGACAAAGTTCGACCGCGCGCAAATCTCGTTACTCACGACCTTCAGACAGTGTGCTTCGTTGTCGTCCATGACGATCCAGATCGGCCCATCGCCAACCAGAAGCTGCCGAAGCAGTTCCAGTCGCGAATTCATCGACAGCCATTGGCTGTGGTCCTAGTTGTCGTCGTGATGCGTGAATGCCGACTTCGTGTTCCACGCCGGATCGATGAAAATGCACTTCACCTAGCCAGCGTACTCGGGTAGGAGTGCTTTCAGGGCTTCGAGGTTGTCGCCTTGGATGAGCATGTTCGGCGAGTCTTGTCCGCGGTAGTGCAAGCTCTGAGCCGGTTCCAGCAGGCAATAGGGGGGGACGAGATCAGCGCGAGTCAGGTCCTCGTGCAGTGGCGCCAGGTCGGAACGGTTGGTGGGTCAGCGGCTCCCTTGAAGTCAGCCCCGGTTATGCCCGTCTCGGTCTCGTCGACCGAGACGGCCCGGTCTCGATTCGTGCGACGCAAAGCCGCGACCCTCAACGATCACCAGCCCGGGGATTCTCGATGTCCCGTGATGAGCTGCTTTACGACTGAACTGCCTGGCACAGGACTGCACCAGCGAGACCCGGGGCGAGCTGTCCACGCTCTGTGGGCGGCTGTCCCGCCTGGTCCATCAAGCCGGGATCGGACCGCTGGCTGAGCAGGTTCATCGCAGTCTGGCCGAGGCCCGATCCTGCTTGGTCAGCCTGCCGATGAGCCGGGTCAACGCGGCAGTCCGGATCTGGCAGTCTTTCGAGCTGGTGCACCGAGAGTGGCCATCCCTGCGGCTTACACGGTGACAGCAGCGAGCGAAGGAGACAACCATGCTCGACTACGACAGCTTCATGGCGTTCGTGCGGCAGGAGGCCGCTCAAGGCACAGAGTACAGGACCCGTCGAGACGGCAAACGCTTCACGTTTTCGACGCAGGGCAGAGGCTTGTCGTTCGTTCCGGAGACCGGGTTCCCACGGTACGAATCGCCGAAGTACATCGCCACTTTCCTGGACCGTTTCCTCGCAGGTGCGCGGACGGCGAGTGGGGTTGGTGAGACCCGGAATTCGTCTTACCTCTTCGCTTTGGCCGAGGCGTGGTTGGAGGCGCATGGCGCCGGCCCATTTGAGCTGGCCATGGACGAGCCTCCTACCCCAGAAGCGCTTCGAGAGGGCAGGAGGTTCGAGCGGGTGGTCAAGGCGTATGAGCGGAGCCGCCAAGCGCGGGACGCTTGTGTGGCCGTTTTCGGAACCGCCTGCTCGATCTGCCAGTTCGACTTCGGCCAGCGGTATGGGCCGGATGCTGCTGGCTTCATCCACGTGCATCACCTGAACCCGATGGCACTCGCGCGGGGTGAGCGAACCGTCGACCCGGCACGAGACCTGCGCCCGGTCTGCCCGAACTGCCACGCGGTGATCCACCTGGGTGGTGGCTGCCGTTCCATCGAAGAGGTCCGAGAGATGTTGTCACGCAACGCCATCAGCACGGCAGTCACCGCATGACTTTTCCGTTTCAGCGGATTCGCTACCGCGATCTGAACTCGCGGCAGAAGGAGAGCTACAACTTCCAGAAGCTATCCGGTGTGCTGGCCGACTTCGGCTATTGCACCATCCGGCTCAGCGATGACTGGAATGGCGCGGATCTGATCGCCCAGCACATGTCGGGAAGCACGTTGCTGATACAGCTGAAATCCCGATTCTCGCTGTATTCGAAGTATCAGGGGAAGGATCTGTTCATCGCGTTCCCCACGGGCGGCGACTGGTATCTCTACCCGCACGACGAGGTGCTGCACGAGGCATTGCGGCGAACGAATATCGGCGGCACTGACTCCTGGTCGGTGCATGGCGGCTATTCGTGGGGCGGCGTTCCGCACAGTATGCGGGAAGTGCTCTCTCGGTTTCGCTTGCCGAGCGGAACAGTGGGACCTACTGAAAATTAAGCTTGCGACCGCGGGGAAAATGGCTCTCAACGACGATAATCGACGCAGTGGGCGGCGAACGGGTTTGGTCATGGGCAAGATCGGCTGCGCTTCGGAGACGCTGCGGCGCGGGGTTTCGCCAAGCCGAGCACGCCCAGTCGCCTCGAAGCAGCCCAGTCTTGCCGCCCTGTTGCGGCGTGCCGGCGGTGCGGTGGGCGGCCTGGCGGCGCACGTGCATCCGCGATAATCCCCCCTTATCGTCCGATAGAACACTGGCATGATGGCTTCCGGCGAGCGTTTCGGTGCAACTGCGATGAGCGAGCGGGACTATTCGAGCGCACTGGCGCATCTCGACGACGTGATCCGAGACAAGGCAGAGCGCCGCAGAATCGCCGCAAGAGCGCCGTGGCCCGAAAAGCTAGCGGCAATCGAGCGTGTGCGAGATGCATGTCGGCTAGCCCGCGAGTCAATGCGCAAGCATCGGGAATCAGTGCGAGGATGGCTCAAGTGACACACCCAGCCATGGGCAACCCATTTCGTACCTGTACGGATCGCGCCCCGCGTGATCCCGCCTTCGCCCGCGCATTGCTGTGTCGGAGGATCGCTTGATGATTCGCGTCATCGATGTGTCCGTCAGCGACTATCTGTACCCGGCTGAATGCTTCGATGAGCTGACCGTTTTCTGATTCAGCGGCGGAGCGCTTGTATCGAGCTCTGCGTTCGGCGGGCAACGCTAGCGCTGGGGCGGGATCCTTTTATGGGTCGGCTTCGTCCGGGAGGTTATCGATGAGGCGAGCCGCGGGGTTCAGGATAGCTTCGCCCGTCCGGTAGTACCCGAGGACGCTCGACACTGACCGATGCTCCGTCATCGCCATGATCGATGCCAACGGAATGCCGCGATTGGTTGCCTCAGTGACGAAACCCGCCCGCAGGCTATGCCCTCCGAAGTCGCCGACCAGGCCGGCAGCGGCAGCGCGCCGTTTCACGATGTCGGCGATTGCTTGCGGCGATAGCGGTCCGTGAATTCGGTTGTGCCTAACGCGCCGAAATAGTGGACCGTGTTCGATCCCTGCCGCTCGGAGCCACGCGGTCAGCGCAACCGCACTTTCGCCGAGGATTGGTTTGTCGCTCGCGCCGGTGCGTGATGAGCCCCGTTGTTGTGTCTTGCTGTGCTCGAGCCGATAGAGCGTAGGTGGCGATGGTGTTGTGGCGCAGCCGCCAAGAGCGATCGAGACCGTCAAGACGACGGATCGAATCGCGTGTGAGGGCATGTACGACGTGGCCGAGGAGGGCGGGTCAGGCAAGCATGGCGAAGTCTCAAGCTAAGACGGTTCGTGGCAGGCCGGATCCACGTCGAAGCCTAACGCTCCGGCAAAGCGGGCAGTCTGCCACCTGTTGGCCGCAGACTTTCCGGGCGGTCACGCATGGAGCCATGCGCGGCGCTGCGCTGGTACCCGAGGCGACGGGGAAGCTCCTTTTGGAGAATCCGTTGACATATAAGGCGCCATATGAGGTTGATAGGCGTTCCTTATAGGACTCGTACAGCGTGTTTACATGGCGCTAAACATTCGGCTACGATGACATTTCGATACGGAGGCCCAGAGCATGGCGACACCCGTAAATTCGGTTGCTGAGGAAATCACCGACCTTCTGCTTCGCAGCGGGAAGAATGTCCTGACGTTGAGTTACCCCGAGTTCTACGAAGCGGTGGAGCGAGACCGGCTCAAGGACGCCTTCAAGATCGCGCTGGAAAAGCAGCTTCGCGAGAGGGGGCTTCTGATCTGTTACGGCGCGATGGTGGTCGCCATCCTCAAGGATTTTCGTTTCGCTCCGGCTGGGGAGTAGTCGCCGTGTCCACGAGTGTGCATCCACCGCTGCGGCGAATGCTCCGAGGATTGAAGCAGGGTGACTGGTGGCCGGCTCGAGGTGTGACCACGCTCTATGGCCGGAGCGGCGGCGTGCTTGCACGTGGCCGGGATCGGCGGCCGTCACCTACGCTGCTCGCGGATCCCGATCTGTGCTGCACCATGAAGACGTTCGTGCTCGGACTGAAAGCAACAGGGCAGTGCAGGCTGCGCTGGACAGAGCAGCGGGTCGCGCTTGTCGAGGACTTCGTCTGCGAAGACGCCGATTTTTTTGGCTACGCTGCGCGCATTGAGCGACTGTCGGTGCCCCTGATCGGGCTGACATCAGAGTTCAGGTGGCGTGTGCAGTTGCGCAGCCGACTCTCCCATTCGCGCAGGCGTGCGGCAACTTTATAGAAGCGGAGCGAACAATGAAGATGAAGGATCCGTTTCAGATCGTCCGACTGCATGGCGTTGGCGATGGCAAGCACAAAGCCTGGGAGCTAGAACTCTGGGCGGAGTTTGAATCTGCAGAATCCGAAAACAAGCTCACGATGGCCTGTAAAGGGCTGGGCAGCGTCACCGGTCACTGGGATTCGTCCTGGAAACTGTCGACCTACAGATTCTCCCTTATCAATCCCGAGCACTCCGGGAAATCCGAAGGGCGAGCCCTCTTCCTTCCGGACGATGAGGGCCAATTGAACGTGTACGAAAAGGCGCTCCATGTCGGGTTGATGCTCTCGTTCTGTCACAAAGGGATCGACGACGGTCCGGTCATTTTCCGGATTGACTCGGTGCGTGGATACAGGCCGATGGGTCGCAAGGCGGTTGCAACGCCGACGAACCTCAAGGCAGCAGCGCCACCGAAGCGGCGGCGCGCTCGCGCGTCCTGATCCAAGTGAGCCCGGAGGGCGAATGGCCGCGGTCGCTCTGCGAAGTGGCTTGGCCGGATTCATGCCTCCCCACGAGACGCCTGATGATCTGCTGTGACTCACGAGTCAGCCATTCGACTGCCGAGGCGTGGGTTCGACAACTGGTCGATCACCACCCGTCGCTGTGGGACGGGTGGAATCCGACCGATCCATTGGAGTGTGAAGCGCTCGCCCACCTTCCCGGATGGTGGCCGTTGATTGACGCGGCGCTCACCGTGTTGGGGGCGTCCGGCGGCGCGCGCGTGGGCAGGATCAAGGAGAAGCTCGGGTCGCTGCGCATACAGCTCCTTTCTCCCAATGAGTTTCAGAGGGGAGTCGTCGAGCTGGCCCGCGAGCACTCCCATCACATCTGTCCTGGCTGCGGCGGTGCATTCGACACAGGAACCGTGGTCATCGAGCAAGAGCTTGAAACCGAGATGATTGATCTCGCCATCCAAGCAGGGCCCGGGGGAGCTGATGGCTACGGCAGCGCGTTCGATGTAGTGCAAGCATTCGCGGATTTGGGAGGGAGGGTTGCCGAAGCTCACTGGGCATCCAAGCGCTACGCACGGCACTATCACGTGCTCAAGCGCGCGCATGATCGGCTGAGATCTATCGAGCTTTCGCGGCTGGTTTGGCGAGGGGATGACGGAATCGGAGAGGTGCGTCGTGGCCAGTGCTGCCGACAAGTGAGCCATGCTGTACCGTCACTGCCCCCGGTCGCTCACTGGTGGGAAGACTTCCTATGGGCAGTGACCGAGAACGCTAACGATATCGCTGGTCTGTGGATCTTTACTGCTCCGCTAGGAAGCTCCGGTGTAGACCCCGGCCGCGGTGTGCTGTTGGTGGGTGACCCGCGCGCTTGCAGCGTGCTCGACGAGTTGCTTGTGTTGAGCGTCGGGGACCAAAGCTATCTGTCGAATACCATCGTGCGAGAACCCAGTGTTTGGGTTCCAGTCGCACACATTCATGACGGATTTGTCTGGACGCCAGTGTCCGACAGCGATTGTGCCGGGCCATGGATTCCATGGCCATTGCAGGGAAGGAAGAGGGGGGCGTTCTGATGGCAGATGGTCGAAAGCTCAGGGCTGCACGAGGAGGGGGCGATGTACTATGAAGGTGATGTCATCGCCGCGCTGATCGACCATCGCAGCGCTGTCATACTGGCCTTCGGTGAGGCGGCATTCGACACCAATGTGCTCGGCTGGCGGAGAGCGCGCCGCAAGCTATCTTCGCTGCGACTGGTCGGAAACCCCTTCCTTGAAGTGCCGCATGAGCCGCTTCTGCTCGAGGACGGGCAAGACCGTCATGCCTGGGGACTGTTCGTTCCCTCTGAATCCGATTCAGACAAACTAGAAGCTCACCTACGCCGAGCGGTTGACCTCGCCTACGCGGAAGGAATCGAGATCGTCATTACGAACTTCCGATGGCTCGCTGGTTGGCTCCCGCAGTCATCCATGAGCGGGGTTAGAGTGCTCTCTACCGCCATTTCGGACGGCTTCCTTGCTAGCTCCTGATCATGCCGCGGGTGCGACGACTCGGTGCGACGCCGTGCCCGGACTCTCACCTGATCACCCGCTGGCGGACGATCGATGACGCGTGATGACCTGCTGTATGAACTGGGTTACCTGCTGAACTCCCTTGCGCAGGACTGCACCGCCGAGGCCCGGGGCGAGCTGTCCACGCTCTGCGAGCGCCTGACCCCACTGGTCGACGCGGCCAGGGTGGGGCCCTTAGTGACGCAGGTTCATCGCAGCCTGGTCGAGGCCCGAGCCTGCCTGGTTAGCCTGCCCATGCGCCGGGTCGACGCGGCAGTGCGGATCTGGAAGTCTTTCGACCTGGTGCACCGAGCGTGGCCAGCCTTGCCGGCATAGCCGCGTGGCGGTCAGACCCATCCGAAAACAGGCCCGCGCATGACCTTTCCGTTCCAGCGCATTCGCTATCGTGATCTGAACTCGCGGCAGAAGGAGAGCTACAACTTCCAGAAGCTGTCCGGCGTGCTGGCTGACTTCGGCTATTGCACCATCCGACTCAGCGACGACTGGAATGGTGCGGACCTGATCGCTCAGCACATCTCAGGCAGCACGCTGCTGATCCAGCTCAAATCCCGGTTCTCGCTGTATGCCAAGTATCAGGGGAAAGAGCTGTTCATCGCCTTTCCAGCGGGTGGCGACTGGTATCTGTACCCGCATGATGAGGTGCTACAAGAAGCCTTGCAGCGGACGAATATCGGCGGCACCGACTCCTGGTCGGTGCACGGCGGCTATTCGTGCGGCAGCATTCCCGAGAGCATGAAGGAAGTGCTGTCGGCCTATCGGCTGCCTTCCACTGCGGCGGCGTCCTGAGTGCGGCACCCCAATCCAGCTGACGGACATCGAACCCCGAAGTACCGGAGGATCTTGGTGGTGCGGCCATTGACCACCGGCAAGTCGATGTTGTTGTGCCAGCCGATCAGCACCTGCACATTGGCGACGCCGAACGCACGCAGCTTGTAGTCGGTGTTGTAGATCACGTCGGCCATGCTGTGGCGGGACCACGCGGGGCCCAGATCCAGCGAGATGTGGCCATCGGAAGGCGTCCTGAGCCGAATGTCCGATCTATTCGGCTCATTTGATGCACCGAATAGTCGAGGTTCGGGTCATCGGCACGCGGCCGAGGAGTTCTCGAAGGGGCTTTGCAACGTACGGACTGTGGGCGCTTCAGCGTGGTTGGTAGGTCGCCTTTTGTTGGTCGAGCTTGTTGCGTGCGGCCACGTGCGGACGTCCGATGAGCAGCCGGACCGAGCGCGCGCACCCGCGATAATCCCGCCTTATCGTCCGATAGAACACTGGCATGATGGCTTCCGGCGAGCGTTTCGGTGCAACTGCGATGAGCGAGCGGGACTATTCGAGCGCACTGGCGCATCTCGACGACGTGATCCGAGACAAGGCAGAGCGCCGCAGAATCGCCGCAAGAGCGCCGTGGCCCGAAAAGCTAGCGGCAATCGAGCGTGTGCGAGATGCATGTCGGCTAGCCCGCGAGTCAATGCGCAAGCATCGGGAATCAGTGCGAGGACGGCTCAAGTGACACACCCAGCCATGGGCGACCCATTTCATACCTGTACGGATCGGGGCGCGCATGATCCCGCCTTCGCCCGCGCATTGCTCGACGAAGCAATCCGCCTGCGCGTGGATGAACGTGAGGTCGCTCGAGCGATCCTACAGTTGCTCCGACGTGCCCGCGGTCACTTGCCGGATGGCCTCGAACGCTGAACGCCGGAGGGGGGCGGGTTTAGCCTGGACGCCGCAGTGACGACTCGGACGAGAAAGCCTGGCGAACCGGACGACGGGGGTCTTGACGCCGTCAACCGCACTGCTGAATGCGCTCATCGGACCCAATCCACGCGCACGGATGTTGACGGACCGGGAGATTGAGCTGCTTCGCATGAGCAAGAAGGAGGCCGGCGAGCGTTTGCGTGCGCGGCATGCCAGACCGGCGCAAGGGATAAGCAGAGGCGGATAACCGCGAAAACCTGCGCGGGATCGCCGTAGCCATGTAGTGCGTGAGCTCCGCCCTGTAACGCTTGTCTCGCGACTCCAGGTTATCTCGATCAATCACCTGATCCTACGCTTCGCGTGTCGGGACGATGAATTTCCAAAGCGTCGGTTCGTCGTATGTACGAGCAAAAGGCTAGGCGATGTCTCAGGCGACGACATTGCGCTCGGTTCTGTGTATGAATCTGTGTCGGAGGATCGCTTGATGATTCGCGTCATCGATGTGTCCGTCAGCGACTATCTGTACCCGGCTGAATGCTTCGATGAGCTGACCGTTTTCTGATTCAGCGGCGGAGCGCTTGTATCGAGCTCTGCGTTCGGCGGGCAACGCTAGCGCTGGGGCGGGATCCTTTTATGGGTCGGCTTCGTCCGGGAGGTTATCGATGAGGCGAGCCGCGGGGTTCAGGATAGCTTCGCCCGTCCGGTAGTACCCGAGGACGCTCGACACTGACCGATGCTCCGTCATCGCCATGATCGATGCCAACGGAATGCCGCGATTGGTTGCCTCAGTGACGAAACCCGCCCGCAGGCTATGCCCTCCGAAGTCGCCGACCAGGCCGGCAGCGGCAGCGCGCCGTTTCACGATGTCGGCGATTGCTTGCGGCGATAGCGGTCCGTGAATTCGGTTGTGCCTAACGCGCCGAAATAGTGGACCGTGTTCGATCCCTGCCGCGCGGAGCCACGCGGTCAGCGCAATCGCACTTTCGCCGAGGATTGGTTTGTCGCTCGCGCCGGTGCGTGACGAGCCCCGTTGTTGTGTCTTGCTGTGCTCGAGCCGATAGATGTAGTCGCTGCGTATTTCGGTCCATCGTGACCGCCCATTTCGGTAACCCGTGACCGGTCGTTTCGGTAAGGCGTGACCGCCTGTTTCGGTCGATCGTGACCGATTTC
>JAWLBY010000011.1:57725-144149 GCA_041687455.1 Lysobacteraceae bacterium | reverse complement strand
GTCTGGAAGTGAGTTGGCGCTCAGGGGTTTAACCCCGAACTCCAGACACCGCAACACTTTCGTGAGGCGCGCGCGGATTTTCCCCGGACAGCAGTGGGCTTTCGCCGGGATGACGAGCAACGGCAACGGGTGCGAGTGCGCGGCAATGCAGCAATGCCCGCTCGCGTTTCTCGACCGACCGCACCTTCCTCATTCTTCCTCCATTCCCCACTCCCGAACAACGACATGCACGTCATCCTGTACCAGCCCGAGATTCCGCCCAACACCGGCAACGTGATCCGCCTGTGCGCAAACAGTGGCGCCGAGCTGCATCTGATCCGGCCGCTCGGCTTCGAACTCGATGACGCCAGGCTGCGCCGAGCCGGACTCGACTACCACGAGTTCGCACGCCTGCAGGTCCACGACGATCTGCCGGCATGTCTCGACGCGATCGGCCGGCCGCGGCTGTTCGCGCTGTCGACCCGTGGCGAAGTCCGTTACGATCGCGTCCGCTTCGCGCCGGATGACGCATTGCTGTTCGGGCCGGAAACCCGCGGCCTGCCCGCCGACGTGCTCGACGCGGTGCCGCCGCAGCAACGCCTGCGGCTACCGATGCGCCCCGGCAACCGCAGCCTGAACCTGTCCAACGCCGTGGCGGTGCTCGTCTACGAAGCCTGGCGGCAGGGCGATTTCACAGGCGCCGAACGCTGAGTTCACGGAACCTTTACGTCGCCGCCAAACAAACGCGCGCGGCAGAGCGGTTGTGCGCCGCAAACAACAAGTTGCAGCGGATCGGTCCGGCAGCGGGTCGCGTGCGTCTCGTGTACAGAGCTGAACCGGATGCCGCCGCGCGCTGAATCACACGCGCCGCTGCGTCCGCGATGTTCAGCGGCGATTGCGCGATCCGGCCCAGCATGTGCGCCGCATCAGCGGTTTACCGCGCACACGGAGAACGGACCATGAAGTATTCCCTGATCGCACTTGCCCTGCTGATTCCGGCTGCTGCCAGTGCACAAGGCACCAATCAACTGTCCTACAGCTACGTCGAGGCCGGCTATTACCGCTTCGAGGGTGACGCGAAAGCCGACGGCGTGCTGCTCGGCGGCTCGTTTGCGCTCGGCGAGCGTTTCCACGTGTTCGGCGCCTATGCCGACTTCGACTGGGACAACGACTTCCTCGACCGCTTCGATCTCGACGACGACTTCGCTCCGTTCGACGGCAACGCCGAACGCTGGTGGCTCGGCGTCGGCTACAACCACAGCCTCAATGACTCGATGGACCTGGTCGCCCGCGCGGCCTACCAGAAGGATCATGTGTCCGGTTTCGGCAGCGACGACGGCTGGTTCGCAGAAGTCGGCGTGCGCTCGCTGTTCACGCCGCGACTGGAGGGTTACGCGTTCGCCGGCTACGAGGACATGGAAAACCTGTCGGGCGAAGTGTTCGGCCGGCTCGGCGGCGTGTTCCACTTCACCGATCGCTGGGGCCTGAACCTCGACGTCAAGCTGATCGACGGCGACGAGCAGTACTTCATCGGCCCGCGCTTCTCGTTCTGACGATGCCATCGCGGCGCACCGCGCCGGACCGGCGCGGTGCTGCATTTCGGCGGAAATCGAGCGTGCCTGACGCGGCCGAAGCCGCTGCAACAGCGGCGCTCAGGCGAACAGGCGCGCCGGGTACTCGGCCTTCTGTTGCCGCGCGAGCACCCGCTCGAGGCCTTCCTGCGGCGTGATCTCGCGATGCAGCATGCGGCAGACCAGCTCGCTGATCGGCAGTTCGACGCCGTGCCGCTCGGCCAGTCGCATGACCTCGTCGGCGGTCTGGATCGACTCGATCGCCTGGCCGATCCCGGCGACTGCCTCGTCGATGCTGGAACCGCGGCCGAGCGCGAGGCCGAGACGCCGGTTGCGCGACAGATCACCGGTGCAGGTCAGCACCAGGTCGCCGAGGCCGGCCAGCCCCATCAGCGTCTCGGCACGCCCCCCTAACGCGAGGTTCAAGCGGAGCATCTCGTTCAGGCCGCGGGTGATCAGGCCGGCGCGGGCGTTGAGGCCGAGCTGCATGCCGTCGGCGACACCGGTCGCCACCGCGAGCACGTTCTTCATCGCACCGCCGAGCTCGGCGCCGAGCATGTCGTCGCCGGTGTAGGCGCGGAATGTATGGCCGTGCAGCCGTTCGGCTACCTGCTGTGCGAATGCCGGCTGGCACGAATGCACGGTGACCGCGGTCGGCAGGCCGAGCGCGACCTCGCGCGCGAACGACGGACCGGTCACGACCGCGGTCGGCACCTGCTCGCCGAGCAGATCGGTTGCGACCTCATGCAGAAAGCGACCGGAACCGAGTTCGAAGCCCTTGGTTGCCCAGGCGACACCGACGCCGTCACGGCGGTGCGGTGCGATCGCCTGCAGCATGGCCGGGAACGAATGGCTCGGCACGACCACCAGCAGCAGGTCGGCGGCGGCCACCACGGCGGCCAGGTCGGCCTCGAAGGCGAGCCCGTCGGGCAGCTCGATGTCCGGCAGATAGCGGCGATTGCGCCGCTCGCGACGCATTGCGTCGAGCTCGGTGGCGTCGCGGCCCCACAGCGTGGCAGCGTTGCCGTTGCGGACCAGCAGCGCCGCCAGCGCGGTGCCCCAGGAGCCGGCACCGAGGACGGCGACCCGGGGCGCCGTCATCGTACTCAGGCGTTGCCGGCCGCCGGCGCGTCGGCGCCTTCGCCGTCCTGCGCCGCTTCGGCACGCCGACGAAGTTGTTCGGCGTACAACTGGTCGAAGTTGATCGGCTGCAGGAAGTACGGCGGGAAGCCGCCGTTCTGGATCAGCTCGCTGATCGCCTGGCGGGCGTACGGGAACAGCGTGTTCGGGCAGTAGCTGCCGAGCAGCGCGTCGAGCGCACGCGGTTCGAAGCCGGCGATGCCGAACAGGCCGGCCTGCTGCACTTCGGCGAGGTAGGCGGTCTTGTCGGCCAGCGTGCAGGTCAGCGTCACGCCGAGCGTCACTTCATAGACGTTGTCGCCGATGTTCGCGACCTTCTGGCTCAGGTTCAACTGCAATTGCGGCTGACCTTCCTGCTGGAAGATCTGCGGGGCGCCCGGCGCTTCGAACGAGGCGTCCTTGATGTAGACCTTCTGCAGCACCAACTGGGCGGCGGCGGCCGGTTCGGCAGCGCCGTTCGCGGTGGGATCAGCCATGGGAACTCTCCGGTAAAAGGGAAATTATTTCATGCGGCCGGAACCCGGCCAAATCAAGCCGGCTCGCCTCAGGCCTTGCCGCGAGCCAGCGGCATCTCGGCCTGCTGCCAGGCGGCGATGCCGCCGTCGAGCACGTAGACCTTGGTGAAACCGGACTTGACCAGCCGCTTGGCGGCCTGCCCGGCCTGCATGCCACTGCGGCAGACCACCGCGACCGGCAGTTCGCGGACTTTCGCCAGCAGCTTGTTCTCCGGATCGAACTGGCTCATCGCGACGTGCCTGGAGCCGACGATGTGGCCCTTCTCGAAGTCGTTCAGCGGACTGATGTCGACCACCAGCGCGTTGTCCTGGTTGATCAGCCGGGTCAGTTCGGCCGGCGTCAGCGACTTGTAGCCGCGCGTGAAGCGCGACAGCTCGTTGGCGATCAGCGCGACGCCGATGCCGACGAAGGCCAGCGTCAGGATCGGATGATTGCCGATGAAGTCGGGAATGCGTTCGAGCACGGCGGGGTCCGTCGGTAGGGGCGATGCCGGCGATCAGTCGCCGAGCGCTTCGCGCATGAATTCCGGCATCGCGAAGCTGGCGCGATGGATCTCGGCGTTGTAGTAGCGGGTCGGGAACGGCTTCGACTGCGCGCCACGCTCGCGGAAACCCGACAGGTCGGCCGCCTTGCGCGCCATCGTGCAGCTCCACCAGCCGGTCGGATAGGCCGGTTGCGGGAACGGAATGGTCCGCACCGAGGCGAAGCCGGAGTTCTTCAGGTGCTGGCGGATCGAACGGATCAGCGGCAACTGGGTCAGCGGCGGCTCCGACTGCTGGACGATGATGCCGCCAGTACGCAGCGCGCGGCAGCAACTGGCGTAGAACGCTTCGTTGAACAGGCCCTCGGCCGGGCCGACCGGATCGGTCGAATCGACGATCACGACATCGATCGATTCCGGTGCCGCGTTCTTCATGTAGGCGATGCCGTCGTCGAACAGCAGTTGCGCGCGTGGGTCGTCGTTGGCCTCGCACAGCTCGGGAAAATACTGCTCGGCCAGCCGGGTCACGCGTTCGTCGATCTCGACCTGCACGGCCGACTCGACTTCGCGGTGCTTCAGTACCTCGCGCAGCGTGCCGCAGTCGCCGCCACCGATGATGACGACCCGCTTCGGATTGCTGTGGGTGAACAGCGCCGGGTGCGACATCATCTCGTGATAGAGGAAGTTGTCGCGCTGGGTCAGCATGATGCAGCCGTCCAGCGCCATCAGGTGGCCCCAGTCGGTGGTGTCGTAGATCTCGATCTTCTGGAACGCACTCTGCTCCTCATGCAGCTTGGCGCTGACACGGAAGCCGATCGCCGAGCCGGAGTAGTCGACGCGTTCGGTGTACCAGGAAGAATCGCTCATGACGGCAGGGGCTGGGTCGCAGGGCCGGCGATTGTACCGGATGGGGCGTGCGGCGGTCGGTGCGACCGGGCATCCGCGTGCAGGTTGTTGATCTGCAACGGATCGGCACTGAAGGACATGGACCGGCGCCGGCGCGGCCCGCGGGCCGCCGGCCTCAGCCGCCGACGACGAAACCGCTGATCGCGTCGGCAACCTCGTCGGCGTGGCTCAGGAACGGCGCATGGCCACCGCCGTCGATGCGCAGGAACCGGCCGGCCGGCGCGGCGGTGGCCGCCGCCTGCAGCGCCTGCCACGGCACCAGCCGGTCGCGACGGCCGGCGATCCACAGGCTCGGCATCTGCAGCTCCGGCAACGCCGCACGCAGGTCGCCGTCCTCGAGCAGCCGCAGGCCGTCGCCGAGCACATGCGGGGCCGGCTCACCGCGCTCGAATACATGCGCGCGCAGTTCGCGCAGCTCGTCCTTCATGTGGTCGGAACCGTGCGCCTCGAGCGCCAGGAAGCGGTCGATCGTCATCCGGTAGTCGCGGGCCAGGTCGCGGCCGAAGGCGTGGAACACCTCGGCTTCGACGGCGTGCGGCCAGTCGTCGCTGCGCACGAAACACGGCGATGCGCAGAGTGCAACCAGTGCACTGATGCGCTCGGGACGCAATGCCGCCGCGCGCTGCGCGAGCAGGCCGCCGAGCGACCAGCCGAGCCACGGTGCGACCGGCAACCGCTCGAACAGCTCGGCCGCGCAGGCGTCGAGCGTGAACGGCCCCGGATGATCGACGCTGTGGCCGTGGCCGGGCAGGTCGACCCGGTGCAGCGTGAAGCGGTCACGCAAGCGCTCGGACAGCGGGCAGAAGATGCCGCCGTGCATCGCCCAGCCGTGGATCAGCACCAGCGGCGGGCCGTGGCCTTCGGTTTCGATATGCATGGTGGGAGGGGCGGGATTCGGGATTCGGGATTCGACGGAAACAGGCGCCGCCGGCGCGCCCTGGTTCGGGGCCATCCCTCAGCCGCTCGGAAGCCGTGACAACGCATCGAGCAAGCGGTCGATCTGCGCATCGTCATGGACTGCCGTGATGGTGATCCGCAGTCGTGCGCGGCCCTCGGGCACGGTCGGCGGGCGGATCGCGACGACGCGCAAACCGTGCTCGTCGAGCTGCTGCGACGCGCGCAACGTCGTCGCATTGTCGCCGAGCACGATCGGCTGGATCGGCGTGCTCGACGGCAGCAGCGGCAGGCCGAGCTGCACCGCGCCGTGGCGGAAGCGGGCGATGTTCGCCGCCAGCCGCTCGCGTCGGGCGTCGCCGTCGGCGCCGCGTGCGATCCGCACCGCGGCCAGCGTCGCGGCGGCGAGTGCTGGCGGCAGCGCGGTCGTGAACAGATAGGTCCGCGCACGTTGCAGCAGTTCGTCGACCAGCACGGCAGCGCCGGCCACGATCGCACCGTAGCCGCCGAGCGCCTTGCCGAGCGTGGCGAGTTGCAGCGGCGCGCCGGACGGGCCCAGGCCGCAGGCCGCCGGGCTGCCGGCACCGTGCGGTCCGAGCGTGCCGATGCCGTGAGCGTCGTCGACGTACAGCAGTGCGCCTGCGTCGTCCGCGACTTGCGCCAGTTCCGCCAGCGGCGCGATATCGCCGTCCATGCTGAACACGCCATCGGTCGTCAGCAGCGCCGCGCCCTCCGCCTGAACGGCAAGGCGGCGGCGCGCGGCGTCGACGTCGGCATGCGGATAGCGGCGCAACGTCGCGCCGGCGAGCTTCGCTCCGTCGAGCAGGCAGGCATGGTTCAGCCGGTCCTGTACGCACAGATCGCCGGCGTCGAGCAGCGCCTGCAGCACGCCAAGGTTCGCGAGGTAGCCGGAACCGAACAGCAGCGCGCGCGGCTGTCCGAGCCAGTCGGCGAATTCGTCCTGCAGTGCGTCGTGCAGCCGGTGGTGGCCGGTGACGAGGTGTGCAGCGGTGCTGCCGACGCCGTGTTCTGCCGCGGCGCGCTGCAGCGCGGCGATCACGTCCGGATGCGCGGCGAGACCGAGGTAGTCGTTGCCGCTGAAGTCGAGCAGCGCGCGACCGGCAGTCGCCAGCGTTGCGCCGTCGCGGGCGTCGACGGCGCGCAAGCGGCGGACCGCGTGGGCCTGCTGGCGTTCGACATCGCGCGCGGCGATGCGGTCGAGCAGCGACGGACGCATGTCAGTGCGACGCAACGACGGAAGGCTTCGCATCAAGCCCCTCTCCCAACGGGAGAGGGGTTGGGGTGAGGGTTCGTGCGGAGCGCGGCGCGGCGGTGTGCCACCAGCGATTGCGTGCGCGGTCGATCGGCGCCGCCGCGAACGGAAATGACCGGGTCATCCCCCGCCCCTCTCCCACCGGGAGAGGGGAGAACAGCGCGGCGGCGATCGACATCACCGCGGCCCGGGCGTCACGAGCTCGTGCATCGCGCGACCGGTCGTCACTTCATTCATGCCGCGTCCGCCGGCGCGCAGATCTCCGCATGCACCGTCGTCGAGCGCGCCTCTACCGCCATCGGCCGCAGGCCGAGCCGCGCGAACAGCGCCTGGTCGCGTTCGGTGTCGGGATTGCCGGTGGTCAGCAGCTTCTCGCCGTAGAAGATCGAATTGGCGCCGGCGGCAAAGCAAAGCGCCTGCAGTTCGTCGCTCATTTCGGCGCGACCGGCCGACAGCCGGACCATCGACGCCGGCATCAGGATCCGCGCCACCGCGATCGTGCGGACGAATTCGAACGGATCGAGGTCGGCGGCATCGGCCAACGGCGTGCCGGCGACCTTGACCAGACGGTTGATCGGCACCGATTGCGGATGTTCCGGCAGCGTCGCCAGTGTCAGCAGGAAGTCGGCGCGCTGTTCGCGCGACTCGCCCATGCCGACGATGCCGCCGCAGCAGACCTTCATGCCGGCGCCGCGCACCTCGGCCAGCGTGTCCAGGCGATCCTGGTATTCGCGGGTCCGGATCACTTCGCCGTAGAACTCCGGCGAGCTGTCGATGTTGTGGTTGTAGTAGTCGAGACCGGCCTCACGCAGCGCGCGCGCCTGGTCACCGGACAGCATGCCGAGCGTTGCGCAGGTTTCCATGCCGAGCGCGCGGACTTCGCGGATCATCGCGGCGACTTTCGGGATGTCGCGGTCCTTCGGATTGCGCCACGCCGCGCCCATGCAGAAGCGCGTCGCGCCGGCGGCCCTGGCCTGTTTCGCCTTGGCCAGCACCGAGTCGAGCTCCATCAGCTTCTGAGCCTGCAGGCCGGTGTCGTAACGTGCCGCCTGCGGGCAGTAGGCGCAGTCCTCCGGGCAGCCACCGGTCTTGATCGACAGCAGGGTCGAGACCTGTACTTCGGCCGGGTCGAAGTTCCGGCGATGCTCCGACTGCGCGCGGTACAGCAGTTCCGGCAGCGGCAGATCGAGCAGGGCGAGGACCTCGGCGCGGGTCCAGTCGTGGCGGACGGTGGCTGACATTGCGAAAATCCCGCGGAACACCGGGCGGTGGGGCGGCAAGTCTGGAAAGCGGGGGGAGGCCTGTCAACTTGAACGGCGCCGTACGGTGGCTCGATCGCTGGCTTGCCGGATGGCTCGCGCCGCACTGCCAGGGCTGCGGCTCGCCGGCGCCGGCGAGCGAGCTGTGCGCGCCCTGCGCGGCCGAGCTGCCGCGGATCGACTGTGCCTGTCCGCGCTGCGCGCTGCCGCTGCCGGCGCCGGCGCCGGCCTGCGGCCGCTGCCTGAAGCGACCGCCGCCGTTCTCGGCCGCATTCGCGCCGTATCTGTATGCCGACCCGATCGACCGCTGGCTGGCACGGCTGAAGTTCCGCGACGGCCTGGCCGCTGGCCGGCTGCTGGGTGAGCGGCTCGCTGCGGCGGTGCCGGCGGCGATGCTGGCCGATGTCGACCTGCTGCTGCCGATCCCGCTGCATCGACGCCGGCTGCGAGAGCGCGGCTACAACCAGGCGCTGGAGCTGGCGCGTCCTCTGGCCCGGGCCCACCGGCTGCCGCTGGCGCTCGACGCCCTGCGCCGCGAGCGCGACACGCCACACCAGCTCGGCCTCGATGCGAAGACCCGACGTCGCAACCTGCGCGGCGCGTTCAGCGCCGACTGCGCGGCTGCCGGGTGCTGCTGCTCGATGACGTCATCACCACCGGCAGCACGCTGCGCGAGGCCGCATCGACGCTGCTCGCCGCCGGCGCCGCCGAGGTGCGGGTGATCGCGGTCGCGCGCGCCGCCGGTCGCTGACGCGGCACGGCGGCGCTGCCGTGCGACGCCCCCCGGCAATGCCGGCCCGGATCAGCCGGCGTGGTCGGCCGATGCCGGCGGTGGGCGCAGCAGGCTGACTGCCATCGACGCGCCGATCAACGCGCCGACCACGCCGAGTGCGATGCCGATCGGCACATGCAGCCACGGTTCGAGCAGCATCTTGGCGCCGATGAACATCAGCACCGCGGCGAGGCCATAGACCAGCAGGTGGAAGCGGTCGGCCATGTCGGCCAGCAGGAAGTACAGGGCGCGCAGTCCGAGCACCGCGAACACGTTCGACGACAGCACGATGAACGGGTCGGTGGTGATCGCGAAGATCGCCGGGATCGAATCGACCGCGAAGATCACGTCGGTCACGCCGATCATCACCAGCACCAGGAACAGCGGCGTGTAGCGGCGCATCCGGCCGCTGCCGACCCACAACGCATCGGCGTGGTATTCGCGGGTCAGCTTCAGATGCCCACTCATCCAGCGCAGTACCGGATTGCGCTCGAGGTCCGGCGGCGCGCCGGCGGCAAACAGCATCTTGATCCCGCTGCCGAGCAGGAACGCGCCGAACAGATACAGCACCCAGTGGAAGCGCACGATCAGCGCGACGCCGAGGAAGATCATGATCGCGCGCAGCACGATCGCACCGAGCACGCCGAGCATCAATGCGCGCTGCTGCTGTTCGGCCGGCACCGCGAAGTAGTTGAACAGCAGCAGGAACACGAAGATGTTGTCGACCGCCAGCGACTTCTCGACCAGGTAGCCGGTCAGGAACTGCAGCGCGACCTCGTTGGCGTGCGCGGCCGGCTGCGTCTCGCGCAGCCAGAGCCACAGCGCGAGATTGAACAACCCGGCCAGCCCGATCCAGGCGAGCGACCAGGTCAGCGCTTCGCGGGTCCGCACCCGGTGCGGGCCGCTGCGTTGCAGGACCATGAAGTCGACCGCCAGCGCCGTCACGACCACGGCGATGAAACCGGCCCAGAGCCACCCGTTCGCAATGCTGTGCACGAGACCTCACCGATCGCTGCCGGACTGGTCCGGACGATGGCGTACGCAATCGCGTGACAGACCTTCGCCAGGACGGCGAAGGTCTCGCTCGCAGACGCCGGAACCCGTTCCTGCCGCGTCTGCCTGCCGGACCGGGGCCTTTTGTGCCCGTGATGACGATGCCGGCAGCGGGAGCTACTCCCCTTCTGCTGACCGTGACTTTCGACCCGGCGACCCGGGCGCGTCAAGCGCGGCGACGTGGCGACCGACCGCAGGGCCGGCGGCCGGCGCCGTCGGTTCAGCCGGCCGCGCTGCCGCATGGGCATCGCCGGCGCATCCAGCGGCCGCCGTCCGTCAGCGCAGCGCGTAGTCCGCCGCGATGCCGGCAAACACCGCCATGCCGACCCAATGATTGTTCAGGAAGGCGCGGAAGCAGCCCTCGCGCGAGCGCGTTCGCGCCAACAGGAACTGCCAGCCGATCAGCAACGCGGCGACCACGCAGCCGAGCAGGTACGGCGCACCGAGCCCGGCGCGCTGGCCGAGCAACACCAGTGCGGCCAGAAAGCTGCCGTACAGCACGCCCTGTGCGACGAGGTCCATGTCGCCGAACAGGATCGCGGTCGAACGCGCCCCCATCCGGATGTCGTCGTCGCGGTCGACCATCGCGTACCAGGTGTCGTAGCCGGTCGCCCACAGCACGTTTGCGCAGAACGCCAGCCAGGCCAGCGGCGGGACTTCGCCGCGCACCGCCGCGAACGCCATCGGGATCGCCCAGCCGAATGCAATGCCGAGATAGACCTGCGGGAACCAGGTGTAACGCTTCAGGTACGGATAGCTCGCCGCCAGCGCGATGCCGACGAAGCTCAGGTACACGGTCAGCCGGTTGGTCAGCAGCACCAGCCCGAACGCGATCAGCGCCAGCACC
This sequence comes from Lysobacteraceae bacterium, assembly GCA_041687455.1. GTDB lineage: Bacteria > Pseudomonadota > Gammaproteobacteria > Xanthomonadales > Xanthomonadaceae > JAWLBY01. The sequence goes on along the minus strand of JAWLBY010000011.1, from coordinate 133,458 downwards.
GCGAACAGCGCCAGGGCCTCGCGCGGGCCGACCTCGCCGGTCGCCAGCGGCCTAGACTTCGTGCGCTCGACATGCGGATCGAGCCAGCGGTCGGCGTAGTCGTTGATGATGCAGCCGGCCGAACGCATCAGCCAGACGCCGGCGCTGAAGATCGCCAGCAGGTGGAGTGGCGGAACGCCTTCGGCAGCCAGCCACAGCGCCCACCAGGTCGGCCACAGCAGCAGCAGCCAGCCGATCGGGCGATCGCCGCGGACCAGCTTCCACCAGCGCTGCAGCCGGCCCCGCCAGTCGGCGGCGGCTGGCGCAGGTGGGACTTGCGAAGGGCGGCGACGGCGAGCGCTCATGGCACGCATGGTAAACCGCAGCCGATCGGCGCCGTATGCGGCAGATCGGCAGTGCGCCGCTGCGGCGGCATGGGTCACACCCGCACGCGGTCCGGCGTCATCATTGACGGTACCCGAGCGCAGCGGTTCGGCAAGCGCACGCAGCAAGGAGACGACGATGGCAGCAGGACAAGGCAGCGCCGGCAACGTGATCGCGGCGTTGGCCAGTTTCTTCATTCCCGGCCTCGGCCAGCTCGTGCAGGGCCGGCCGATCATCGCGCTGGTGCAGTTCGTGCTGGCGGCATTGCTGTGGCTGATCCTGCTCGGCTGGATCATCCACCTGTGGTCGATCCTCGACGCCGCGCTGTACCGGCCGCGCTGAGACGCCAGCCGGCGCCGCGGCCGCTCAGCCGGCCGCGAAGGCGTCGCGGGTCAGGTTCTCCGGCGCGCCGTCGGTGCAAACCACGTCGTCCTCGATCCGGACCCCGCCGAAACGCCGCAGGTGTTCGACCAGCGTCCAGTCGACCGCGGCGCCATGCGGCCCGGCGCGTAGCCCGGCCAGCAGCGTGTCGACGAAATACAGTCCCGGCTCGATCGTCACGACCATGCCGGGCGCGAGCCGCCGGGTCAGCCGCAGGTACGGATGGCCGTCCGGGCGCGCGATCGTGCCGCCGTCCTCGTCGGCCTGGAAGCCGGCCACGTCGTGCACCTGCAGCCCGATCAGGTGGCCGAGTCCGTGCGGGAAGAACACATTGCTTACCCCGCTTGCGACCATCGCGTCCTCATCCATCGCGACCACGCCGAGTTCGCGCAGCACGCCGGCCAGCCGGCGATGGCAGTCGAGGTGCAGTTCGCCGAAATCGACCCCGTCGCGAACCTGCTCGACCAGGCCGAGCTGGGCGCGTTCGACGCCATCGATCAGTGCCTGGAAGGTCGCGTCGTCGCGCGCGTAACTGCGCGTGATGTCGGCGGTGTAGCCGTCGCAACTGGCGCCGGCATCGATCAGGAACGCGCGCGAATCGGCCGGCGCCTCGGCCTGCTGGTACTGGTAATGCAACACCGCGCCGTGCTCGTTCAGCGCGATGATGTTGCCGTACGGCAGGTCGGTGTCCTTGTGGCCGGTCGCGGCCAGGTAGGCGCGGTGGATGTCGCGCTCGGACGCACCGTCGCGGAACGCCGCCTCGGCGGCGCGATGGCCGGCCACCGCGCGCCGCTGTGCCGCGCGCATCCGCTGCAGCTCGTACGGCGTCTTGTACGCCCGATGGAAGTGCAAATAGCTCAGCAGCGCCGGCGGATTGTCCGGCTGCCAGTCGCCGAGCGCGGCATCGGCCTCGCCGACGATCGCCGAGCGCGCCGCCGGCGGCAGATGCTGGCGCGCCTCGTCCGGCGTGCGGATCACGCGGATGTCGAACTCGGCGGTCCAGAACCCGCTCGGCGCCTCCGGCGGCAGATGCCAGTAGTCATCCGGCTGGAAGTAGACCAGCCGCGGCGTCTGGCCGGGCGTGAAGACGATCCAGCAATGCGGGTGGTCGTTCAGCGGCAACCACGCCTTGAAGTGCGGGTTGACCTGGAACGGATACGGCCGGTCGTCGAGGAACTGGTACTTCTCGACTCCGGATGCGATGACCAGATGGTCGCGCCCGGCACGGCGCAACGCCTCGGCACTGCGTCGGCACAGCACGCGGACATGGTCGGCGTATATCGTCGCGGTCGCATCGTTCATGAACGTTCCGAACTGTGAGCGGGGTCGAGGATTGTGCCGCAGCGCGCCCCCGGATCGCATGTCGTCCTGCTAATGTCGCGTAAAAACCGCCCGGGTACGTCAACCTGAACGCCAGCGTGTCTTCATCGCCCTCACGGCGGTTGCGTCAATTCGCGTGGAGCGTCGGCGTGTTCGTCATCGCGCTCGGCGTCGCCGCGGTCGCGCTCGGCGAGTACGGGCGGGCGCTGCAGAACGAACGTGACGAGGCACGCGAGCGCAGCGCCGAACGGATGCTGGCTGCGCTGCGCGCCGAGCTGGCGAGCTGCGACCTGCTGCTGCGCAGCATCCAGGCGGTGTTCCTGGCACGCGCCGACATCAGCCCGAACGAGTTCCAGCTCGTTCACCAGGCGCTGAATCCGCGCGCCCGTTTCGGCGCGATGCAGGCGATGGTGTTCTCGCGCAAGAGCGCGCCGGGCGAGCCGCTCGCCTATCTGACCGAAATGGTCGCACCGGCCGACGGCAACGAGCGCGTGTACGGTCTGGACGTCGTCTCGCAACCCGGCAACCTGCGCGCGATCGAACTGTCGCGCGACCTCGATCGGCCGGTCGTGTCGGCCAGCTTCCAGTTGATCCAGCGCGAGGGCGTCGACGAGCCGGCCGACGGCGTCGTGATCCGCGCGCCGGCGTTCTCGCCGGGACCGCAACCGCTCACGCTCGAGGAGCGCCGGGCGCGCGAGATCGGCTCGGTCGGCATTTCGTTCCGGGTCAGCGAGCTGATCCATGCCGGGCTCGGCGACCTGCTCGATCGCGGCATCCAGGTGCAGGTCGTCGATGTCACCGACGACAACGGCCAGGCGACCGTGCTGTACGACAGCCTCGATCACGGCCGGACCGAACGCGCTGCCGCCGACACCGCGATCATCGGCGGCGCGCTCGAGTTCGGCGGCCGGCAGTGGGAGCTGCGGTTGCTGCCGACCCGCTTCGCCGATGCCGCCACCGTGACGCTTTCGCTGGGCTGGCTGATCAGCACGCTGCTGGCGGCGGCGCTCGGCATGCTGACCTGGAGCCTGATCGGACGCCGCGAACATGCCGTCGCGCTGGCGCAGACGCTGAGCCGGCGCTACCGCGAGAGCGAGGCACGATTCCGCGCGCTCAACGAACTGCTGCCGGTCGCAGTCGTGCTGTCGCATGCCGACGGCCGGCTGCAATACGTCAACGAAACCGGCCGCCGGCTGCTCGCGCTCGGCGACGCCGAGACGACCCGCCACCGACTCGGCGACTTCGCCGATCCGGGTCCGCAGACGGCAAACGACGACGAGCCGCCGCCGCTGGCCGAGGCGCGCGCGCTGCGGGCGCTGGACGGCCGGACGTTCTGGGCCACGCTGGCCGAGCGCGAGCTGCAGTTATCCGGCGAGCCGCTGCGACTGAGCGTGATTTCCGACGTCAGCGAACTGCACGAACTGACCGCGCAACTCAGCTACCAGGCGCGCCACGACTCGCTGACCGGGCTGATCAACCGACGCGAGTTCGAACATCGACTGCAGCAGTTGCTGCAACCGGACGCGACGCGACGTGGCGCCGGCCTGCTGTATCTCGACCTCGACCAGTTCAAGGTCATCAACGACGTGTCCGGCCATCTGGCCGGCGACGCACTGCTCGCCCAGCTCGGCGACGTGCTGCGCGATGCGCTCGGCCCGGACGACATGATCGCCCGCCTCGGCGGCGACGAGTTCGGCGTGCTGGTGGCCAACGGCGACGCGCACGAAGTACTGGCCGCCGCCGAGCGGCTGCGGCAGATCATCGACGAGTTCGGTTTCTCGTGGGAAGGCAAGCCGTACGCGGTCACCGCCAGCATCGGTGCGATTGCACTCGACGCCGGCCATCCGCGCTGCCAGCGCGAACTGCTGTCGCTGGCCGACGCCGCCTGCTACATGGCCAAGGAGAACGGCCGCAACCGCGTACACCTGTTCACCGAAAACGACCTGGCAACCAGCCACCGGTTGCGCGAGATGGAATGGATCGCGCGACTGCGCTCGGCGCTGGCCGAGGATCGCCTGTGCCTGTATTACCAGGAGCTGCAGTGGCTGCAGCCCGGCGTGACCGCTGACGGCGCCCATTTCGAACTGCTGATCCGCCTGCGCGACGAGCACGGCGAGCTGGTGCCGCCCGGCGCATTCGTGCCGGCCGCCGAACGCTTCGGGCTGATGCCGGTGCTCGACCGCTGGGTCGTCAGCACCGCACTTGCCAATTTCCCGCGGTTGCACCCGGCCGGCGACAACATCGCCTTGTGCGCGATCAACCTGTCGGCGACAACGATGGAAGACGAAGGATTCCCGGCCTTCGTGCTCGATCAGTTGAAGCGCTCGAAGGTGCCTGCCGGACGCATCTGCTTCGAAGTGACCGAAACCGCCGCGATCGCGAACATGACCCGGGTCATCGCGCTGATCAAGCAACTGCGCGCACTCGGCTGTCGCTTCGCGATCGACGATTTCGGTGCCGGCATGTCGTCGTTCGGCTATCTGAAGGATCTGCCGGTCGACTTCATCAAGATCGATGGCTGCTTCATCCGCGAGATCGAAACCGACCCGATGAGCCGCTCGATCGTCCGCGCCGTGACCGACATCGGCCACCAGATGGGTGCCGGCGTGATCGCCGAATTCGTCAACAGCGAGGCGACCTGCGAGATCCTGCGCGGGATCGGCGTCGACTTCGTGCAGGGCTACCTGATCCACGAGCCGCAGCCGACGGCGAGCGCGGACGAGGCGGAGGTGTAGCGCGCTGCATCGATTGATGCCGGCATGCGCGCATGCCGACCGTCGCAAGGGCGCCTGCTCGGTGGACCGCAGGCCCTCCCCTGCGGGAGCGGCGTCAGCGGTCCGCTGCAGCGGCGCCTGCTTGAGCGGCGCCTGCTTGAGCGGCGCCTGCTTGAGCGGCGCCTGCTTGCGCGGCTCGCGAGCGCAGCCGCGTCAGCAACCGGCGATCAATCGCCCAGCGTCAGCAACGACGCATTGCCTCCCGCCGCCGTCGTGTTGATCGTCAAGGTCCGCTCGTTGGCAAAACGCGGCAGGTAGTGCGGCCCGCCGGCCTTCGGACCGGTGCCGGACAGGCCTTCGCCACCGAATGGCTGCACGCCGACCACCGCGCCGATCATGGTCCGGTTGACGTAGCAGTTGCCGGCCTTGACGCCGCGGGCGATCTTCTCGACCGTCGAGTCGATCCGCGAATGGATGCCGAGCGTCAGGCCGTAGCGGGTCGCGTTGATCGCCGCGATGACCGCGTCGAGGTCTGCTGCGTCGAAGCGGATCACGTGCAGCACCGGGCCGAACACCTCGCGGGTCAGTTGCGAAAGCGACGACAGTTCGTAGGCGCGCGGTGCGAAGAAGCAGCCGTGCGCGCAATCAGGGCCGAGTGCGACTTCGTTGATCAGCCGCGCCTCGCGGTTCATCCGATCGGCATGTGTCTGCAGGATGCCGAGCGCGTCGGCGTCGATGACCGGACCGACATCGGTCGACAACAGGCCGGGGTCGCCGACCTGCAGTTCGTCCATCGCGCCGGACAGCATCGTGATGACGCGGTCGGCGATGTCGGACTGCACGAACAGCACGCGCGCGGCCGAGCAGCGCTGCCCGGCCGAGCCGAACGCCGACACGATGACATCCTTGACCAGTTGTTCGGGCAATGCCGACGAATCGGCGATCATCGCGTTCTGGCCGCCGGTTTCGGCGATCAGCACGCCGATCGCGGCATCGCGCGCGGCCAGCGAGCGGTTGATCGCGCGCGCGGTTTCGGTCGAGCCGGTGAACGCGACGCCGGCCACGCGCGGGTCGCCGGTCAGCGCGGCACCGACCGTCGCGCCGTCGCCGGGCAGGAACTGCAGCACCGCTTCCGGCACGCCGGCCTCGTGCAGCAGCCGGACCGCCTGGTGGCCGATCAGCGTGGTCTGTTCGGCCGGCTTCGCGATCACCGCATTGCCGGCCAGCAGCGCGGCGACCACCTGGCCGACGAAGATCGCCAGCGGGAAGTTCCACGGGCTGATGCAGACGAACACGCCGCGGCCGGCCAGGAACAGCTCGTTCGATTCGCCGGTCGGCCCCGGCAGCTTTTCCGGATGACCGAACTGGCGCCGTGCCTGCGCTGCGTAGTAGCGGCAGAAATCGACCGCTTCGCGCACTTCGGCGACGCCGTCGGGAATGGTCTTGCCGGCTTCGCGGGTGCACAGCGCGATGAACTCCGGCATCCGCTGCTCGAGCAGGTCGGCGGCATGTTCGAGGATCGCCGCGCGCGATGCCGCCGGCAGCCGATCCCAGCCTTCCTGCGCCGCCTCGGCGTTGGCCAGCGCGCGTTCGACGGTGGCCGCATCGGCGGCCTGCCATTCGCCGACTTCGATCCGGCGGTCGGCCGGCGAGGTCACCTTCGTGACGGCGCCACCCGAGGCTGCTCCCGGCACCAGCGGCGCCGCCTTCCACGGACGGATCGCGGCGTTGATCTTCTCCGCCAGTTGGCGCAGTTCGTTGTCGTTGGCGAGATTGACGCCCATCGAGTTCTTCCTTCCTTCGCCGGGGTTCTGGTGCTGGTACAGGGCGACCGGTAGCGGGATTTTCGGATGCGGGATCGAGTCGAACGCGACCACCTGGCGGACCGGATCGGTGACCAGGTCGGCCGGGCTGATCGACTCGTCGGTGATCTTGTTGACGAAGCTGGTGTTGGCGCCGTTCTCGAGCAGCCGCCGCACCAGGTAGGGCAGCAGGTCCTCGTGGCTGCCGACCGGCGCGTAGACGCGGCACGGCACGCCGAGCCGGTCGGCCGGCACGACCTCGTCGTAGAGATCCTTGCCCATGCCGTGCAGGCGCTGGAATTCGTAGCGATGCGAGCCCCTCTCCCCCCGGGAGAGGGGTTGTGGTGAGGGTTCGGCCAGCACCTGACGCTGCGCTTCGCCCGGACCCTCACCCCCGACCCCTCTGCCGAGCGGAGAGGGGAGAATGCGCTGCGCCATCCGGTGGATCGCCGCGATCGTGTGCGCGTTGTGGGTCGCGAACATCGGATAGAACGCATCGGTGGCGGCCAGCATCCGCCTCGCGCAGGCGAGGTAGCTGACGTCGGTGTTCGGCTTGCGGGTGAACACCGGATAGCCGATCTGCCCTTCGACCTGGCCGCGCTTGACTTCCGAATCCCAGTACGCGCCCTTGACCAGCCGCACCGGCATCCGCCGGCCGTGCTGGCGGGCCAGCGCGGCGAGTGCGTCGAGCACGTACGGCGCGCGCTTCTGGTAGGCCTGCACCGCCAGCCCGTAGCCCTCCCAGCCGGCCAGCGACGGATCGGCATGGACAGCGGCGATCACATCGAGCGACAACTCGAGGCGGTCGGCTTCCTCGGCATCGATCGTGAAGCCGATGCCCTGCGCTTTCGCGAGCTGCGCCAGTTCGAGCACGCGCGGCGTCAGCTCGGCCAGCACACGGGCGCGCTTGGCGTGTTCGTAGCGCGGATGCAGTGCCGACAGCTTGACCGAGATGCTCGGCGCGGCGAACACGTCCGGATAGGGGCCGCCGGCGCCGATCGCGGCGATCGCTCTCCGGTAGGCTTCGAGATAGCGGGCGGCGTCCTTCGCGGTCAGCGCCGCTTCGCCGAGCATGTCGAAGCTGTAGCGGTACATTGCGTTGTCGCCGCGCCGCGACCGCTTCAGCGCTTCGTCGATGGTGCGGCCCATCACGAACTGATGGCCCATGATCCGCATCGCCTGGCGCACCGCGAGGCGGATCACCGGCTCGCCGGCGCGACCGACCAGCCGCCGCATCGCGCCGACGAAATTGCGCCGCGTCTCGTCCGACAGGCCGACCATCTTGCCGGTCAGCATCAAGCCCCAGGTCGAGGCGTTGACGAACAGCGAGTCGGAGCTGCCGAGATGCTTCTTCCAGTCGGCCTCGCCGAGCTTGTCGCGGATCAGCCGATCGGCGGTGTCGCGATCGGGGATCCGCAGCAGCGCCTCGGCGACGCACATCAGCAGCACGCCTTCCTCGGAGGACAGGTCGTACTGCCGCATGAAGGCTTCGATCGCGCCCTGGTCCTCGGCCTTGCCGCGGGTCCGTTCGACCAGCCGCAGCGCGGTGGCCTGCACCGCAGCATGCTCGGCGGGGTCGTCGCCGAGTTCGGCCAGCAGGGCGCAGACGTGCTCGCGTTCGTCACGCTGCCAGGCGGAAGTGATCGCTGCCCGACGCGGATCGGCGTGGGGAAGCTCAGGGCTCAGGATCGCGCTCAAGTTCGGCTCTCGGAACGACGGCGGCGCGCCGGCCGGCGCGCGAAGGCGCCCATTCTAGGGGGCCGGCCGGTCGGCCGGAACAGCGCCGGATCAAGCCTGGCCACCATGCCCCGCGGTATGGCGCGGCGGCGCGCGCCGCCTATTCCGACTCGCGGCGCTTCTGTTCCTCGACCGCGGCGCGCAGCGAATGCAGCCTGGCGCGGAACACGCGCGCCTCCCAGGCGCCGAATACCCAGGCGAAGTGCGCGAACATCGCGATCGCCAGGCCGATTGCGGCTCCGCCGATGAACAGCGAGTTGGCGACGAACAGCGCGCGCGGCAGCTCGCTGCCGAGACCGAGCAGTGCCATCAGCTTCGCACCGACCAGGCCGGTGGCGCCGTAGATCGGCACGATCGTGAACGGGTTGGTGATGAACTGCAGCGCGACCGTGATGGTCAGGTTGGCCCGCAGCAGCACCGCCACCAGCAGCGCCAGCGGCAACTGCACGCCGTACAGCGGCATCAGCGCCAGCACCGAGCCGGCGTACAGCGCCGGCAGCACATGCTGGCGCTTCAGCGACCACAGGAATGGATAGCGGCCGGCACGCTCGGCGAACCACTTGATGATCGGGTAGCGGCGCACGTTGGCGCGCCGCGGCAGCGGCCGCAGCAGGCGGCGCAGCCAGCGACGCCGACGCAGGAGCTGCTGATAATGGCGGTCGAGTTCGTTCTGCATCGTGATCGCTACGGGCCGGACAGGTGCCGATCGCGGTCTGCGCGAACGCGGACCATGCCGGACGGCCGCAGCGTTCGATCGGTATCGGGTTCGATCGTCGCTGGCGCGCCGGCGGGCGGCACACCGAAGTCGCTGTCGACACGTCGCCGGCCGATGCGTATCGATCGACGATAGTGTCGCAGGAACGGTGCTGCTTGCGGCGATCGGCGCCGCGAGCGGTTCGAGACTTTCGACGACGTCGCGAGTTCAATCCGGACGGACCAACCAGGGGGCGATGCGATGGGATTCGTTCAGCAAGGCAGGCAGGTGGTCGAGTGGGCCGGGCTCGCGATCGAGGCCGCCGGGGTCGCGATCATCGTGATCGGCTCGCTGTTCGCGCTGGCACGCTATGTCCAGCACTATCGCGAGATCACCACCGACGGCGCCTACGAACGGCTGCGTCGCAACCTCGGCCGTTCGATCATCGTCGGCCTCGAGTTCCTGGTCGCCGGCGACATCGTCCGCACCGTGGTGGTCGAGCAGAGCTTCGAGAGCCTCGGCCTGCTGGCGATCGTGGTCGGCATCCGCACCTTCCTGAGCTTCAGCCTGTTCGTCGAGGTCGAGGGACGCTGGCCATGGCAGCGGTAGCCGCGGCCCCGGATCACGCCACCTGGCGGCCGCTGCGGCGCTTCAGGTGCACCAGCAGCAGCGACACCGCCGCCGGCGTGACGCCCGGAATTCGCATCGCCTGGCCGATCGTCTGCGGGCGTACCGCGAGCAGCTTCTGCCGCACCTCGGCCGACAGCCCGGCCACCGCGGCATAGTCGAAGTCGTGTGGAATCACGGTGGTCTCGTTGCGCTGCTGGCGTTCGATCTCGTCGCGCTGGCGGTCGAGGTAGCCGGCGTAGCGGACCGCGATCTCGACCTGCTCGGCGACCGTCGGATCGGCGGTCGCCGGACCGAAGCCGTCGACCGCGACCAGTCGCCGGTAATCCAGCTCGGGCCGCTTCAGCAGGTCCAGCGCCTGGCACTCGCGGCTGACCGTGACCCCGGTCGCCGCTGCCAGCGCATCGGCCAGCCGGTTGCCCGGCGCGACCCACAGCCCGCGCAATCGGGCGGACTCCTGTTCGATCGCCTCGCGCCGTGCCTCGAAGGCGTGCCAGCGGCTGTCGTCGACCAGCCCGAGCTCGCGGCCCACCGGGGTCAACCGCAGGTCGGCGTTGTCTTCGCGCAACTGCAGCCGGTATTCGGCGCGTGACGTGAACATCCGGTACGGCTCGCTGGTGCCGCGGGTGATCAGGTCGTCGATCAGCACGCCGATGTAGGCTTCGTCGCGACGCGGTGCCCACGGTTCGCGACCGAGCGCGCGGCGCGCGGCGTTCAGGCCGGCCACCAGGCCCTGCGCTGCAGCCTCCTCGTAGCCGGTCGTGCCGTTGATCTGGCCGGCGAAGAACAGCCCGGCGACTGCCCGGGTCTCGAGCGAACTCTGCAGCCCGCGCGGGTCGAAGAAGTCGTATTCGATCGCGTAGCCCGGGCGGGTGATGACGGCCTGCTCGAAACCGCGGATCGAGCGCACCAGTGCGAGCTGCACATCGAACGGCAGCGAGGTCGAAATGCCGTTCGGATAGATCTCGGTGACCTCGAGCCCTTCCGGCTCGACGAAGATCTGGTGCGAGCTCTTCTCGGCGAACCGGACCACCTTGTCCTCGATCGACGGGCAATAGCGCGGGCCGGTGCCCTCGATCTGGCCGGAGTACAGCGGCGAACGGTCCAGTGCGCCGCGGATGATGTCGTGGGTGCGCTCCGAGGTCTGGGTGATCCAGCAACTGACCTGCGACGGGTGGTCGGCGGGCGAGCCGAGGAACGAGAACACCGGCCGCGGATCGTCGCCGGGCTGCTCCTGCATGACCGAGTAATCGAGGCTGCGGCCGTCGATCCGCGGCGGCGTGCCGGTCTTCAGGCGTCCGACCGTGAACGGGCCGTCGCGCAGCCGCTCGGCCAGCGTTGCCGCCGGCGGCTCGCCGGCCCGGCCGGCCGAGTGCTGCGCCTGTCCGACATGCACGCGGCCGGCCAGGAAGGTGCCGGCGGTCAGCACGACGCAGGCGGCGTCGAAGCGCAGGCCTAGCTGAGTGGTGACGCCGCGGACCTGCCCGCCGTCGAGCACGATGTCGTCGACCGCGGCCTGGAACAGGGTCAGGTTCGGTTGTGCCTCGACGATCCGGCGAATCGCGCTGCGGTAACGCGCCCGGTCCGCCTGGCAGCGGGTCGCGCGCACCGCCGGACCCTTGCTCGCGTTCAACCGCCGCCACTGGATGCCGGCGCGATCAGCAGCCACCGCCATCGCACCGCCGAGCGCGTCGATCTCGCGCACCAGATGGCCCTTGCCGATGCCGCCGATCGCCGGGTTGCAGCTCATCGCGCCGATCGTCTCGATGCTGTGCGACAGCAGCAGAGTCCGTGCCCCGGCCCGTGCGCTGGCGAGCGCCGCTTCGGTGCCGGCGTGGCCGCCACCGACGATGATGACGTCGTACTGGTACATGACTGACTGGCTCGGTTGAGATCGAGGGATGCGGACGGCGCCGAGGTGGCGATGCCGACCGGTCCATTGTCGCCGTTTCGGCACTCGGCGGCGTGCCGCGCCCGCTGCCGGCGGGGCGTCGATCCGCGGCGACCTGGAACGGAACATGCAGGAATTTCACCGGCATTCGCGCCGGCGGGCGCAACGCGCCGACCGGATTGGAACGGGGACGGTCAAGCGCGGCGCGAAGCAGCCAGAGAAGGCGGTCCCGGCAACGGGACCGCCTTCTGTGTTTTTATCAGGCGAAACGCGGACTTGCCGCGGCCGGGCCGGCTCGAGAAGAGGCCGGCGCCCGGTGGGTCGATGGAACAGGGGGAATCCAGGGAACCCGGTCCGGGCGCCGGACAAGCCGTCACCGTCGTTGGATTTCGGGCTGGCACTTCGCGTCGACGAACGACGCGGAGCGTCAGCTTTGTACGGTGCAGAGCTTGCCGTCAGCGTCGCGATCACGCAAGTGCGCCCGCACGGAACCGTGATCGTGCTGACATTTTCGGCACGCTCGTCGGGCTCTCGAAGGCGCTGCGAAGCGATTGGCCCGCACGACGACGCGGCGGCCGAATGGGGTGCGGCAATCGGCGAGGCCGGTTCCGGCTGCGCACCGCGACGGTGCGGCACGGCAGTGTTCGCGATCGATGGCGCCCGGGCGGGAAAACGCCGTGGCGCCCGGCTCAGCGGCGCTGGCGATCGTCGTCGTCGCGGTCGCGGCGCTCCTCTCGACGCGCTTCCCGCCGGTCCTGCGTGGCGGCACGGGCCGGCGGCGGATCGCGATAGGCCGGGCGCGGCTCGGCCGTCTGCCGCGGGGGCGCAACGAACTGCCGCGGTGTCGCGCGCTGTTGCGGCTCGGCATACGCCCGCCGTTCCGGTGCCGGCGCCGACCACTCGCGCGGCGCGGCGGTGCGCGGCGCCGAGCGGTAGCCTTCGATCAGGTAGCCGCGTTCGGGCGGCGGCGTGCGCACGCTGGGCCCGCGCGGCGCGGCCTGCTCGAAGGTCCGGCTCGCCTGCCGCGCATCGCGCGGTTCGCTGCGCCAGTCTCGGCGCAGGGCCGGATCGTAGCCGCTGGCGTCGCGCTCGACGCGCGGGTAATCACGGCGCAGCTCGCGAGTCGGCTGCTGCCGCACGATCGCGCGCTCGGCCGGCACGCTGCCGTAATCGGCTCGGCGCCGCGGGTCGGTTTCCGCTCGCCTGCGCAGCTCGTCCTCGCGGAGCACCGGCAGCTCGCGGCGCCGCTCGACCACGCTGCGGTCGATGGCGGGCCGCTCGACCGGGCGCTCGACGCCACGCAGGCGCGGATCGAGTCGCTCGCTCGGCACGCTGCGGCGGGTGTCGGCCTGGCGGCTGTCGGTTCGACGCTCGTAGCCGCGCAGGCCCGGATCGAGCCGCGGTTCGGTGCGCCCGCGGTAGTCGGCCGCCCGCTCCTGGTTGCGGTCGCTGCGCGGGGTGTAGCGCGATGGCCCGACCGGCAGGCCGTCGGCCAGCAGGCCGCGGGTCGGCGTCACCTGCGACAGCCGCGACAGCCGCTCGGCCTCGTTGCGGGCATTGCCGTAGCGGGGCGCGTAGTAGCTCGGGTAGTGGCGGTCGTAACGGCGGTAGTACGGATACCAGTCGTAGTAGTTGTCGACCCACGATGAGCGGTACGGCGAGTACCACAGCGAGCGGTACGGCCAGTAGCTGCCATACGTGCGCGGCCAGCCGCCATACCACGAAATGCTGAAGTAATTGCGCGGGAAGTAGGTGACGCCGTAGTAGAAGCCCGGATGCCAGTACGGGTCGAACACGCTGCGGTTCAGGCCCCAGAACAGCGAGTAGTAGCTCGGGTAGTCCCACCACAGCGGATAGCTGTAGGAGACGTAGGCATCGCTGTAGTAGGACGGACTGCGATAGTAGTAGTCGCCGTAGCGGTCGTCGACCGGCCGGTAGTAGGTGCCGCGATCGACGTAGACCTCCTCGTACGGCTCGTCGTAGTACGGCTCGTAGTAGTCGGAGTAGCCGTAATAGCCATAGCCATAGCCACGGTAGTCCGTGGCGCAGCCGGCCAGCGCGGCGGCGGCCAGCACAACGATCCAGCGCAACATCGAAAGCACCCCCGGGCTGAGCTGGATCCAGATTACGCCGATGCCGTAACTGTTGCCTGAACTCGGAGCGCCCCGGTGCCGGCCGTCAAGCCGCCCGCGCTCGCCAGGCCGCGGCCAGCCGCGCGAGCCCGTCGTCGATCGTGACGCTCGGCCGGTAGCCGAAGTCGCGCTCGGCCGGAGCCATGTCGTACCAGTGCGGCGTCGCCAGTTGTTCGGCGACGAACCGGGTCAGTGGCGGTTCGCCGGGCAGCGGCAGCCAGCGCCACAGCCGTTCGGCCACGGCGCCGATCGCGTAGGCGCTGCGGAACGACAGCCGCCGCTCGACCGGCGGCGCCCCGGCCGCGGCCAGCAGTCCATTGATGATGTCGGCAATCGCCCGCGGCTCGCCGTTCGAGATGAAGTAGGCGCGGCCGGCGCAGCGGGCGCCCGGCTGCGCATGCAGCGCGTCGAACGCGTCCAGGTGGGCGGCGACCGCGTTGTCGATATAGGTCGTATCGATCTTCTGCCGGCCGTCGCCGATCAGCCGCAGCCGGCCGGCCCGGGCCCGCTCGACCAGCCGCGGCAGCAGGTGGTTGTCGCCCGGACCCCAGATCAGCCGCGGGCGCAGTGCGACGGTGGCGAGTTCGGCGTCGTTGGCGGCCAGCACCGCCGCTTCGGCGACCGCCTTGGTCGCCGGATAGGCCGCCTTGAAACGTCGCGCGACCGGCGCGCTGTCGGCGTCGCCGCCCTCGACCGGCACCCGGCCGCGATGCGCGACGCTCGGCGTCGATGTATGCACGAAGGTCCGCACGCCGTTCAGCCGGCACGCCGCCAGCAGGTGCCGGGTGCCGCGCACGTTGGCGTCAAAATAGTCGCGGAACTCGCCCCAGGCGCCGGCCAGCGCGGCAACGTGGAACACCGCGTCGATGCCGTCGCAGGCCGCATCGACGGCGTCGAACGCGGCCAGGTCGCCCTGCCGCTGCTCGACGCCGAGCAGGTCGAGCGCCGGATAGCGGCCGCGGCTCAGGCTGCGCACGGTGATGCCGCGCTCGCGCAACTGCCGGCACAGGGCGAGGCCGAGGAAGCCGCCGCCGCCGGTGACCAGCACCTTCATGTACAGGTCGCGTCGACCAGCACCAGCCGGCCGCAGCCGTCGGCGTCGTAGTGCACCCAGGCGCGCTGGCCCCAGCGCGCCGCGCAGGCCTGCGCCTCGGCCACGCTGATGCCGAGCACCAGCACGCTCGGCTCCTGCCATGTGCCGTCTTCGGAGCGGCCGATTGCCGGCAGCAACGCGTAGTTCTGTTCGTTCAGTTCATCCTCGAGCGCGCGCTGGCGCAGCAGGTTGCACTCGGATGGCAGCGGCTGGCTGTCGGGATTGCAGGCGCTGACCAGCGCCGCGCCGTCGACGCCGCAGCGGGCGAGCAACGCCGCCAGCATCGGGCAGGCCTGCTCGATCCGGGTTTCGATCCGCGCGCTGCCGCTGTGGATCACGTACAGCGAGGCGCGGTATTCGGCCTCGAGGCGTTGGTCACGTCCGCTCATCGTTCAACAGTCGCTTGCTTGCCCAACCTGCCAGTTGTTCGCGGCCGATCTTGGCGTTGTGCCGGATATCGACCGGAAAACGCCGGTGCAACAGGAACGTCTGCACCCGCCGGGTGTGTGAATGGCGCTCGGCCAGCGCCGCCAGCTCGACCAGCAGACCGGCACGCTGGCGACGGCCGAGGCGCCGCTCGGGCTCGACGCACAGCACCGGCCGCTGCGCGCCGGCGGTGCCGACCCCGACCAGCGCGGTGCGCCGAACCCCCGGCAGCCGATTGAACACCGGTTCGACCTGTTCGGTATAGAGCGGACCATCGATCGCCTCGACGCGCTGCGACTTGCGTCCGCAAAACCACAGCCGGCCGTGCGCATCGAACCAGCCGAGGTCGCCCATCCGGTGCACGATCCGCTCGCTGCCGTCGGCCAGCCGTTCGCGGATCTTGGCCAGCGCGGTCGCCTGCGGACGGCCGAAGTACTGGTCGGTCGCGCTCGGCCCGGCGACGGTGATCTCGCCGACCTGGCCGGCCTCGAGCTCGCGCACCTGGCTCCAGTCGGCGATCGCGGCATCGTCGATGGCGATGATCCGGACCGTGTTGCCGGGCACCGGCCGGCCGACGCAGGTACCGGCACCGGCCTCGGTCGCGATCCGCGTCTCGCGCAGCTCGCGACCCTCGATGATCGCGACCGGCAGGCATTCGGTGGCACCGTACGGGGTCCAGATCCGGCCGTCCTCGGGCAGCATCCGCTGCATCCGCGCAACCACCTCCGGCGCCACCGGCGCGCCGGCCGACAGCACCGTCTTCAGCCGCGGCAGCCGGATCCGCTGCTGCTCGCCGTAGCGGCTCAGCACGTCGACCAGTGCCGGCGAACCGAACATCTGCGTGATGCCGAATTCGCGCAGTGCCTGCACCAGCTTGCGCGGATCGGCGCGCGCCGGGCGGGTCGGGTCCATGTCCGGGATCACGCTGGTCAACCCGAGCGCCGGATCGAACAGCGCGAACGGCGGAAAGGTCGGCAGGTCGACGCCGCCGGGCTCAAGGCCGAAGGCGTCGCGGATCAGCTCGATCTGGGCGACGAAATGCCGGTGCCGGTAGACCACGCCTTTCGGCACCCCGGTCGATCCGGACGTGAACAGGATCGCGGCGACGTCGTCGCCGTCGGTGGGCGCAATGGCCGTCGGATCGCGTGTAGGAGCGGCTTCAGCCGCGACCGCAGTGCCGGGCTCTCGTCGGGCGCCCGTTGCTTCGCGATCGGGTCCGATTTCGGCGCCAGGTTCGGGCTGCCGGTCGCGGCTGAAGCCGCTCCTACAGGCGAGCAGCGCGGCGCCGCGGCGCTCGATCTCGGCCAACGTCGCGCCACCCCACGGCCCGCGCCGGCCGACCGTGACAACCCGCCGCACGCTGCCACGCGCCCAGCCGAGCAGCACGCGGGCCGCCTGTGCCAGCGGAATGCCGATGAAGCCCAGCGGAGCGGCTTCGGCGAGGCACTGCTTCAGCGCCCGCTTCGAGATGCCCGGATCGATCAGCACCGGCACGATGCCGGCACGGAACAGCGCGAACATCAGCAGGAACAGTTCCGGCGACGGCCGCACCATCAGCGCGCACCGCGCGCCGCGGCCGATGCCGGAATCCACCAGCCCGGCGGCAATCGCCGCGCTGCGGGCATTCAACTCGCGATAGCTCAGGGTCCGGTCCCAGGCAACTCCGCCATCGGGGCGACGGCCGCTCGGGCAGCGGATCGCGATCTGGTCGGGGCGCTCGGCGGCGATCCGCGGCAGCGTCGCGGCGATGTTCATGGCAGGCATGTCCGAATTGTAGTGCGGCGAGCCGGCGCCGGCCGCCGATCGGAATGTGCGAACCTGTGCCGTCCGATCCGGTCCATGCCGACGTTGCAACGCTGCAACCGCTCGACGGCGCTTCCGCGACCTGCTCGAATTCCGATCCCCATGACAGCGCACGGTCTTCCGGCGCGCCACCGCGAACACCTGAGGAGAACCTGATGGCCCCGATCCTGCCGCGAGCGCTGCTCGGCCTGCTGCTCGGCATCGGCCTGCTGCTGCCAGCCGCCGAAGCCTTCGAGCCACCGAACGGCGTCACCGAAGTCACCTCGGTCGAGGGCATCACCGAGTACCGGTTGCCGAACGGGTTGCGCGTGCTGCTGTTCCCGGATGCGACCAAGCCGACCGTCACCGTCAACATCACCTACCTGGTCGGCTCGCGGCACGAGAACTACGGCGAGACCGGCATGGCGCACCTGCTCGAGCACCTGCTGTTCAAGGGCACGCCGACGCAGGCCGACATCCCGGGCGAGATGAAGCGTCGCGGCATCGGCTTCAATGCGTCGACCTGGCTCGACCGCACCAACTACTTCGCGAGCTTCTCCGCCGACGACGACACGCTGGCCTGGCTGCTGTCGCTGGAAGCCGACCGGATGGTCAACTCGCACGTCGCGCGCAAGGATCTCGACAGCGAGATGACGGTCGTCCGCAATGAGATGGAGGCCGGCGAGAACAACCCGATCCGCGTGCTGATGAGCCGGATCGCGTCGACTGCGTTCCTGTGGCACAACTACGGCAATTCGACCATCGGCGCCCGCGCCGACGTCGAGAACATGCCGATCGAGCGGCTGCAGGCGTTCTACCGCCGCTACTACCGACCGGACAACGCGACGCTGCTGGTCGCCGGCCGGATCGACCCGGCCGCGACGCTGGTCCGGATCGCCGACACCTTCGGCGCGATCGCGGCGCCGGCCGAGCCGCTGCTCGATACCTACACCCGCGAGCCGGTGCAGGACGGCGAGCGCGAGGTCAACGTGCGCCGGGTCGGCGAGACGCATTACCTCGGTGCGCAGTACCACGTCCCGTCTGGCCGCCACGCCGATCATGCGCCGATGGCGGTGCTCGCCAACGTGCTCGGCGACACGCCGACCGGCCGCCTGCACAAGGCGCTGGTCGAGAGCGGCATGGCGACGTTCGTTGCAGCGGTCAACTTCGCATTGGCCGAGCCGGGCTACCTGCTGTTCCTGGCCGAAGCACCGAAAGGCGGCGACTTCGCCGCGCTGGAACAGCGTCTGATCGCGCTGGTCGAGGGTCTGGCCGAGCAGCCGGTCACCGAGACCGAAGTCGCCGACGCCCGGCGCCGGATCGCCAAGGCGGCCGAGCTGACCATCAACGACGCCAACCGGCTCGCGATGGCACTGTCGGAATCGATCGCGATGGGCGACTGGCGGCTGTTCTTCCTCAACCGCGACCGCGCCGACGCGGTCACCGTCGACGACGTCAACCGCGTCGCGCAGCGCTACCTGAAGCCGTCCAACCGCACCATCGGCCGCTTCCTGCCGACCGCCGAGCCGGACCGCGCGACGATCGCGGAAGCGCCGTCGGCGGCGGAGCTGCTGGAGGGGTACACCGGCCGCGCCGCACTCGCCGCCGGTGAGGCGTTCGACCCGAATCCGGCCAACATCGACGCCCGCACCGCCACCGCAACGCTGTCGAATGGCACCGAGCTGGTGCTGCTGGAAAAGCGCACCCGCGGCGAGACGGTGTTGCTGAACATCGCGTTCCGCTTCGGCGACGAGGCTGCCGTGATGGGCCAGGACGACATCGCATCGTTTGTCGCCTCGATGCTGACCCGCGGCAGCACGACGATGAGCCGCGACGACATCTCGCGCCGGCTCGACGAACTCCGCGCGACGCTGTCGATCGCCGGCGATGCCCAGCGCGTCACGGTCGGCGCACAGACGGTCCGCGAACACCTGCCGGCGCTGCTCGACCTGATCGCCGAACTGCTGAAGTCGCCGGCCTTCCCGGAGGCCGAGTTCGCGCAGCTCAAGAGCCAGTCGATCACCGCGATCGAAAGCCAGATGACCGAGCCGCAGGCGATCGCCGGCAACGCGATGAACCGCCATTTCAACGGCCGCTGGCCAAAGGGTCATCCGTACTACGTACCGACCTTCGACGAGCAGATCGCCGACACCCGCTCGCTGACGGTGGAGCAGTTGCGCGCCTTCCATCGCGGCTTCTACGGCGCCGGCGACGGCGAGATCGCGCTGGTCGGCGACTTCGATGCCGACGCGCTGCGGCCGCAGCTCGAACGGCTGTTCGGCGACTGGACCCGGCCGCAACCGTTCGCGCGGATCGCCCATCCGCAGGTCGGCGTCGACACCGTCACCCGCCGCATCGAAACGCCGGACAAGGCCAACGGCGTGATCCTGCTGCGCACCGAACTGCCGCTGTCCGACACCGACGCCGACTATCCGGCGCTGCTGGTCGGCAACTACGTGTTCGGCGGCGGCACGCTGAAGTCGCGGCTGGCCGACCGGATCCGGCAACAGGACGGCCTGAGCTACGGCGTGTCGTCGCAGTTCTCGGCCAGCCCGCTCGATCCGCGCGCGGTGCTGATGGCGTTCGCGATCGCGGCACCGGAAAACATCGGCAAGGTCCGCGCGGCGTTCGACGACGAACTGAACAAATTGCTCGAGCATGGTGTCACCGAGGCCGAGCTCAAGGACGCCGTCGACGGTCTGCTGAAGGCGCGCCAGCGCTCGCGCGGCGAGGACCGCGCGCTGGTCGGCCAGTTGGCCGGCAACGCCTACCTCGACCGGACGATGGCGTGGGAGGCCGAGCTCGATGCCCGGCTCGCCGCGCTGACCGTCGAGCAGGTCAACGCGGTCTGGCGCAAGCATGTCGGCAGCGCCCGCTTCTCGGCTTTCGAAGCCGGCGACTTCGCCAGGCTCGGCGAGCAATGAAAGTCGCCGGCCGCGGCGCAGCGCGCGCTCCGGCCGGCGCGATAATTCCCCGCCAGCGGCGCCTGCACATACGGCGCCGCACGGTGTCGAACGGCTTGCCGACTGCCGGCTGAACCGCGCCGCGGCTTGATCCGTCGCGCGGCGGGACGCCGCCCCCCTGCGCTAGACTGCTCGCCTTTTCCACGGCCGCCCGAGCGGCGCCGCGGAAGCGCCATGGATCAGGGAGAGGCCCGGATGAACCCGCTGCAGGACATACTCGAACAGGACATCGATCCGACCGAAACGCAGGAATGGATCGATGCGATGAACGCCGTGCTCGAGCACGACGGCACGCAGCGCGCACATCACCTGCTCGAGCGGATGGTCGAAGTCAGTCGCCGGGCCGGCGCGGTGCTGCCGTTCCAGCCGACCACCGAGTACGTCAACACGATCCCGCCGCATCTCGAAGCGAAATCGCCCGGCGACCACGCAATGGAGTGGCGGATCCGCAGCATCCTGCGCTGGAACGCGATGGCGATGGTGGTCCGCGCCAACCGCAAGCCGGGCGAGCTCGGCGGCCACATCGCGAGCTTCGCCAGCTCGGCAACGCTGTACGACGTCGGCTTCAACCATTTCTGGCGCGCCCCGAGCGCGGACCATCCTGGCGACCTGCTGTACATCCAGGGCCACAGCTCGCCGGGCATCTATGCGCGGGCGTTCCTCGAAGGCCGCCTGACCGAAGACCAGTTGAACAACTTCCGGATGGAAGTCGACGGCCGCGGCATCAGCTCGTATCCGCACCCATGGCTGATGCCGGATTTCTGGCAGACGCCGACCGTGTCGATGGGACTCGGCCCGATCAGTGCGATCTACCAGGCGCGCTTCTGGAAGTACCTCGAGGCGCGCGGAATGATGCCGAAGACCGACCGCAAGGTCTGGTGCTTCATGGGCGATGGCGAAACCGACGAGCCGGAGAGCCTCGGTGCGATTTCGCTGGCCGGTCGCGAGGGCCTCGACAACCTGTGCTTCGTGATCAACTGCAACCTGCAGCGGCTCGACGGCCCGGTGCGCGGCAACGGCAAGATCATCCAGGAACTCGAGGGCGTGTTCCGCGGCGCCGGCTGGAACGTCATCAAGGTGGTCTGGGGCAGCTACTGGGATCCGCTGCTCGCGCGCGACAACTCCGGCGCGCTGCGCCGGCTGATGATGGAAACGGTCGACGGCGAGTACCAGAACTGCAAGGCGTTCGGCGGTGCGTACACGCGCGACAACTTCTTCGGCAAGTTCCCGGAGACGCGCGAACTGGTCGCGTCGCTGTCGGACGAGGACATCTGGCGCCTGAACCGTGGCGGCCACGACCCGCACAAGGTCTATGCCGCCTATGCCGCAGCCACCGCGCACAAGGGCCAGCCGACCGTGATCCTGGCCAAGACGGTCAAGGGTTACGGCATGGGCAAGGCGGGTGAATCGCTGAACCCGACCCACCAGACCAAGAAGCTCGACGTCAGCGCCGTGCGCGCGTTCCGCGACCGCTTCAACATCCCGGTACCGGACGACCAGCTCGAACACGTACCGTTCTACCACCCGGGGCCGGACTCGCCGGAAGTGCTGTACATGCGCGAGCGGCGCGCCGCGCTCGGCGGCTCGCTGCCGCAGCGGCGGGTCAAGGCGGAGCAGGCGTTCGAGGTGCCGGCGCTGGACAAGTTCGAGCGTCTGCTGAAGTCGTCCGGCGAGCGCGAGATCAGCACCACGATGGCGTTCGTGCAGGCGCTCAACATCATCCTGCGCGACAAGCAGGTCGGCCCGCGCACGGTGCCGATCGTCGCCGACGAGGCGCGCACGTTCGGCATGGAAGGGCTGTTCCGGCAGATCGGTATCTACGCGCCGTTCGGCCAGAAGTACAAGCCGGTCGACTCCGACCAGCTCATGTACTACCGCGAGGACCACACCGGCCAGGTGCTGCAGGAAGGCATCACCGAAGCCGGCGCGTTCTGTTCGTGGCTGGCCGCCGCCACCAGCTACAGCAGCAACAACCTGCCGATGCTGCCGTTCTTCATCTTCTATTCGATGTTCGGCTTCCAGCGTATCGGCGACCTGGCCTGGCTGGCCGGCGACATGCGCGCACGCGGCTTCCTGCTCGGCGCCACCGCCGGCCGCACCACGCTGAACGGCGAAGGCCTGCAGCACGAGGACGGCCATTCGCAGATCATGGCCGGACTGGTGCCGAACTGCCGCAGCTACGATCCGACCTTCGCCCACGAGGTCGCCGTGATCCTGCATCACGGCATGCGCCGGATGCTGACCGAGCAGGTCGACGAGTACTACTACATCACGCTGATGAACGAGAACTACAGCCATCCGGACATGCCGGAGGGCAGCGAGGCATCAATCATCAAGGGGATGTATCTGCTGCGGGATTCGGGAGTCGGGACTCGGGACTCGGACGGCAAGGGCAAGAGCGCGAAGGGCAAGGGCAAGAGCAACGGGCCGCATGTGCAGTTGCTCGGTTCCGGCACGATCCTGCGCGAGGTGATCGCCGCCGCCGAGCTGCTCGAAAAGGATTTCGGCGTCAGCAGCGACATCTGGTCCTGCCCGAGCTTCAACGAGCTGCGCCGCGACGGCCACGAGGTCGAGCGCTGGAACCGGCTGCACCCGGAAGCGGCGCCGCGCAAGGCACACGTGACCGCCTGCCTCGAAGGCCGCAGCGGTCCGGCGATCGCCGCCACCGACTACGTGCGCCAGTTCGCCGACCAGATCCGCGCGTTCGTGCCGATGCACTACACCGTGCTCGGCACCGATGGCTTCGGTCGCTCCGACACCCGCGCCAACCTGCGCCGCTTCTTCGAGGTCGACCGCTACTACATCGCCCACGCGGCGATCGCCGCGCTTGCCGCCGAAGGCACGATGAACGGCAAGGACGTCGCCCGCGCGATCCGCGAGTACCGGATCGATCCCGAGAAGGCCAACCCGGTCGGCGTCTGAGCGCAGCGCAGGGCGCGGCCTCCGGCTGCCCCTGCCTCGCCGGCCGCGGTCCCAGCCGCCGATGCCGATCACTCGCGCCAGCGCCAATGCTTCGCGCTTCCGCGCCGCCGATGCCGGTGGCTTCTACGAGAGCTGGTTCCAGCGGGCCAACCATCCGACCCGCCCGCTCGCGTTCTGGATCCGCTACACGGTGTTCAGCCCGCGCGGCCGGCCCGGCGACGCCTGCGGCGAGTTGTGGGCGGTCTGGTTCGACGGCGAGAACGACCGCATCAGTGCGGTCAGGCGGCCGATACCGATCGCGCATTGCGCGTTTTCACCGGCCCGGCTCGACGTCCGCATCGGCGATGCCACGCTGACCGAGGCCGAGCTGCACGGCCGCGCCGAGTCGTCGGCGCACACGCTGCAGTGGTCGCTGCAGATCCGCGGCGATCAGCCGCCGCTGCTGTTGCTGCCCGAAGCGATGTATCAACGCCGCTTCCCGAAGGCGAAGGCGCTGGTCGGGTGCCCGAACGCCGAATTCAACGGCACCCTCGTGGTCGACGGCCAGCGCATCGCAATCGACCGCTGGCGCGGCAGCCAGAACCACAACTGGGGCAGCCGCCACACCGACCGCTACCTCTGGGGCCAGGTGGCTGGATTCGACGACGCAACCGACGCCTTTCTCGAATGCTGCACGGCGCAGGTCCGCCTCGGCCCGTTGTGGACCCCACGGCTGAGCTTCCTCGTGCTGCGCGACCGCGGAGAACAGATCGCACTGAATGGGCTGCTGCAGGCAGGCCGGGCGTCGTCGTCGTTCGACGACTTCGACTGGACCATCGACACCCATCGCGCCGATCTCCGCATCCATGTGCGCTTCCACGCCCCGCCCCGCGCCTTCGTGGGCCTGACCTATCCGAACCCGCCGGGCGGCAGCAAGACCTGCCTGAACAGCAAGCTCGCCAGTGCCGAACTGGTGATCGAACGCGCCGGCCAATCGCCCCGCGTGCTGCGCACCGCGCATCGTGCGGCGTTCGAGATACTGACCGAGCGACAAGATCACGGGGTGGCGGTGGTGGCGTAGCGCCACGGGCCCGCGGCAGCCCCCTGCTGTCGGCGATCGATGCGCCGCTTCAGTCCGGCAGTTGCCGGACGTAGGCCGCCACCGCGTCGATATCGCGGTCCGACAGCATCGACGCGATGCCGAGCATCGGCGAATTGGCCCGCGCGGGATCCTTGTCGCGGAAGCGGGTCAGTGCGGTGCGGATGTAGGTTTCGGGCTGGCCGGCCAGTCGCGGCATGCTTTCCATGCCTTCACCGTGGGCGCCGTGGCAACTGAAGCAGATCCGCTCGTAGACGCTCCGGCCGGATTGCAGCAGCGCGGCATCGCTGGCGGCGCCCGGGCGCACGGTCTGCCGGCTGTAGTACATCGCGATGTCGACCCGATCATCCAGCGTCAGGTCGTTGGCCAGTTGCGACATGACGTAGTCCTTGCGTTCGCCGCTGGCGAACTTCTCGAACTGGCGGAACAGATAGATCGGGTTCTGCGCGGCCAGGTTCGGTATGTCGTCGCGCTTGCTGGTGCCGTCCTCGCCGTGACAGTAGCTGCAGAAGCGGATCCGTTCGTGGCCGGCGGCGTACGACCGTTCGCGCAGGGCGTCGTCGTTGGCCAGCCGGTCGAAGCGGTTCATCGCGTCGAGCACCGGATCCTCGGCCAGCGCAGGCAAGGCGAGGCAACCGAACAGCAGGGCGAGCAGGATACGCATGGCGGTCTCGGTGGGCGACACGCGCCCGAGTCTAGCCGGCCGTCAGCGAACCAATGTTGTTCCGCATCAAACCGGACCGCTGCGGCGCTCCCGCTGCAGCGGAGCTGGAGGACTGTAACGGATGAAGCGGAAGTGGGATCGCGACGGGATGGGCGTGGTGGACGCCGCTCCGGAGCGAGGCCGATAGCCGAAGCTATCGGTCGAGTGAGGAGCAAGTACAACGCGGCCAGACCGAGCGAGCTACATTCGATTTGTCCGTTACAGCCCACTAGTATCGCCTGCCACCCCGCTGGAGATGACCGATGCGGCTGATTTTCGCTACCGCATGGCTGCTGCTGTGGTGTGCCGCGGCTGCGGCGCAGGTGCCGCCGGCGCCGGCCGAAGGACGATTCCTCGACCCGGATCGAGCCGCGCGGGTGCATTTCGGCGAACTCGATTCCGAGCATGGACGGGCGCGACTGGAACGCCATCTGCAGCGGCGGCCGGACGACTCGCGCGGATGGACCGCACGCGCCTTCTGGCACGCCGTCACGCACGGCGACGCCGCGGCGGCGCTGGCAGATCTCGAACGCGCGCGCGGCGTGATCGAAGGCCACCCGCTGCGGGAGCGCGAGACGTTGTGGTCGGAGGGCTGGATCCGGCTCCATCTCGGGCACGTGCCGGAAGCACGCGATGCGTGGACGCGGGCGATGCAGATGCACGGCGGCCGGCCGTTCTGGGTGCCGCACAGTTTCGCCGTGCTGGCCGAGCTCGGCGGCGAACGCCACGTCGCGCTCGGCTGGTATGCAGTGGCGGTGCGCGACATGCCGCAGCGCTGGGGCAGCCGTGAGCAGGCGCTGGCCTACACCCGCCGTTGGCGCGACGCCGAACGCAACGCGATGCTCGCCTTGCATGACGCCTGGCGGGCCGAACGCGATCACGACCCGGCGCACTGAGCCGAACCGGCGGACGCGGCCGACGCCCGCGACGGTCGGATGGCGCCCAGTCCGGTACTCATGCTGCATCACTGCAGCAGGCTCGCCGTGCGTGTCGCGGACCCGGCAGCCGGCTCGGCACCGGGGTTGTTCGCGTCACCGGTCGGCCTGGTGCCGATAGCGATCGGCACGCCTGTTGCAACGTTTCGTCGTCACCCAACAAGGAGGACGAAACGATGAGCACGATACGATGTCTTTCCGTTGCGCTCGCCGCAGCGCTCGCGCTGCCGGTCGCGGCGCAGGATTACCGTCGCGACCAGCCGGATCCGCGCGAGCGGCCGGCTCAGGGCTTCGAGCAACAGGCCCGCAACCTGCTGCAGGGGGCGGTCGGCGGCCAGCAGGTCGCGAAACTGATCGAGAGCTGGCCGCGGGCATCGCGAACCGCAGCACAGCAGATGATCGACAGTTACGGCGAGCCGCATTCGGTGACGCCGGACATGCTGATCTGGCGCGACAACGGCCCATGGAACATCACCGTCGTCCACCGCGATCCGGTGCCGCACAACTTCCCGATGCCGCACGAGGACGTGCTGGAGCAGACGGTGTACCTGGAGATGCCGCCGCGGATGATCGACGACCTGGCGCAGTTCAACGGCAGCGTGATCGTCGACCGCACCAAGGGCACGATCACCGCCCGCTGCGACACCGAGGCGGCGAACTTCCTGGCGCTCAATCTCGCCTACGAGATCATCAACGACGAACGCTCGGTCGACGAGGCACGCCGCAGCTACGCCCGTGCGCTGGCGGACTGGAAGCAGACCGGTGAGAAGACCCGCGACCTGCGCGGCCTGCAGTTCGATCCGATGACCGCCGCGGTGGCCGGTGACCCGGACCGCAGCTTCGAACGCTTCGCAATGGGTGACGACGACGACGAGTAGGGCGGTGAGGCCGGCTTGCCCACGGCGCGACCCGCGCCGTGGGCATGCGGCCGCGGGAAATGCGGCTCGCTGCCCGCGAAGCCGCTGCTGGAAGCATGACGACGGGCCAGGAGCCGATGCCGGGTGAGCGCGCCGAAGCGGCCACCGCGGACGCGTGCAGCGCTCGGCCGGTCGCATCGCGGCTTCGAATCGGCCACGCGATCGGCGACGATGGCGGCAGTCCCCGCTGGAAGTCCCGCCATGCCCGTGCTGGTGATCGGCAACAAGAACTATTCGTCGTGGTCGCTGCGTCCATGGCTGCTGCTGCGGCAGTTCGGTGTGCCGTTCGACGAACGACGGCTGCCGCTCGACACGGCGGAGTTCTCGGCCGGGGTCGCGCGGCTGTCGCCGAGCGGCAAGGTGCCGGTGCTGCATGACGGCGCATGGGTGGTCTGGGATTCGCTGGCGATCTGCGAGTACGTCAACGAGAGCTGGCTCGATGGACGCGGCTGGCCAGCCGACCGCGCCGCCCGTGCGGTGGCCCGCTCGGCGGCCGCCGAGATGCATTCGGGCTTCGCCGAGCTGCGCGCGCAACTGCCGATGAACTGCGCCCGGCAGCCCGATGGCTATCGCTGGGATGCGCGCGCGCAGGCCGACATCGATCGGGTGCAGGCCTTGTGGTGCGAGCTGCGCGCCGCGGCCGGCGGCGGTCCGTACCTGTGCGGCGCGTTCGGCATCGTCGACGCGATGTTCGCGCCGGTGGTGCTGCGCTTCATCGGTTACGGCGTCGCGCTCGACGCCACCGCGGCGGCCTACGTCGAGGCGATGCGCGCGCTGCCGGCGATGCAGCAGTGGATCGCGGCCGGCATCGCCGAGCACGAGCGGCTCGACAAGTACGAACGACTGCGCGGCTGAGCGCGCATCGGCCGCTCGCCAACCCTCAGTCCGCCGCGGCAGTGGGCACCGCGCGCTCCGCCTGCAGCCGCTTGCGGAGCTGCTCGGCGGCGCGCTCGGCATAGCGGCGGCAGGCCTGCGGATCGATGAATGCGCCGCGCTCGCCACTGGCCTCGGCGACGGCCTGCCGTTCGAACAGGTCGGTGAAGCCCGGGTGGGTCGCGAGCAGCAGCGGACAGTCCAGCGCCGCGATCGTCGCGATGCTGCGCTCGAATGCGGCAACCCGCTGCGGGTCATCGCTGAAGCGGAAACCGTCGGCCGACACCGTGGTCAGGCTGTCGGCGTAGACGGCAGTGACACAGTCGCCGTTGTCGCAGCTCGACCAGCTCCAACTGCTGCCGCCGGGGGTATGGCCGGGCGTGTGATGCGCGGTAATCTGCAGGCCGCCGAACTCGAGCGCTGCGCCGTCCTCGATCGCCACCACGTCCGCGACCGGCGCGAATCGCATGGCGTCGCCGTAGGCGGCCTGCGGATCGTCAGCCGGCACGGTGCCGCTGCGCAGCGCCGTGGCCGCGCCGGGCGCCGCCGCGACCCGCGCGCCACTGGCCTGCTGCAACGCGGCGACACCACCGACGTGATCGAAGTGGGCATGCGAGACGAGGATCCAGCGCACGTCGGCCAGCCGATGGCCGAGCGCGCGCAGGTTCGCCTCGATCTGCGGCACGCTCTGCGGCAGCGCGCCGTCGAACAGCAGCAGGCCGTCATCGGTTTCGATCATCACGACCGCCAGTCCGCGCGGTCCGACATACCAGGTGTTGCCGTGGACCCGGAACGGCGCCTGGGCGGTGTTCCAACCGCTGCAACTGCCGCAGTCGATCGCTGCGTGTGGGTCGAGCGCATCGACGGCGGGAGCGGTGGCGAGAGCGAGGGTCAGCAGCAGTGATCGGGTCATCGGGGTCGGTGCGTTCGTGGTATGGGTGTGGGGTCGGATGCCGCTCGCAGTGGCGCGGCCGGCGGTTTCGGGTCGGCGGACCGATCCGGCGGTCCGGCCGCTCATTCGCCGCCGCCGTCGGCCGGCCTGGCCTGTGACAGCGCCGCTGCAGGGAGTTCGATCCGGCGATAGGCAATCTTGCGGCTGCCACCGTCGCAGTGGCCGACGATCGTGCCGCTGGTGGCCTGATCCGCTCGAACGATCTGCAGCGAGTAACTGCGCACGCCGTTGGCTTCGATCTTGCCGGCGATCTCGCGCTGCAGGTCGGCGCAATCCCGCGGCACCGACGGCGTGCTCGCGTCCAGGTGGGCGGATGCGGCGGCAAGGGCGAGCACGAGCAGCAGGCTGCGTTTCATCGGGAGGGCTCTCGAAGGGTCTGTGACGACATCGGTGTGGTCACAGACTGATCCCCGACGGTGGCATTCCGGCAGCGCAATTGTGGCGAATTGCGGGCGACCCGCTCAGCGGATCTCCGGCGCGGCGACGGCTGGCAGCGGTTCGATCCGGTCCGGCTGCAGCAGGAACCGCGCGACCGACACGCTGCCGTCGCTGTACGAATAGGCGCGGCGCATCCGGTCGGCCGCCCGTTCGGGCAGCGCGACGCCGACTGGCAGCGCGTGGGCGACGCTGGCCACCCGCAGCTCCGGCCAGTCGCTGCCGGGACCGAGCGTCAGTTGCAGTTCGACGCCGGCGGC
This sequence comes from Lysobacteraceae bacterium, assembly GCA_041687455.1. GTDB lineage: Bacteria > Pseudomonadota > Gammaproteobacteria > Xanthomonadales > Xanthomonadaceae > JAWLBY01. The sequence goes on along the minus strand of JAWLBY010000011.1, from coordinate 104,458 downwards.
CGGCAGCGCGAAGCCGAGCAGCCGCCATGCACTGTGCGGATCGCGGCGCACGACCCGCAACGGCTGGCCGCCGACCTGCCAGCCCTGCAGATCGGTCTCGGCCGGCAGGTACAGCGCAAGCTGGTCGCTGCCGCCGTCGACCGTCAACTGCAGGCGCAGCGTGCGCTGCTCGCCGTCGATGTCGCTGCCGAGCAGCTCGAGCCGCGGCGCCGGAACGGCGACAGTGTCGATCGCGGTACGCCACAGCGGCGGTCCGCCCTGCGGTCGATACGGCGCCTGCATGAGCCGCTCCGGCGCATCGCCGAGGCGCTGCCGATGCCAGTCGTCCAGCGGGTCGTCGCTGCTCGCCCAGTAGCTGCGATCGCCGTCGTGCAGCACGAACAGCTCGCTGCCGCGCGGCGTGCGCGCATCCCACGGTGGGTCGATACTCAGCACGCCGAGGCCGAGCGCGGCGGCCGCCATCAGCAGCAGGCCGCTGCCGGCGGCAGCCGGTGCCGCCAGCAGCGGTGCGAATGCAACCAGCACCAGCAGCAGCGGCAGCACCGCCGCGACGGGCAGCGCGAAGCCGATCAGCACGTCGAAGGTCAGCGCGGTGGCACCGAGCCAGAACGCCGCCGGGATTGCGGCCAGTACCGCGGGTGCGGCGCCGAGCCGACGCTCCGGCCGTCGCCAGCGCCACAGTTGCAGCAGCGCCAGCGCGAGCAGCGGCCACAGCAGCGCGTGCGTCGCGCCCGGCAGCCACCACAGCAGCAGCAGCGTCAGCAGCAGCCAGAGCAGCCACTGCGCGGCAATCCACGGCTCGCGCGGCAATGGCCGGCGCAACAGCGCAACCGCTGCGACCGCCGGCAGCAGCACCGCGGCGAGCAGCGGAATCGTCGGCTCGGCGAGCAGCGCGAGCAGCAGCAGGCCGGTCACGGTCGCGAACGCGGCCACCCGGCCGAGTCCGCGCACCGCCAGTGCCTGCAGCGCGATCGCCGCGCCACCGGCCAGCAGCGACCAGCCGACGAACCAGCCGCGCTGACGCGCAATCACGGCGGTCACGTCGGGGTCCAGCGCACGATGCAGCAGGAACACCAGCAGCGCCGGCAGCAGCAGCGCGAACGGCGCCAGCAGCAGCGCACGACCGAGCGGGCGCAGCGGCAGTGCGCCGGCTCGGTGGGCGCGGCCGGCCGCGACCGCGAGCAGCAGCGCCGCCAGCGTCCAGCCGACCCAGTCGAACCATGGCGGGTAGTGCACGAAGCGATGCCCGAGCGGGTTGAAGTAGTGCCGGTCCGGCTGCCGCTCCGGCGGCAGGGTCGCTTCACCGAAATGGCGCGCGAGCGGCAGCGCGTAGCTGCCGAGGTGCTGCAGCGTGTCCGGCGACAGGTTCGCCGCCGTGTCGGTCGGCCGGTGGTAATCGAAGAAGCCGTGCACGAACGCGAAATTCAGACCCGCCTTGCCGGCCTGCCGGGCGACCGACAGGTCGGTGTCGTTCGGCATCTGCCGATAGACCGAATAGACCAGCGAGTCGGCCAGCGGCGCCGGCGCGGCGCTGGCCAGCGCCGCGATCAGTGCCCCGTTGCGTTCGCTGGTCTCGAACATCGCGACCGGCCCGCCGCTGCCGCGGGCATCGAAGTTCAGCACCAGCCCGACCTGTTCGGCCCAGCGGTGCTGGCCGAAGAATGCCTGCGCGCCGAACAGGCCGGTCTCTTCGCCATCGGCAAACAGCACGATCAGCGGATTGCGCAACGGCAGGCCGTCGACCCGCAACGCACGCACGGTTTCGAGGATGGTCGCGACGCCGCTGGCGGCATCGCCGGCACCGGGCGCCGCCGGCACCGAGTCGTAATGCGACATCAGCAGCAGCGCCGGCCCGTCGTCGCGGCCCGGCCAACGCGCAACGACGTTCTCGACCCAGGCGAAGCGCGCGTCGCCGCCGTGGCGGTCGTAGTCGAACACCTGCAGCCGCGACTGCCGTTCGACCTCGGCGCCGAGCCCACGCAGCGTCTCGATCAGATACTCGCGTGCCTGCGCATGGGCCGCACTGCCGGCCGGCCGCGGTGCGGCCGCCAGTCTGTCGACGTGACGCATCGCCCGCGCGGCGGAAAACTGCTCGGCGGCGGCATCGTCGCCGAGCGCTGCCGGCGGGCGCGCCAGCCATTCGCCGAGCACGATCAGCGCAGCGATCAGCACGGTCACCAGCAACGCGCTACGCGCTGACGGATCGACTCGAGGCATCGGCTATCCCGGTGGCTGGCAGGCCGGTCAGCATAGCGGCCGCGGGCGTCGGACGGCGCGCTCAGCGCATGCCGCAGCGGGCCGCGATCTCGCGCAAGCCGGCGATCCGCTCGGCGTACGGCATCACCGTCTTTTCGCCGCTCGCGCCGGCGTAGATCAGCCCATCGGCCGGCGAATGGAACGCGTAGGTATTCCAGAAACCGCTGTGGCCGATCAGCCGAGTGCCATCGACCTCGATCTCGAACAGCCCGGCGCCGTAGCCGTTCCACGCATCGGCGACGCCGGGCGTCCGCATCGTCGCCAGCGAGTCGGCGCGATCGAACAGCTCGCCGCGCAGCAGCGCGCGCAGGAAGCGGGCCAGATCGGTCGGCGACGCAATGATGCCGCCGCCGCCGAACAGGTCGAACGACGGGTGCCAGTCGGCCAGCGTGCGTCCGTCCCAGTACTGCGCGACCTGCGCGGCTGCGGCCGGCTCCTGCGCCTCGAACCAGGTATGGCGCAGGCCGTGGCGCTGCCATTGCAGCAGCTCGCGCAACGCGCGCGGCAGCGGATCGCCGGTCACCCGTTCGACGATCTGCCCGAGCAGCACGTAGCCGGTATCGGAGTAGTGGAACTGCTCGCCCGGAGCGGCCAGGGGCGCGCCCCCGGCGGCGGCCGTCGCGATCTGTTCGGCCGGCGTCCATGCGCGCTGCGGGCGCTGCCACTGGCGTTCGAACAGCGCGTCGCTGACGTGCTCGCGCAGGCCGCTGGTGTGGGTCAGCAGATGTCGCAGCCGGATCGCCTGCAGGTCGTAGCCGGCCTGCTGCAGTGGTCGCAGCAGCACGGGCGGCAGCCGGTCGGCCAGCGTGTCGTCGAGCCCGAGCCGGCCCTGCTCGACCAGTCGCAGCACGGCGGCGGCGGTATAGGTCTTGGTGTTGCTGGCCACCCGGTAGCCGTCGTCGACAGCGACCGGCGACGGCTGATCGGCGCGGCGCCGACCGACCGCACGCGACCAGCCGTCGCCGCCGGCGATCGGCAGCACCGCGACGCTGACGCTGACGGCATGATCGAGGTCGAGCGGCAGCGCGTCGAAGGCGTCGTCCATGCAGCGGCTGACCGCATCATCCGGTGATGCCAGCGCGGACAGCGGGGCGGCCAGCAACAGGCAGGCCGTGAGCTTTCGGAGTCGTCGCATCGTGCAGGCTCGGCGGTGAAAACGGTAACGTCGGCCGTCGACTCGCTCGCGAACAGGTCCGGAAGTCATGCCGGACGCGGCAATGCGCCGAACTGGCGCCGGCGCGCGATCAGCCGTCGTCGGCGGCGACGGCGAGACCATGCACCAGCGCCGCCGCCAGTGCCATCGCGATCAATCCGACCGTGACCCGGAGCCCGTAGCGGCGACCGCCGCTGATCCAGCTCAGCAGCGACTTCGCCACACCGCTGGTCACCAGCAGGCCGATCACACCCCAGCGCGCGGTGGTGGCGTCGATCTGGCCGGCGGACGCGAGCTGCGCGACGCTGATACCGGCCGCATGCAGCTCGGCCATCGCGGCGAGCATCGCGCCGACCAGCGCGGCTCGGGCGCCGAGCCAGTGGTTCAGCGCCGCGGACAGGAACAGCACCGCGGTGATCACGGCGGCGAAGGTCAGCGCATGGCCGAAACGGAACATCCGGGTGCCGGCGGTCGGCGGCGCAGCGCCACGGTCGCCGATCCGGCGCAGGCCGAACAGCCCGCCGAGCAGCAGCACCGCGCCGGCGGCCAGCAGCGGCAACACCAACTGGCGGACGAAGGCCGGGGCGATGGCGGTGATCAGCGAGCTGAACAGCAACAGCGAGGCGAGATTGGCCAGCATCGCCGCGGCAACCGCCGCATGCAGCGTTTCCGGCTGCTCGCGCACGCGTTGACCGAACCCGGCCACTGCCGCGGTCGACGATACGAAGCCGGCGAAGAAGCCGGCCAGCGGCAGGCCCCAGCGCGCACCGACCAGCCGCAGCGCGATGTGGCCGAACGCACCGATCGCCATCACCAGCACGACCAGCAGCCACAGCCGCCACGGGTTCAGCGCCAAGAACGGATCGATCGTGTGATCCGGCATCAACGGCAACACCACCAGCGCGGCGGCCGCCAGCAGCAGGCCGTCGTACAGTTCGCGCTCGCTGATCAGGTCGCGCGAGATGTGATGCATGCGGTCCTTGCTGGCCAGCAGGATCGCGACGGTCGCGCCGATCGCCGCCGCCAGCGCCGGCTGCGGTTGCGCCAGCGCGCCGAGCACGAACGTCATCAGCATCGCGATCTCGGTGGTCAGGCCGGGATCGGTCGGCTCCTGCAGGTACGACGCCGCGCTCAGCACGATCACGCCGACACCGGCCAGCGCCAGCACCCACAGACCGAGCACCATCGAGGTGCCGCCGAGCAGCGCGACGACCGCGAACGTGCGGACGCCGGCGGCGGCGCGCAGGCCGTCCTCGCGCTGCATCTGCTTGTGCCGTTCGCGCTCGACGCCGATCAGCAGCCCGATGCCGAGCGCGACGGCCAGCGCATAGACGGTATCGAACGACAGCTCCATCCAGTTCCCCTGTGGCATGCGGTTCCATCCTACGCCGGATGCCGCGGCCGCTCGGTGGGTCGGCGAACGGATCCGAAGTGACCTTCAGTCCGCTTGACCGCTGCTCCTTGCAATGCCGCCGCCGGCCCGGACAATGCCGGGCCGAGCCCCCCGCCCGGAGTCCGTCGCATGCGCCACGTCTCGCTGTCCCGCTTCCTGATCGAGGAACAACGCGAAAAGGGCCAGATCCCGCCGGACCTGCGGTTGCTGATCGAAGTGGTCGCGCGGGCCTGCAAGGCGATCGCGATCGCGGTCAGCCGCGGCGCGCTGAACGGCGTGCTCGGCAATGCCGGCGCGACCAACGTGCAGGGCGAAGCGCAGAAGAAGCTCGACGTGCTGTCGAACGAGATCCTGCTCGAGGCCAACGAGTGGGGCGGGCACCTGGCGGCGCTGGCGTCGGAGGAGATGGACGGCCCGCATCTGATTCCGCACCGTTACCCGAAGGGCAACTATCTGCTGGTGTTCGATCCGCTCGACGGCAGCTCGAACATCGACGTCAACGTCTCGATCGGCACGATCTTCTCGGTGCTGCGCTGCCCGGAGGGCGTCACCGAACCCGACGCCGAGCACTTCCTGCAGCCCGGCAGCCGGCAGGTCGCGGCCGGCTACGCGGTGTACGGACCGAGCACGCTGCTGGTGCTGACGCTCGGCGACGGCGTCCACGAGTTCACGCTCGACCGCGAGGTCGGCAGCTTCGTGCTGACCCGCAGCGACCTGCGGATTCCCGAGGACACCTCGGAATACGCGATCAATGCGTCCAACGCACGCCATTGGCAGCCGCCGGTGCAGCGCTACATCGAGGAGCTGATGGCCGGCCGGAGCGGCCCGCGCGGCCGCGACTTCAACATGCGCTGGGTCGGCTCGATGGTCGCCGACGTGCACCGGATCCTGACCCGCGGCGGGGTGTTCATGTACCCGCTCGATGCCAAGTGCGCCGACAAGGGTGGCCGGCTGCGGCTGCTGTACGAAGCCAACCCGATGTCGATGATCGTCGAGCAGGCCGGCGGCGCCGCCAGCACCGGCCGCCAGCGGCTGCTCGAGGTGCAGCCGCTGGCGCTGCACCAGCGGGTGCCGGTGATCATGGGTTCGAAGAACGAGGTCGAACGGGTCGCGCAGTACCACGCCGAGGCCGATGCGGCGATGCACGGCGCGCCGGCGCTCACCTGACGACCTGCGGCGGCGGCGCGGATCGGCCACACTAGCGGCCTGTCTCCAGCTCCGCACCGCCATGTCCGACTTCATCGAGATCTTTCCCGGCGCGCTGTCCGCCGACACCTGCTCCGCGCTGATCCGGCAGTTCGAGGCCAGCGGCCAGGCCAGCGCCGGGCGGGTCGGCGGCGGCGTGATGCCGGAGCTGAAGAAGAGCCGCGACATCACGATCAGCGGCAAGCCGGACTGGCAACAAGCCGAAGCGGCGTTGAACCAGGCGGTGTTCAGCAGCCTGCTGCAGTACCTGCGCCGCTACCCCTATGCGCTGATCGCGCCGTTGATGCTGCAGATCCGCGATCCGGCCAGCGGCCAGCCGCGCCGGCTGCAGCCGGACGACGTCGAGCGGGGCGACGATGCGTTCCTGGCCGGACTGGTGCAGGCCTGCTTCCGGCCGGGCGCGATCAACATCCAGCACTATGCGGCCGGCAAAGGCGGCTACCCGTACTGGCATTGCGAGCTGTACCCGAAGGATGCGAGCTGCGAACCGCTGCATCGCCATCTGCTGTGGACGCTGTACCTGAACGACGACTTCGACGCCGGCGAAACCGAGTTCTTCTACCAGCAGCGCAAGATCAGGCCGACCACCGGCAGCCTGCTGATCGCTCCAACCGCGTTCACTCATACCCACCGCGGCAACCGGCCGGAACGCGGCGACAAGTACATCGCGACCAGTTGGGTGCTGTTCCAGCGCGCCGAGGCGCTGTTCGGCAAGCCGTCGGCCTGAGCGCGGGCGTGACAACCCGCTGACCCGGCGGCCGGGGCCGCCGGCGTGGTCCGTTGGCTCCGGCTCAGACCGGCTGCGCGATGATCGCTGCCGACTTGCCGCCGCGCCCGGCATACTGCGGCGCGCCGCCTCGCGACCGATACCGCCGTGGACCTGCAGGCCCTGCTGAACTTCGAGCCCGAGACCCGCACCGTGGTCACGACGGTCTGGGCGCTGCACGTTGTCGCGCTGGCGGTCTGGATCATCCTGCAGAAGCGCTCGCCGTTGTCGTCGCTGAGCTGGATCCTGAGCCTGGCGGCGCTGCCGGTGCTCGGCCTGGTGATCTATTTCTTCCTCGGCCCGCAGAAGATCCGCCGGCAGCGGCGGCGACGGATGCGCCTGCGCCAGCTTCATCGCGGCGGCGCGCGACGCGACAGCCGCTACGGCGCGGCGCTTCCGCGCCGCAAGGAGCGGCTCGGCCGGCTGATCGAGACCGCCAACGGCATGCCGATCTCGAGCGCGAGCTCGGTGTCGCTGCTGGCCGACGGCGGTGCCGCGTTCGACGCGATCCTGACCGCGATCGCCGAGGCGCGTCATCACGTCCACGTCGAGTACTACATCTTCGAGCCGGACCGGATCGGCACCCGGCTGCGCGACGCACTGATCGAGCGTGCCGGCGCCGGCGTGCAGGTCCGGCTGCTGGTCGACGCGGTCGGCTCGCCGAAGCTGTCGCGGCGGTTCCTTAGGCCGTTGCTGGCAGCCGGCGTCGAGTTCGCGCGGTTCCATCCGTTCCGGCTGTCGCCGCTGCGTCCGCTGCTGAACCTGCGCAATCACCGCAAGATCGTCGTCGTCGACGGCCGGATCGGCTTCACCGGCGGCATCAACATCTCCGACGTCCAGTTCGCGGTCGGCCGAAACTCGTTCCACGATCTGCATGTCCGGATCGAAGGGCCGGCGGTCGGCTGGCTGCAGGCGGTGTTCGCCGAAGACTGGCACTACACCCGGCGGCAGCCGTTGCCGGAGACCGACCTGTATCCGGAAATGGCATCCGGCTCGGTGCCGACGCAGGTGATTTCATCCGGGCCGGACGGACTGTACGAAACGATCCACCAGGCGCACCTGCAGGCGATCTGGGACGCCCGCGAACGGGTCTGGCTGGCGACCGCCTACTTCGTGCCGAGCGAAGCGGCGCTGTCGGCGTTGATTGCGGCAGCGATGCGCGGCGTCGAAGTGCGGATCCTGGTCACCCGGATCAGCGACAGCCGGATCGTCACCTACGCCGGCCGCTCCTATTACGACGAGCTGATGCAGGCCGGCGTGCGGATCTACGAGTACCGGCCGCGGATCCTGCACTCGAAGGCCCTGCTGGTCGACGACGACTGCGTGCTGCTCGGCAGCGCCAATTTCGACCAGCGCAGTTTCCGACTCAATTTCGAGGTCGGGCTGGCGTTCTACGACCGCCGCGCGGCGGCACTGCTGGAGCACCAGCTCGAGTCGGACTTCAGCCAGTCGCAACGACTGACTTTCCCACGCCAGATCGGCTCGCTGCGCCGATTCGGCGAGGCCAGCGCGCGATTGCTGTCGCCACTGCTGTGAGCGGCCGGCACCGCGGGCGATGCAGAGCGTCGCGGGCTTGCGTCGCGGCCGGGCGTGGCTAGACTGGCCGCGGTCCCCATCGGCGTCGTCTTCATGCCCTGGCTGTACTTCGCGTTGTCGGCGGTCAGTTTCGCGATCGCATTCCGCACCCAGTCGCTCGGCGTCGCGGCGATCTTCCTGCTGGTCGCACTCGGCCTGCTGATCGCCGGCGCGGTCGGCCTGGCCGCAGCGCGGATCCAGACCCGCTCGCAGAGCCCGGCCGGATTGCTCGGCCCGGAGCAGGCGGCGCTGATCCAGCGGCGCCGCAACGAAGCGCCTGTGCCGGCACCGCCGGAGACTGCGGCCACCGGGTCCGCCGAAGGTGCCGCGCCTCAGGCAGACGCCGGCGACCGGCCGAGCGAGCGCTGATCGACGATGGTCATAAGCATCGAGACGATCGTCGTCTACACCGTGGTCGGGGCGGCGGCCGGCTGGCTGGCCGCACTGCTGATGCGGCGGCGTGGGTTCGGCCTGCTCGGCAATCTGCTGATCGGCATTGCCGGTGCGTTCCTGGCCGGATGGCTGCTGACCCTGATCGGCGTCCGGATCGCCGGCGGCTATGCCGGGCTGGCGGTGCAGGCCTTCATCGGCGCCGTGTTGCTGGTTGGCCTGCTGAATCTGCTCCGACGCTAGCAGCCCGGATATTCGTGAGGTGATCGCGCCGGGCTTTGCGGCGAGCGCAAGGCGCGACGACCCCGAGTGGCAGGCCCCACTTGGGAGAGGAGCAACGCAGCGATCGCCGCAAAGAACAAGCGAGGGCCGCGCCAGCGGAGAATCGCGGCGGACCAGCTTGTACCTCGCGCGTTCTTCCGGCGCAGTGAGCGATTCCCGCGAAATCCATGGCGATTCTCCGCGACCTCATGAAATATCCGGGCCAGCCACTGGCGCACCGCCTGTTCGCCAGCCGGGCTTCAGCCAGCAGCACTACAGTGATGCCATGCCGCGGCGCTGCCGCGAACCGTTCCCTGCGTTGGAGGCGGCATGGACAAGTTCTGGGTACTGGTGGCCGACAAGGCCCGGGCACGGCTGTTCGAGGCGTTCGGCGACAAGCAGGGGCTGATGGAACTCGAGGCCTGGACCAACCCGGACGCCCGTGCCAAGGGTCGTGACCTGCAGAGCGACCGGCCGACCCGCAGCTTCGATCGCTTCGGTCCGGGCCGCCACGCGACCGGGCCGGAAGTCGAGCCGAAGGAGAAGAGCGTCGAGCGTTTCGCCCACGATCTCGGCGAAGCGCTCGAGCGCGGCCGGGTCGAGCACCGGTTCGAGAAGCTGGTGCTGGTCGCCCCGCCGGCCTTCCTCGGCGCGCTGAACGAGTCGCTCGGCAAATCGCTGCGCGATTGCGTCACGCTCAGCATCGACAAGAATCTGACCGTGCTGTCGCCGGGCGAAATCCGCGAGCACCTGCCGCCGCAGTTGCCGCACTGATCGTTCCGGCGGCGGCCCGCGGTCGGCGTCAGGCAACCGGGGAGGTGGCTTCGCCGAGCGGCGCCGCGCGGATCACGCGGTTGCGGCCAGCGCGCTTGGCGGCGTACAACGCCATGTCGGCGGCCCGCACCAGGTCGTCGGGCACGAACCGCGCGCTCGGCTCGACGGTCGCGACGCCGAGACTGATGGTCGGGCCGGGGTCCGGTCCGGCGAAGCTGCGCCGCATCGTTTCGGCGCGCTGCACGGCATCGTCGATCGCGATGCCCGGCAACACCAGCGCGAACTCCTCGCCGCCGAACCGGGCCAGCAGTTCCCGCACCGGCCGGACATGGGTCGACAGGATCCGCGCCACCCGGACCAGTTGCTGGTCGCCAGCCAGGTGGCCGTGCACGTCGTTGTACTGCTTGAAGTGGTCGACATCGAGCATGATCACCGACAACGGTTGGTGCAGCTCGCGGCAGCGTTCCCATTCGCGCAACAGCGCCTGTTCCAGCGCGCGCCGGTTGGCGACCCCGGTCAGGCTGTCCTCGGTGGCCAGCTCGGACAGCTTGCGGTTGGCCGCCTCGAGCTCGGCAGTACGCTCGGTGATCTTCTGTTCCAGCCGCCGATTCAGTGCCCGATACTGCCGATAGCGGATCCGCGCGATCAGTTGCGCGACGCCGCCGACCGCCAGCAGCAGCGCGAGCAGCGCCGCCAGCACCGCCGGCGGGGTCTGCCACCACGGCGGCGCAGCCTGGATCCGCAGGTGAAACGGCGTCGCATGGCGACCGCCGCGGGTGCGGCCCTCGATCTCGATCGTGTACAGGCCGGCGCCGGGATGGCGCAGCGTCAGCGACGGACTGCTCGGCACCGCCCACGCTGACCACTGGTCGATCAGGCCGGGAATCCGGAAGCGGAACTCGCTGCCCGGTTCCATGCTGATCAGCCGGAAATCGAGATCGAGCGAGGCGCCGGCCGGCAGCGCGACCGGCGTGTCGGCGGCCGCGATCGGCAAGTGCTCGGTACTGCCGTCGTGCAGCCGCCGCTGCAGGCTGCGCAGACCGACCGCGAGCGGCGGCAGCTCGGATTCCGGCACGTCCGGATCGAACTGCAGCAGTCCGCTCCAGGTGATCAGCCGCAGCATGCCGTCGGCGCCGACATGGACATGGTAGTAGCCGCGCGCGACCGCCGCCCCGAACTGCACCGGCTGCCAGCGGTCGCTGCCTGGCGCGCGCCGCCACAGCTCGCGGGTCGTCGCGGCGTAGGTGCCGTACGCGGTCTCCTCGATTGCGAGATCCCACGGCTGTTCGACCAGCGTGAACGGCTCGACCTGCACTTCACTGAAGCGGGTGCCGTGCTTGCGGAACACGTGTTGGCCGGAAACGACGTACATGTCGCCGTCGAGGAAGTTGGCAACGGTGCCGTACTCGGGGTCGGTCTGCAGCCCGTCGGCGGCGCCAAAGCTGCGCCGCTCGACGATCGCGCCGGTCGCCGGGTCGAGCAGCCAGCGGACCACGCCGCTGCGGTAGTCGCTGATCCAGATCTCGTTGGCCGATGCCTCGTGGAACTCGGCGATGCTGATGCCGTCCAGCGGCCAGTCGTGTTCGACGACCCAGCGATCGCCAACCCGCTGCAGCGCGGCCAGCGCCTGGTCGCCGAGCACGTAGATCCGGTGCGGATCGAACTTCGACGGCCGGAAATCGAACACGGTGTCGCGCTCGGCGATCCGTTCGGCCCCGGGGGCACCGTTGCGCAGCAGCAGCACGCCCTCACGGTCGCCGACCAGCAGGCCGTCGGCAACCGGACGCAACGCGTAGGCTTCGAGCGCGGTCTCGATGGCCAGTTCGAAGCGTACCCGACCGCGCTGGCTGCGGCTGCGGTAGACGCCCTGCGAGGTCGCGACCCACAGCGCACCCTCGTGATAGGCGGTGTCGAGCAACTGCCCGAGCAGTCCGTCGCCGGCGTTGAACTGGCTCCATGGCGCCGGCACCCGCAGCCGCAGCAGGTCGCCCTCGGTGGCAGCCCACAGGCCGCCTTCGCGGTCGGCTTCGATGTCGAACACCGTGAACGGGCCGAGCGGGTAGGCGCCGATGAAACGCAGGCCCGCGTCGAAATGCAGCAGCTCGCCGCTGTAGGTGCCGAACACGTAGCCACCGCCGGGCAGGCGGATGCCGGTGTACGGCGGCGTGTCGGCGAATACCCGGTCGGCGTCGCCGGGCAGCCGGCGCAGGCCATCGGCGGTGGCCAGCGTGAAACCGTCGTCGCTGACCAGCAGCAGGCCGTCCGGGTGATCGAACAGCATCGACAGCGGGCGGCTGGCGAACTGCTCGCCGTCCGGCAGCGGCTCGAACTGGCCATCGACGAAGCGGGTCAGGCCGATGCCCTCGACCCGCACGTACAGCTCGGTGCCGACCGCGAACAGGCTGCGGACGTCCTCGTTGCTCGGCCACTGCCGATGGTTGCCATCGTCGGCGAGGAAGAACAGCCGCGGGGTAGTCTGAATGTAGACGCCGCGCTCGCCGCGGGTGATGGTCCAGACCGTTCCGAACGCGGCGGTCTGCGGGTCGAGGCCGAAGGCCGGCCGCAGGTCGCTGTAGCGCATCGCGCCGGTGGCGTCCTGGCTGACCACGCCGAACTGGTCGTAGCCGCCGACGTAGATCCGGCCGTCGGAGCCGAGCGCCAGCGCCCGGGCGCCGGACTGCCGTGGCAGTTCGAGCCGCTCCCAGTGGCGGCCGTCGAAGCGCAGCAGGCCCTCGGAGTTGCCGACATAGAGCATGCCGTCGGGCGCGGCCAGCACATCGAGGTTGCCGGCAGCGGCCTGGTAGTCATCCGGCGAGAACCGCTGCAGCAGCGGCATGCCGTGGATCGCCGGCGCGGCGCTGGCGGCCGCCAGCGACAGCAGCAACAACACGCCGCTCAGGAAGCGGCCAACGTGCCGAAGGTACATTGCGCTAGTCTCTCGCATCGGCGCCGGATCGCCTATCGCTGCCGAAGTCAAGTGTGACGTAGTCGCGGCTTTTTTTCCGCTGCGACGATTCGGCGCGCTGCGACGTCCCATGGGTCATGGACACCGTATTCACGATGAGGCTGGTCGAAGGCCCGTATCCGTCGAGCGAGGCGTCGCTGCTGGCTGCCGCCCGGCGCGGCGAGAACGGTGCGCTGGCCACGCTGTACCGGCGGCACGCCGGCCCGGCGTATTCGCTGGCGCTGCGGATCACCGGTCATCGGGATCGCGCCGAGGACGTCGTCCAGGACGCGTTCCTGCGCGCGTTCGACCGGCTCGGCGACTTCCGTGGCGATGCGCCGTTCGCGGCCTGGCTCAAGCGGGTGGTCGCGAACATCGCGATTGACCGCCTGCGCAGCGAGCGCCGCTGGCTGGCCGGCGACCTGATCGAGGAACAGGCCGCCGCCGGCCCCGGGATCGAGCAGCCGCTCGATGCGCTGGGTCTGCTGCAGCGGCTGAGCGACGCGGCCCGCACGGTGGTCGTGCTGCATGATCTCGAGGGTTACTCGCACGGCGAGATCGCCGCCGCGTTCGGCCACACCGAGAGCTGGTCCAAGACCATGCTGTCACGCGCTCGGGCGCGGCTGCAGCAGTGGCTCCATCAGGAGGCCGGACATGACTGAGCCGCTCGATCCGCGACTCGCGCGCTATCTGCAGGCACTACCCGGCGCGCTGCCACCGCCGTCGCTCGGTGACCGCGTTCTGGCCCGGCATCGGCGGCGGGGCCGACGCCGGCTGACGGCGCAGTTGGCAGCGCTCGCGGCCTCGCTGTCGCTGCTGGTCGCGATCCCGGGCGGGATCGGCCGGATCGACCCGGAGCCGGCGCTCACCGCGGTGGCACCCGACCCGGCCGCACTGGGCGAAGTCCGTGCGCTCGACCGGCAGTTGCAGGCCGGCTACGCGCGCGGTGTCGACCCGGCCAAGCTGGACACGCTGTGGCTGGCGCGTGACGCCGCGCTGCAACGAATCGACCACCCGGCCGCTGCGGCGGCCCAGCCGGTCCGCCTGTGAGCGGTCCAAGGCACGATCTGGAGAAATCTGCGATGTCCCGCAAACTGTTGTGGCTGAGTCTGTTGCTGACCGCGCCGCTGTTCGCCGCCGATCCGGCGGCCGAGCTGCAGGCCGAGATCGACGGTGCGATGCTGCGGCTGGCCGACGCCGGCTTGCTGCCGTCGTCGGGCAGCAGTCCACTCCGGATCAGCCGTCCGGCCCGCGCGCACCACGAACTTGGGGCGGTGCTCGATCTGGCCGGCGCGGTCGACCGCGGTGCCGAAGTGCTGGCCGTCACTCCGGGCGGCGCGGCCGAGCGGCTCGGGCTACGTCGCGGCGATCGGGTGCGCTCGATCAACGCCGTCGCGGTCGGACGTGATGGCGGCGCCGAGGCATTGCGCGCGGCAATGGCGGCGGCCAGCGGCGGTCTGGTGCTGGTCGTCGAACGCGACGGCCAGGAGTTCGAATTGCGTGGCGCCGCCGATACCGTGGCGCTGCCCGGTTACGAGCTGCTGCTCGCGGGCGTGGCCGGCTCTGGCGGCTCCAGTTGCGGGCGGATCAACGTGTTCGACGTGTTTCCGCGCAGCGAGCGAATCTATCCGGTCATCGTGATCGACGTCGATGGTCGCGGCATGGGGTTCGGGCCGTCGTACCGACTGAGCCACGGTCGGCACGTCGTGACCGTCGCCGAGTTGATCGACACGCGCGAGTTTTCCGGTATCGACCTGCGCCGCAAGAACCATGGCCTGCCACGCGACCACTACAAGCAGATCGAGATCGACGTACAGCCCGGCGTGACCTATCGGCTGGCGGCGCGCTTCCACCGTGAGCGGCGTCACGAGATCTTCGACAAGACCTACTGGGATCCGATCGTCTGGAGCGAGGTCGCCGAGCCCTGCAACTGAACGTGGCGCGGCCGGCGGCGGCGGACCGCTGCGAAACGGCGGCCCGGTCCGCTACGCTACCGGCATGACCGCACCCACTTCGCTCAGCGTCAACCTCAACAAGATCGCCGTGTTGCGCAATTCGCGCGGCGGTGACCTGCCCGACCCGTTGCGCGCCGCTGAGGTCTGCATCGCCGCCGGCGCGCAGGGTATCACCGTGCATCCGCGGCCGGATCGGCGCCACATCCGCCCCGACGACGTCCGCGCGCTGCGGCGGCTGACCGACGGCCGGGTCGAGTTCAATATCGAAGGCAATCCGTTTGCGCCGCCGCGGCAGGGCTACCCCGGTCTGCTGCCGCTGGCACTGGAAGCTCCGCCCGAGCAGTGCACGCTGGTGCCCGATGCGGACGGCCAGCTCACGTCCGACCACGGCTTCGATCCGCGGCGCGACATCGAGCGGCTGGCGCCGATCGTCGCGACGCTGAAGTCCGAAGGGGTCCGGGTCAGCGTGTTCGTGGACCCCGGCACGTGCAATCTCGATGCGTTCGCGCGGATCGGCATCGATCGGGTCGAAATCTACACCGGCCCATTCGCCGCGGCGCACGCTGCCGGTTCGGACCGCCGCGAGCTCGAGCGCTGCCGCGCGACCGCGGACGACGCGCTCGCGGCCGGACTGGCGGTCAATGCGGGGCACGACCTGAGCCAGGGCAACCTGGCGCGCCTGCTGGCCGGGGTGCCGGAGATCGCCGAGGTATCAATCGGTCACGCCCTGATCGACGAGGCGCTGTACATGGGGCTGACGGCGACCGTGCAGGCGTATCTGCGGATCATCCGCGAGGCCGCAGCGGACCGCTGACTGCCCGGGCTCAGCCAGCCGGCCGGACCGGCACGCGGCAGGTGAGGCCGCGGCGATCGCTGCCGCAAGACCTTGCCGCGCGTCTCCTTTGTGCGCCCGGCGCAGATACCGAGCAGCACGTCGCGACGAGGGACCACCCGGCAAGTTCGTGCCACCCGCTGCAGGCGGAATCAGGCGCGGCCGGACCGCCCATCGGCGGCGGCGATGCCGATCGAACCGCCGGCCGCGCTACCGGGTCCAGATACGAAAACGCCGCTCATCGAGCGGCGTTTCGCAAAATGGATCCAGCGTCGGTTGCTCAGAGCGTCTCGACGAAACCGATCTTTTCCATGCCGGCGTTCTTGGCGATCGACAGCACTTCGGTCAAGGTTTCGTATTGCGCGTCGGCCGCGGTTTCCAGTTCCAGCAGCGGCTGCGGGTCGCGCGTTGCCTCGACCTTCAGCGAAGGCTCGAGCGCGGCGCGCGGCAGCGGCTGGCCGTCCCAGCTCAGGCTGCCCGTCTCGTCGATCCGCAGGCGGATCGGCTTCGGCGGGTCCTTCGGCTGCTCGGGCTGGTTCTTGGTCATCTGCGGCAGGTCGATCTGGATCTCGTAGGACACCATCGGCGCGGTGACCATGAAGATGATCAGAAGGACCAGCAGCACGTCGATCAACGGAACGACGTTCATGTCGCACTTGGCGCCGGCCGATTGCGTGGAAAATGCCATGGCGCGTCTCCTACTTTTCCGGCGTGGTCACGAAGCCGACCTTGGCGATGCCGACCTGCTTGGCGGTCTTCACTACCTCGGCGACCATCTTGTAGCGGGTGGTCTTGTCGGCCCGGATGTTGACCTGCGGCTGAGGCTGCTTCTGCGCCTCAACCGCCAACTGCGCCTCGAGCACGCCGGGCGTGACCGGCTCGTCGTTCCAGAACACCTCACCGTTGGCCTGGATCGCCAGCGTGATCGGTGTGCCCTTGGTCTCGGGCGGCGCTTCCAGGGTGGCTTCCGGCAGCGTGATCTTGACCTTGTGGGCCATCAGCGGCGCGGTAACCATGAAGATGATCAACATCACCAGCATGACGTCGACCAGGGGCACGACGTTCGGCTCGGTGAAGCCTGCGTCGTTGCCGTCGTTTGCGCTGAATGCCATCGAAGGTCTCCGTCCGAGTCAGCCTGGATCAGCGCTTGACGGTGTCGCCGACGCGCGAGCCGGTCGCAAAGAAGTCGTGCAGGTCGTGCGCGAACGTGTCGAACTTCGCGTTGGTCGTGCGGTTGGCACGATTGAACGCGTTGTAGGCGATAACCGCCGGGATCGCGACGCCGAGACCGATCGCGGTCATGATCAGCGCCTCGCCGACCGGGCCGGCAACCGCTTCGATCGACGACTGGCCGGATGCACCGATCGCGATCAGGGCGCCGTAGATGCCCCACACGGTGCCGAGCAGACCGACGAACGGGGCGACCGAACCCACCGTGGCGAGCAGGGTCAGGCCGTTCTCGAGCTTGGCGCTCTCGCGGGTGACCGCCTGGCGCAGCGCGCGGTCGATGAACTCCGAACGGTTCAGGGCTTCGACCAGGCGGCTGCCTTCATGCTTCTGGTGGTGGGCAGCAGCCTGCGCGCAGTCCAGCGCGATCTTCGAGAACGGTTCGCCCTTCGGCTGTTCTTCCATGAAGCGGATCGCGTCCTGCGCGTTCGGGGTTTCCCAGAACGTGCGGATCACCCGCTCGGCGCGCGTGCGGATCATCAGGTTCCGCATCGCGTTGGTGATCGTGTAGTACCACGCGGCCAGCGAGAACAGCACCAGCGTGATCAGCACGATCCAGCCGACGGCGCCGAGCTGATGGATCAGGTGGTCGAAGCCCATCTGCTGAAGGGCGGCGGCATCCGCATTGCCGACATATCCCGCACCCGGCATTGCAGTCGGATCGACCGCGGGAGCAGCGGCGGACGGATTCACAGCAGCATCTTGTTGCATAACGCGTACCCTTTTCGATTAGGCGTCGGAAAGTCTGAAGGAGATCGGGACCAGCACCCAGCCTTCGATCGGCTGGCCGTTACGAACCCCGGGATTGAACAACCACGCTTGTACCGCTTCGATCGCCGCGCGGTCGAGCAGTCGCGATCGACTGGAGCGCTCGACCTCGATGGTCTTCGGCTTGCCGTCGGTACCGACCAGCACGCGCAGGATGACCTCACCCTCCTCGCGCCGACGCAGGGCCTGCGGCGGGTAGCGCGGCGGCCGGTACTTGCGATAGCTCTGATCCTCGCTCGGGCCGTAATTTGCCGGCGGTGCGGGCGGCGCCGGCGGCGCCGGCGGCGGGGCCGCGATCGCCATCGGCGTCGCTTCCTCGAGGATCACCGGCGGCGGCGCTTCCTGCGGCGGCGGCGGCAACGGCTTCGGTTTCTCGATGATCTTCGGCGGCGGACGCTTCGGCGGCTCCGGCGGCGGTGGTGGCGGCGGCGGCGGCGGCGGCGGCGGCTCGATGAAGGTCACCTCCACCACTTCAGGTGCCTTCTCCTCCGGTTCCGGTGCGGACACCGGCGCCATCAGCATCATGAACGCAGCGGCGTGAAAGGCGATCGCAAACGCGAGGCCCGTCACTCGACGCCAGTTGAAGGTATCCGGCTCTTCGTCGGTATAGCGCTTTATATCAGTCATGCGTAGGGGCAGTCAGTGGAACACGATCCCCCCGGGCGCAACGCGACGCACCGGAAGCCTGAATAAACACGAAACGATCAATCTTATACTAACACCGGCGACCTATCCCGGCCGCCTGTCGCAGCATCAGCGGATTCCGCTTGCCTTGAGCCAGGATTCGGCCGACGACTTGGTCTCCGGATACTTCGCTGCTTCCTTGTAGGCGGCAATCGCGCCTTTCTGGTTGTCCTGTTCGAGCTCGGCGCCGCCGATGATCACATGGGCATCGCCGCGGCGCTTGACGCCCTTCTGCAGCGCCTTGTTGGCCGCCGCCCTGGCCTCGGGGTACTTCTCGAGCTCCATCAGCACGCGGGCGAGGTTGAGGTCCATCTCGCCGTCCTGCGAAAGTTCGGCGGCCTTGGCATAGGCCTCAGCGGCCTGCGGAATTTTCTCGCCAAAGTAGTGCGCCTCGGCCATCGCGCGGTACAAGTCGGCGGTCGGCTTCAGCACGCCCTTGGCGAGCCCCTCCTCGATCGTCGCGACCGATTCGGCTTCCCGTTCGAGGTATTGGTAAAGCTGATAGATCTGCTTGTAGTCGCGCTCTTCGGTCAGCACACCGCGCGCCTTGCCGTCGACCAGGATCTGCAGTGCCTTTTCGTTCTGGTCCTGCTGCAGGTGGACCGCCGCGATGTTGCGCACCGTCGCCGGATCGTTCGGATCCATCGCCATCAACTGCTCGCCCAACTTGGCGGCCTCGTCCGGGCGCTCCAGTTCGAAGTACGTGGCCATCAGCAACTGCAGATAGGTGCGCTGCGGCTGATCGCTGATCGCGATCGCGCGCTCGAGAAGCCTGGCCGCCTCGGCGAAGTTCTCCATCCGGTAGTGCAGTTGGCCGACGAACGCCAGGTGTTCCGGCTTCTCGGAACGCGTCTCAGTGAGGAAGCGATCAAATACTTCCAGCGCCTTCCCGTAGTTTTCCTCGGCCGTGTAGAGCTGGCCGAGCTGGTACATGATCTGGTAGTGGTTGTCGTTGCTCATGCCGTCGGCATCGAGACTCTGTTCCAGGTAGCGGATACCGGTCGGGTAATCGTCCTGGTCGACGTAGATGAAACCGATCGTCTGCAACGCCATGCTCTTTTCATAGGCACCGGCGAGCTTGCTGTCGAGCACGGCCTGGGCGGCGGTCAGCGTCTTCTCATGGTCGTCTTCCTGCGACAGGTCATACATCTTCATGACCTGCTTGGTCAGCCGCGACGACGGCTTGATGGCCGGATCTTCACGAGTCGCATTCGGATACATCGGCTCTTTCTTTTCCTTCTTGCTGCGCTGCGCATCGGCGGTGCCGAGCAGCGCGAATCCGAGGAAGAAGATGGCGAGTACCTGAAGTAGCCGGTTGAGGGTCATGGCGTCGGTCTCATTACGTATGGGCCAAGCGCGCCGCGCCGGAATATGGCTGCAGAACGCACGGGGTCGCGAACACTAGCGTGATTTAGGTTGTTTGCTCAAGCGTGTTAGTGCCAATTCGATCACAGTTTCCTGCCCCCATGCCGCGCCCGGTTGCGATGCTTGGCAAAATTTTCAGCCCAGCTTTAGTCGCGGTTCAGATCGTTCCGAATTCGGCCTGCGCGAATGCAACGCGCTCGGCCGGCTCGGTCGACACCTTGCCCGCTGCCTGCAACCGCTCGACCTTTTTCAGGCGGTGCAGCAGGCCACTGCCATTGGCGATCTGGATCGACAGACCCGGTCGCGCGTTGAGCTCGAGGATCATCGGTCCGAACTGCCGATCGAGCACGAAATCGACGCCGACATAGCCGAGGCCGGAGAGCTCATGGCAGCGTGCCGCCATCTCCAGCAACTGCGGCCAGTGCGGAATGCCGAGGCCGACGATCGAGTGCTCGGTATCGGGATGCTCGCGGATGACCTCGGTCCCCCAGACGCCGCGCCGGGTCGTGCCGGTCGGAATGTCGATGCCGACACCGATCGCGCCCTGGTGAAGATTCGCCTTGCCGTCCGACAGTCGGGTCGGCAGCCGAATCATCGCCATCACAGGGTAGCCGAGGAACACGATGATTCGGATGTCCGGCACGCCTTTGTAGCTGACCTGATCGAAAATCGGGTCGAACTGAACGCATTGCTCGATCAGCAGGTGATCGGGGTGGCCGCCCAGTGAAAACAGGCCGGACAACGCGTTCGACAGGTGATGATCGAACTCGTCGCGGCTCATCAGATGACCGTTCGAGCGGCGATACTTGTCGCCGCGGCGGCCGACCACGACCACGATGCCGTCGCCGCCGGAGCCGTGCGCCGGCTTCATGACGAACTGATTGTGCGGCTTGAGTTTCTCGTGCAGCTCGTCGATCTGGTGTTCCTCGCGGACCACCGCATATAGCTCGGGCACCGGCAGCCCGGCGGCCAGCGCCAGTTCCTTCGTGATCAGCTTGTCGTCGACGCGGGGATAGAAGCGGCGCTGGTTGTACATCAGCACGTAGTCGGCGTTGCGCCGGTTCAATCCGATCAGGCCGATCCGGCGCAGGCGCCGGGCGATGTCGAACGGATTCATCGTCAGGCGCCCGGTCAGCGTCGCTCGCTGCCGCCGAATTCCCGCGCCAGCGCGCGGAAGCGGAACAGCTCGGTCAGGCGGTAGCCGGAATAGCGACCGAGCACCAGCGTCGCGGCGAGCAGGATCAGCAGTACCTCAGGGAACACGAACACGATGTGCTCGAGCGGCTCCCAGCTCATCGCCATGTAGGCGAGCATGGCCACCAGCAGCGTGCCAGCGCCCTCCTTCATCGCGAACCCGGCGCCGCGCTCTTCCCATGCAACCGACATCCGTTCGATCGTCATCGCCATGATCACCATCGGAAACAGCGCCACCGACAGGCCCACTTCGATGCCGAGCCGGTTCGACAGCACCGACACCATCGCCATCAGCATCACGACCAGGATCAGCACCGCGGTCAGGCGCGGCACCAGCAGCAGGCGCAGTTTCTCGAGGTAGAAGCGCGCCAGCAGGCCGGTGCCGACCACGATCACGAACAGCGCAACGCCCGCCGCCAGGCCGGTGTCGCGAAACGCGATCGCGATCAGTACCGGCATGAAGGTGCCGAAGGTCTTCAGGCCGATCAGATTGCGCAGCAGCAGCATGATGAAGGCACCGATCGGCACCATCAGCAGGATCCGGTAGACCGACTGGGTCTGCAGCGGCAGCGCGAGCAGCGAGTAGCTGACCAGTCGTTCGTCGCGGACTTCCAGCCGCCGTTCCGCCACCGCCATCGCGTCGGCGAGATTGCGGCTGATCGAGAATTTCACCTGGGCACGCGGGTTGTCCTCGACCAGCAACAGCGGCTGGCGACTCGCGGTCCACAGGAACAGGTTTTCCGGCCAGCCGTCGGCAGCGGTGCGCAGGTCGATCGTGATCCAGCGTTCGCCGTTGTGCACCTGCAGCCATGGCCGCAGCTCGACCTCGTTCTGGGTGTCGGCCAGCTCGAAGCCGTGCAGCACGCGCGCCGGGATGTTCCGCGACGCCAGCAACTGCGTGATGAACTGCGCGCGCGATTCCGGCGTGGGGTGCCCTTCGAGCAGCAGCGCGACTTCTTCCGACAATGGCATCGCGTTGAAGCGCCGGACCAGTTCCTTGGCGAAGGTCGCGATGTCCGCCGACAGGTCGCGCACCTGATCGAGCAGGGTCTGTGCCGCGGTGGCGTACGGCTCCTGCAGTACCGGCGGATCGCCGACCCGCGGCTTGCCATCGACCGCAGCCGGCGCTTCCTGGTCGCGCACGACGGTGGCGCGGTAGTACAGCACCTGCGGACCGGTCGCGCGACGGATCGCCCACTGCACCTCCCGGTTGCCGCCGCGGTTCTCGATCAACTTCGAGTAGTTGCGGGCGACGAAGCGCTCTTCGAGCACCGTGAAACCCGGCGGTGCCTCCGGCAACTGCAGCGTGACCGTGTTGGGGCCACGCCGCGGCTGGAACTCGATCCGCGCCTGCAGGGTCCAGACATCGACCTCGGCGACCGGCTGCAACGGAAAGTTCAGCACCTTCCATTTGTAGACGACCGCCGCGGCGCCGATCAGTGCGAGCAGCAGGGCAAGCGAGTAGAGCTGGGCTTTCTTCATGAGCCGGGCAAGCGGAGGTCAGACGGGCCACGGATCGGCGCGCGCAGCCTCGGCGTCGGCGGTGACGCCGGGCGAGCCTGGCTGCGGCCAATCCGACCGCAGGCGAAACGAACGGCAGTATATCGGGCGCGACGACCGCGTCGCGGGCGACCGTGCGGCCGCCCGGGCCGCTCAGACGTCGAGGTTCGCCACCTTCAGCGCGTTCTCCTCGATGAAGTCGCGCCGCGGTTCGACGACGTCGCCCATCAGGGTCGAGAAGATCTGGTCGGCGGCGACCGCGTCCTCGATCCGGACCCGCAGCAGGCGGCGAGTTTCCGGGTTGACGGTGGTCTCCCAGAGCTGCTCCGGGTTCATCTCGCCGAGACCCTTGAAGCGCTGGATGGTCCGGCCGCGTTTGGCCTCGTCCATCAGCCAGCCATGCACCTGACGGAAATCGGTGACCGGCTGGCTGCGGCCACCGCGCTCGATCGTCGCTCCCGGCTGGATCATGCCGGCCAGTTGCTGCGCGACGTCGGCGATCGGCCGGAACTCGGCCGCCGCGAACAGCGTCGCCGGAATCACCTGGGTCGCACTGACGCCATGATGTTGCCGTTCCACGACCAGCGCGCCGGGCTGGTCGCCGGTGTTCGGCTCGGCATGGATCGTGTAGCGCGGCCGGCCGAGGCCGGATGCGACCAGGCAGGCACGCAGTCGGTCGATCCACGGCGCCAGCGCGGCGACGTCATCGAACGCCGCCGCCGTCAGCGGC
Organism: Lysobacteraceae bacterium; assembly: GCA_041687455.1. Taxonomy (GTDB): domain Bacteria; phylum Pseudomonadota; class Gammaproteobacteria; order Xanthomonadales; family Xanthomonadaceae; genus JAWLBY01. Next base: position 81,485 of record JAWLBY010000011.1, on the reverse strand, counting down.
GGCAGGTCGATCAGGCAATCGAGCACCTGGGCATCGAAGCGCTGCGCCAGCCGCCGGACCGCATCGGTTGCGGCAACGTAGCCGGTCATCAACTGCTCCAGTGCCGGTCCGCTCAGCGGCGGTGCGTCGGGCTCGTAACGGAGCGCCGCAGAATCCACCGCGTGGTTGATCAGGTACGTGCTAAGTGATTGATCGTCCTTGATATATTGCTCGTTCTTGCCGTGCTTGATCTTGTACAGCGGCGGCAGACCGATGTAGACGTGGCCGCGCTCGATCAGTTCCGGCATCTGCCGGTAGAAGAACGTCAGCAGCAGCGTCCGGATGTGCGAACCGTCGACGTCGGCGTCGGTCATGATGATGATGCGGTGGTAGCGCAGCTTGTCCGGGTTGTACTCGTCCTTGCCGATGCCGGTGCCGAGCGCGGTGATCAGCGTGCCGACCTCGGCCGAACTGAGCATCCGGTCGAAGCGCGCCCGCTCGACGTTCAGGATCTTGCCCTTCAGCGGCAGGATCGCCTGGGTCTTGCGGTTGCGCCCCTGCTTGGCGGAGCCGCCGGCCGAGTCACCCTCGACGATGAACAGCTCGGACAGTGCCGGGTCCTTCTCCTGGCAGTCGGCCAGCTTGCCGGGCAGGCCGGCGATGTCGAGCGCGCCCTTGCGACGGGTCATCTCGCGCGCCTTGCGCGCCGCTTCGCGCGCCCGCGCCGCGTCGACGACCTTGCTGGCGACCGCCCGCGCTTCATTCGGATGTTCCTGCAGGAACTCCTCAAGCTTGCGGCTGACGATCGATTCGACCGCCGGCTTGACCTCCGAGCTGACCAGCTTTTCCTTGGTCTGCGACGAGAAGCTCGGGTCCGGAACCTTGACCGACAGCACCGCGATCATGCCCTCGCGCATGTCGTCGCCGGCCATAGCCACCTTGGCCTGCTTCAGCAGGCCGGACTGCTCGATGTAGGCGCCGATCGTACGGGTCAGCGCGGCGCGGAAACCGGCCAAATGGGTGCCGCCATCCTTCTGCGGGATGTTGTTGGTGAAGCAGAACATCGTTTCCTGATAGGAATCGGTCCACTGCAGCGCGACATCGACGCTGATGCCGTTGACCTCCTGCCCCTGCAGCGAGATCACGGTCGGGTGCAGCGGTGTCTTCAGCGCGGCCAGATGCTCGACGAACGAGCGGATGCCGCCTTCGTACTCGAACACGTCGTGCTTTTCATCGTCGCGCTCGTCGATCAGCTCGATCCGGACGCCGGAATTCAGGAACGACAGTTCGCGCAACCGCTTCGCCAGTACGTCGTAGTGGAACTCGGTGTCGGTGAAGATCTCGACCGCTGGCTTGAAGGTGACCTTGGTACCGCGCCGGCTCGACGCGCCGGTCGCGCGCAGTGGGTACAGCGGCTCACCGAGCCGATATTCCTGCTCGTGGTGGGCTCCGTCGCGCCAGATGTCGAGCCGCAGCGATTCCGACAGCGCGTTGACGACCGACACGCCGACGCCGTGCAGGCCGCCGGAAACCTTGTAGGAGTTGTCGTCGAACTTACCGCCGGCATGCAGCACGGTCATGATGACTTCGGCCGCCGACCTGCCCTCTTCCTTGTGGATGTCGACCGGAATGCCGCGCCCGTTGTCGCTGACGCTGACCGCCCCGTTGGCATGGATCGTGACCTGGATATTGTCGCAGTGACCGGCCAGCGCCTCGTCGATGGCGTTGTCGACGACCTCGAACACCATGTGGTGCAGGCCGGTGCCATCGTGGACATCGCCGATATACATGCCGGGCCGCTTGCGCACGGCCTCGAGCCCGCGCAGGACGGTGATGCGGCTGGAGTCGTAGGTGCCGGACGGCGGAGTCGTTTCGGTGGTTTCGGTCATGGACACGGCCTGGGCGGCGGCCGCGTTGGCCGTCGCGATAGAGACGATGGGAATGGCCCGATTATAGCAACCGGCGGATCTGCCCTTGTTCCACGTGGAACGTGACGCAGTCGCCGGCGTCTGCCAACCCGATCGGCGCCTCGGTTCCGGTCAGCAGCACCTGCGCCGGAACCGCGCGCAACCAGACGGCAAGCCGCTGCTGATGGGCACGGTCCAGCTCGGAGGCGAGATCATCGAGACAGAGCACCGGCCAGCCACCCATCGCCTCGGCGTACTGCGCCGCCTGTGCCAGCAGGCAGCACAGTGCGGCAAGCTTCTCCTGACCCCGCGACAGCGCGTGCCGGTCCGGAATCTCCGGAATCCGTAGCGACCAGTTCGCCCGATGCGGGCCGACCGTCGTATAGCCCAGCGTCCGATCGCGCTCTCGGCTGCCGGCCAGCGCCTCGGCCAGTGTCTGTTCATCGGCCCGCCAGCCCGGCTGATACTCGAACGCCAGTTGTCGGGCGGCCGGAAACAGCGTGTCGGCCAGCACCTCGACTCGCGGCGTCAATGACTGCAGATAGCCCGCGCGCATCCGATGCAGCACGCTGCCGGCGCTGTCGAGCTCGCGCTCCCACGGCGCCGCACCGCCCTGCTCACCGGCTCCGCGCAGCCAGGCGTTACGCTGCTTGAGTGCCCGCTGGTAGCGGCGCCAGACCGGGAGAAAATCCTGTTCCACGTGGAACAGACCCCAATCGATGAATCGCCGCCGGAGCTCGGCCTCACCGCCGATCAGCGCATGCGACCCCGGCTCGAACAGTACGACCGCGCAATGCCGGAACAGCTCGCTCAGGGACGGTACCGGCTCGCCGTCGACGCGCGCCTCCCAGTCCCGGCTCGACCGACGCAACCCGAGCCGGTGCGTCCCGGCGGCGGTTTCGATCTCCGCAAACAGTTGCAGCTCGGCACTACCGCGCTGCACGACGACATCGCGGGCGCCGGCCCGGAACGAGCGACCGTAGCCGAGCAGATAGATCGCCTCCAGTACGCTGGTCTTTCCGGCCCCGTTCGGGCCGACCAGCAGGTTGACGCCGGGTCCCGGCTCGATATCGAGCCGGTCGAACAGTCGCAGGTGCTGCGCCCGCAGCCGCAGCAGCCGCACGTGTGTTCCCGATTACAGACGCAACGGCATGACGACGTGGCGGCAGGCTTCGTTCGCGAGCTCGCGCACCAAAGCCGACGAGTTCGAATCCCGCAGCATCAGCGCGACCTGTTCGCCGCGCAACGCCGCCAGCGCTTCCTGCAGGTAGGTCACGTTGAAACCGATCGACAGGCCGTCGATCGCAGTCTCGGCCTCGACCTCCTCGATCGCCTCCTCCTGCTCCGGATTGTGCGCGACGATCCGCAGCAGATCCGGAGCGACCTCGAGCTTGATGCCACGGAACTTTTCGTTCGACAGGATCGATGCACGCTGCAGTGCCGCGCGTAACAGCTCGCGTCCGACCGTGACCTGCTTGTCGGCACCGATCGGAATCACCGCCTCGTAGTCCGGGAAGCGGCCGTCAATCAGCTTCGACGTGAACGTGATGTCCGGGCGCCGCAGCCTCACGTGGGTGCGGCCGACCTCGAGTTCGACCTCGTCGGCACCACCCTCGAGCAGCCGCTGCAGCTCCAGCACGCCCTTGCGCGGCAGGATGATCTGCTTGCGTGTCTGCGCCGCGTTCGGCACGTCGGCCTCGCACAGCGCCAACCGGTGGCCGTCGGTTGCGACGCACCGCAGCCCGTTCTCGCGCAGATCGAACAGCAGCCCGTTCAGATAGAAACGCACGTCCTGCTGCGCCATCGCGAAGGCGGTGCGCTCGATCAGCTCCTTCAGCGTCGCCTCCGGGATCCGCACCCGCTCGACCAGCTCCAGGTCGTCGACCGCCGGGAACTCGTTGGCCGGCAGGGTCGCCAACTGGAATCGGCTGCGACCGGCGCTGACCGTGACCCGTTCGCCGCTCAGGCTGACCGTGACCCGGCTGCCGTCCGGCAGAGCCCGGACGATATCGAAGAACTTGCGCGCCGGAATCGTCGTCTCGCCGGGCTCCGCGTCCTCGACGTCGACCCGAGCCACCATCTCGACCTCGAGATCGGTGCCGGTCATCGACACTCGCCCGTCGGCAACCACGACCAGCAGGTTCGCCAGCACCGGCATGGTCTGCCGGCGCTCGACCACACTGGCGACCTGCTGCAACGGCTTGAGCAGAACTTCGCGCTGAAGGCTGAATCGCATCCTCGGATCCCCTCGTGAACGTGCCGGCGGCAGAACCAACAGCAGTTGTGATTAAAAACAGAAGCTTGGTGGTGGTGGTGTCGCCGGTTGCTGCGGATAACCGCCACAACCGATTGAAGATCAAGAAGATTATCGACCGGCCAAGGCTGTTGGCAACGGCCTCGGGCGGTGTGGACGGGATGTGGATAACATTTGACGCGTCGGCTTGTCCCCTGCTTATCCACAGCTTGTCCGGGTCATCATTCGGTCAGCTTGCGGACCAGCTTGTCCCAGTCCTCGCGTGATTTTCCGTCGGTATCGGTCAACTCGCGGACCACCCGGCAGGCATGCAGCACCGTCGTGTGGTCACGTCCGCCAAACGCATCGCCGATCTCCGGCAGGCTGTGCTCGGTCAGCTCCTTCGCCAGCGCCATCGCCAACTGCCGCGGCCGCGCCAGCGAGCGCGTGCGGCGCTTCGACAGCAGGTCCTGCACGCGCAACTGGTAGTAGTCTGCCACGGTCTTCTGGATGTTCGAGATCGAGATCGCCTGCTGCTGGGCCCGCAACAGATCGCGCAGGGTTTCCTGCGCAAAATCGACCGTGATCGTGCGCTGCATGAAGTTCGCCCGTGCCGCCAGCGTGTTCAGCGCACCCTCCAGATCGCGCACGTTGGAGCGCATCCGCTTGGCGATCAGGTAGGCGACCTGGTCCGGCAGATCGACGCCCTTGCGTGCCGCCTTCGACAGCAGGATCGCCGCGCGGGTTTCGAAGTCCGGCGGTTCGATCGCGACCGACAAGCCCCAGCCCAGCCGTGATTTCAGCCGCGGCTCGAGGTTCTCGACCTCCTTCGGATAGCGGTCGCAAGTCAGGATGATCTGCTGCTTGCCGTCGAACAGCGCGTTGAAGGTATGGAAGAACTCTTCCTGCGTGCGGTCCTTGCCGGCGAAGAACTGGATGTCGTCGATCAGCAGCGCCTGCACGCTCTGGAACTGGCGCTTGAACTGGTCCATCGATTTCTCGGCCAGCGCCTTGACCATGCCGGAGAAGAATTGCTCCGAACGCAGGTACAGCACCCGCATGTCCGGATTGAGCTGACGCATGTAGTTGCCGGCGGCATGCATCAGGTGGGTCTTGCCTAGCCCGGTGCCGCCGTACAGCAGCAGCGGGTTGTAGGCGCGGCCCGGCGCCTTCGCGACCTGCATCGCGGCGGCCCGGCCGAGCTGGTTCGATGCGCCCTCGACGAAATTGTCGAAGCTGTAGTTCGGATCCAGATTGCAGGCCAGCGCCGGCAACGCCGGCGCCGCGGCGCTGCTCGCCGCACCGTTGCGCGGGGCCGGTGACGGCGCGGCGGGCGCCCGGCTGGTGCTGCCGACATCGACGCGGACGTCGAGCCCGCCCTGCCCGGAATAGTGCCGGGCCAGCTCGACGATGCGCGGCAGGTAGCGCGCGCGCACCGTTTCGACCACGAAGGCGTTCGGCGCAAAGATCGCCATCGCCCGCTCCTGCTCGGCGGCCTGCAGCGGCTTCAGCCAGGTCAGGAACTCCTCGCTCGACAATTCGGCTTCGAGGCGCTCCAGACAGCGTGACCAGACAGGCGATGACATGCGGGCAGACGATCCCATTCAGCGGCGGGAAGCGGCGACCGGCCACCGTCGGCATGCCGCCACGACGGTCTTCGGATGTGCCGTCACGGAGCCCGAACGCCACGCCGCAGGCGCACCGTCCGGCGCGCCGCGGAAACTGACAGGATCGAACTCCGGAACGCCTGGCCGCGACGCCGCTGCGATGCCGACACGGCAACCGGCCATGCGAACCGCGCAGTCTACGCCGCTGCGTCGAACCGTGCCAAGCACGCCGGGCTTGACCGTGCGGCCGCCGACTGGCTATCCTCCGCGGTCTTTCTCCCTCGATTCTGTGGTGTCGCCATGAAGCGCACGTTCCAACCCTCCAAGATCAAGCGCGCCCGCACCCATGGCTTCCGCGCCCGGATGGCGACCGCCGATGGTCGCAAGATTCTGAACGCGCGCCGTGCCAAGGGTCGCAAGCGGCTGATTCCGTAAGTCGCCTCGGCGCCCGCTCCGCCTCGTCCCGACTGACGGGACGGGCGCAGTGCGCAGAGCGCCCGGTCCTGCTCCGACCCGCGTGCCACGGCCGCCGATGACGGAGCCCGCATCGAACGCCGCTCCAGCAGCCCCGCGCGGATTCCCGCGTACGGTGAGGCTGCTGCTGCCGGCCAGCTTCAAGGCCTGCTTCGAGTCCGGACAGCGACTGTCCGGGCGGTTCTTCCGTGTCCACTTCACGCCGACCGAGGCCGGTCCGCGTCTCGGTCTGGCTGTCTCGCGCAAGGTCTCGCCGCGTGCGGTGGTCCGCAACCGGATCAAACGCGCGGCCCGCGAAAGCTTTCGCCACCACCGCGGTCGGCTGCCGCCTTTCGACATCGTGCTGCTCGCCAAACGTGAGGCCGCCGATGCCGGCGGTGACGCGCTGCGCGCCGATCTGGCCGCGCTGTGGCGGCGCCTCGCGGCATTGATGCGCCCGGAACCGCGGGGCACAATGCGCGCCGATTCACCGGGCACTCCGCCCCGAGCCGCGTCGCCGATGCCGGCGCCCGCACAGGTCGACCCGTCACACCGCTCCGTCGACGACGTCCCGCCGTCGAGCGGTCCGCGCTCTCCGTAATGACACCGGGTTCCCCCGAATGAACCAAGTCCGCACCTTTCTGTTGTTCGCCTGGCTGCTGGTCGGCTTTCTGATCTGGGAAGCGTGGCAGCGCGATTACGCGCTGCCTTCCGCGCCGGCCGACAGCGCCGACAGCGCGGTGCCGACCATCGCCGACATGCAGCGCGATCCCGGCGAGGTGCCGGCCGTGCCGGCCGTGGCAGGTGTCGAGCCGCCGACGGGCGCGCTCGAGATCGAGGCGGCGCAGGATCCGGTCGTGGTCGAGACCGATCTGCTGCGGCTGACCTTCGACCCGCGCGGTGCGAGCCTGGTCCGGGCCGAGCTGCTGGCACACGCGCAGGAGGCCGAGGCCGGCTCGCCGCCGGTGGCGCTGCTGTCGACCACCCCGGGCCAGGCCTTCGTCGCCCAGGCCGGCTGGCTGCAGCCGGACGAGGCCGGGCGCTGGGCCGGCGCCCGCTCGCTGCAGACCCACGAGGCCGCGTTCGCGGTCGATCGCAGCACGCTGTCGCCGCCGGCGGCCGACGGCCGGATCGAGATCCCGTTCCGCTGGACCGACCCGGTCTCGGGCGCCACGCTCGAGCGGCGCTGGGTCATCGAGCGCGGCAGCTACGTGCTGGGCTTGCGCGACCGCTGGAGCAACGCGGCCGGCGCGCCGCTGGCGCTGGCACCGTACCGCGAGCTGCTGCGCGAGCCGCCGCCGTCGAAGGGCGGCGGCTTCACCAATCCGGAGGCCTACAGCTTCGTCGGCGCCGCCTGGTTCAGCCCGGACGCCAAGTTCAACAAGCTGAAGTTCGACGATTTCGTCGACGAACCGCTGCGGACATCGGCGACCGATGGCTGGATCGCGATGCTGCAGCACTACTTCTTCGCTGCCTGGATCCCGGCTGCCGGCGAACAGACGATCTTTTCGACCAGTCAGCTCGGCCGGCTGTACCGGATCCGCGCGGTCGGCAGTGCGCTGACCGTCGCCCCGGGCGCCGATGCCACGCACGAAACCCGGCTCTACGTCGGCCCGAAACTGCAGGACGAACTGGCCGCGGTCGCGCCCGGACTCGAGCGCACGATCGACTACGGCGTGCTGACCGTGCTGGCCGAACCGCTGTTCTGGCTGCTGTCGCTGTTCCACGGCCTGGTCGGCAACTGGGGTTGGGCGATCGTGATGCTGGTCGTGCTGATCAAGGCGGTGTTCTTCAAGCTGTCGGAAGCGCAGTACAAGAGCTTCGCCAAGATGCGCCGCGTGCAGCCGCGGATCGAATCGCTGAAGGAGCGCTACGGCGACGACCGCGCCAAGTTCAACGCGGCGATGATGGATCTGTACAAGAAGGAAAAGATCAATCCGATGGGCGGCTGCCTGCCGATCCTGGTGCAGATCCCGGTGTTCATTTCGCTGTACTGGGTGCTGCTCGAGTCGGTCGAGCTGCGCCACGCGCCGTGGTTCGGCTGGATCGACAACCTGACCGCGCCGGACCCGTACTTCATCCTGCCGGTACTGAACCTGCTGACGATGTGGCTGACCCAGAAGCTGTCGCCGGCGCCCGGCATGGACCCGGTGCAGCGGCGCATGATGCAGGCGATGCCGCTCGTGTTCGGCGTGCTGTTCGCGTTCTTCCCGGCCGGTCTGGTGCTGTACTGGACCGTCAACGGCGCGCTCGGCCTGCTGCAGCAGTGGGTCATCACGCGGCGCCACGGCGAGCCGGCGGCGAAGGCCTGAGGCGCGGTTGCGGCTGATCGATGACCGGTGTGCGCGATGCGTCCGGTACGGATCACCGGCACCCGGCAGGCATTGAGTTCAATCCGGTACCGGCCAACCTCTGTTCGCGCGGTCCGGCCGGACCGGCCGCTGTCGTGACCGAGCGCCGATCACCCGCCGCCACGCACGCCGCCGGTCGCGACACGATCGCGGCGATCGCGACCGGCCCGTCGCCGGCCGGCATCGGTGTCGTCCGAGTGTCCGGACCGCGCGCGGCGGCGATCGCTGCAGCCGTGACCGGACGCACGCCGCGACCGCGTCACGCGCACTACGCCGCCTTCATTGACGCCGACGGCCGCCCGATCGACCACGGCATCGCGCTGTATTTCCCGGCGCCGCATTCGTACACCGGCGAGGACGTGCTCGAACTGCAGGGGCATGGCAGCCTGCCGCTGCTGGCGGCATTGCTACGGCGGGTGTTCGCCCTCGGCGCGCGGCCGGCGCGTCCGGGTGAATTCACCGAACGCGCCTTTCTCGAAGGCAAGCTCGATCTGGCCCAGGCCGAAGCGGTCGCCGACCTGATCGCCGCCGGCTCGGAAGGTGCCGCCCGTGCCGCGCTGCGCTCGCTCGACGGCGCGTTCTCGCAGGCGGTCGAACGCCTGCAGCGCGGTCTGATCGAGCTGCGCGTACAGGTCGAGGCCGCGATCGATTTCCCGGAGGAGGAGATCGACTTCCTCGGCGATGGCCAGATCGCCGCCCGACTTACCGCGCTGCGCGCCGAGCACGCCGCGCTGCTCGCCGCCGCGCGCCGTGGCCAGCGCCTGCGCGACGGCCTGCACGTCGTGCTGGTCGGTCCGCCGAACGCCGGCAAGAGCTCGCTCCTGAACGCGCTGGCCGGCAGCGAACGCGCGATCGTGACCGAGATCGCCGGCACCACCCGCGACCTGCTGCGGGAAACGGTGTCGATCGACGGCATCGAGCTGACCCTGGTCGACACCGCCGGCCTGCGCGGCGACAGCGTCGACCCGATCGAGCGCGAGGGCATCCGCCGCGCTCGCGCCGAACGCGAACGGGCCGACCTGCTGCTGGCAATCGTCGAAGACGGCGACAACGGCGCCGAAGCCGCATTGCGCAACGAACTCGCCGACGCGCCGGTACTGTGGCTGCACAGCAAGATCGACCGCACCGGCAGCGCACCGCGACGCAGCGAAATCGACCAGCGCACCCACCTGTGGCTGTCGGCCGCGACCGGCGCCGGCCTGCCGCTGCTCGCCGACTGCCTGCGCGAGCACGCCGGCCTCGGCGACGCCGCCGAAGGGGCGTTCACCGCCCGCGCCCGCCACGTCGCCGCGCTGCAACGCTGCGGCGACCAGCTCGACCTTGCTGCCACGCAACTGACCGCCGGCCACGGCGAACTGGTCGCCGAGGAACTGCGCAGCGCCCACGATCAGCTCGGCGCCGTGACCGGCGCCTTCGGCAGCGACGACCTGCTCGGCGAGATCTTCTCGAGCTTCTGCATCGGAAAGTAGCGAAGGGCGCGTTGCGCAATCGTGCGCCAGCGTTTCGGCGCCCGGCCACGTCGCTCTGCGCGTCAGTCGTGCGCCGGCTCGATCGGCAACTGCAGCCGCGCGACGCAGCCGCTGCGATCACTGCGGTTTTCCAGCCGCAGTGTGCCGCCGTGCCCTTCGGCGATCTGCCGCGCGAGTACGAGGCCGATGCCGGAGCCGCCCGGCTTGGTGGTGAAGAACGGCACGAACAGGTTGTCGCTGCCGGACAGGCCGAGGCCTTCGTCGAGCACTTCGATCGTCAGCCGCCGGCCGTCGTGGACGGCGCGCACGGCGACGCCGCCGCCCTGCGGCAGCGCGGCGTCGGCGGCGTTCTTGACCAGATTGATCAGGGCCTGTTCGAGCTGGTCCGGGTCGGCGGCGAACGCCGGCGCGTCGACTTCGAGCAACTGCACCGGCAGCCGCGGCTCGATCCCGATGACCCGTTGCAGCAGCGGTTTCAGCTCGACCGTGCGCTTGCGTGGCGGCGGCAGCCGCGCCAGTGTCGCGTAGCCGGTCATGAAGCGGTTCAGCGCCTCGGCGCGGTCGCCGATCACCTTCAGGCCGCCGTGCACGTCGTCGCGCCAGTCGCCGGGCAGCGGTTCGCGCGCCAGCAACTGCGACAGCGTCGCGGCCATCGACTTGATCGGTGCCAGCGAATTGTTCAGCTCGTGGCCGAGCACTCGGATCAGGCGCTGCCAGGCCTGCCGTTCCTCCTCGCGCAGTGCGCGCGACAGATCGCTGACGACCAGCAGCTCGTGCGGCCGCCCGCCCTCGCGAAAGCCGGTGCGTCGGATGTCGAAGCGGCCGCTGCCGCCGGCGAACGCGCGCGCCACGACGGCGGCGTCCGGCAGCGACAACGCAAACTCGAGGTCGAGCGTCGCGGCATCGCGGCCGAGCGCGTCGCGGCCATCGACGCCGAGCAGCCGCTCGCCGGCCGGGTTGATCAGCCGCAGCCGGCGCTGGTCGTCGAAGCTGAAGATCGCGATGTCGATCGCCGCGATCACCTTGCCGAGCAGTGCGCTGGCCTCCTCCACCCGCAGCCGCTGGTCGCGCAACGTCTGCGACAGCGCATTGACCTCCCAGATCACGTCGCCGACCGGGTCGCCGCGCCGGGCCCGCGAACCGCGCAGCGAATAGTCGCCCTCGCGCAGTGCTTCGAGCAGGTTCGACAGCGTGAACAGCGGAAACACCACCCGATGGCGCAGTCGCGCGGCGAGCAACACGGTCGCCAGCGACGCCAGTGCGAGCAGCAGCGTATCGAGCGGATCCAGCGTGCCGCCGTAACGCCACCAGCAGGCGCCGCACAGCAGCGCCAACGGCAGCAGCAGCAGCGCGATGTCGGCCAGCAGCCGCTGATCGAAGCCGATCCCGGCGCTCCAGCGGTCGGATGGTGAGCGGTCCATCGGCGCAGTCTAGCCCGGGACATTCATGAATCCGCTCGTGCGCAATCATCACGGCGATTGACGAATGCCGGTCGCGCTGCCGGCCGACGCGCCCGCCGGCCGGCCGCTGCGGCGGCTGTCGCGGATGCGCCGCTTTCGGGCACACTCAGGGCGAACCGGAGGAGCGCGCCGTGTCCGCTGCAGTCGTCCACAAGTTCGGTGGCTCGAGCCTTGCCGATGCGGCACGGATCGCGCACGTCGCCGACCTGCTGCTGGCGCGCGACGACCAGCCGCAGGTGATCGTGGTGTCGGCGATGCATGGCGTGACCGATGCGCTGATCGCGCTGGCGCACGCCGCCAGCCGCGATCCGGCCGCGGCCGCCGGGCAGCTCGACGCGCTGATCGACCGCCACCGGCAGACCGCGCGTGCACTGCTCGGCGACGCCGCTGGCGCGGCACTGGCGCCGCTCGAACGCGACTTCGACGATCTGCAGGCGATGTTGCGCGCGCTGCATCTGCTGGCCCATCCGGCGGCCGACCTGCTCGATTACGTGCAGGGGCTCGGCGAGCTGTGGTCGGCGCAACTGCTCGCCGCGCTGCTGCGCGCCCGCGGCGCCACGGCCGAACGGCTCGACGCGCGCGAGGTGCTGCGGGTCGAGCCGAGCGCGCTCGGTGCGGTGGTCGACTGGCCCGACAGCAGCGCCCGGCTGGCCGACTGGCGCGCACGCCACGACGTCGGTCGGATCGTCGTGACCGGCTACATCGCGCGCACCCGTGACGGCCGCCCGACCACCCTCGGCCGCAACGGCAGCGACTACAGCGGCGCGATCTTCGCCCGCATGTTCGACGCCGCCGAGCTGCAGATCTGGACCGACGTCGACGGCGTGCTGAGCGCCGACCCGCGGCTGGTGCCGGATGCCGTGCTGCTGCCGCGCCTGAGCTACGACGAGGCGTTCGAGCTGGCCTATTTCGGCGCCAGGGTCGTGCACCCGGCGACGATGAGCCCGCTGCTCGACGGCGGCATCCCGGTCCGGGTCCGCAACACGTTCCGTCCGGACCAGCCCGGTACCCGGATCGGCCCGGAACCGGTTGCCGGCGACGGTCCGGTCAAGGGCCTGACGATCGCGCCGCGACTGGCGCTGGTCGAGGTCATCGGTACCGGCATGATCGGCGTGCCCGGCACCGCCGAGCGGGTGTTCGGCGCATTGCGCGAGGCGGCGATCTCGGTCGTGATGATCGCCCAGGCCTCGTCGGAACATTCGATCTGCTGCGCCGTGCGGGCCGAGCAGGCAGCGCACGCGCGAGCAGTGCTGCAGGCCGAGTTCGCGCACGAGATCGGCTCGTCGCTGCTGCAGGAGGTGCGCGCTGAAACCGGCATCGCGGTGCTGGCCGCGGTCGGCGACGGCATGGCCGGGCATCCGGGGGTCGCGGCGCAACTGTTCACCGGGCTGGCCCGTGCCGAGGTCAACGTCCGCGCGATCGCGCAGGGTGGCAGCGAGCGCAACATCTCGGTCGCGATCGGCGAGGCCGACGCGACCCGCGCGCTGCGCGCGGTGCACGCCGGCTTCTGGCTGTCGCCGCAGACGATCAGCATCGGCCTGATCGGTCCGGGCAATGTCGGCGCGGCCCTGCTCGACCAGCTCGCCGCCGCGCAGGCGCGGTTGCGCGACTCGGTGCGGCTCGACCTGCGACTGCGGGCGATCGCCGGTTCGACGCGCATGCGACTGGCCGAACGCAGTCTCGACTGGCCGCGCTGGCGCAGCGAATACATCGAGCAGGGCGAGCCTTTCGATGTCGAGCGTTTCACCGCGCACGTGCATGCCGCGCACCTGCCGCATGCTCTGATCATCGACTGCAGCGCCAGCGCGGCGATTGCCGCGCATTACGCCGACTGGCTCGCGGCCGGCATCCATGTCGTGACGCCGAACAAGCAGGCCGGCAGCGCACCGCTGCCGCAGTACCGCGCGACCCGCAGCGCCGCGCGGCACGCGCACTGGCGCGTCGAGGCGACGGTCGGCGCCGGATTGCCGGTGATCTCGACGCTGCGCGATTTGCTCGATACCGGCGACGAGCTGCTGGCGATCGACGGCATCCTGTCCGGCACGCTGAGCTATCTGTTCAACCGCTTCGACGGCAGCCGGCCGTTCTCGGAGCTGGTACTCGAGGCGCGCGCGAACGGCTACACCGAGCCGGATCCACGCGACGACCTGTCCGGCCTCGACGTCGCCCGCAAGCTGGTGATCCTGGCCCGCGAGTGGGGCCACGAGATCGAACTGGCCGACGTCAACCTGCAGGGACTGGTGCCGGCTTCGCTGGCCGAACTGCCGCGCGACGATTTCCTGCGCCGGATCAGCGAGCTCGATGCAGCGCTCGACGCGCGCCTGCAACAGGCCCGCGAGCGCGGCACCAGACTGCGTTTCGTCGCCCGCGTCGATGCCGCCGGTGCGCGGGTCGGGCTGGTCGAACTGCCGCCCGAGCATCCGTTCGCGCACCTGCGGCCGACCGACAACATCGTGCAGTTCACGACCGCCCGCTACCGCGACAATCCGCTGATCGTGCAGGGGCCGGGCGCCGGCCCCGAAGTGACCGCGGCCGGCGTGTTCGCCGACCTGCTGCGGGTCGCGCAGGCGCTCGGGACGCGGCTGTGAGCGACGTGCCAGGACAACCGCACTGCCCCGCCGCGGCTGAAGCCGTTGCCACAGGGCGCGCTCGATGAATCGCTCGGCGACCGCGTTTGCTCCGGCCAGCGTCGGCAATGTCGCGGTCGGCTTCGACATCCTCGGCCACGCGCTGACCGGCGTCGGCGATCGCGTGACGGTGCGGCGGATCGAGGCGCGGCAGGTGCGGATCGACGCGATCCGCGGCAGCGAACACGCGATTCCAGCCGATGCCGAGCGCAACACGGCCGGCGCCGCGCTGCTGTCGTTGCAACGGCGTGCCGGCCTCGAGCACGGTTTCGCGATCGAGATCGACAAGGGCATCCCGTTCGGTTCCGGCATGGGCGGTTCGGCGGCGTCGGCGGTGGCGGCGCTGGTCGCCGCCGATGCGCTGCTCGACACATCGCAGCCGCTGGCACTGCTGTACGAGGCCGCGCTGGACGGCGAGCAGGTCGCAAGCGGCGCCCGCCACGGCGACAACGTCGCGCCGATGCTGCTCGGCGGGCTGACGCTGGCGGTCGACCGCCGTGCACCGCTGCGGCTCGAGGTGCCGGCCGCCCTGCACTGCGCGCTGGTGCACCCGCACTGCGTGGTCGAAACCCGCCAGGCCCGTGCCGCGCTGGCCGGCAGCTATGCACTGTCGGACTTCGTCGCGCAGAGCGGCCATCTGGCACTGCTGCTGACCGGCTGTCAGCGTGGCGATCCGGGCCTGATCGCTGCCGGCCTGAACGACGTGCTGGTGGAACCGCGGCGGGCGTCGCTGGTGCCGGGCTTTGCCGCGGTCAAGCAGGCCGCGCTCGATGCCGGCGCACTCGGCGCCAGCATCTCCGGCGCCGGGCCGAGCGTATTCGCCTGGTGCTGGGGTGCCGAGCCGGCCCGCCGGGCCGCCGCGGCGATGCAGACCGCGTTCGCCGCGGTCGGGCTCGACAGCGACGTGCATTGCGGACCGGTCGATGCGCCGGCCGCGCGGGTGGTCGGTTGATGCGGCGTCGTTCGCCGATGTCGGCAGGATCCGCCGCAGCCGTCGCGGCGCCGGCGCGGAGCGAAGTCTGATGCGTTACGTCAGCACCCGCGGTCACGGTGCGCCGCTGCCGCTGTCCGATGCACTGGCGCTCGGCCTCGCGCCGGACGGCGGCCTGTTCGTACCGGAAGCGTTTCCGCCGCCGTTCGCCGCGTTGCCGCCGCCGGCCGCCCTGCCCGAGATCGCGCGTTGGCTGCTGGCACCGTTCTTCGACGGCGACGCACTGGCCGATGCAGTGCCGACGATCTGTGCCGATGCACTCGACGTGCCGGCACCACTGGCGACAACGGCCGATCCGGACCTGCTGCTGCTCGAGCTGTTCCACGGCCCGACCGCGGCGTTCAAGGACTTCGGCGCACGCTTCCTCGCCGCCTGTCTGGCGCGGCTGCCGGAGCGCGATGCCGGTCCGCTGACGATCCTGGTCGCGACCTCAGGCGACACCGGCGCTGCGGTGGCGGCAGCGTTCCACCGGCGGCCCGGCTTCCGCGTCGTCGTGCTGTATCCGAATGGTCGGGTCAGCCCGCGCCAGGCGCACCAGCTCGGCGCGTTCGGCGACAACGTGCTGGCGCTGCGCGTGCAGGGCACGTTCGACGACTGCCAGCGGCTGGTCAAGCAGGCGTTCGCCGACGACGCACTGCGCGCGACGCTGCCGCTGTCGTCGGCCAACTCGATCAGCCTCGGCCGGCTGCTGCCGCAGATGAGCTACTACGCCGCCGCCGCGTTGCGCTGGCAGACGATTGATTCGCGTCCGCTGAACCTGGCCATTCCGACCGGCAATCTCGGCAATGCACTGGCGGCGATCTGGACCCGCGCGCTCGGCCTGCCGATCGGCGACATTGCGCTGGCGACCAATGCCAACCGCGTGCTCGACGAGTTCCTGCAGCGTGGTGACTACGTGCCGCGCCCGGCGATCGCGACGCTGGCCAACGCAATGGACGTCGGCGCGCCGAGCAACCTAGAACGGCTTCGGCACCTGCATCCGGAGATGGCCGAACTGCGCCATGCGGTCAGCGTCGCGGCGTTCGACGATGCGGTGCTGCGCGCGGTGATGACTGCTGCGCCGCGCCGCTACGGACTCGTCGTCTGCCCGCATACGGCCGCGGCGATCGCACTGGTCGAGCAGCGGCGCGCGCGCGGCGATCGGCGTCCGTGGACGGCGGTCGCGACCGCCCATCCGGCCAAGTTCGACAGCATCGTCGAACCGTGCATCGGCCGGGTGGTGCCGGTGCCGGCGGCGCTGGCCGAACTGCTGGCACGGCCGGCACGGGCCGAGCCGATGGGGGCCGACTACGCGACGTTCAAGGCGTTGCTGCTGCAGCAGGCCGCGCCGCCGCGGTAGGCGCGGACCGGTTTTCCAGTTGGCCGACGCTCTCGACTTCGACATGGGTCGAGCCGAAAGATGCAGGCTCAGCCGCCCGGCCGTCCGGCCACAGCACGGTCGCGGCTGCCAGACGGTTGCATGAGCATCCAGTCCTTCCTGCGCGCTCCAGGGGCCGCTCGTGGAGCGACGGCGGGCGCCGATGGCTGCTGTGCCAGATTGGTGCGCATGCGTCGTTTGGTGCACCATGCCGGCACACGAAATCAATCCCCAGCACGCCAAATCAACGGGTTGGCGCACGTTCGCGGCTGGCACGGTCGTTGCTGAAACGGCCGCATCCTTTCCCACCAGGAGTCCGTGCACCATGTCCGTCGAATCCGTGCTGAAGCTCGCCCGCGACAACAACGTCGAGTTCGTCGATCTGCGCTTCGCCGATGTCCGCGGCGTGCAGCATCACGTGACGTTCCCCGCGCGCGTGCTCGATCCGTCGCTGTTCGAGGACGGCAAGATGTTCGACGGCTCGTCGATCCCGGGCTGGAAGGGCATCAGTGAGTCCGACATGGTGCTGATGCCGGACCCGTCGACCGCATTCATCGATCCGTTCATGGCCGATCCGACCATGGCGATCGTCTGCGACGTGCTGGAGCCGGCGACGATGCAGGCCTACGGCCGCGACCCGCGCGGCATCGCCAAGCGCGCCGAAGCGTTCCTGAAATCGACCGGCCTCGCCGACCAGGCGTTCTTCGGCCCGGAGCCGGAGTTCTTCGTGTTCGACTCGGTGCGCTTCAAGAACAACCCGGGCGACGTCGCCTACGAGATCAACAGCGAAGAAGCGCCGTGGTCGTCGTACCGCAAGTTCGACGGCGCCAACTCCGGCCACCGGCCGTTCACCAAGGGCGGCTACTTCCCGCTGCCGCCGGTCGATTCGCTGCAGGATCTGCGCGCCGAGATGTGCAAGGTGCTGGAGCAGGTCGGTATCGAGACCGAGGTGCAGCACCACGAGGTCGCGTCGCCGGGCCAGTGCGAGATCGGCACCAAGTTCAATTCGCTGGTCAGGAAGGCCGACGAGCTGCTGACCATGAAGTACATCATCAAGAACGTCGCGCACCGCAACGGCAAGACCGCGACCTTCATGCCGAAGCCGATCGTCGGTGACAACGGCTCGGGCATGCACGTGCACCAGTCGTTGGCCAAGAACGGCACCAACCTGTTCTCCGGCGACGGCTACGGCGGCCTGTCGCAGATGGCGCTGTGGTACATCGGCGGCGTGTTCAAGCACGCGCGCGCGATCAACGCGTTCGCGAATTCGACCACCAACAGCTACAAGCGGCTGGTGCCGGGCTTCGAGGCGCCGGTGATGCTCGCCTATTCGGCGCGCAACCGTTCGGCGTCGTGCCGGATTCCGTTCGTGACCAATCCGAAGGCGCGGCGGATCGAGTTCCGCTTCCCGGATCCGATGAACTCCGGCTACCTGACCTTCGCCGCGCTGATGATGGCCGGCCTCGACGGCATCCTGAACAAGATCGATCCGGGTGCACCGATGGACAAGGACCTGTACGACCTGCCGCCGGAAGAGGAGAAGGGCATTCCGACGGTCTGCGCGTCGCTCGACGCCGCGCTCGAGGCGCTCGACCGCGATCGTGATTTCCTGAAGGCCGGCGGCGTGTTCAGCGACGACTTCATCGACAGCTACATCACGCTGAAGATGCAGGAAGTGACCCGCTACCGGGCGGCGACCCACCCGCTCGAGTACCAGATGTACTACAGCCTGTGACGGCGGTCCGCGCTGCGCCGCGTTGCGGTGCAGCGTCCGACCCGTGTACGGCGTGCTAGCCTGATCACCACCGCCGCCGCGCCGCCGATGCCGGCGGCGGACAGGTGATCTCCGTGGCCGCATCGCTGACCGACTATTTCGCGTTCGACACGCTTGGCAGCAGTCCGCTGCCCGGGCTCGGTTCGCCGTGGCTCGGCGTGCTGGCGTGGCTGTTCTCGGCCGGCGCCACCTATGCCGCATTCGGCCTTGGCGGGCGCGCCGCGCGGACCCGGGTCAGCCAGCGCTGGCTGTGGCGGATGCTCGCCGCGGCGCTGCTGGCCGTCGCCGTGGTCGGCCCGGTCTGGCTCGTCACCGCGGCGCGGCAGCCGGCGCTGCTGCCGAATCTCGGCGCCGCGCTGCTGGCGTTGCTGACCGGTTTTGCTGCCGCGCTCGGTGCATTGCTGGTCAGCGCCGGCGACGGTCCGGAGCGGCGCCTGGCGGCGTCGCTGGCAGCCGCGCTGCTCGCCGTTGCGATCGCGGCCGGCAACTTCATCAGCCTCGCCGACGCCGCACCCGGCATCGCGCTGGCGTTGGATCCGGCGTACTGGTCGGCTGCGTGGCTGGCGGCGCTGCTGACGGCGGCGCTGAGCCTGCACCTGGCCCGCTTCGGGCGGCCGCTGCGGATGCAGGCACCGGCACCGGCGGTGCTGCCGGCGGCGCTGGTCTTCGCCGCCGGTGTGCTCGGCACCCATCTGACCGGTCTGGCCGGTGCCCGGCTCGTCGACGTCCCGAACTTCATCGTCGGCGGCCAGCGCGGCTGGATCGAGCTGGTGCTGCCGCTGCTCGGGCTGGCGGTGCTGCTGGCGGTCGTGCTGGTGCGGCTGTTCGAACGCCGCGGCGACCGCAGCCTGCTCGACTACCGCGCCCGGCTGCGCCGTGAATTGCGGGCCGATCCGATCACCGGCCTGCCGACTGCACAGGTGCTCGGCGAATCGTTCCTGCGCTTGCAGCGCGCGGCGCTGCTCGCGCGCGCCGGGCTCGCCGTCGCGGTGGTCAAGCTGACCGGCCTCGATCGCGTGCTGGCCAGCCACGGCGCCGCCGAACGCGACCAGATCTACAGCCTCGCCGCGTGGCGCCTGCGCGGCCTGCGCGGCGAGGACGAGCTGCTCGGCGTGCTCGGCGATGAGCGCTTCGTGCTGGTGCTGCGGGTCGCCGATGCCGCACAGGCCGCCAGCCGCCTGCGCGACGCGATCGAGCTGTTCGAAACGCCGCTGCGCGACGAGGGCGTGCAGATCCGGGTCCGGCCGCAGATCGGCATCAGCCTGTGGCCAAGCCAGGGCGAGCATTTCGACCGGCTGCTGTCGAACGCGCTGGTCGCGCTGGAACGCAGCCGGCCCGGCACTGCCCAGGTCTATCTGGCCGCCCATCGCGAGGAGACCGAGCGGCGCAGCCGGATCGAGGCGGAACTGGCCGAGGCGCTCGCCAACAGCGAGCTGACCGCGGTGTTCCAGCCGGTGCTCGACCTGCGCAGCGGCCGGATCGGCGCGGTCGAGATGCTGGCCCGCTGGTACAGCCCGACGATCGGCGACGTGTCGCCCGAGCAGTTCGTGCTGATCGCCGAAACCTCGGGACAGATCCATGCCTTCGATCGCTGGCTGCTGCGCGAGGCGATCGCGACCGTCAAATGGCTCGACGCGGCCGGCTTCCCGCGGCTGCGGATCGCGGTCAACGTGTCGCCGCTGAATCTGGCCGATCCGGAATTTCCGGACTTCGTCCACGACCTGCTCGCCGGCACCACGATCGACCCGGCCCGGCTCGAGATCGAGATCACCGAGGCGGCCATCGCCGAGGGCGAGCGGACCGTGTTCGAAAGCCTGCTGCGGCTGCGCTCGTTCGGCCTGGTGCTGACCATCGACGATTTCGGCGTCGGCCACTCGTCGCTGGCCCGGTTGCGCGACCTGCCGGTCGGCCGGCTCAAGATCGACCGCAGCTTCATCCGCGACGCCGACCACCGGCAGGGCGAGCAGATGCTCGGTGGCATCGTCGGCCTCGCCCACGGGCTCGGGCTCGAGGTGGTCGCCGAGGGCATCGAGAGCGACGCGCAGCGGCAACTGCTGGCCGAGCTTGGCTGCGAGTACCTGCAGGGCTTCCTGATCAGCCGGCCGCTGTCGTGGCGCGGCCTGCTCGATTTCCTCGGCGAGCCACACGCCGGACACGGCACCGCGCAACAGCCTGACGTTGCCTGAGCGGGTCCCTGGTGCCATGCACTAACATGGTGCAATGACCGACGCGCTGCCCGCATTCGATCGGCTGGCCACGCCGGTGCTGCGGGTCGCCGCCGACGACCGCATCGACTATGCGAATCCGGCCGCCGGCAGTTGGCTCGGGCTCGGCCAGCGGCGGCTGCTCGGCCAGCCGCTGGCGCTGCTGGCCGGCAGCGATCCGGCGCTGCAAACGCTGTGCCGGCGTGCGCAGCTCGATGCTGGCCTGGTCCGCGCGCATCGGGTCCGGTTCGACACCCAGGCCGACCCGCGCTTCGCCCACGTGCTGGCGCGTGCCGACGCCGCTTCGGTCTGGCTCGAGCTGCATCCGGTCGAGGAATTTCCCGGCGAGGATCCGGCCACGCTGCTGCCGTCGGCCTTGCATGCGGCGCTGCAGGGGCTGGCGCACGAAATCAAGAATCCACTGGCCGGATTGCGCGGTGCGGCGCAGTTGCTGCGTCGGCGCCTGGTCGACGCCGATGCCGGGCGCTATCTCGACGTGATCGTCGCCGAGACCGAACGGCTCGGCCATCTGGTCGACCGCCTGCTCGACCCGGCCCCGCCGCAACCGCTGGTGCCGACCAACATCCACGAAGTGCTCGAACGGGTGCGCTTGCTGGCCGAGGCCGAGGCCGGCTGGGCGGTACGGATCGTCCGCGACTACGACCCGAGCCTGCCGACCACCGCCGCCGATCCGGACCGGCTGACCCAGGCGCTGCTGAACCTGGTCCGCAACGCACTGCAGGCCGATGCCAGCGAGGTCCGGCTGCGCACGCGCGCCGAGCACGGCGTCGTGATCGGCGATCGGCCGCACCGGCTGGTGCTGCGGATCGACATCGCCGACGACGGCCACGGCGTGCCGGAGTCACTCGCCGAACGGATCTTCCTGCCGCTGGTCAGCGGCCGTGCCGAAGGCAGCGGACTCGGCCTTGCGCTGGCGCAGCAGGTCGCCCGCGAACATGGCGGCTCGCTCGGTTATCGATCGCGCCCCGGGCATACGGTGTTCACGCTGCTGCTGCCCGGTGAGGCGTCGTGAGCCCGGCGTCGGGAGGCGGGCGATACCGCCGGCGGTCGGCATCGTGTAGCGTCTGCGCGCCGGAGCGCCGCACCGCGCGCGAGCGACTGCCGTGACCCATCCCGATTCCCGAATCCCGAATCCCGAGCTGTGGATCGTCGACGACGACCGCTCGGTCCGCTTCGTGCTGGCCGAGGCGCTGCGCGAGGCCGGCTTTGCGGTGCGCGAGTTCGAGCGCGGCCCGGCCGCGCTCGATGCGCTCGCGCAGGCGACCCCGGCGCTGGTGTTCACCGACATCCGGATGCCGGAACTCGACGGGCTGGCGCTGCTCGATGCGCTGAAGGCGCGGCGGCCTGAGTTGCCGGTCGTCGTGATGAGTGCATGGACCGACATCGCCAGCACCGCCGGCGCGTTCCGCGGCGGCGCCTACGAGTTCCTGTCCAAACCGTTCGACCTCGACGACGCGGTCGCGATCGCACGCCGCACGCTGCAACCGGCCGACCAGGCAGTGTCCGCGGCGGAGCTGCCGAGCCCGTCCGACGATGCCGAACTGCTCGGCGATTCGCCGCCGATGCGCGATCTGTTCCGCGCGATCGGCCGGCTGTCGCAGGCGCCGCTCGCGGTGCTGATCACCGGCGAGACCGGCACCGGCAAGGAACTGGTTGCGCGCGCGCTGCACCGTCACTCGCCGCGCGCGGCGCGACCGTTCGTGGCATTGAACACCGCCGCGATCCCGGCCGAGCTGCTCGAGTCGGAACTGTTCGGCCACGAAGCCGGCGCCTTCACCGGCGCCGCGCGCCGCCATGTCGGCCGCTTCGAACAGGCCGACGGCGGCACGCTGTTCCTCGACGAGATCGGCGACATGCCGGCCGCGCTGCAGACGCGTCTGCTGCGGGTACTGGCCGAGGGCGAGTTCTTCCGTGTCGGCGGCCGCGAACTGATCTCGGTCGACGTCCGCGTGATCGCCGCGACGCATCAGGATCTCGATGCCGCGGTCGCCGCCGGCCGCTTCCGCGCCGACCTGCTGCATCGGCTCGACGTGGTCCGGCTGCGCACGCCGCCGCTGCGCGAACGGCGCGACGACGTGCCGCTGCTCGCCGAACGCTTCCTCGCCCAGGCCGTGCAGCAGCTCGGCATCGGAGCCAAGCGCTTCCGTCGCGGCGCGCTCGCGCGGCTGCAGCAATACGACTGGCCCGGCAACGTGCGCGAACTGGAGAACCTGTGCTGGCGCGTCGCCGCGCTGGCGCCGGGCGACACGATCGACATCGGCGATCTGCCACCGGCGCTGACGCACGCGGCCGCTGGCACCGAACCGGCGCCGCGCGCCTGGACCGCCGCGTTGCGCCGCTGGGCCGATGCCGAGCTCGCCGCCGGCACCGCCGACCTGCACCGGATCGCCGTCGACCAGCTCGAGCGCGTGCTGTTCGACGCCGCACTCGCCGCCAGCGACGGCGAGCGCCAGCAGGCGGCGCGTCGACTCGGCATCGGCCGAAACACGCTGACCCGCAAGCTCGGGCGGCGCTGATCCAGCGATCGATCGGCATCGAACCGTTCGCGCTCGACCCGCCGCCGCGTCGCATGCGCGTCGATCCCCGAAATGGCGTGGAAGTGGCGGGACTCCCCTGTGGGAGCGACCGCCTGCTCAACCGGACAGCGAAACGCGCGTGGACCGCTGCTGCTCAGCGTCGCCGCCGCGGAGCGGTGCCGCGCGGCACCTGCACCGCCGCCGGCCGATCGTCGACGACCCGCCATTGACCCGACGGCAGCCCGTCGAGCTGCACATTGCCGATCGCGACCCGCACCAGCCGCAGGGTCGGCAGCCCGACCGCGGCAGTCATCCGCCGCACCTGCCGGTTGCGTCCCTCGCGGAGCACCATCCGCAACCAGGCATCCGGCACCGTCCTGCGGAAACGGACCGGCGGATCGCGCGGCCACAGCCAGACCGGCGCATCGATCGGGTCGACTTCGGCCGGTAGCGTCGGCCCGTCGTTCAGCAGCACGCCACGGCGCAATGCGTCGAGCTGTGAATCGCCTGGCGCGCCTTCGCACTGCACCAGATAGGTCTTCGCCTGCTTGTGCCGCGGATCGGTCAGTCGGTGTGCGAGGCCGCCGTCGTCGGTCAGCAGCAGCAGGCCCTCCGAATCGAAATCGAGCCGACCGGCCGGGTAGACCTCGGCCGGCAAGCCGAACCCGGCCAGTGTCGGCCGCGGCGGCTCGCTGCGATCGGTGAACTGACACAGCACGCCATAGGGTTTGTTCAAGGCGATCAGCATCTGAACGGGATTCGGGATTCGGGATTCGTGACGTGGGACTCGGGACTCGGGACTCGGGACTCG
>JAWLBY010000011.1:0-57625 GCA_041687455.1 Lysobacteraceae bacterium | reverse complement strand
GAACTCGGAACTCGGAACTCGGAACTCGGAACTCGGAACTCGGAACTCGGAACTCGGAACTCGGAACTCGGAACTCGGAACTCGGAACTCGGAACTCGGAACTCGGGGCGAGCAGACCCGCGGCAGCGTGTGCTCCGGGCGCTCCACGCGGTATTGTCGCGCGCTCGTCGCTGAAGCAGTGACGCAAGCGCGAAAGCGCCGCACCAATCCCCAATCCCGAATTCCCGGCTTTCCCACCATGCACCCACTCCGCCGCCTGTTCGGCTACGCCCGCCCGTATCGCCGCGACGCGCTGCTCGCCAGCATGTACTCGATCGCCAACAAGGTGTTCGATGTGCTGCCCGAGATCCTTATCGGTGTCGCGGTCGACATCGTCGTCAACCAGCGCGACAGCTTCCTCGCCCGTGCCGGCGTCGTCGATCCGCTGCAGCAACTGATCCTGCTGACGCTGATCACGATCGCGGTGTGGGTGTTCGAATCGCTGTTCGAATACCTGTATGCACTGAAGTGGCGGCGGCTCGCGCAGGATCTGCAGCACGACCTGCGGCAGGCCGCCTACGCGCACCTGCAGCAACTGCCGCCGGACTTCATCGCCCGCCAGCGCAGCGGCCGGCTGCTCGCGGTCATGAACGAGGACGTGCACCAGATCGAGCGCTTCATGCACACCGGTGCCAACGACCTGATCCAGGTGTTCGTCTCGTCGCTGCTGGTCGGCGCAGTGTTCTTCCTGCTGACCGCCGACCTCGCGGTGCTCGCGTTCCTGCCGATTCCGCTGATCCTGTTCGGCGCGTTCTGGTTCCAGCGCCGACTCGCACCGCGTTATGCCGCTGCCCGCGAGGCGGCGGCGATGGTGTCGAACCGGTTGAACAACAACCTCGCCGGCATGGCGACGATCCAGGCCTACACCGCCGAAGCATTCGAAGCCGAGCACGTCCGCGCCGCCAGCGACGAGTACCGGCGCAAGAACGCCGAAGCGATCCGCTTCTCGGCCGCGATCACGCCGGTGATCCGGATGGCGATCCTGGCCGGCTTCGTCGCGACGCTGCTGTACGGCGGCTGGAAGACGCTCGAAGGCGAGCTCGGCGTCGGCAGCTACTCGGCACTGGTCTACCTGACCCAGCGGTTGCTGTGGCCGCTGACCCGGCTGGCCGACATGACCGATCTGTACCAGCGGGCGATGGCGTCGGTGAACCGCGTGATGGACCTGCTCGATGCAGCGCTGCCACCGCGACCGACCGCAGCGCTGCCGGCCGCGGCGCGGGCGCGGATCGAATTCGACGCGGTCGAACTGGCCTACGACGCTCGCCCGGCGCTGCGCGGCGTGACGCTGGCAGTCGAACCGGGCCAGACCGTGGCGCTGGTCGGCGCGACCGGTGGTGGCAAGTCGAGTCTGCTGAAACTGCTGCTCGGCTTCGTGCGGCCGGACCGAGGCCGCGTGCTGCTCGATGGCGTCGACCTGGCCAGCGTCGACCCCGGCTCGCTGCGGGCGCGGGTCGGCTACGTCGCGCAGGAACCGTTCCTGACTGACGCCAGCATTGCCGACAACATCGGCTACGGCGAACGCCACCCCGACCGCGCGCGGGTCGAAGTCGCCGCGCGCGCCGCCGAAGCGCATCACTTCATCGCCGCGCTGCCGGACGGCTACGACACGCCGGTCGGCGAACGCGGCGCCGAGCTGTCCGGCGGCCAGCGGCAACGGATTGCGCTGGCCCGCGCGCTGTACCGCGAGCCGCAGATCCTGTTGCTCGACGAGGCGACCTCGGCGGTCGACAACGACACCGAAGCGGCGATCCAGCATTCGCTGCACGCCAGCCGCGGCGAACGCAGCACGCTGGTCGTCGCGCACCGGCTGTCGACGATCCGCCACGCCGACACGATCCATGTGATGGAGCACGGCCGGATCGTCGAATCCGGCAGCCACGACCAATTGCTCGCGCGTGGCGGCGCCTACGCCGGGCTGTGGCGGTTGCAGACCGGCGAGGCGGGATGAGCCTGCGGTGTGAGCTGCGTCAGTCGCGATCTTTTCGCTTCATGGGATCGACCCAGGCAAGAGATCGCGGCTGAGCAGGGTTGTCGATTACTGCGCCGGCTTGCGGAAGCGCAGCGTCATCCGGTCGGATTCTCCGATCGCGGCGTACTTGTCGGCGTCGGCGGCGTCGTGGCGGTTCACCGGTGGCAGCGTCCAGACGCCGTTCGGGTGGTCCTTGGTGTCGGCCGGATTGGCGTTGATCTCGCTCTTTTCCTCGAGCACGAAGCCGGCCTTCTCGGCCATCGCGATCACCTGCGCTTCGCTGACGTAACCCGAGCGGTCGCCTTCCGGCACGTCCTGGTCGGCGCGATGCTCGACCAGGCCGAGCACGCCACCCGGCTTCAGCACGGCATGGAAGGCGGCGAACATGTGCTCGGCGCTGCCGTCACCGATCCAGTTGTGCACGTTGCGGAAGGTGACCACGGCATCGGCCGAGTCCGGTTCGCCGAGGCTCGGCGCGGCCGGGTCGTATTCGACCAGTGCGCCGCGCTCGAACTGCTGCGGCGCGGCGGCCAGTTTGTCGCGCAGGCCCTGGTTGCTGCGCGCGTAGTAGTCGCGGGCACGCTCGCTCGGCAGCACGGACGGATCGACGATCGCGCCGGTCCACTGGCCGGCGTCGCGCAGGTACGGCGCCAGGATCTCGGTGTACCAGCCACCGCCCGGAGTGATCTCGACCACCTGCATGTCGGGGCGGATGCCGAAGAAGGCCAGCGTTTCCGCCGGATGGCGGAAGCGATCGCGGGCCTTGTTGTCGGCGCTGCGCCAGTCGCCGTCGATCGCCGCCTGCAGTGCGGTATCGACCGTCGCGCTGCGGCTGTCGGCGCCGTCGGCGGCGACGGTTTCGCTGCTCGATACGGCGGCGTCGGTGCCGTCGACGGGAGCGGTGTTCTGGCCGCAGGCGGCGAGCGCCAGCGAGAGGGCGGCAGGCAGGACGAGACGATGCATGAGGTCGGCTCCGGATCCGTGAACGGGGAGCGCGAGCCTAGCACAGCGCTTTCGCCGCTCCGCGCGCCGGTCGCACACCCGCCGCAAGCATCGAGTTCAATCGGAGCGGGCGGCGGTCGAGCCAGCGCGTCGTTCGGCGTCCGGTCGCCGCGACGACGGCGAGACAGGTTCAGTCGCCGGCGCGGCAGTCGACCAGCGGCTCGGCGAGCGCTGCCTGCCAGCGGGCCGGGTCGGCCGGCTGTTCCCGTGCCGGCGGGAACTCGATCCGGGCGACGAAGTTGTCGTCCGGATCGCGGCGGATGTTGCTCATGCCTTCGAAGCGCAGCAGCCGACGGTCGCGTTCGCGGTAGCTGACTTCGATCGGCTCGGCCAGCCAGCCGAGCAGCCCCGACAGGCCGAGCCGGAACACCCGCGCCGGTTCGCCGAACACGGTCTCGTCGCGCACGTGGCGCAGCTTGAAGCCGTAGCGGCTCAGCCGGCTCGGCACGAGGAAGTCGAGTCGCAGCGTCTCGCCGGCGACCAGCCGCGGCCAGCGCGCGCGAACGTACTCGTCGAAGCCGGCATCGACGACCAGCGCGTCGTCGGCGTCGATCGCCGCGTCGCGCTCGCGTGCACCGGCCTGCCGGCGCGCGAAGCCGCGGCCGTCGCGATAGCCTTCGCGGTAGCCGAAGCGGGCGTCGTCGAGTTCGAATTGCGGTGCCTGCGGCGGCCCGTCGTAGTGGACCGTCTTGCGCGCGAACGCGCGGCCGTCGGCGCAGCGATACAGCACCAGCCGTTGCAGCGGACGCTCACCGTCGCGTTGCAGCAGGTGCTGCTCGCGATACAGCAGCGCACCGCTGGCCGGATCGCGTGCATCGCCTTCGATCAGCGACAGCGTCGCCGCCGGAGCGGTCGTCGCGAGCACCAGCCACGCCAGCCACGCGCTCACCACGGCAGCGCGTGACCGTCGGCGTCGACGAACAGGCCGCTGTCGGCCGGCGACAATGCATCGATCCGCGCCAGCAGGTGCTGCACCGCGTCCGACGCGGTCAGCGGCGCCCGCTCGCCGCCCATGTCGGTGCGGACCCAGCCCGGATGCAGTGCGACGACCGTCGCGCGATCGGCCAGTGCCGCGGCGAGCAGCCGCGTGACCATGTTCAGCGCGGCCTTCGAGATCGCGTAGCTCGGGGTCCGGAACTGCCGGGTCTGTGCGATCGAGCCGATCGTCGTGCTGATGTTCGCCACCACTGCGGCGGGCGCGAGCCGCTCGGCCAGCCGCTCGGTCAGCAGCAGCGGGCCGGCGGCATTGATCCGGAACGCGCTGTCGAGCGTCGCCGCCGCGAGTGCGCCGAAGCGCTCGCCGGACGGCAGCACGCCGGCATTGTTGATCAGCAGATCGAGCCGCTCGAACAGCGTGCCGGCCTCGCGGACGAACTCGTCGATCGAGGCGTCGCGTTGCAGGTCGAGCGGCAACACATGCAGATGATTCGGAAACGCCGCGGTCAGTTCGTTCAACGCCAGCGCCCGGCCGGGATGCCGGCAGCCGGCCACGACCCGGTCGCCGCGCTGCAGCAACTGGCGGGTGAACTCGAAGCCGAGTCCGCGATTGCCGCCGGTGACCACGCAATGCCGCATAGCGCCGCTCCTGCACCGCTGGTCCGTGCAGTCTAGCGCCGGCCGGCGCGGCGATCAGCGTCGACACCGTTGGTCGGCGGTGTCATGGACGGTTGATCCCGGCAGCAGCGACAATTCAGCCTTGCCCTGCACCCCTTCGGAGCTGCCGTCGATGATCCGTCCGTTCGCCCTGCCCGTCGTCGCCGTCGTCGCGCTCGGTGCCTGCTCCTGGGTCGAGATGGAACCGCAGGGCCGCGAGATCCGCGTCGCGATGCCCGGTCAGGACCTGTCCTACTGCGAACGCCGCGGTGAAGTGACGGTATCGGTGCGCGAGCGGATCGGCTTCTTCGAGCGCAACGAGCTGAAGGTCCGCGACGAGCTGGAAGTGCTGGCGCGCAACGAGGCCCCGCGGTTGCAGGCCGATACGGTGCAGGCGCTGGAGGAACCGATCGAAGGCGAACAGCGGTTCGCGGCCTATCGCTGCCGCGGCGGGACCACGGCGACGCGCGAGACTGCCCCGGCCGAATCGACCGCCGGGAACGGCGGCGCCGAAACCTTCCCGCTACGCAACGACTGAGCCGGATGAACGCACCCGCCGGCGCCGCGCCGGCCCTGAGTCTGCCGCCGCTGGCGCTGTACATCCACATTCCGTGGTGCGTGCGCAAATGCCCGTACTGCGACTTCAACTCGCATGCACTGAAGCAGGGCCTGCCGCAGGACGACTACGTCGCTGCGCTGCTGCGCGACCTCGAACACGACCTGCCGCGGGTCTGGGGCCGGCCGGTCAGTTCGATCTTCTTCGGCGGCGGTACGCCGAGCCTGTTCGATGCCGCCCACATCGGCGCGATCATCGATGGCGTCGCGGCGCGGATGCGGCTCGCCCCGGCACTCGAGGTCACGCTGGAGACCAATCCGGGCACGGTCGAGCACGATCGCTTCGAGGCTTACCGGGCGGCCGGCGTCAACCGGATCAGTTTTGGTGTGCAGAGTTTCGACGACGGCTGCCTGCAGCGGCTCGGCCGGATCCACGACGCCGGCCAGGCCGAGCAGGCGGTGCGAATGGCGCAGCAGGCCGGCATCGACAACATCAACCTCGACCTGATGTACGCATTGCCGGGCCAGAGCCTGCCGATGGCGCTGGCCGACCTCGATCGTGCGATCGCACTGCAGCCGACCCATGTCAGCCATTACCAGCTCACGCTGGAACCGAACACGGTGTTCCATGCGCGGCCGCCGGCAAACCTGCCCGACGACGACCTGGCCTGGGATATCCAGCAGGCCTGCCAGGATCGGCTGGCCGAGGCCGGCTTCGGCCAATACGAAATCTCGGCCTACGCGCAGCCGGGGCGCCAATGCGCGCACAACCTGAACTACTGGCGCTTCGGCGATTACCTCGGCATCGGCGCCGGCGCGCACGGCAAGCTGACCGCTCC
The DNA here is from genome assembly GCA_041687455.1 of Lysobacteraceae bacterium. Taxonomy (GTDB): domain Bacteria; phylum Pseudomonadota; class Gammaproteobacteria; order Xanthomonadales; family Xanthomonadaceae; genus JAWLBY01. Next base: position 51,625 of record JAWLBY010000011.1, on the reverse strand, counting down.
GGCCGAAGACGGCATCCTGCGGCGCTGGAAGCTGAAGCATCCGCAGGCCTACCTCGACCACGCCGGCACGCCGGCCGCGATCGGCGGCGACGACTGGATCGCAGTCGAACAGCGGCCGTTCGAGTTCATGCTGAACGCGCTGCGGCTGCACGAGGGCTTCACGCTGCTGCAGTTCGAGGCCCGCACCGGGCTGTCGCGTGACGCAATCGCCGCACCGCTGGCCGAGGCGGAGCGGCGCGGTTGGCTCGAACGACATGTTGGCGGCGCCGTGCGGCCGACGGCCGAGGGGCGGCGGCTGCTCAACGACGTGATCGAGTTGTTCCTGCGGTGATCGCGATCGCGGCTGAAGCCGCTCCTGCAGGCAAAGTTGCGCGACGAGTCCCTGTAGGAGGGGCTTCAGCCCCGACCGTCAGGTCAAGACTGTCCGCGCTGCAAGACCATGCCACGCGGTCGCGGCTGAAGCCGCTCCTACAAGAAAAATCGCGCGCAGCCGCGGCTGAAGCCGCTTCAGGCAAAGTCGCGCGTGCTTTCTCTTGCGCGCCCAGCAGAAAGTAGCCAGAGAGAAGGCCACCCACGTTGCGCTCCAGCTCGCTTGCTGCGGGTCGCAGGCTCGCACCTGGAGGCTGTCCGACAGCAACCGCCCTACACCGTGCTCGCCATTTCCGCTTCGGCCAACGCCGTCCATTCGCGCTGCGCCTGCTGGTAGTGCTTCGGCGCCAGCCGCGCGCGGCGCAGCGATTCGCCGAACTGTCGCCGCGCATCGTCGTGCCGGCCGAGCTGCTTCAGCAGCAGTCCGAAACGCACCCGAGCCTCTTCGCCCGGGTAGCCGTCGACCAGTGCCGCGTACTCGTCGACCGCGGCATCCAGCTCGCCGAGTTGCTGCAGCGACCGCGCATACAGCAGATGGCCGTCGGCCGAACGGAAGTCGGGGTGGGCGCGAATCAGCGTCTCGAGCGTGTCGCGCGCGGCGGCCGGATCGCCGCGGCCGAACTGGGCCTGGGCGAGACCGAGCAGGATGTCCGGGTCATCGGCATGGATGCCGGTCAGGCAGCGCCGGAACAGTGCCTCGGCGGCGATCACGTCGCCGGCGGCGAGCCGTTCGCGCGCCAGTCGAAGGCGGTTGGCAACGGTGTCGCTGCGTTCCAGCTCGGCTTCGAGCTCGCGCCGGTCGCGCTGCGGGTCGAGTGCGCGCTGCACGTTGCGCAGCGCCTGCCGGCCGCCGCGGCTGTGCCGCAGGTCCGGCAGCAGCTCGACCACCAGGTAGACGAACGAGCCGAGGAACGAACCGATCATGATCACGAACGCCCACCAGTACGGTCGGCCAGTCTTGAACACGTGAATCAGGCAGATGGCCTGCAGCAATACCGAGGCGAGCACCAATAGCGGCATCCAGGTCTCCTTGGCGTGCCGATGCGGACGGCAGCGCGGCCATTCTAGTGCGGTGTCCCGCAAGCAACGCGATCAGTCGCCGGATGGATTCCGTTGCGAGCCAAGCAGCGCAGCGCGCCAGCCGACGACGAGCAAGGCCCCTGTCGCGACCAACGACTCCGGCACCATTCGATCGTGCTTGCCGGTTCGGCTACACTGCGCGCGCCGCAGGTGAACGGGAAGCCGGTGCAAGTCCGGCGCTGCCCCCGCAACGGTAAACAGGTGCGAACCGCCACACCGCCACTGGAGCGATCCGGGAAGGCGGCGGATCGCCGGCGTTCCGACGCCACCCTGTCAGCCCGGAGACCGGCCCGCGGTGCATCCGATCGCCCGTGGTACCCGGCGGCGATCGCGTGCTGACTGCGCGTCGCGGCGGGCGACGAGGCGGGGATCGCGCACTCGCGTCGTTTCCGCTGTCCGACTCCGCTGCGACCTGCCCCGCGGGTGTGCGTTGTTCGGAGTCCATCATGCAATCCAGTTCCTGCTCGATGCGTCGGCCACTGGCCGTCGCGCTGCTGTCGTCGCTGTCGGCCATCGCCGCGGCACAAACCACCCAACCCGAAGTGGTCGTTACCGCGACCCGCACTCCGGTCACGATCGACCGCACGCTGGCTTCGGTCAGCGTGATCGACCGGCACGACATCGAGACGTCCGGCGCGGTCGATCTGGTCGCGCTGCTGCGTCGCGAAGCCGGCGTCGACATCGTCCGTTCCGGCGGACTCGGCCAGCAGACCAGCGTGTTCGTGCGCGGCGCCAATTCCAACCAGGTGCTGGTGCTGATCGACGGCGTCCGCGCCGCCGCTGCCACCACCGGCGGTTACGCCTGGGAACATCTGCCGGTCGAACAGATCGAGCGGATCGAGATCGTCCGCGGACCGCGCGCGGCGCTGTACGGCTCCGATGCGATCGGCGGCGTGATCCAGATATTCACCCGCCGCGGCAGCGGCGCGCATGCTGCGATCGGCGTCGGCAACCACGACACCTGGATCGGCGACGCGGCGTTCGGACAGCAGTCCGGCCGCTTCCGCTTCGGTTTGCGCGGCAGCATCGTCGACACCGAGGGCTTCAGCGCGCAGAACGAGGACGGCTTCAGCTACGACCCGGATCGCGACGGATCGACCCGCCGCAGTGTTGCCGCCGATGCCGGTTTCGATTTCGACGCCGTGCGAATCGACGCCCATCTGCTGGCCGGTGACAGCGAAATCGAGTTCGACCGCGGCGTCACCGACGTCGACCATCGTTTCGGACGCATCGCGCTGCATGGCGGCAGCACGCTGAGCTGGACACTGGCGGCCGCGCATGCCCGCGAAGACCTGCTGACGCCGGCGTTCGATGCCCGCTTCGAGACCCGCCGCGAGCAGTTCGACTGGCAGCAGAGCCTCGGCCTCGAGCAGCGCGGCGAGCTGGTCTGGGGTGTCTCGCTGGTCAACGAGCGCGGCGCCAGCATCGACACCGCGAGCGGCAACACGCAGTACAGCGGCGATCGCGATCATCGCGCCGGGTTCGGTTCGTGGCGCGACGGTCGCGGCGCATGGAACTGGGAGCTGGCCGCGCGTCACGACGACTACGACGGTTTCGGCGGCGAGACCAGCGCGCAGGCCGCGCTCGGCCTGCAGTACGCGGCGGACGGCCGGCTGCGCGCCAGCTATGCCGAAGGCTTTCGCGCACCGAACCTGAACGAGCTGTACTCGCCGGGCTTCTGGGGCGGACTGTTCGCCGGCAACCCGACGCTCGATCCGGAGCGCTCGCGTGCGTTCGAGCTCGGTGTCGCGCAGACATTCGGCGCGCACGCGATCGACCTGCGGCTGTACCACAACGACGTCCGCGACCTGATCGACTTCGCCGGCGGCGAGACCTTCCAGGCAATCAACATCGGTCGCGCCCGCCTGCGCGGCGCCGAAGCCGAGTGGCGCTGGCAGCAGGAGCGCTGGCTGCTGGCCGGCAACCTCGGCTGGCAGCAGGCACTCAATCGCGACAACGACCAGCCGCTGATCCGGCGCGCGCCGCGCAAGGCGTCGCTGCGGCTCGAACGCGGCTTCGGCCGCGGCCATGCCGGGATCGAACTGCAGGCGGTGTCGGCGCGGCCGGAGTTCGGCGGCGAGCTGCCCGGCTACGCGATCGCGTCCGGTTACCTGCGCTGGCCGCTGACGGCCCGGCTCGACCTCGACCTGCGGCTGGAGAACCTGACCGACCGCGACTACGAGCTGCTGCGCGGCTTCAACACCGCCGGTTTCGGCGGCCAGGTGCTGCTGCGCTGGCACTGACGGCCGCTTCGGCGCAACGGTCAGGCGCCTCGCTGCCTGCCCGTTGCGCCCTGCAGTCCGACCGGCGGGCGCCGTGCAGGCTGGGCAGCCCAGGCAGCGGCGCATAGAATCGGGCGGTTGATCGACAAGGAAGCCCGATGATGCCTGGCAACGCCACGCATGCGGCGCACCAGCGCGGCAAACCGCTGCTGACGCTCGCCGAGCGTCCGTTGCCGCGCCGCGTGCGCGCCGTGCTCGAGGGAGTCCTCGAATACGGCGCGGACGAGCTCGGCCGCGGTCTGCTCGCGGCGCTGGCCGAGTACGAGCAGGCGCTGTTCCTGCAGTCCGAGCAGGCCGCGCACCCGGAAGTGCGGCGCAATTTCGGCAACGCCCTGCGCGAGATCCGCTACGGCCGCGAAACGCTGCTGGCCGCATTCCGCGCTGGCCTCGAATCGGCACTGGCCGGGCTGCGCGATGCGCCCGTCGAGGCGGCGGCGCCGCCTGCGCCGGCCGGACGTGTCTCGCTGGCGCTGGTCGACGACGTCGAGATCGAAGAGAACATCATCATCAACGAGGCCTCCGGCCGCGCCGAGATCCGCAACAGCCTGGCGCTGTTCCTGCTCGGCCAGCGCTTCGCGGTGGTTGCCGCGCAGCCGGCCTTCGATGCCGACACGCTGCCGGTCGGGCCGCGCCAGTTGTGCGAAATCGTGCGCCGGGCCGCCGACACGCTCGAACTGTCGATCGAGCACCGGCTGCTGCTGCTGAAGCATTTCGATCGCGAATGCCTGCAGAAGATCGCGCCGTTCTACGAGGCGCTGAACGCCTACCTGATCAAGCAGCGGGTGCTGCCGAACCTGAGTTACGTACCGATCCGCGCACGGCGGGTCGCGCAGAAGGCGCCGGCAGCGGCCGCGCGGCCGGCTTCGGCCCAGCCGAGCGCGGCGCAGCTCGGTCTCGAGACCGTCGCGCACGAACCGCGCACGCCGCTGCAGGCGGCCGGGCTCGCCGAGGCGTTCGGCACCGACGCGCCGCCCCAGCCGGTAACGCGCTGGCCGGGCCAGGCCGATCCGGCGAGCGAACAGGCCGGCGAACAACAGCAGGCGGAAATGTTCGGCCTGCTGCAGGAACTGCTGGCCGGTCGCCGCGCGCTGGTCGGCAAGCTCGGCGGCAAGCTGGCCGGCAACGGCGCCAACGCGCAGGTCGCCGACGCCGCCGCGCTGCAGCGGGCGCTGGCGACGCTGCAGGCGCGGCAGCCGCGCGATGCCGCCGCGCCGCAGAACAGCGGCAACCTGAAGCAGGATCTGCTCGCCCACTTGCGGCAGCTCGCCGACGGCGAAGCCAGCGCGCTGGCCGACGACGACGCCGACACGCTCGAACTGCTCGGCCTGCTGCTCGAGCATCTGTCGCGCGAACTGCGGCCGAACAGTCCTGCGCTGCCGCTGCTCGGCCGGCTGCAGTTGCCGTTGCTGCGGCTGGCGCTGGCCGACCGCGGCTTCTTCACCCGGCGCCAGCATCCGGCCCGGCAGATCGTCAATGCGATCGCCGAGGCGAGCGAATTCCTCGATCCGGACGATGGCGCCGACCGCGCGATGCTGGAACGGATGCGGCACGTCGTCGACCGCGCGGCCGACGAGTACGACAGCCGGCCGACGCTGTTCGCCGACCTGCTCGGCGAGCTGAACCAGCACCTGCAGAGCCAGGCGCGCAAGGCCGAGGTCGCCGAGCGCCGGCACGTCGAGGCCGCACGCGGCCGCGAGAAGCTCGAGACGGCCCGGCTGCGGGCGACCGAAACGCTCGACGCGCTGCTGTCGACGCAGCGCTTGCCGCGCTTCCTGCGCACGCTGCTGAAACAGGCCTGGGGCGACGTGCTGTCGCTGGCGATGCTGCGCCACGGCGCCGATTCCGAGCCGTATCGCGAGCAGTTGCGGATCGCCGAACGGCTGATCGAGGCGGCCGCCGAGCGCCGCCACAGCGGCCGCTTCCCGATCGATGGCGACGAGGCGCAGCAGTTGCGCGAGGCGATCGAGGCGGCGTTGACCCAGGTCGGCTACCACGTCGACGACGCCCAGGCGATCGCCGCGCGTCTGCTCGCATCGGCCGACGAGGACGACGATGCGGCCAGCACCACCGAGCTTGCGATGCGGCTCAAGCAGCGGGTCCGGTTCGGTCAGGAAGCCGACGCCGCCGCCGCGCAGAAACAGAAGTTCGAGCTCACCGAGGTCGAGCAGGCCGAACTCGAACGGATCGAGAAGCTGCCGCTCGGCACCTGGTTCGAGTTCAGCGTCAACCAGCAGGGCGACGTCGAGCGACGCCGGCTGTCGTGGTTCTCGACCGTGACCGGCCACTGCCTGTTCCTCAATCACCGCGGCCAGCGCGCCGGCGAGTACTCGCTGCAATGGCTGGCGCGTGAAGTCGCGCGCGGCAACGTGCGGATCGTGATGCAGCCGCCGGGCACGCTGGTCGACCGCGCCTGGAGCCGGATCGTCCGCGCGCTGCGTTCCTTCGCCGGCGGACCGGAGCAGCCATGAACGATTACCGCCGCGCGAAACGCCGCCGCGTCGCCGAGACGATCGAGATCCGCGACGTGATGGCCGAACAGGTCGTCGGCCGGATCGGCAACCTGTCCGAGTCCGGCATGCTGGCGCTGACCCGGCTCGAGCTGAACGACGACGCGCTGTACCAGTTCCGTTTCCTGCTGACCAACCGCAACGGCGAGCGGCGCGAGATCGAGGTCGGTGCGCACCAGTTGTGGGCCGATGCCGCCAAGGATGCCGGGCAGTTCTGGTGCGGGCTGCGCTTCATCGACGTCGACGCCGACGACCTTCGCTTCATCCGCGATTGGGTCGAGGAGCCCGGCAGCCAGCATGTCTGAGTGCGGCCGCAGCGTCGGTCGCGTCGATCACCACCGGCGGCTGTTGGCCGCGCTGGCCGCCTCGATGCTGGTGCTGCTGGCCGGCTGCGGGCGCGAACCGGAACGCCATCGCGAAACCCTGCACGTGTTCGGCAGCACCGCGCAGCTCGACCTGGTCGATGCCGCACCCGAGCGCCGCACGCCGGTGCTGGCCGCGATCGCCGCCGAGCTGAACCGCCTGCATCGCGACTGGCATCCGTGGGAGCCGGGCGCACTCACCGAACTGAACGCGGCGCTTGCGCGCGGCGAGCGGGTGCCGCTGCCGGCCTCGATCGACGAGCTGATCAAGCACAGCCGGCCGATCGCGATGCGCAGCGACGGCCTGTTCAATCCGGCAATCGGTCGGCTGATCGCGATGTGGGGCTACCACACCAGCGACTACCCGGTCCGCACGCCGGCGCCCGACGACGAGGCGCTGCAGACGTGGCGACGCCGGGTGCCGACGCTGTTCGACCTGGTCCACGACGGCGAGCAGGTGTTCAGCCGCCATCCGGCGCTGCAGCTCGATTTCGCCGCGATCGCCGAAGGCGCCGCGGCCCGACGGGTCGTCGCCCTGCTGCGGGCGGCCGGCCTGTCGAACGCGTTGCTGACGCTGGGCGGCGACGTGGTGGCGCTCGGCGATGCCGGCGGCCGGCCGTGGCGGGTCGGTCTGCGCGACCCGTTCGGCGAGGCCGGCAGCGCGTTTGCCAGCGTCGACCTGCACGATGGCGAGGCGTTGTTCTCGAGCGGCAACTACGCGCGCTACCGGACCGCGCCCGACGGCACGCGCTGGCCTCACGTGCTCGATCCGCGCAGCGGCCTGCCGGTGCGCGGCGTCGCCGCGGTCAGTGTGCTGCATCACGACCCGCTGTTGGCCGATGCGGCGGCCACCGCATTGATGGTCGGCGGCCCGGCGCGGTTCGCCGAACTGTCGAACCGGCTCGGCATCCAGTGCGCGCTGTTGCTGACCGAACGCGACGAGCTGATCATCACCACTGCGATGCAGCAGCGGCTGACGCTGCAGCGCCCGGTTGCGATGCTCGGTCCGCCACTCGGCATCGCCGCGCCATGCCATCGGCCTGGGTCGCGATGAGCGCCTCGCAGCCGCCGCCCGGGTCTTTTCCGCATCCGTTTCGAGGGGAGTCTTCGATGCGTCATCTCGTCATCATGCTGTGCCTGCTGCTGGCCGGCTGCGCCACCCGCGGGCCCGACATGCACCAGCTCGACCGCGCGCTGTACACCTATGCCGGCGCGATCCGCTGGGGCGAGATCGACGTCGCGGCCGGCTTCATCGATCCGGCGCTGGCCGAGCGGCACGCCTGGAGCGACATCCAGCGGCAGCGTTACGAGCAGCTCCAGGTGACCGGCTACAGCGTGCAAGGCAAACAGCCGGTCAGTGACGGCGAGTTGCTGCAGGTGGTCGAGATCCGGGTCGTCAACCGGCACACGCAGGCCGAGCGCAGCATCGTCGACCGGCAGCGCTGGCGCTGGGACGCCGACGCCAAGCGCTGGTGGCTGAGCTCCGGCTTGCCCGATTTCTCGCCGCGCTGACTGGATCGGAATCCGCATGAACGCATCGACGCCGAACTGGCATCTGTACCTGCCGAAGGCCTACACGACGCTGCGCCGCGGCTACGGGCTCGACAGCCTGCGCGCTGATGCGCTGGCCGGGCTGACGGTCGCGATCGTCGCGCTGCCGCTGGCGATGGCGCTCGCGATCGCCTCCGGCACGACGCCGGAAAAGGGCCTGCACACCGCGATAGTGGCCGGCTTCCTGGTCTCGGCGCTGGGCGGCTCGCGGCTGCAGATCGGCGGCCCGACCGCGGCCTTCATTCCGGTCGTGTTCAACGTCATCGAACGCTACGGCTATGAAGGCCTGGTGCTGTGCACGCTGTTGGCCGGACTGATCCTGATCGCAGCCGGCCTGCTGCGGATCGGCACGCTGATGAAATACATGCCGCAACCGGTCATCACCGGCTTCACCGCCGGCATCGCGGTGACGATCTTCAGCAGCCAGGTCAAGGATCTGCTCGGCCTCGACATGGAGCGCGTGCCGGGCGAGTTCGTCGAACGCTGGCGCGCCTACGGCGACGCGATCGGCACGCTGAACCCGTGGGCGCTGGCGCTTGGTCTCGGCGGCATCGCGCTGATCGTCGGCCTGCGCCACTGGCGGCCGCGCTGGCCGGGGTTCCTGATCGCGGTGATTGCCGGTTCGCTGGCGGTGACGCTGTTCGGCGTGCCGGTCGCGACGATCGGCAGCGCGTTCGGCGACATCCCGTCGACGCTGCCGCAGTTCGGCATCCCGAACATCCCGTTCGAGCGGACCGCCGAGCTGCTGCCGTCGGCACTGACGATCGCGTTCCTCGGCGGCGTCGAATCGCTGCTGTCGGCGGTGGTCGCCGATGGCATGACCGGCGGCCGCCATCGGTCGAATGTCGAACTGGTCGGCCAGGGCGTCGCCAACGCCGCGTCGGCGCTGATCGGCGGCCTGCCGGCGACCGGCGCGATCGCCCGCACCGCGACCAACATCCGCAGCGGCGGCCGCACGCCGATGGCCGGCATGCTGCATGCGGTGTTCCTGCTGGTCTTCATGCTGCTGCTGGCACCGCTGATGCGTTACGTGCCGCTGCCGGTGCTGGCCTCGGTGCTGCTGATCGTGGCCTGGAACATGAGCGAGGTGCATCGATTCCGGCATCTGCTGCGGTCGCCGCCGGGCGACGCGGTGGTGCTGGTCGTGACCTTCCTGCTGACCGTCGCATTCGACCTGACGATCGCGATCGAGGTCGGCGTCGTGATGGCGGCGTTCCTGTTCATGCACCGGATGAGTGCGGTCGTCGCGCTCGAATCCGACGTCAAGCTGCTCGACGAGGACACCGACGACCTGACCCGACCGCCGAGCGTCGACCAGCAGCGGCAGTTGCCGGCCGGCGTCGCCGCGTTCCGGATTTCCGGGCCGCTGTTCTTCGCCGTCGCCAACCGGCTCGACGACGTGCTGAACCAGTATCCGGACCCGCCGCGCGCATTCATCCTGCGCATGCGCCTGGTGCCGCTGATCGACGCCTCCGGCGTGACCGCGCTGCAGCAGTTTCTCGACCGCTGCGAACGGCGCGGCAGCGCGGTGATCTTCTCCGGTGTGCAGCAGCAGCCGCGCGAGGTGCTGCAGCAGATGGGCATCGACCGGCATCCGAACCTGCGCGGCATGGCGCCCGATTTCGACGCCGCGCTGCGGCTGGCGGCGGAGATGCCGTAAGGCGCTCGCCGCGGCCGACTGATCCGCGTTCGCCAGAACCGCCATGAGATAGGCGTTGGTCGCACCTGCGCGACTTATGCTGGTCGCGCAGGCATCGATCACCTGCCTATCGAAGATGCATTGCCCGCCCCGCTCAGACCGCGTCGGCGTCCAGCTCGCCGGTGCGGATCCGGATCACCTGGTCGAGCGGTGCGACGAAGATCTTGCCGTCGCCGATCTTGCCGGTGTTGGCGGCCTGCATGATCGCCTCGACGACGCGCTCGACCTGATCGTCGGTGACGGCGATCTCGAGCTTGATCTTCGGCAGGAAGTCGACCACGTATTCGGCGCCGCGATACAGCTCGGTGTGGCCCTTCTGGCGGCCGAAGCCCTTCACCTCGGTGACGGTGATGCCGTTGACGCCGGCTTCCGACAACGCCTCGCGGACGTCGTCGAGTTTGAACGGCTTGATGATCGCGGTGACCATTTTCATCGGCGGCGGTATCTCGGACTCGGCTGCGGGAGCATAGACCAAGCGCCGGAGCGCGGCGATCGTGTGGGAAAATTCCTACAGCAGCCGGCGACATCGGCCGACGGTGCGGCGTCGCCTGCCGCGCTAGCCTGCACCCACTTTCGATGAGGACTGCACCATGCTCGACTTCAAGGCGATCGACGACCTGGCCCAGCGACTGTCCGACCTGTTGCCGGCGGGGCTCGGCGACGCCCGGCAGGACCTGCAGAACAACTTCCGCTCGGCGCTGCAGGCGGGCCTCGGCCGGCTCGATCTGGTGACCCGCGAGGAATTCGACGTGCAGCGCGCGGTACTGCTGCGGACTCGCGAGAAGCTGGTCGAGCTGGAGCTGGCGGTGGCCCGGCTCGAATCGCAGCAGGCCGGGTCGCCGCCGACCCACTGAACCGGCCGAGCCCGGTCAACGCCGCCGCGGCGCCGACCGCGGTCGCAGCGGTCGGGCGACGCCGCCCGGGCGGCTGCTGCCGTCGCCGCGTCGAGCCTGCGACTCTGCCCCTGCCGTTCGCTGCAAGCGGCTTCAACGGCGATGTTTTCCCCGGTCGCGATAGTGCCCCGCCGCGTCGGGGAGTGCGCCGGAAGCAGCGGCTGAAGCCGCTCCCGCAGCCCGTCCCGTCTCGAGGTGCTCCCGCCCGATGTCCCTCGCCCTAGTCCATAGCCGCGCGCAATGCGGCGTGCATGCACCGCCGGTGCGGGTCGAAGTGCACCTGTCCGGCGGCCTGCCCGGCATGTCGATCGTCGGCCTGCCGGAAGCGGCGGTGCGGGAGAGCAAGGACCGGGTCCGCGCCGCGCTGCTGTGCGCGCACTTCGAGATGCCGGCGCGGCGGATCACGGTGAACCTGGCGCCGGCCGACCTGCCCAAGGACGGCGCCCGCTTCGACCTGCCGATCGCGCTCGGCATTCTCGCCGCGAGCGGCCAGTTGCCGCCGGACTCGCTGGCCCGCTGCGAGTTCCTCGGCGAACTGGGCCTGACCGGCGAGCTGCGTGCGGTGGCCGGGGCCCTGCCGGCGGTGCTCGGCGCCGCCCGCGACGGCCGTGCGGCGGTGCTGCCGCACGGCAACGGAGCCGAAGCCGCGCTGGCCGGACGCGCCGAAGTGCGGACCGCCGGCCACCTGCTGGAAGTCTGCGCCCATCTGCGCGGCGACACGCCGCTGCCGACCGCCGAGCCGGTCGCGGTCGACGCCGACACCGTGCATGGCCCGGACCTCGCCGACGTCCGCGGCCAGGCGCTGGCGCGCCGTGCGCTCGAGATCGCCGCAGCCGGCGGTCACCATCTGCTGCTGGTTGGTCCGCCCGGCAGCGGCAAGACCTTGCTGGCGTCGCGGCTGCCCGGGCTGCTGCCGCCGCTGCCGGAGGCCGAAGCACTGGAGGCGGCGGCGGTGCGCTCGGTGGCCGGCATCGAGCTCGAGCCGGGAAGCTGGCGCCGCCCGGGCTTTCGCCATCCGCACCACAGCGCCAGCGGCGTCGCACTGGTCGGTGGCGGCTCGCCGCCGCGGCCCGGCGAGATCAGCCTCGCCCATCACGGCGTGCTGTTCCTCGACGAGTTGCCGGAGTGGGACCGCCGCGTGCTCGAAGTGCTGCGAGAGCCGCTCGAATCGGGTCGGATCACGATCTCGCGGGCCGCCCGGCAGGCCGAGTTTCCGTCCCGCTTCCAGCTCGTCGCGGCGATGAACCCGTGCCCATGCGGCTGGGCCGGCGATCCGTCCGGCCGCTGCCGCTGCAGCGCCGAGCAGATCGCCCGCTACCGTGGCCGCATTTCCGGCCCACTGCTGGACCGGATCGACCTGATCATCGAGGTGCCGCGTGCCGCTCCGGCCGAGCTGCGGGCCGACGCACCGCGCGGCGAGGACAGTGCGACGGTGCGCGCGCGAGTCGAGGCCGCCCGCACCTGCCAGCAAGCCCGCGCCGGCTGTGCCAACGGAAGCCTCGCACCGGCCCTGGTCGAGCGCGACTGCCGCCTGGGCGGCGCCGACCAGACACTGCTCGAGCAGGCCGCCGAACGCCTGCAACTGTCGGCGCGCTCGATCAGTCGCGTGCTGCGCGTGGCCCGCACGATCGCCGATCTCGCCGACAGCGACGCGATCGTCCGTCCGCATCTGGCCGAGGCGCTGGGCTACCGGCGCACGACGCTGGCCGGACCGCGTTGACCTCGCCTGCCGCCAGCGCGCCGCGTCAGCCCGACGCCTCCGACAGCAACACACTCGCCAGCCCGAAGTAGATCAGCACGCCGGCGATGTCGGCGATCGAGGTCACCAGCGGGCCGCTGGCGGCGGCCGGATCGAGTCGCAGCCGCGACAGCACGAACGGCAGCGACATGCCGATCATGCTGCCGGCCACCACCACCAGCACCATCGTGATCGCGACCACCAGCGCGATTTCCGGGCCACCGCGCCATACGCCGATCGCCGAGATCGCCGCGGCCATGGTCAGGCCGAGCAAGGCGGCGATCAGCAGTTCGCGGGCGAGCATCCGGCTCCAGTCGGCGAGCTGCACGTCGCCGGTAGCGAGGCCGCGGACCATCAGCGTGGAGGCCTGCGAGCCGGCATTGCCTGCGCTTGCGATCAGCAGCGGCAGGAAGAACAGCAGCGCGAGATTGGCCGCGATGGTGTCCTCGAAATGCGCGATGCCGGCGCCCGAGAACAGGTTGCCGAACACCAGCAGCACCAGCCAGACCACGCGCAGCCGGTACAGCCGTGGTACCGACGCGTGCCGCAGGCTGCCTTCCAGCGCGCCATGCGCACCGCCGGCCTTGTGGAAGTCCTCGGTGGCTTCGGCTTCGGCAACGTCCATTGCGTCGTCGTGGGTGACGATGCCGACCAGCCGCTCGTCGCGGTCGAGCACCGGCAGTGCCAGCAGGTCGTAGCGGGCGATCAGGTTCGCTGCTTCGGCCGGCGGTGCATCGACGTACACCGCGACCGGGTCGCTCCGCATCAGCTCGGCGACCAGGGTCCGCGGACGAGCGAGGATCAGGTCACGCAACGTCACCGCTCCGATCAAGCGGCGCTGGTCGTCGATCACGTAGGCATCGTAGATCGTCTCGGCAGTGGGCCCGGAATCGCGCAGCGATTCGATTGCCTCGGCCGCGGAGAGCATCGGCGCGAGGGTGGCGTAGTCGGACGTCATCACGGCGCCGACGCTGTCTTCGGCGTAGCCGGACAGCCGGCGGATGTCCTCGCGCTCGGCCTGCGCCAGCGCCGGCAGCAGCAGCTCGCGATGGTTGGCTGGCAGCGCGTTGAACAAGTCGGCGCGTTCGTCGTTCGACATGTGCACGAACAGCTCGGCCAGTTCCGCACGGCCCAGCCGACCGGCGATCTCGAGCTGCCACGGCAACGACAGATAGCTGAACAGCATCGCGCGCAAGGCCGGTGCCGCGGTCGCCAGCAGCGCGGTCATCGATTCGACCGGCAGCGTCTGCAGTTGCTCGGCGACGTCGAGCGGATGCAGCGCGCGAGCGCTGCGCTCGAACGCCGCCGGATCGCCGGCGGCCAGCGCGTCGCGCAGTTCGGACAGCGCCTGGTTGTGATCCATCGGGCGATCTCGTCCTCGGCGGCCGGGGCGGCTCGCCCGAGTATGCGGCAGCGCTGCGCAGCCGGCTGAACCGCGCGCCGGCACACTGCGGCACCGTCGCGTCCGGCCGCGCGGTGGTTGCGGTCTCGCGCGCCGTGCCGGCTATGATCGATGGATGGACGCGCTCGACCACAGTCAGTGGCTGCTGCTCGGCGGCGCCGCGATGGTGCTCGCCGGCGTCCTGTCGAGCCTGATCGCCCGTCGCTTCGGCGCGCCGCTGCTGCTGGTGTTCCTCGGCCTCGGCATGCTGATCGGCGAGGACGGGCCGGGCGGCTTTGCGTTCGACAATTATCGGCTCGCCTACACGTTCGGCTCGCTGGCGCTGTCGATCATCCTGTTCGACGGCGGACTGCGCACGCAGGTCGCGAAGATGGCCGGCGCGCTGCTGCCGGCGACGATGCTGGCGACCGTCGGCGTCGCGATCACCGCCGCACTGACCGGACTCGCCGCCTGGTGGTGGTTGCCGCTGGAGCCGGCGCAGGCGGCGCTGCTCGGTGCGATCGTCAGCAGCACCGACGCTGCGGCGGTGTTCTTCCTGCTGCACTCGAACGGTCTGCACCTGCAGCGGCGGGTCGGCGGCACGCTGGAAATGGAGTCGGCCAGCAACGATCCGGCCGCGGTGCTGCTGACGCTGCTGCTGGTCGGCTGGATCGCCAGCGCCGGCGCGGTCGGCGCGACCGACGTGTTGACCCGGCTGGTGGTGCAGTTCGGCGTCGGCGCCGTGCTCGGGCTGGCCGGCGGCAAGGCGATCGCGGCGGCGCTGAACCGGCTCGAGCTGCCATCGGGGCTGCACCCGCTGATGGCGCTGGCCGGCGCGGTGGCGGTGTTCTCGCTGACCAATCTGCTCGGCGGCAGCGGCTTTCTCGCCGTCTACCTGGCGGGTCTGGTGGTCGGCAACCGGCCGATCCGTGCCCAGGCCAACATCATCAGCGTGCAGCAGGCCGCGACCTGGCTGGCACAGATCGCGATGTTCCTGATGCTCGGATTGCTGGTGAATCCCAGTGAGCTGCCGCAGGTGCTGGTGCCGGCGCTCGGCATCGCGGCGTTCCTGATGCTGGTCGGGCGACCGTTGGCGGTGGTGCTGTGCCTGGCGCCGTTCCGGTTCCGGCCGGCCGAAGTGGCGTTCGTCTCGTGGGTCGGGCTGCGCGGCGCAGTCGGCATCTTCCTGGCCTCGATCCCGATGCTGGTCGGGCTGCCGAATGCGTCGCTGTACTTCAACGTCGCGTTCGTCGTCGTGCTGGCCTCGTTGCTGGTGCAGGGCTGGAGCCTGAGCTGGGCCGCCCATGCGCTGCATGTCGCGCTGCCGCGCCGCGATCCGCCATCGCGACGGATCGAGCTCGACCTGCCCGGCCAGCTCGAGTACGAGATGGTCGGCTACCGGGTCGCGCCCGGCAGTGCGATCCTGCGAGGCCGCCGGCTGCCGGGCTGGGCGCGACCGGCACTGGTCGTCCGGCACCGGCAGGTCTGGTCGCCGGAGCAGGCCGGCGCGCTGGAGCCGGACGACTACGCCTACTTCCTCGCTCCGCCGGGCAACGTGAACCGGCTCGACTGGCTGTTCGCCGAAGGCAGCGAGGCGCAGGACGCCGAGCGGCAGATGTTCGGCGCGTTCACGCTCGACGGCCGGGTGCCGATGCAGGCGCTGGCCGAGTTCTACGGCCTGTCGGTGCCGGAACGGCTGGCCGAACGGACCGCTGCCGAACTGTTCGCACGGCGTTTCGACAACGAGCCGCAGATCGGCGACCGCTTGCGGGTCGGCGAAGCGACGCTGGTCGTGCGCGACCTCGACGACGACGGCGTCCGCAGTGTCGGGCTGAAGTTCGGCACGGTCGGCGCCGCGTTGTTCGGCGAGCCGCTCGACAGCGGCAAGCCGCGACGGCGGCGCTGGTGGCGGCGGTAGCGCCGCCGCGGTCGCAGCAGTGGGAGCGCCGGCGCGCCGCTGACCGAAGCGCCTGCAACGCGCGGCGAACAGCGTGTGCGACCGGCGGCTACAGCGGGTTGCGGTCCAGGAACGCCCGCATCAATGGCACCAGCTCGCGATGCTTGTCCTCCATCACGTAGTGGCCGGCATCGTCGTAGGCATGCACTTCGGCGTTCGGCAACGCGTTGCGGAAGCCGTCGAGGAAGTGGCGGTCGAACACGAAGTCCTGCAGGCCCCAGCCGATCATGGCCGGGCGGTCGGCGAACTCGGCCAGCCGGCGGCCGGCCTGCTCCACCAGCGACCACGCCGGATCGGCCGGCTGCAGCGGAATGTCCTGCACGAAGCGCAATGTCGAGATCCGGCGCGCCCACGAATCGTACGGCGCGGTGTACGCGCGTCGCACCGCGGCCGGCATCGGTTGCACGGTGCCGAAGCGCGCGGCGCCACCGGAGAATGCGTTGAAGCCGCGGATCAGCAGTGCGCCGAGCTTCGAGTCGCGGCCGAGCGTCAGTTGCCACGGCATCGGCTTGGCCGCCGGCAGCGGGAACGCGGCGGTGTTGGTGATCAGCAGCCGGCGCACCGCCTGCGGCCGTGACAGCGCCCAGCCGAAGCCGATCATGCCGCCCCAGTCGTGCACGGCGAGCGTCAGGTCGCGGTCGAGGCCGAGGTGGTCGAGCAGCGTCGCCAGATCGTCGACGCGCGATTGCAGCGTGTAGCGGTAGCGGTCGTCGCCGGGCTTGTCCGACCGGCCCATGCCGACGTGGTCCGGCACGATGCAGCGGTAGCGGTCGGACAGGCCGCGCACCAGATGGCGCCAGTAGTACGACCAGCTCGGATTGCCGTGCAGCATGACGACGACCTCGCCGTCACGCGGGCCCTCGTCGAGGTAGTGCATCCGGATGCCCGGGCGGACGTCGAAGTGGCGTCCGGTGAACGGGTAGTCCGGCAGGTCGACCGCTCTCACGCGTCGTCGCCGGCGTACCAGGCGTCCTCGAGCGCGCCGATCTCGACGTCGGTCATGCCGAGCCGCTGCAGTTCGGCGCGCAGTGCGTCGCGGTCGACGTCGGTCGCCGAACCGCCGCTGCGGATCAGGTAACCGTCGAGGCCGGACGGCGAATCGCCGCCGCCGTAGTCGAGGCCGTGCTGCTCGACGAACGCCAGCAGGCCAGCCATGGCCTGCTCGCGCTGGTCATCGGACCAGCCGGACGGGAACGTCGCGCTGATCGGGAAGCCGAGCTGCTGGAACTCGCCGAGATGGAGCTTCTTGCGGTGGCGGCGCTTGTGGTGCGATTTGGGTTGCATGGCAGTGTGCTCGAATGGCGGTGGGGCGGTGCGCCCGGTTCGATGTTGCGGTGTGGTTTCGCTCGGCGCTGCGTCGATGTTCGTTCGACAAGCCTCTCATGAACACCGCCCGGCAGCCGTTCGCCCTGAGGTATCGAAGGGCGAACCCCGACGCTGCCGCGCCCGTCCGTGCTTCGATACCTCGGCACGAACGGGTGTCAGTGGGTCGGTGCGTAACGCGGCCCACGACAACCCGGAGGCTGTCCGACCATTGACTCCGTGAGACGGGCTCGCACGCTCGATCCCGAATCCCGAATCCCGAATCCCGAATCCCGAATCCCGAATCCCGAATCCCGAATCCCGAATCCCGCGGGCTACCAGACGACTTCGGCCATCGAGCAGTTCAGTCCGGAGCCGATGCCCATCAGGGCGATCCGGTTGCCCTTCTGCAGCCGGCCCAGCTCGTTGAGCTTGGACAGCGTGATCGGCACCGAGGCCGGGCCGATGTTGCCGTGGTCCGGGAACACGGTCAGCACGCGCTTCGGATCGATGCCGAGCAGATCGACGATCGCGGCGGTGTGCACCTTGCTGATCTGGTGCAGCACGAACTCGTCGAGTTCGCCGGCGACCCAGCCCATCGCCGCCCGCGCGGCCTGGAAGGTCTTGGCGGCCAGTTTCAGGCCCTCGACCAGCAGCGTACGGGTATCGGTGACCATCTTGTCCATGTTGCCGCGGCACAGATGGCTGAATTCGGTCGCGGCGCGGGTCACGCTGCCGAGGAAGCGGTGGCCGTCCGGCAGCAGCTCGGCGCGACCCATCACCATCGCGGCGGCGCCGGAGCCGAGCGTCAGCGACGCGAACTCGTTGCGGAACATCGCCTCGGTCGCGTCCGGCGCGTTGAGCCGCGCGATCGTCCGTTCGGTGATTTCGTTGCTGGTTTCGCCGTTGACGATCAGTGCGTAGTCGATGTCGCCGCGCTCGATCATCCGCGCGGCGATGTCCATGCCGTTGAGGAAGGCGAGGCAGGCGTTGCCGACATCGAAGTTCTGGCAGGTGTCCGCAAGACCGAGGTTGCCGTGCACGATCGACGCGGTCGACGGTTCGAGGAAGTCACGCGACACCGAGGTATTGATCAGGATGCCGATGTTCTCGCGCTGCACGCCGGACTCGGCGATTGCCTTCTGCGCCGCCAGCGTTGCGGCGTCGGACGGCTGGGTCGGGTTGTCCCAGATCCGCCGCTCGCGAATGCCGGCGACATCCTCCAGCAGGTTGCCGCGGATACCGAGCCGCTCCAGCGACGGCTGCAGGCGCTGCATGATTTCGACCGAGGACAGGCGGACCGGCGCGTCGACGTGGGCGACACTGGCGATCGAGACGTGCTTGTAGAGCATGGTATTACCGCGTGCAGGGGTTAACCGGCCGACGGTAACGGCTCGGAGCGGCCGGTGCAAGCCGACGCTTCCGCGCCGGCCGATGACCCGATCGCCGTGGCGTGGCGTCCGCGCCGTCCGTCGGGGGTCGCGCGCGGCGGCTGACGCGTTCAGTCGGCAGCCGCTACTGTTGTCGGCGACGTTCCTCGACCGACCGCTTCCGCATGCGTCCGACCCACCTGTTGCTGCTGCTCCTGCTGCTGTTCGCCACGTTGCCAGCCACCGCGCAACAGATCGACGGCAGCCTGCCGGACCGGCTCGGGCTGTACCGGATCGACCTGCCGTCCGGTTGGCAGTCCGGCGGCCGGCTGATCATCTACAACCACGGGCTGACCATGCAGCAGCCGGAGCAGAGCGGGTACCCGTCGACCGCGCCGAGCGGCGCCGCCCGCGACTACTGGCTCGCCCAGGGCTATGCGCTGGCCGCCGCCAGCTACCCGTCGCGCGGCTGGGCGCTGTTCGAGCTGGAGGCGATGCAGCGCGCGCTGCTGGCAGAGTTCCGGCGCTTCGCCGGCACGCCTGGCGAGGTGCTGCTGGTCGGCGGTTCGCTCGGCGGCCTGGTCAGCCTGCGCAGTGCCGAGACGCTGCATGCCGATGGCGTCGAGGTCGCCGGTGTCTACGCGCTGTGCGCGCCGGTCGCCGGCGCACGGACCTGGGACAGCGCGATCGACACCCGGCTGCTGTACGACGCGGTCTGTCCCGCCTACCCGCTGCCGACCGGCTCGGCGCATCTGCCGTGGGTGGTCGACTACGACGCCATTCCGGACACCATCGACGACATCGAGGATCTCGACGATCTCGAGACGCTGCTGTCGATAGGCAGTACCGCGAACCTGATCCGAAAATGCACCGGGCTGTTCCAGTCCAGCAGGATCCCTTTAACCTCCACGCAGCGCGAGCGCCGCGACCGGCTCAAGGCGCTGCTCGGCATCAGCAGCGACACGTTCCTCGAAGCGAATCTGGCCTACTCGATCTACGTGCTGGCCGACCTGATCCAGGCGCCGGAGAAGCTCGACCGCCGCAACCCGCTCGACAACCGCCAGGTCGGCTATGGCGATCCGGAGATCGATGCCACGGTGCTGCGCGTTGCGCGCGATCCGCTGGCCGCCGTTGCGCTGCGCGGGCAGTCGGATTTCCATGGCGAGATCGGCAACGCGCGGGTGCTCGCGCTGCACACGACCCGCGACGAGCTGGTCGTGCCCGAGCACCTGTCGCTGCTGGCCGGGCGGGTGCCGGCCGAGCGGCTGGCGACCGCGCTGGTCGCCGAGGACCAACCGGCCCACTGCCGCTTCAGCGGCGCCGAGTTCGTGACCGGCTTCGAGGCATTGCGGCGCTGGATCGACGACGACCAGCGGCCGGACGCCGCCGACCTGAAGACACGGTGTGAAGCGTTGCCGGCCGAGCTGCGCGGCGTTGACCGCTGCGGCTTCGCTGCGGAGCTTGCGCCGGCGTCGATCGATAGCCGGATCCGGCCGCGCGAACTGGCCCTGCATCCGGTCGGCAGCCTCGAAACCGGCGCCTGGTACGACCCCGACACCGATGGCGAGGGCGCGATCGTCGAGGTACTCGATGGCGGCACCCGGGCAGTGGTGGCCTGGTACAGCTACCCGCCCGATGGCGGCGAACAGACCTGGATCATCGGTCTCGGTCGAGTCACCGAGGATGGCATCCATGTCGAAACGGCGCGCCAGTACCGCGGCGCGCGCTTCGGTGCATTCGATCCGGCCGAGCTGGAGGAACAGGTCTGGGGCGAGCTGACGCTGTGGTTCACCGGTTGCAATGCCGAAGCCGGCACCGCCGCCGGCGAGGGCCGGCTGCGTTATGCCGGACCGCCGGCCTACGGCAGCGGCGAACGTCGGCTCGCGCGGCTGTCCTTCAACGGCGCCGGCGCGCAGAGCGCCTGCCAGGCCGCCGCACCCGGGCAGGCGCCATCGCAGGCGCGCTTCAGCGGCAACTGGTACGAGCCGGCCAGCAGCGGCCAGGGGCTGCAGATCCAGGTCGACCCGCGCGGCTTCGTGATCGCGATCTGGTACACGTTCGATCCAACCGGCGCGCCGGCCTGGCTGCTCGGCAGCGCGCCGCTACCGGCCGACGGCGAGCCGTGGATCATTCCGATGCTGCGGCCGCGCGGAACGCAATGGGGCGATGCGTTCGACCCGGCGGCGGTCGAGCGGCCGGCCTGGGGCGAGCTGCGGCTCCAATTCACCGACTGCAACAACGCCGAACTGAGCTGGGACACGATCGAGCCGGCTTGGCCGGACGGCGCGATGAGCCTGCTGCGGCTGACGACGCCGGCCGGCACGCCCGGATGCGGCAGCCTCGCCGGCGCCCGGTAGACAGCAACGGGGTCCCCGGTTGCCGGGATGGCGGCACGGAGTTCGATGGGTCCCGCCGTGCCCATCGGCGCTGATCCGGCTGCGAGAGAAAAGGATCGCGGCCGAAGCCGCTCCCAGCGGAGCATGAGCCGCGTTCGCAGGCGCTTGGGTCATGTCCGGCATCCGTCCGGCAGCACCCATCGGAGCCGTTCGCCCTGAGGTATCGAAGGGCGAACCGATGCGCTGCCGCGGCCGTTCGTGTTTCGCTGCATCAACACGAACCGGCATCAGCGCGATCGCGGCGTGGCTCGCACCCGCGCCGGCCGCCCGGCCGGTCGCGGTCGTGCGTCACGTGCCCCTGTGGGAGCGGCTTCAGCCGCGAGCTTGAACGAATCCCGTCGTCTGGGGGCGGTTGTACGATCTGACGCTGGGCGCCCAGCCGCATCCGGTTGAAGATCGCGGTGAGAAGTTCGCGGCAATGGCCGCCGGGATGTCGCTGCCCGGCGAAAGCCCGAAGCAGCCGCCAGCAGGTCGAAGCAACTGTTGGCTCCGAGCGGCCTTGAGCGGCTCAGCGACTGAAGCTCCGGCCTTGCCGGCTGGAACCGGGCTATCCGCGCCGCGGCCAGGCGGCATGGAAGGCACCGATCGCGCCGACGATCGCGATCCAGACCGGTGCGGCGACACCGAGCAGCAGCGGCCCCGGCGCCTCCAGCGCGTACATCACCGCCGCGGTCAGCATCAGGCCGGTGCCGAGGATCGCGAACACGGTGCGGCGCTGGCCGTCGCGGAATGTCGACACCAGCGCCTGCAGGTCCACCGAGCGCATCTGCAGTTGCTGCGTGCCGGTCGTCTGCATCACCAGCCACTCGCGGATCAGCCGCGGCATGTCCGGCGCGTGCGTGATCAGTTCCGGCATCCGCTTGCGGAACTCGCGGCGGAGCTGGGCCGGGCTGTAACGTTCGCGCAGGATCGATTCGAGCACCGGATGGGCGACCGACCAGATGTCGATCTCCGGATCGAGCCGACGGCCGACGCCCTCGATCGACAGCAGCGTCTTCTGCAGCAGGATCAGTTGCGGCTGGATCGTCAACTGATACTGGCGCGCGGTGCGGAACAGCTTTACCACCACTTCGCCGAGCGCGATCTCCGACAGCGGGCGGGTGAAGTACGGCTCGCAGACCGCGCGCACCGCCGCCTCCAGCTCGTCGACCCGCACCGTCGCCGGCATCCAGCCGGCCTCGACGTGCAGCTCGGCGATGCGCCGGTAGTCGCGCTGGAACATCGCCATGAAGTTCTCGGCGAGGTAGTACTGATCGCGCGCCGGCAACTGGCCCATGATGCCGAAGTCGAGCGCGATGAAGCGCGGGTTGTCGCGCCGCTCGGCGTCGACCCAGATGTTGCCGGCGTGCGCGTCGGCATGGAAGAAGTTGTCGCGGAACACCTGGGTGTAGAACACCCGCACGCCTTTCTCGGCCAGCTTGCGGCGGTCGATGCCGGCGGCGTCGATCGCCTCGATGTCGTCACTCGGGATGCCGCGCACGCGCTCCAGCGTCAGCACCCGCTCGGCGCTGTGGCTCCAGAACACTTCCGGCACGTACAGGTCGTCCGAGCCGAGCCAGTTGCGCCTGAGCAGGCTGGCATTGGCGCCCTCGCGCTGCAGGTCGAGCTCGGCCTTCAGCGTCGCCTCGATCTCGCTGATGACGTCCTGCGGGCGGATCTTGTCGGCATTCGGGTGATGCCGTTCGACGATCTCGCCGAGCGCCCGCAGCAGCGCCAGATCGGCCGCGATCTGCCGACGCATGCCCGGCCGCAGCACCTTGACCACGACTTCGCGGCCGGCTGCGCCGTCGCTGGCGAGCAGTCGCGCCGCGTGCACCTGGGCGATCGATGCCGATGCCAGCGGTACCTGGTCGAACTCGGCATACAGCTCGGCCACCGGCCGGCCGAGCTGCTGCTCGACGATCGCCTGCGCCTGCGCGCCATCGAACGGGCGGACCCGGTCCTGCAGCAAGGACAGCTCGTCGGCGATATCTTCCGGCAGCAGGTCGCGGCGGGTCGACAGGATCTGCCCGAACTTGACGAAGATCGGTCCGAGCTCCTGCAGCGCGAACCGCAGCCGCGCGCCGCGCGACAGCGTCGCCACCTCGCGCGAGGCGCGCGGCACGAACGGCCGCAGCAGGCGCAACGCCGGTTCGGCGCCGCTGCCTTCGAGCAGCGCATCGAGCCGGTAGCGGACCACGACGCGCAGGATGCGGGTGGCACGCAGCAGCGCGCGCAGCGGCGCAGGTCCGCGGCTCACCGGGCGGCTCCGATCGACAACGCAAGCGGCGGCACCGACGCGACAAGGCCCCTCTCCCCCCGGGAGAGGGGTTGGGGTGAGGGTTCGTCCGGAGCGCGGCGGTGGGTACGGCCCATGAAGCGATCGATGCGCCGGACGTGATGCAGCGGACGATCGGCTCCGCGCGGCGCCGGACCCTCACCCCCGGCCCCTCTCCCGGTGGGAGAGGGGTAAACAGCGGCGCTGCCGGCCGTGAAGGTCATCCGCGTGCCTCGGCCTGCTGTTGCAACCGCGCGATCCGCGCCGCCATCCGGTCGACGTCGTCACGCAGCGCATCGACCTCGTCGAAGAAGATCGCCTGCTCGACCTTCGA
Organism: Lysobacteraceae bacterium; assembly: GCA_041687455.1. Classification (GTDB taxonomy): domain Bacteria; phylum Pseudomonadota; class Gammaproteobacteria; order Xanthomonadales; family Xanthomonadaceae; genus JAWLBY01. Next base: position 28,147 of record JAWLBY010000011.1, on the reverse strand, counting down.
CACGACATCGCCACGCTCCTCGGTCAGGTAGTCGGCCGCGTCGCGGGCGAAGTGGCCGGCGCGTTCGCGGCCCCAGGCCAGGCCTTCGCGCAGCACGCGAGCGATCTGTACCCCGAGCACGTCGCCGAACACCGACGCGAATGCGGCGTCGAAATCGGGATCGAAGCCGCGCGCCAGTTTCTGCAGCCGCTGTGCGAGCTCGGCGTCGCCGCTGATCTTCAGCTTGCCGACCGGCGGCGCGTCGTCGCGTTTCGGCAGCAGTTGCGCCAGCACGGCGCCGGCAGTGGCGACCAGGCTCAGGTCCGGCTCGGCGACCGCATCGGCCGGACCGACCCGGAGGCGGTCGCCGGCGACCGCGATCGACATCGCCAGCCGCGGTGCGTCCAGCGTCAGCGTGATCGTGCGCCCATCCAGTCTGGCCAGGCTCGCCCGGCTGTCCGGGTCGAGCGCCAGCGCCCGGTTCAGCGCGATTTCGAGCGCACGGCCGAGCGGGACCAGCAGCGGATTCGGCGTTCGGGTCATCGGCAGGCAAAGAGGTAGGGACGAGCAGGTCGGTAGTGTAGCGGGGCGGAGCTGGATGGTCGGTCGCCGCCGGTGTGGCGGTTCCCGAATGGGTGCGGCTTCGCCCGCGATCCTCATCGAATCCTGCCGGCGCCGGCACGAGGCGGCAGGCGGTCAGCCTCGTCCGGTTGAAAGGATCCCGGTAGATAAGGATCGCGACTGAAGCCGCTCCCGCAGAAGGACGAGCCGTCGCCGATGAACACCGCCGGGCGCACGGCATTCATCGCAGCATCCAACCAGCAGCGCCGTTCACACCCGCGACGGTGCCCGACCCCCTACACTCGCGCCTGCCGAATCGATGCCGGTCGGCGGCATCCGTCGTGCACATCCGACAGGTATCCGACATGACTCGACACCAGGCATCCGGTCGCTGGAGGCTCGGCTTGCTGCTGGCGTTCCTGACCGCCGCGCTATGGGGCACGCTGCCGGTCGCGCTGAAGCTCGCACTCGGCGGGCTCGATCCGCTGACGCTGACCTGGTTCCGCTTCCTGTTCGCGGCGGTCGGCCTCGGTCTGTGGCTGGCGTGGCGCGGCCAGTTCGGGGCGTTCCGCGGACTCGGCCGTGCGCAGTGGGGCCTGCTCGGGCTCGCTGCGGCGATGCTGATCGGCAATTACGTGTTCTATCTGTACGGCTTGCACCACACCACGCCCGGCAACGCGCAACTGCTGATCCAGCTCGCGCCGATCCTGATGGCGATCGGCGCGATCGCGGTGTTCGGCGAGCGCTTCCGTGGCGGCCAGTGGTTCGGGCTGGCACTGCTGGCAACCGGCCTGCTGCTGTTCTTCCGCGATCAGCTCGGGCAGCTCGCGAGTCCGGACTACGTGTTCGGCACGCTGCTGATTGGCGTTGCCGCCGTCGTCTGGGCGATCTACGCGCTGGCGCAGAAGCAGTTGCTGATGCGGCTGTCGTCGGCGGCGATCCTGCTGTTCATCTATGTCGTCGCGTCGATCGTGCTGCTGCCGTTCGCGCAGCCGGCGCGGCTGGCGGCACTCGACGGCGCGCAGTGGCTGGCGCTGATCTACTGCGCGTTGAACACGCTCGGTGCCTACGGCGCATTCGCTGAGGCACTGGCGCACTGGGAAGCGTCGCGGGTGTCGCTGGTGCTGGCGATCACGCCACTGTTGACGCTCGGCTTCGTCGAGCTGGCCAGTCGGGTCTGGCCGGAACTGCTGGCACCGGAACGGATCGGTGCGATCGGCCTGTTCGGCGCGTTGCTGGTGGTCAGCGGCTCGGCGCTGACCAGTCTGCTGGGGCAGAACAAGCGCAGGTGATCGTCACCGCGATCGGCCGCCGACCAGGCGACCGCGTCATCCCGCCGACAGCGCTTTCCGGAGCAGTGCGGCGCGCCGGTTCGTCCGGCGCGCCGCGATGGCTCAGTTGCAGATGCTGCGGTAGATGCAGTCGACCCATTCCGGATGGTCGACGAACGGGTTGCGGTTGCCCTGGAAGCTCTGCACCGCGTCGTTGCGCAGCACTTCGGCGGTGTCGACCGGATCCTCGGCGTGCCAGTTCAGCAGCGTGCTGAGCCGGCCCATGTAGGCGACCGATGCGTTGCTGCTGACGCCGACCACCAGTGACAGGTCGTCGGTCAGCCGCAGGTCCGGTTCGGCCACGCCGGTCACGCCGTGGGTGCCGCCTTCGTAGCGGATGTCCATGTAGAAGATCGCTCGCGCGACGTTGCCTTTCAGCCGGCTCCAGACCTGCCAGATCACGCCGTTCGACCAGTTCGAGTTGCCGGGGAACACGCCGCTGCCGCCGCCCTGGCCGGCGTAGGCGGTGGTCGGGTACTCGGTGCAGCTTGCAGTGCAGTCGCCGAACGGCAGGTTGCCGCGATACGAGTTGTAGCCGATATGCGACAGCATCAGCATGTGGGTGTCGGTGTACGGATAGTTGCCGGCGCCGTCGTTCGGGAAGCCGAGCGACTTCGGCCAGGTGTGTTCGCGGTTGTAGAAGTCGTTGCCGCCGCCGGCCTTCGCATACGACTCGTTCTTGTAGATGTCGAGGATGCGCGAGGTGTCGAGCGGGTCCTGATCGGCGAATTCGAGCACGTCCCAGGTGTCGGTCGTCGAGGCCGAGTACGGCAGCTTGGTGTGGTCGTCGATCGCCTCGTGCAGCGTCGCCCGCAACGTCGACGCAGTGCTGGCATCGACGCCGGCGTAGTAGCTGCCCGGATCGATCACGCCACCACCGCCGCCGCCGCCGCCGCCCGCCGCCGTGTAGCTGGCGACCAGGCTGACATTCGAGAAGCTCGAGTAGGCACGCACCATCACGTACCAGGTGCCGGCCTGCGGGGTGGCGAAGCTGCAGCTCTCGTCGTTGCCGGACAGGTACGGCCGGCAGTCGTAGGCCGACGTGGTCGGCGCGGCGTCAAAGCGGACATACAGGTCGGCATCGCCGCTGCCGCCGCTGATCGCAACGGCCAGGTCGGTGGCGCCGTCCGGCACCGCCAGCGTGAAGTCCAGGCTGTTGCCGCTGGTGGCGGCCAGGCCGCTGACCGCGACGCCGTTCTGCAGCGAGCCGTCGACCGGCTCGTCGCCGCCGGCCGCCGGAGCGGTGTAGCTCGACGCGAGATCGACGCCGGAGAACGAGGTGTACGCCCGCAGCATCACGTACCAGGTGCCGGCCTGCGGCGCGGCGAAACTGCAGGTCTCGTTGTTGCCACTCTTGTACGGCCGGCAGTCGTAGCTCGACGTGGTCGGTGCGGCGCCGTGGCGGACATACAGGTCGGCATCGCCGCTGCCGCCGCTGATCGCGAACGACAGATCGGTCGCGCCGGCCGGCACTTCCATCTTGTACAGCAGGCTGTCGCCGGTGGCGGCGGCCAGGCCGCCCAGCACGCCACCGTTGGTCAGCTCGTTGTCGTTACCGCCGCCACCGCCGCTGCCGCTTCCGCCGCCGTCGCCGCCGAAGCTCTGGCCGCTGTTGCAGGCGCCGAAGCTGTGCGCGGCCGGCGACTGCCAGGTGAAGTCGGCATAGCTGGCGCCGCTGCCGGTCAACTGCAGCGAATGGCCGACCGGCGTGCTGCTCGATTCGGCGACGCCGATCGAGCTGCTGGCGATGCCGGCGGCCGGGCCGTCGACGGCGGTGAAGCTGCCCTCGTAGCTCAGCAGTTGGACGGCGTTGCCGGCCGCGTCGACCAGCGCCAGCCCGTCCGGCGCACCATTCTGCAGTCCGGGCGTATTGGCGACGACGGTGCCGAACCCGCCGCACTGGTCGGCGACCGTGCCGGACAGGCTGATCGTCGCATAGCGCTTGCCGCTGCCGCCGTCGTACAGCGCCAGCGACCACCCGGCCAGACTGGTGCCGGCCGGCGCGACGACCTCGACCCGCTCGCCGGTGTCGGTGCCTTCGTTGTCGTAATGGATTTCGTTGATGAAGACGTCGGCGTGCGCGCTGCCGACGAGGCCGAGCAGGGCGGCGGCAAGCAACAGACGACCGGTGCCGGTGTGGCGGGTCATGGGAAAACTCCTGGGATGGACGCGGTCGCGGACCGCACGAGGACCTGCGGCGCAGATCCGGTCATCCGGAAGCGTGCAGGACGGGTGTTGCAGGCGATTGAAACCGTCGCTCCGGACACCCGTCCCTGGGCCGACCGAGGAGCGGCGCGCATTGTAGCGATAAAAGGGATATTTGTTCAGTGCGTATTCACGTTGTGGCGCGATCAAACAGCCGGGCGCGGCCGATGAACCGGGGCCAACCGGAGCCGGATCTGGCTGCAGTGCAGCACGACAAGCCTCCGGCCCGGTGGTGTAATGGACCAAACCGCGCGTTTCCAGGCCGACGTGAGCGATCTCGCGATACTGAGCAACGCATTGCTGGCGGATGCCGGAGATCCCAGCCGGTCCTGGCTGGAGTCGCCGCCGCCCTATGTCGACGCGCTGCCGGTCGCGGTCTATGCCTGTGATGCGGATGGCGTGATCCGCTGGTTCAACCACGAAGCCATCACGCTGTGGGGCCGCGCGCCGGGGCGGCGCGACAGCGAGCAGCGATTCTGTGGTTCGTATCGGCTGTTCCGGCTCGATGGCGAGCCGCTGGCGCCGGAGCAGACGCCGATGGCGCAGGTGCTGTCACGTGGCGTCGCGGTGCACGACGTCGAGGCGATCGTCGAGCGGCCGGACGGCAGCCGGCTGATCGCCCGGGTCCATGTCGAGCCGGTGTTCGATCGACAAGGCCGCCTGCTCGGGGCCATCAACTGCTTCGAGGAAACCACCGCGCTGCACCAGGCGCGCGAGGTGGTCGCAAGCAGCGACCGGCGCCTGCGGGCATTGCTCGATGCATTGCCGGTCGCGATCTACACGATCGACGCCGAAGGCATGATCGTGTCGTTCAATCCGCCGGCGCTGGCGCTGTGGGGTACGCGACCGGTGCGCGGCTCGAACCAGTGGAGCGAACGCTGGCAACTGCGCGACGCTGACGGACAGCCGCTGCCGATGGCGCTGTGCCCGGTGGCGGCGGCGATGCGGGAATTGCCTGCGGTGCGCAGCGATGCCTGGCTGGCGCATGCCGATGGCCGCCTGATCCCGGTCCGGGTGCAGCCGAAACCGCTGCGCGACGGCGACGGCCGGGTCAGCGGCGCGGTCATCACGCTGACCGACACCAGCGTCCGCCGCGCCGCCGAGCGGCGCCAGCGCGTGTTGCTCGACGAGGTCGATCACCGGGTTCGCAACGTGCTGGCCACCGTGCAGTCGCTGGCGCTGCAAACCTTCGGCGACTCCGAGAGGGTGGCGCCGGCACTGCTCGACGTGTTCAGTCGGCGCCTGATCGCGCTGTCGCGCGCGCACGATCGGCTCGGCCGTGCGATGTGGCGCGGTGCCGAACTGCGCGGCCTGCTTCGCGAGATGCTGGAAATGTTCGAGCCGGCCGAGTCCGGCCGCATCGTGCTGCACGGTCCGCGCGTCGAGCTGCCGCCACGGCATGCGTTGGCGCTCGCGATGCTGGTGCACGAGCTGGCCGCCAACGCCGCCGACCACGGCGCGCTGTCGTGTCCCGACGGCAGCCTGTCGATCGACTGGCACCTGCTCGATGGAGAGCCGCGCCGGCTGGCGCTGACCTGGCTCGAATCCGGCGGCCCGCCGGTCGGTCCGCCGCAGCGGAGCGGATTCGGCCGGCGACTGTTCGAGCGCAGCATCCACGACGAGCTGCGCGGCGAAGGCTCGATGGCGTTCGACCCCGGAGGTGTGCGATGTCAGTGGTGCGTTCCACTTCCACCGCAGGAGCCGTAGCCGCGCCGCCGTTGCTGGGTGGGCGGCGGGTGCTGGTCGTCGAGGACGAGACGATCGTGTCGTTCATGCTCGAGACGCTGCTGCTGCGGCACGGCTGCAGCGAGGTGTTGCATGCCGCCAGCGTCGCCGCCGCGCTGCGGCAATTGCGCGATGACCGGCCGGACGCCGCCGTGCTCGACGTCAACCTCGGTGATGAACCGGTTTACCCGGTGGCCGACCACCTGTCGCGGCTCGGCATTCCGCTGATGTTCGCGACCGGCTACCAGCGCGACCGGTTGCCGGAACGCTGGCGCGGCTGCGCGATGCTGCAGAAGCCGTACCGCGGCGACCTGCTGGTGGCGCTGCTGGCCAACCTGCTGGCGGCCGGAGGACGCGCGCTGCGCTGAACCGCAGGCGGCGGTCGCCGCCGCACGGTTCACCGCCGATTCGACGCCGCGGCGCCACGCTGCCGGCAGTTCCGCTGCCCGAGTCGTGATGTCCGCACGTGCCGCCGACCCGCCGCTGGTGTTGCTGACCGGCGCATCCGGAGCGATCGGCCGCGCGCTGGCCGACGCACTCGACGACGCGTTCCGGCTGGTCGGCATCGATCGCCATTGCGACGGCGAAATCGACTGCCTCGAGGTCGACCTGACCGACCCGGCGTCGATCGATCGCGGTCTGGCCGCGTTCGAGCGCCGGTACGGCCGGCGGATCGCCAGCGTCGTCCATCTGGCCGCCTACTTCGATTTCTCCGGCGACGACCATCCGCTGTATCGCGAAGTCAACGTCGAAGGCACCGGCCGGCTGCTCGCCGCGCTGCAGCGCTTCGAGGTCGAGCAGTTCATCTACACCAGCACGATGCTGGTGCATCGCCCGGGCCAGACCGGCGAGCGGATCGACGAGGACACGCCGCTCGAGCCGCGCTGGGCCTATCCGCAATCGAAACTGGAGGCCGAACGGACCATCGCCGCGCAGCACGGCGGCATTCCGTACGTGATCCTGCGTTTCGCCGGGCTGTACGACGAGGACAGCATGGTGCCGACGCTGGCGCAGCAGATCGCCCGGATCCACCAGCGCGACCTGCAGAGCCATCTCGCTGCCGGCGATCCGCAGGCCGGCCAGGCGATGCTGCATCGCGAGGATCTGGTCGACGCGGTTCGACGGACGATCGAGCGGCGCGCCGAACTGCCGTCCGGCACCGCGCTGCTGATCGGCGAATCGGATGCACCCGGTTACGACGCGCTGCAGGACCGGATCGGCCAGTTGCTGCACGGCGAGCAGGCGTGGGCGACGCTGCGGCTGCCGGCGCCGCTCGCCAAGGCCGGCGCCTGGCTGCAGAACGCCGCCGAGCCGCTGGTGCCGGACCTGATCGACCACGGCGAGAAGCCGTTCATCAAGCCGTTCATGATCGACCGCGCCAGCGATCACTACGCGCTGGACACGCGCCGCGCACGCCGCCTGCTCGGCTGGCAGCCGCGCCACCGGCTGCAGCGGACCTTGCCGCGGATGATCGCGAATCTGCAGCGCGATCCGGCCGGCTGGTACCGCCGCAACGGCATCACGCCGCCCGGCTGGCTGGTCGCGGCCGATGAGGTCGCCGACGATCCGGAGGCGCTCCGAGCGGCACACCTGCAGGCCTTCCGTGCCGAGCATGGACGCACGCTGTGGGCGCGCTTCGGCATCGTCGCACTGGCGAGCTGGCTGCTCAGCTCACCGCTGATGTTCGACTATGGCACGCCGCCGCTGGCGCTGTCTGACCTGCTGTCCGGATTGCTGCTGCTGGCGCTCGGGCTGCTGTGCCTGTCGTGGCGGTTCGCCAACCTGCGCTGGGCGGTCGCCCTGCTGGCCTGCTGGGTCATGTTCGCGCCGCTGGCGTTCTGGACCCCGAGCGCGGCCGCCTATGCTAACGCGACGCTGGTCGGCGTGCTGCTGATCGCGTTCGCGGCGGCGGTGCCACCGCTGCCCGGCATCGCCGCGCTGGCGGCGCGCTGCGGACCGCAGCGGCCGCCCGACTGGGACATCAGCCCGTCGACCTGGATGCAGCGCGCGCCGATCATCCTGCTCGCGTTCGTTGGCCTGTACGTGTCGCGCTATCTGACCGCCTATCAGCTCGAGCATGTCGACGGCGTCTGGGAGCCGTTCTTCCGCGGCAGCGTGCCCGGCAAGAACGGCACCGAACAGATCATCACATCGGAGGTGTCGGAAGCCTGGCCGGTGCCCGACGCCGGGCTCGGCGCGCTGACCTACGCGCTCGAGATCCTGACCGGACTGATCGGCTCGAACCACCGCTGGCGCACGATGCCGTGGCTGGTCGTACTGTTCGGCATCATGATCGTGCCGCTCGGCGCAGTGTCGATCTTCTTCATCGTGATCCAGCCGATCGTGATCGGCACCTGGTGCACGCTGTGCCTGATCGCGGCCGCCGCGATGCTGGTGCAGATCCCGTATTCACTCGACGAACTGCTGGCGACCGGCCAGTTCCTGCTGCGCCGCAAGCGCGTCGGCCGCAGCCTGTGGCGGGTGTTCTTCACCGGTGACACCGACGACGGCGACCAGCGCGCCGAACCGGACGACTTCGAACGGTCGCCGCTGGCCGTGCTGCGTGACATGTGGGGCGGCGGCGTCGGCCTGCCGTGGAACCTCGCGGCGTCGATCGTGATCGGGCTGTCGCTGCTGCTGACCCGGCTCACGTTCGGCAGCGACGGCGCGATGGCCGACGCCGACCACCTGATCGGCGCGCTGGTCGTGACCGTGTCGGTGACCGCGCTGGCCGAGGTCGCACGACCGCTGCGCTACCTCAACGCGCTGTTCGGCGCCGCGCTGTGCGTGACGCCGTTCGTGTTCGACGCATCGCCGAGCGCGACGGTGGCCAGCGTGATTGCCGGGCTGTTGCTGGTCGTGCTGTGCCTGCGCCGCGGCGCGATCCGGATGCGCTGGGGCGGCTGGGAACGCTTCATGGTCTGAGCGACCGGCGCCGATGCGGCAGCGCCACTCCGGCTATTCGAACACGCGCACGTGGTCGCCGCCGATGCCCTTGACCTGGTACAGCACGCTGTCGGCCTCGCTGTACCAGGTCGACCAGGCACCGCCCGGATGGCACATCCGGCCGCCGATGCTCATCGCCACGCGCATGTCGTCGTGCGGCGGCGGGAAGCGCAGCCGGGCCACGCCGTCGGCGATCTCGCGCGCACGTGCTTCCAGCGCGGCGCGGTCCGGGACCAGCGCCAGCAGCGCGAACTCGTCGCCGCCGAGCCGGCACGGCAGGTCGCACGGCGCCGCGGCGGCCTGGATCTCGCGCGCCACGCCCTGCAGCACGCGGTCGCCCATCAGGTGGCCGCGCAGATCGTTGATCTGCTTGAATCGGTCGAGGTCGATCAGCAGCAGGCCGATCTGCTCGACGCCGCGCTGCAGCTTCGGCAGGTGCTCGAGGTAGTGGTACAGACCGCGCCGGTTGGCCAGCCCGGTCAGTTCGTCGGTCTGCACCAGTCGCTCGGCGGTGACGAGCTGGGTGCGGGTCTGATGCAGCGAGTCGAGGATCACCTGCAGATCCTCGTTGCGCCGGCGCAGGTTCGCGATCAGTTGCTGTTCGCTGTTGACCAGGTACGAGAACGAGCGGCGCATGAACTGCGCCATCAGCAGCGCGTCGCGCTCGAGCAGGCGCTCGAATGCCGTGCACTCGACGACGTACAGGTCAGCCGGCTGCACCGCAACCGCGCTGGCGACCCGCGCATGGTTGCCGATGAACAGCGCCAGCTCGCCGAAGAACTCGCGCGGACCGATCACCTTGTTCGGCATGCCGTCGCCGAACTCGAGCTGCACCAGCCCCGATGCGATCAGGAACATGCTGCGACCGAGCTCGCCGCGCTGGAAGATCACCTCGCCGGTGTCGACCGCGCGCCGCTCGCCGACGGCGCTGAACAGCTCCCACTCGTTGTCGGCCACCTGGCGCGGCAGCAGCGTGGTCGGCGTCGGTGCCGGTCGCGGCAACGGCAAAGAATCTACAGCGGTTTCCGACATCCCGGGCCCCCCACGCCTGCGGCTTCCGCCAGTCTACCGCGTGCAACCATGCGCACGCGTACCGTGTGCCGGCGCAGTGGCGGGCGCGGCGTGACCGGTGTCGCACAAGCGGACGGCGGCCCTGCTGGCGAGCGCCGTTGCGGCGTGATTAAGTGGCGCACCCCTAGCGTTGTGTTCAGGTTTCGCGGAGCGTGTTCATGCAACGAGTGTCGATGATGGCGGTCACCCTGGTCCTGGCGGCGCTGCTGTGGGTTTCGCCGGCGCGCGGTTATACGCCGGAAAGCGGCGTCTGGTGGAATCCGGCCGAGCCCGGCTACGGCCTGCAGCTCGAGATCCAGGACAATTTCGCCGCGGTGTTCCTGTTCACCTACGACGTGGCCGGCAACGCCCAATGGTATGTCGCGAACGGCTTCCTGACCGGCAATGCACTGTTCGTCGGCGAGCTCGATGCGTTTCGCTCCGGCACCTGCCTCGGCTGCGTGCCGAGCCGGCCGGCCCACGATCCATTCATCCATTTCCCCGGCGCCGGCGGGCCGATCCGGATCGAGTTCGACGCCGACGACCCGACCCGCGCGCTGGTGACGTTCGGCGGCCGCACGGTGCCGTTCGAGCGCTATCAGTTCTACCTGCAGCGGCCGGAAGACCAACAGCAGTTGCCGGGTGTCGCCAACGCACTGACCAAGATGCTCGGCGAGTGGCAGATGGTGCTCGATTTCACCGACAACCCGAACGCGAGCTTCCAGTACTTCGGCGACATCGTGATCCTCGATCGGCTGGACCGCGACAACCTGGGTGACTATGTCGACGGCTGCCGCGCCGCCGACAGCGAGATCGGCTTCTGCCGCCAGGTCGACGTCGACGACCGTTATGCCGCAGCCCAGTACGCGCCGGCCAGCGACGAGCACTTCATCGTGGTCGAGAACGACGCCACGACCTACGCCGCCTATATCGTCCGGGTCGGCACCAACGATTTCAAAGGCGACGTGTCGGTCTATCCGCGCGGGACCAATCCGACCGTGTTCTACCCGGTCAACGGCTTCCGCAGCGCCAGCCGCAGTTTCGTCCAGGAGGGCATCGGCCCGAGCAAACAGGCCGACCAGCGCGCGGCGCCGGCGCGACCGCTGCCGCTGTCCGCCGAGCCGGGAACTGCGCGCAGCAAGCAGCTCGACGCCGGGCAGCTCGAGCTGCTGCGGCGCCTTGAGGCACGTGTGCAGGCGGCCCGCGCGGCGCGCTGATCGCGGCACCCCCGGCGGCCCCGCGCCGCCGGTGGGCTGCATGGGACAATCGCGGCTGTTGTCGTCCGCGCAGGCCCCATGTCCCGGCCCGAATTCCCGATCGATGGGTTGCTGCCGCAGATCCGGCAGACGCTCGCCACCGCCAGCCGACTGGTCCTCGAAGCACCGCCCGGCGCCGGCAAGACCACCCAGGTGCCGCCGGCGCTGCTCGATGCCGACTGGCTGCAAGGCAGGAAGATCCTGATGCTCGAGCCGCGCCGGGTCGCGGCGCGCGCGGCGGCCGTCTTCATGGCCAGCCAGCGCGGCGAGGCGGTCGGCGAATCGGTCGGCTACCGGATCCGCTTCGAGCAGCGGATCGGCGCGCGGACCCGGATCGAGGTCGTCACCGAAGGCATCCTGACCCGGCTGATCCAGGACGATCCGATGCTCGACGGCATCGGCGCGATCCTGTTCGACGAGTTCCACGAGCGGCATCTGTCGGCCGATCTCGGCCTCGCGCTGGCGCTAGACGTGCAGCGCGAACTGCGCGACGACCTCCGCATCGTCGTGATGTCGGCGACGCTCGACGGCGAAGCGCTGGCGCGCTGGCTCGATGCGCCGCGGCTGGCCAGCGCCGGGCGCAGCCATCCGGTCGAGGTCGCGCATTTCGCGTCGCGCCGCGACGAGCCGCTGGCCGCCCAGGTGAGGCGCTGCATCGAGCATGCGCTGGCGACCCATCCGGGCGATCTGCTGGTGTTCCTGCCCGGCGCGCGCGAGATCGCACAGGTGCAACGTGCGCTCGAATCGCTGGTGGTCGAGCCGCCGCCGCAGGTCCTGCCGCTGCACGGCGAGCTGCCGATCGAACAGCAGGGCGCGGCGCTGGCGCCCGACCCGGCCGGCCGCCGGCGGATCGTGCTGGCGACCAACGTCGCCGAATCGTCGGTGACGCTGCCGGGTGTCCGGGTCGTGATCGACAGCGGCCTCGCCCGCGAGCCGCGGTTCGATCCGAACAGCGGTTTTTCGCGCCTGCAGACCGTCAGCATTGCGCAGGCCTCGGCCGACCAGCGCGCCGGCCGCGCCGGTCGCATCGCGGCGGGCTGGTGCTATCGGCTGTGGCCGGAGTCGCAGCGGCTCGAACGCGAACGGCGGCCGGAGATCGCCCAGGTCGATCTCGCCGGCCTCGCGCTGGAGCTGGCCGCCTGGGGTTCGGACGCGCTGCGCTTCGTCGATCCGCCGCCGGCCGGTGCGCTGGCCTCGGCGCGCGAACTGCTGGGCCGGCTCGGCGCGCTGGCCGACGGCGCGATCACCGCGTTCGGTCGCCGGCTGCTCGCGCTCGGCGCGCATCCGCGGCTCGGCGCGATGCTGGTCGCGGCAGCGACGCCGCTTGAACAGGCGCTGGCGGCCGACATCGTCGCGCTGGTCGAGGCGCGCGATCCGCTGCGCGGTGGCCGCCGCGACGACCTCGGCAGCCGCTGGCAGGCACTGGCGGCATTTCGTGCCGGCCGGCCGCCGATCGACGCCAGCCGCGCCGCCCTGGCCGCCATCGAGCAGGCCGCCCGGCAATGGCGGCGCCGGCTCGACTGCTCGCTGGCACCACCGGCCGACATCGCCAGCCATGCGCTCGGCGACCTGCTGCTGCACGCGTTTCCGGACCGGATCGCGCGCCAGCATCCGGCCGACCCGTTGCGCTACCAGCTCGCCAACGGCCGCAGCGCGCGCCTGTTCGACGACAGCGCGCTGTACGGCGAGCCGTGGCTGGTCGCGATCGAGCTGCGGCACGAGGCGCGCGACAGCCTGATCCTGCGCGCCGCGCCGTTCGACGAAAGGCGACTCGAGCGCGAGTTCGGCGACCGTTTCGTCGAGCAGGACCGGGTCTACTGGGACGTCGACGCGCGCCGCATCGGCGCCGCCCGCGAGCGCCGCTTCGACCGTATCGTGCTCGAATCGAAGCCGCTCGCAACCCCCGACCGCAGCCGCTTCGCCGAGGCGCTGACCGATGCGGTCCGGCAGCTCGGCCTCGACGCACTGCCGTGGACCGAGGCGCTGCAGCAATGGCGCCAGCGGGTCGCGCTGCTGCGGCGGGTCTGCCCGGAACTCGGCCTGCCGCCGCGCGACGACGACACCCTGCTGGCGACGCTGGACGACTGGCTGCGGCCGGCGCTGGCCGGCAAGACCCGGCTCGATGCGCTGGCCGAACAGGAACTGGCCGAGGCGCTGAAGTCCGGCCTCGACTGGGAACGGCGGCAGGCGGTCGAGCGGCTGGCGCCGGCCCGGATCGCGGTGCCGTCCGGGATGGAGCGCAAGATCGACTACCGCGCCGGCGAACCGCCGGTGCTGGCGGTCAAGCTGCAGGAGCTGTTCGGCCTCGCCGACACGCCGCGAATCGCCGACGGCCGCGTGCCGCTGACCCTGCACCTGCTGTCGCCGGCCGGTCGGCCGCTGCAGGTCACGCAGGATCTGAGCAGTTTCTGGCAGCGCACCTACCCGGAAGTGCGCAAGGAAATGAAGGGCCGCTATCCGAAACACCCGTGGCCGGACGATCCGTGGGCCGCAACCCCGACCCATCGGGCGAAGCCGAGGGGCTAGGGATTCGGGATGCGGGATGCGGGATGCGGGATGCGGGATGCGCGAAAGCGCCCCGGCTCCGACGTGCATAGCTCCGCGGCGATCTGCAGGCCGCGATGCACCGCTTCCACGAATCCCGAATCCCCGCCCCACCTACAGCGGCAACGCGCGCGAATCCTTGACTGCGCGCAGCACGAAACTGGTGTTGACGTCGGCGACGTCGCCGTGGTGCAGCACGCGGTCGAGCAGGAAGCGGGAGAAGTGCTCGAGGTCGGCCACGTGCACGTGCAGCAGGTAATCCATGTCGCCGGTCAGCGCGTGGCAGGCGACCACCTCGTCCCAGCTCTGCAGCCGGGCGATGAAGCGCTCGATGCTGTCGGCGTCGTGGCGGGCAAGCTGCAGCCGGACGAACGCCTGCAGCCCGAGGCCGAGCCGGGCCGGGTCGAGCCGTGCCGAGTAGCCGGCGATCACCCCGTCGGCTTCCAGCCGCTGCACCCGGCGCAGGCAGGCCGACGGCGACAGCGACACCCGTTCGGCCAGCTCGGCGTTGCTGATCCGGCCCTCCACCTGCAGCACGGCAAGGATCGCCCGGTCGGTGCGGTCGAGTTCGGCGCCGGATGAGGCCATCGCAATTCTCCGACATGAAAGCGGGCAAAGAAGACAGATTATTGCGCCAATTGCCGCTGACGGCACAACAAAGCGAGCCGATTGCGCCGGCCCGACGATAGACTCGTTGGCATTGCGAACGGGAGAGAGCCATGGACGCACCGCGTCGGGTCGAGCATCAGTTGACGGACAAGGGCTACGTACCGGTCTACACGACCGCCGTCGTCGATCAGCCATGGGACAGCTACTCGGCGACCGATCACCAGGTCTGGGCGCAGTTGTTCCGCCGCCAGCGGGAAATCCTGCCCGGCCGCGCCTGCCGCGAGTTCCTCGAGGCGCAGGACGCGATGGGCATGACTTCCGACGCGATCCCGCGCTTTTCCGAGCTGAACGACGTGCTCGGCGGCGCGACCGGCTGGCAACTGGTTGGCGTCGAGGGCCTGTTGCCGGAGCAGACCTTCTTCGATCACCTGGCCAACCGGCGTTTCCCGGTCACCTGGTGGATCCGGCGGCCCGACCAGCTCGACTACATCGCCGAGCCGGACCTGTTCCACGACCTGTTCGGCCATGTGCCGCTGCTGATGAACCCGGTGTTCGCCGACTACATGCAGGCCTACGGCCGCGGCGGCCTGAAGGCCCATGCGGTCGGGCAGGAGGCGCTGACCGCGCTGACCCGGCTGTACTGGTACACGGTCGAGTTCGGCCTGATCCGGACCGATGACGGGCTGCGGATCTACGGCTCCGGCATCGTCAGCTCGAAGGGCGAATCGATCTACAGCCTCGAGAGCGCGGCACCGAACCGGATCGGCTTCGATCTCGAGCGGCTGATGCGGACCCGCTATCGGATCGACACCTTCCAGAAGACCTACTTCGTCATCGACAGCTTCGAGCAGTTGTTCGACGCGACCCGGCCGGACTTCGTGCCGCTGTATCAGCGGCTGGCGACCCAGCCGTCGATCCCGGCCGGCGAGGTGCTGAGCAGCGATCGCGTCTACCAGCGCGGCAGCGGCGAGGGCTGGCTGGCCGACGGCGACGTCTGAGCGGCGGCCGCCGCGAGCGAACGCCGCCCGCGACAGGGTTCTTCGACACGCTGTCAGCGCAGCCGCTGGCGCAGCCGGGCGGCGCGTTCGGCGACCGGCGTCTCGAGCAGTTCGACCCGCAGCGCCTCGCGCTGCCACGGCGGCAGCCGCAGTGCGCCGCGTTCGAGCTCGGCGCGTGCCGTTTCGCCGAGCGCGTCGAGCATCGCCAGCGTCGATTCCTGCTGCTCGGCCGGCACGAAGGGAAACAGCTTCCGCGCCAGCCCGGCAAGCGCACGGCGCTCCGGCGCCAGCAACAGCGCGTTGCGCTGCGCCGCCGGCAGCGCCAGGAACGCCTGGCGGCGCGCGGCGCGGTCGTCCGTCGACAACGTCATGAACGCGCTCCGGCGCGCCTGCAGGGCCTGCCGGCGCGCCTCCGGCAGCGCGCGCCAGATGGCGTGGCGGGCGCGAATCCGCTGCCGCTGCTCCGCCGGCAGTGTCAGCCACTCGGCATGCCGCTGCTGCAGCCGCGCCTGGGCGAGCGGATCGAGCCGCTGCCAGTGCTCGGCGTTGGCGAGGATCTGCTCGCGCAGCGGCTCCGGCAGGTCCGGCCAGACCCGTTCGAACGGCGCCAGCAACTGGCGGCGGCCGACATCGAGCGATTGCCAGCCGGTGGCCGCGGCCGCTCCGGCCGCGCCGATCAGGCCGAGCACGACCAGCCACCCGCGCAGCCACTCAGCGCGCATCGGCCTGCTCGTCCAGCCACAGCACGAACTCCAGCTCCGCCAGCAGCTCGAAGTCGACCTCCGAGCGCAGCAGTTCGGCGTCCTGCGGCGGCAACGACAGCAGTTGCTCGATCGGATCGGCACTGACCGGTGACGGCCGCGCCGGAGCGCTCGCCGGCACCGGCCCGGCCTCGTCGTCCGGGGTCGGCAGCGCGACGAACAGCCCGACCGCGCCGAACCCGAGTAGGGCGAGGCCGAGCAGCCGCCGCAGCGGCGGCCGGGGCGACACCGATCCGCGCGGCGGGCGGCCGCCGCGATCGAGCCGCTCGCGGCAGTGCCGGACCCAGTCGTAGTCGTCGCGCTCGCCGGCCACGGCGCGCCGCATCTGCTGCACCGCCGAGTGCAGTCGCTGCTGGTACTGCTCGAACGGCAGTTCCAGCAAGCGGGCGACGTCGTGCGCCGGCAGGCCGAGCCAGACCCGCAGCAGGAACGCCTGCCGCTCGGCCAGCGGCAACGCCGCCAGCGCCCGCTCGAGCGGATCGCCGGCCGGCGCGACCGTCGATTCCGCCGCCGAGGCCACCATGCCGCTCCAGAACAGCAGCGGCCAGTGTTCGGCCGGGCGGCTCGCGGCACGACGCCGGAACGCCAGGCTCGCCGCGTCGACCAGCCGCTGCGGCGGGCGCGCGGCCGAGCCGCACAGCATGGCGTAGCGCAACGCCTTCGGGCCGACCCGGAGCAGGAACCGTTCCGGCGTCTCGGCGTCAGCGGCGCGGGCCGGCACGGGAGCGGACGACATCGGCGTCGGGCGGGTCGGTGGGGAGCCCGGCATTGTACGGCCCGGCCGCTGGCGGTCCCAAGCGGCCGCCGCGCAGGGCTTGACGAAGCGGCTCGGTCAAGCGCGACCGTAACGGTCGCCTGCGACCGCGCTGCAAGCACTTGTACACAGCGGGGAGACTCACAGCCGAGTCGCCGCGTCAACCCTGGCCAGGGCGTCCGTCGGAAATGCGTCAATGTTACAAGTCGCTGATCAGAAAGGGCTTTAACGAATTGGTCAAAATTTCGCCAAGGTGGCCGGAAGCCCCGTCCGTGCTGGCTTCCGGCGGCCTCGTCCGCGGCTGATCCACAAAGTTATCCACAGATTGTGTGGATAAACGGAAAATCTGAATGGTGGCGCCCGGTTACAGCAAATTCATGAATGTTGGAATGATGTTCAGGCTGTAACTGGGGGCTTGCCAGCCCGGCCGAGATCGGGCAGTGCCGCGTACACTAGCCCGGATGTTTCATGAGGTCGCGAAGAATCGCCATGGATTTCGCGGGGATCGCTCACTGCGCCGGAAGAACGCGTGAGGTACAAGCTGGTCCGCCGCGATCATCCGCACCCTTCATGAAATATCCGGGCTAGCCGCCGATGCCTGCCCTCTGCCTGCGCGTGGCGCTGCCGGTGCCGCGCCCCGACCTGTTCGACTACCTGCCACCACCTGCGCAGACCGCCGATCCGGGCTGGGTCGGCTGCCGGCTGCGGGTGCCGTTCGGCCGCCGGCAACTGGTCGGCGTGGTCGCGGCGGTCGAGCCGGCGGCCGAAGCCCGCCCGCTGCGGGAGGCGCTGGAGCGGATCGATCCGACCCCGCTGCTGGCCGGCGAGCTGTGGCAGACCCTGCAGTGGGCGGCGCGCTACTACCACGCGCCGCTCGGCGAGATGCTGGCCACCGCACTGCCGAGCCGGTTGCGCGAGGGCGCCGCGCGGCACGACAGCCGGATCCGGCACTGGCGGCTGACCGAGGCCGGCGCCAGCGCCCGCACCGGCCTGCGCGCCGGCGGCCGTCCGCGCGCGCTGGTCGAGCGGCTGGCGACCGGGTCGCAGGACGAAGCAACGCTCGACGAGGCCCTGCCCGGCTGGCGCGCCGCCGCACGCACGCTGCGCGGCCGCGGGCTGGTCGAGACGGTGGCGGTCGATGCGGCAGCGGCGCTGCCGGCCGCCGCCACGGTGGCGCCGAATCAGGCCCAGCAGGCGGCGATCGACGCCATCGTCGCCGCGCTCGGCGGCTTCCAGCCGATCCTGCTCGACGGCGTGACCGGCAGCGGCAAGACCGAGGTGTATCTCGAAGCCATTGCCGAATGCCTGCGCCGCGGCCGCCAGGCGCTGGTGCTGGTGCCGGAGATCGGGCTGACCCCGCAGACCCTGCGGCGCTTCCGGCAGCGCCTCGGCGTGCCGGTCGAAACGCTGCATTCGGGGCTCGCCGACGGCGAACGGGCGCGGGTCTGGGCGGCGATGGCGGACGGCCAGGCGCGGGTGCTGGTCGGCACCCGCTCGGCGGTGTTCTGCCCGCTGCCGCGGGCCGGTCTGATCGTGATCGACGAAGAGCACGACGGCTCGTACAAGCAGCAGGACGGCGTCCGCTACTCGGCGCGCGACCTGGCACTGGTGCGCGGCAAGGCGCTGGCGGTGCCGGTGCTGCTCGGCAGTGCGACACCGGCGCTGGAGTCACTGGCCGCGGCCCGTGCCGGCCGCTACCTGCACCTGCGGCTGGCCGAGCGCGCCGGCGGCGCGAAGCCGCCGGTCGTGCGGGTCGTCGACGTGCGCCGCCGGCCGCTGAGCGCCGGGCTGTCGCCGGAACTGCGCGAGGCGCTGGCCGCCTGTCTGCAGCGCGGCGAACAGGCGCTGGTGTTCAAGAATCGCCGTGGCTATGCGCCGGCGCTGCTGTGCCACGACTGCGGCTGGACCGCCCAGTGCCGGCGCTGCGACGCCGCGCTGTCGGTGCATCGCGCCGGTCGCCGGCTGCTGTGCCACCACTGCGGCGCCGAAGCGCGGCCGCCACCGGCTTGCCCGGACTGCGGCGGACTCGCGCTGCAGCCGCAGGGGACCGGCACCGAACGGATCGAGGAGGCGCTCACCGATGCGTTCCCGGCGGCCCGGCTGGTCCGGGTCGATCGCGAGACCACTCGCGGTCGCGACGGCCTCAAGGCCCAGCTCGACCGGCTCGGCGACGGCCCCGGGATCCTGGTCGGCACCCAGATGCTGGCCAAGGGCCACGACCTGCCACGGCTGAGCCTGGTTGCGGTGGTCGGCGTCGACGAGGGGCTGTTCTCGGCCGACTTCCGTGCCGGCGAGCGGCTGGCCCAGTTGCTGGTGCAGGTCGCCGGCCGCGCCGGCCGTGCCGACCGGCCCGGTCAGGTGCTGCTGCAGACCCATCATCCGGACCACCCGCTGCTGCTGACCCTGCTCGCCGGCGGCTATCGGCTGTTTGCCGACAACGCGCTGCCCGAGCGCGAGGCGGCCGGCTTTCCGCCGTTCGGCTACCTCGCCCTGCTGCGCGCCGAGGCGCTCGAGGAAGCGCCGCTGCGCGAGTTCCTCGCTGCAGCCCGTGAGCTCGCCGAGGCCGGCGCCGGGGCCAGGGCGTTGACGTTGCACGGCCCGCTGCCGGCGCCGATGCTGCGCCGTGCCGGCCGCATGCGCTGGCAACTGCTGCTGTCGAGCCCGAGCCGGCCGGCGCTGCAGGCGCTGCTCGACCGCTGGACGCCGGCGCTGTACGACCTCAAACAGGCGCGGCGGGTGCGCTGGTCGCTCGACGTCGACCCGCTCGACCTGTATTGATCCGTCCCGGCCGACCGCCGCGGCGGCTCCGGCCAGCCGCGTGGGCGGGTACACTTCGCAGCCTCGCCGCCGACCGCTCCGTCGTGAATTACTGGCTGATCAAGTCCGAACCGGACGAGTTCTCGATCGACGACCTTGCGCGGGTCGGTCGCGAGCCGTGGTCCGGCGTGCGCAACTACCAGGCGCGCAACTTCATGCGCGACGGCATGCAGGTCGGCGATGGCGTGCTGTTCTACCACTCGAACTGCACGCCGCCGGGCGTGGTCGGCATCGCCGAGGTCGCCAGCGCGGCCTATCCGGATCCGACCCAGTTCGACCCCGACAGCGACTATTTCGACCCGGCCAGCCGCAGCGAGGCACCGCGCTGGCTGCTGGTCGATGTCGCGTTCGGTCGCACGCTCCGGCGCTGCATCAGCCTCGACGAACTGAAGGCGCAGGCCGACGCACTCGGCGATTTCCCGCTGCTGCGGCGCGGCAACCGGCTGTCGGTACTGCCGGTGACCGCGGCGCAGTGGCAGCACATCCTTTCGATGGAGTAACCGATGGATCCGCGTGAACAGGGCAAGCGCGACAGCGCCGAGGCGGCACTGAAGTTCGTCGAGGATGGCAGCGTCGTCGGCGTCGGCACCGGCTCGACGGTCAGGTACTTCATCGAGGGCCTTGGCCGGATCCGCGACCGGATCGCCGGCGCGGTATCGAGCTCGGAGCAGAGCACCGCACTGCTGCGCCAGCACGGCATCGAGGTGTTCGACCTGAACGCGGTCGGACCGCTGACGCTGTACGTCGACGGCGCCGACGAATGCGATCCGCACGCGCGGCTGATCAAGGGCGGCGGCGCCGCGCTGACCCGCGAGAAGATCATCGCCGCGGCCAGCGCAAAATTCGTCTGCGTGATCGATGCCAGCAAGGAGGTGCCGCTGCTCGGCCGCTTCCCGCTGCCGGTCGAGGTGATTCCGATGGCACGCAGCCACGTCGCGCGGCAACTGCAGGCACTCGGCGGCCAGCCGGTCTGGCGCGACGGCGTCGTCACCGACAACGGCAACTGGATCCTCGACGTGCATGGACTGCGGATCGTCGATCCGGTCGGACTCGAGCGCGAGATCAACCAGATCGTCGGCGTGGTCGCCAACGGCCTGTTCGCGGCGCGCGCCGCGGACGTGGTGATCGTCGACGGCCGGCTGCGCGGCTGAGCGCTGCCGCCCGGCCGCATCGTCCGACGGCGCGGCCGCAGCGCGTCAGCGGTTGGTCAACTGGATCTCGATCCGGCGGTTCCGCGCGAATGCCTCCGGCGTGGCGGCCGGGTCGAGCGGATGGAACTCGCCGAAGCCGGTCGCGGCCAGCCGGTGTGCCGGGATGCCCTGCGCGACCAGGTACTTCACGATCGCGATCGCGCGCGCGGTCGACAGCTCCCAGTTCGACGCGAAGCGCTCGGTGTGGATCGGCACGCGGTCGGTGTGGCCATCGATCCTGAGCACCCAGTCGAGATCGGACGGAATCTCGGCGACGACCTCGTTCAGCACGCCGGCCAGCCGATCCAGTTGGGTCTGGCCGGCGGGATCGATGGTCGCCGAGCCGCTTGCGAACAGCAGCTCCGACGGCACCACGAAACGGTCGCCGACGATCCGGATGTCGGCCCGGCTGCCGAGGATCTCGCGCAGCTTGCCGAAGAACTCCGAGCGGTAGCGGGCGAGCTGGTTGACCTTGCTGGCCAGCGCCAGGTTCAGCTCGCGCCCGAGTTCGTCGAGCCGGATGTCCTTGGCCTCGTTGTCGGCCCGGGCCAGCTCGAGCGCCGCGGTGATCTCGGCGAGTTGCTGCCGCAGCGCCGCCATCTGCCGGTTCAACAGCTCGACCTGCGCCGCCGACCGTGCCGACAGATCGGTCTGCACGGTCAGCCGGTCGCGGGTGTCCTCGAGTTCGGCGAGCCGCGACGCGATCTCCGCTTCGAGCTGCCGTTTCAGCTCGGCCAGCGCGTTGATGTCGGCGGTCAGCCGCGCGACGTCGCCCTCGCTGGCTTCGAGCTGGGCCCGGGTCTGTGTCAATTGCGCGTCGGTGTCGTCGAGCCGCAGCGAAAGCGCGGTCCGCTCGCGTTCGGTGCTGGCCAGTGACGCGCTCAGTTCCTCGATCTCGGCCAGCGCGGTGGTCCGCGCGGCGGTTTCCATCGACAGCGAGCGGGCCAGCTCGGCAAGCTCGGCGTTCAACTGCGCGAGCGCCTTGTCGCGGCCGCTGATCGCGTCGGACAGCACGAACTGGCCGACCGTGAACACCATCAGCAGGAACACCAGCACCATCAGCAGCGCCGACAGCGCATCGACGAAGCCGGGCCAGAAGTCGACGCCGCGGCGGCGGCGGGCGGCGAGCGTGGTCATGCCGCTCAGCGCTCGCTGCCGCGCTTGCCGCCGTCGAGTGCGGCAGCGATGGTCCGCGACAGCAGCCGGAACTCGGCGCGCAGGTCGTCGCTCATGCCCGATTCGGCGTGCCCGGCCTGCGCGAACTGGCGCAGCACGCTGCGCAGCTCGGTCTGCGTCTCGGTCAGCCGGGCGAGCTGGGTGGACAGTTCACCGAGCTGTTCGGACGCTCCGCGGCGCTCGCGCTCGGCCTCGCCGAACGCGCGCTGCATCCGCTCCAGGCCGTCGGCGGTCTGCTCCAGCAGCGCCTGCACGTAGGCCGGCACCGATGCCTCGCCGTCGCCGATCGCGCCGCCGGACGACAGCCGGGTCATGCCGGACAGCCAGTCCTCGAGCTCGCTGTAGAAGCGGTTCGACGCGCGCGCCGCGAACAGGTCGATCAAGCCGAGCGCGAGCGAACCGGCCAGGCCGAACAGCGAGGTCGAGAAGCTGGTCGCCATGCCGGACAGCGGCTCGCGCAGCTTGTTCTTCAGCGTGTCGAACATCGCCAAGGCGTCGTTGCCGGCCGACAGTCCGCCGATGATGTCGGCAACCGAACCGATCGTCAGCAGCAGGCCCCAGAAGGTGCCGAGCAGGCCGAGGAAGATCAGCAGCCCGATCAGGTAGCGCGACAGGTCGCGCTGTTCCTCGAGCCGCAGATAGACGCTGTCGAGCAGCGAGCGGGTCGACGCGGTCGACAGCGACTGCGCGCGGCGCTCGCCGGACAGCATCTGTGCCATCGGTCCAAGCAGCACCGGCCGCTCGCTCGGCCGCCGCTCCGGGCTCGAGCGCCGGAACGCCTCGATCCAGCGCACTTCCTTCTGCAGCCGGAACACGCCGCGCAGGTTGACCAGCACGCCGATCGCGAACACGCCGACGATGACGCCGTTGAACACCGGAGTCGCAGCGAACGCGCGGGTCAGCGGCTCGATCAACAGCAGCGCCACAGTGGCCAGCCCGGCCAGCACGGCCAGGATCGAGAACAGCACGCGGATCGGTTGGCTCATGCGGGGGATTTCCGTCGGCGAAGGCGTCCACGGACACGCCAGACGGCGCGTCGGCGACATGGTCAGGATGGGTCCGGCCGCCATGCGACGGCGATCCGAAGACAGGATCGCATCGCACGCTCGGCCGGTGCGCTTGAGACCGCGGACCCGCCGCGCGGTTCCCCAGTCGAGTTCAGGTGAGAGACAGACTTGCGCTGCGCCGAGGCCTGCCGCCAGGCAGCGGCTTCATCCCGCCGCCTGGCACGAACGCGGCATTCCGCAGCGCCGGCGCCGACCGGCTCGGCATACTCCATCTGCAGGAGGGGCTTCAGCCCCGACCGCCTGGCACGAACGCCCGCGCGGCTGAGTGTGATGCTGCCGGTCGGGGCTGAAGCCGCTCCTGCAGGGACGCGCGGTGAACAGCGGACGGGGTTGCTGGGCACGCGCGCTTCGCGCCGCTGACGCCTGCCGGACGTGTGCTACGCCAGCATCCGCGCCAGCAGGTCGGCGCAGTCGCGCGAGCGGCAGTTCTGCTGCAGCCGGCGCAGGCCCTGCTCGATCAGCGCGCGGCGTTCGGCATCGAGCCGCTTCCACGGTTCGAACGCGGTCAGCAGCCGGGCGGCGACCTGCGGGTTGATGCTGTCGACGCGCTCGATCTGCGGCCACAGCAACGCGTACCCGGCGCCGTCGCGGCGGTGCGCGGCGACCGGATTGCCGCGCGCGAAGCTGCCGATCAGCGCCCGCACCCGGTTCGGGTTCTTCGGCTGCCACAGCGGTTGCGCGAGCAGGCCGGCGACGTCGTCGACCGCTTCCGGCTGCGGTCGGGTGGCGACGATCGCGAGCCACTTGTCGGTCACCAGCGGATCGTCGGCGAAGCGGCGCCGGAACTGCGCCAGCGCCTCGTCGGCCTGCGGTGCCTCGAAATGGATCAGGTTGCTCAGCGCGGCGAGCCGGTCGGTCATGCAGCGCGCCGATTCGAACTGCGCCGCGGCCAGCGCACCCTGCGGATCGAGCCGGGTCAGCCGTGCGAGGCAGACCGACTTCAGCCGTCGCGCGGCGATCGCGTGTGGCGTCATCGCGCCGGGCTCGACCGCGGCAAGCTGTTCGTAGCGCCGCGCGAACGCATCGGCATGCACTTCGGACAGTTCGTCGAGCAGATCGTCGCGGCGCCGGACCAGGCCGTCGAGATCGATCGCGGCGCACTGGTCGGCCAGCGTCCAGACATCCGGCAGTGCATGGCATTCGGCGACGAACGCCGGGTCCTCGTCGCTGCGTTCGAGCAGGCCGCCGAGCGCGTCGATCAGCGCCGCGTGCGCCGCGGCCGGGTCGGGCCCGCGCCGCAGCAGCGCGTCGAACAGCAACCGCTGGATCGCCTCGAAGCGGGTCAGGGCATCGGGCTCGATCGCGACCAGCCGGGCGAGCTGCCCGGCGTCGTACGGATAGTCGAGCCGGGCCGGCGCCGACAGGCCCTGCAGGAAGGCCGGCAGCGGCCGCGCGCCGAGACCGTCGAAGCGCAGCGTGTGGCGGGCCGCGGTCAGTTCGATCAGGCCCGGATGCACTGCTGCGTCGGTGGTCGGCACGGTCGTGATCGGCCGATCGTCGGCGTCGTACAGCGCGTAGGCGAGCGGCAGGTGCAGCGGCGCCTTGTCCGGCTGGCCCGGGGTCGGCGGCGTGTGCTGCTCGATCTCCAGCGTGTAGCAGCCGGCGGCGGCGTCCCAGTCGTCGCGGATCCGCAGCTCCGGTGTGCCGGCCTGGCTGTACCAGCGCATGAACTGCTCGAGGTCGCGGCCACTCGCCTCGCGCATCGCGGCGACGAAGTCCTCGATCGTCGCGGCGTCGCCGTCGTGACGCTCGAAGTACCGATCGCAGGCGCGGCGGAATGTTTCCTCGCCGAGCAGCGTGTGCAGCATGCGGACGATCTCGGCGCCCTTCTGGTAGACCGTCGCGGTGTAGAAATTGTTGATCTCGCTGTACTGCGCCGGCTGCACCGGATGCGCCAGCGGGCCGCTGTCCTCGACGAACTGCCGGCTCTTCAGCATCCGCACGTCGTCGATCCGCTTCAGTGCGCGCGAGTGCAGGTCGGAGGTGAACTCCTGGTCGCGAAATACCGTGAAGCCTTCCTTCAACGACAACTGGAACCAGTCGCGGCAGGTCACCCGGTTGCCGCTCCAGTTGTGGAAGTACTCGTGGCCGATCACCGACTCGATGCCTTCGAAATCGGCATCGGTCGCGGTCTCCGGATCGGCCAGGATGTAGCGCGCGTTGAAGATGTTGAGGCCCTTGTTCTCCATCGCGCCCATCGTGAAATCCTGCGCCGCGACGATGTTGTATACGTCGAGGTCGTAGGCGCGGCCGAACCGCTGTTCGTCCCAGCGCATCGCCCGCAGCGTGCAGTCGAGCGCGTGCCGGCAGCGTTCGACGTCGTGCGGCTCGGTCCAGATCCGCACCGCCACGTCGCGGCCTTCCATCGTCGTGAACGGCGCCTCGACGCATTCGATGCGACCGGCGACCAGCGCGAACAGATAGCTCGGCTTCGGGAACGGATCGACCCAGCGCGCGTAGTGGCGGCCGCCGTCGAGCGTGCCGGCACCGGCCGGGTTGCCGTTCGCGAGCAGCACCGGATAGCGCTCGCGATCTGCCCGCAGTTCCACCGTGTAACGCGCCAGCACGTCGGGCCGGTCGACGAAGAACGTGATCCGGCGAAAGCCCTCGGCCTCGCACTGCGTGGTCAGCATCGCGCCGCTGCTGTAGAGCCCTTCGAGCCGGGTATTGGCGGCCGGCCGGATCCGCACCCGGGTGCGCAGCGTGCAGGCCGCGGCGACGCCGTGCACGGTCAGGCCGCGCTCGTCCTGCACGTAGCGTTCGGCCGGCAGTGCTGCGCCGTCGAGTTCGATCGCGAGCAGTTCGAGCTCCTCGCCGTCCAGCCGCAGCGCCGCACCGGGCTGGGCCGGGTCCGGCTGCAGGTGCAGCGTCGCGTCGACCTCGGTCGCTTCGGCATCGAGCTCGAAACGCAATTCGACCTGCGCCACGCGCCAGGCCGGCGGGCGGTAGTCGGCAAGTCGGATCGCGGCGGCAGCGTCGTTCACGGGCGTTCGGCTCCAGGCGGGCGGGAGACCGAGGCTAGCATGGCGGCGCTGAGCACCGCGGCACCGCGCGGCCCCGTCAGTCGTCGGCCAGTTCGGTACGGTTGCGGCCGTTCTGCTTGGCGCGGTACAGCGCGTGGTCGGCGGCCTGCAGCAGGCCGCGGATGGTCGGCTGCGTATGCGCCGGTGCGGCGGCAATGCCGATGCTGGCGGTGACCACGAAACTGCCGCTGGCGTGGCGGTGCTGGAACTTCTCCAGCCGCAGCCGGAAATGCTCGGCCCAGGTCAGCGCGCCGCGCAGGTCGGTGTGCGGCAACAGGATGCAGAATTCCTCGCCGCCGTAGCGCGAGGCGAAGTCGGCGCTGCGCAGCATCGAGCGCAGCAGGTCGGCGACGTTGCCCAGCACGAGGTCGCCGGCATCGTGGCCACGGCCGTCGTTGACCGCCTTGAAATGGTCGAGGTCGAGCAGCAGCACGCTGAAGCCGGCGCCGTAGCGGCTGCAGCGCTCGGCCTCCTCGCGCAGCCGCTGCATCAGCGCGCGTCGGTTGCCGAGTCCGGTCAGCGGGTCGGTGGTAGCGGCGCGCTCGAGTTCGTGGCGCAGCGCGCGCAGCTCGATCAGTTCGATCGTCTGGTTGGCGAGGCCCTGCAGTTGCCGCTGTCGCCGCGGGTCGAGCGCGCGGCTGCGCGGGTCGACCACGCACAGCGTGCCGAGTCGGGTGCCGTCGCTGGTCTCGAGCACCGCGCCGCAGTACAGACCGTGACCGGGCAGGCCCGGCGGCGTCCGGTGGGCGGTGCGCAGGTCGCTGGCGACATCGCGGACATGCAGCATCGGAAGCCGCTCGAGCAGCGC
The DNA here is from genome assembly GCA_041687455.1 of Lysobacteraceae bacterium. GTDB lineage: Bacteria > Pseudomonadota > Gammaproteobacteria > Xanthomonadales > Xanthomonadaceae > JAWLBY01. Next base: position 1,347 of record JAWLBY010000011.1, on the reverse strand, counting down.
CATCGAGCAGTAGCTGTGCGATCGCGGCCACTGCTCGAGGTCGATGCCGTGCGCGGCCTTGATCCAGGTGCGGTCGGCGTCGACCAGCGTGACGAACGCGTACGGCGCGTCGCACAGTTCGGCCGCCAGTTCGACCAGCAGGTCGAAGGCCGGCTCATGCGCGGTATCGAGGATGCCGAGCGCCTGCAGCGTCTGGACGCGCTCGGCGTCATCGACCGGCAGGTCGGAGCGGGCAGCGAAATCGGCCGGGCGGTTCATGCGAACTCCTGCGGCGAACGGCGGGGTCGATCTTTGCACAGCCGCGCCGCGCCGGCACGTCGGCGCCGCCGCGACGCCCGAATCCCGAATCCCGAATTACTCGCCGCGTCGGCGGATCTTCAGCGCGGCGGCCGGAAAGCTCGCGACATCGACGTTGCCGCTGCGGATCGGCTGGCCCGGCTGCGGCCCCCAGGCATGCACGTAACCCACCTCCCAGGTCGCCGGCAGCCGGCCATCCGGCTGCCGCTCGCGCTCGTAGGCGGCCAGCGCCCGCTGCATCCTTGCCTTGCCGGTCAGGCTGCGGCGGCGCGTGGTCAGCGCATTGTTGGCGCCGATCGCGCGCAGCTCGCGCATCAGCTCGCGCGGATCACGGTAGGTCAGCGTGAAGCGATCGGCATCGACCACCGGATCGCGGAAACCGGCTGCCAGCACGGCGTCGCCGATCCGCTGCAGCGGCAGGAACGGACTGACATGCGTCGGCGCGTCGTCGGTCGCCGCGAACGCATCGCGCAGTTCGATCAGGGTCTGCTCGGCGAAGGTCGAGAACAGCAGCATGCCGCCCGGCCGCAGCACCCGGCGGAAGCCGGCCAGCGTGGCCGGCAGATCCTCGACCCACTGCAGGCACAGGCTGGAGAAGATCAGATCGATCGACTGCTCGACGATCGGCAGCGCCTGCGCGTCGGCATTGATCCGCAGCGGCTTGCGCAACCAGCCGCCGCGCTGCTGCTGCAGCATCGGCAGGGCCAGGTCCAGCGAGACGACCTCGGCCTTCGGCCAGCGCCGGCGCAGCGCGGTCGACGCGATGCCCGGGCCGCTGCCGATGTCGAGCACGCGTGCCGGGGCCGTCTCGACATAATCGAGCTGTTCGAGCAGCCGCGACTCGACCTCGCGCTGCAGCACCGCGACGGCGGCATAGTTCGGCGCCGCACGGCCGAAGGCGCGACGCAACTGGCGGGAATCGAAGGTCGGCATGGGCCGCGGATGGTAGCAGCCACCTGCCTCCACCGTAGGAGGGGCTTCAGCCCCGACCGCGCGGCCTGGCGCGCCATGATGTCGTCAATCGTGGCAGCACGGTCGGGGCTGAAGCCC
>JAWLBY010000010.1:0-148175 GCA_041687455.1 Lysobacteraceae bacterium | reverse complement strand
GATCGCGTCCCAGTCGGCGTGCTCGGCGGGCAGCACCAGTTGCACGGTCGGCGGGGTCAGGTCACTGCCGTCGACCACGCTGAACGCGTCCTCGATGACGGCCGTTTCGAAACCGTCATCGATCGTCACGACGATCGTGTGCGTGCCGGGTGTGGTCGGCGCGACCAGCGTCGTCGGCGTATTCGGCAACAATGCGATCGGATCGCCGTCGAGCGTGGCGACGACATCCACCGGACCGGCCGCACCATCGACGACCAGCGTGATCGTGATCGGTTCACCCGGCAGTACCGGTTGCGGCGTGATGGTCAGCTCGCCACCGAGCGCGGTATCGGCGGACACGACGTCGACGCTGAAGCTCTGCTCGCTCCATGCCTGCGCATCGGCCGCGCGCAGCGTGACATCGAAGCGACCGGCAGCGGCCGGCGTCCACCCGACCATACCGCTGGCCGGATCGACCGCCATGCCCGCCGGCGCGGCGGCAAGCGACCACTGGATGTCATCGCCGTCGGCGTCAAACGCACTCGCTGCGTAACGGTATTCGCGGCCGACCTTGGCCTGCGTGCTCGGCGTCGACGTGATCGTCGGCGCACGGTTTTCGCTGGCATCGTCCACGACCGTGACGTCGAAGCTCTGCAGCGCCTGGCCACCGCGGCCATCGCTGACTTCGATCGCCACCGGATGACTGCCGAGCTGATCCGGCAGCGGCGTCCAGACGGCCACGCCGGTCTGCCCGTCGATCTGCATGCCGGACGGCGCGGTGGCCAGACGGAAGCTCAGCGGGTCGTTGTCGGGGTCGGTGGCGAGCACGGCGTACTGATACCTGTCGCCCAGCGCCACGGTCGTGACCGGAGTCGACGCGATCACAGGCACTCGATTGCCGCTGAGCGCCGTGACCTGCAGCTCGTAGCTCTGAGCGGCACTGCCGCCTCGCCCGTCGGACACCTGGATCGCCACCGGATGCGTGCCGACCTGCGCATCGGCCGGCAGCCAGGTGACCCAGCCCTGCGGGTCGATCGTCATGCCGGCCGGCGCAGTGGTCAGCGCATAGCTCAATGGGTCGCCATCCGGATCACTGGCCACCACCTGATACGAGTACGCCGTGCCGGCAGCCACTTGCTGCGATGGCGTGCTGACGATCTCCGGCGCGCGGTTCGCCGGCGCATCGGATACGGTGATTTCGAAGCTCTGGGTGGCCACACCGCTGCGATAGTCGTCGACTTCGATGCGGACGCCGTGCACACCTGTTTGAGCGCTGTTCGGGACCCAGCTCAGCTCGCCGGAGAATCCGTCCAGCAACATTCCGGCAGGCGCCTGCACCAGACGCACCGTCAACGTGTCGCCGTCGGGATCCTCGGCGTCGACGCTGTAGCGATACGGCGAGCCGACGATGGCAGAAGTAACCGGCGTCGAGCTGATGATCGGTGGATGGTTGGCAGCGGCGTTGACCTGCAGCACATAGCGCTGCAGCGCATCGGCGCCACGGTCATCGGCCACCCGCACTTCGACATCGAGCGCGCCGATCGCGTCGGCAGCAGGCGTCCAGTCGATCACACCATTGCCCGGGTCGATCTGCATGCCCGATGGCGCGATCGTCAGGCTGTAACCGACCGGGTCACCTTCCGGATCCGCGGCCTGCACGGCGTAGATGTAGCGGCTGCCCGCAATGGCCGTGGTCGGCGGCGACGAGCTGATCACCGGCGGCTGATTGGTCGACACCAGAAGTTCGAACGGGCGCTGATGGCTCAGTCCGCCGAGATCGAACACGCGCACCGTGATCGAGTGCGTGCCCACCTGTGCATCGGTCGGCATCCAGTGCAGCTCGCCCGAGATCGGCTCGATGCGCAACCCGGTCGGCGGATCGACCAGCGCGAAGCGCAGACCGTCACCGCGGTCCGGATCGGTGGCCAGCACGCGATGGCGATAGGTCTGACCGACGACCGCCGACGGTAGCGCTTCCGTCAGCAAGGTCGGCGCCTCGTTGACATTATCGACCGTGACGGTGAATCGCTGGCGATCGTACAGCCCCGCGGGGTCGCTGGCGCGAACCTGAAAATAGGCGGCGGCGGTGTGGTTGTTGTCGGTCAGGCACTCGTCAACCAGACCATCCTCGTCGATACGTGCATGCAGGTTGGTGTCGATCGCCTCTTCGGCGATACCGGACAGCGCAAGCGCGACCTCCTCGCCCGCGGCCAGTGCCGGAACCGGCAGCGCGCCGAGCAGGCGTCCGCCGGCATCGGGGTCGCCGTTGAAGAAGCGAACCGTGGTTGCACTTTCCGTCGGTGCCTGACCGCGGTTGACGACCAGCACTTTCACTGCAGTCGTCCCGTCGGACTCGTCGAGACGAAGATCGAACAGGGCAAGGTCGGGCAGCCCGAGCGGGTGACGATCGGGAAATGTGTTCAGGCGGAAGGTGTTGTGGGTTTGCCAACTCTTGACCGGAACACGCGGAATGCTGCCGTCGTCGTTGATGTTGTCGATGTGGTAGGCGTGCTGGTTCCAGATCGAGCGGGTGGGCATCCAACTGGCGGATGCGGATGAGATCATCCGCATGCCGGTCGTCGTCCCGCGATAGAACTTGTTGCTTGGCACCAAGACGTCTGCACTTCCGTCGCCATCGACGTCGGCGACCAGTGGATACTCGTACGCAGTTCCTGATGCATTTGGAACTTCGAATCGAATCGCGCCATCGCTTCCGTCGATGACACGAAAGTGGCGCTCGTCCTGCTGCACGACTTCTGCACGGCCATCACCATCGAAGTCGAACACTGTCGATCCGGTCACATGTGACGATACGTCAGTGATCGGAATGCTCCATCGCAGCTCCCCGGCGTGATCGAACACGTAATAGGCATGGCGACTGGCGACGCCGATCTCGAGTCGACCGTCCCCATCCATGTCCGCGACGGTTGGAGCTCCGCCCCGTCCGCCGTCCGGGAGTGCCACCGGGCCCCATAGCGGCACTCCATCTCGATCCAGCACGACCAGCCGACCTTCCCCGACGACAATCAGTTCGGGTTCTCCGTTCGCGTCAATATCCGCCACCGCGGTGAACCCGTCGCTCATACCTGCGTATCGCCAGAGCAGGCGGCCCGATGCGGAATAGACCGAGGGGCCGTCGATCACTTCCAGGCCCGGTTCAGCAGACACGAGATCCGCTGCAAGACTCAACGGACTCCGGCTGAAGACGAGCTCACCATCGCCCCAGATCAGCTCGCCGTCGGCCGAGTGCACCGAATTGCCGTAGACGATTTCGACCCGACCGTCGCCATCGAGATCAGCGATGGCTGGCGCACCGATGCTCCAGATCGGCTCGCTTGTTGATGTCGTCCACTTGACCGAGCCGTCGTGCTCTATCGCCACCAAACCGCCGGCAACACGCACCCCAACAAATTCCACGACCCCGTCATCGTCGATATCGCCGGCGGCGAGATGCGACCAGTTCGTCACGAATGCGCTCGGGTCCAGGACGCTCCGCACTTCCGTCCCATCTCGGCCATCAACGATTCGGATGATCCCGCCGCCACGGGCACCGTTGTAGCTGTAGCTGATGAATACAACGTCGGCCGTGTCGCGGCCGTCGATCTTGCCATCACCATTATCGTCGGTTGTCTGAACGACGATTGGCGCCGACATGACTTGGTTGAAATCCGGAAAGGCTTCGCTGCTGCTCCAATGCCAGCGGACGATCGGATCGAAGACGCCCGCAGCACTCGGCCTCCGACAGGCCACGTTCGGCAAGCGGATCGATTCGGCCATCGACGGGTCCGCCACCCACTGCAAGACACCGCTGCTGTCGTCGATTCGACTGCCCGGCGGCCCGATGTCCGTACCGTATGTCAGCGGATCGTCATTCGGATCCACCGCATCAACGTCGTACCGATAGACCGCGCGTTCCTCGACCGATGCCGGCGGTGTGCTGACGATCTGCGGCGGCTCGTTGCTGCGCGTGACGTGGATCGATACCAATGCGGCAGGCGACTGGAGCTGGCCGTCGTCGCTGATGTAACTGAATTGATCCGGCCCGTCGAACGACACCTCAGGCGTATAGACCATCGTCGGTGGTTCGCCGCTCAACGTCCCATGCTGCGGCGGTGCGACGATCCGGAACGTGAGCGGGTCGCCGTCGATGTCGCTGCCGGTCAGCTCGATCGTCAGCGGTTGATCGGATCGGGTCTCCAGCGCCTGATCGTCGGCGATCGGCGGATCGTTGATCGGTGTGATGGTGATCATCACCGTTGCAACAGGCGAATCGAGCGCGCCGTCGTTGGCCACGAAGGTGAACGCATCGTCGCCGTGGAAGTCGGCGTTCGGCGTGTAGACGAGGTTGGGCACGTCACCGGAGAGCGTGCCGTGCTGCGGCAGGTCGAGCACACGGAAGTCGAGCGGGTCGCCGTCGATATCGGTACCGCTCAACACGATCGGCAGTGAGCTGTCCTCCGGTGTCGTCAGATGCTGCTCGTCTGCACTGGGTGCATCGTTGACCGGCGTGACGACGATGTCGACGGCCGCGATGTCCGATGACTGCTTGCCGTCGTCGACCCGGAACGTGAAACGGTCTTCGCCATGGTAGTTCGGGTCGGAGGTGTAGGTCAGTTCCGGCGCCTCGCCGGACAGCGTGCCGTGGCTTGGCGGATCGATGATCGTGTAGGTCAGCGCGTCGCCGTCGAGATCGGTGGCGGTCAGTTCGATCGCGACCGGCACGTCTTCGTCGGTCTGCACCGCCAGGTCTTCGGCGACCGGTCGTTCGTTGTAGCAATGCACCTTGCCCTTGAACTCGAAGCTCAGCCAGCCCTGGCCGGTGAGCTGGTAGTCGGTCAACCGGACGGCGACGAAATCGATGATCCGGTAGTCGAAACGCGCGCCATGGCCGCGGATGGCGTTCCAGACCGGCAGCACGATGTCCTGCGTCTTCAGCACGTCCAGTGCCGCGCGAACCGCGCTGGCATTCATCGAGCCGGTCGCGCCCTGTGCCCAGTCGCCGACGTCGAGCTGGACGTCGGTCGACTGCTCGGGATTGATGTAGTGGTAGCTGTCGCCCGGCGGTTGCAGGCTCTGCGCCAGGGTCGGTGCATCGACCGCTCCGGCCCAGGTCAGCCAACTGAAGTTGCCGGGGCCGGTGCCGCGCGGCAGGCGATCGATCACGTCACCGGTCTGCAGGCCTTCGACACGCTGCAGCGGCAGCGCGATCGGATGGATCGGGCAGAAGTCGGCGACCACACGCAGTTCGAACGCCTGCTCGGCGACACCGCCACGCCCATCGGACACCGTCACCGCGAACGGATGCAGACCGACGTCGCCGGCGGCCGGCTGCCAGTGCAGCAGGCCGCTGTCGGCATCGATCGCCGCTGCTGGCGGCGCGACGTCGAGTGCGTAGCTCAGCGGGTCGCCGTCGGCGTCTTCGGCGAGCACGGAATGGTGCAGGCCGCGTTCGATCGTCACCAGCGTCGGCGGGTCCGAGCTGATCTCGGGCGCGGCGTTCTGCTGCGCGAACGAGGCGCTGCCCGCGCACAGGCAAAGCGCAGCCAGCAGGCGGCTGAGGGTGGCCGTCATCGATGTCCCCTGATGCGTGTTGTTTGCTCTGGTTGTTGTTCGCCGTCAGACGGCGTGCGGCATCCCGCCGCCGGGGCACATTGCGTGCCCGGTTCCCGAACGGCGGATGGTGCGGCAGCGCCGACGAACGGTCAATGCAATATTTTCAATCCGGACCAGGCACCCCAAGGATTGCGCGCCTGCACCGCACTTCCGGGGAAACTTCGCCGAGCGCTGTGGACGCGCGTGGCCATCACGCAAGTCGATGATCCGTTTTGCCGTCACCCCCGACTGCTCTGCTCGTCATCCCAGCCCTTCGACAGGCTCAGGACTGGCGGGCTCTCGGCTGAGCCAAGGCCCATGTTGGATTCGCGCAATGGCCGGTTCCGAACGATGTCCAGGCTGCTCCTCGCGCGACGGACTGTTCCGAAAGCAGCATCGCGATGGATCCCGGCTCTTGCCTACTGCTGTTGGATGAACTGCGAGTGTCTTCTGCCGCTGGCTCTTCGGCGCCTGTTGGCGCCCGCCGACTCGATTGCACGACGCCGTTGCTCGTCATCCCGGCGGAGCCGGGATCCATGTTGCGTTTCGCGCATTGGGTTGTTCCGAGAGCGGGATCAAGATGGATCCCGGCTTCCGCCGGGATGACGGTGTCGCGAGATTCGGCACCAGCCATGTTCCCGGGACAGCAGTGGGCTCTTGCCGGGACGACGGTGTCGCACTCGTCCCTGCAACCCGACGTCAGCGAGATTCAGGCGCCCTTTGCTCGTCATTCCGGCGGAGCCGGGATCCATGTTGCGTTTCGCGCAATGGGTTGTTCCGAGAGCGGGATCAAGATGGATCCCGGCTTCCGCCTGGTTTCCGCCGGGATGACGGTGTCGCGAGATTCGGCACCAGCCATGTTCCCGGGACACAGTGGGCTCTTGCCGGGATGACGGTGTCGCACTCGTCCCTGCAACCCGACGTCAGCGCGATTCAGGCGCCCTTTGCTCGTCATTCCGGCGAAGGCCGGAATCCATTCTGCCGTTGCTGCCGGCGGTCGGCCCGGCGTTCGCCCACTGCTATCCGGAGATAGCACGACGCCTGCGTCGTCACGCCCTCGCCCGTATTGGTCGCCCCCGCCTGCGCAGGATTGCCGGAGGCTGTCGCGTCCTGCGACGGCTTCGCCGCCGATTCACCCCTGCCCCGCTACGCTCGGACTGCAGCGTCGCAGTTCGCGACAGGAGGGCGCATGGCCAGGGTCACGGTGTATTTCTTCGACAGTTACGATTTCGATCGGGACCAGGTGGTGCGGTCACGGCGGCCGGCGACAGCCGAGTTCATCGAGCGCTACCACTTCCACCGGATCGACCAGAGCGCACGCGATGTCGACAATGCCGAGGTCGATGCGGACGGCCTGCTTGCCGGGGATTCGTGACGACGACGGCGCGCCGCGGTCGGCTGGCCGCGGGAACGCTGCCCGGCGTGTCCGCTCGAACAGCGCGGTCGATCGCTTCGCACCGGGCGCGGCCGGGCGTCACGGCATCCTGCGCAGCTCCGCCAGGTCGCCGGCGATCGAATCGAGCACGGCGATTTCGTCGGCGCGCAGGTCGGGATGCCAGAAGTCGATCAGCAGGATCACCCGCGCGCCGGGACCGTCGTTGCGCGCTTCGTGGTCGTAGCTGTCGTCGAACAGCAGGCAGTGGCCCGGCTGCCAGCGGCGCGTTTCGCTGCCGACCCGGAACCAGCAGTGCTCGGGGATCTGCAGGCCGAGGTGGGCGGTCCAGCGGTAGTTGTGCAGGCCGCAGTGCGGCTTGATGTGGCAGCCCTCGTCGAGCACCGAGATCATCGCCATTTCGCCGAGCTGCGGCAGCTCCGCGATCAGCGCACTGGTCCGCGGCATCCGTTGCGCGGCGCCGTCGACCGGACGCGAGCCGTAGCGCAGGTGGATCGCGGACCAGCGGCCGCTGTGCGGAGTGCCGTCGTCGAACGGCTGTTGCTGCCCGAGCGCGGCGAGCGCTTCGTCCCGGATCAGCTCGGCCGCCTGTTCGAGACGCGCCAATGCCGGCAGCCGTTCGGACGCCGGCCACGGTCCGGCGTCCTCGACGCCGGGCAGCAGCCAGGTCGGCCGCTGCAACGGATCGCGCGGCCGCAGTGGCGGACGCAGCCGCGCGTAATGCAGGAAGGCGTGCTCGACGCGCCGCATCGCGTCGCGCCCGTAGCGTTCGCGCGCGGCGAGCAGCCGGGCGACGATCCGCTCGTGCAGGCCATCGCCAGTCGCGACCGCACTCATGCGAGCTGCCGCCGGGCGAGCTGCGCGAACAGGCCGTTCATCTCCATCAGCTCCTCGTAGCTGCCGATCTCGGCGATCTGGCCCTGGTCGAGCATGCAGATCCGATCGGCACGGATGATCGTCGACAGCCGGTGCGCGATGACGATGCGGGTCGCCTGCATCCGCTCCATGCTCTCGGTGACTTGCGACTGGGTACGGTTGTCGAGCGCGCTGGTCGCTTCGTCGAGCAGCATGATGCGCGGGTTGTGCACGACCGACCGGGCCAGCAGCAGGCGCTGCTTCTGGCCGCCGGAAAATCCACCGCCGCCTTCCATGACGTAGGTGTGCATGCCCATCGGCATCGCGCGGATGTCCTGGTCGAGGCCGACCTTGCGCGCCGCTTCCCATGCTTCCTCGACCGTGCGCGAGGAGGTGCCGACGATGTTGCGGAAGATGTCGGTCGGCAACACCTGGCTGTCCTGCAGCACCACGCCCATCTGCTGCCGCACTTCGCGCAGGTCGAGCGAGGCGAGGTCCTTGCCGTCGTAGTAGACGCTGCCCTTCTGCGGCCGCTCGAAGCCGACGATCAACCGCATCAGCGTCGACTTGCCGCAGCCGGAACCGCCGACGAAGGCGATGAATTCGCCGGGCCGGATCGTCAGCGACACGTCGCGGACGATCCATGGGCCATCTTCGGTATAACGGAAGTGGACGTGCGAAAGATCGATGCCGCCGGACAGTGGCCCCGGCGATTCCTTGCTCTCGTCGGTTTCCGGCGTCGTGACGATGATCGGCTTCAGCCGTTCGTACAGCGGAATCGCGCGCAGCAGGCCGAGCGAGGCATCCGACAACGCGACCATCGCGTTGAGGAATGCGCCGTAGGCCGCCGAGAACGCGATGAACTCGCCGGTCGACATACCCCTGCCATCGGCGAACGCGGCCACTGCCGAGAACAGCGCGATCGAAGACACGATCGGAAATGCCGCATTGAACACCGTCACGCCGTTCTGGATGCTGCCGATCCGCAGCGACAGGCGCCGGCTCTCGGCGAAGGTACGCGCCCACACCGCGAACGCATGCGACTCGGAACCGGACGTGCGGAGCTTCGCAACGCCTGACAGCAACTGCAGGACGAGCCCGGCGAGCTTTCCCTGGTACTGCAGGTTCTCGCGCTGCGCGCGAATCTGCAGCAGGTTGGCAACGAAGCTGAAACCGACGAACAGCAGCGTCAGCGCCATCGCAACCAGCGCCAGACGCAGGCTGTAGTAGAACATCAGGCCGACGAAGAACACCGACGACAGCGTGCCGAGGATCGCGGCGACACCGGCGCCGGCCAGCAGGCTGCGGATTGCATTGATGCCGGCCGCACGCTCGGCCAGATCACCGGCCGAATAGTGACTGAAGAAATTCGCCGGCAGATTCAGCAGCCGATCCCAGACCGCCGCCTGGATCGAGTAATCCATCTTCCCCTGGATCCGCAGCGCGGCGATCTGCTGGGTGAAGTTGAACACGGTCGACACGAATGCGGCGATCAGCAGCGCGATACCGAACTGGGCCAGCATGGTCCGGTTCGCCTCCGGAATCGCCTGGTCGAAGATCTGTCCGGTGAACAGCGGCGTCAGCGCACCGAGCAGGCCCACCGCGAGACCCATCGCAACCAGCGTCAGTGCATCGCCGGCCAACCCACGCATGCCGAAGCGGACCAGATCGAACGCCGACAGCGCGCCGCCCGGGAACGGCCGATAGAACACCGCACCGAACGGCGCCAGCGACTCGGCGACGGCCGGCGTAACCGGACCGCGTTCGCCGGTCGCCGGCACGACGTACTCGTAGCGGGTCGGCGACAGCGGCAGCAATGCGACCGGCTGCTGGTCGGCCTCGCGCTGGGCCACGATCGGGCCCTGGTCGTGCTTCCACCATTCGTCGCGCAGCACCACGCCGCGGACCCGGAAGCGCGACGCGCGGCTGATCGCATGCAGCCGGTCTTCTACGGTCTCGAGCTTCTCGAAGCCCTTCGGCACGACCACGTCGACGCCGCCAGCGGTGCCGACCAGCCGTGCGGCCGCCGCGAACGGATGCTCGCCATCGCCGATCGCGACATCGCGCCGCTTGCGCCCCGGCTGCGCCAGTACCGAGTAGATCTCGGCATAGGCCTGTCGGCGCGCCTGCTCGGCATGCTCGGCCTTCTCGTTGAGCCTGTTGAACTCATCGACCGCCGCCAGCCGCTTGTTGATGAATTCGCAACTGACCAGCACTTCGTGGAACACCGCGAGGCCGTCCCAGAAGCGCGCGTCGGCTACCAGCTCCACGCCACGTGCAGCCCGCAGGTGGGTGTCGCTGCCGCCGGCATTGGCGGCGGACAGCCAACTGTCGGTCGCTACCGGGAACGCGACTTCGCGCACTTCCAGATCGAGCGATTCGAGGCCGAGGAACACCAGGTCGCCGCGCTCGGCCTCGATCCACAGCACGCCCTGCGCGGCGCGCACGCTGGCGCCGTGCGCGAGCTCGCGGCGATCGCCCGACTGCAGGTTCGCCTGCGCCAGCGGCTTCGGCTGGATGTCGCGGGTCAGGCTGGTCGACATCTTGCCGACCCAGATATCGACCAGCCGGGCGATCTCGGCGCCGAGTTCCGGCGCGCCGGCGTGTGCCCGCAGCGCATCGATGTCGAGCCGCCAGGCGCGTGTCCCGAGTTTGCCGACCGCGAGAAAGCCATGGCCCATCGCGAAGCTTTCGAGATCCATGCCGAACATCAACTGGCCGGCCTCGATGGTCGTGAAGTTGGTGCGATGGCCGACCGCTTCGCCTTCGTCGATCTCGACCGTGAACATCTCGACCCGGCCGCGTTCGACGTACCAGACCGACTGCGGATCCGACAGCACCAGCGGCGTCAGGCCGGACAGTTCGAACGGCTCGCCTTCGGCACGCGCCAGCACCGCCAGCGCCGATTCTTCGGTCGCCCGATCGATCCGTTCGAGTTCAGCAACGACTTCGGAAGCCATCGTCATTCCTTGATCAGCTCGGCGTACGGGCCGTCGGCGTTCTTCATCTGCTCGTGGGTTCCGCGCTGCACGATCTTGCCGCGCTGCATGACGATGATCTCGTCGCAGTCGCGAATCGTCGCCAGCCGGTGCGCGACGATCACGCAGGTGCAGCCGCGCCGGCGGATCGCGTCGTCGATCAGCATCTCGGTGGTCGGATCGAGCGCGCTGGTCGCCTCGTCGAGCACCAGCATGCTCGGGCTCGACACCAGCGAGCGGGCAATCTCGAGCCGCTGCGCCTGGCCGCCGGAGAAGTTGCCGCCGCCCTCCTCGACCATCGACTGGTAGGCGCCGTCACGCGTCTCGATCACTTCGGCGATCTGCGCATCGGCGCAGGCGGCGGTGATCGCGGCGTCCGGCACGGTCGCGTCCCACATGGTCAGGTTCTCGCGCACCGTGCCGCGGAACAGGAAGATGTCCTGATCGACCACGCCGAGCGAGTTGGCGAGCAGGAAATGCGGAATGCGCTCGCGATCGATACCCTGGAACAGCACCTGGCCGGTCCACGGCTTGTACAAGCCGGTAATAAGCTTGGCCACGGTCGACTTGCCGGAACCCGAGCCGCCGACCAGCGCAACCCGCTGGCCGGGCTTGATCTTCAGGTCGAAGTCCTCGATCAGCGCCGGCTCGAGCGGGCTGTAGCCGAACGAGACGTTGCGCAGTTCGATTTCGCCGGACAGTTTCAGCATGTTGCCGGTGGCCGGATCGTACTCGCGCCGTTCGTCGTAGCTGTCGTCCTGCGGATTGGCCAGCACGTCGTCGAGACGGTTCATGTCGGCCTGCAGCTCCTGCACCGAGCCGCCGAACCGGACGAAGTTGTTCAGCGGGCGGACGAAGCTGGTCATCAGCGTCTGGTACGCGATCAGCATGCCGACCGTCAGCGCACCCTCCATGACCAGCGAGCCGCCGTACAGCAGGATCGCCGCGGTGATCAGCGCGGTGACCAGCGGCGGCACCGCGGCCGTGTAGCCGTTCAGCTCACCGAGATCCTGCTCGCTCTTCAGCGCCTTGGCCTGGTAGCCCGCCCAGCGCGAGAAGAACTCTGCCTCGGCACCGGTGGCCTTGATCGTCTCGATCATCCGCAGGCCGCCCATCGCGGTGCCGGTCAGCTTTCCCGACTCCTGCGCCAGCCGCCGGCTGGCATCGACGCGGATCCGCGACACCGCCTTGACCGCCAGCACGTTGACCGCCGCCAGCAGCATGCACATCAGTGTCAGCGGCACGCTGTAGAACAGCATCATGACCGCGTAGAAGACGATCAGCACGCAGTCGATCACGATCGTCGCCAGCCGACCGGAGATCAGCATCGCGACGTTGTCGTTCAGCGCCACGCGCGAGCCGATCTCGCCGGCGAAGCGTTGTGCGAAATAGGTCACCGGCAGGCGCAGGATGTGGTTGAAGAAGCGACTCGAATGATCGAGCGCGAGTCGGGTCTCCATCCGCAGCAACACATGTTGCTGCAACGCGTTCAGCCCGGCGGTGAAGACCGCGGTCAATCCCATCGCCATCAGCAGAGGCGCCATCAGGTCGCTGCGCTCGCCGATCAGGTACTCGTCGATGAACACGCGGCCAAAGGTCGGCACCAGCAGTCCGGGAACGACCAGGCACAGGCCGCACAGCACCGTGAACAGCAGTGCAGTTTCCGAACCGACCAAGCGCTGCCGCAGCGCGTTGCCGATGCTCGGCGGACTGCCGCCGCGCTTGAACTCGGCACCCGGCTTGAACGTCAGCACGACGCCGGAGAACGATGCGTCGAGCTCCTCCATGCCGACCACGCGCGGCCCCTCGGCCGGGTCATTCAGGTAGACCCTGCCCTTGCGGAAGCCTTCCAGCACCAGGAAGTGGTTGAAGTTCCAGAACAGGATGCAGGGGTAATCGAGCTTGTACAGATCCTCGAGGCCGTACTTGTAGCCCTTCGCCTCGAGGCCCATCTTGCGTGCCGCCTTCAGCACGTTCGAGGCCTTGCTGCCGTCGCGCGAGACACCGCACTCGGCACGCAGTTCTTCGAGCGGTGCGAAACGGCCGTAGTAGCCGAGCACGATCGACAGCGCGGCGGCGCCGCACTCGACAGCCTCCATCTGGATCACGGTCGGCGTCTTGACCCGGCGCTCCGGCGGCGGCGGGTAACTGGTGGCTTCGGTCGCATCGGCAGTCGTGGCGGCGGCGGTCATCGCGTGGCTCCCGGCACTGCCGCTTCAACCGCAAGGGTCGATCGCAGCCGCGATCTGCCGATCAGGGTCAGCGGTCGAAGCCGCCCGCACAGCCGGTGCAGATTGTCGCTGCAGCAGGCCATGTCAGTTCGCTCCGACGCTGCGCTTCAGGAACGGCAGCACGTACGAGATCGGCCGACGCCGCTCGACGACGATGCCGCCGTCGGCCAGGGTGCCGCTGAACACCTCGTTCGGCGGCCCTTCCGATGACGACCACGCATAACCGGACGGCGTGTCGCCATCCACCTCCAGCGCGGCCAGCACCTCGATCGGCGCACTGTCGCCGCTCAACGCACCGACCAGCGTGTCGTTGCGGAGCACGCGACGCAGCCCTTCGGGCGACACAGGGAAATCCGATACCGACTTCACGGTCGCCTTCATGAAACCGAATTCCTCGGCGCGCACGGTCGACGGCGATACCCGTACCGCCATTCCCGGCGCGATCTTCTTGCCCTGCTGCGCCGGCACGTAGAGCACCGCTTCGAGCGGCTTGGCCTGCGATTCCAGGGTCAGGATCTGCATGCCGGGGCCCACCAGGTTGCCCGGATCGACCGTGACCTCGAGCACGCGCCCGGCATACGGACTGCGGATCACGCTGACCGCGTTGCGGCGCGCCTCGAGCTGGGCCAGCTCGCGGCGCAGCTCGTCGATCCGGGTGCGACGCTGTTCGCGGCTGCCCTGCACCTGCCGCTGCAACGCGGTCCGCTCCGAACTGATCTGCGCCAGACGAACCTCGGCACGCGATGCGGCCTGTTCGACTTCGGCCAGGTTCGCCTGGGTCGCCAGCAACGTGCCGCGCGTGATCAGGCCGCGCTCGACCAGTTGCGCCTGCACCTGCTCGCGTTCGCGCAGCGCGGAGATCTGTTCGCGATAGTCGGCGATCGCGCGGCGCACGCTGCCGTCTTCGCTGTCCAGCGCCGTCAGCGACTGCTCCAGATTGCGTGCTTCGAGCGGCGCGGCTTCCAGATCCTGCGCCTCGAGTTCGGCCAGCCGCTGGCCCTGGTGGCTGATCTGCAGCGCAAGCTCGGGCTGTGCGACTTCGGCCAGCACCTGACCGGGCTCGACCACGTCGCCGGATCGCACCGTGACGCTCGACAGTTGCCCCGGCGACGCGGCGGTCACCGCCATCACGGCATCGCCGCGCAGCAGGATGCCCTGCCCCCGGATCTGCGTCGCGATCTCGCCGAACACGCTCCAGAACAGCACGACGACGATCACCGCACCGAACGCGCCGAGCGCGAGCCAGCTTCGCGGCGATGTGGTCTGCATCAATGTGTCGAGCTGCTCGGGCGAGGCGAGCTTTTCGAGGGCGGCCTTGCGGAACATCGCGGTGTTGGACATGGATCGCAGCCTCGGGCGTTATCGTTCGGTGAGTTCTGTGGCGCCGCAGACGTCGTGCGCGAGCCAGTGCATATCGGCCTGGCGTGGCGACGGCGGCCATAGTGTGCCGAGCGCGAGGCGCAGTTCGATCAGCCGGCGCACCTGCGCTTCCTCGGCGTCGATCCGGGCCGCCTCGGCGGCTTCCAGTTGCTCCTCGCTGGTGACGAGCGGCAGCAGGTCGGACTCGCCGAGCAGGACCAGCTCGGTCAGTGCGGCATTGGCGTCGCGATAGCGCCGCGCCGCCTCGCGCTGCCGATGCAGCGATTCGGCGCCGCTGGCCAGCGTCCGGGCCAGCGCCTGCAGGCTTCGCGCGGCGCTGCGGCGGGCCTCATCGAGCGCGATCGTCGCCTGCTCGACCAGTGCCAGTGCGGTCACCAGCCGGCCGCGGGCGGCATCGTTGCGAAGTCGCATGTCCCAACTGAAGGTGACCAGCACCGAGGGGCCGGCCATGCCATCGAACACCGAGTTGGCGAACCCCGCCAGCAGCGGATCGCGTTCGTCGCGCCCACCGTAGGCCAGCGTGAAGGCGAGATCGGCACGCGGTCGCAGCAGATCCTCGGCGGTGCGGGCCAGGCGCTCGGCTGCGCGCTGCCGCCAGCGCAGCGTGTCGATGTCAGGTCGCTGCTCGACCGCGAGTGCCGGCCAGCGCTCCGGCGCAGCACAGACCGGCAGCTCGGCGAGTCGTGCAAGTCCGTCGGCGTCGATCGGCAGACCGGCGAGCGCACGTCGCCCGATGCCGAACAGCGACGCCAGCTCACGTTCGGCGACGATCCGCAGGCGCCGCGCGATCGAGCGGTCGGCACGAGCCTGCGCGACCATCGCATCGACCTGCGACAGCAGCTCGGGGGCGATCTCGTCGGCCTCGACCAGTGCCGCAGCCGTACCAGCCAGCGCATCGATCCGTGCATTGCGCCGTTCTGCCAGCGATTCGCGCGCAACGGCGGCAAGCAACCGCGCGTAGCCGACCAGCGCATCGCGCAGCGCGACCTGACTGATGCTGCGTGCCTGGCTGCGGATCGACTCGAGTTGCAGATCGGCGACGTCCTCGCGGCTGCCGACTACCGCGGCGCCGCCGCGACCGAGCGGAATCGCGAGAGTCGCGCCGACAGCCGACCTGAACACCCGGTCGAGTCCCTTGCCACCGAAACGCGGATCGCGCGGCTTGCCCTCGAAGGTATCGTCGACGCCTTCGAGCAGCAGTTGCGGCGTCAGCGTCCAGCCCCGCCGCATCGGGATGTCGTAGGCGGCGTCGATCGTCAGAGTCGTGCGACGTTCCGAGTCCGGCACGTCGCCGAGCCGCAGCCGGGCGATCCGTGACTCCTCCGCGACCCGTCGAAGTTGCTCGATCGTGTCCTCGACCACCGCGCGGTTGTCGCCGAGCAACTGGTCGCGCAACGCGCCGATCGCGATCAGCGACTCCTCGCTCGGCGCGGTGCCGAGCAGCGTCGTCAGCAGCTCGATCATCGCCTGCCGCTCGGCCGCCGCCTCCGGCGTGTCGCAGATCTCGCGGCCGTTGATGACGATGATGACGCCGTCGCACTCGATCGCGACCGGGCCCTCGCTGGCGTCGAGCTGCGCCTGCAGCCGGTCGGCAGTCGCACTGAAGTTTTCGTCCAGCTCGTCGAACAGGCGTCGGGTCTGCTGTTGCTGGCGCACGACGACCGGCAGCAGCTCGCCGCGTGCCACGTCGAGCGTCGTGGTCAGCCGGAACGCGGGATCGAAGTCGCCACGCGCCTCGCGCAATGCGCCGTCAGCCGCCTGCACCGCAAACCCGGCGCTGCGCACGCGCGGAGCATCGACGCGAACCCGCTCGACCAGCCAGCCGATCGCTGCATCCAGGCCGGACGCGACCGGGGTCGCGGTGGCGGACGCGATCGGAGCGAAGCAGGCGAACAGGAGGGCAAGCCGACGCACGCGCGCTCAGCCCCCCGACAGCAGTTCGGATGCATCGAGACCGACCAGCTCGCGCTGCGACACCGCGTATTCGCCATCCTGTCGAGGTGCCAGCAGTCCGGCCTGGAAACGCAGCTCGGCGATCAACTGCGCCACCGTCGACTGTGCCGAGATCGCCGACAGCAGGCTCGACGTCAGCCGCTCCTCGGTCTGGATCAGGTCGATCAGCGTGGTGCTGCCGAGTTGCAACCGCTCACGCTCGGCGATCACCGCCTGCTGGTAGGCCGCCACTGCGGCGCGACGCTGGCGCAACTCCTCCTGCGCGGCCGCGGTCGAATCGAGCAGTGTGTCGATCCGTCGCGCGATGTCCTCGCGCAATGCCTCGGCCTGCAGTTCCGCCTGCGCTTCGAGCGCCTGTTGCTGCTGGCGGATGCCGAGCGCGGCATCGTTGCGCGACGGGCGCTCGTAGGCGTAGGCAAATTTCACGCTCGGTCCGGTCCAGCGACCGAAAAACACATCCTGCAGACCATCGTTGACGCTGGCGCCTTCGGCGACGCCGGACAACGACAGCTCGCTCGACAGGTCGTGCCGGCGCTTGAGGTCGTCGGTGGCCGCACGCACCAGCCACGCGCGGCCTTCGGCCGTTTGCCGCGCGGCAATGAAATCCTGCCGGCGCCGCAACGCCGCTGCGCTGGCCCGTTGGCGGTCGGCGTCGGCGAGCTGCAACACCTCGGCCGGCTCCGGCAGCGCATCCGCCGCGCGTGGCAGCAGCGGCCCCTCGTCGCCGCCGGAACCGATGCTGCGACCGAGTTCGAGCCGCGCGCCGACCAGCGCCTGCGCCGCCCGGGCAAGCTGCGCCTCGGCTTCGGCATCGCGCGCCAGCACCCGCGAGCGCTCGCTGCGCGGCAATTGGTCGGCTTCGATCAGGGCTTCGCTCAGTTCGGCCAGCCGCCGCTGCCGCTCGACCGACACCCGCAGCACATCGTGGACCGCCTGTGCGGCCGATAACTGATGGTAGGCGAGGATCGTGTCGAGCACGGTCCGTCGCAAGCGGTGTTCGAGCAGTGAGCGTGCCGCGTCCTCGCGTTCGTTGGCGGCGCGCTCGATCGCGGCGGCCGTCGTCGCCCCGCGCCCGAACGGCGTCAGCAGCCGGACGCCGACCCGCGAGCGATACAGATCGGCGACACCGAGTCCACCGAACTCGGTCGGCTTGCGCTTGCCCCTGTAATTGGCGCCACCGTTGGTCAGTTGCGCGAACACATCGAGCGCCCAGCCGTTGCGGTAGGCCTTGCGGTAGTTCGCGCCGACGACGACGTCGTGCGAGACCTCGACCTCGGGCGCTTCGCCAAGCCTGGCGAGCCGCTCGCTCTCGGTCGCGTCCTGCTCGTCCAGCTCGGCAATCGTCGCTTCCAGGCCGGCACGGCGGGTGGCCAGTTGCTCGGCGCGCAGCCGTTCGAGATTGGCCCGCGCCTCCGCCGTCGGCGCATCGGCAATCAGTCGGTTGTACAGATCGAGGACCGCCTGCGCGTCCTCGTTCGGCAGCCGGATGTTCTCCGGGTCGGCCTCTGCGGCGATCACGAAATCGAGCTCGGTCTGCGCGTCGCTGCGGCGCTCGCGGATGCCGTCGAGCAGGGTACTGATCTGTTCGCGCTGGTCGACCAGTGCCTGCTTGCGGGTGTTGCTGAGTTCCTGCTGCAGGTATTGCAGCGACACATCGGCACTCAGCACGCCGTCGAACGCTCCCTGCGCCTGCAGCCGCTCGCCGCCGGCGAAGGTCAGTTCGCTGCGAACGAGCGCGATGTCGGGCTGGTTGCCCAGCGCCAGCGACACCGCATCGATCAGCGTCAGCGCCTCCGCCGCCTCGTCGGCCCGGGCCGCAGCGCAGACCAGCAGCAACGCGAGCAGGCTACGCCGCACGGCCGAGCGCCTTCTGCGCGCCACGGGTTTCACCGACGAAGCTGGCCCACGGGCCGAACCACTTCAGCGCGAAGCGCGCCATCGGTTCGTGATGCAGCGGCGTCACGAACATGCCCTGCTTGAAACCGAAGCGGCGCATGCGCGCGAACGATTCACGATACAAGGGAAGGATCCGGCCGAGCCGGGCGAGATCGTCGCGAATGAAGCTGCAGGTGTAACGCACGGTCCGCTCGTCGAGTCGATGATTGATGACCCAGCCGACCACTTCGCCGCGATAGCGCAC
The DNA here is from genome assembly GCA_041687455.1 of Lysobacteraceae bacterium. Classification (GTDB taxonomy): domain Bacteria; phylum Pseudomonadota; class Gammaproteobacteria; order Xanthomonadales; family Xanthomonadaceae; genus JAWLBY01. Next base: position 129,674 of record JAWLBY010000010.1, on the reverse strand, counting down.
GCCGACGCTGGTGATCGGCTCGAAACCGTGCGCGTCGTGGTCCCACGGCAACAGGTCCGCGGCGATCCACGGCTGTTCGGCATGGCTGCGTTGCATCGCCTCGCGCTCGCTGTCGCGCAGATCCATCCAACTGAAGATCTCGTAGCCGTCACGCGGCGCGTACTTGTGCAGCCAGTCGGCCTGGTTCATCCGTTCGGCGTCGAAGCGAACGCTGACCATCCGCGTGCGTGGCGACGAGAAATCGCGTTTGGCGAGCACTCGCTCGAGCGCCGGAATGCTTGGCTTGCCGGTCATGTAGACCGCCGACAGCACGTCACCGCCGTGTTCGGCGACGACCTGCTCGACCGCGCCGAGCAACGCGGTCGCGACGCCGCGGCCGCGGTCGTCCGGCAACACGAACAGTGACAGCAGCTCGGCATGAAAGCCGGCGTGCAGCGGCAGTTCGACCAGTGCCAGCCCGACCGGCCGGCGGTCCTGCAGCGCAGCGATCGCGAGCGGCTGGATTGGTCGCTGATCGGCCTCGTCGCGGTGACGCGGCTGCGGCGCCATCGACAGCAGGTGGCGGTAGGACGGAAACGTCATCGACGCGAAGAAGCGCGCTTCGTCCGGGCCGAGTCGGAGCAGGGTCGGTTCCATGGCGGTCACCAATAGATCAGCCAGCGCCCGTTGCGCGGCAGCGCATGGGCTTGAAGGGTCACGCGCGCCTCACCGGGCAGGGCCTCGGGCATCGGCGCGATCTGATGGAACAGGTGGCCGCTGTGCAGCGCCAGCCGGCCGACCTGGTACGGGTGAAGCTCCGGCGTGCGATGCCGCTGCAGCAGCGCACGGCGCTGATCGGCATCCATGTCCGGCAGTTGCAGGCTGTCGACCGGCCAGACCCGCAGGCCGCCGCCTCCGGTCGGCAACTGCAGGCATACGGTCGCCGAGATCTGCCGCCGTTCGTCGAGCTCGGTGCCGTCCGGCCAGCGGATGCAGCGGTACTGGCGGTCGACGTGGATGCTGGCGACCGGCGTGCGAAATGCCGGATGCGCCTCGAACACGTGAAAGCCCGGCAGCCCGATCGTGTCGTCGTACTCGGCAGGCGCGCCGACGAACGCCTCGATTGCACGGCGCAAGGCCTCCAGCAGATCGGAAAAGTGTTCCCTGAGCAGCGGATTGTCGTGCGCGGCGCGGGCACGGTAGCGGCTGTCGTCGTGCGCGTCGCCATCGAGATAGCTCGGCGCACCGAAGGTGTAAAACGGGCCATCGGGATGACGCTGGACCCAGCACTCGCGCAGCGCGTGCAGCCGCTCCAGCACGCTGGTCACCTGCGCCGCGTCGAGCAGTTCCCGGTCGCGCACCGGCGCGCTCGCATCGATCAGCATGACAACGACTCCATCCCGAACAGCAGCGGAGACGGCAACGCGGCATCGACGTGCGTGCGCAGCAGCGACAGGGCGATGCCGGCGCTGCCGCGGAACAGGCCGGGCGCGACCTGTGCGCTGATGCCGCGATCGAGCCGCGGCGCGCCGCGAGCGACCACCGCGGCGGCGATGCCCTGCCCGGCCTGCGCGAGCCCCGGGTCCGCACGCAGCCGCCCGAGCTCGACCAGTGATTCGGCACGGCCGAGCACGCCGCAGCACAGGTGATCGACCGCCGCGCACGGAGCGTCGGGCAGTTTCGCCAATGCCGCCGCTTCGCGTTCGTCGTCGCGCCACAATCCGGCCGCCGCACGCAGCAGCAGCAGACCGGTGGCGCCGTTGCACCAGGTGTTGAGGCCCGTCGGGGTGTGCTCGGACAGGCTGCTGCGCCAGTTGCCGGCGCCGGTATCGAATGCGGCATCCTCGGCAAGAGTCAGCTCGTGCGCCCAGCGCAGCCAGTCGTCGCGCTCGAACGCGTGCGCGGCGTGGGCCAGCGCGAACGCGATGCCGGACAATCCGTGCGCGGCACCGGTGCGAATCACTTCGCCATAGCCGAGCGGTCGCCCGCGGGCATCCGACAGTGTGTGCAGCCGAGCGGCACAGGCTGCAGCGCGGGCATGTCCGTTCGGATCGCCGGTGCGGCGCTGCATCGCGGCCAGTGCCAGCAGCAGACCGGCGATGCCGCCGTGCAGGTCGGCGTCCGGCTCGCCGGCGATCCTCGATTCGACGATGCCGTCGGCGAACCGCTGTGCCACGTCGGCAGCACCGTAGCCGGTATCGATGCGGTCGATCGCGAGCAGGCCGAGCATCAGCGAACCGAGGCCGTGCGCTGCCCCGCACGGTTCGGCGGCGAGCAGCGCCACCGCGCTCGGCGACTCGCTGATCCGGCGCAGGCTCGCCACCACCGCGGCGACCGCCTCGACGGCAGGTTCGAGTGGCCGACACCGGTGCAGCGCCGCCAGCATCCAGGCGATGCCGAGCGAGCCGTGATACAGGTAGTAGTCGGCGCCGAAGCCGCGTGGCGCGGATCGTCCGAGCGACTCCGGCTGCAGCCAGGTGACCAGTCCGTCGGCGCCGCGGACGGCAGCGGCAAGCAGCGTGTCGGCCACGGCACTGGCGAACTCGAACGCGCTGTCGCGGTCGAGCGGAGCGGCGCGCTCCGGGCGTTCGCCGACGAGCACCCGCTCCGGCCGCAGGGCGGCCGCCAGCATCGCCGACTGGGCATCGATGGTCCGCTGATCCAGCTCGGCCAACCGGCGCTGCGCGATGCCGATTCCGGAGCGCGCGAACATCGCATCGATGCCGAGCTCCGGGAAGCCCGATGCATCAGCGCCGGCCACGAACAGCGGGACGTCGCCGGCTTCGAGCTGGGTGCGTTCGGCCGTCGTCAGCGGCCACCACGCAGGACGCTCGCCCAATCCGGCGAACACCCGGTTCAAGCGATCGATCGCGATGATCGAATGCGCCCCATCCTTCTGCAGGGCCGGCGTCGCCAGCAGGTGCAGCAAATCGGCGTAGGCCTGGCTCGGCCGGAACACGACCCGTACCGACAATGCCGCCATCGACTGGATCGGACCCGAAACCAGCTCCGGCCGATCGGCGACATGCCGCAGAGTCTGGCGAAAACCGTCGAGCACCGCTTCGGCATGGTCGACTGGATCGATCGGACGCCCTGCCGCATACAGTCGGTGTGCCAGTGGCGCGTCGACGCGCCGCACCGTGCGGCGGAACTGCAGTGCATCGACTCCATGCCAGTCGGCCCGTTGCGCGGCCGCTTCGCCGCGCAGTCCGGACGCATCGACGCTGCGGCCGTCGCTGCGCACCTGCGGAAATCGCAGCAGGCCGCTGGCGAGACAGGACTCGGCAATCCGTGCCTGCGCCCGATCGAAGGTACCGAGGCCTTCCGGCAGCGCCGGCTGCAGGATCGTTTCGAGATCGATCGGCAGCGGGCCGACGGCAGTCGCAACGATATTGTCCTGGTGCAGGTCGCGGGCATTGAACAGCCAGGCCAGCGCAATCAGGCCGCCGGCGCGCCGATGCCAGCGCTGCAGTTCGGCCGCATCGAGCGCATCGACGCACTGCGTGGCGGCGGCGACATAGCCGTGGTCGCCGCAGTCGAGCAGCGCGACGGTCGGCGGCGCTGCGTCCAGTCCGTCTGCGGCCAGCGCCTCGACGCAACGATGGAACGCCGCTTCGGCGGCCAGCGGCCGGGGCTTGTAGTACAGCACCACGCCATCGAAGCGCAGCCGCAGCACCTGTCGGCCACGCCGATGCGGATCGCCGCCGGCCGGCTCGATCGCGCACGGCGGTCGCGAACAGGCCAGACCGAAGCGACGCCCGAGGGCGATGCGATCGTCGCGCAGGCGCGTCGCGAGCTCGGCGGCGGCGTCGAGCACGTCGATCGTCAGTTCGGCCAGTTGCCGCGCCAGCACCGGATAGTGGTCGAACAGCACCGCCAGCCGGCCGTCGCACAACCAGCCCAGCCAGTCATCATGGTGCGCCGGCGCACCGGTCGCAATGAACGTTTGCGTCGACTCCGCCAGCGCACCGGCCGAGCACGCCGCGAGCCGATCGGCCAGCGCGTCACGAAGCGCAGCAGTGGCGCGATGGAATTCGGCGTCGCTGCCCAGGCCGGCCCGCCGCCAGGCGCGCTCGACCCAGGCGGTCCACAGTGCATCCGCCGGACGCGTCGGCGCGTGCGCCGAAGCGGGGCACCACGGCGCATCGAGTTGCCCGGCCAGCCAGGTCGCCCAGGCCGGAACGGATGCGCTTTCGGTTTCCGTCGCAGCGGGCGCCAGCCGGGGCAACGCGTCGGCCTCGGTCCAGCCATCCCACTGCAGCCGCCGCAACAGTGCGTCACTGTTGCCGTCGGCGTAGTGCCTGCACCACTGGGCGAGCAGTCGCGATGCGCGTTGCTCGTCGGCGACGCCGCCGGCGCGCTCATCGAAGCGAGTGGCGCGGACCGCCCAGTCACGGCAACGCGTGTCCGGCTCGGCAGGTGGCTGCCGCACCGGCTGCAGCGGCGACTGCAGCGTATCAGCCATAGTGGATGTCGACCCGCGTCGCGATGCCGCTCGCGTTGTTGCAGATGTAGGTGTTGCCACTTTCGCCGCCACCGCCCTTGCCCTTGCCGCCACAGACCCGTTCGAGGTCGGCATCGGACAGCTCGTCGCCGTTCTGCGGCGGAACGTACGGCACGACGACATAGATCGTGTCTTCGGTCTCTTCGACCACCTGCACGTTCAGGCGCGGCGACAGCGGCGAGTTCAGTTGTTCGGACAGGACCGCCTTCGGGTCGCGCAGCAGCTTCAGGCGATAGGCCGGGCTGCGCAGCGCCGCTGTGCAGACGATGTCGATCATTTGCCCGCGTGTCAGTTCGATCATGCTCGCGATTCCCGCTGTCGCCGTTGCCCGGTTCCGATGCGGTCGTCGCGACCGCATCGGCGCCGGGTTCACGGACGGCCGAGCCCGGCCCGTCCGTGCGCCGCTGCCATCAGCCGCCGACGTGCACTTCGACGCGCGTACCGATGCCGTTGGTGTCGTTGCAGACGTAGCTGTTCGAGTTCTCGGAGCGGTCGCCCTTCTGGCCGCCCTTGCCGCCGGCAACGCGCTCGAGGTCGTCGTCGGACAGCTCGTCGCCCTGCGCCGGCGGCGCGTACGGAGCGATCAGGTAGATCGTGTCGGCGGTTTCCTCGACGACCTTGACCTTCAGGTTGGCCGGCAGCTCCTGGTTGATCTGCTTCGCCAGCACCTTCTTCGGGTCGGCCAGCAGGGACTTGCGGTACTCGGCGTCCTCGAACGCGAACTGACCGATGATGTCGAGGATCTCGCCGCGGGTGACTTTGCTCATGTCGCACTCCCTCATGAATGACGATTGAAATTCGTGCCGCGCAGCATGCGTCGGCACAGCGGCCATTCAGCAAGCAACATGCCAACCAGCCCGGACCAGCAAGAATGCGGGGACCAGCGCCGCCAATGTGATCTGACGCACAGAAATGGAGCCCCGACTCCATGGCGATGGAGCGAGCGCTCGCTCACGGCTTCAGGCGGTGGTGGCGCAGGAAGTCCATGAAACGCTGGTAGTCGTCGTCGGCGATACCGAACCGCGGCAGCAGCTTGCGGTAACTGCCATCGGTGACCTTCAGGCCTTCCAGGATCAGGTCGCGGACCTGCGCCCGATTCAGGTCGCGATCGAGGAACGGTCGCTGCACGCCATCCCAGAAATCGCAGCGGTGGGCGATCAGCGCCTGGAACAGCGAATGCGGCTCGCCCTGCCGGCGGCGCGGACCGCCTTCCAGCAGCTCCTCGAAGTCCTCGGGCTCGATCACGTCGCTGTCGGACAGCGCATAGCCCATCGACACCACGTTGTTGAGTTCACGACAGTTGCCGGGCCAGTCGTACTGCTCGAGCAGCCGCAGCGACGCCGCGCTCATCTGCTTGACCACCCCGTAACGCTGGGCTGCACGCGCCAACTGGTAGTCCATCAGCAGCCGCCAGTCGTCGCCTCGACGGCGCAGCGGCGGCACCTCGATCTGGAAATAGCGGAGCCGGAAGAACAGGTCGTTGCGAAACTCCTCGCGTGCCATCAGGCCGTCGAGCGAGCGGTTGGTCGCCGCGACCAGCCGGATGTCCATGTAGCGCGAGCGGTTGCTGCCGATCCGCTTGAACTCCCCCTCCGCCAGCGTGCGCAGCAACATCACCTGCGCACTCATGTGCAGGTCGGCGACCTCGTCGAGGAACACCACGCCGCCAGCCGCCGCCTCGAAGCAGCCGATCCGCTCCGACACCGCGCCGGTGAAGCTGCCGCGTTCGTGGCCGAACAGCTCGCTGACGGTCAGGTTGCCGTCCAGGTGCTGCGGACAATTGACGCTCTCGAACGGCCCGCTGGAACGCGGCCCGACCAGGTAGATCGCACGCGCGACCAGCTCCTTGCCGACACCGGACTCGCCGGTAATCAGCACCGGTTCGTCGAATGGCGCGACCTTGGCGATCTTGCGCTGCAACTCGACCATCGCCGGACTGACGCCGACCATCTCGACCTCACGTCGCGGCCCGAACCGGCCGCGCGACCGTCGCTGCAATTGCCGGGCGAAATCGGTCAGCCCGTCGGCGACCGGGCGTTCGACCGGTACCGCCACTCCCCCGTCGCTCATGCCCCCCCCTTGTAACTCACTTGCCGCGCGGGGATTCACCCGATGCGACGTCGGTATCTCTCCCGCAGCCTCTGTTCGCCCGATGCCTGCACCAGCGAGGCCAGCGGCGTCTCGAACAGCGCCAGCACCGCGTGCTCGACGCCGAGCGGCTGCGCGGCCGGCGCTTCGGCGAGATCGAACCGCGCCAGCGCGGCGATCGCATCGCGCGCCAGTGCGGCGAGCAGCGGCAACAGCGCCTCGTCGAGCGGCGGCTCGCCCAGGTACAGCCGCAGTCGCGCCGTGTCCGACGGATGTTCGTCATCGACACCGAGCACGATTCGTGCAAGCTGCGCGTCGTAGCGGCCGAATGCGGCGACGATTCCGGCATAGTCGGCCGCCAGCTCGTCGAGCAGGTTGTTGCGCATCGACCCGAGCGCCCGCGCGGTCAGGTAATGCGTACATTCGTGCACCCGCCGCAGCACCGACGAACGCTTGCGCCAGTCGTCCGGCGCGAGTCCGAGTCGCTCGGCGGCGACGCCGGCATACGGCCCTTCCGACAGCAGCACGACCCGGTCCTGGTAGTTGCGTTTGTCGGCGACGAATACACGGTACTCGTCGGTCCACGCCGATGCCGGCATGCCGGAGGCGAGGAATTGCCGCCGATGTCGCGCAACCCGATCGCGATTGACCATGCCACCGACGATGCAGGCACCCATGCCGGCCGGCACCGGCACCGGCTCGTTGCGGGCACCGAGCGCGCGCACCAGACGTTCGAAATCTGACCGCGACGCAATCGTCAGCACCGGAACCGTGCCGGCTGCGGTCGGTTGCAGCGTCAGCCGGATGCCGGCTGGATCATCGAACGGCGGCGGATCGGCCGGCAGCGGGGCGTCGATGCTGCGCACGGCCGCGCGATAGTCCGGATCGGTCGACATGCCTCCGGCGATCGGGAAACGCAGTTGCGGCAGACACGCCTGCAGCACGGCGGCGATGTCGCCATCGGCAGCTTCGTCGAGATAGGCCCGCCAGGTCGCCACGTGCGGTTCGTCGGCGATCGGGATCGGCACGGCCGCGACCTCGCCGCCCGACGTCTGTCGCTGCAGATAGCCGTCCAGCGCATCGTACGATGCGGACACTGCGAGTTGCTGCATGTTGAGCCTCCCCCGAAGGCCGACGCGTGCGATCTCGAAGATCGACGCCGCGCGCTACTCTAGCCGATCAGACGCAGCGGCTGGTGCAGACCGCGTGAGGTCGTGGCGTCGACCTCGGTGGATCGGCGTCAGGCGGCGTTCCGATCGAGCCATTTGCGCGCCATCCGCCGCAGCGACGGATCGGCATCGCAAGCATCGACCAGGCTTGCGATCGGCTGCCAGGCCAGCGCATGCGATTCGTCGCTGACGACGAAGGCCTCGGCACCGGCCGTTGCGCGGACCACGTAGCGCAGGTCGTAGTGCCAGTGTTCGGGTTCGCTCGCGCGGGCCGGGATCGCGTGGCGATCGATGTCGAACAGTGCCGGCGACACCGACAATCCGGGCAGACCGGACTCTTCCTCCGCCTCGCGCAGCGCGACCCGCGCGCCGTCGGTGTCGCCATCGGCATGGCCGCCGAGCTGCAGCCATCGGCCGAGCTTGCGATGGTGGGTCAGCAGCACGCGTTCGCCGTCGGCGCTGACCAGCCAGGCCGAGCCGGTGAAATGCCCCGGCGGATGACTGCGTTCGAATGCCGCCGGCGACTGTCGCAGGAACTCGACGAACAACCCCACCACGTCCTGCTCGTCGGGCCAGCAGTCGGCGTAGTGCAGCAGTGCGGCGTGCAATCGGACGATGTCGTTCATGGCCGGGGCGCGTCGATGCGGGGGCGCCAGCATAGCGGCGCCGGATCGATTCGGGCAGCGCTCCGGGGCGGCCGGCACGGAGCGGATTCGGCAGGTACACTTGCGCGTCGCGCCCCGGCCGGTGGTTCCGGCCACGGGTGTCCACGACGCTGCCGTGCGTCATCGCCAGCATGTTCCCCGGGGAGGAACCGATGTCATCGACTGCCACCGCAGGCGGCACTCGCGAGCCGAGTCTGCTGCAGGCACTGATCCCGCTGATCCTGCTGATCGGCCTGCTGGCGGCGTCGGTCGCGCTGTTCGGCGACAACTCCTCGTACGGTCCGAACCAGATCGCGCTGCTGCTGGCCGCCTGCGTGGCGGGACTGATCGGCATGCGCAACGGCCATCGCTGGGCCGACGTGCAGGATGCGATCGTGCACGGCGTCGCGCTGTCGACCACCGCGATGTTCATCCTGCTCGCGGTCGGCGCGCTGATCGGAACCTGGATGCTGGCCGGTATCGTGCCGACGCTGATCTACTACGGTCTGCAACTGATGGACCCGGGCTGGTTCTACCCGGCGGCCTGTTTCATCTGCGCGCTGGTCGGCCTCGCGATCGGCAGTTCGTGGACAGTGGCCGGCACGCTCGGCGTCGCCTTGATCGGCGTCGCGCAGGGTCTCGGCCTGTCACCGGCGATCACCGCCGGCGCGGTGATCTCGGGTGCGTATTTCGGCGACAAGATGTCGCCGCTGTCGGACACCACCAACCTCGCACCGGCCGCGGCCGGCAGTGAACTGTTCGGCCATATCCGCCACATGGCCTGGACCACCGGCCCGAGCATCCTGCTCGCGCTGTTCGGTTTCTCGCTGCTCGGACTGTTCGCGACACCGGCCGGCGGCGCCGTCGATTTCGGCGAGCTGCCCGGCGCGCTGGCTGCGCAATTCCAGCTTGGCTGGTATCTGCTCATCCCGCTCGCGGTCGTGGTCGTGCTGGCGATCCGCCGCGTCGCGGCGTTTCCGTCGATCCTGATCGGCGCCCTGCTCGGCGCGCTGTTCGCGGTAGTGTTCCAACCGGACCTGGTCGTCGCACGTGCCGGCAACGAGGCGCTGTCGCGCCCGGCGGCGTTGATCGCCGGCGCCTGGCTCGCACTGGCCGACGGCTACGCATCCGACACCGGCATCGAGGCGGTCGATTCGCTGCTGTCGCGCGGCGGCATGTCGAGCATGTTGAACACCGTCTGGCTGATCCTGTGCGCGATGGCGTTCGGTGCGGTGATGGAACGGGTCGGGCTGCTCGAGCGGATGATCCGCGGCATCCTGTCGATCGCACGCAGCACCGCGTCGCTGATCACCGCGACGCTGGCGACCGCGATCGGTGCCAACGTGATCGCTGCCGACCAGTACATGTCGATCGTGCTGACCGGCCGGATCTATCGGCCGGAATACGAGCGGCGCGGTCTTGCCCCGGTCAATCTGTCGCGCGCGCTGGAAGATGCCGGCACGCTGACCTCGCCGCTGGTGCCGTGGAACACGTGCGGCGCGTACATGGCGGCCACGCTCGGCGTCGCGACGCTCGACTACCTGCCTTACGCACTGTTCAACCTGGCCAATCCGCTGATCGCGGCGCTGTTCGCCTACGTCGGCTTCAAGATCCTGAAGGCAGAGCCTGAAGCGCAGGTCATTGCCGGCCGCCGGGCCGCCGCCGAACCACGCTGAGCCGCCTTCTCCGTTCACATCTGCAGTCGGAAACCCATCATGGACAAAGCTTCGATCCACGGCATGTGGTCGTCCCGCCTGGCCTTCATTCTCGCCGCATCGGGATCGGCGGTCGGCCTCGGCAACATCTGGCGCTTTCCATATCTGGCCTCCGACAACGGCGGCGGCGCCTTCGTGCTGGTCTATCTCGGCTGCATCGCGCTGGTCGGCCTGCCGATCCTGCTGGCCGAGATCCTGATCGGCCGGCATGGACGGCAGAGTCCGGTCAGTGCGCTGGAACAGATCACTGCCGAACGGCGGATCTTCCGCGGCTGGGCCGGCATCGGCTGGATCGGCATGTTGGCGGGCGTGCTGATCCTGAGCTTCTACAGCGTCGTTGCCGGCTGGACGCTGCACTACACCTGGCTGTACACGGCGCAGTTGTTCGGCGGCGCCGGCATCGCCGACCCCGGCGCCACGTTCGGCGAGCTGCTCGGCAATGCCGGCGAGCTGACCTTCTGGCATGCGGTGTTCATGCTGATGACGGTCGCGGTCGTCGCACTCGGCGTCGAGAAGGGCCTCGAGCGTGCGGTCAAATTCCTGATGCCGGCGTTGCTGCTGATCCTGCTCGTGCTGGTCGGCTACGGCGCCACCACCGGCAAGCTCGGTGAAGCGGCCGCGTTCCTGTTCGTGCCGGATTTCTCGAAGATCAACGGCAGCGTCGTGCTGTCGGCGATGGGCCAGGCGTTCTTCAGCCTGAGCCTCGGCATGTGCACGATGATGACCTATGGTGCCTACCTGCCGCGCGACGTGTCGATTCCGCGCGTCGCGACCGCCGTCGCGCTGACCGATACCGGCGTCGCGCTGCTCGCAGGCCTGGCGATCTTCCCGGTCGTGATCATGTTCATCGGCCAGCCGAGCGGCGGCGGTGCCGGCCTGATCTTCACGTCGCTGCCGCTGGCGTTCAACCAGATCGGCGTGCTGTTCGGACTGGTGTTCTTCGCGCTGCTGGTGATCGCGGCGTGGACCAGCTCGATCTCGCTGCTGGAGCCGGCGACCGCGTTCCTGGTCGAGAAGAGCCCGATGAATCGCAAGCAGGCAGCGCTGTCGGTCGCAGCACTGACCTGGGTGATCGGGCTGGCCTCGGTGCTGTCGCTGAACCACTGGTCGCACATCAAGCTGGCCGGACTCGGCATCATGGATGCGATCGAACTGGTCGCGAACGATTTCCTGCTGCCGCTCGGCGGCCTGCTGATCGCGCTGCTGGCCGGCTGGGCGCTCGGCCGCATCCCGCGCGAGCAGATGCCGCAGATGCCGGACGCGGTCTTTGCCGGCTGGCTGTGGCTGGTGCGGGTGGTCGCGCCGGTGCTGGTCGCGATCGTGATGGTCCGCGGCCTGCTGGCGAAGTTCGGCGGCTGAGCGAGCCGGTCCGGGCCGGATCAGTGCGCGGCGGCGGCCGCGCCGTCGTCGTCGCCGGTCTCCGCCGGCGAGCGCCGGAACCGCTTGACGATCGGCGCAACGTGGAACTTGAGCGCCTGGGCAAGCCGGCCGCGCGGGCCGCGGAACAGATATAACCACGAATGCCGGCGGACCCGGTCGGTCCAGTCGAGCTTGGCCGGCGTGCTGGTGCCGAGCATGTCGCACTCACGCATGCCGCGGGCGATCGCGTCGCGCAACTCGACTTCGACCAGAAGTTGGCCCGGGCTGCAGCGACCGACGTGCTCGTCATAGGCGGTCTTCAACAGCAGCACCCGATCGCCGTGCTCGAGCGCGAATTCGAAGGCGACCGCACGACCGTCGAGCCGCACGAACCACAGCGCGAGCCGGTGTTCCTCTGCCGCGTGCTCGGCCAGCGCACGGTAGAACGCGTGGGTGGCCGGATCCTGCCTGATCGCCGTGCCGGCCCGCCCCTTCCAGCCGTCGAGTTCGAGCGCAAGACCCTCCTCGAGCCGGTCGAGCAGACCCGGACCGCCGGTCACGCGCTCGACCGACACCTGACCGAGCGCGTCCAATCGCCGTCGCCGCCGCCTCAAGCCGGCGCGGAAATGGCGCTTCAGTCTGCGTTCGTAGTCGGACCAGTTGGACGGCAGCAGCACGTAGGGCGACTCCTGCCCGGCCCAGCAGCCGCAGCCGAGGCCGGCATTCGCAGCAGCGTCGATCAGCACCTGCCCTCGCCCGACCTCCGGCACATCGATCAGTCGCAGCAGGTCCCAATCGTCGCGTCGCTGCAGGTAGGCGACGAATGTCCTGGCGGCTCGCGGCGGATCGTCGGCGAGCCAGTCGAAGCGACACGAGTGATCGTTGGCCGGCGCGCGCCATTCGCGCATCGGCAGTCCATACAGCGTCGATTGCATCGCGACCAGCGGCAGCGCCGCGCTCAAACGACCGGCTGCATCGAACAGCGTCAGCACGCGGAGCTCGGCACCGGCAGCGAAGTGCTCCAGCCACAGTTGCAGGAAGCGGTGTCGATAGAACGTCTGGTCGTCGCAACGCTCGACCAGGGCGTCCCACTGCCGTGCCAGCAGCGCGAATTCGTCGCGACCGGTCAGCAACGCGACCCGCGCGGCCGGCCAGGCCGACGGGCTCTCCGGCTCGGTCCGCACCCGGCCAGGGCCGGATGCCACCGCCAACGCCGGAGGCGGCAGCGATGACCCGGCGTCGGGCATGCGTGGATGGTCGGCACGCACTCCCTGTCTCCCTGCGCGAGCTGGTCCCAGCCTAATCCAATGGAACTAAGCGCAATACCGGTTGCCCCCCGGCCGCGGGGGTTGCGTTCAGCCAACGCCCTGTCGACCCCGACCATGTCGGCGCAGCCCGCAGCGCGTTATCGTGATGTCCAAATGCTTCGACCGTGGATGTGATGACCTGCCGATGCACGCACTGCTCGCCGACCTGATCCTGGCGCTTCACGCCGCCGTGGTCGCATTCGTCATCGGCGTCGAGTTGCTGGTCCTGCTCGGCGGCCGCCGCGGCTGGCGATGGATCCGCAACCGGGCGCTGCGGATCGTGCATCTGGCCCTGATCGGTTTCGTCGCCGTGCAGAGCTGGCTGGGCGACCTGTGTCCGCTGACCGAGTGGGAGATGGCGCTGCGCGCACGGGCCGGGCAGCCGACCCACGACCTGTCGTTCATCGAATACTGGCTGTCGCGGCTGCTGTACGTCGATGCGCCGTGGTGGACGTTCGTGCTCGGCTACACGCTGTTCGGCCTGCTGGTGCTCGCCAGTTGGTGGTGGGTGCCACCGCGACCGCCGGCACGCCGGCCGCGCTGACCATGCCGTTGCGCCCGCTGCGCTTCACACGCTGCTGGCTGGCCGGCTGGATCGCCGCGCTGCTGGCGACAGTCGCAGTGTGTCTGCTGCCGATGCCGGCGATCGCGCCGTCGGTCGACCATGTCGACAAGATCGAGCATGCGCTCGGCTTCGCGCTGCTCGGTGCCTACGCGGCGATGCTGTTCGACGGCCGCCACGCACTGCTTCGCGCCGGCGCCGGCCTGATCGCGTTCGGCGCGGCGATCGAGCTGCTGCAGATAGGCGTGCCCTGGCGCAGCGGCGATCCGTACGATCTGATCGCCGATGCGGCAGGCGTTGCGATCGGCTGCAGCATCACTGCAGCAACGCCCGCGGCGCGGCTGCTGCACCGGATCGAGCAAGCCGTGCCACTTCGCCGGAAGCGCTGACCGTCATTCGTCGAGCTTGAACTCCATCCGCCGCTGGGCGCGGATCTCGCGGTTCGGCGCATTGAACCGCCACTGCTTCAGCGCATCGGTCGCGGCGCGATCGAACACCCGCTCCGGCTCGGCGGCAAGCACTTCGACGTCGGCTACCGATCCATCCGGCTTGATCACGAACGCCATGTGGACCCAGCCCTCGGTGCCCTTGCGCTGGGCGCGCGGCGGATAGGTCGGCATCGTCTTGCTCAGCAGCGACGGCAACTGGTCGTAGTCGGTGCTGCGCAGACTGGCCTTCCAGCGTGCGTGAGCGGAGGCGAAGCTGGCGCGGGCACGCTCGATGTCGCGGGTTTCGAGCCGAGCCCGTTCGAGCAGTTTCAGGATCCGGTCGGCGACCTTCATCTCACCATCCCTGACCGACTGTTCGATCCGAGCCAGCGCCAGCGGCAGCAGGTCGCGAACCGCCTGCCGGGCCTGCTCCTGCGGCGTGCTCGGCGCGACCGAATCGACCAGCCGGCGCCGCTTGCCGTCGTCCTCGGCCTCGACCTTGCGTTCGGTGACCTCGACGAACCACGCCAGTGCATTGTCATCCGGCGGATCGAACTGCTGGTTGGCCTGAAGCGCGGCATTGGCGCGCGCCAGCAGGTCGTCGATGGATACTTCGACCGGGCCCTTCTGACTGCTGGCCGCGGTGGCGACCGGGCCGGCCGACGGGTCAGCCCCGGACCCGCCACAGGCGGCCAGGACAGCAGTCAGTGCGGCAACAACGGCGGTACGGAACGTCATCCCCATGCGCGTCCTCCGGAATTCCCGTTGGGCAGACTCTAGCAGGCTGCGGCCGACCCTGCTCGGCACGGCGTCCGGATCCGGTCCAGGGCGGCACTGGCAGATTGCTGCGAGAGCTGGACATGCGGTTGATCGATTGGCGAGCCCGATGCAGCTTGCTGCGAATCAAGCGCCTGCGCGGCGCATTCGGCCGCGTCGCGGTCGGTGACGGGACAGTCGACGGCCTGCTAGTCGACCCCGTCCAGTACCGGCGTCGGTGCGGACGCTGCCGGCTCGGACGCCGGGTCGGGTTCCTCGCCATCACCGGCCTGGCGCAGCAGTTCGGCAGGCAGCTTCTTGCGCGCCGGCGCGCCGAGTTCGGCCAGATGCCGGATCTGCAGGATCACGCTGCCGCGTCCACCTTCGGTGATCCGGCGCAGTGCGTTGGCCTGCGCCTGCTGCGCTCGGCCGAGCTGTCGACCGATCTCGTCCAGGTCACCGGCCAGCGCGACGAAGTTGTCGTGCAGTTTGGCTGCACGCTGCGCGATGTCGACCGCATTGACGTTGCGGCGCTCGATCTTCCACAGATGGGCGACGGTCCGCAGCGTGGCCAGCAGCGTGCTCGGGCTGACCAGCGACACGTTCTTGCCGAGCGCGTAGTCGTACAAACCGGCATCGGCACGTACCGCCTCGATGAACGCCGCCTCGATCGGCATGAACAGCAGCACGAAGTCGAGCGTGCGCAGGCCCGGCAGGTCGGTGTAGTTCCGTGCCGACAGCCCGTCGATGTGGCGCCTGATCGACAGCACGTGGTCGCGCAGCGCCGTCGCGCGTTCGGCCTCGTCGGCGCCTGCGCAGAAGCGCTCGTAGGCGACCAGCGAACACTTGGCGTCGATGACCAGGTCCTTGTCGTCCGGCAGCCGCACGACCACGTCCGGGCGAGCCCGCCCACCCTCGCCGTCGCCGAAGCTGGTCTGGGTGTCGTACTCGCGTCCGGCCTGCAGTCCGGACGCCTCGAGAATCCGCTCCAGCACCATCTCGCCCCAGGCACCCTGGGCCTGGGTGTCGCCGCGCAGCGCGCGGGTCAGGTTGATCGCGTCCTCGCTGATCCGCTGGTTCAGTTCCTTCAGCGTGCGGATCTCGGCCGCCAGCATGCCGCGCTCGCGCTGTTCGGCGGCATGGGTCTGCGCGACCGCATCGCGGAATTCCTTCAGTTGCTGCTTCAACGGCTCGACCAGACCGCCGATCTGCTGCTGGCTCTGCTCACCGAAACGCTGCGCGCGTTCCTCGAGGATCTGCTGTGCCAGGTTCTGGAAGCTGTCGCGCAGGCGCGTCTCGGCTTCGGTCAGCAGGGTCAGCTTCTCGGCGTGACTGCGCTGCTGCTCGCGCAGACCGATCTCGAGCTCGGCCGCACGCCGCTCCTGCTGCTCGCGCGCATGGCGTTCGCTGTCGAGTGTGGCCTGCAGCCGTTCGAGCTGCGCCTCGAGTTGCGGGATCCGCTCGGCGCGCGTCGCCAGCTCGGCCCGCTCCTGGTTGCTGCGCTCCAGTCGCAGGGTTCGCTCGGCCAGCTCGGTTTCGCGATGCGCCAGCCGTTCGGCGAGTTCGTCGCGGCGCTGCATCTCGGCGGTCAGCTCGGCGCGCAGCGTCGCCAGCTCGGGCTCGCAGGCGGCCCGGGTCGCATTGCGTTCGCGCTCGGCACGACGAGCCAGCAGCGCCGGCAATGCCAGCAACACCAGCGCGGCACCGGCCAGCGCAGCCATCACCAGGTTCAACGGGAGATCGGACATCATGGCCTCGTCAGCGAGCTGGGGAATTCTACGGCAGGCCGCCGCGGCACCGGAGCGGCGGTCGTGCCAACTTCGTCAACGGCGGTCGCACCGGTTGCGACGACTGCCGGTCCGTTCATCGCCGCGCGTGCCTGAATCGGCCGTGCCCGCACCCCGGGCCCGCGGATCGCTTCCGCTACACTTGCCCGATGCCGACCCTGCCCTTTTCCGCCAGCCGCTACCACGATTGTGCGCAGCAGCTCATCGATGCCACGCGCGACCTCGCGGCACGTGGCTGGACGCCGGCGACCAGCAGCAATTTCTCGCTGCGGCTCGACGACCGCCACGCGATCATCACGGTATCCGGCCGCGACAAGAGTCGGCTGACCGAGGCGGACCTGATGGCGATCGATTTCGATGGCCATCCGGTCGCGGCCGAGCACCAGCCATCGGCCGAGACCGTGCTGCATACCCAGCTCTACCGCCGCGATCCGGCAATCGGCTGCGTGCTGCACACCCATTCGCAGAACCAGACGGTCGCCTCGCGGCTGTTTGCGGCCGACGGCCGGATCCTGCTGCAGGGCTACGAACTGCTGAAGGCGTTCGCCGGCACCCGCACGCACGAAACCTCGTTGTCGGTGCCGGTGCTGCCGAACAGCCAGAACATGAACGAACTGGCCGGGCTGGTCGAACTGCGGCTCGGTGACGATCCGCTGTACGGTTATCTGATCGACGGCCACGGGCTGTACGCATGGGGTCGCGATCTGGCCGAGGCCCGCCGCCACCTCGAAGCATTCGAGTTCCTGCTCGGCTGCGAACTCGATCTGCGCCGGCTCGGCTGCCGCTGAGCCCGCTTCCGTTCCGCTGCAAGGAGGTCCGCGACGATGAGTCGACTGCGAATCTTTTCCGACGCCCACCCGCAGGTGCCGCAGTTCGCGAGCGAAGACCACCGCACGATCGCCGACCAGCTCGGGACGGTCGGCGTGCGCTTCGAGCGCTGGCACACCGATGCGGCGATCCTGCCCGGCGCACCGGCCGAGGTGATCCTGGGCGCCTACCGCGACGACATCGAACGACTGAGGCGCGAAGGCGGCTACCAGGCGGTCGACGTTGTCTCGATCGCGCCCGATCACCCCGACCGCGACGCGCTGCGCCGCAAATTCCTCGACGAGCACACCCACAGCGAGGACGAGGTGCGCTTCTTTGCCGGCGGCTCCGGACTGTTCTCGCTGCACATCGGCGACAAGGTGTTCGAGGTGCTGTGCGAATCCGGCGACCTGATCTCGGTGCCGCACGGCACCCGGCACTGGTTCGACATGGGTCCGGCACCGAGCTTCATCGCGATCCGACTGTTCACGAATCCGGCCGGCTGGGTCGCGAACTTCACCGGCAACGCGATCGCATCGACGTTCCCGCGGCACGAATAGCGCGAGCCGCGCATGCGCCGGTGCAAGGCCCCGGCGCCGAAACATCCTCGATTTCCACGCACCGGCGACCGCCCGTTCATGGCCAGCACGATCCTGACCGACATCGAAGGCACCACCAGCAGCATCTCGTTCGTCAAGGACGTGCTGTTTCCGTACGCCCGGCGCGCGCTGCCGAGTTTCGTCCGCCAGCATCGCAACGACCCGCAGGTCCGCCACTGGCTCGATGCCGCGGCGCTCGACATCGGCGGCGTGGTCGATGACGACTGCATCGTCGATATCCTGCAGCAGTGGATCGACGCCGACCGCAAACACACCGCACTGAAGGCACTGCAGGGCATGATCTGGCGCGACGGCTACGCCGGGGCCAGCTTCCGCGCCCACGTCTACCCCGACGCTGCCGCCCGGCTGAGCGAGTGGCACGCGGCCGGCGTGCCGATCTACGTCTATTCGTCGGGCTCGGCCGAGGCCCAGAAGCTGTACTTCGCGAACACTGAAGCTGGCGACCTGCTGCCGTGCTTCCGCGGCCATTTCGACACCACGGTCGGCGGCAAGCGCGACCCCGACAGCTATCGCACGATCGTCGACCGGATCGGCGTTCCGGCCGCCGAGATCCTGTTCCTGTCCGACGTGGTCGAGGAACTCGATGCAGCCCGCGACGCCGGGCTGCGGACGGTACTGGTCGACCGCCGGCAGGACTATCCGGCACCGCGCGACGGCAATGCCGCGCACGGCCACCGTCGGGTGGAATCGTTCGACGCGATCGAACTCGCATGATCGCTGCGCGGCTGGCTTTGCAGCGGCTGCTGCAGGTGTTGAACGAAGGGCTGCGTGCCGCGCTGCTGCTGCGGCCGTCGACACGCGCGCAGCCGTTGTCGCCGCGCGGCTTCCTGTTCGTGTCGCTGCTGTTCCTCGCCGCCGGCCTGCTGCTCGACACGCTGACGGTGCCGGCACCGCGCGAATTCGATCCGTGGGCGCTCAGCGATCGCGGCTTCGCGCTGCTGCTGGCGCTGCTCGGCGGTGGCCTGCTCGCCGCCGCCAGCGGCCGCCCGTTGCTGTGGCTGCGACTGGCCGCGGTCGGCCTGGTCGCGGCGATCCCGCTGCAGCTCGGCTGGACGCTGTGGCTCGACCGGGCCGATCGCAGCGACGTGGCGGCAATCGAGGCTGCGATCGTCGGCTACGCGATGCTGGTCGCTCTGCGGCTGTCGCACTGGAGCGGCGCCCGCGGTGGCTGGCGCCTGCCGGCCGCGGCACTGCCGGTCGCGGCGATCGCGTCGCTGGCGCTGTTGCTGCTGCCCGGCACCGCCTGGTGGTGGCCGCAGTGGTCGGAAGACGAGGTGCCGGCGCCGATCGAGCGCCACTACAGCGCCGAAGCGCTGCTGTACGCACAGCCGGCGCTGCTGTCGGACGCACTGGCGCGGCTGCGGCCGCAACGCCCGGATCGGATCGACCTGTACGGCCTCGCGTTCGGCGGCGATGGCGCCGAGTCGGTGTTCCGCAACGAGGTCGAACATTTCGAACGGCTGATGAGCCAGCGACTGTCGAGCCCGGGCCGCGTCGTGTCGCTGGTCAATCATCCGGGCACACTCGGCGAGCGGCCGCTGGCGACGCTGGCCAACCTGCGGCTGGCGCTGCGCGGCATCGGCCGCACGATCGACCCGGACCAGGACCTGCTGCTGCTGTTCCTGACCTCGCACGGCAGCGAGGACCACCGGCTCCACGTCGCGCTCGACGATCTGCCGCTCGACCCGATCCGTCCACAGGACCTGCGCGCCGCGCTCGACGACGCCGGCATCCTCTGGCGGGTGCTGATCGTGTCGGCCTGCTATTCGGGCGGCTTCATCGAGGCGCTCGAGGATCCGCACACGTTGATCCTGACCGCCGCGCGCGCCGACCGGCCATCGTTCGGCTGCGGCACCGCATCGGACATCACCTGGTTCGGCCAGGCGCTGCTGGCCGAGGCATTGAACGAAACGACCGATTTCGTGGCCGCGTTCGAGCAGGCCCGGCGTGCGATCCGCAGCCGCGAACGGGCCCAGGACGAATTGCCATCGCGCCCGCAGATCGCCGTCGGCGACGCGATCCGGCAGCAGCTCGCGGACTGGCGCTCGCAGTCCGAGCCGGGCGCGCCGGTACCGTTCCTCGCAGCGGTGCCGGCAGCACACGGCGCGTCAGACATCCGCCGCGCCGAACCGGCGGCGCAGGCCGAATCCTCCGGCGCGCGCGGCGATCCGCGCTGAGTGGCTGTTGGCTATGCGTTGATGGTCGAGCGGCAGAATCCCGGCGAGCGCCGGAAACGGGCTTGTTCCTGCTCGTCGTCCCGGCGAACGCCGGGGACACGCTTGCCCTTGCTCGTCATCCCGGCGAACGCCGGGGACACGCTTGCCCTTGCTCGTCATCCCGGCGAACGCCGGGATCCATCTTGATCTGCCTTCGGAACAGTCCTGCGCGAGAAGCAACATGTATCCCGGCTCGGCCGAGGGACCGGGGCTGTCGATGTAGAGTTCGCCGTCGCCCCCCTGCGTAGGCGGGGGCCCAGTGCCGTGCTGCGGGCTCAAGTCGCTGGGCCTCCGCCTTCGCGGGGGCGACGGACAAGGGCAACGCCGCGACGACGCAGCCGTCCGCGCTCCCCCGGACAGCAGGGCGCGAAAGCCGGGATCCACTCGAATTTCGAATGGGCGCGGCGACTCATCGGTTCGCCCTTCGATACCTCAGGGCGAACGGCTCCGCATCTTGCTGCTGGATGTGTCGAACTCCACTCCTGCCGACACCCTGCCGACACTGGACGAGCGCCGATAGAGCCTGGTAGAGCCCGGTAGAGCCCGGTAGAGCCCGGTAGAGGCCCGATAGAGCCAGCCAGGTTGAGCCGGGGATAGCCAGGCAGCGCCGGAGGAACTCTCCACGGTGCTGCTGGATGTGTCGAACTCCTGCCGACACCCTGCAGACACTGAAAGAGCGCCGATAGAGCCCGGTAGAGCCCTGCAGAGCCCTGTAGAGCCCGGTAGAGGCCCGATAGAGCCCTGTAGAGCCCTGTAGAGCCCTGTAGAGCCCTGTAGAGCCCTGTAGAGCCCGGTAGAGGCCCGATAGAGCCAGCCAGGTTGAGCCGGGGATAGCCAGGCAGCGCGGAGGAACTCTCCACGGTTCAGCCGCCCGCGTCGATCAGCGCCTGCCGGACGGCGACCGCGGTCGCCGGAAAATCGCAGAACACGCCATCGACACCGAGCGCGAACGCGGCGCGCAGTTCGGCGTCGATGTCGCCGAAGTCGGCCGGCGGCGCGTCGTCGCGAAAAGTCCAGGCATCGACGCGCAAGCCGGCCGCATGCGCCGCATCGACCAGTTCGCCGGGGCAGCCGTCATGATGCAGAAGGCGCTTGTCGACACCGAGCGCGGACAGCCACCCGCCGTGCCGGGCGATCGCGGCGCGCCAGTCGTCGCCGTGCTGCAGCAGCAATGTTCCCGGCAGCCCGGTCGCCTGGCAGATCCGCCGCAGCGGCTCGGCTTCGAAACATTGCACGCGCAGTTGCACGCCACGCGGCGGCGCGGTCGCGATCGCGATGAACGGCGGCAACGGATCGCAACCGAGCTCGGCGAACCGGCTCGGATGCTTGATTTCCGGATACAGCACGACGTCGCGGCCGCGCTGGCGCGCGGCCTCCGCCGCCCAGGCCAGCATCGCGGAGAAGCGCGGCACCGGATGAAATCCGTCATGTGCGCGCGAGCGCCCCGGCTGCGGCTGGATCGCGCGCAGCCGATCGATCTCGCCGGAGCCGAGCTGCCACAGTGGCCAGTCGTCGCCGTCGCATCGATCGGCAAACTCGCTGCGTTGCGCGATGTCGGTGCTGCGCGCCAGCGTCGGGTCGTGGCGGCAGAACAGCACGCCGTCGGCTGATACGACCAGGTCCGGTTCGATCAGGTCGGCGGCCTGCTGCAGGCCGAGCGCATAGCCGGCCAGCGTGTGCTCCGGCAGCAGGCCGCTGGCGCCGCGGTGCGCGATGACCTCGGGCGCGGCGCCGTCCAGCGTGCGCCAGTGCATCGTCATCGTTCGCCTGCCGCGCGTCGATCGCGATCGATCACGGTCACGGCGCCACCGCCTCGAGCCGGTACTGCGTGCTGGCGCGCAGTTCGCCACGCCAGCGGTCGAACGCCCGCACCTCGATCCGGTGCATGCCGACCGCGAGGTCGGTCGGCAACGCCGCGCGCCACAGATGCTGCGACGGCTCCGCCTCCGGAAGCCGGTCGTAGCCGCGCAGTTCGGCCGCGAGATCGTCGCGCAGGTTCTCGATCAGTACGCGCGGATCGGCGCGCACTGCGCGCTGCATCGGCTGCCAGTCGCGATCGTCGATCCGGTATTCGACCCTCGTATCGACCATCCCCATGAACACGTTGGCATACAGCCCGACGCCCGGATAGGCGCCCTGCCGCAGCACCCGCGGCGCGTGCAACGCGATCTGGTAATCAGCGGATGCGCGAGCCGCCTGCCAGGCCAGCGCATAATCGCCATCGGGTTCGATCCGCAGCCGAGCGTAGCCGTTCGGCGTACCGTCGCTCATACCGGCATCGGGAATGCCGTCGGCGTCCTTGACGCCGGTCCAGAAGCCGCCGCAGGCCGCGCCGACGTTGTACTCGTGCAGCGGCGACTCGCCGTGCCAGCCGCTGTCGGCGCCGTGAAAGTAATGACGCTGCGTGTGGGTGTGTGCGCTGAGCAGCAGCACCCGGCGGAAATCGCGCAGCAGCGCGAACAGCCGTTCGCGATCGGCGCGACGGAAAGTCTCGACGCCGGGTCGCGGATCGAAAAACGGGATGTGCACGCCGATCACCAGCGGCCGCTCGCGATCGAGCGTCGGCAGGTAGGCCTGCAGGAACTCGAACTGGTCCTCGCGCAGCCCGCCGATGTAGGACGGCCGCTGCCCGGGCAGGTAGATCGTGTCGTCAAGGACGATGAAGCTTGCCTGCGGTTCTTCCCAGGCATAGTCGGCCGGGCCGAACGCGGCGCGGAAGCTGTGCAGCGAACCGCTGTCTTCGACCGCGTCGAAGTCCAGGTCGTGGTTGCCGGGCACGTGCAGCCACGGCGTCTGCAAGCGCGCCATGACCGCCTTGACCGCCGGGTACAGCGACAGGTCGTCGTTGACGATGTCACCGAGCGACATGCCGAGCGCGGCGGCATGCTTGCCGACCAGCGGCGCGACGATGTCGGCCTCGAAATATCCGACGTCGACCATCGATTTCGGCTGCGGATCGCCGAACAGCAGCACCTCCAGCGCCGCGCCGTCCGACGTAGCCGGCCGCAACGCGAAGTCGCCGTTCGCGCTGGCTGGCGCGATGCCGCCGTAGCGCAGTGCCGGCGAGCCGGCCGGCAGATGGTGGCGCCAGAAATCCGGAACGCCGTCGGCATGGCGCGGCACCGCGTGGCCGGGTGGCTTGATCAGGAACAGCGTGTCGCCGCTCTCGATCGCGATCCGGTAACGGCCGTCGGCATCGGTGACGACCACGTCGCGACCATTCGACAGCTTGACGCCGGGCACGCCCGGCTCGTCGGCGGAGTGCCGGCCGTTGCCGTCACGGTCAAGGAATACCCGACCTTCGATCGCGGCGGAGGCGGTCGCTGGCAGGCACAGCAGGAAGACAATCGAAACGAGGATCGCGCGCATGGCCGCCATTGTAGGGCCCGCCGCGGATCACCGCGCACCGCGGCAACGCGGGCGGCCGGAACCGGACCGCCCGCGCCCGCTGCCGTCAGCGCGGCTGCAGCTCCTCGACCAGCGCGTCGGCACCGTAGACGCTGCGCAGTGCCGCCAGCATCGCTGCCGGATGCACCGACACGGTGCGATTGACGCTTTCGTCGAAGAAGAACGCACCGCCGAGCGAATGGATGTTGCCGTCGAAGGCCAGACCGACCACTTCGCCCTTCGCATTGATCAGCGGGCTACCCGAATTGCCGCCAATGATGTCGTTGGTCGACACCTGGTTGAAACGGGTTTCGAGATCGATCTTGTTGCGTGCCTCGACCCAGCGTGGGGCAAGCTTGAACGGCTCGAAATCGGTCGCGCGCTCGTACAGCCCGGCGAAGGTCGTGAACGGCGCCACCGGCTGGCCCTTCTCGTTCCAGCCGCGGATCACACCGTGCGACAAGCGCAGCGAGAACGTCGCATCCGGATACACGCTGGTGCCACGCAGCGCGAAGCGGGCCTGCGCCAGGTGTTCGGCATTGCGCCGCTCGATCGCCTCGACCTCGGTCTCGTAGCGGCTGCGCAGCTCGCGTGCGGTGCGGTCGATCGTGCGCACCAGCACGATGGCCGGATCGTCGCTGGCATCGACCGCAGCCTGGCCGCCTTCCCACAGCGCCTCGCGCAGCTTGGTGTCGCCGAGCTTGCTGCCGTCGACGATGGCCGCGGCGAGCGCCTCCGGCGACTGCTTGCCGAGCACGCTGCGAACGAACGGATGGTCGACGCCGAGCTTCTCGCGCAGCTTGGCCAGCGACCAGCCGAGCTTGACCTTCTCGTAATGCGGATACAGCGGCGCCTTGGCCAGCAACCCGGCACGCACCGCCGGCAACCGTGCCTCGGCGAACTCGCGCAGCCGCTGGCCGTCCGGCTTGGCGCGTTCGGCCGCGCCGCGGACCAGCGTCTCGGCCCAGCCGAGCTGCTGCGACTGGAAGCCGAGCCCACCTTCGACCATCACGTAGTCGACGTACATGTCACGCGCCGCGCGCTGTGCGTCGGCGATCGCGCTCCACGGGTCGCCGTACTGTTCGCGACGGGCCGCATCGGCCGCGACCCAGCGCTGCAATTCGGCTTCGGCGGCACGCTTGTCGTCCATCACGCCCGGTGCCAGGAGCGCCTGGTGCATGCCGGTGCGGGCCTTGATGCCGTTCTCGAGCCGGACCAGGTCGGTCTGCGCGATGCGCGCGTTCTCGTCGCTGCCGGCACTGAACTGCAGCAGCACGCCGCGGAACTCGGACGCCAGCAGCAACCGGAACGGCAGCGCGGTGTCGCGTTGCGTCTCGAGCTGGGCGACGGTCAGCAGCCGCTGCGTGGTGCCCGGATGGCCGAGCGTCATGACCAGCTCGCCTTCCTGCGCGCCGGCCGGATTGATCGGGAAGAAATCCTTCGACGCGATCGGCTTGCCGTCGCGATATACGCGCAGCAGGCCCATGTCGAGGTTGTAGCGCGGATAGTTGAAGTTGTCCGGATCGCCGCCGAAGAAACCGGCCGCATACTCCGGCGCGAACGCCAGCCGCACGTCCTGGTAACGCTGGTACTTGTACAGGTGCTGCACGCCGCCCTGGTACAGCTCGACGATGTCGCAGCGGGTGGTCGTGCTGTCGCGTCCGGCACACTCGCCTTCGATCTTCGACTGCTCGGCCTTCTTGGCATCGTTGTAGGCCTTGCCGGACAGGCCGAGCGTCGCCTCGCGGATCCGCTCGGTGACGTCGGTGACCGACTCGAGCCGGTTGATCTCCATACCCGGGCACTGCTTTTCCTGCTCGCGGTTCGCGGCGAGGAAGCCGTTGTTGACCAGATCGTCCTGCGGCGTCGACAGGTCCTGCACGCAGGAGATCACGCAGTGGTGGTTGGTCAGCACCAGACCGTTGTCGGACACGAACGAGCCGGAGCAGCCACCGGCCAGCCGCGCCGCACTGCGCATCGCACGGTCGAGCCAGGCCTGGCCCGGCGCGAAGCCGTAGGCCTGTTGCAGCGCTTCGCGCGGCAGGTTGTCGAGCGTCCACATACCTTCGGCGGCGAATGCGGACGGACTCAGGGCGACCAGTACGGCAAGGCTTAGCGGACGCATCACGACTCCGGCAGGATGGAAACCCCGCAATGCTAATACGAACTGCCCCGGCTGGCGGCGGGCAGCCGCAGCCCGTCGACACGCTTCGCCGCGTTTCCGGCTCAGTCGGCCGCGGCATGTCGTCCGGCCAGCGTGTCGACCAGCGCCTGCCAGCCGAGCCCGCGCGCGCGCAGCAGCACCAGCAGGTGGTAGAGCAGATCGGCCGATTCGCCGAGCAGCGCAGCGTCATCCTGCGCAACCGCGGCCAGCGCGGTTTCGACGCCCTCCTCGCCGACCTTCTGCGCGATCCGGCGCACGCCGGCATCGAACAGGCGGGTCGTGTAACGTCCGGCCGGACGGGTCGCGGCGCGCTCGGCGATGAGGCGGTCGAGTTCGCCGACGAAATCGCCCGGTGCGTCGGCGAAGCAACTGTCGCGGCCGAGATGACAGGTCGGGCCGCGCGGCCGCGCCTGCACCAGCAGCGTGTCGCGGTCGCAGTCGACGTCGATCGACCGCAGCTCCAGCACATGCCCGCTCGACTCGCCCTTGGTCCACAGGCGACCGCGGCTCCGGCTGTAGAACGTGACCTGCCCGCTGGTCAGCGTCGCAGCCAGCGCGTCACGGTTCATGTAGCCGAGCATCAGCACGCGCAGCGTCGCCGGTTCCTGCACGATCGCCGGCAGCAGGCCGGACTGCTTGTCCCATGCCAGTGCATCGATGTCGTCAGGCTGCATCGCGCACCTCGATGCCGGCCGCGGCCAGCGTTCGTTTCAGCTCGGGAATCCGCAGTTCGCCACGGTGGAAGACGCCGGCCGCCAGCGCCGCATCGACATCGGCTTCGACGAACACGTCGCGGAAGTGTCGCGCCGCTCCGGCACCGCCGGACGCGACCAGCGGCACCGGACAGACCGCACGCGCCGCGCGAAGCTGCGGCAGATCGAAGCCGCCACCGACGCCGTCGCTGCCCATGCAGTTCAGCACGATCTCGCCGGCGCCACGGGCGACCGCCTCCTGCAGCCAGTCGAGCGTTTCGCGCGCCGTATCGCGCATGCGCTCCGGGTCGCCGGTGTGGCTGCGCACGCGCCAGCGGCCGTCGCCGTCGCGCAGGCTGTCGATGCCGACCACGACGCACTGCGCGCCGAACGCGTCGGCCAGTTCTTCGATCAGGCCGGGGCGCTCGAGCGCCGGCGTGTTGACCGAAATCTTGTCGGCACCGGCGCTCAGCACCGCACGCGCATCCGCGACCGAACGGATGCCGCCGGCAACGCAGAACGGGATGTCGATGATCCGCGCCACCCGCTCGACCCAGGTCGGCTCGACGCGGCGAGCCTCGACGCTGGCACCGATGTCGTAGAACACCAGTTCGTCGGCACCGTCGTCGCGGTAACGCTGCGCGAGCGGCTCGATCGCGCCGACCACGACGTGGTCGCGAAAGCGCATGCCCTTGACGACCTGCCCGTCGCGGACGTCCAGGCACGGCACGATCCGCCGGCTCAGCACGACAATGCCTCGCCCAGCGCCAGCCGCCCCTCCAGCAGCGCCTTGCCGGTCACGACGCCGGCCACGCCGAGCGCCTGCAGCGCACGCAGGTCATCGAGATTCCGCACGCCGCCCGAAGCCTGCAGCGCGAAGCGCGGGAACTGCTCGCGGATCTGCCGATACAGCGCCAGGTTCGGACCTGCGAACATGCCGTCGCGGTCGATGTCCGTGCACAGCAGATGGCGCAAGCCGCAGCGATCGTAATCGGCGAGTAACGCCTGCAATGTTGCGCCCGAGTCTGTCGTCCAGCCCTGCACCGGCAAGCGCCAGCGGCCGGCTTCGAACCGTGTGTCGAGCGCGACCGTGAGCCGCTCGGGACCGAAACGGTCGATCCAACCGGCGACCTGGTTCGGATCGGTGACCGCCACGCTGCCGACCACGACCCTCGTCGCACCGCCTTCGAGCAGCCGTGCGACGTCGTCCGCCGAACGCACGCCGCCGCCGGTCTGCACCCGGAGCCCGAGCTGCACGAGGTCGGCGAGCAGCGACTGCAGCGAGTAGCCGCCGTTGCGGGCCGCATCGAGGTCGACCAGATGCAGCCATTCGGCACCGGCGGCGCGGTACCGGCGAGCCTGCGACGGCGGGTCGGACGGGTAGCGGGTTTCGTCGCCAAAGTCGCCCTGCCGCAGGCGGACCACGCGCCCGGCGCGGACATCCAGCGCCGGATAGATCGTCATCGTCGTCATCGCAGGAAGTTCTCCAGCAGGCGGGCGCCGGCCGCCGCCGAGCGCTCGGGATGGAACTGCGCGCCACTGACGTGACCGCGCTGCACGATCGCCGCAAACGGCTGGCCGTGCTCGCAGCTCGCCACGCAGTCCGGTCCGACCGGCGCCGCGTAGCCATGCACGAAGTACATCGGCGTGCCGTCGGCGATGCCGTCCAGCAAGGCACTCGCCCGATGCGTGCGCAAGCGGTTCCAGCCGCTGTGCGGTATGCGGATGCCGGGCGCCGGCGGCAGCCGCTCGACACGGCCCGGCAGCAGGCCGAGTCCGGCGACGTCGCCTTCGTCCGAGTGCTCGAACAGGATCTGCATGCCGACGCAGATGCCGAGCAGCGGTCGCTCCAGGCGCCTCAGCAGATCGACCAGTCCGCGCGACTGCAACTGCTGCATCGCCGGGCCGGCCGCACCGACGCCGGGCAGGATCACGCGCTCGGCCGCCAGGATCCGGCCCGGCTCGGTGGTCAGCGGCGCATCGACGCCGAGCCGCTGCAGCGCGTACCGCACCGACGCGATGTTGCTGCCGCCGGAGTCGACCAGCACGACGCGGCTCACAGCAGCCCCTTGGTCGACGGCAGCGCGCTGCCGTCGCGGGCGATCGCGATCCGCAATGCCCGCGCAACGGCCTTGAAGCAGGCCTCGACCTGGTGATGGCTGTCATCGCCGCGCACCGTCAGGTGCAGGTTCATCCCGGCCGTTTCGCACAGCGAACGGAAGAAATGCGGCACCAGCTCGGTCGGCAGGTCACCGACCTGCGGTCGCGTGAAGCGGCCGTCGAAGGCGAAGTACGGCCGCCCGGACAGGTCGAGCGCGGCACAGGCGAGCGCGTCGTCCATCGGCAGCAGGAAGCCGGCCGCCGGTCGCGTCGGCGGGTCAGACGGATCGGCGAATCCGTAGCGCGCGATGCCACGCTTGTCGCCGAGCGCCGCCCGCAGTGCCTGGCCGATCGCCAGCGCGGTGTCCTCGACCGTGTGGTGCTCGTCGATGTGCAGATCGCCGGCGCATTGCACGTCGAGCGCGAATCCGCCGTGCTTGCCGAGTTGTTCGAGCATGTGGTCGAAGAACCCGAGCCCGGTCATCACCAGCGGCTCGTCGGCGCGGTCGAGGTCGACGCGGACGCGGATCTTCGTCTCACGCGTCACTCGTTCGATCATCGCGCTGCGCGGCCCGGCCAGCAGTTCGCGGGTGATCGTCGGCCAGTCGTGCTGATCCGGACCGAGCCGGTAGCCGCGCACGCCGAGCGCGGCGGCGAAGGCGAGATCGCTGTCGCGATCGCCGATCACCGCCGAGCCGGCCAGGTCGACCCGCCGATCGCGCAGGTAGTGCATGACCATGCCGAGGCCGGGCTTGCGGTTCGGCGATCCGTCTTCCGGCCGGCTCGGGTCGATCAGCACTTCGCGGAAGACGATGCCCTGCGATTGCAGCAACTGCATCAGCAGACGGTGCGGGCCTTCGAAATCCCGTCGTGGAAAGCTGTCGCTACCGAGACCGTCCTGGTTGCTGACCATCACGAACTGATAACCGGCATCGCGCAATGCCAGCAGCGCCGGCAGCATGCCGGGTACGAAACGCAGCTTGTCGTAAGCGTCGATCTGGCAGTCGGCGGGCTCTTCGATCAGCGTGCCGTCGCGGTCGATGAACAGGATCCGGGTCATTGCCGCGCTCCATCGGCGGCGGCAGCGAGCACGGCAAGCAGCCGATCGTTCTGCTGTGGCGTGCCGATCGATATCCGCAGACAGTCCTGCAGCCCCGGCTGACGGCTGACATCGCGCAGCACGATGCCGGCGGACAGCGCATCACGGTAGACCGCGGCGGCGTCGGCAAACCGGACCAGCAGGAAGTTGCCGCGCGACGGAAAGATCCGTCGCACCTGCGGCAACTCGCCTAGGCGGCCGGCGAGCCGCTCACGCTCTTCGCCGACCAGTGCGGCGCGGCTACGTGCCAGCGCCACTGCTGCCGGGCGCAGCGCGCCCAGCGCCGCCTGCACGCTCGGCGTCGGCAGCGGATACGGCGCCATGATCGATCGCAGCACGCCGATCACGGCCGGATCGGCGACCAGGCAGCCGACCCGGGCACCGGCCAGCCCGTAGGCTTTCGACAGCGTCCGCAGCACGGCCAGATTCGGATGACGGTTCACCAGTCCGACCGCGGTCTCTCCGCAGTACTCCGCGTAGGCCTCGTCGACAACCACCAATGCGCGACCGGCGAGCGAGCGCGCCAGCCGTTCGATCGTCGTGGCGGCAATCGCATCGCCGGTCGGATTGTTCGGGGAACAGACGAACAGCAGCCTGACCTCGTCGTCGACTGCCGCGAGCAGCGCGTCGGCATCGAGTTCGAGCGTCGTCGCCGACCGCGGCACTTCGACCAGCCGCGCGCCGTGCACGCGGGCGCAGACGGCATACATGCCGAACGTCGGCGGTACGACCAGCACGGCATCGCGGCCCGGCCGGCACGTCGCGCGGACCAGCAGGTCGATCGCCTCGTCGCTGCCGCGGCCGACCAGCAGCCAGGCCGGGTCGATGCCGTAAAGCTCGGCGAGACGATCGACCAGCGCGGCCGGCTGCGGATCGGGATAGCGGTTCAGCGCCGACACGTCGTCCGGCGCCGGCCACGGGCTCTCGTTGGCATTCAGCAGCAGCTCGCCGCCGCTCGCCTCGCTGCGTGCCGATGCGTAACCGGCGAATCCGCGCAGATCCTCGCGCAGCAGCGAGAGTCCGTCCGCTGCGGCGGCGCCGCGCCGTGCAGGTTCGCACGCGCTCATCGCCTGCCCTCCGCCAGTCGCGCCAGCCGACGCGTGACCGCACGCTCGTGCCCGGCCAGTTGCTCGGCGCGAGCCAACGTCGCCGCATCGGGCCCGATGGCAGCCAGCCCCTCGGCGCTGACCTGCTGCACGGTGATCCAGGTCTGGAAGCTCGCGACCGATACGCCGCTGTACGCGCGCGCGGCACCGTAGGTCGGCAGCACGTGATTGGTGCCGCTGCAGTAATCACCAAGCGCCTCCGGTGAGTAGTGACCGAGGAACACCGAGCCGGCCGCGCGGACCCGCGGCAGCCAGCTCCGTGGCTCGTCGACGGCAAGAATCAGATGCTCCGGGGCGTAGCGGTTCGACAACTCGACCGCCTGCGCGAGATCCGTGACGTGGATCAGGCGCGCGTGCGCCAGCGCGGCATCGACGATCGCGGCCCGCGGCAGTTCGGCCGCCTGCAGACGCAGTTGCTCACCGACCTTTTCCAGCAGTTCCGGAGCGTCGCTGACCAGCAGCGCCTGCGAGTCGGCGCCGTGCTCGGCCTGCGACAGCAGATCGGCCGCGACGTATTCCGGATCGGCCGAACGGTCGGCGATCACCAGCACTTCGGACGGGCCGGCCGGCAGGTCGATCGCCGCACCGTCCGGATCGACCGATACCTGCAGCTTCGCCTCGGTGACCCAGGCATTGCCCGGTCCGAACAGTTTGTCGCAGCGGGGTACCGACTCGCTGCCGTAGGCCATCGCCGCAATCGCCTGCGCGCCGCCGAGCCGGAACACGCGCGTGACGCCGGTCATTCGCGCCGCGACCAGCACGGCCGGATCGACCGCGCCGTCGGCACGCGGCGGCGTGCACAGCACGACCTCGCGGCAGCCGGCCAGTTGCGCCGGTATGCCGAGCATCAGCGCGGTCGACGGCAATGGCGCGGTGCCGGCCGGCACGTACAGCCCGACCGGCTCGATCGGCCGGACGATCCGTTCGCAGCGCACGCCGGGCGCGGTCTCGACGACGTATCCGGACGGCGTGCCGGCGGCGTGGAAGCGCTCGATCCGGACGGCGGCCTGCGCCATCGCCTGTCGCGTGGCGCGGTCGACGTGGCGCTCGGCGACATCGAATGCCTGCGACGGCACCTCGAGGGCATCCAGTTCGCAGCCATCGAAACGGCGCGTCAGCGCACGCAGGGTGCTGTCGCCGTCGGCGCGCACCTGGCGCAGGATCCGGGCCACCGCCGCACCGAGCTCGGTCTCGCGGACGCGGGCCGGTCGCATCAGCGCCTCGCGACGCGCGGACTCGTCGAGCGCGTTCCAGTCGATCGTCTTCATGCCAGCATCTGCTCCACCGGCAGCACCAGCAGGCGCCGCCCGCCGGCCCGCTTGATGTCTTCGAGCTGGCGCCAGGTGATCGTGCCGCGGCACAGCGCCTGCAGTTCGACGCAATCGCTGCGGCCGTCGATCGCCAGCACGCTCGGCGGCTCGCTGGCCGGCAGCAGCCGGACCACGGCCGCCAGCTCGGCGCGATCGACCTGCAGCATCACCAGCCGGCTGTCACGGACCTGCAGCACGCCATCGAGTCGACGCAGCAGCCGTGCGGCGATCTCGCCGCGTGCATCGGCCAGCGGCCGCCCCGGGCCGATCAGCACCGCCTCGCTGTCGAACACGGTCACCGTCTCGCGCAACTGGTTGGCGGCCAGCGTCGCGCCGGTCGACACCAGGTCGCAGATCGCCTCCGCCTTGCCCAGCCGCGGTGCGATCTCCACCGATCCGGACAGCGTGACGACTTCCGCCCGCACCGACTGTCGCTCGAGCCAGTCGGCCAGCAGATTCGGGTACGAGGTCGCGATGCGCAGTCCGTCCAGGTCGGACGGCCCGCTCCAGGCGAACTCGTGCGGCACCGCGATCGCGAGCCGGCAGCGGCCGAAACCGAGCGCGCGCAGCTCGACATACGGGACGCCATCGGCCCGACCACGGCTGGCCGCGGCCTGCTGCTCGGCCAGCACGTTGCGGCCGACGATGCCGAGGTCGCAGACGCCCTCCTCGATCAGGCCGGGAATGTCGTCGTCGCGGACCAGCAGCAGGTCGACCGGTTCGCCGTCGCCGTAGCAGAACAGGCGATCGCGGCTCTCGCGGAAGTCGAGGCCGGAACGGGTCAGCAGTTCACGTCCGGGGCCACTCAGGCGGCCGGACTTCTGCGCGGCGATGCGCAGACGATCACGTGGTTTCATCTCGGGAAGATCCGGAACAGGCGGAACGACGGCGCCGCAGCCAGGCAGGGTGCGACCAGCGGGCGCGGCGCGTGAACGCGCGCGCGCGACGTCGACTATCGATGTCGGTTGCGACTGCGCCCGCAGACGGCCACCTGGTGCATCGCGCGTTCCGGGCCGGTCATGTCGCGACCTCCTCGAGCAGGCCGCAGCGCTCGGCAGCCAGCCGGTAGCCGCCGGCGCCGCGTTCGAGGCAGCGGGCCACCCGTCCGATGGTCGTCACGCTGACCGCGGTGCGGTCGTGGATCTCGCGGTACGGCTGTCCTTCCAGCAGCAGCGGGATCACCCGCCAGCGATCGGCCATCGCCTCGATCTCGGCCGGCGTGCACAGGTCGTCGAGAAACGCCCGCACTTCAACTGCCGTGCCGAGCCGCGCGAACGCGTCGCACAACGCATCGACCGGGTCGATCGGAACCTGCTCGGGCTGGACGGCGCGTCGTTTCATGTCGGATCAATGTGCTAATGCGTTGTTACATTACATCGATCGATCACGATCGACAACACTCCGATGCCGGCGCGGCCACGGCCACACACCTCCCGACCGCCCGTCGACCGAACCGGAGCTGACCGGATCGCCACGCAGCGCTGAACGACGGTCGGCAATCGCAGTACGGTGGAAGGCCGTCAGTACCTCGCCGGCAGGGAGGGCGTGTGGGCGATCCGGACGCAACAGCCTCCGACTCGGGCAGCCGCTCGCCGATGCCCGACATGGCAGCGCGCATCGCCGCGCATCGATGGCAGGACACGCCGCTCGGCGCACGTGAAGAGTGGCCCCCGAGCCTGCGCACCGCGGTGCAGATCTGCCTGCACTCGCGCTTTCCGATGTATCTGTGGTGGGGTCCGGATCAGATCCTGCTGTACAACGACGCCTATGCTCCGCTGCTCGGCCGGCACCATCCTGCCGCCCTCGGCCGAGCGGCCGCGGCGGTCTGGTCGCGCGCGTGGCCGGACCTCGCGGAACAGGCACGCGCCGTGCTGGAACGCGGCGAATCGACCTGGTTCGAGCGCGGCATGTGGCTGCTCCGGCGCGGAGGCAACACCGAGCAGGCCTGGTTCACCTGGTCGCAGAGCCCGTTGTTCGACGATCACGGCCGGATTGCCGGCCTGCTCTGCACCTGCGTCGAGGACACCGGTCACGTGCTCGCCGAACGCTCGCGGCGGAAACTGGCCGAAGAACGCCAACTGGCACTCGATGCCGCCGCACTCGGCGCATTCCAGTACCGGCCGGCAACCGGCCTGCTGAGCTGGGACGCACGTTCGGCTGCGATCTTCGAGTTCGACCACCTGTCGGCGCCGCTGTCGACGGTACTCGAGGTCATTCATCCCGATGACCGCGGCCAGGTCGAGGCGATGCTGCGCGATGCGCTCGAGCGCAAGCGCGAGCCGCCCTATTCCTCCGAGTACCGGATCCGGCTCGACGGTGACCGGCAACGCTGGGTCGCTGCCTACGGGCTCGCCGACTTCGACGACCACGGTCGACCGATCCGGCTGGTCGGCACGATCGCCGACATCACCGAACGCAAGCGTGCCGAACACGATCTCCGGCGCGCCCAGCAGCGGCTCGAACTGGCGCAGACCGCCGGCGGCGTCGGCACCTACGAATCCGACCCCGAGCTCGGCTACGCGACCGGTTCGGAGCAGTTCTACCGGCTGTTCGGACTGCCGCCCGGTTCCAGCCGGCTGGATTTCGCAACCTGGCGCGAGCGCGTGCATCCGGCCGACCGCGACGCGCTGTTCGGGCAGTTGCGCCACCTGTTCACGTCAGGGGCGGCCGGCGCGACCGACCGCGCAGCGGGCGAGTATCGCGTGGTGCTGCCCGACGGTGGCATTCGCTGGTTCGAATACTCCGGTCTGCTCGAACGCGACAGCAGCGGCCGTGCCCGACGCGTGGTCGGCAGTGTCATCGACGTGACGTCACGGCGTGAAACCGAGCAATCTCTGCGGCAGAGCCATGAGCGATTGCAACTGGCGCTGGAAGCGGCCCGGCTCGGGGACTGGCGCTGGGACCGCGATCGAGATCGCATCTCGCTGTCGCCACGCGCGGCCGACATCCTCGGCGTCGCACCGCGCCACGAGCTCGGCCACCAGGAGCTGATCGCGCGCATCGATCCGGACGACCGCGCGCGGATCGATGACCTGCTCGAACATGCGATCGAGCAACGCAGCAACTACTCCGCCGAAACCTGCATCCGCAACGGAGCTGGCGAGCCGGTCTGGATCTCGCTGCTGGGACGCTGCGTACTGGACGACCAGGACCGCGTCACCGGCCTGATCGGCGTCGTCGCCGACATCACCCAACGCCGTCGCGAGGAAGACCAGCTCCAGCGCAGCGTGATGCGCCAGCAACTGATGATGGAACTGAGCGACCGGCTGCGTCCGCTGACCGAGCCTGAAGACATGATGGCGCTTGTCGCCACGGTACTCGGCGCGCGGCTGCGAGTCTCGCGCTGCTGCTACGCCGAGCTCGACCCGGACACACTCGACCTGCAGGTTGCCAACGACTACACGCAAGGCGTCGCGAGCATTCGCGGCACGCATCCGCTGCGCCACGTCGGCCCGCAATTGCGCCAGACGATTCTCGAGGGTTGCACCTGCGCCATCGACGACGTCGACACCGATCCGCTGACGCGCGAGCAGCGACAGCAATGGCATGCGATCGAATCCCGGGCCTGGATGGCGGTACCACTGATCAAGGCCGGCCGGCTGGCCGCGCTGCTGTCGGTGCACCAGCGCGAACCGCGGCACTGGACTGCCGACGAATGCAGCCTGGTCGAGGAGGTGGCCGAGCGAAGCTGGACGCTGATCCAGCGCGCCCGCGCCGAACAGGAGGTGCGCCGACTGTTGTCGGCCGAACGCGAGGCACGTGCGCGCGCCGAGGAACAGAGCCGGCTCAAGGACGAATTCCTCGCCACGCTGTCGCATGAACTGCGCACTCCGCTGAACGCGATACTCGGCTGGATCCATCTGCTCGGCCTTGGCCGGCTGTCGCCGGCCCAGCAGGCCGAGGGCATCCGCGCGATCGAACGCAATGCGCGCGCGCAGGCCGGCCTGGTCGACGACCTGCTCGACATGAGCCGGATCGTGTCCGGACGGATGCGGCTCGAGCCGCAGCAGATCGACCTTCGCGAGATCGTCGACGCCGCCTTGACGACCGTTCGTACCGCCGCCGATGGCAAGCAGATCGCGCTGACCCTCGAAGTCCCGATCGACCTCGACACACGCGCCACCGCCGATCCGGCACGGATCCAGCAGGTGCTGTGGAACCTGCTCAGCAACGCGGTCAAGTTCACGCCCACCGGCGGCCGCGTGACGGTGGCGCTGCGCGAGCAGCAGGACTGCCTGCAGATCGTCGTGTCCGACACCGGCGAGGGCATCCGACCGGATTTCCTGCCGCATCTGTTCGGCCGTTTCCGCCAGGCCGACGCATCGATCACGCGCCGCCATGCCGGCCTCGGACTCGGCCTGGCCCTGGTCCAGCAACTGGTCGAGCTGCACGGCGGCACCGTGCATGCCATCAGTGACGGCGAGGGCCGCGGTGCAACCTTCACGGTATCGCTGCCGCGCCGACTTGCCGGCAGCACTGCGGAAGCGATCGACGCAGCTCCGCCGGTCGCTGCGGCTGCCGAGACTGATGCCGGCGAGCGACAGCTCGACGGAGTGCGCGTGCTGATCGTCGAGGACGATGCCGACACCCGGCGCCTGCTCGCCACGATGCTCGAAGGCGTGCATGCCGAAGTGGTCGAGGCGGCGTCCGCCAGCGACGGCCTGCAGGCGATCGATGCCCGGCGGCCGAACGTCGTCGTCAGCGACATCGCGATGCCCGACTGCGACGGCTACGAGTTCATGCGCCGGCTGCGCGCGCGTTCGCCGGACCGCGGCGGCGATCTGCCGGCCATCGCACTGACTGCCTTTGCCGCCGGCGCCGACGTGGCGCGCGCGATCGAGGCCGGCTACCAGGAACATCTGTCGAAACCGGTCGACCCGGCGCGACTGATCCGCACGATCGGGACACTGGCCGGGCGCGCGGCAGCGTGAACGATGCTCGCAAGCGACGTTGCCGCGGCCCGGTGCTGCGCGATAATGCCGCGCTCCCTCCGCCGGAACTCCGTTCGCGATGCCTTCCGACAGCGCTCCGATCGTCCGCATACGCGGCCTTGCGAAGACCTATGGCAACGGTTTCGAGGCACTGAAGCCGATCGATCTCGATATCCGGCGCGGCGAGATCTTCGCCCTGCTCGGCCCGAACGGTGCCGGCAAGACCACGCTGATCAGCATCGTCTGCGGCATCGTCAACCCATCGGCCGGCGAAGTCTGTGCCGACGGCCACGACATCCGCCGCGACTTCCGCGCGGCGCGAGCGACGATCGGCCTGGTGCCGCAGGAACTGCACACCGACGCATTCGAGACCGTGCGCGCGACGGTCAGCTTCAGCCGCGGCCTGTTCGGCAAGCCGCGCGACGACGCGCTGGTCGAGCGGCTGTTGCGCGAACTGTCGCTGTGGGACAAGCGCGACGCGAAGATCATGACGCTGTCCGGCGGCATGAAACGGCGGGTCATGATCGCCAAGGCGCTCGCCCACGAGCCGTCGATCCTGTTTCTCGACGAGCCGACCGCCGGCGTCGACGTCGAGTTGCGCCGCGACATGTGGCAGATGGTCCGACGGCTGCGCGAGGCCGGCGTCACGATCATCCTGACCACGCACTACATCGAGGAAGCCGAGGAAATGGCCGATCGGGTCGGCGTGATCCGGCGCGGCGAATTGATCCTGGTCGAACAGACCCAGCAACTGATGCGCAAGCTCGGTCAGAAGGAACTGTCGCTGACGCTGCAGGCTCCGCTTGCGGCGATTCCGCCCGAGCTCGGCGACTGGCCGCTGCAGTTGTCCGACGACGGCCAGACGCTGAGCTACCGCTTCGATGCGCAGGCCGACGACACCGGCATCGCCGACCTGCTGCGCCGGCTGGAACGACACGGCATCGATTTCAAGGACCTGCATTCACGCCAGAGTTCGCTGGAAGACATCTTCGTCGACCTGGTGCGGGAACCGGCATGAACACAATCAACCTGTACGCGGTCCGCGCGATCTACCGCTTCGAGATGGCGCGCACGTTCCGCACGATCGGCCAGAGCATTGCCTCGCCGGTGCTGTCGACGTCGCTGTACTTCATCGTGTTCGGCGCAGCGATCGGCGGCCGGATGGGCGAGATCGACGGCATCGGCTACGGGGCCTTCATCATTCCGGGCCTGGTCATGCTGTCGCTACTGACCGAAAGCCTTTCGAATGCATCGTTCGGCATCTATCTGCCGAAGTGGTCAGGAACGATCTACGAAGTGCTGTCGGCGCCGGTGTCGTTCGTCGAGGTACTGCTCGGTTACGTCGGTGCTGCGGCCACCAAGTCGCTGATGCTCGGCGCGCTGATCCTGCTGACCGCACGGGTGTTCGTGCCGTACGAGATCCTGCATCCGCTGTGGATGCTCGCGTTCCTGGCGCTGACCGCCGTCACCTTCAGCCTGTTCGGCTTCATCATCGGCCTGTGGGCCGACAGTTGGGAAAAGCTGCAGGTGATCCCGCTGATGATCGTGACGCCGCTGACCTTCCTCGGCGGCGCGTTCTACTCGATCGAGATGCTGCCGCCGCTGTGGCAGAAGATCACGCTGTTCAATCCGGTCGTGTACCTGATCAGCGCGTTCCGCTGGAGCTTCTACGGCCATGCCGACGTCGATGTCGGGCTCAGCGCAGCCATGATCGTCGCCTTCCTGATCCTGTGCCTGCTGACCGTCGGCTGGATGTTCCGCACCGGCTACAAACTGCGGAGCTGAACGACGCGGGCTGACCGGCGTGACCCGCGCGCGGCAGAACCAGAAGCACGACGCGCCGTAGCCGCTCGCCCGGCGCGTGCCTGTCGTGCTGAAATCCTCCGGACGCCGCGCCTGCGGCCACCGGAGTGCAGACGATGAATGACAACTCGGGCTCCGAGCAGCGGGGCGCAGCGGTGAGCCGCCATCTTCTGATCGTGACCGGCGCGTCGCGCGGGCTCGGCGCGGCGCTGGCCGAACAGGCCGTCGACGCCGGCCACGAGGTACTGGCGATCGCCCGCAGCCGCTGCGGTTCCGGCGACTGGCTGCCGCTCGACCTGGCCGACAGCGACGCGATCGAGCCGATGCTCGAGCGGGCGCTGGCGGCCCGCGCCGACGCGGCCTTCGACGCCTTCACGCTGGTCAACAATGCGGCGACGATCGACCCGATAGGCCACGACTACGGCACCGCGGCAGCCGATGCCCATCTGCGGCTGAACCTGCTCGCGCCGATCGTGCTGACCCGGGTATTCCTGCGACTGCTGGCCGCACGCGCGGTCGACAAGCGCGTCGTCAACATCTCGAGCGGTGCCGCAGTGCGCGCGTTCGACGGCTGGAGCCTGTACTGCGCCGCCAAGGCCGGGCTCGATCATTTCGGACGCTGCGTCGCGCTGGAACAGCAGCGTGCGCCCCACCCGGCCGACATCGTCAATGTCAGCCCGGGCGTGATCGACACCGACATGCAGCAATCGATCCGCCGCGCCGGCGCCGAACGGTTCCCGGCGATCGACCGTTTCATCGAACTGCATCGCGATGGCGCGCTGGCGACGCCGGAATCGGTCGCCACGCGCCTGCTGCGCGGCATCATCGGCGCGCGTCGTTTCGACGGCGCCACCGTCACGCTGGACGAGTTCGCGGCATGAACGTGGCCGACCGCGCCCGTTGCATGTTCCGCCGCGCCGGGCGCCACGATATCGACGACATCATGCGGATCCGTTTCGCTGTGCGCGAGAACCGACTGTCCGACCCGTCGAGGGTGACGCCGCAGATGTGCGAGGGTTACCTCGAGCGCGACGGCCGCGGCTGGGTATGCGAATGCGACGGCGCGGTCGTCGGGTTCTCGTTCGCCGCCCGCGACGGATCGATCTGGGCATTGTTCGTCGACCCGGCCCACGAAGGGCTCGGGATCGGCCGGCGCCTGCTCGCGCTCGCGGTCGAATGGCTGTTCGCGCTCGGCCACCTCGAGCTCGTGCTCGATACCGCAATCGGCACGCGCGCCGAACGCTTCTACGCCGAACAGGGCTGGCGACGCGGCGGCCGCGTCGGCAGCACCGAAGTCCGGTTCACGCTGCGCCGTCCCGGCTGAGCCGTGGCTACCGGAGCGCCGCGCGCGCGGCGGCCAGGACCGCGTCGGACTCGACCAGCGCGCAGATCCGCCGCACGTCGCCATCCATCGCCCGGTCGCGCTCCATGAATGCGATATCGGCGCGGATGCGCGCATGCGCCGCAGCCACCGCGATCGACGGCGCGAAAGACGCTGCGCCATCGAGCTGGCGCAGCAGCTCGGTGCAGTCGCGGCGGAATTCCGCATGTTCCGGCGAATCCTCGCGTGGCGCGTTCTGCACCTTCGAGCAGAGCATGTCGAGATCGCCCCGCTCGGCCAGCCGCCGTGCCGCGCCGATCATCTTCTGCCGGTAATCGAGCGCCTGCGCCGCCGTGTACAGCTCGAGCGCCAGCACATGGGCGAGATCGGTCGTCATCTCGAGCACGTGACGGATCTCGTTGGCGCCCATCGACACATGGTCTTCGGCATTGGCCGAGGTCGGTATCGAATAGACCGAGGCCGGATGCGCGCGGCTGGCAAGGTCGTTGACCAGTGCGGCCGCGGTGTACTGCACGATCATGAATCCCGAATCGGTGCCGTCCTCGTTGCCGATCAGGAACGGCGGCAGGCCATCATTGGTGGCCGGATCGAGCAGCTTGTTCAGGCGCCGCTCGGAAATGCTCGCCAGCACCGGAATCGCCGCCTTCACGTAGCTCATCGACAGCGCCAGCGGCATGCCGTGGAAATGTCCGGCCGAGATGACCTGATCCTCGATCACCCGGGCATCGGCGGTGTCGGGGAACAACAGCGGATTGTCGGTCACCGCGTTCAGCTCGACCTCGATCACGCGGACCGCCTGTGCAATCGCATCACGCACCGCACCATGCACCTGCGGCACGCAACGCAGCGAGTAGCTGTCCTGCGGCTGGTGTTTCTTGCCGCCGCGGAACGGCAGGAAGCGCGAGTAGAACGCCTCGCGGCCGTGCCGCTGCGACGGCGGCAGGTAGTCCCAGCCGAGATCGAACTGCTCGGCCTGGTCCTCGGCCAGCGTCCAGCCTGCCGCGGTCCATGGCCTGAAGCGCGGCACCAGGTGATACGGGATGTCGACCAGCGTCGAGCCGTCCAGCAGCTCGCGCAGTCGTGCGGCGCTCTGCACCTGGCCCGGATGCGGACGCAGTGCATGCACCTTCTCCTCGAACGCGCGCGAGCGGCCGGCGAACGCCTCCATCGTCATCGCTGCGGCAAGCTCGGCGGTCTCGACCAGCGACTCGAGCCGATCGAGCGCCAGCACCGCGGTCGCCAGCATCTGGGTGGTGCCGTTGTTCAGCGCCAGGCCTTCCTTGTGCGACAGCGTCAGCGGTTCGAGCCCGGCACGTCGCAGCGCCTCGCCACCCGGCAGGCGTTCGTTGGCAAAGAATGCCTCACCCTCGCCGAGCAGCACGATCGCCAGATGCGACAGCGGCGCCAGGTCACCGCTGGCACCGACCGAGCCCTTCCGCGGAACGACCGGAATGACGCCGTGGTTGAGCAGCGCGGCGAGCCCCTGCAGGGTCTGCACGCGGATACCGGAATGCCCGCGCATCAGCGTATTGATCCGCAACACCAGCATCGCCCGCACGACCTCGATCGGGAACGGTTCGCCGACGCAGACCGCGTGGGTGACGATCAGGTTGCGCTGCAGCTCCTCGTGCAGCGTCGCCGATGCCGCGTCCGGCGCGGCCAGCCCATGCCGCTCGCGGCGCGCGCCGAGCAGCTTGTCGGCGTTGCTGCCGAAGCCGGTCGAAACGCCATAGATCGGCTCCTGCCGACGCACCTGCTCGCTGAGGAAATCGGCCGCGCGCTGCACCAGCTTCAGTTGCTCGGGGCACAGTTCGACACCGGCCCCGTGGCGGGCGACCTGCACGACCTGCGCGCGGGTCAGCGAGCGGCCGTCGAGGCGGATGGATTGAATGGACATGGACGTTGTTCTCTGATTCCGACCGCTGGATGCCCTCGCCCGGAGCGGCGCGCGCCGAGTTCGAGTGAGCGATCCCTCGAAGCCGTTCGCCCCGAGGTATCGAAGGGCGAACCGTGACGTTACGGTGCCCGCTCGTGCTTCGATACCTCGGCTCGAACGGGTGAAAGGTTGTCTTGCGCCGAGCCCCCTTGTTCAACGGACTCGGTGAAGCGCGAGCGCTCATGCGATCCCGTGCCGGTAGCGACGCCGCCCGGTGGCGGAGCGGTGGTCACTGCCGCGTGATTCCCCCGGCCGGGCGCCTCACCCCCCCATTGCCCGCGCCTGTTCGAGCTCGACACGCAGGGTCTGCGCCAGCTCCGCATGCGCGACCTCGAACTGCTCCTGCTTGCGCATGTCCTTGACCGCGACCACGCCACGCGCCTCTTCGTCCTCGCCGAGCATCACGACGAAGCGGACGCCGGCACGATCGGCGTGCTGCAACTGGCGGCCGAGCTTCTTCGGCTCCATCTGCACTTCGGTGTTGATGCCGGCCGCCCGCAGCCGGTTCGCCAGTTCCAGCGATTGCGGCAGCCGGTTGTCGTCGAGCAGCGCGACCATCGCCTCGACCGTGCTGCTTGCGGCGCCGATCAGGCCGGCTTCGCGCAACTGCCAGAACAGCCGCGTCGCGCCGATCGAGATGCCGACACCCGGCAGGTGCGAACGCGAATAGTGCCCGGCCAGGTTTTCGTAGCGACCGCCGGAACAGACCGAGCCGATCTGCGGATGGTCGTCGAGGATCGTCTCGTAGACCGTGCCGGTGTAATAGTCTAGGCCGCGCGCGATCGACAGGTTGAGCGCGTAGTGCTGCTCCGGCACGCCGAACGCGCGGATCAGTTGCAGCACCTCGCGCAGCTCGGCGATCCCGGCGTTGAAGCTGTCGCTGCCTTGCCCGAGCGCATCGAGTCGGGCCAGTGCATCGTCGTGGCCGGTCGAGCGGGTCTGCACGAACTGCAGCAAGCGGTCGGCTGCCGCGCCGTCGAGCCCGATCCCATCGCCGAGCAGCGATTCGCGGACATGCTCGACGCCGCGCTTGTCGAGCTTGTCGACCTCGCGCAAGACCAGCGTCTGCCGCTCCTCGTCGACCACCCCGAGCCCTTCGAGGAAGCCGCGCATCAGCTTGCGGTTGTTGAGGTGGATCGTGAACCGGCCGACCGACAGTTCCGAGAACACGGCATGGATCACGGCCGGAATCTCGGCATCGAAGCGGACCGACAGCGCATCCTTGCCGATCACGTCGATGTCGCACTGGTAGAACTCGCGGAAGCGGCCACGCTGGGCACGCTCGCCGCGATAGACGCGCTGCATCTGATAACGCCGGAACGGGAACGTCAGTTGATGCTCGTGCTCGGCGACGTAGCGCGCCAGCGGCACGGTCAGGTCGAAACGCAACGCCAGCTCAGGCAGCGCGTTGCTGTCGGCCGCCTGCAATGCGCCGGTCGACTGCAGGAAATAGACCTGCCGCTCGGTTTCGCCGCCGGTCTTGGTCAGCAGCACCTCCGACAGCTCCATGACCGGCGTTTCGACCGGCAGGAAACCGAAGCGCTCGTAATTGGCGCGGATGACGTCGAGCATGCGCTGGAACGCGATCTGTTCCGGCGGCAGCAGCTCGAGCACGCCGGGGGCGGTGC
This sequence comes from Lysobacteraceae bacterium, assembly GCA_041687455.1. Taxonomy (GTDB): domain Bacteria; phylum Pseudomonadota; class Gammaproteobacteria; order Xanthomonadales; family Xanthomonadaceae; genus JAWLBY01. The sequence goes on along the minus strand of JAWLBY010000010.1, from coordinate 86,235 downwards.
GAGGCTTGATCAAGGGACTGACTCCGCGACTTGCGAGGCCCGGCATTGTAGCGACGCGCCCGCCTGCGTGCGGCCCCGGGCGCGGCCAGACCGCGGCGCCGGCGTGCGCGGCAACGGCCGCGGTCCGGCGCCGATGGGGCCGATCGACAATCGCTTGCATCGCCCCGCTTGCACACTGCCGCATGCTTCCCTAAAATGCGCGGCTCAGTCGGGGTGTAGCTCAGCCTGGTAGAGCGCTACGTTCGGGACGTAGAAGTCGCAGGTTCAAATCCTGTCTCCCCGACCAACGATCAGTTGCAAGAAAGCCGGCCTCGCGCCGGCTTTTTTGTTGCCCGAGCAGCCGCCCGCCCGCTCATCGCCGGCCCCGAGCGCGGCCGCAGCGGCCGCGCAAGCGGCGCCCCGCGCCGATCAACGATCGCCGGGCGTCAACGCCGAGGTCGTCCACATACCGAGCCGGCGCTCGAGCGTGACGATCGCAAGCGATCCCCACTGCTGGGCATGGCTGGCGGTACGGTCGTCGACGACGCTGCCGTCGGCCAGGGTCAGGCGGACCGGCGTTCCGGGCGGATGGCGCTCGTTCCAGCGGTCAGCGGATTCGTATGGTGGGCGAAGGGGCGTGTTCATGCGCCGCACTGTCCGGCCCGGCGGTCTCAGCAGCCGAGACTGCGCTCGCCCGGCCGGGCGAAATCGAATGTCCCGCGAAGCCTGTGCCCGCCGGAAGAAATCCATCCGCCGTGCCGGACGACCGCAGATCGCGTAGCCGCGCCGTCGACGGCGTCCCGATGCGCTCGCAGCAGGCTGCCCTCCACCTCAGACTTCCAGCGACTTCGGTGCCTGCGGCAGCGCCTGCAGCGCCGGCACGGCGATCATCAATGCGATCGCGTTGGACTGCCCGCACGGTAGCGGCCCTTCGACCGGATGCGGTGCGGCGGCGTCGCCGGTCGCGAACACGACGCCATTGATTCGCACGCCGCGCGCACGGGTGTCGTGCGCGCGCTGCAGAACGCGGGCGGCGAACCACGGACACGGCTGTTGAGGCAGGCCGTCGAGTTCGACCACGACCACGACCGGATCGCCGGCCAGCAGCGCCCAACGGATCTCGACTGCTGATTCCCAGGTGGTTCGCATGGCGTGGGCATCGAACAGGCCGTCACCGATCAGCGCACTGTTGCTGATCGCGGCCGGATCGATCCTTGCCAGCAAGCGGGCGCGCACGGCCAGTTCGACGAAGCGGTCGGCGGCCGCGGTCGATTCGATCCGCAAGCGCGACTGCCGGGCCAGCTCGCCCTGCAGATGCATGAGGCAGGCGGTGGCGACGAACGCCGCGAGCAGCAACACCAGCAGACGTCGGCTGCTGCGCAAGCGCCGGCGCATTCCATCGACCCGCTCGCTGCCCGCAGAGCCCTGCATCGCGCGCTCCCGATCGGCCTGGCCCAAGCCTGGAACGCGGCGACTGAATCGACGCTGCTATCCACCGAGCCGTTTCAGGCTCAGGAACTCGCGGCGGGTCTTCGGTCCGAAGCTCTCGAAGGTCGGATCGGGCCGGTTGCGGTAGTCATCCCGCGCCCTCGCGATGCCGTCGCGCGGCAGGTGCTCGCGCAACACCTGCTCATCGACCGCATACAGCCGCAGCGCATTGCGTCCGAAAACCTTCGCACGAATCGCCGGCGTGATCTCGGCGTAGCCGTATCGCTCGCGCCATTCGGGGGCGATCTGAAAGGTCCGGAACGCCTGGATCTGGTCCTGCGGGCTGCCATACCAGATTGAATCGGTGCCCCACAGAACGTTGTCCTCGCCGAGGTACTTCAGCAGCTTTCCCAATGCGTGCGCGGCCGAGTCCGGGTCGCGCATCAGGAACCGCCAGGTCGAGCCGAGTTCGGCATAGACGTTGCTGTGATGCCCGAGGCCGGCCTTGCGCATCGATGTGATCAACTGGTCGATGCCGTCGACCCGCGATTCGTCGTACGGACCTTCCGGCGTGCCGGTGACGAAACCGGAGTGGTAGATCAGGAAATTGACGTCCGGATAACGCGCGGCGACCCGTCCAACGTCGACACAGGTGCTGTGCTCATAACTGCGCGGTCCAAACGGTAGTCCCTTGTGGATCGCAATGGTTGGAACGTCAAGCGCTCGGGCGCGTTCGATCATCGCCAGCCCCGGATCGTCATCGAGGAAGAAGCCGACCCCATCCGGCCCCCACTGCGTGTAGGTCTTCCAGGCACTGATCCGGAACTCGCGGGCAAGCCGCTCCATGTCGTCGAGATCACCCGGCTGGTTCGGATTGACGCGGCCGTGCAGCAACAACCGATGGCTGCCCTGCATGCGTTCGACGATTCGGGCAACCGCGGCCGCTTCCTCGATCCTCAGCGGCTCTTCGGCACGTCCCGACGGCACGAACGACAGCACCATCAGGTCGGTGTCGGAGTCCATGAAGACATGCCGGATGAAGGCATCCGGCCCGATGCATTGCAGGTGATCGCGGGGCCCCGGCAGCGCCGCAGCGGCGCAGCCTTCGGTCTCGACGAATCCCAGCGGCTTCGCGCCTTCGGGCTTGTGGCGCAGCCAGGCGCCGGTCGGGTTCACGAAATGACCCTGCACGTCGAAGATGAATTCGTCGCCGTCGACCGCTGACGCGGCGGCCGTTTCGAGACCGGCCTCGGCCGGCAGGTCGAACCAGCCACCGCGGCGGCCGGCCGCGGCGTAGGCCGTGTTCATCGCCAGCAGCGTGGTTGCGGCACCGCAGGCCGAAATCAGGAAATCGCGCCGGCTCCGCCCGAGATGCCGCGCATGCGCGGTCGCGGTATCGAACGCCAGCGTCCGCGCGTGCCGGTGCTCGGCTGCGAGCGGCACCGGCTCGAACTCGCCGTTGCTGGCGCTATCGAGCTTGACAGGAAGCCGCAGGCCGTCCGGATCGATCCGTGAGTTCATCAGGCTGCTCCGTGGCATCGGGCGAGCAAGTCCGTGGGCGCACTCGTGCCGGCGCAGCGATGTTGCGCCACGATCCGGTCACGACACCCGTGCATTGTCGACTCGACCGGCGCGTCGAAACTGAATGTGGCAGCACCCACCCGACAACCGTGCCCGAGCATGGCACAACCGTTGCATTTTCCGGCAATGCTTGCGGTTGAACCCGCTTTCTGGCCGCTGGCCGATCACATTCGAGCCAGTTCCGACGCCCGTGGGTCAGCTTGTGCCGCTGTGCGTCAATGTTCCTGAAATCTCTGATGGAGTGACGCTTGGCCAGTACGCCACACCGGATTCTGCTGGATGAACGCCGCGCGCGCGGCCGCCACCCGCTGGCCATGCTGATGATGCTCGGTACCCTGCTGTCGGGCGCGGTCGACGCAACCGATTGGGACCAGCGCGGTGACGAAGTCGCGCAGCAGATCCGCGATTCCCGGCAGGCAGCGACGCCGGCCGCCGCACAGCGGATGCTCGGCGAGGCGATCGTGTTGCTCGACGCCATCATCGCTTCCGACGCGAACGCCACGCAGCGACGCCGGGCGATGCTCGACCGGATCGTCGCGCTGAGCCAGCTCGGTCGCTGGCACGACGCGCTGGCTGAATTTCGTCGCCTCGAACAGGCCAGCCCGGAGCTGCCGAGCTACGTCGTCAGCGCGGCTGGTGATGCGGCGGCCGGCCTGCAGGAGCCGGAGCTGGCGCTCGAACTGTATCAACGCGCACTGGCAGCGAACCCCGACGATGACGCCGCGCACGCCGGCCGGATCTTTGCGCTGGCCGATCTCGATCGGCTCGATGAGGCGGAGGCGATCCTGGCCGCGCGCGTCGATGCCCACGGCAGCCGCGACGACACCCTGCGACTGGCACTGATCCGCGCCTGGAGCGGCCAGCTCGATGCATCCGCCAAGCAGATCGGCGCGCTGGCCGAGAACGCGCCGGAGGATGCCGAACTGGCGCGCCAGCAAGGCGGCCTCGAACTGCTGCGCGACCGCCCGTACGCGGCACTCGCGGCCTATGATCGCTCGCTGTCGGCGGCGCCCGGCTACATCGGTGCCGCAGTCGACCGGATCGCCGCGCTCGACCGGCTGGGACGAATCGCCGAGGCCGAAGCCGTGATCGACGGCCTTGCCGAGGATGTCGGCGAGTGGCCGCTGTACCGCCGCGTCACCGAGCGCCGTCGGCATGACCGCGGTGCCCTGCTCGACAGCCGGGTCCGCGCCGGCCGCGGTGGCGACCGCGAGATCGCATCCGGCGAAGCGCGCACCGAGACGACGCTGTGGTCGCCGGTGTTCGGGCCGGAACTGCGCGCGTATGCCGCCTATCGACGCGCCTACGCCGATTTCCGTGGCGTCTACCTCGAGGACGAACGGATCGTCGGCGGCCTGCGCTGGCAGGCCGGCACCGTACGGATCCAGATCGAAGCGGATAACGCCCGTGACGACCTGGTCGACGACGGCGGCGCCGCGCTTGCGATCGAGTGGCGGATCGACGATCGCTGGACGGTCGCCGCATCGGCCGCCGACAACGCCTTCGACCTGCCGCTGCGGGCACGCGGTGCCGGCACCACCGGCGACCGTTACGCGCTGGCCGCGCGATTCAGCCCTGGCGGCCAGCACTGGGCGCGACTGAGCCTCGGCCGGATCGACTACAGCGACGGCAATAGACGGCAGGAAGTCGGCCTGATCGGATGGAAGCGGATTCCGTGGGGCCACCGCTGGGCCCTGACCCTGAGCCCGGGATTGTTCGCCGGTGAGAACCGGCGCGACGACGTCCCCTATTTCAGCCCGCTGCGCGATGCCTCGGCGGAACTCGGCGCGGCACTCGAACACCGCATCCACGCTCGCCTGGGCCGGCAGCACGCGCAACGGTTCGAGGCGTTCGCCGGCGTCTACGACCAGAAGTTCCATGCACCGGAGCTGATCGGCGGCCTGCGCTACGAGTACGGTTTCGTGCCGGCTCCGGGCCGACGGCTGTTCGCCCGCGCGGGCCGCGACCGGCGCGCCTATGACGGCACGCCCGAATACCAGACCTTCGTCGAACTCGGCCTTCAGTACAGTTGGTGACCACAGCCATGGAAGTGCTCGGCCAGTACGTCTTCTACTACCCGATCATCATGTCGTTTTTCTGGATGATCGGCGGGCTGTACTACTACTTCCGCCGCGAGCGGCACTCGCCGCGCTTCGACCAGCCGCCGGCCCTGCGCGATTACCCGCTGGTGTCGGTCCTGGTGCCGTGCCACAACGAAGGCGACAACGTCGATGAGACGATCGAGGCTGCCGCGAGCCAGACCTATCCGAACTACGAGATCATCGCAATCAACGACGGCAGCAGCGACGACACTGCCGAACGCCTCGACGCGCTGACCGCGAAATTCGAGCGGCTGCGCGTCATCCATCTCGACAGCAATCACGGCAAGGCCAATGCGCTGCGGGTCGGAGCGCTGGCGGCGCGCTCCGAATACCTGGTCTGCATCGACGGTGACGCACTGCTCGAAGAACATGCCGTGCACTGGATGATGTTGCACCTGACCAGCGGCCCGCGGGTCGGCGCGGTAACCGGCAATCCACGCATCCGCAACCGCTCCACCCTGCTCGGCCGGCTGCAGGTCGGCGAGTTCTCATCGATCATCGGCATGATCAAGCGCGCCCAGCGCGTTTACGGCCGGTTGTTCACGGTATCCGGCGTGATCTGCGCGTTTCGCCGCACCGCGCTGCATCGGATCGGCTACTGGTCCGACGACATGGTCACCGAGGACATCGACATCAGTTGGCGGCTGCAGATCGATCACTGGGACATCCGCTACGAACCGAATGCGCTGTGCTTCATCCTGATGCCGGAAACGCTGCGCGGGCTGTGGAAGCAGCGGCTGCGCTGGGCACAGGGCGGCGTCGAGACGATGATCCGGCACAGTTCCGGCCTGCTCAGTTGGCGCAAGCGGCGGATGTGGGGCGTACTGGCCGAATTCATGCTCAGCACGACCTGGAGCTTCACGGTGTTCGTGCTGCTGTTCGCATGGCTGCTGACACTGCTGACACCGTTCGATTTCACCGGCGGCCGGACCGCCGGCATCGGCTGGCCCGGCGTCGTGATGGCGATGATCTGCCTGCTGCAGTTCGCGATCAGCCTGCGCATCGACAGCCGCTACGAACCCGGGATCGGTCGGCACTACTACTGGATGATCTGGTATCCGGCGGTGTATTGGCTGCTCACACTGACGACCAGCGTGCTGTCGGTTCCGAAGACACTGCTCAAGCGCGGACCACGCAAGGCGACCTGGGTCAGCCCGGATCGGGGGTATCGATGAAAGCCGGCGAGAAACTGATCTACCGGCCGACCAGCCAGGCACGGCTGCACCGGACGCTGTTCGGCCTGTTCACGCTGCTCGCGTGGACGATCTATCTGTACCTCTGGGCGCCACTGGCGACGCTCGGACTGTGGCTGGCCGGCATGCGCACCGCGTATCTGCAGGTCTACCTGCAGCAGCATGCGGTCAATGTCGGCTTGCTGCTGCAGCTCGCCACCATCGCAGCCTGCTGCGCGGCCGTGTTGATCGGCTGGGCCGAATACAACCGGATCCGCTTCCAGGGCATCGATCGCCGCGCACCACAGCCGAATGCGACCATCGAGCAGATCGCCGAACGGCTGCACGCGGACGCCGACCAGGTCCGCACGCTGCAGACCGCGCGGATCGCGACGGTCCGGCTCGGCGAGCGGATCGATCTGCTGTCGCCACTCCAGGCACCGGACAGCGACCCGCTGCACGCGCCGGTGCCGCTCGACGATTCGACCGGCAACGCCACGCCGCAACCGACGTTCCCGGCCCCTTCGCTGCCGGCCTGAACGCTACGCCAGTTGCTGCCAGCGCGCGCGCAGCGTCGCGAGGCGGAGGTCTGCGGCGGCACCCGGAGAGTTGCGGGCGGCCAGACTGGCATCGGCATCGGCCCCGAAACTCGGCAACGGATCCGCCGCCGCCTGCCGATACGCATCGCGGAACGGCACACCGGCAGCGGCCTGCTCAATCGCCCGATCGGTTGCATACATCGACGGGTCGAGCGCGGCCTGCATCCGTTCGGGCTGCCACTGCAGCTCACGCAGCAACGGCGCGAGCAGTTCGAGGGCGGCAAGGCCGCGGCCGAAGCCATGCACGATCGCGCCTTTGCTGAACTGCAGATCGCGGTGGTAGCCGGACGGCAGCGACAGCAACTGCTCTATCTCGGTGCGCGCTGCGGCGACGCTCGCGTGCGTCGCGCGCAACAGCTCGATCACGTCCGGATTGCGCTTGTTCGGCATCAGCGAGCTGCCGGTCGTGTACTGCGCCGGCAGCGTCACGTAGCCGAACTCGGCACTGACGAACAGCGACAGATCCCAGGCCAGCCGGCGCAGGTCGAGCGTGGCGGCGCCGAGCGCCTCCAGCGCGGCCAGTTCGAACTTGCCGCGCGAAAGCTGGGCATAGGTCGCCGCGACCTGCAGCCGGCCGAAGCCGAGTGCCTGCGTCGTGTGGTCGCGATCGAGCGGCAGGTTGACGCCGTAGCCGGACGCGCTGCCGAGCGGATTGGCATCGACCCAGCCGAGCGTGTCGCGTGCGCGCAGCGCATCATCGATGAACGCCTCGGCCCAACCCGACCACCACATCCCGGCCGACGACACCATCGCGCGCTGCAGGTGCGTGTAGCCGGGCAGCGGCAGCATCGCTTCCGATTCGGCACGTTCCAGCGCCACGGCGGCGCAGTCGCGGCACAGCTCGACGAGCCGTGCCAGCCGATCCTTCAACCACAGCCGCGACGCCACCAGTACCTGGTCGTTGCGACTGCGTCCGGTGTGGATCCGCCGGCCGGTATCGCCGAGCCGATCGATCAGCCACGCCTCGATCGCTGAATGCGAATCCTCGTAGCGCTCATCGAGCACGAACTCGCCCTGCTCGAAGGCGAGCAGCAACGCGTCCAGCCCGGTACAGATCGCCGCAAGTTCGTCGCTCGACAGGATGCCGATCCGCTGCAGCCCCTCGGCATGCGCGCGGCTGGCGCGGACGTCGTATGCGAACAGTTCGCGATCCAGGATCACGTCCTCGCCGGCGAGAAAGCGCTGGATCCGCGCGTCGACCCGGGTATCGGATTTCTGCCACAGCAGTTCGGCCATCGGTACGCTTCCGTCGGTTCAGCAGGGAATGCCGGACAATTCGTCGAAGTCGAACGCCCGATTCAGATTCTGCAGCGCCTGTGTTGCCGCGCCTTTCAGCAGGTTGTCGAGCACCGAAACCACCACCAGCCGGCATCCGTCCGGCGACACGGTGAAGCCGCCGATCACGGCGCCGTGGCGGCCGGCAATCCGGCTTACCCATGGCGCATCGTCGACGACACCGACCAGCGGCTCGCCGGCGTAGCAACGCTGGTAGCGCTCGCGCACCTGCTCCAGTGTGTGCGGCGTTGACAGATGCAGATTGGCGGTGATCGTCAGCCCGCGGAAATGCGGCGCGACGTGCGGCATGAACTCGACCGGCCGGTCGAGCTGCCGGCTGACCTCGCGTTCGTGCAGATGCCCGACCAGCGAGTACGGCATCAGGTTGTCGCGCAAGCGTTCCGGATCGTTCTTGTCCGACGGCGTGGTACCGGCACCGCTGTAGCCGGACACACCGAAGCACTGCGTCGGACCCGTCAGCGCGTCGCGGATCGGTGCGATCGCCAGTTGCATCGCGGTCGCGTAGCAGCCGGGATTGCTGATCCGGCGTTGGCCGCGGTAGCCGGAGCGGGTCAGCTCGGGCAGGCCGTAATACCAGCCGGCATCGAAGCGGTAGTCGGCCGACAGATCGATCACGACGGCATCGCTGCCGGCCGCGCCGAGCGCGTCGACGAACGGAGCGGCCTTGCCGTTCGGCAACGCCAGCACGACCGCGTCGGCGCCGGCGGCGACGACATCCTGCGGCCCAAGCGTTTCGAAGCGCAGCGTGCCGGCGAAACCGGCGACATGCCCGGACACCGGCCTTCCGGCCAGCTCGCGCGACGAAACGAAGGCCAGCTCGAACTCCGGATGCGCTGCGAGCAGGCGAATCAGCTCGCCGCCGACGTGTCCGCGCGCACCGACGATGCCGATCGACCTACGCATCCGACGACACCCGCTGTTCGAGGCGGAAATCGAGGCTCCGCCGCACGGTGGGCCACTCCGAATCGATGACCGAGAACACCACCGTATCGCGGTAGCTGCCGTCCGGCATGATCATGTGGTTGCGCAGCACGCCGTCCTGCTTCGCGCCGAGCCGCGCGATTGCCTGCCGCGACTGCTGGTTGTGCCAATGGGTGCGGAACTCGACGGCGATGCAGCCGAGCGTCTCGAACGCGTGGCCCAGCAGCAGCCGCTTGGCTTCGGTGTTCAGCGCGGTACGCTGCACGCGCCGCGCGTACCAGGTGTAGCCGATCTCGAGCCGACGGCTCGGGCCGTCGACGTTGCAGTAGCGCGTGCTGCCGACCACGACGCCGGCCACATCGCGGACCACGAACGGCAGCGAGCGCCCGGCGCGCTGCTGCTCGAGTGCGGTGTCGATGTAGCTGTCGACCTGCTTTGCCGATGGCACCGACGTATACCACAGGCGCCACAGCTCACCGTCTTCGGCGGCACGTGCCAGTGCCTCGGCGTGATCGGGCTGCAGCGGCTCGAGCAGCACATGGCTTCCGCGCAGCGTGACCGGCTGCAGCCACGGTCCGGCGCTGTCTCGCGCAGGCGTCATCGGCATCACCCTTTCATCGTGGCCGGGCGCGCCCGGCAATGTTCGACCGCGTACTGCACGTCGGCGAAAGTCTGCAGGCCGTACCAGAACACGTTCCAGCGCTCGCCCTTGATGCAGCCGTCGGATTCGGCGAAATAGAATTCGTTGATCGGATTGTTCGGTCTCGCGCGCCAGAACAACTGCGGATTCTCCGCCCGCATGACCTGCCAGGCCGCCCGACCGAGGCCCTCGCCCTGCGCATCGTCGCTGACCGCGAACTTGTCCAGATGCGGGATGCCGTTCTCGCTTGTCAGCAGCAGTGCCGCGCGGTAGTGCTCGCTGACGTAGACGCGGTACGGTGTCGTGCGTTCGAAATAGTCAGCCGCCAGCCGGCGGCCGAATCCCGACTCAAGCAGCGCCCGCAGGCGGGTCAGGTCGAGCTTGTCCCAGTGGCGCAAGCGACGGATCTTCTCGCCACGCCGGACCAGCGTGCCCGAGCCGCGATGGGTGAACAGTTCCTTGGCCAACTGGTCGGGCCGGGTGATCGACACCGATGACGCCGGCGGCAACTGCATCAGCAGGTCGTGGATCTGCTCGATCTTGACCCGCATGCCCGAGTGCAGCCACGGCTGCGCCAGCAGCGTGTCGTACTCGGTCGACAGATTGATCGAATCGATCACCCGGCCGTCGCCGTCGAGCAACCCGCCGGTGCCGGTCAGGAACACGATCTTGTACGGCTGCAGCGTCTTGACCAGCTCGTTGGCAGCCCAATCGGCGTTGATGTTGAGGATCTGCCCGCCGGCCGTTTCGCCGAGCGATGCGATCACCGGGATCGAATGCACCTTGATCGCTGCCTGGATCGCGTCGGTGTGCACGCGGCTGACCTTGCCGACCAGGCCGTACTTGCGCCGGCTCAGGAAATCCGACTCGAACACGCCGGACTGCACCGAGGTTGCCCGCACGCCAACCGCCTGCAGTGCCTCGACCAGACGCAGGTTTTCCTGCTGGAATACCCGCCGGACGATCGCCAGCACGTCGGGGCTGGTGTAACGCAATCCGCCGATCGACCTCTTCTCGATGCCGGCCGCGGCCATCTCGATGTCGAGCTGCGGACCGGCGCCGTGCAGCACGATCGGCGTCAGCCCGACCTGCTGCAGGAACGACAGCGAGCTGACCAGCGCATCGAGCTCGTCGCGCAGGATCGCACCGCCGACCTTGACCACCGCGAAGCGCGCCGCGTCGAGCTGCGAGAAGCGCTTCAGGTATTGCTGGATTTCCTTTGCGCTCGCCATGTTGGACAGCAGGCGAACGATGGTGTGACGCAGGTCGGTCATGGCGAATGGCAGCGATGGAATCGTGTGGATGAAGCCGCTTCGGCAACGTGCGGACGCGGCCTTTGCAGATGAGTGATGTCAGCGGCTCAACATGCGTCGGTAGACGTCGGCGGCGGCAACGAGCTGGTCGAGCGCAACCCATTCGTCGGCGGTATGGGCCTGCGCGATGTCGCCCGGCCCGAACACCAGCGCAGTCAGTCCGGCGGCCGAGAACAGCGATGCCTCGGTCCAGAAGTCGACCGCATTGCCGATCGGCATGCCGAGTTCGTCGGCGAGGTCGCGTGCGGCCAGACGCCGATGTTCGGCGTCGTCGATGTCGCCAGCCGGCAACGGCGGTCCGCGAAATGTTTCCTGGTACAGGTCGAGCGCCGAGTCTTCGGCAAGGCCCCGCAACGCCGCGTGCAGCTCGTCGATCGACTGCGACGGCAGCGGCCGGAACCCGGCCCGCAGCTCGCAGCTCGGCGCGATCACGTTGCCCTTGATGCCGCCCTCGATCCGGCCGATGTTGAAGCGCAGTCCGGTCAGTCCGCCGAAGCGCGCATGATCGAATGTCTGCACCAGCGCGAGCGCCCGCTCGCCCCAGTGGATCGCCTGGTGCACCGCGCTGGCTTCCAGCGCTTCGGCGCCGCTCGCGTGCCCTGCCCGGCCACGGAATCGAAGCAGGATCGAACTGATCCCGCGATGCGCCAGTACCGCCTCGGCGCCGGTCGGCTCGGCGACCACGACTTCGCGGAAGCCGTGATCGGTGGCGAGGAATCCGCCGATGCAGCGGGCGTCGTTGGCTTCTTCGTCACTGCTGAACAGGAACGCGGCATCGCCTTTCGTTTCGGCCGCGACCGCCAGCAGGCAGGCCGCCGCACCCTTGATGTCGCAGGCGCCCAGGCCGATCGCACGCTCGCCGCTCACCCGCAGACGCAGTGGATCGGCACTCCACTGCGGCGACGCCGGCACCGTGTCCATGTGCACGTTGATCAGGCGGGTCGGCCGACCGCGCACGGCCAGCAACGACACCGCGCCAGCGCCGTGGTCGGTGATCGTGCAGTCGAAGCCCGGCAGGTGCTCGCGCAGGTAGTCGAATATGCCGCCAGTGCCGATCGCACGCGGCGGATTGCGGGTGTCGAACGCCACCAGCGCTTCAAGGTGATGCAGGATCGTCGAAATCATGGCCGGCACGGCCCTCGCTGCTGGCGCAAAGCGTTCACTTCCGGTTGACCTCGGCCCACAGCGTCGAACTCATGCCGTACAGGCGGATGAAGCCCTCCGCCTCGGCCACGCCCCAGTCGGCCGATTGCGCGTAGGTCGCGCCTTTCGCCGTCAGGATCTGCGGCGAGCGAACTTCGACCGCATCGACGCGCGCGCCTTCGGTGCGCAACACGACCTCGCCGTTGACGCAGCGCTGCGACGATGACAGGAACGCTTCCAGATCGGCCTTCAGCGGGTCGTGGAAAAAACCCTCGTAGACGAGTTCGACCCAGCGCCGTGCAACTTCCGGCTTGAACCGGTTCTGCTGCTTCGACAGCACCGCCTCCTCCAGCGCCCGGTGAGCGGTCAGCAGCGCGATAAGGCCCGGGGCTTCGTAGACGATCCGCCCCTTCAGGCCGATCGTGGTGTCGCCGGTGTACAGGCCGCGGCCGACGCCGTAGCGGGCGAGCTCGCGATTGAGCCGTGCCAGCAGCGCCGCACCGTCCAGCCGTTGGCCGTCCAGCGTCACCGCTTCGCCGCGTTCGAATCCGATCGTCAGCGACAACGGCTGCGACGGCCATTCGCTGCGCGGCGCGCACCACCCGCGTGCGCCCTCGCCCGGCGCCTGCCAGCGATCGATCTCGCCGCCCGACAGCGTGACACCGAGCAGGTTCTCGTTGATCGTGTAGGCCTTCTGTTTCGCCCGGACCTCGAATCCGCGCTGCTCGAGGTACTGCTGCTCGAAGGCGCGGACTTCGGTGTGCTGCTTCTGGATCTCCCGGATCGGCGCCAGGATCGTGTAGTCGCCGAGCGCCTTGACCGCCAGATCGAAGCGCACCTGGTCATTGCCCATCCCGGTGCAGCCATGCGCGATGTTGCGGGTGCCGAGTTCGGCCGCGCGCGCGAGTGCCGCCTCGACGATCAGGTAGCGATCCGACACCAGCAGCGGGTACTGCCCCTGGTAGCCCTCGCCGGCCCAGACGAACGGCCTGACGAACCCGTTCCAGATCGCCGGCCCGCCGTCGATGGTCCGGTGCGAGGCGACGCCGAGCTCTGCCGCGCGCTGCTCGATGTAACCCCGTTCCTCGGCATCGACGCCGCCGGTGTCGGCAAACACGGTATGCACGCGGTATCCCTGCTCCTGCAGGTACGGCACGCAGAAGCTGGTGTCGAGGCCGCCGGAGAATGCAAGCACGACATCGGTGGCGCCGGGTTGCGGGGATTCGGGATGGGTTGAAGCAGGCTTGGGCGTCATTGAAATATCCGTTTGATGCAAACGTCGAGGGGCCGTGCAGCCGCGCGGACTCCGAGATGTGGGCGCCTACGCGTTCCCATTCGGCGTGCCCGATTCGCGATCGCCCAACACGAGCCGGGCCATCACCGCCTTCTGCACGTGCAGTCGGTTCTCGGCTTCGTCGATCGCGATGCAGCTCGGCGAGTCCATCACCGCGTCGGTGGCCTTGATGTTGCGGCGCAACGGCAGGCAATGGCTGAACACGGCGCGGTTGGTCAGTGCCATCTTCGTCTCGTCGACGATGAAGTGGCGGAACTGCTCGCGGATCGGTTTTTCGTCCTCCCAGCGACCGAAATACGGCAGCGCGCCCCAGCTCTTCGCGTAGACGATGTCGGCATCGCGATAGGCGCTGTCGATGTCGTGACTGATCGTCAGCGAGCCCCCGCTTTCGGCGACGTTGTCGCGCGCCCATTGCATGTAGCGCAGATCGAGCAGGTAGTCCTCGGTCGGACACAGCAACGTGACATCCATCCCCATCCGGGTGGCGATCGTCAGCGCCGAATTGGCGACCGCGGTGTTCAGCGCCTTCGGATGGTAGGTCCAGGTCAGCACGTACTTCCTGCCGCGCAGGTCCGGACCGAAACGCTCCCGCAGCGCCATTGCATGGGCCAGTTCCTGGCACGGATGGGTGATCGTCTCCATGTTGATGACCGGCACGCTCGCATGTCGGGCGAACCCGTTCAGCAGCCGGTCCTGGCGGTCTGTCGTCCAGTCGACGAACTTCGGAAACGCACGCACGCCGATCAGGTCGACATAGCGCGACAGCACGCGCGCGACCTCGGCGATGTGTTCCTCGGCCTCACCATCCATCACCACGCCGTCGCCGAACTCGATCGGCCAGGCATCCTTGCCCGGCGACAGCACGATCGCGTGTCCGCCGAGCTGCCAGGCACCAAGCTCGAAACTGGTGCGGGTGCGCAGCGAACTGTTGAAGAACACCAGCGCGATTGACCGGCCGCGCAAGGCGTCGCCGATCGGAGCGCGCTTGAACGCTTCCGCCTCGGCCAGCACGGCATCGAGCTCGGCACGGGACCAGTCCTGGGTATTCAAGAAGTGTTTCATCGAACGCTCGGCATGAATGGCAGTGGATCGGAAGCGGTTTTCGTGGTCCAGAAACGAAAAAACCCAGCACGAGGGCTGGGTTCATTCAACGAACAGACGGCGAACGCCGTCACCCAGCCAGTGAGGGCGGGCTCGGTCGGCGCGCGCGCGAGGTCATGCCTGCCGCCATGCGGGCGGAGCTCAGGACATCGGCGCTGGCGGGTTCGAGGAACATCGGCGGAAAGTGTTGCACGGCCGGCCGGACGATCGCAACCGGCATGACGCGACCGCAGTCGCAAGTTCAGCAGCCGACGATCGGCCGGCGCAAGATCGCGACGGGCGCCGTGGGCGCCGGTTCGAAACCGCTCAGTCGGCCGGCCTGACGGCGACCCGGATCCGCAGCTTGTTGCCGGGGTCGTAGTCGAGCCGCGACATGAAGACGTCGTCCTTGTAGCGATATTCGACGTCGTAGCCGATCGTACGGCGTTCCTCGCGCTCGACTTCGACGGTCCGGCAATACTGCTCGACCGACTCGTACTCGCGTTCCGGACGGCGGGTCGCGTTGTGTCCGACGGTACCGCCGATCACCGCGCCGGCGACGGTTGCAGCCTTGCGGCCATCGCCCTTGCCGACCTGGTTGCCGAGCGCACCGCCGATCAGCGCGCCGAGCACCGCACCGCCGGAGCCGTCGCTGCCGCGGTCGCGTCGCACGACCGGCTGCTCGTGGCATTCCTCGCGCGGCTCGCGGTAGCGGACGATCTCGTACACCGGATCGACCCGCAGCACATCGGCGTAGGCGAAGGTGACGTTGTCGTGCCCCTGCCCCCAGGCCGGTGCCGAGGCCAGCGCCAGCACCGCCAGTCCCCCAGAAAAACGCTGCATATCGCTCTCCAAGCCCCCGGGATTTCCGATGCAGACAACAGCAGCACCAGCGAACCATGTTCGCTACCGCATTGCAGCATCGACTGGCTGAATCTGCGCTTTAGCGCACGAACGCTACGTCAGCGTTGTCGCGCCGTTCATCGCCGCCTTCCCCCGTTGGCGGTGCATGGCCGGCAGGCCGCAGCGAATCGCGACGGCGGGCAGGTCCGGCCAGGCGCCGCGCAGGCTACACTGTGCGGTCCACGACTGCATGCTGCACTGCGATAAGGGCTTTCGATCGGCATGACGCTGAAACTGCACAACAGCCTGACCCGGCAACTGGAAACCTTCGAGCCTCAGGACCCGTCGCGAGTGACGATGTATGTCTGCGGCCCGACCGTCTACAACTACGTGCACATCGGCAATGCCCGGCCGGCGGTGGTGTTCGGCGTGCTGGCCGCCTTGCTGCGGCGGCATTACCCGCGGGTCGTCTATGCGCGCAACATCACCGACGTCGAAGACAAGATCAACGCTGCCGCACAGAAGGAAGGCGTGCCGATCCAGGTCATCACCGAACGCTACGAGCGTGCCTATGTCGACGACATGACCAGGCTCGGTGTCGAGCGGCCGGACGCCGAACCGCACGCGACCACCCACATCCCGGACATCATCGCGATGATCGAACGCCTGATCGCGTCCGGCCATGCCTACGCGGCCGAAGGCCACGTGCTGTTCGCGGTCGACAGCTTTGCCGAGTATGGCCGGCTGTCGCGTCGTTCGACCGACGAGATGCTGGCCGGCGCGCGGGTCGAAGTCGCGCCGTACAAGCGCAGCCCGGGCGATTTCGTGCTGTGGAAGCCGTCGTCGCCCGAGCAGCCGGGCTGGGACAGCCCCTGGGGCATCGGCCGACCCGGCTGGCACATCGAGTGCTCGGCGATGAGCGAGGCGATTCTCGGCGAAACGATCGACATCCACGCCGGCGGCATCGACCTGCAGTTCCCGCATCACGAGAACGAGATCGCGCAGAGCGTCTGCGCGCACGGGGGGCGGCCGTTCGCGCGCTACTGGCTGCACAACGGCATGCTGACCTTCGACGGCGCCAAGATGTCGAAGTCGGTCGGCAACGTGTCGCTGGCCCACGACCTGCTCGATCGGCATCCACCGGAGGCGCTGCGTTACGCACTGCTGTCGGCGCATTACCGGCAGCCGCTCGAATGGTCCGATGCGCTGATCGAGCAGAGCGTCCGCACGCTCGACCGGCTGTACGGCACCTTGCGCGATCTCGCTGACATCGAACTCGGCGACGCGCCGCTGCCGGTGCCGGCCGCGGTCGAGGCGGCGCTGTGCGACGACCTGAACACGCCGGCCGCGCTGGCCGAGCTGGCAACGATCGCCGCCACCGCGCGGCGCGCCGACAGCGCCGACGAGCGCCGCCGGCTGAAAGCCGAGCTGCTCGGCGGCGGCCGCCTGCTCGGCCTGCTGCAGCAGGCCCCGGCGGCGTGGCTCGAACGCGGCGCGAGCGCCGACGACGACGGCCGGATCCAGCACCTGATCGACGAACGCAACGCGGCCAGGAAGGCGCGCGATTTCGCCCGCGCCGATGCGATCCGGCAACAGCTCGCCGACGAGGGGGTGCTGCTGGAGGACACACCGGCCGGGGTTCGCTGGCGTCGCGCCGGCTGACGGGATGCCACCGATGAACGAACAGTCCCTGCCAACCGAGGCGACCGCAGCCGACGCGCAGCGCGCGATCGCCGAAGAGTTCGCTTTCTTCGGCGACTGGTCCGAACGCTACCAGTACCTGATCGACCTCGGTCGGCGGCTGCCACCGTTCCCGGACGAATGGAAGACTGAACAGCATCGGCTGCACGGCTGCCAATCGATGGTCTGGATCGTGCCCGAAGGCGGCCGCCAGCGACTGCAATTCCGCGCCGTCAGCGATTCGGCGATCGTGTCCGGGCTGATCTACCTCGCGCTGCGCGTCTACTCCGGCCGAACAGCCGAGGAGATCCTCGCCACCGAGCCGAGTTTCATTGCCGATATCGGCCTTGCCAAACACCTGTCGCCGACCCGCAGCAACGGCCTGCAGGCCCTGCTGGCCTTCATCCGCGACACTGCCGAGCGCGCCTCGGCCTGAGGCTGGTCAGTCGAAGCCGTCGGCAAAGATCGACGGCGGTCGATCGATGCCGACCTCGAGCACGACCGAACCCAGCGCCGGCACAGCCGGCACCACCGCGACGTCGAACTGTATCGGAGCGTCGCCGAGGCCATGACGGCGGGTCACCAGCGCGATCGCCGAGCCGTCGACGCGGGCGAATCGTGGCAGCGGCGCCCATGGCAGCCGCAGCCAGATCGACGCGCCCTCGACAGGCACGTCGCCGACGTTGCTCACCAGCAGCCGCAGGACGGTGGCATCGACCGACAACAGGTCGAGCCGGAGCGCCTCGCGCGACTGCCACCAGTAGAGGATGTCGTCGAGCCGGCGCATCCACAGATCGCCGCGGTCGCGCGCACGATGCAGCAACGCCTCGACATGCGACAGTCGCCCGTCCATCAGCCACGGATGGATCACCCAGTTGAACAAGCCGCGACGGCTCGACACGTAGTCGAGCTTGTCCTCGGAAATGCGCTCCCACTCGCCGCCGCTGAGGCCTGCCGTGCCGAGCACCGCAAAGTCCATCGGCGACGACGGCGGCAACTGCCAGACCTCACCATTGAAGTACGGCAGCGTGCATTCGCACCAGACATCCTGGTCGCTGCTGTCATAGGCAAGCCCGGCGGCCGACAGTGCCGCTTGGGTCGCCCGGTCGGCGGCCAGGCCCGGAGCCCGAAATCCGAGCATCTGCTCGCCACTGCCTGCCAGCAACGACTCGATAATCGCGCGCATCGTCTGCAGGCGGCCGAGCTGGATCGCCTGATCCTGCCCGGCGAAACGCGAGTGGACGTCACCATGCCCGGCCACCTCGACGCCGGCGGCGGACATCAGCGCGACCAGCGCAGGATGCTCGACCGCCCCTTCGGTGCCAGCGTCACCACCGGCCTGGCCGACCAGAAACACCGTGCCGAAGCGTTGCAGATCCAGTGTGTCGAACATCGCAATCAGCGCCGGCACGACCGAATCCATCGCGCGGCGCTCGGCATCGGCCGACAGCGCGAATGCGGCCCGGTGCGCATCGGGCCAGTGCCCGAGCTGGATCACGCTGCCGCGCGTGTTGACCCATGCCAGCGCCTCGGTGACGACGGTGCGCCAGGCGAGCGGGTAGCGCCAGGCGGGCGCCGAATAGGCGCCAGGCAAGGCGCCGAGGTAGACGGTACGGCCATTGCCGGGCGAATCGGCAAGCACCGCCGGCGCGCCGTCATCGGTCAGCCAGCCCGCGGTGTGGCGACGCCACCGGGCAAGCACACGCGCACCTGCCGATTCGGCGCCGTAGGCGGGCCATTGCGGGTCGAGATAGAGCAGTTGCACGGTCGCCGGCATCTCCGCCGCCGGCATCGACGTCACCTGGCTGATCGTCCCGGCCCAGTAACTGCCGGTCGCGACCGGATGCACGGCCCCGAATCGAACCTCGGTACTCAGCTCACGTGCGACGAGCTGCGGCGCCGCGATCCCGAGTGCCCCCTGCAGCGGCAGCCCGGCCCGGCCACTGGCCAGCAGTCCACCGCCGTCGCGCACCCACGCCTCAATCGCCGTTGCTTCGGCCGCTGTCGGCTCGACATGGGCCAGCACCAGCACGCCGAACGGCGCCAGTCGCTGTTCGCTGATCGCACCTTCGGCATATTCGAGTTCGACTCGCGGCGTCTGCTGTTCGACCAGCGCCTCGCGGATTCCGTCCGCGTCGAGCACCGACATCGGGTCCGCCGGGTCGAATACCAGCAGCACCTCGGGCCGCACGGCAGCGGAGGCCGACGCCAGCCACAGCGAGGCCAGGACGGTCAGCGCAGATCGGCTGCCGAGCCATGCCAGTCGCTCGAAATGGAAGGATCGCAAGGCGGGCACCGCGGCAAGCAGGCGCGAAAGTATGGTCGCGGCCGCCTGAGCCGCAGGTCAACCGCGCCGCGTGTCGGGCGCATCAAGAAACGGGGGCATCAAGAAACAAACGCCCGGACGAGCCGGGCGTTTGGTCGGATGGCCGGGGGCTGCAGCGGATCAGTCGCCCATCAGCTTCTGCCGGTGTTCCCAGCGCTCCTGCGCGTCGAGACTCAGCGTTGCGATCGGCCGTGCCTCGAGGCGTTCGATGCCGATCTCCTCGCCGGTTTCCTCGCAGTAGCCGTAGGAACCGTCGTCGACCCGCTTCAGTGCCTTGTCGATCTTGGCGATCAGCTTGCGGTAGCGGTCGCGGGTGCGCAGCTCCAGCGAGTTTTCGGTTTCGCGGGTCGCGCGTTCTGCTTCGTCGCCGACATCGCGAACCTCCTCGCGCAGGTTGTCGATCGTCTGCTTCGATTCCTCGACCAGTTCGTTGCGCCAGTTCAACAGCTTCTGGCGGAAATACTCGAGGTGCATCGGGCTCATGTACTCATCGTCCGAGGACGGACGATAGCCCTCCGGCAGGTCGACGCGGCTCGGTAGAACCATGGCGGGAGTCTCGGTCACGGCAGTCGATTTGGCGGGTTTCACGGCGCGGGCTTTCGCTCCTGCGGCGGCGACGGGCGCCGTGTGGTTGGCGTGGTTCATGGGAGTCCTTTCGGTTGAGTTCGCATCCATGCGGGGAGCGGGCGCGGCAGCGGCTGCTGTCGGCGCCATCGGGTGTTTGATCGGGGGCGCCGAAGTCGGCCGCGACTCGCCAGTGGCACGGGCCACCGGGGCCGGCTTGGGCACGGCCGCCGATCTGGCCGCCGCGGCCTTCGCGGCCGGCTTCAGCGGCGCAACCTTGCCGGCCGGCTTCGCGGCCCGGGCCGGTGGCGCCTTTGCGGCAGGCTTCGGCCCCTTGGCTGGTGTCTTGGCGACCGGCTTCGCGGCCTTGGCCGGGATTGCCTTGGCGGCAGGTTTCGGCGCCTTGACCGGCGTCGCCTTCGCGGCAGACTTCACCGCCTTGGCCGGCATCGTCTTCTTCGCAGCCGGCTTCGCCGCCTTGACCGGTGCCGCCTTGCCTGCCGGCCTTGCCGATCGGACCGGTGCGGCCTTGCCGGACGGCTTCGCTGCCCTGGCCGGGGCGGCCTTGCCGGACGGCTTCGCTGTCTTGGCCGGAGCCGCCCTGCCGGACGGCTTCGCTGTCTTGGCCGGAGCCGCCCTTCCGGACGGCTTCGCAGCGGCCTTCGCGACCGGTTTGCTGACCGGCTTCTTCACCGCCGGCTTGCTGGCGGACTTGCCCGCTGCCTTGGCCGCCTTGCCTGCCGGCTTGACGAGCTTGACCAGCGCGCTGGCGATCTTCTTCACCGCGCCGTCGGAGCGGGACGACTTGCCGGCGGCCTTGGCAGGGGCCTTGGCGGCGGCCTTGCCGGACTTCGCAGCGGTCTTGCCGGGCTTGGCCGCTTTGGCGACCGGCTTGCTTGCGTTCTTGGATTTCGCTGCCACGTTGGTTCCCGTGATCCTTGGGCCGAGCGGTCGCGTGTTATAGCCTAGAGACACCTTGGCGGCAACCCGCCCGGCCACCCTACTCCCAAGCTCGCCTGGCGTGAACTCCCCGCTCATATTCCTGCTCCGCTTCTACAAGCGATTCGTCAGCCCGCTGCTGGGACCGCGCTGCCGGTTCTACCCGAGCTGTTCCGAGTACGCGATGGAGGCGATCTCCCGTCACGGTCATCTGCAAGGGAGCTGGCTCGCGTTCAAGCGCGTCTGCCGCTGTCACCCGCTGCATCCCGGTGGCGTGGACCCGGTGCCCGATCCGCATCGAAAAGCTCATCATGGAGGTGACGAATGAACCGCTGGCTAATCCGCGGCGCCACGCTGGTCAACGAAGGACGTCGATTCGAAGCGGATCTGCGCATCAGCGACGGCCGCATCGAACGGATCGATGCCGGCCTTTCGGCTCTGCCGGGCGAACAGATCGTCGAAGCCGGAGGGCTGTGGCTGCTTCCGGGCATGATCGACGACCAGGTGCATTTCCGCGAGCCCGGTCTGGAGCACAAGGGCGACATCGCGACCGAGTCGGCCGCGGCGGTCGCCGGCGGCATCACCAGCTTCATGGACATGCCCAATACCCGGCCACCGACCCTCGATGCCGAGGCGCTGGCCGACAAGTACCGCCGTGCCGACGGACGCAGCCGGGCCAACTACGGTTTCTACCTCGGCGCATCGAACGACAACCTGGAAGCGGTCAAGTCGCTGGACCCGCGCAGCGCGCCCGGCGTCAAGGTGTTCATGGGCGCGTCGACCGGCAACATGCTGGTCGACGACCCGGCGGTGCTGGAAGCGATATTTGCCGGCGCGCCGACGCCGGTCATCACGCATTGCGAGGACACCCCGACCATCGATGCCAACCTCGCCGCGTTGCGTGCACGACTCGGCGATGCGATCGGCCCGGAGCACCATCCCGACATCCGTTCCCGTGAAGCCTGCATCAAGTCGACCCGACTGGCGATCGATCTGGCGCGTCGCCACGGAACCCGCTTGCACGTGCTGCACATCAGCACCGCCGACGAGCTGGAGCTGTTCACGCCGGGCCCGCTCGCCGGCAAGCAGATCACTGCCGAAACCTGCGTGCACTTCCTGCTGTTCGACCGCCGCGACTACGCCGAGCGCGGCAACCTGATCAAGTGCAATCCGGCGATCAAGGATCCGGAAGACCGTGCGGCGCTGATCCGCGCGCTGGCCGACGATCGCATCGATGTGCTGGCCACCGACCACGCGCCGCACGGCTGGGAGGAAAAGCAGCAGCCGTACCTGCAGGCGCCGTCCGGACTGCCGCTGGTCCAGCATGCGCTGATCGGCGCGCTGGAGCTGGTCCACGACGGCCAGGCCAGCGTCGAACAGATCGTGCAGAAGGTTGCGCATGCGCCGGCCGAACTGTTCGACGTCGCCGGACGCGGCTACCTGCGCGAAGGCTGGTTCGCCGATCTGGTGCTGGTTCGGCCGGACGCCCCGTTCGTGGTCGAGCGGCGCGACGTGCTCTATCACTGCGGCTGGTCGCCATTCGAAGGCCGGACGTTCCGCTCGCAGGTCGCGATGACCTTCGTCAACGGTCAGCAGGTCTGGGATGGCCGCGCGCTGCAGGGCGCGCCGGCCGGGCAACGGCTGCAGTTCGCCCGATGATGATGCCAGCGGATCGTCATCGCCACGCCCGGCGCACCGGCATCGGCAGTCTGCTGTTGCTGCTTGCCGCCGCCGGCCCATCGTCGGCGGCGGCGCTGACCGGCCCACGCTGCGGCGTCCATGCCGAGGCCGACGAAGCATCGATCTTGCTGCCATCCGCGGTCGACCAGGGGTGCCCGGTATTCGGTCGCGTGCCGGTCGGGTCGCAGGTCCGGATCGGCGAGCGCCCGCTGCGGGTCGGAGCGCTCGGCGAGCTGGTGTTCGGCGTCGGCCGCGACCAGCGTGATTCGATCGAGCTGACGATCGCCGCGCCCGGCGCCGAGCCGCGGACCGTCTCGATTGCGGTCCGCCCGCGCGATTGGCCCACCGAACGTGTCGACGGCGTGCCGCCCGCCACCGTCGAGCCACCGCCCGAGATCGCCGCCCGGATCGCCCGCGAACAGGCGGCGGTTGCCGCGACGCGGGTCCGCGATGATGCCCGCAGCGATTTCGCCCTCGGCTTCGGCTGGCCGCTGCAGGGACGGATCAGCGGCGTGTTCGGCAGCCAGCGGATCTACAACGGCATTCCACGCTCACCGCACAGCGGACTCGATGTCGCCGCGCCGGCCGGCACACCGCTGCGAGCGCCGGCGGCCGGCATCGTCGTGTTCGCCGATCCGGATCTGTACCTGACCGGCGGCACCGTGCTGATCGACCACGGCCACGGCCTCAGCTCGGCGTTCCTGCACCTGTCGCGGATCGATGTCGAAGTCGGCGACCGCGTCGCGCGCGGTCAGGTGTTCGGCACGGTCGGCGCGACCGGCCGCGCGACCGGCCCGCACATGCACTGGGGCCTGAACTGGTTCGATTCGCGGCTCGATCCGGCCGGCCTGCCCGGCATCGCAACAGCGACTGTCGCACCGTGACGGCGAGCGGGAACGGCGCCGCCGACCGAGCCCCGAGCGCAGCGGCGCTTGCACCCGACCGCATCGTGCCCAAGAATCGCAGCAACCGCCGGCCGCGCCGCGGCGACGCGGCCCGGCTGGGGGAAAACGGACCGGGCACGCACGACCCATCACAACGAGCATGAGCCCGTGTCCGTAGCCGAAGCGAGCGCCTCGTCCCGGTCTTCGACCAACCACGTGTTGATCGTCGAGAACTCGCGTTTCTTCCCGCAGATGGTTGCCGAGGCGATCGGCGAACGGCTGTCGGTGCCGGTCAGTACCGCATCGTCGCTGGCAGAGGCCGATCGCATGATCCGCGAGCACGGCCCGTTCATGCTGACCATGACCGGCCTCGTGCTGCCCGACGGCGACCACGAAGACATCATCAATTTCTTCCTGACCCGACAGATGCCGACCGTGGTCGTCTCCGGCGTGTTCGACGAGGAGGTGCGCGAGCACATTCTCGACCGGCCGATCATCGACTACGTGCTGAAGAATGCTCCCGGAGCGGTCGAATACCTGGTCTGGCTGGTGCAACGGCTCGACCGCAACCGCCAGGTGACCGCACTGGTCGTCGACGACTCGCCGTCGGCTCGCCAGAACATGGGTGGACTGCTCGCACTGTATGGTTTCCGGGTCATCGAAGCCGGCAGCGGAATTGAAGGGCTGCAGGCCATCGCCGCCGACTCCAGCATCCGCTTGGTGATCGTCGATCACCAGATGCCGGAGATGGATGGCATCGAATTCACCCGCCGATTGCGCGCCGGGCATCCGCGCGACCGGATGGCGGTGATCGGCGTTTCCGGCATCGGCCACAGCTCGCCGGTCGCACAGTTCCTCAAGAACGGCGCCAACGATTTCCTGCACAAGCCCTTCTCGCGCGAGGAGTTCTTCTGCCGGGTGTCGCAGAACGTCGACAACCTCGACCTGATCGGATCGTTGCAGGATCTCGCCACCAAGGACTTCCTGACCGGCCTCGCCAACCGTCGGCATTTCTTCGACCGCGGAGCGCAGTTGTTCGAGCAGGCCGGAAACGCCGGTCGACGGCTCAGTCTCGCGATGCTCGACATCGACCTGTTCAAGAAGATCAACGACACCTGGGGCCACGACGGCGGCGACGCCGCGCTGCGCGCTGTCGCCCACCTGGTCGGCCGATTCGCCCGGCCGCAGGACGTCGTGGCCCGTTTCGGCGGCGAGGAATTCTGCATCCTGGCGCCGGACCTCGGCGATACCGAGGCGGAGTATTTCTTCGAAGGACTGCGGGCGCGGATCGAGGCGCTGCAGGTCGAGTTCGGTGGCCAGCACATTCCACTCACGACCAGCATCGGTGTCTGCATCGGTCGTCGCGAATCGCTCGATGCCATGATCTCGGAGGCCGACCGCGTGCTGTATCTGGCCAAGGCCGGCGGCCGCAACCGGGTCGAGATCGCTCGAAAGCAACGGTGACGGCGTTCGCGCGCGACCGCACCGATCGGCTGGTTGACAGCATCCCGACCCGCTCACCACTATCCGATTTTTTTGCATCCCCAGCCGAGGAGATCCCCGTGAAAGCACGCCTGTCCCTGCTCGCCACTGCGCTGGTACTGGCCGGTTGCGGAGGCTCGAGCGAACAAGCCGCGCCGTCGACCGATGCCGCACCTGCCGCCGAAGCCAAGGTCGTGCACGTCTACAACTGGTCCGACTACATCGCCGAAGACACGCTGGAGAACTTCCGCGAAGACACCGGAATCCAGGTCGTCTACGACGTCTACGACAGCAACGAGGTGCTGGAAGCGAAGCTGCTGGCCGGCAACAGCGGCTACGACCTGGTGTTTCCGTCCGCGCGACCGCACGCACAGCGGCATATCGAAGCGGGCGTCTATCAGCCGCTGGACAAGGATGCACTGCGCAATCTCGGCAACCTCGACCCGAAGCTGATGCAGGGCCTCGAGGACTTCGATCCCGGCAACCGCCACGTCGTGCCGTACATGTGGGGCACCACCGGCCTCGGCATCAACGTCGACAAGGTGCGCGAGGCACTTGGCGCGGATGCGCCGCTCGACAGTTGGAGCCTGCTGTTCGACCCGGCCAATGCGAGCAAGCTCGCAGGATGCGGAATCGCCGTACTCGACGACCAGCAGGAAGCATTCGGCGCTGCACTGCTGTGGCTCGGCAGGGACCCGAATGCGACCGATGCCGACACCGTGCAGGCGGTCGAACAGGCGTTCGCACCGATCCGTGATTCGATCCGCTACTTCCATTCGAGCAAGTACATCGACGACCTGGCCGACGGCAGCGTCTGCATCGCGATGGGCTACTCGGGCGATGTGTTCATGGCCGCCGATCGTGCGGAGGAAGCCGGGAACGGCGTCGCGATCGAGTACATCATCCCGAAGGAAGGCGCACTGCGCTGGGTCGACGTGATGGCCATTCCGGCCGACGCACCGCACCCCGCCAACGCCCACGCGCTGATCGACTACCTGCTGCGACCGGAAGTGATTGCGTCGATCAGTGACTACGTCGCCTACGCGAACCCGAACCTGCCGGCCCGCGAGCTGATCGATCCGGAGATCGCCGGCGATCCGGGCGTCTATCCGCCCGACGAGGTGATGGCCAAGCTGGTCGACCCGAGATCGCTGCCGGACGATGTGACGCGCGAGCGCGTCCGTAGCTGGACGACGATCAAGTCCGGACGCTGACGCACCCCTGACCACCTGTGGGAGATGCCGGCACCGGAGATTACTTTGGCCTCCGAGCCGCGTGCCCGGCGCCAGCATCACGGGGCGCTCCGCCTGATCGAAATCAACTGCGCCCGGCATCGCCCGCCGGGCGCCCCCGCGGGCGCGCCGAACCGATGACGCGCAGCTAGAGCGTTTGCTTTAAACTACGCGCCGCCCGCCGCCGGCCCACCCTGCCGCCGGGCCCCGTCGTCATTCGATTTCAATCACTTGGACGCGATCACGGCATCGACCGATGCCACGCCCTCGCGCACCACGGAGCCGTCAATGATTTTCGAAACGCTTGCCAACACCGGTCACGAGCAGGTCGTGTACTGCCACAACCGCGACGCCGGCCTGAAGGCCATCATCGCGATCCACAACACGGTGCTGGGCCCGGCGCTCGGCGGCACCCGCATGTGGCCCTACGCGACCGAGCAGGAAGCGCTCAATGACGTGCTCCGGCTGTCGCGCGGCATGACCTACAAGGCCGCGGTGTCGGGGCTGAACCTCGGCGGCGGCAAGGCGGTCATCATCGGCGATCCGAACAAGGACAAGTCGGAAGCGCTGTTCCGCGCCTTCGGCCGCTTCGTCAATTCGTTGAACGGCCGCTACATCACCGCCGAAGACGTCGGCATCGACGTCAACGACATGGAATACGTGCTGAAGGAAACCGACTACGTGACCGGCGTGCACCAGGTGCACGGTGGTTCGGGTGATCCGTCGCCGTTCACCGCCTACGGCACGCTGCAGGGCCTGCTGGCCGCGCTGAACGTCAAGTTCGGCAACGAGGACGTCGGCAAGTACAGCTACGCCGTCCAGGGCGTCGGCCACGTCGGCATGGAATACGTCAAGCTGCTGCGCGAGCACGGCGCCAAGGTGTTCGTCACCGACATCAACAAGGATGCGGTGCAGCGCTGCGTCGACGAGTTCGGCTGCGAAGCGGTCGGCCTCGAGGACATCTACGATTGCGACGTCGACGTCTACAGCCCGTGCGCGCTCGGCGGCACCGTCAACGAAAAGACCCTGCCGCGGCTGAAGGCGAAGGTCATCTGCGGCGCCGCCAACAACCAGCTCGCGACCGACGAGATCGGCCTCGAAGTCGAGCGCCGCGGCATGCTGTACGCGCCGGATTACGCAGTCAACGCCGGCGGCCTGATGAACGTGTCGATCGAGTTCGACGGCTACAATCGCGAGCGCGCGATGCGCATGATGCGCGGCATCTACTACAACCTCGGCAAGATCTTCCAGATCGCCAAGCGCGACTCGATCCCGACCTTCCGCGCCGCCGACCGGATGGCCGAGGAGCGGATCGCGTCGATCGGCAAGATCAAGCTGCCGCACATGGGCAACAGCGCACCGCGCTTCCTGGGGCGCATTCGCGGGCAGTAAGTGCGGCCGGGATTCGGGATTGGGGATTCGTTGAAGCGGATCCCCGCCCTGTCCGAGCTCCCGGCACGAAGTGCGGCGTTCGCTGTTCCGGCGACACCGGAAGGCGTTGCAAGCGCTCGCTCGATCAACAAGGATCCCGGCGTACGCCGGGATGACCGCAAGTGCGGGGTCGTGCACGGCTGCGACGTCTCCGCTCTTGCGAATCCCGAATCACCAATCCCCAATCCCGGCGGTAAACCATGCACCCATTCCCCCTAGGCGAAGACATCGACGCCCTGCGCGAGGCCGTGCAACGGTTTGCCGATGCCGAAATCGCGCCGCGTGCGGCACAGATCGATCACGACAACGCATTCCCGCAGGACCTGTGGGCCAAGCTCGGCGAAATGGGCCTGCTCGGCATCACGATTCCGGGCGAGTACGGCGGCTCGGAACTGGGCTACCTGGCCCATGTGGTCGCGATGGAGGAAATCTCCCGCGCGTCCGGCTCGGTCGGCCTGTCGTACGGCGCGCATTCGAACCTGTGCGTGCAGAACCTGTACAACAACGGCACCGAGGCGCAGCGGCGGAAGTACCTGCCGAAACTGTGCAGCGGCGAGTTCAAGGGCGCGCTGGCGATGAGCGAGCCGGGCGCCGGCTCCGACGTGGTCGGCTCGATGAGCTGCCGTGCCGAGCGCCGCGGCGACGTCTGGATCGCCAACGGCAACAAGATGTGGATCACCAACGGCCCCGAAGCCGATGTGCTGATCGTCTACATGCGCACCGCGCCGAAGGATGCCGGAAGCCGTGGCATGACGGCATTCCTGGTCGAGCGCGGCATGAAGGGCTTCTCGACCGCGCAGAAACTCGACAAGCTCGGCATGCGCGGCTCGAACACCTGCGAACTGGTGTTCGAGGACTGCGAGATTCCACATGAAAATGTGCTCGGCGACGTCGACCAGGGCGTCCGCGTGCTGATGTCCGGCCTGAACACCGAGCGCCTGGTGCTGACCGGCGGCCCGCTCGGCCTGATGCAGGCCGCGATGGACATCACCCTGCCCTACGTCCGCGAACGCAGGCAATTCGATGATGCGATCGGCAATTTCGGCATCATGCAGGCCAAGATCGCCGACATGTACACGATGCTGCAATCGGCACGCGCCTATGCCTACATGGTCGCGATGGACTACGACCGCGGCACCAAATCACGGATCGATCCGGCCAGTTGCCTGCTGCACGCGTCGGAAGCCGCGGTGCAGGTCGCGCTGGAAGCGATCCAGTCGCTCGGCGGCAACGGCTACATCAACGAATACCCGACCGGCCGCATCCTGCGCGACGCCAAGCTCTACGCGATCGGCGCCGGCACCAACGAGATTCGCCGGATGCTGATCGGCCGCGAGCTGGTCGCCGGACGCGGCTAGCCGGCTGACGACGCGATCCCGCTCTCTCGTGCAGGAGCCGCTTCAGAGCTGAAGCGGCTCCCGTGGAAGCGAACCGCCTTCCAGCCGGGCGATCGAGATTCGCCGGCAGGAAGGCGGTTGCAGCCCATTGGTCGAAAAACGCTTCGCTACGCGGTCCGGTCAGTCCTGCGACCCGACGATGCCGAGCGCGCGATGGCCGTCCGGCTCCCGCACCACGAGCACCAGGGATTCACCTTGGTCCGTTCCATTGGCGCTGAACCAGCCCTTTCCGACAAGGGTCACACCTTCGACACGGGCGTCCTCCAACTCGATGTCGAACATTGCAAGACCCTGTGCGACACCAGTCACCATGCCCGAAAAGCGGCAGTTCGCGCTGGAAACGGGGATCTGGATGCAGACGCGACCTTCGTCGAGAAAACGCACCCGCCCCGACTGCTCGAAAAACTGTCCGCGAGCGGAGAATGCGAACTCCTGGCCCGCCAGGCTGTCCAGGGCAATCGCTCGGCGCAGAGGATCATCGACGTTTCCGGGCCGCGAGAACGCGAAGCTCTCGACGAGGTTCGGCCTGTGCGACGTGGCTGCTGCCGCAACGGCATCCCCGGCCGAGCCGACATTGAAGGTGACGGGCACGGTAATCCCGGTACCGTAATCGACGAACTGCTGGATTGCAGAGTTCACCAGCACATCGACCTGAAGCTCGATCTGATTGCCGTCCACGGCGGCCGAGTGGCCGAAGAACACCGGCGGCGGCGTGTGCACGCTCACATAGCTGCTGGAGATGGTCCAGTCCGCCGTAGCCCACAAGTTGCCCTCGTTGTCGACCGCGACCTTCAATTCCCACGGCCGTGGAAACGGACTTCCGCTGACGCGGTCCCATGTGCCGCGGTAGCTACCGGATGGCAGGCGTCCCGGTTCGTCTGCCTGATCGAGACTGCACGGGAGCCCGGCAATCGCCGAAAGGCGCGTCAGTGACGTCTCACCGACTCCGAAGCCCGCACCGGCTTCGCCGTGCGCGTTCCATTGCAGCGTCGCCGAATCGCAGTCGCTGAAGGTCAGCGTCACCGTTCCCCACAGACCAAGCTGATGGTCCAACGGGTCGAAGCTTCCGAACCGCATACCGCTCGAGTAGTACGCGTCACTGATGATGCTGGTCTGTTCGATCGTGCCGTCCAGGTACAGGTGGATCGGGTTGCCGTCCGGGTCGTACACATACCAGTAACCGAGCGCCCGCTGCTGGTCCAGGATCTCCACCGAAAGGCCATGGCCGCTCTGCTCCGGGTTGTACCAGGAGCCGCTGATTCCGGCCGGAAGGGAGGCAGCGGCGACCGGCAGGTGCACAGCCGTTGCGATCGAGGCCGCCAACAGGCTGGCCATGCCATTGAATCGTGCTGGTAACGTCATGATCATCTCCGAATGATTTATGTTGTTCTGGTTGCTTTTGTTGCGCACGGCTGGCGTGCGCTACAGGTCTAGCGCGATGTGGCACCGGATCGTGTCACGAGTGTCGGTCGTCATTCCGGCCACGTTCATGAACCCGCATCGACATGCACCTGACATCGAATCGACCGGATGGGTGCTGCCGGGGCGGCATCGTCGATCGGGCACGGTTCCATCCGCGACCGCAGCGGGGGGCAGACGGGCGCAGCGCGGCCCGGTCAATCGATGGCGTCGACCGCGGGGCGGTCGGGCAGCAGCGATCGCAGTTCGGCCTGGCGCCGGTCGAACGGCAGCCGCGCGAGTTCGGCGGCGCGCCGGTGGAACGTGGCCCAGTCGCCGCCGACCTCGGCGAACAATCGCTCGAACGCCGGCAGCCAGCGGTCGTACAGTCCGAATGGCACCAGCTTGGCATTGTCGATTGGCAGCTCGACCCAGTGGTCGTAGCCGGGCCGGTCGACGCCCTCGGCCTGCCGCCAGCTCCGGTAGTCGTGCCGGAACGCGTCGATCGCCTGCTGTTTGAGCGTTCGCATCGTTCCGGCATCGACCGGTTCGCGATAGATCCGCGCCAGCCGCTCGCGCAATGCGAGGATCCGCTCGATGACCGGCCGGTAATCGGCCGACTCCCCGCTCGGGGAGAGCTCGTTGGCCTGCCGCCATTCGCGCAGGCCCTGCTGCTGCACGAACTTCGCATAGGATTCGTTGAACGCGGTGTCGCCGCGTGCATACAACTTCTGGTGCGCGAGCTCGTGGAAGATCATGCCGATCAACTGATCGCGTCGACCGAGCGGCATCGATGACAGCACCGGGTCGCCGAACCAGCCCAGCGTCGAATAGGCCGGCACGCCACCGACGAAAGTCTCGAGCCCCTGCGCCTGTAGCCGGGCCGCTTCCTGTTCGGCGCGCTGGCGGTCGAAATAGCCGCGATAGCCGACACAGCCGGCAATCGGGAAACAGTGCTGGATCGGCTCGACCGAGAATTCCTCGGCGGCGAACACATTCCAGAGGACGAACGGCCGGTCGAGTTCGCTGTAGTACGTATAGCTCCGGTTGCGCGGCAGTGCGAGATGCTCCGAGGCGAACTCGCGGGCGTCGAGCACGAGCTCGAGTTTCGCCCGCAGCGCGGGATCGGTAGCCGGGTCGTCGAGCAATCCCGCAATCGGTTGCCGGCGCGCCATCAGGTCGGCATGACCGTGGACGACGTGCGCGTAGTAGCCGATCGTTCGGCAGCCGACAAGCAGCGCTGCCGCGACGCCGGTGGCGAGCAGCAGCAGGAACCAGCGCAGCGGACGTCGGCGGCGCTTGTCGGGTGGCGTCAGCGGATCGGTTGCCATTCGGGTCGGGCTAAGTGCAGGGCTGCAAGGATCGGCGGATTGCGGGCGAGCGGCGGCGATGATCTGGATACAGCGTTACTGGTACAAGGTTCGCACAAGCTTCTGGTTCGTGCCGAGCATCATCGTGCTCGCCATGATGCTGCTTGCGCTCGCCGCAATCGAGCTCGACACGCGAATCGACCCGGAAATCCTCGAAGCCTGGCCGCGGCTGTTCGGGGCCGGAGCTCAGGGCTCGCGCAGCCTGCTCGCCACCGTGGCCGGATCGATGATCACCGTCGCAGGCACGGTGTTCTCGATCACGCTGGTCGCATTGTCGCTGGCGTCGTCGCAGTACAGCTCCCGCGTGCTGCGCAACTTCATGAACGACCGCAGCAACCAGGCCGTGCTCGGCGCCTTCGTCGGCATTTTCGCCTACTGCCTTGTCGTGTTGCGGGTAATCCGCGACGGCGGTCCGGGGGCATTCGTGCCGTCGCTGTCGGTGCTCGGCGGCGTCGTGCTGGGCCTGCTCGGGATCGGCGTGCTGGTGTTCTTCATCCATCACATCGCGGTATCGGTCCAGGCGTCGCACATTGCCGCCGCGGTCGCTCACGAGGCCTTGCTGTCGATCGACCACCTGTTTCCGGCGGACGATCGCAACTGCCTGCCCGTCCGCGCGCCTGCAGCGCAGACCAGCGAGCACAGCGTGTGGCAAGGTGTCGATGCAACGCGAAGCGGCTACCTGCAGCAAGTCGACACCGCCGAGCTGCTCGGTTTCGCGCGTCGCCACGCGGGCCTGGTACGGGTCGAGCCGGCGATCGGTGACTTCGTCGTCGAAGGCGCGCCACTCGTGTCGGTCCTGCGCGCGACGCCGCTCGATCAGTCGACGGTCGAGTGGCTGCGCTCGTGCTTCGCGATCGGCCGCCAGCGCACGCTCGAGCAGGACATCGGGTTCGGCATCCGGCAACTGGTCGATGTTGCGCTGAAGGCCTTGTCACCGGGCATCAACGACACCACCACCGCGGTCCTGTGCATCAACCAGATGACTGCCGTGCTGCGCGCAGCCGGTCGTCGACGGCTTCGATACGCGCACTGCATCGACGGAGGCGTGGAACGCGTGCTGATGCAGCATCCGTGCTTCGCCGGACTGCTCGAGGTCGCCTTCGGCGAGATCCGCCAGCACGGCGCCGGCAATGCAGTGGTGCTCGGGAGGCTGCTGTGGATGGGGCGGCAGTTGCTCGACTCACTCGACGATGCCGAGCGGATCGGTCATGTACGGGTCGAGCTCCAGCGCGTCGTCGAGGCCGGACGGCGCAGCGTCGACGATCCGTACGCGCAGCGCAGATTCGCCTGAACGCCTTCGGCACTCCGGCGCTGCAGCAGCCGCCCGGATCAGTGCGGCCGGGATGCCCCGGCATCGTCGCCACGCGCCCCCGGCAAGGCACCGGGCTCGCCCAGTGCAAGCTCGCCGCTCTCGATGCTGCGCCGCAGTTCGTTCAGATCGTGCTTCAGCAGCGCGCCCGGTGCATCCGGCCACAACTTGACCAGCGAGCGTCCGAGTTCACCGCCGGGTGGCTCGTAGGCGAGCTGCACCAGCACCTCGGTGCCGAGCCCGTCCGGCGCGTCGCGGAACCTGACCCAACCGGAGTTGTGCAGCTCGGCGTTCTCGGTCGACTCCCAGGCGATCCGCTCGTTCGGTCGGTCGTCGGTGATCCGGCTGTCCCACTCGAGGGTCTTGCCCATCGGCAGGCTGGCCACCCAGTGCGAGCGCTGGGAGTCGAGCACGTCGATCCGCTCGACATGCGACATCACCCGGCTCAGATTGCGGAAATCGCGCCAGAATGCGTAGAGCGCCTCGCGCGGGCGACGGATCACGATCGACTCGCGCGTCACCGCCGCCGTGTGCCAGCCGCTGCGCTCGGCCAGTCGGCGCTCGGACGCGCTCGATCCGAGCCGCGCATAGGCAGGACAGTGACCAGTCGTGGCGCGGGCGACCAGCGCGCCGCCGGCGATCGCACCGAGCAGACCGCTGATACCGCCGTGCCGGAGACCGGAAACCGCCAGCAGCAGACCGCCGATACCGGTCACGATTCGTTCCGTATCCGACACGTTGACACGGCGGTGCGAGAGGCGCGTCGGGTACTCGAGGCGGTAGGAATTGGTCATGGCGGCACTCCTGGCAGGCGCAGTGAATGGCGTTCCGTCGCAGCGACGGAACCGGTCGGCATGCCGGAAGCAATCGACGTGCCGGTGCTCGGACCGCGCCGACCTGCGCCGGCCGCGCCACCGCCGCGGCAAGCACTTCCTTCGGGTGTAGAAGTTCCACCGCAACCATTTGGTTGGCGCCGGCTGTCGGGGCGTGTAGAACGGAAGCAACCGCTGCAATCGGAGGACCTGCCATGGCGCACCCACTGATCGAGCTGATCGATGGCCTGGAGTTCTTCCGCAGCTTCAGCTACCCGCAGCTCGAGACCATTGCCGGCTACCTGTCACTGGTCGAGGCGGCGGGCGGTGACGCGATCTTCCGCGAAGGCGATCCGGGCACCTGCATGCTGATCCTGGTGTCGGGCCGCATCGCGGTCTACAAGACCGGCGAGAACGGCCGCCACCTGCTGTCGTTCGAACAGCCGGGCCGGATCATCGGCGAGATGGCCTTGCTCGATCACGAACGCCGCTCGGCGACCTGCATCGCCGAACAGGATTGTGTTCTGGTGACGCTCGGCCAGGACAGCCTCGAGCGGCTGGCCGACGAGCATGCGGCGCTGGCCTACCAGTTGATGCACGCGATCGCGAGGCTGCTGTCGCGGCGGCTACGCCGGACCTCCGGCGTGCTGGCCGAGCATCTGGTCGACTAGACCAGCGACGGATTCCCTGCGGGCTGCGGCAGGCGTTGGACACTCCCTGCAGTGCACCTGCTGGCACCGGCCGACTCGATCATC
Source organism: Lysobacteraceae bacterium (assembly GCA_041687455.1). GTDB lineage: Bacteria > Pseudomonadota > Gammaproteobacteria > Xanthomonadales > Xanthomonadaceae > JAWLBY01. The sequence goes on along the minus strand of JAWLBY010000010.1, from coordinate 51,585 downwards.
CGACGCTTGCCTGCTCGCCATTCCGGCGAAAGCCGGGATCCATGTGGCTTTTCGCGCGATCGTTGCTCCGAAAGCAGAATCAGGATGGATCGTGGCGCGGCCAAAGGCCGAGCTGTCCCGAGCCTGTCGAAGGGCCGGGATGACGGCTCGGTAATGTCGCGGACGTACGGGACGTCGACGGCCGCCGCTCACTCGGGATCGATCACCCGGTAGCCACGCGCCCGCAGCGCCGCCAGACGGCCGTCCGGCGCCAGCAGCGATTCGATCGGCAGCACCGCGACCGTCAGCGCATTGTTCGCCAGCGCCTTTTCCGCCGCTTCCAGCCAGACGGCCTCGATCTGTCGCGGCAGGTCATCGATACCCTGTGCCTTCGCCAGGTCGGTCTGCAGCACCGCCGACGTACAGGCTGCGCGGTTGTTCGGGTGCGGCAGCTCGCGCAACGCCTCGAGATCGCCGATCGCCCACGCATTGGCGCGCGCCCGCATGGCGTCGATGTCTGTCTCGAGCCGCTCGATCGTCAGCTCGAAGCAGGCCAGATCGTCGAGCGCGCGGGTTCGGAAATCCTTCAGTGTCTGCCGGGCATCGGTGATCTTCAGTTCGATCCGCGGCCGCGTGATCGGCACCTTGTGCCGCTTGGCGGCCTTCTCGATCGTCGACCACATCGTGCCCCAGCCGGTCAGGCCCGATTTCTCGATCGCCTCGTCGTACAGCTTCGTCGCCGCGAACAGCGGACGCCAGCGCTCGTACTTCTTGCGGTTGCCGAGATAACGTCGCTTCAGCGCGCGCCAGCGGGCGTGCAATTCCGCCGGGACGATATCGGCGAGCGACTTGTCGTCGGGGTTCTTGCGCGCCGCCAGCGCCGACGGCAACAGGAACAGCCCGCCGACCATGCCGACGTCGGTGGTGAGGTTGGCGTAGCCCGCCGTCAGCAGCTCCTGTGACCGTGCGATCAGCGCTTCGACCTCATCCGATCGCCACTGCATCCGCTTCGGCAACGGCGACTGCGTGCCGAGGATCCACATCACGCGGTCGTCGCTCTCGACCCGCCACAGGCCCGGCCCGGGCTGCATGCCGGTAACCAGCATCGTGTCGAGCCGCACCGGTGTCTCGTCCGGCGGCGGCGCCGCCGCCAGTGTCGTCGAACCCCACAGCAGCAACGCGAGCAACCCCGGCAGACGCAGCATGTGACCTCGGCTCGATCAGGCGGACCCAGCGACAGAACACGGGCGCCGGGAAGAAGTTCCCGACGCGGACTGATCCGATCGCGCTCACGGTTCGGCGATGGCGTCCGACCGGCGGCGTGGCGAACGGCCCGGGCGCGACCGCGTGGCACTGGTTTCTGCCGCAGCCAGCCGCACTCCTGGCGCAACCATCGGAAGCTGGAACGGCAGTACGGCATCGACACCGGCCACGGTCGCACGCAGGGCGTCTGGCTGCCGGATGGATACGGACGACCGGGCGCCGTCTCAACCGCTGAGACGGCCGCAGGTTCGGATCGCGGCTCCTACGGAGCCGCCCCATGTCCCAGCCTTTGACCCTGTTTCCGCCACCGCCGGCGCCGACCGGCCGCATCGATGCCGATGCCCTGCAACAACGACTGCAGCGCAAGTACCGTGACCGGATCTGCGCCAGCTTCGCATTGCCGGCCCGCAGCGGCGACTTCGCCTCGTTGCCGGACGACCTGCCGCCGGCCCTGCGGCGCGCGCTGCACGAACGCGGCATCGAACGGCTGTACAGCCACCAGGCCGCCGCCTGGCAGGCCGCACGGGCCGGTCGCAATCTGGTCGTCGCGACGCCGACCGCATCGGGCAAGACGCTGTGCTACACGCTGCCGGTGGTCGCCGCTGCGCTCGAGCAGCGGGCCAAGAGCCTGTATCTGTTCCCGACCAAGGCGCTGGCGCAGGACCAGCTCGCCGAACTGCTGGAACTGAATCGTGCCGGCGACCTCGGGCTGCGCGCGCACACCTTCGACGGCGACACGCCGGGCGATGCACGGCAGGCGATCCGGCTGCACGGCGACCTGGTGATCAGCAATCCGGACATGCTGCACCAGGCGATCCTGCCGCATCACACCAAGTGGGCGCAGTTCTTCGAGAACCTGCGTTACGTCGTGATCGACGAGATCCACACCTACCGCGGCGTGTTCGGCTCGCACGTCGCCAACGTGCTGCGCCGGCTGCAGCGGATCTGCGCCTTCTACGGCAGCACACCGCAGTACATTCTGTGCTCGGCGACGATCGGCAATGCACGCGAACACGGCGAAGCGCTGATCGAATCGCCGGTCGAACTGATCGACCGTTCCGGCGCACCCTGCGGCGAGCGCCATGTGCTGCTGTGGAACCCGCCGGTGGTCAACCGAGATCTCGGCATCCGCGCCTCGGCCCGGTCGCAGGCGAACCGGATCGCACGACTGGCGATCCGTGCCGGACTGAAAACGCTGGTGTTCGCGCAGACCCGGCTGCTGGTCGAGGTGCTGACGAAATACCTGAAGGACGTGTTCGACCACGACCCGCGCAAGCCGGCTCGGATCCGCGCCTATCGCGGCGGCTACCTGCCGACCGAGCGGCGCGAGGTCGAGCGGCTGATGCGTGCCGGCCGGATCGACGGGCTGGTCGGCACGTCGGCACTGGAACTCGGCGTCGACATCGGCGCGCTCGATGTCGTCGTGCTGTGCGGCTATCCGGGATCGATCGCGGCGAGCTGGCAACGGCTCGGCCGCGCCGGGCGACGCGGCCGGCCGTCGCTCGGCGTGCTGGTGGCCGGAAGCCAGGCGCTCGACCAGTACGTCGTCAACCATCCGGAATTTTTCCGCGACGCGCCGCCGGAGCAGGCCCGGATCGCCGCCGACCAGCCGCTGATCCTGCTCGACCACGTCCGCTGCGCGGCGTTCGAGCTGCCGTTCCTGGCCGGCGAACGTTTCGGCACGATCGATCCGTCGGCCTACCTCGACGTGCTGTCCGAGACCGGCGTGCTGCATGTCGAGAACGGCCGCCACGAATGGATCGCCGACAGTTACCCGGCCAATGCGGTATCGCTGCGTTCGGTCGCCGACGGCAATTTCCTGGTGATCGACCGCACCGAGGGCCGGCAGACAATCCTCGCCGAAGTCGACTACTCGAGCGCCGCGCTGACGCTGTACGAGGGTGCGATCTACCTGATCCAGTCGCAGCCGTGGCAGGTCGAACGGCTCGACTGGGAAGGCCGCAAGGCCTTCGTGACCCGCACGCACGCCGACTACTACACCGACGCGATCGATTACACGAAGCTGAAGGTGCTCGATCGTTTCGACGGTGTTCGCGCCGGCCGCGGCAGTTGCCACCATGGCGAGGTGCACGTGGTCCGCCGCGTCGCCGGCTACAAGAAAATCCGCTACTACACGCACGAGAACATCGGTTACGGCCCGGTCACGCTGCCGGACCAGGAACTGCACACGACGGCACTGTGGTGGCAGTTGCCCGGTGAAGTGCTGGAGCAGGCCTTCGACTCCCGACAGGACGCGCTGGACGGCTTTCTCGGCGCCGCGCAGGCGCTGCAGACCGTGGCCAGTCTCGCCGCGATGGCAGAAGACCGCGACCTGCAGCGCGCGGTCGGCAGCGGCGACGGCGCCTGGTTCGTCGAGCCCGACGGCCGCGGCCGGCCGCGCGGCATCACCGGCGCGCCGGCCGATGAGCAGGCATCGCGGTTCGATCCGACCGTCTACCTGTACGACAACTACCCCGGCGGGATCGGCCTCAGCGAGCCGCTGTTCGGCCGCCAGGCCCGGCTGCTGCAGGAAGCGGCCGAGCTGATCGCGCGTTGCGACTGCACGCAGGGCTGCCCGGCCTGTGTCGGCGCCCGGCTGCCCGACGAAGCGAACGGTCTCGGCGCACGGCAGGCGGCGGCGCGCGTGCTCGACCTGCTGGCCGCGCACGGATGAGTGCCACCCGCAGCGCGTTGATCGAGAAGCTGGCGCGGCTGCAGCGGCAGTCCGGCGCCGGCCTGGGCACCGGCGGCATGCCGCGCATCGCGTCGCCAGCGGAGGCCCAGCAGATCACGACCGGATCCGCTGCGTCGACGGTCGAGCCGGACCGAGCCACGTCGCGCTCGGAAATCGACCGGCTGCGCCGGCTGCTGGCGCGGCGGCCGGCGCAGCCGGCTGCGTCAGCGCCCGCCAGGCCATTGACGTCGATCGACCGCGAGCTGCCGGGACAGCGGCTGGCACCGGGACTGCGCTGCGTCGAAAAGTGGATCGACTGCGAACTGCCGGCCGCGACGACCATGCCGGAGCGCTTCGACGGCGCGCCGATCGCGCGCGATCGGTGGCTGTGCTTCGACACCGAAACGACCGGACTGGCCGGTGGCAGCGGCACGCGCGCGTTCATGATCGGTGCCGCCGACTGGATCGACGGTCGGCTGCGCCTGCGTCAGCTCTACCTCGATGCGATGGCCGGCGAACCGGCCATGCTCGACACCTTCGCCGGCTGGCTCGAGCCACACCGCGCGCTGGTCAGCTACAACGGCCGCTGCTACGACGCGCCGCTGCTGGCGACCCGGTTCCGGCTCGCGCGACGCGCGAATCCGCTGGCCGGACTGCCGCATGTCGACCTGTTGTACCCGGTGCGACGGCGCTATCGCGGCTGCTGGGAGAACTGCCGCCTCGCAACCGTCGAGCGACACCTGCTGCAGGTCGTGCGCGAAGACGACCTGCCCGGCGCCCAGGCACCGGCGGCCTGGCTGCAGTTCCTGCGCGGCGGCAGTGCGCACGGACTGCGCCGGGTGCTGCAGCACAATGCCCAGGACATCGTCAGCCTGGCCCGGCTGCTGTGCCTGCTGCACCACGAATCGCCGCCCCCCGCCGGCGAAGCAGGCGCACTACACTGGACGGACGCATCCCGTCATCCGGCAGGTACATGAGCGCATCCGAGGTCACCACCGGGCACGACCGCTCGCTGCACTGGCAGCAGGTCTATCGCGACAAGCCGTCCGATGCCGTTTCGTGGTACCAGCGCGAGCCGGGTATCTCGCTCGACCTGATCGAAGCCGCCGCGATCGACCACCAGCGCGCGATCATCGACGTCGGCGCCGGCGCCTCGGTGCTGGTCGATCACCTGCTCGATCGCGGCTACCGGCAGATTTCAGTGCTCGACATCGCCGACGACGCGCTGTCTGTCAGCCGCACCCGGCTCGGCCCGCGCGCTGCCGCGGTCGACTGGCGGGTCGGCGACGTGACCACCATCGCATTGCCGCCCGCGCGCTACGCGCTGTGGCACGATCGCGCCGTGTTCCACTTCCTGACCGACCCGGCCGCACGGCAAGCCTACCGGCGGCAGCTCGAAACGACGCTGGCCGATGACGGCCAGATCGTCATCGCGACCTTTGCCGAGGACGGCCCCGAGAGCTGCAGCGGGCTGCCGGTCGTGCGTTATTCGGCCGACGCGCTGGCCACCGAATTCGCCGCCGGCTTCGAACCGGTCCAGCAACTGCACGAAACCCACCGGACTCCGTCCGGCGGCTCGCAACGCTTCGTCTACCTGCGGCTGCGCCGCCGATCGCGCTGATCGCACAACGCGCTCGCGGCCGACCCGGTTCACGGATCGGACTCCGGCCAGACGCTAGGATGCCGGCATGAACGGGGTCGGCATTCGCCTCTACCAGACCCAGGAGCACGCCTGCGGCTACTGGCCGGATCGGCTTGCTCGCGATCTGTTGCTCGATCCGCGCGAGCCGTCGCTGCCGACGCTGTACGGCGACGTGCTCGCGCTCGGCTTCCGCCGCAGCGGCGGCCATGTCTACCGCCCGCGCTGTGGCCAGTGCCGCGACTGCACGCCGCTGCGGATCCCGGTCGCCGAGTTCCGACCGAACCGCAGCCAGCGCCGCTGCCATGCCGCCAACGCCGATCTCGACTGGCAGCTCTGCGAGCCCGGCTACTCGGACGAACGATTCGCGCTGTACCGGCACTACCTCGGCTCGCGCCATGCCGGCGGCGGCATGGATCAGGCGTCACGCTTCGACTTCGAGCAGTTCCTGGCCTGCGCGTGGAGCCCGACCCGATTCCTCGAGGCCCGGCTCGACGGACGGCTGGTCGCGGTGGCGGTGACCGATGCGGTGCCCGACGCGCTGTCGGCGGTCTACACGTTCTTCGATTCCGGCCTGAGCGCGCGCGGCCTCGGTACCGCAGCGATCCTGCAGCAGATCGACTGGGCCCGGCGCAGCGAGCGGCAATTCCTCTATCTCGGCTTCTGGCTGCCTGGCCATCCCAAGATGGACTACAAGATGCGCTTCCGACCGGCCGAACAGTTGCGCGACGGGCGCTGGCAACCGGTTGCCGCGCTGTCACCGGATTGAACACGTCCCGTGCGATCATCCGCGGCATGAATCTCCGCCTGATCGCCCTGTACGCCGTCCTGATGCTGTCCGTTGCGCTTCCCGCCGCCGGCGAGCCGCCCCGAATGCGGATCGCAACCTTCAACACGTCGCTGAACGACGACCACGGCAAGCTGATCGAGCGGCTGCGCAATGGCGACGACAACGCGCGCCGGATCGCTGCGACGATCCAGCACCTGCAGCCCGACCTGATCCTGCTCAACGAATTCGACTACGACGAGGCCGGCGAGGCGGCCCGGCTGTTCGTCGAGCACTACCTCGGCGAGCCACAGCACGACCAGGCACCGATCGCATTCCCGTTCCGTTATTTCGCCCCGGTCAACACCGGCGTGCCGAGCGGGCTCGATCTCGATGGCGACGGCCGCACCGACAGCCCGGAGGACGCCTGGGGCTACGGCCGGCACCCGGGCCAGTACGGCATGCTGGTGCTGTCGCGTTATCCGATCGACGCGAGCGCGATGCGCAGCTTCCGGCTGTTCCGCTGGGCGGCGCTGCCCGGCGCGCGGCGGCCGCATCATCCCGACGGCAGGCCGTTCCATCCGGACGAAGTCTGGTCGCAATTGCGGTTGTCGTCGAAGGCCCACTGGGACCTGCCGATCGACACGCCGGCCGGCCGCCTGCACCTGCTGGTATCGCATCCGACGCCGCCGGTGTTCGATGGCCCGGAAAATCGCAACGGGCTGCGCAACCATGACGAAATCCGATTCTGGGTCGAGTACCTGTCACAGCCCGATGCCGACTGGCTGGTCGACGACGCCGGCCAGACCGGCGGCCTGCCGCAGGATGCCGCCTTCGTCATCGCCGGCGACCAGAACGCCGACCCGGTCGATGGCGAGACCGTCGATTCGGTGATCCGCCTGCTGCTCGAACACCCGCGCGTGCTGCGCCACCCGGCGCCGCGCAGTGCCGGCGCGGTGGCATCGGCCGAACGCAAGGGCGGCCCCAATACCGCCCAGCGCGGCGACCCGGCCGAGGACACCGGCGACTTCAACCCGCGGGCCGGCAATCTGCGAGTCGACTACGTGTTGCCGTCGGGCCACTTCGAACTGCTCGACAGCGGCGTATTCTGGCCGCTGCCAGGCGAACCCGGCAGTGATTGGCTGCAGGCAACCGATCATCGTGCGGTCTGGCTTGACCTGCGCTGGCGCGCGGCGGCTGCCGACTAGACTCGATACTGCGAGGACGCCCTTGCCCGTCATCCCGGCGAACGCCGGGATCCATTTTGCTTTTCTCGCAACCCGTTGTCGCGAATGCAGAGCGCTCGCCGGGCGGACCGCGCCGCGGTGTCGACACATCGACGGCGAGCACCGGCGAACCGGTGCGGCCGACCCGCTCAGCGCAGTTCGACCTGCAGCGCCGCTGCCGCGGACCGCGCCTTCGCACGGGCCTGATCGATGTCGTCGCCGCGCGCGAGCGTCACCGCGACCCGTCGCTGACCCTCTACCCGCGGCTTGCCGAACAGACGCAGTGCGGTGTCCGGTTCGACCAGCGCCGCGTCGACGGCGCCGAACACCGGCACGCCGGTACCTTCGGCGACGATCGCACACGACGCCGACGGACCGAGCTGGCGGATCGACGGAACCGGCAGCCCGAGGATCGCCCGGGCATGCAGCGCGAACTCGGACAGTTCCTGCGACACCAGCGTGACCAGTCCGGTGTCGTGCGGCCGCGGACTGACTTCCGAGAACCAGACCTGGTCGCCACGGACGAACAGCTCGACGCCGAACACGCCGTAGCCACCGAGGTTGTCGGTGACCGCGCGCGCCACCTGCTGCGAACGCTGCAGCGCCAGTTCGCTCATCGGCTGCGGCTGCCAGCTTTCGCGGTAGTCGCCGTGTTCCTGCAGATGGCCGATCGGCGCGCAGAAATCGGTGCCGCCGCGGTGGCGGACGGTCAGCAGCGTGATCTCGTAGTCGAAGTCGATGAAGCCTTCGACGATCACCCGCCCCTGCCCGGCCCGGCCACCGCTCTGCGCGTAGTCCCATGCCCGGTCGACGTCGGCGGCGTCGCGGACCGTGCTCTGGCCCTTGCCGGACGAACTCATGACCGGCTTGACCACGCACGGCAGGCCGACTGCATCGATTGCCTCGCGGTATTCGTCGTAGCTGTCGGCGAAGCGGAATGGCGAGGTCGGCAATCCCAGCGTCTCGGCCGCAAGACGGCGAATGCCCTCGCGATCCATCGTCAGCCGCGCCGCGCGCGCGGTCGGAATGCAGCGGATCCGGCCCTGCTGCTCGAGGGCAACCAGCGTGTCGGTATGGATCGCTTCGATCTCGGGCACGACAAGATCGGGCTGCTCATCGGCGATCAGCGCCGACAGCGCGGCCGGATCGAGCATGTTCAGCACGTGCGAGCGGTGCGCGACCTGCATCGCCGGCGCGTCGCCGTAGCGGTCGGCCGCGACGACTTCGACGCCGAACCGCTGCAGCTCGATCGCGACCTCCTTGCCGAGTTCGCCCGAGCCGAGCAGAAGCACCCGAAAACGGTGGGAAGACAGCGGCGTTCCGAGCGTCGTCATCGATCGATCCTGGTGGGGCGAAGGCGCGCAGTGTAATCGCGTCAACCGATAAGCCGCTCGAACGGGCCCGGTCGGCACCGCCGCATCGCGCTGGCGGCCCGATCGCGACGACCGGCGAGCTCGTCCGGTCACCTGCATGGCATCATCGGCCGATGCCCGTCCCTCGTTGCCATTGGCTGCTGTGCTGCCTGCTGCTGGCGTTGTTCGCTGCCGTGCCGGCGGCCGCCGGCAGCGCCGAGCAGCACTGGTACAGTGTGCACCTCGACGGACGCAGGATCGGCCACATGCAGGCCAGCCGCAGCGTCGATGGCGACCGCGTGCTGACCCGCCGGGTTCTCGCGCTGACGATCGAGCGCAGTGGCCAGTCGCTGCAGGTCCGCAGCGAGGAGATGACCGACGAAACGACGGCCGGCGCGCCGCTCGGCTTCAGCACCGACATCGATCTGGCCGGCAGCCGCTCGCGCACCGAAGCGCGGATCGTCGACGGGCAGGTCGAACTGACGACCGGGTCACCTGGCTTGCCGCCGCGCCGACAGCAGTTTCCGTGGCCGCAGGGCGCGCTGCTGGCCGAGGGGCAGCGCCTGGCGCTGCTGGACGCGCTGCACGAACCGCGTCTGCTGCTCGATCTGCTCGCCTACGACACTGCGTCGCTGCGCCCGCAACGCATGCAGTGGACACTGCTCGGCGAGCGCACCACCCGCGTGCACGATCAGGACGAGCGTCTGCTCGCGGCACGGCAGATCGTCGACCCCGACGGCGCCGGCATCGCGGTCGACCTCTGGCTGCGACCGGACGACCTGGTCATCCGGCGGATGCACCTGCCGGCGCTCGGCCTGAAACTGGACGTGGTTGCCTGCGACCGTGATTGCGCGCTGGCGCCGGCGCAGTCGGCCGACGTGCTGGACGCCTCGCTGGTGGCGGCGCCGCGTCCGCTGCGGCGGCACGAGCTCGGCGCTGCGCTGCGTTACCGGCTGCGGCTTTCCGACCAGCACGCGAGCGCGATCGATGCGCTGCCCGGTCAGTCGGTGCTTGCCGACCGCGACGGCGCGGTCGTGCTGCAGGTCGATCCGGCCGGTACTGCCAGCGGCGACCCGGATGAGGCCGATCTGCAACCGACCCGCTGGCTGCAGAGCGATGACCCGGCGATCCGCGCGCTGGCACGGGACGCGGTCGGCTGGCGCCGCGACCCGGCCCGCCAGATGGCGCGACTCGAGCGGCGCGTGCGCGAGCACATCACGAGCAAGTCGCTGCGGGTCGGCTACGCCTCCGCTCTGGAAACCCTGCAGCGGCGCGAGGGCGACTGCACCGAGCATGCCGTCCTGCTGGCCGCACTGGCGCGCTCGGTCGGCATTCCGGCGCGGGTCGCGACCGGCATCGCCTACACGCCTTCGCTCGGCGAGCGGCGCCACGTGTTCGTGCCGCACGCCTGGGTGTTCGCCTGGATCGATGGTCGCTGGCAGGGCTACGATGCGGCCCTGCCGCGCTACGACAGCGGCCACATCGCGTTCGCGGTCGGCCACGGCGATCCGTTCCATTTCCAGCGCGGTCTCGAGCTGCTCGGAGCGGTCGAGATCGACGCGATCGAAACCGTCGCCCGGCTGACCGGCACCGATTCCACCGCTCCGACCCCGTCCCCCTGATGCAAACGATCCTGTACCTGCTGCTTGCCATCGCGACGTCCGCAGCCGTCGCCGCCCCGATCGGGCACGCAACGCTACCGCCTGCCGACGATGCCCGGCTCGCCGCCCTGGTCACCGACCCACGACTGGCCGAGATCAGCGGCCTCGGCGTGTCGCGCCGGCATCCGGGCGTGCTGTGGGCACACAACGATAGCGGCGACGACCCGGCACTGTTCGCGCTCGGCAGCGATGGCCAGGTCCGCGCCCGCCTGCTGCTGCGCGATGCGCCGAACATCGATTTCGAGGACATCGCCGCGTTCGAACTCGACGGCACCGCCTACCTGCTGATCGCCGACGTCGGCGACAACGGCGGCATGCGCCGCGAACTGATGCTGCACGTGCTGGCCGAACCGGCAACGTTGGCCGACGGCGACATCGACGTGGCCTGGACGATCCGCTTCCGCTGGCCGGACGGTCCGCGCGACTGCGAGGCGGTCGCGGTCGATCCGATCCATGGCGAGGTGCTGCTGGTGTCGAAGAAGCGCGTCCCGCCGGAACTGTTCCGGCTGCCGTTGCGTCCGGCAGCCGATGACCTGCAGGTCGCCGAACGGATCGGCCTGCTGCACGGCATCGCCCAGCCGAGCGCGGACGACCTGCAACGCAATCCGCGCTACGGCCGCTACCGCTCGCAGGTCACCGGCGCCGACCTCAGCACCGACGGCCGGCAACTCGCGGTGCTGAACTATCTGCAGGCCTATGTCTATCGCCGCGGCCCGGACGAGAGCTGGGCGACTGCGGCGGAGCGGCCGCCGCTTGCGGTTCCGTTCCCGTGGCTGGCCCAGGCCGAAGCGATCGCGTTCGAGCCGGACGGACAGACGCTGTGGATCAGCACCGAGCACCTGCCGGCGCCACTGTTGCGGCTGCCGGTCGTGCCGGCGCCGAACCCGCAGTGACCGCACACCGGCCGCGTCACGCCCCGGCTGGTCCGATCCGGTAACCGACCAGCGACAACGGCGCCGTGGCGACCGGCTCGGCCACCAGCAGCGCCGCCGATTCCGCACTGAGGTGCCAGCCGCGCCCGGGATCGATCGGCATCGTTCCGCTGCCGCCGTAGCGTGGCGATTCGCTGGACCAGCGCAGCCGCCACTGCCGTCCCGCCGGCGGCGCCAGCAGCGGTTCGGCGATCCCGTCACGGCGCAGGTCGGCGCCGAGGTTGACCAGCAGCAGGCGATCGTCGGCACTGTGCTCGGCGAACAGCCGCAGCACGAAGGTGGCGTCGCCGAGCACCGCCCCGTCAACGCCGTGGCGGTGGCAGTCGGCAATCGTCCGATCGCTGCGGCGGTACTGCAACAGGTCACCGAACAGCGCGAGCCACTGCGCATGCCCCGGCCGCTCCCGCTCGGAATGGTCGAGGCGACAGGCGGCGAACAGCGCCGGATCGGTCGGGTCGTCGGCCACTTCGGTGCGTTCCGCCGTGGCGATGCTCGGGAACTGGGCCAGGAACGCGCGTCGGCCGTCGCGTACCGCCGATGCCAGTTCACCGCGATGGCCGGCGAAATAGCAGAAGCGCGCCGACGCGGCGAACTCCTGCCCCTGCAGGATCAGCGGAATCTGCGGACCGAGCAGCAACAGTGCGGTCAGTGCCCGCAGCCGCGCCGGCGACGTCAGTTGATGCAGGTGGCGCCCGTGCAGCGAATTGGCGACCTGATCGTGGTTTTCGAGGAAATGCACGAAGCGTCGCGGCGACAGGCCGACGGTCGCCGAGCCGCGTGGCTGCTCCTGCCAGCCGCAGCGCTGGCCCTGGAACAGGAAGCCGAACTTGAGCGCCGACAACAGCTCCTGCGGCGAACCGAGGAAATCGCTGTAGTAGGCCTCGCGGCGTCCGGTCGCGGCGACCCGTGCGCTGTGGTGGAAATCGTCGTTCCACAGCGCATCGCAGCCACCTCCTCCATCAGACTGCGGCGCCAGCATCGCGACCTGCTGCGGCTCGTTCTCGGCGCAGATCAGCAGCCGCCGGCCGCTGGCGCCGGCGTGGGCACGACGGACGATCGCGCGAACGATGTGCTCCGGCGAGTCATCGAAGATCTGCTGGGTCGCGTCGAGCCGCAATCCATCGAAATGGTATTCGGCTATCCAGTATTCGGCGTTCGATTCGACCAGCGCGCGCACCGCGGCGCACTGCTCGCCGTCGTAGTTCGGCGCATCGCCCCATTCGCTGCGACGGCCGCCGACGTAGCCGTCGGAGAATCGGCCAAGGAAGTTGCCATCCGGACCGATGTGGTTGTAGACGACGTCGAGAACGACCCCGATGCCGAGCCGGTGCGCCTGGTCGACGAACGCGCGCAACTCGTCCGGTCGGCCATAGTGGTGATACGGCGCGAACAGATCGACGCCGTCGTAGCCCCAGCCGAAATCGCCACCGAACTCGGCGATCGGCATCAGTTCGATGATCGTGATGCCGAGCCCGGCGAGGTACGGCAGGTGTTCGGCCGCTGCCCGCCAGGTGCCGGCCGTGGTGAAGGTGCCGACGTGCATCTCGTAGAGCACTGCCGTCTCGGGATCCGGTCCGTGCCACTGCTGATCGGTCCACCTGAACCCGGACGGATCGACCAGTTCGGACGCGCCGTGCGGTCCGTCCGGCTGGAAGCGTGACACCGGGTCCGGGACCGGCGACTGTCCATCGAGCCGATATCGGTAGCGGTCACCGGCAGCGGCGCCGGCGACGAAGCCCTCGAAGTAGCCTTCGTTTCCGCGCGCGAGCGGATGAACGCCGGCCGCCGCGCCGCCTTCGATGATGACCTCGACCGCATGCCGCGGCGGCGCCCAGACGCGGAAATGGGCCCCGTCGGCGGCCAGTTCGCCACCGACATGCAGGCGCCGCGGCAGCGGCACCGTCATTGAGCGGCGATCGGTGATGCAACGATCGACATCGCGAGCCTGCCGGGTGTCGTTGAAGTCGGTCGTCCGGTCGCCATCACACGTGGCTCGGCCGGAGCGACGCGCCGACACTAGGGCCCGCGGCATGTACACGCGATGAGCTGGATCCGCGGCGCAGTGAGCATCGCGGATACCGCACTGGCGCGCGGCTGTTCAGCCGACGCTCCACACCGCTGCGCTTTGCTGTCGGCGGCCGGGGTTCGACGATCGCGACCGCGCTCCCGAACCCGGTACGCCGCCACGGACCGGTTGCGTCCGCTCCGCCCGGATCGTCGTTCGTGATCGCTGCACGACGCCCCGGCCATCGAGCGCCATGCGATGGATGCGCGGCACCCGTTCCCGACCGGGCGGATGGCCCGGCGGGGACGGCATTTCACGCCGCGAGGTCGAGCCCGATCAGCCGGGCTCGGCGTAGATCGGCAGTTCGGAGCTACGCCGGAACTCGAAGATCAGCCGGGTCTCGATGTGTGCGACTTCCGGCCGCTCGGTGAATGCGCTGAGCGCGAAGTCGCGCAGGTGGTCGCTGTTGCGTACGCCGACATGGACGAGGAAATCGTCGGCACCGGCGACGTGATAGAACGCCAGCACCTCAGGCAGCGCCAGCAGGTGGTCGTGGAACGACTCGACCTGTTCCCGCGAATGTCGCCGCAATCGCACCGCCACCATCGCCTGCAGGCCGATGCCGACCGCCTGCGGACCGATCTCGGCGTGGAAGCCGCGGATCACGCCCGCCTCGCGCATCCGCCGGACCCGCTCGAGCGCAGTCGAGGGCGCCACGCCGACCCGCTCGGCCAGATCCTTGTTCGGCAACCGTGCATTCTTTCGGAGCAGCCGCAGCAATTCGAAGTCGATTCGATCGAGGCGCATCGGAGCCAGCCCGGGAGAAATATTGTTCGGCCATGGTATCCCAGGCCGGATTTCGTTTGACAATCACGGCATCCGAACGAACAGGGGACACCTCATGCGCCGATTCGACACGCTTGCCGTTCACGGCGGCCGCGACGATTTCGCCCGGCTCGGGGTGCACGCCTCGCCGATCGACCTGTCGACGACCTACCCGCTGCCGAGTCTTGCCGAAGGCACCGCAAGCTTCGATGCGCTGGTCGCCGGCGACGCCCGTGCCGCCAATCCGATCTATGCCCGACTGCACAATCCGACCGTGGCCCGGGTCGAACAGGCGATCGCGGCGCTCGAGGGTGCCGAAGCCTGCATCGCCTACGGCTCCGGCATGGCGGCGCTAACCGCCCTGCTGCTGGCATCGAAGTCGCGTGGCAGTCATGTGCTGGTGGTACGGCCGCTGTACGGCACCTCCGATCACCTGCTGGCCAGTGGACTGGCCGGCCTCGAAGCCGAGTTCGTGCTGGCCGAGGACATCGCCGCTCGGCGCCGGCCCGACACTGCACTGGTCATCATCGAAACGCCGGCCAATCCGACCCTCGATCTGGTCGACATCCAGGCGGCGGTCAGCGCCGCCGGCGACGTGCCGGTGCTGGTCGACTCGACCTTCGCGACGCCGGTGCTGCAGCAGCCGCTGCGCTTCGGTGCGCGCTACGTCATGCACAGTGCGACCAAGTTCCTCGGCGGCCACGGCGACGTGATCGCCGGCGTGATCTGCTGCAGCGAGGAAGACGCCAAGCCGCTGCGGCAGGTGCGCGCGGCAACCGGCGCGCTGCTGCATCCGCTCGGCGCCTACCTGCTGCATCGCGGACTGCCGACGCTGTCGCTGCGGGTCGAACGCGCGCAGAGCAATGCACGGATCCTCGCCGAACGCCTGGCCGGGCACCCGGCGGTGGCCAGGGTGCACTACCCGGGCCTGGGCACGGTGCGCAATGCCGAACTGGCCACCACGCAGATGCGCGGACCGGGCTGCCTGCTGGCGATCGAACTCGCCGATGGCTACGAAGCTGCGGCCGCGACGCTGTCGGCGGTGGCGCTGTGGACGCCGGCCGTCAGCCTCGGCTCGGTCGACAGCCTGATCCAGCACCCAGCCGGCCTGACCCATCGCGTGCTGGATGCCGAGACGCAGCAGCGCACCGGCATCCTGCCCGGCATGCTGCGGCTGTCGGCCGGAATCGAGCACGTCGAGGACCTGTGGATCGATCTTGCCCAGGCGCTCGATGCCGCCACCCGGGAAGTCGCCGACGCGAACCCCGGTCGGGTTGCTCGCGCCGCATGATTCGAAGCGCGGCCGCGGCCGCGGTCGTTCGCCCCCGCGGTCAGCGCGCTGTCGCGGCCGCCGGACTGCCGTCGGCCGTTTCGGCCACCTCGACGCGGTCGCGACCGGTCTCCTTGGCAGCATTGAGCGCCTTGTCGGCCGCACGCAGGCACAGCGTCGGCTCGGCGCCGTGCAGCGGATAGACCGCGACGCCGACCGACACCGTGATCACTTCCAGCCGCCGTCCGTGGAAATCGATGTGCGCAGCCTTGACCGCGCGGCGGATTGCGTCGGCCTGATCGCGTGCAGCGTCGACGCCGGTATCGGGCATGATCACGACGAACTCCTCGCCGCCGTAACGGCAGGCGATGTCGTCGCTGCGGATCGTCTGCTCGATCTGCGAGGCAATCTGCGCCAGCGCGACGTCGCCGACGTCGTGCCCGTGGCGCTCGGTGAAGCGCTTGAACTGATCGAGATCGATCATCAGCAGCGCGACGGTCTGGTTCCTGCGTCGTGCGCGAAGGCATTCGCGCAACAATGCGCCATCGAGATGGCGGCGGTTGAACAGGTTGGTCAGCGGGTCGCGGATCTGCTGCACCCGCAACTGGTCCTGCAGGCGCTGGTTGGCGACCGTCAGCGCGAGCTGGTCGGCGATGTTCTGCGCCAGCCGCCGCTCAGCGACGCTCGGTGCCGCGCTGCCGACGAAATGCAGCACGCCGATCGTGCCGTCGGTCGCCTTCAGCGGCGCGCACAGCGCATGTTCGACCGCCACGCCATCGCCGAGATGCCTGCACGGCGGCGACTTGCCGTCGCCGTTCGGATACAGCACGCCACGGCGCATCGCCCAGCAGTCGTCCGGCGTGAACATCTCGTCGAGCGGCGGCTGCGGCTTGCCCCATGCGGCCTGCCGGGTCGCGACGTTGCGCCCGGGCGCCTGCAGGTACAGCGCGCCGTCGAACTGCGGCAGCAGTCCGCGCATCGCGACGTTCAGCACTTCGGCGGTCTCGTCGAGACTGCGGCAACTCTGCAACTGATCGGAAAACTGCGCCAGCCGCTGCATGTCTGCGCCGATCCGACGCGCGTCCTCATGCGCGCGATCGAGCTGGGCGCGGGCCTGGGCCAGCAGCGCCTCGACCCGCCGGCGGGCGCGATGCTCGAGCAGCAGCACACCGAGCCCGGCGGACAGCAGTACCAGCACGAACACCGTGATGCCGGCCGCACCGGCCATGCCGAGGCTGCCGCGCGCCAGCCAGCCGGTCAGCGCGACGGCGAGCGCCAGCACGGCGGACAGGCCGATGAACACCGTGATGCGCGGCGAGACGATCAGCTTCACGCATGCTTCCCAGGAGCCGGATGCGGCGATCATCGGTCGATGCAGCGGCTGCATGCAAGCCGGGAACGGCCGTCCAGGCCGACGAGGCGGCCGTCGATCAGCGCCGGCGGCGGACACCCGGCGCGGCGGTCGAATGGCTCGAATTCCATGGTGGGAGCTGCGCCCGCAGGATGGCTCCTGCAAGCGCCCCGCATGCCCCGGAGCCGGACGTGGCCGATCATCGGCCGATGCAGCGGCTGCATGCGAGCAGGGAACGGGCGCTCATGCCGACGATGCCGCCGTCGATCAGCGAGCGGCGGGCGCGGCGCACGACATCCCTGCGGATGGCGTGCTTTTCCTGTGGCAACGGTCTTTCCCTTGGGACAAGCCGCCGCTCCCGCAGGAGGTATCGCTGCCCGACGATCGCGACGTCCTCAGCCGAGCAGTGCCTTCAG
Organism: Lysobacteraceae bacterium; assembly: GCA_041687455.1. Taxonomy (GTDB): domain Bacteria; phylum Pseudomonadota; class Gammaproteobacteria; order Xanthomonadales; family Xanthomonadaceae; genus JAWLBY01. Next base: position 34,226 of record JAWLBY010000010.1, on the reverse strand, counting down.
CCGATACATCGCATCCAGCGCGTCGCGGGGACTCATGCTGTCGGGGTCGAGCTGTTCCAGCGCATCGAGTGCCGGCGACGGCGGCGGTGTGAACAGCGACATCTGCGGGCTCGCCGCGGCGGCCGGCTGGCGTGCACGTTCACCGGCGGTCTCCAGCTCGGCGAGATAACGCCGCGCATCGCGCACGACCGCCTTCGGCAGGCCCGCCAGTGCCGCAACCTGCAGCCCGAAGCTGCGGTTGGCCGGACCGTCCTTGACGGCATGCATGAACACCAGCGCATCGCCGTGTTCGACCGCATCGAGATGCACGTTGGCGATGCCGCTGCCGGGCTCGGCGAGCGCGGTCAGTTCGAAGTAGTGGGTCGCGAACAACGTGTAGGCACGGTTCGCGGCGGCGAGCTGCAAGGCACAGGCCTTGGCCAGCGCGAGGCCGTCATAGGTCGACGTGCCGCGTCCGATCTCGTCCATCAGCACCAGCGAGCGTTCGGTCGCGTGGTGCAGGATGTAGGCGGTCTCGCTCATCTCGACCATGAAGGTCGACTGGCCGCGGGCCAGATCGTCGCCGGCGCCGATCCGGGTCAGGATCCGGTCGATCGGGCCGATCGTCGCCGACGACGCCGGCACGAAGCTGCCGATGTGCGCGAGCAGCACGATCAATGCGACCTGCCGCATGTAGGTCGATTTGCCGCCCATGTTCGGGCCGGTGATGACCAGCATCCGCCGGTCCGGATCGAGCTGCAGGTCGTTTGGTTCGAACGGCTCGTCGCGGACCGCCTCGACGACCGGATGCCGACCGCGCTCGATCCGGATGCCGGGCTCGTCGGTCAACTGCGGACGCGCCCAGTCGAGTGCCTCGGCGCGCTCGGCAAAGCACGCCAGCACGTCGAGTTCGGCCAGCGCAGCCGCGCAATGCTTCAGCAGCTCGAGGCTGCGGTTCAGCTCGTCGAGCAAGCCCTCCCACAGCAGCTTCTCGCGCGACAGCGACCGTTCGCGCGCCGACAGCACCTTGTCCTCGAACGTCTTCAGCTCTTCGGTGATGTAGCGCTCGGCATTGGTCAGCGTCTGCCGCCGCGTGTAATGCGCCGGGGCGCGTTCGGCGTGCACCTTGCCAAGCTCGATGTAGTAGCCGTGCACGCGGTTGTAGCCGACCTTCAGCGTTGCGATGCCGGTCGCGTCGCGCTCGCGCCGCTCGAGCTCGACCAGGAACTGGTCGGCATGGGTCGACAGCCGGCGCAGCTCGTCCAGGTCGGCGTCGAAACCGTCGCCGATCACGCCGCCGTCGCGCAGCAGCACCGGCGGCTGTTCGACCAGCGCCGATGCCAGCAGCGCGGCGCTGTCCGCGTGCTCGCCAAGTGCCGCCGACAGCGCCTGCAGTCGTGGCGAATCGAGCGCGGCCAGCGCCGCACGCAGGTCCGGCAGCGACGCCAGTGCGTCGCGCAGCGTGGACAGGTCGCGCGGACGCGCCGAACGCAATGCGATCCGCGCCAGGATCCGCTCGACGTCGCCAAGGCCCCGGAATCGCTCGCGCAGCGCGTCGTGCGCGCCGGCGTCCAGCAAGGTCTGCACCGCATGCTGCCGCTCGGCCAGCATGCGGCGATCCTTCAGCGGCCGATGCAGCCAGCGCCGCAGCAGGCGGCCTCCCATCGGCGTAACGCTGGAATCGAGCACGCCGACCAGCGTGTGCGCACTGCGGCCGTCGATCCGCTGCTCAAGCTCCAGATGACGCCGGGTTTCGGCGTTCATCGCAATGCCGTCGTCGGCCGACTCGACCGCGAGCGAGGTCAGATGCGGCAACTGCTGCTTCTGTGTTTCCTCGATGTAGCCGAGCAGCGCTCCGGCCGCAGCGATCGCCAGCGGCTTGTCTTCGACGCCGAACGCCGACAGGTCGCGGGTGCCGAAGAAGCGCAGCAGATGACGTCTGCCGCTGTCTGCATCGAACAGCCACGGCGGACGTCGGCGCGCCCCGCGCCGCGACTGCAACGGCGCTGCCCAGCCGTCCTCGTCCGGCAGCAGCAGCTCGGCCGGCTCGAGCCGCGCCAGCTCGGCGACCAGCCCGTCTTCGTCGCCGACCTCGTTGACCAGGAACCGGCCGCCAGCCAGGTCGGCCCAGGCCAGTCCGAAACCGCTGCGACCGCGCACCACCGCCATCAGCAGCGTGTCGCGGCGCTCCTGCAGCAGCGCCTCGTCGGTGACGGTGCCCGGCGTAACGATCCGCACGACCTTGCGCTCGACCAGCCCCTTGGCCAGCGCCGGGTCACCGATCTGCTCGCAGATCGCGACCGACTCGCCGAGCGCCACCAGCCGGGCCAGATACCCCTCGACCGCATGCACCGGCACGCCGGCCATCGGAATCGGCTGCCCGGCCGACTGGCCGCGCTGGGTCAGCGTGATGTCGAGCAACTGCGCCGCCTTGCGGGCGTCGTCGTAGAACAGCTCGTAGAAATCGCCCATCCGGAAGAACAGCAGGATGTCCGGATGGTCCGACTTGGCAGCGAAGAACTGCCGCATCAGCGGGGTATGTTGTTCCGTTGCAGCCGAGCTCATAAGGGCATCAAAAACAAACCGATCCGTTCGGAAATTGTGATCGTCCGCCGGCCGGTTTGCCGGGCCAGCGGGGAGTGAAGTCGCGCCGCCAGGAGGGTCGCCCGGCACGCGTCGGCGACCAGCTTCGCCTCGATGGCACGGCCAGCCCGGGCGGGCCGCCAAGTTTAGGCGTTTTTGCGCCGCCGAGCGCTCCCGAACCGGGTCGAAGGCACGGCAGGCGGGCTTGTTGGGCGCGTCAGCTCCGGACCAGGGATCGCGAAAGATCGGTGCGGACGAACATCAGGCGGCCGGCGGGGGTAACACCAGCATGTCGCAGCGCGACTGCTCGAGCACGCGCTGGGTGACGCTTCCGATCAACCATGCCTCGATCCTGCCGGAAGCATGGCGCGGCATCACGATCAGCTCAGGCGACAACGAAGTTTCGGCGGCCAGGATCGTATGTGGCGCCGGGCCGCGCAGTGCGGAGACTGCAATATCCGCTGCGGACGGACCGAGCCGCTCGCGCAGCGCGAGCAGTCCGGCAAGCGCTTCCTGATGTGCCAGGTCGCGGTAGTGCAACACGTCGTTTTCATCGACGCCGGCATGTCGCAACTGCATTTCGAACGGCACCTCGAACGCGTGCAGCAAGATGATCCTTGCGCGCGGAGCTATCGCCCGCGCCGCAGCCACCGCTGCCTCTGCCGGCGTGCCCGGATCGACCGGAACGACCACGCAGCGATACTCGTCCCTGGCCGGGCGCTTGACCACCAGCACCGGCACCGGTGCAAGCACCACAACGCGCTCGCTTACCGAGCCGAGAAAGATCCGCCGCAGCGCGTGTTGCCCTTGTCCACCGACAACGATCAGCGTGCTGCCGACCCGCTCGGCCTCGGCAATCAGCGCCGCCGGGGGTTCGCCGTCCAGCACGACTGTCTCGACCTGACGCGTCGCAGAGCGCCGCAGTCTGTCGGCCACATCGCTCAATCGGCTCGTACTGCTGTGCCTGATCCGCTCCTCGACTTCCGGACGCCCGTCGTCAAGCAAAGTCCGCAGCGATTGCAGCCACGACTGCTGGAGGACGTGGGCGATGCGCAAGGTCGATGCGTTGTCGCGGCCGCCGGGAAGCAGTCCGGCGCGGCGCAGTGCATGGCCGGCCATGCGTGAAAAATCGGTGCCTACCAGAATACTGTCCAGCATCATGCCACCGCGCATCGCCGCCGTGCGCAAAGACTACTCCTTCGTCGGCCTCCGGCACGACTTCCAATCCGTTCAGCCGGCGTGCTCGATCGTCGCGGCCCGACACTGGCGGTCGCGGTGACCGACATCGCCGGCCCCGGCGACGCACCAGCCGCGGGCACCGATCCGGCGGATCGATGCGACCGACAGCCATCAGGAGCGATCAGCGCATTTTCGGACAGGTGCTGGCGGCAGACTGCGCCTATGCTTCCCGCATGACCAGTCGCGACATGCAACAGCAGTATCAGGCGCGGATGCAGCGCGTGCTGGGCCACATCGACGCTCACCTCGACGGCGATCTCGACGTCGAGACGCTCGCGACAGTCGCCTCGTTTTCGCCCTGTCACTTCCAGCGCCAGTTCACGGCGACCTTCGGCATGAGCGTCGGCCGCTACGTGCAACTGCAGCGCCTGCGTCGGGCGTCGTACGAGCTGGTCTTCCGCAGCGAAAGCGTGATGGATGTGGCGCTGAACCACGGCTATCGGACGCCGGAGGCGTTTGCTCGTGCGTTTCGGCGCACGCTCGGCCAGTCGCCGTCGGGGTTTCGCGAAGCACCGGACTGGCCTGAGTGGCATGCCACCTTCGGACCACTGAACGAGAGGGAACGACCACCCATGACCGACTACGCATTGCTGCTACGCATCATCGACATGCCGGATCTGACCGTGGCATCGCTGGAACATCGGGGCGATCCGCACACGATCGGCGAAACCGTGCGCAGGTTCATTGCCTGGCGCCGGGCCAATCGACTGCCGCCATCACGCAGCCGCACATTCAACGTGTTTCACACGCCGATCGACCTCGACCCCGCCGAGTACCGGATGGAGCTGTGCGCATCGATCACGCAGTCGATCGCGCCCAACGACGAAGGCATCGTCGAACGCACCATTCCGGGCGGCCGCGTGGCGGTGATCCGGCACGTCGGCCCGGACTCGGTGATGGCCGACGCATTTCACTGGCTGTACTCGACGTGGCTGCCCGGAAGCGGCGAAGTGCCCCGCGATTTCCCGCCATTTCTCGAACGGCTCAGCTTCTTCCCGGAAGTCCCGCAGCGCGAGGCCGAATGGCAGGCCTTCCTGCCGCTGGCGGATCGGCAATGCCAGGTGTTGACGGAAACTGGTTGATCGCCGCCTCGTTCGACCGGCGTCAGCCGGCGGGCTCGACCGTCGCGGCGCGAGCCGGGAAGCGAATCGTGAACCGGCTGCCCTGCCCTGGTGCGCTGTAGCAGTCGATGGTGCCGCCGAGCGTCTGGGTGACCTGGTTGTAGACGATGTGCAGCCCGAGGCCGCTACCGCCTTCACCGCGCCTGGTGGTGAAGAACGGGTCGAACACGTGCTGGCGGATATCTTCGCTCATGCCGGCACCGTCGTCGGCAAACAGCAGTTCGAAGCGATCGCCATCGCGGCGGCCCTGGATCGAGATCGTGCCGGCGGCGCCATGCGCGCCGAACGCGTGGATCAGGGCATTGACGGTCAGGTTGGTGATGATCTGCGCGACCACGCCGGGGTAGCTCTCGATCTCGATCGCCGGATCGCAGTCGAGCTCGACCTGGACCGTTGTCTTCTTCAGTTTCGGCCGCAGGCTCAGCAGCACCTCACCGAGATAGTCGGCGACCCGGAAACGACGCCGCGCCTCGCTGCTCTGATCGACAGCGACCAGCTTGAAACTGCGCACCAGTTCGGCCGCCCGATTGAGATTGGATTCAATGATCGCGACCGACTGGTCGCAGGAATCCATGAACGATTCGAGGTCGGTACGGCGGATGCCGGACTCGTAGCAGCGATGCAGTGTCTTCACCTGTTCGCCGAGATGCGACACCATCGTCACGCACATGCCGAGCGGCGTGTTGATCTCGTGCGCGACTCCGGCGACCAGGCCACCGAGCGCGGCCATCTTCTCTGCCTCGACGAGCTGCGATTGCGCGGCGCGCACGCTGTCGATCGCCTGACGCAGTTCGTCGTTGCGAAGCTCCAGCTCGCGGGTCCGTTCGCTGACCTTGGCTTCGAGCGATTCATTCAATTGCCGGATCTGCAGTTCGACCCGCTCGCGCGCCGCATCATGCGCCTGCACTTCGTCGAGCATCGCATTGAACGCGCAGGTCAGCGCTCCGAGTTCGTCCTCGGCCAGCACCCGGGCACGGACCGAGTAGTCGCGATCGCGACTGATCGCGCGCGCGGTATCGGCGAGTTCATCGACCGGACGGGTGATGATCCGCTGCAGCCGATTCGACAGCGCCCAGGCCACCAGCACGGTCAGCATTCCGAGGCCGCCCAGCGTCAGGACGAACCGCCGCACCGTGGCATCGAGCTGGCCGAGCCCGACGCTCAGGTGCACGAAGCCGATCGGCGAGCCCTCCTGCAGCACCGGCCGCAGCACCTCGAGCCGGTCGGCCAGAAAACGATGCCCCGGCTGCATGACCTCGGGCAGCGCCGCGGCCGCGGCACCTTCGCGCTCGAACGCCGCGAAGACTTCGATGCCGACCTCGCGGGCGACCAGCACCCGCGCCGACTGCACACCCGGCTCCGGCTCCAGATTGGCCAGCAACTGCGTCGCACTGTGCCCGTCGTCGAAGCTCAGCGATGCCTCGACGTTGGCCGCGGTGACGTCGGCCAGCGCGACCGCCCGGGCCAGCATCTGCTGGCGGAACTGCCGCACTTCGCTGGTGATCAGGATCGCGCCGGCGAGCAGCAGGCAGATCAGCGCCACGCCGGTCGACAGTACGACCAGCTTGTTGCGGAAACCGAGCCGGCGAAAACGGCGAACGATCACCTGCCGCAGCGGCAACGCCCGCTCCGGCAGTGCGGCGCCGGCAGCCCGGACTCCGGAATGCGGATCGCTCGTCTCGGTCTGCGTCACCGGCCTCATCCTCGCGGTTGATGGAAACGCAGCAGTTGCAGCAGTTTCGAGCTGACCGTGAACTGGCCCTGCTCGAGCCGGTCGCGAACACCGTAGAAGACCAGACGGGCTTCGTTCCCGCCGTGCTCGCGCACCAGGGCCAGCGCACCTTCGTGTTCGAGCTGCGGCAACGACTCGACCACCACCAGGCTGTAGTCCGAACCGGCGATCGCGTCAGTTCCGTCGGCCAGATAGACGATATGGCAACCGCCGGCGGCCTCACCGCGAGCCAGCCCGTGGATATCGAGCGCACGTCCCTGCACCGTGCGACCGCGGGTCTGTTCGAACAGCGTGCGCGCCAGCTCGTCGGCAAATGCGCCGTGGCCGATGCACAGCCGCAGCGGACTGGCCGGTTCCGGGAATGCATCCGGCGTCCACTCGACGAAAAACGCAAGCCGGAACAGGAATGCGGCGCGAACGGTCGTTTCGCGCTCGCTGTCGGCATGGACGGCCAGCGAACAGACGAGCAGCAGCGTGGATGCTGCCGACGCCCATGCGCTGAACCGGCCAGTCACCATTCGCGATTCTCGACGTTCGACGGCGTCGCGCCGCCTTCCCCTGCCCGTCCCGGCCGCAGAATTCACCGGTTGGGCGCATTCTATACACCGATTGCCGCGGCACGTCGCGGGTAGGCGCGACCGCGCAGGTTACGATCGCAACCGCGACCGCCGACGATTGTTCAGGAACCGCGATGGATACACAGCGCACATCGGCCGGCGACAGCATCATGGTTCACGGCGCCGGCGCCATCGGACTGAGCCTCGGCGGGCGGCTGGCGGCGTCCGGCGTGCCGGTGCATTTCGTCGGCCGTCCGCCGGTGGTCGATGCGCTGCGGCGCAACGGGCTGCGCATCATCGACCTGTCCGGTCGCTGCACGGAACTGGCGCCGGATCGCTACAGCGCATCGACCAGCCCGTCCGATGCCGAGCCACCGGCGCTGGTGCTGCTGACGGTCAAGGGAGTCGCGACCGCCGCCGCCGGAGCCGAACTGCAATCGGCCCTGCGGCCAGGGACGCCGGTGGTGTCGTTCCAGAATGGCGTCGACAATCCGGCGCGACTGGCCGCCGCCGCGCCGGACCTCCAGGTTATCGCCGGCATGGTTCCGTTCAATGTCGTGCGTCCGGCGCCCACCACGGTGCAGCAGACCACCAGCGGTCGACTGGCGATCGAGGCCGGTCCGGTCGCCAGCCGCTGGTCATCCGCATTTGCCGCAGCCGGCCTGCCGCTCGCGATACATCGCGACATGCGTGCAGTGCAGTGGGGCAAGCTGCTGCTCAACCTCAACAACCCGCTCAATGCGCTGGGCGGCATGCCGTTGCTGCAGCAGCTCGAGGATCGCGACTGGCGGCGGCTGCTCGCCCGCCTGCAGGACGAGGCGCTGGCGGCGCTGCGAGCGGCCGGCATCCGGCCGGCCCGTGCAACGCCGCTACCGGCCGCATGGCTGCCGACCCTGCTGCGGCTGCCAAACCCACTGTTTCGCGTGCTCGCACGGCGGATGCTGACGATCCATCCGGAAGCGCGGCTGTCGATGCATGCCGACCGCGCCGCCGGACGACCGACCGAGGTCGACGATCTGTGCGGCGCCGTGGTCCGGCTGTCCGCCGCGCACGGGCTCGATGCGCCGGCCAACCGCGCCGTCCAGCGGCTGGTCGAGACGGCCGCCGCAGACCGCTGCTACAGCGCCGCCGAGCTGCAGGCCTGGCTGAGCGAGTCGCGCCGAACGTGATCGGCCATCGCCAACCTGCTACGGTTCGCCGATGGATACCGCCACCGCCCCGAACGACGCGACGCTGCATTCGCTGGTGCAACATCTCGGCGACGTGATGCGTGCCGAGCACCAGACGCTGGTCACGGCCGAATCCTGCACCGGCGGCTGGATCGCCAAGCTCGTCACCGACATCCCGGGCTCATCGGACTGGTTCGACTGCGGCATGGCCGCGTACAGCTACGAAGCGAAACAGGCGCTGCTCGGGGTCCGGCCGGAGACGCTGATGGAGCACGGTGCGGTCAGCGAGGAAACCTGCATCGAGATGGTGTCGGGCGCACTGATCCATTCGGGTGCGACGCTGGCGGTGGCGGTGACCGGCATCGCCGGTCCCGGTGGCGGCACCGACGACAAGCCGGTCGGGACGGTGTGGATCGGCTGGAAGCGTCGCGGCGATTACCCGCACGCCGAGCTGTTCCACTTCGACGGCAACCGCGACGCGGTGCGCCGACAGACGGTCGCCGCCGCAATCAATGGCTTACTGAAAAGTCTTACGACGCCCGTCAGCGAATGACGACGGCGTCGTCGCCGGCTGTGGGATAATTTTCGGTCACCGTCCTCGCGCGATTCTCAGCCGCTGAGACCCGCCCCGCCGAGGCTGCGCCCACTCATTCTCCGAGGAACTCCGATGGACGACAACAAGAAGCGTGCGCTCGCTGCTGCCCTGACCCAGATCGAGCGCCAGTTCGGCAAGGGCGCCGTGATGCGGATGGGCGACAAGGCGGCCGAAGCGGCCGAAGTGATCGGCACCGGCTCGCTGATGCTGGACATTGCGCTCGGCATCGGCGGCCTGCCGAAAGGCCGCGTGGTCGAGATCTATGGCCCGGAATCGTCCGGCAAGACCACCCTGACGCTGCAGGCGATCGCGCAGTGCCAGAAGGCCGGCGGCACCTGCGCGTTCGTCGACGCCGAGCACGCGCTCGACCCGACCTACGCAGTCAAGCTCGGCGTCAACGTCGACGACCTGCTGGTGAGCCAGCCGGACACCGGCGAGCAGGCGCTCGAGATCGCCGACATGCTGGTCCGCTCCAATGCGGTCGACATGGTCGTGGTCGACTCGGTCGCCGCGCTGACCCCGAAGGCCGAGATCGAAGGCGACATGGGCGACCAGTTGCCGGGCCTGCAGGCGCGGCTGATGAGCCAGGCTCTCCGCAAGCTGACCGGCAACATCAAGCGCTCGAACTGCCTGGTCATCTTCATCAACCAGTTGCGCATGAAGATCGGCGTGATGATGCCGGGCCAGAGCCCGGAAACGACCACCGGCGGCAACGCGCTGAAGTTCTATGCGTCGGTGCGACTCGACATCCGCCGGATCGGCTCGGTCAAGAAGGGCGACGAGATCATCGGCAACCAGACCAAGATCAAGGTGGTCAAGAACAAGATGGCGCCGCCGTTCAAGCAGATCGTCACCGAGATCCTGTACGGCGAAGGCATCTCGCGCGAAGGCGAGCTGATCGACATGGCGGTCGACGCCAAGCTGATCGACAAGGCCGGCGCCTGGTACTCGTGCGGCGGCGAGCGGATCGGCCAGGGCAAGGAAAACGCCCGCCAGTACCTGAAGGACAACCCGAAGCTGGCCGCCGAAATCGAAACGAAGCTGCGCGAGCTGTACGTGCCGGTGCGCGGCGACGAGACGGCCGAGGAAGCCGAAGAGGCGTAAGCCTTGAGCGAACGCAGCAAGCGGCCGCCCGACGCATTGAGCCGTGCCGTCGGGCTGCTGGCTCGCCGCGAGCATTCACGCCGCGAGCTTGCACGCAAGCTCGCGGCACGGGGCTTCGACGCCCCTGATATCGACGCAGCGCTGAATCGGCTCGAAGACAAGGGCCTGCAGGACGACCAGCGCTTCGCCGACACGCTGATCCGAACCCGCGTCGGCGCCGGCCACGGGCCGACGCGGATCCGCGCCGAACTCGGCACGCACGGGCTCGACGAAGCCGCAATCGACGCCGCGCTCGACGAGCATTCGATCGACTGGCTGGCCGAGGCAACCCACACCGTGGCGCGCCGCCACCCGCCCGATACGCTGGTCGACCCGATCCGTCGCCGCAAGGCCGCCGAATTCCTGCTCCGTCGCGGCTTCGATCTGGATACCGCCCGCGCCGCGATCGATGCGGCACGGCGCGGCGAGCACGGCTGACCCCCTGCCCCTCGCTGTGCACCGCAGGATCCACTCCAGCGGCGACCGCAGACGCCCGGCTTCGGCATCCGACGCGCGGCAACCGACTGCTTCCGGTCGCCGCTGACGCGACTTCTGCGGGCATGCGGTTCGGCGGCCCTTCTCGCTCGCGTCGCGCCATACGCCCCCGTCTGGACAGCACCGCCGCGCAACCCGACACTGGCGCGATGCAGATCACGCTCACCGCGGCCATCATCGTCCCGGCGTCGCCCGACGAGGTGTTCGTGCTGGCCACCGATCCCGTCCGGTTTCCACCGCTGTTCACCGGCTGCGGGCCGGTGCCGGCACTGCGCCGGATCACGCCTACCGGTCCGTTGGCGGTGGGGGCGTCGAGGGAAGTCGAGAGTGTCGATGGCAACACGCTGGTCGAGCGGATCACCGCGTTCGAGCCACCGAAGCGCCACGCCTATTCGCTGACCGGTTTGCGGCGGCCGCTCGGCTGGCTGGTCAGATCCGGCGACGCCGACTGGGCGTTCGAGGCAACTGCCGCCGGAACGCAGGTTCGCTGGACGTATCGCTGGCACCTGACCCATGTCGTCGCACTGCCGCTTGCGTGGCCGCTGCTGCGGCTTTTCATGCAATGCGCGATGCAGCGATGCCTGCGGGCGATCGCCACAGCCGTCGCCATGCCCGATGCGGAGCCGGTCTGATGGAACAGTGGATCCTGCTCGGCATGGCGCCGGTCTTCCTCGGCCTGATCGGCTACGAGGCGTGGTACTGGCACCGCCGCGGCGTCGCGATGTACAGCCTGAAGGACACCGCATCCAATGCTGGCCTCGCGCTGCTCCACCAGCTTGCCGATCTGATCGCCTGGAGCCTGGTGATCGGCCTGTACCACGTCGTCCACCGGTACCGGCTGTTCGAGCTGACGCCGGCCTCGTGGTGGACCGTGCTCGCGCTGGTCGTCGCGCAGGACTTCTTCTACTACTGGTTCCACCGCGCCAGCCACCGGATTCGCTGGATGTGGGCCTCGCACGTCACCCATCACTCGTCCGAGCGGCTCAACCTGTCGACGGCGTTTCGGCAGAGCCTGACCTACCCGATCTCCGGCATGTGGCTGTTCTGGCTGCCGCTGGCCTGGCTCGGCTTCGAGCCGACGCACATCGTGGCGGTGGTCGCGATCAATCTCGGCTTCCAGTTCTTCGTCCACACCCAGGCGATCGGTCGGCTCGGCTGGATCGAACAGGTATTCAACACACCGTCGCACCACCGCGTGCACCATGCCCGCAACCGGCAGTACATCGACCGCAACTATGCCGGCGTGCTGATCATCTGGGACAAGCTGTTCGGCACGTACGTCGCCGAGCATCCGGACACGCCGTGCGAGTACGGCATCATCGGCCAGATCCACAGCCACAATCCGCTCACGCTGACCTTCCACGAATGGATCGCGATGGTTCGCGACGCCGCCCGGGCACACGGACTGGCCGGCAAGCTCGGCCAGTTGTTCGGACCGCCCGAGCGAGCCCGCGCCGCTTCCGACCGGAGGCCCTGAGCAGGACTGGCCCGAGCCACGGCGCGCGGCATCAGTCCGCGAAACGCCGCACACTTCAAACATACGTTTGACATTCGGATTCATTCAGCTAGCATTCATGCCTCCAGCGGGGGCACGGAGTCTCCCGAGTCGTCTGCCCGACCCGCGTGACAGGGACGCCGCGCCGTCATGCCCCGCTCCGGGAGGTTCCCGTGCTTCGATCGATCGCCGGACTGCTGCTCGCGGCAGTGCCCGTTCTTGCATTCGCCAATACCGGTGTCGCGTTTGTCCATGGCACCGGCAAGCAGACCGACGCCTACAACGACTACTGGCAGGCCGGATTCGTCAATTCGGTCCGGCAGGGGCTGCCGAACAGTGCCAACTACGTCGTCATCAACTGCGACTTCGAGCAATACATGTGGGACAGCCGCGCGGCCGGCTGCCTGGCAGGCCAGTTGCACGGCTTCATCACGACCCGCGGCATCACCGACCTGGTCGTGATCACCCACTCGAACGGCGGCAACGTGATGCGCTGGATCATGTCGAACCCGACCTGGGACAGCCGCTATCCGCTGATCATCCAGCGCACCCGCTGGGTCAATGCGCTGGCGCCGTCGTCGGCCGGTACGCCATTGGCCGATGCGGTGATCGCCGGCAATGTGTTCGAGAGCGCGCTGGGCTGGCTGCTCGGCTACAAGTCCGACGCGGTACGCCAGCAGCAGACGAGCTGGATGGCCTACTACAACGGCAACTACCTGTACGGCACCAGCGGTCGCCCGGCGCTGCCGAAAGGCTTCTGGAGCGTGGTTGGCACCGATGTCGAAACCGCCGTCTGGGACAGCGACAGCTACTGCGGCGGCTACCACCTGAACGTCGGGCTCGAAGTGACCCAGGCCTGGCTCGCGAGCTGCTCGGACGGCTTCCTCGAGTGCAGCAGCCAGGCCGCCGCCGGTCGCGTCTGGTTCTACGACACCAGCCGGATGGCCGGCGGCGAACCGCTGTCGCACAACCAGAGCCGGCGGCAGTGCTTCGGTCTCGACACCATCCTGCGCAACGACCTGTGACGGAGCCCGCCATGTTCAAGTCCATTCCTGCCGTGCTGATGGCGGCGCTGTTGCTGTCCGTTCCGGCCAGCGCCGATGAGCTTCGCGCACGCCTGCTGCCGCCGTCCGGCAGCGACCTCGTCCCGACCCGCCTCGACAGCGCCAAGCGCGCACTGCCCGCCAACCTCGAATCCGCCGCGGTCGACTTCGCCTGGCCGATCGCGAGCGACAGCAAGCTCGCCGCCGCCCGGCCGCACGTGGCGGCCAGCCGCGAGTTCTGGAGCCTGCAGGATGCCCGGCAACTGGCGGCCGGCTTCCGTTTCGAGGTCGGCAGTCCCGGTGCGCTGATCCGGATCAGTCCGGCCGACGGCGCGAAGACCACTGGCGACGCTGCACCGGTCGCGATCCGGCTCAACGGCCGCGAGTTATCCGATGGCCGGGGCATCCTGCGCAGCGCAGCGGCCGCCGAGTTGAAGAAGCTCGGCGCCGATTTCGGCGACGGCAGCCGCGTGTTCCAGCTCGATCCGGCGGCCGGCACCGGCACGGTCGAAGTGCAGATCGCCAAGGCCGGCGGCCGGCATCTCGTCCACGTGCTGGAGCCGAACAGCGACCAGGTGCTGGAACTCCGCAGTCACCGCGACGTTGCGCTGGCCGGCGGCGAACTGGAGCTGTACGCCGACTGGCGCAGCGGCGACCGTTCGCTGGCACCGACCTTGCTGCGCGGGCTGATCACCGCGCCGGACGGCCGCAGCATCGAAATCGAGTTCGTTGCCGATCCGAACGGCGGCCAGCGCGCGCGGGCCCGCCTGCCGGCCACCGACAGCGCCGTCTCCGGGCTCTGGGAAGCGCATGTGTTCGCCGCCGCGGACCACCAAGGCCGGCATCTGCTCCGCGATGCCAAGACCGCGTTCGCGGTCACAGCGCCGACCGCGCGACTGGCGAATCGGATCAGCGCCGCGCTCGACGGCAACGGTCTCGCGCTCACGGTGGCGATCGATGCCTCGGCAGCGGGCCGCTACGAGCTGCGTGGCACGCTGTATGGCACCGACGCGACCGGCACTCTGGTGCCGTTTGCGGTGGCGCATTCGGCGCGGATACTCGATGCCGGACCCGGCGAAATCGTGATCCGGCTCGACCGCGCATTGCTCGCCGATGCCGGCGTGGGCGCCCCGTTCGAGCTCCGCGATCTCGCGCTGAACGACCAGGGCCGCTTCGCCGCCCAGGAACTGCGCGCCCGGGCCGCGCGCATCGAGCTCGACAGCGCACGCAGCGAGCACGGCAGCACCGCGCGACGCTAGCGGTGATGTCTCCGGCGGTCCGGGCGAGGCCCGGCCCGCCGGATTCCCGGCAGCATGCGCCCGCTCTATACGCCTGCCCCGGCGCAGCCGCCGTGCGACACCGCCGGCGGCCGCAACGCCCACACCACGAAGCCGAGAAGCGGCCCCCGCAGCGCGCCACCCACGTGCCGCATCCGGCGCTGCCTGCTACTCTTGTCCGTTCGATTGCCTGCTCGATTCCGCGCCGTCAGGCTGCGGAACGCGGCTTCCTACCCGCTTTCCATCATCCGGTTCCAACGCATGAAAACCAGCGCCGAGATCCGCACGGATTTCCTCGAATTCTTCCGCTCGAAGGGCCACGCGATCGTGCCGTCGAGCCCACTCGTGCCCGGCAACGACCCGAGTCTGCTGTTCACCAACGCCGGCATGGTGCAGTTCAAGGACGTGTTCCTTGGCGGCGAGAAGCGCAGCTACACGCGCGCGGCGTCCAGCCAGCGCTGCCTGCGCGCCGGCGGCAAGCACAACGATCTCGACGCAGTCGGCTACACCGCGCGGCACCACACCTTCTTCGAGATGCTCGGCAACTTCAGCTTCGGCGACTACTTCAAGAAGGATGCGATCGCCTACGCCTGGGAACTGCTGACGAAGGTCTGGCAGATTCCGGCCGACAAGTTGCTGGTGACGATCTATCACACCGACGACGAAGCATTCGAGATCTGGCACCGGGACATCGGCCTGCCGGCCGAGAAGATCATCCGGATCGGCGACAACAAGGGCGCTCCGTACGCATCCGACAATTTCTGGCAGATGGCCGACACCGGCCCGTGCGGCCCGTGCACCGAGATCTTCTATGACCACGGCGCCGGGATTCCGGGCGGACCGCCGGGCTCGCCGGACGAGGACGGCGACCGCTTCATCGAGATCTGGAACAACGTGTTCATGCAGTACGACCGCCAGCCGGATGGCACGCTGGTGCCGCTGCCGGCGCCGTGCGTCGACACCGGCATGGGCCTGGAGCGGATCTCGGCGGTCCTGCAGCACGTCCATTCGAACTACGAGATCGACCTGTTCCAGAAGCTGATCCGGGTCGCCGGCGAGCTGACCGGCACGACCGATCTCGAGAACAAGTCGCTGCGCGTGATCGCCGACCACATCCGCGCCTGCAGCTTCCTGATCGTCGATGGCGTGCTGCCGTCGAACGAGGGGCGCGGCTACGTGCTGCGCCGGATCATCCGTCGCGCGCTGCGGCACGGCTGGATGCTCGGCGTGCGCGGCAGCTTCTTCCACAGGATGCTGGCCCCGCTGGTCGAACTGATGGGCGATGCGTATCCGGAGCTGGTCGCGAAGCAGGAGTTCGTCGAGAAAGCACTGCGCGCCGAGGAAGAGCGCTTCGCCGAAACGCTCGACCAGGGCATGCGCATCTTCAACGATGTCGCCGCTCGCGCGAGCAACGCCACGATCGCCGGCCCGGATGCGTTCCGGCTCTACGACACCTACGGCTTCCCGGTCGACCTGACCGCCGACATCGCCCGCGAACGCGGCCTCGCCGTCGACATGGCCGGCTTCGAGCAGGCGATGGAGGAACAGCGCGAGCGCGCCCGCGAATCGAGCAGGTTCGCCGCCGCCGGCGTGTTGCCGTCGGAACTGGTCGCAAGGCTCGCGCCGACCGAGTTCCTCGGCTACGAAGCACACCATGCCGATGGCTGCACGGTCGTCGCGCTGCTGAAGGACGGCCGCAGCGTCGAGCGGCTCGAAGCCGGCGATGCCGGCGTCGTCGTGCTCGACCGGACGCCGTTCTATGCCGAATCCGGCGGACAGGTCGGCGACACCGGCCAACTGTCGATCGGCGATGCGCTCTTCATGGTCAGCGACACGCAGAAGTTCTCGGCGGCGTTCCATGGCCACATCGGCATCGTCGAGCGCGGCGCGCTGGCGATCGGCGAGCGGGTCGAAGCATCGATCGACGAGGACCGCCGCGCGGCGATCGTTACCAACCACTCGGCGACCCATCTGTTGCACGCCGCGCTGCGCCGTGTGCTCGGCGAGCACGTACAGCAGAAGGGCTCGCTGGTCGCGCCGGACCGGCTGCGTTTCGACTTCGCGCACTTCCAGCCGATCACTGCCGAGGAGCTGACGATCATCGAGGATCTGGTCAACGCCGAGATCCGCCGCAACGCCGACGCCGAAGTCCGCCAGATGGGCATGGCCGAGGCGATCGAGTTCGGCGCGATGGCGCTGTTCGGCGAGAAGTACGGCGAACGCGTCCGCGTTCTGAAGCTGGGCGACTTCTCGATCGAGCTGTGCGGCGGCACCCACGTGCGGCGCAGCGGCGACATCGGCCTGTTCAAGATCACCTCGGAAGGCGGCATCTCGGCCGGCGTGCGCCGGATCGAGGCAGTCACCGGCGCCAATGCGCTGGCCCATGTGGCCGAGGAAGAGCGGCGCCTGGGCGAAGCCGCCCGGCTGCTCGGCGGCAACACGCAGGACGTGGTCGACAAGGTCCGCCAGTTGCTCGACCGGCAGAAGAAGCTCGAACGCGAACTGGAAGCGCTGAAGACCAGGGCAGCGGCCGGCGCCACTGCCGACCTCGCCGGCAGTGCACGCGAGATCGGCGGCATCCGCTTCGTCGGCGCACGGCTCGAAGGGCTGGACCCGAAGGCACTGCGTGACAGCGTCGACCGGCTGAAGAACCAGCTCGGCGACGCGGTGATCCTGCTCGCCGCCGCCAACGACGGCAAGGCGTCGCTGGTCGCCGGCGTCAGTGGCGCCGCGCTCGGCCGGGTCAAGGCCGGCGACCTGGTCGGCCACGTCGCCAGGGCGATCGGCGGCAAGGGCGGCGGCCGTCCGGACATGGCGCAGGGCGGCGGCGACGACAGCCCGGCGCTGGCCAAGGCGATCGAACAGTTGCCGGAGTGGTTGTCGGCACAACTGCAGTAAGCGAAGCCGGCGTGCATTTTTCGGCGGGCGTGTTGCGCTCGCCCGGATTGTGCGGCGATCTCGATCGGGCGGGCCGTTCCACCGACGCACCCGGATCGCTGCTGAAGCGGCCGGTCACGTCCCCGATGCGCTGCGGGCCGTCGCCTCGTCACCGCCCGGGGCGGTAAGAGCCGCGAGCCTTCGCGTATTCGCAAGGGCCGCGGCTGCAGCGTCCGCAGTCATCCGGCCGCGACCGCAGTGCTTTCATTGCACCGTGGCTTTCCGGTCGGCTAGTATCGAATCCTACGGTCACACGCAGTCGGTGGTGTGGCGAGGGAGCGCCCGCGCCGCGGCGGCGCGCACAGCGGGGCAGCAAAGGCGGCCAGGGCCGCCCGTCAGGGAGACGACAGATGCTGATTTTGACCCGACGCGTGGGGGAAACGCTGATGATCGGCGACCAGGTCACGGTCACCGTTCTGGGGGTCAAGGGCAACCAGGTCCGGATCGGCATCAACGCGCCGAAGGACGTGTCGGTGCACCGTGAGGAAATCTATCAGCGCATCCGCAGCGAAGGCGACGCTGCGGACAGCAGCGAAGGCAGCGAGCGCTGACGGGGTTTACCAGAACGCGTTCTGCCGCTATTCTTTCGCGTCTGGCCGGCACTGCCGGCCCGAACGATTCGGAGAGTTGCCCGAGAGGCCGAAGGGGCTCCCCTGCTAAGGGAGTATAGGGTCAAAAGCTCTATCGAGGGTTCGAATCCCTCACTCTCCGCCAGATTGCTGATGCAAGTGGTTGATTTTATAGGGGAAAACGGCAATAGACGTTACCGCTACCCCATGAGCCACCCACAAGGGCGAGCCAAAAGGCTCGCCCTTCGCGTTTCCAGGTCGGATGCGCAATTCGCTCGCCTCCATGCAGCTGGTGAGCAGCATTCGAACGTGTTGGGGAGAAGCCGACTGAGTGGCAACGCGCACAAGCTCGGTGCGCCGGAGTTCGGCTCACGGGGGCTTGCGAAGGTCCCATTGGCAAACGCCACCAATCTGGTCGCTGCTATTGAACGCGAGCACCGTCAGTCACGACCGAGCCGCCAGCTCGCAGCTCCGCACCGCGGCCACAGCCAGCAAACGCCCGCATGCGCGTGGTCCGACCCAGGCCTCGAGCCCAATTAAAGGGTAGCGGATGAACGGGATTTCTCCACGAGTCGGGCCTCGCGGCCGTAAGAGGAGATCCGCGGCCGTGTGACGTGTTTATCGCGGTGACATGGCCGTCGGGCTCAACAGCGATGGTCGGCCGGAAGTGCTCGGACCAAAGGTCGGCGCGTCAGCCGACTCGTTCTGGATCAATTTCCCGAGCAACTTGAGCGACGGACCTCCGCGGGTTCACCCGATCTTCACCGATGCGCTCGCAGGCACCGGCAAGGAATGCGGTCGCAACGCCGTCGACGCCGATACCGAAAGCTTACGGGCCGTGGCGCTCTGACCTGCTACCGTCTGGTGTCGGCGAGGACCCACGGTTCCGCTCGCTGTTGCACCACATCAGCAGCGCCGTCGCCAACGCAGCACGTAGAGCACTCAGGCGCCCCGCTTGTGATACCGCGAAGGCCGGTGAACAGTGCGCCTGATAAGCCGCGGCTTGCGCCCGCCATTTCCACCCCTGACCCACGGCCCGTTGAGCCATGCGAGCCAGTCTAGCCGACCAAGTGCGCTGCACAGTACGCGCGTAGTCAGGTAGTAGTCGTAGCGCGTGGCCGCCGAGAACCCCTGCAAATCGGTCCACACCTCCAAGGCCCAGCGAAGATGCTTGACCTTAACTCCACTCACCGACATGACACCGAAGCGTGCGGTAATCGCACTGAGCAACCGACGAGCTCGATCGACGTGACGCTGGACGGAAATCGTCGCGCCAGGAAGCGCCGGCACCAGGAGCGTGTCAATTCCTCTCATCGACCACGCCCCACATATGCAGAACTTACACTGGGCCGGCCATGCCCGAGCTCCTTCGCGATCTGCGACCGCGCTTCCTTGTCGAGATCGTCCGTCAAGAGGCTCTCGCAAACGGCAGGTGCTTCTCGGCCGGTAATTTCCTCGTACCGCGAGCAGGCCCAGCTCGCCCGCAGCTCGTGATAACCGCCGACCCCGTTGATAGCCATGATCTCCCGGGCACGCGCGACTTCCCCGCGATAGACCTTTCGCAAACGCAAGCTCTTCGGACACTCCAGCAGATTCCGCACGTCGCCGCACATCGCTAGAGCATGCAACACGCGCTCGTCTACTCTTATCCATCGCTCAGCGCGGCGCCCGCCTTTCGTTCCGTCAACAATGTTGATGCGCCCGAACTCGCTCGCTTCGTGCCGCAATCTAGGGATGTTCGCGAGAAGCGCTTCCCGCAGGCGCATGCCGCACGCACGGGCGAGCAGGACCGCACGTGCCGCTCGCGGGAGCCCTTTGGCGTCGAGTGTCTGCGACAACGCAACCACGGCATCCCAGTGCAGTCCGTCGGGAGAATCTTCGCGCACACATCTGCGCTTGCCAATGAACCGCGAAGGGGAAACCGTAATGCGCGAATCGCCACGCACCGCACGGCTCGCAACATTCACCGTACTGAGAATATTCACAGCGTACGAGACTGATGTGATTCCGTCGCTAACCGCGGCGGCCAGCAAGCGCGCGTATTCTTCCACCAACTCCGCGCTGATGTGCTCGAACCGATGCACCCCCTTGCCTTTCAGGAACCGACTAAAGACTCGCCACCGTGCCATGTGAGCATGCCGCGTCGCGAAGCTGCCGTCGCCGTACATCGCTCGCAGTGCCTGTGAAACGGCGTAGTCGATATTCCGCCCAAACCCGAAATTGCGCCGAACCGAGCACATCGTCATCGCCTCACTCGCATAGATGTGGCCTGTTCGTTCCCCTCTCGCAGCCGGCCGTGCTGCATGCAAAGTGGTTTGCTCGAGGTCTCCGCCAAATCGGTAAGTGCGTGACCATATTTCAGGCATCCTCGAGTGTGTCCGCAAAGCGGAATGTGTGCGCCCGATGGACGGGCGTGGCCTGCGTCCGGTCGACGAAGTCGGGCGGAAGGACGGTGCCTTGACGGCTGACCATGTGTTCGCGTCGCGAACCAATGAAGAGCGGCATGCTAGCGCATGAAGAATCGATGTCATTGGCAGCGATGTGGCTTACGCCAAATCGATGCGAATCGTGCGAGCGATGCTTCCACGCGGATCCTTAGCGATCGGCCCGAAGTGCTGCACGCAATATGCGCGGCACGAGGACCGCATGAAGCGCAACCGACACATCGTCGGCATTTGAGTCTGCGACCGAATGAGCGGCGAGACATACCGTTGAGAAAGCCGGTGAAAAGCGAGGCTGTGCAAGCCTAGCGCACGCTGAGACAAGGCGAGACGTTCGAACCGTGGTGCGCATTTCGCCGCGCCGACCCGATAGGTCGAGGGGGGCGTTTCCCCCTGGGGCTTCATCCCGCATTCCGCGGGCTCGGAGTGGACGCTACCTCACCGCGCAGCGCGCCGGCAAGTGTTGTCAGCGCAGATGCACGCCACTTTGTCCGCACGCCTCCACTTTGACTTGTGTGTAGCCACGGATCTCCGCCGGAGTCCGCAGCGTTCCATGCAGATCCGTTACGTCTGTCGGACGGAGTTTTAGTTCATGCCGACGGATGCTCGAAGCTAGGCATACCAGTTATTTCAAGATCTAGATCCACAACCGTCTCTTTTCTGGAATGGTCAGCAGCATCACCCCTTCTCCGCGCCCCGCCTTAGCCCGTACGACCCTTTTGGAATGTCCCATCAGGACACGCGTCTTCGCGTCACACGGTGTCAACATTGCACGGGCACTGTTCTTAGCTGCACAGTCCGCATCACACGCCAACTCTCAGCGTGCAAGCCACCTATGTGGATTCAATGCAGTCCACATAGGTATTGATGCAATATCAATGTGCCTTTGACGAGGAGCAACATGAAAGCAGCAGTCGGAATCGACATCGGATACGGTCAGAGCAAGCTTGCCCATGCAACCCAGGAGGGGATCAGGTCTCAGATCTTTCCATCTGGAGCAGGTCCCATCGGACTGTTCCCTCGCTATCCGAACGGTGACGTCGATATCTGTGGCGGCATCAAGGTCACTGTCAACAACGAACCGTGGGTCGCTTGCGTCGATCAGACCATGATCCAGGACTACGTCCGAGACAATAGCGCCTGCTTCCCACGAACCGCGGAGTGGACCGCACTCTTCCACGCGCTCCTGCTGCGAGCTGGGCACGAGCGCATCTCGACGCTTGTCGTCGGATTACCGGTCTCGGAAGCGTTCGCTCCTGCAGGCACGCATTGGCTGCAGAGCCGGATCGAAGGCACTCATCTGGTTGCAAACGGAGTCAGGATCACGGTTGAGCGGGCAGTCGTAGTGCCCCAGCCAGCTGGCACGTTCGCTTCGTTTCTCGGCAATCAGGCTCGAGCGCGCGGAGTGCGTATCTCTGCGCACGATCTTCTGGCAGTCGTCGACATCGGCCATTACTCGTTCGACTGGGTGCTCATGCGCGGAGCTAGCATTCGGCACGTTGCCAGCAACAGTAGCTATTACGCGGGCCGAGCCGTTGCCACAGAAGCCGCTCGCCAAGTCGAGAAATCGGTCGGACGGAGCGTGTCGTGGGAGCGGATAGACGCGGCGCGCCGAACCGGACAAAAAACGCTGCAACTCGGGAACAAAACAGTAAGCATCGAGCCCTTCATCGTTGGCGCCGTGAACACGGTGGTTCGCAACGCAATCTCGGCTTTTCGATCATCGCTGGGTGAGGAGGCGCGAGACCTGAACGCCGTGATCTTGGCTGGTGGAGGAGCAGTGGATAGCGAGGCCGCGTTCCGGGCCGCATTCCCTACAGTCGACGTGCATGTCGTCGATGATCCGGTGAGCTCAAATGCTTTGGGGTTCCTGCACCTCGCCCGAGAAATTGCCCTGAGAGCAGCGTGAGCAAGATCATCTCTGTGTACCTCGGTAGGGGCCGCATTGCCGAAGCGATCAAGAGCTACATCCAGAGCGCAAATGAGCCAGCTTCGGAATCCATAAAGCGGCTGACCGCGCTGGGAATCATGGCGGAGCAGGCAGGGTTCGCGTTGGGCGTTCGCAACAATGAGCTGCATCTGGCACGGATCGAGGTGAAGAGCACGAGCATTCACACCCGTAGGGAGAACCACCCGCAGACCGTGGATGATCGATCCACTCGCCCGCAGTCGGAGTTAGCAGCCCGCGTCGACGCCGATGCAGTTGAGATTTCGCTGAGCGAATTCTCCGCCACGCTCCTGCCCGGTTGAATCCGGCCGCTGCGATCGGATTCGATGCGCGCATTGCAGCCGCCTGCCGCATTTTTTGCTTGCGGACCCCAAGTTCGATTTGTTCAATCCAGCCATGCCTGCCTACGAGGCGCTACCTACGGGCTTTAGCAGCAGGCTCCTCCTTGCGGTCAAGCAGGGTTGGTGTTCGCAACGGAACGCAGGAATTTGTCAAGCTTTTTGATCAGCTCGTACTTATGCCGAAGTGCGCGAGCGCGCATTTCAATGTCGACAATAAGAGGCTTATACGCTGGGTTAACTTCGCTGCAAAGGGAACTAATGTGGTAGACAAGCGAGTTTCGTCGCTTGCGGAGGTGCCGATGACGCTTCCTTTCTCCGCGCCCGTTCGCGATCTGCCACCGAAGCTCGATCTCTCCGGTCCGACGCTCCACCACGAGAAAATTCAGAGCTAGCCACGCTCCCATTTCGCCTTGGTCTATTCGCTGCCGAGTAGCATCGCGTCGCTGGTAGAACTCACCAGCGAGTTCGGCCGCATCCTTAAGCAGGGATATGCGCGCAGCATTCCGAATTTCGGCAACATCGTGGTGGAACTCATGCCAGTCTTCGTAGGGTCGCGCATCGTCACATGGCGTACGTGTAGATCCCTGCGTCGCAACGTCCTTATTCGTTTCTGCGCGCAGCCCGTCTGAGACCCGTTGCGCCAGCTCTGTGTGGCCAAGTGCTTTCATTGCCTTCCTCACCAATCGTGGAGTTGCAGGCACATCGTGAAGGAAAGCACCCCGCTTGGACTCGCTGAAAGGAGGCAAGAACAGTCGGGTTTCGCGAAACTCGGTCGCCGACTCGAAGGAGTGATCACCGATAACACCCCATTATCGGCGGTGCAGCATTGTCGTGAGGCCTGCACCTTTTCCGCCGGGCCGGAGTCGAGATCCCCGGGGGGGACGTCAAGCAAGAAGCCGGCGAACGGATCCGGAACCTGATTCAGATCCGGCACCAAGCGGTCACCGCTATCGCGTGTGCACCGACGTGTGATGCGAGCGATGCCCTTCCGATTCGGGGCTCGCTAAGCGCTCGTCGGTAGGCAACCCCCGTCTGACCGCTATCCGGATCTCCGGCGGACTGACCAGTTCGGCCAATAGCAGCCGGTCGCGCGCCGACCAGTCTGTGTCCCCTCTCGTGGCTGCTCGCCCGCCAATGGGGGCGGCAGTCTGGCTTCTGCATGGAAGCGTGACTATATGCGTCGCCGATGGTCCGCGGCACGAAGCCCGGCGATACCCGCAGCGTCGGCCTCGGCCTGTACATCGTCCGCGAGATTGCTGGCGCCCACGGCGGTCGCTCCGAGGTCGGGCCGGACGCCACGGACGGCACGACCTTCAACATCACGCTGCCGCGCCACGCGGGCGCCGCGCATGCTGCCG
Organism: Lysobacteraceae bacterium; assembly: GCA_041687455.1. Taxonomy (GTDB): domain Bacteria; phylum Pseudomonadota; class Gammaproteobacteria; order Xanthomonadales; family Xanthomonadaceae; genus JAWLBY01. The sequence goes on along the minus strand of JAWLBY010000010.1, from coordinate 10,204 downwards.
GAAGCGTCATCGACGCCGCCCGCTCCGGCAGCGAATGCCAGCCCTCCGCGCCGCACGCGCTGCCGCGCCGGTCGGCGACGACGCCGCTGGCTAGCGCAGCCGCCCGAACCGGCTCGCCCGGCGCCCGCGAGCGAGGGCCGCTATCATTGCCAGAACGCCCGCCGTCGCGACGGTGCCGGTGCGGACAACAAAAACAAGAGGATTCGACATGATGCTTCGTGAGCTGCAGCACATGCTGCTCGCCGTGCTGGTCACGCTCGCGCCGGCGATGCAGGCGGCGGCCCAGGTGAGCTTCAGCGGCATCGTCCGCGACGGCATCAGCGGCACGCCGGTGGAAGGCGCCAGCATGTCGCTGTACAAGCCCTCCACGCCGTGGAACGGCGAGACGCTCGACGAGACCGTCTCGGCTGCCGACGGCAGCTACACGCTGTCCAGCCCGTCGGCAGACAGCAATCTGCAGCTTTTCACCAGCCATCCCGATTACGCCGACTCGGCGCTCTTCATCGAACATGCGTCCGGTTCGACGGTCGTGCAGGACATCGATCTCTTTCCGGTCGGCGACGGCACGCTCGAAGTCGTCGTCACCAACGCCGCTTCCGGTGCGCCCCTGAGCGGCATCCGGATCAACGTGGCGCGCGACAGCCTCGTCGCGACGCCGGTCACCGACGCGAACGGTCGGGTGACGCTGACGTTGCCATCCGAACGCTACGCGATCTGTGCCAGCGACTACGACGGTGGCACCTATTTCGGCCAGTGCTTCGACGGCCTGCCATCGCCGCCGGCGTCGCTGTTCGACGCACCGAAGCAGCTGCTCGCACCCGGCCAGCTGCTGTCGTTGCAGATCGCATTGCACGAGGGCTCGCTGGTCACCGGTGTTGTCCGCGATCGGCAGACCGGCGCGCCCCTGGCGAATCGTGCCGTGTCGGCACGGTTCACGCCGTCGACCGGCGGCAGCTCGATCGTGCAACCGACGACGCTCGATGACGACGGACGCTATCGGATCAGCACCATCCCGGATGGCAGCTACCGCGTCTCGATGTCGCTCGGATCGCAGACAGCCGTGCCGTACTACGACACCCGGCGCTATCCCGACGTCGCCTGTCACGGCAGCTGTCCGAGCGATGCCGGCGACGTCGTCGAGGTCTCGTCGACGGCCGCGCTCGAGCTCGATTTCGACCTCGGCCCGGCAGCGGGCATCGCCGGCACCGTGGTCGCGGCCGACGGCGGCGGCCCGTTGGCCGGCGTCGAGCTGATCGCGTTCCGGCAGATCACGCTGTTCGACGACTGGTCGCCGATCCACCGCACGACGACCGCCGCCGATGGTCGCTACGTGCTCGACTACCTGCCGACCGGCACAATCCGGCTCGCGACCGCGAACACGGCCGGCTACCAGAACCAACGCTGGCCGGGCGATCCGTGCCTGCAGGCGGACTGCGACGACGGACAGGGCATCAGCCTGGGCGGCGGCCTCGCCGCGGCGCCGTACGACTTTACGCTGCAGCGCGAGCCGGCGATCTCGGGCTCGGTCATTTCGCTGTGGACCACACGCAGCCTGCCGGCCCGCATCGATATCGCCGATGCCGCCGGCAGCGTCGTCTGGACCGCGACCTACCCGGCAACCGAGGTGTACACGACGGCCGGACTGCCGGCCGGCACCTACCATGCACGTGCGATCGGACTCGGCGCCGAACCACCGTGCCAGCTGCATGAAGCGATCGACTGCGTCATCCCGACCGACGCGGCCGCGTTCACCGCCGCCATGCCGATCGTGATCGGCGACGCGGATGTCACCGGCATCGATTTCGCGCTCGACGATCGCATCGTGTTCGCCAACGGTTTCGACTGAGCGGCGACGGCGTCGGTTGCGCCGGCGCTGATCGGATTCAGTAGCGGCCGGCCACCGTCACGCCCTCTGATCGTCGTTCGACTGCATCGGTCCACGCAGTGCCCCGCCGAGCATCAGCCCTCCGACCGCGATCACCCACGCCGACTCGGCGAGCAACACTGCCACCATCATGGTGACTTCGAGGCGCAGGCCGGCGATCGCGAAGCCACCGACCGCCAGCATCGGCAGCGCGATGCCGACAATGGCGGTGGAGATGACGAACGGATCGCCCGGATGCGTGGCCGCGACGGCAGGCGCAGCGATCACAGCGCGATCGCCGTCGCCGCGGCGAACACGGCGCACTTTGCCAGCGCCTGGTTGGTGTGCAACGCCTGCCGCAGCAAGTCGGCGCCACGGGTGGCGGCATCAGTCCTGCGGCGCAGCATGCCTTCGGCGACCGCGGGCGACACGAAGCCGCTGATCAAGGCCGCACCGATCATCGTCAGCAGCGCGACCAGCCAAAGCGGCAGGCCGCTGCGGTTGCGCCAGTCGGCGCGACCGATCCGGACGAACTCGAGCAGCGCGATCGCTTGGATCAGCAGCAGCGCGATCAGCGCACCGTGGACGCCTCGCGACTGGGCCGCCGAATCGGCGATCGAGCGGACCAGACCGGTATCGCCGTCGGCTTCGATGGTCGGATAGTGGTGCATGATCAGCAGCGACAGCAGCGCGACGACAAACGGGTTCGCGCCTTGGCAAACGTACGGCCGAGAGAGTGACGGGCGAGAACCGGCCAAATCCGGCCAGTCAAATGCGCGCCCGACCCTCGTGACACGGGAACCTTCGGGGCTGTAGTGAGAAAAAATCCCCGGGCTCTCATGAGAGAGCAGCCGGGGCTGCGGCGCAGTGCTTATTCGTAGTGAGACCACATACGCAACACTTTCACTACTCGCTCTTCCTCAAGCACTTCGTAGACCAGTCGGTGCTGGATGTTGATCCGCCTACTGAGCGTACCTGCGAGATCGCCGACGAGCTTCTCGTAAGGCGGCGGGTTCTGGTAAGGATTTTCCCGGATGACGGCAAGCAACGCTTCTGCCTTTGGTCGTAGACCAGCAGCTGAGAGCTTCTTGGCGTCCTTCTGGGCGTGACGGGCGAACACCACCTGCCACGTCACCAGTCGACCTCGTTTGCGCAGGAGTCGATCGCCTCCTGTTGGCCTTCCTTGATTGATTCCCGCATTCCTGGGATGGACAACAGGTTCAGAGTTTCTTGGATCGCGTTCCAGTCTTCCAGCGACACGAGCACCGCCGAGTGGCGCTTTCCGGCGATGGTCACAGGCGCGTGCGACTCCGCCGCCTCGTCGATGAGGCGGTAGAGATTGGCTCGCGCATCGGTCGCGGAAAGCATGGCCACGGCTGTCTCCTTGGTCAGTATCAAGCGTACGCCGTTCCGTACGTCTACGCAATCGCCTGGCCGTGTCGAGCTTGGCGAGCGCAGCGCTGCCCGGGTTCGCCTCTGCAGCGACTGAGCCGCATAGCTGGAGGCTCCTCCGACCGACAGCTTCGGGTCGAGTCCTGACCATCGAGGTCCAGCGGACCTTCGCATAATCGGGCGCCCCTGGCTGCCGCCTGCCCGCTTGCGGACAGCAGCCAGTGGAGCCATTCCCAAAACGGGCGCGATGAAGGCAGCAACATCGCCTCGGTCCGCTACGCGCTCGAGCCGACCTCTATCGATGCAACGCTGACCGCCGACCCCGAGACGAGGGGTCGCGGCCCTGTCTGCCCCGATCGCCCGCCTTTTTCTGGATAGTCACGCTTTGAGCTGGAAGCGTGACTAAATCGCAGCCCGCCGGGACCATCCGGCCGGACTCACGGAAACCGTGACTATTTTGACGCCTCGCCGCCACCGGAGCCGCCGCACGCTTGCATCGCCAGATACACGCTATTACACTTGGTGTGCAAGGCACCTTTCGCCTGAAACGAGGGCCGGCCCGCCACATGGAAGTGAAGTTCGAGGACGTCTCGCTGCAACGGCTGGAGCGCGATCCTTCCTATACCGCCGGGTTCGACGCAGCCATCGTCAAGGCGTTCCGCAAACGCATGCAAATGATTCGGGCTGCGATCGACGAGCGCGCCTTTCACGCCATGAAGTCGCTGCACTACGAAAAGTTGAAGGGCGACCGGGAGGGCCAGCGTTCCATGCGTCTCAACGACCAATGGCGCCTGATCCTGCGGATCGACACGGACGACACCGGAAAGCTGGTGGCCATCATCTCGATCACCGACTACCACTGAAGCGCGACTGCAGGATGGACCTATGAACACCTTCGCCGAAGTCTTCCCGCCGGGCGAATTCCTCCGCGACGAGCTGGAGGCGCGTGGATGGACCCAGACGGAGCTGGCCGAGATCATCGGGCGGCCGGTGCGGCTCGTAAACGAGATCATCGCCGGCAAGAAGGCCATCACCCCGGAGACCGCGATCCAGCTCGGCGACTCGCTCGGTACCGGCCCGGAGCTATGGATGAACCTGGAGAGCCAGTACCAGCTCTCCAAGGTCAAGCCGGTCGACGACCTCATCGCCCGACGGGCACGTCTGCATGACCGTTTCCCGGTCAGGGAGATGATCAAGCGCGGATGGATCGAAGCCTCGAAGAGCATCGAGGTCCTCGAGCAGCAGTTCCTGCAGTTTTTCGATCTGCGCACGCTCGACGAGCCGCTTTCGTTTTGCCATGCCGCCAAGAAAACGGATGCGGAGGCGCCGGCCTCGAAGCTGCAGTTGGCGTGGCTATGTCGCGCGCGCCAGGTCGCCAGCGAGATCGTCTGCGGAACGTACTCGGAACAGGCGCTCCGCGACGCTCTGACCAGACTCTCTGCGTTGTTGTCGGCACCCGAAGAGACGCGCCATGTCGCCCGCATCCTTCACGAGTGTGGGGTACGGTTCGTCGTCGTGGAGCCGATCGCAGGTAGCAAGATCGACGGCGCCTGCTTCTGGCTGACGGTCGATCAGCCTGTGGTCGCGCTGTCGCTTCGACTCGACCGGATCGACAACTTCTGGTTCGTGCTGCGCCATGAACTTGAGCATGTGCTGCAGCGCCATGGCCGGGAACATGGCTACATCCTCGATCAGGAGATCGAATCGGCGCCCGCCGATCAAATCAACGAAGAGGAGGCCGTTGCCAATGCCAGGGCAGCGGAATTCACGGTCAGCCCTGTCGAGCTGGCTGACTTCATCGCCCGGGTGCAGCCGTTCTTCAAGGAAGAGCGCGTGCTGCGGTTCGCACAACGACTGAACGTTCATCCCGGACTGGTCGTTGGTCAGCTGCAGCGTCGGCTCGGCCGCTACGACCTGTTCCGCAAGCATCAGGTAAAGGTTCGCTCGTTCGTCACGTCGTCAGCCCGAACCGATGGCTGGGGCGTTGTGCATTCCGATTGAGGAGGACGTTTCCATGTCCGGCTATTCCAACGCGGTCAAGGAATACATCGAGCGCTACAAGGCCGAGGTGGGCTCTGACGGCCTCATCGACCTTCATGCCGTCGCCGAGTGGGCGTACCGGAACGGGCTGCACAAGCCCAACGTACGGACGGTCATCGACGCGATCGCCGCCGACATCGCCCAGGTGTTTCGAGAGGAATACCGCGTCGACAAGCATGGCCGGCGCTACCGGGCCAAGCACGCGACCACCCACAAGCGCGATGGCAAGACCTTGTCCCTGTGGGCTGATCTCGACGACCCCACCGCACCTCAGAGCCACTTCGTGAAGTCGTTTGCACAGCGCCGGCAGCAGATCGTCGGCGACTGCCTGCAGCTGAAGACGGATGTCGACGTCTACAACGAGAAGCGTGCACCAGCCATACCGATCCAGATGCCGCTCGACTTCACGATGGACGTGATCGAACTTCAGCAGCCGCTGCGGCCGGCTGCCTGATCAGCCGGCGGAGAAATCAATGAGCGACGAGAATAGCCGCAACGCGAAAAATGACGCCTTGTTCTCCAGGTATCAGACGTGGTCGGCCCTGCTCACTGTCCACGGCATCCTGCTGGCAGTGGCTGTCGCAGCGATCGCCTTCACTTCAGGCGGGCACAAGGAAGCCGCGCGTGTAGCTGCGCTCTGCGCCAGTCTTGGCCTGGGCTGTGCGCTGGGATGCGTTGCAATGACACGCGAATTCTTCCTTGCACGAGCGAAGGCAACTATCGCCGGCACACCGCTGCCACAGGGGCGGGCGCAGTGGCGGCGGGACCGGGTCGGCAATTTTGAGGTCGCTTCCATGTGGCTGGTAGCGTTCGCCGTCTCTGGCGTGCTCGTGTCGGTGCTCGGCTTGTAATGGGCCACCCGTCCCGACTGGCGACCGTGTTGGCCTCACGGCCGCTGATCCGCGAAGACATCGAGCTCGTGCTCACCAGCACGAGGCTCGGGTCTCGCGGTGGCGCCTACCTGCTTCAGAACGCCCGGTTGACGTGGGACGGGGTTCTCCCAGACCCACCGGTCTGGCACACAGCTCGGCGATGGTCACGAAAACCGAGAGCAGGACAGCTGGCACGCGAACAGCGGCGGCTGCTGGCGAATCCGCGGTTCTTCCGGATCTGTCGCATCTGCAGCCGCCGTGCAGAGTCAGGCCATTTCGAGGGGTCGATCTGCCATGGCTGCATGTCGGCGGAGTCCGGAGTGGTCTTCTAGCGGCCTTCAGCCGTCGGTAATCTCGACGTACATCTGCCCGTCTTCCGTGTACTGAGCTGTATAGCTGATCGGCCAGGACTTTCCGTTGCCGAGGGTCAGGTTGGCGCCGCAGAAGGCCTTGCCGGTCTTCTCGTTGATGTCATCGACACGGACAGCAGTGATGTGCATGCCTGTCTGCTCCAGCTGGCCCTCGGTCTTGCGGATTACTTCGTGCACCTGCTCCACCGTAAACGAGAAGCGATTGGTCAGCTCTTCCGGCTTCGGCGGATTCGTTTTCCATGTGCTGACAGGAACAGAGCCGATGATCGATGCTGGGAATGCACCTGTCGCCTCCCTGAGGTTGGTGAGGAAGGCCTGTTGAACGACTACGTCCTTGGCGATGGAAAGCGCAAGGTCAGTGACCTCCACGTCATCACACGGCGGAGGGCCGGAGGCGCAGCCGGCGAGAAGCAGCGCCACGATGCAGCCTGATGCGCGAGTTGCCATGCAATTCCCCCTTTGACGATCAAGGATCACGGTTCACTCCACGAGTTCGAAGCCTGCACAGCAATCACTACAGCGCTGATGTTGTCGTCGCCCTCTCGTCGCTGCTTGGCGGCCATTACGATCCTGCTGGCCAGAAGATCAGGCGAGGCCGATGCATCTTCCAAAAGGCCGGCTAGCTCGGCATCCGACAAGACACCGGTGGCGCCATCGGTCAGACAGATCCATCGGTCCCCAGCGTGGACTTGCTCGATGGCGCTGAACATCTCGAAGTCCTCTTCGAACTCCGACGCCACCAGCGCGCTGGCCAGATCCGTACACAGGCTCCCTGCTGAAAGCGCCTGCTCCGCTGTGATTTCGCCGTCGCGCACCATTTGATTGGCGATGGTGTGATCGGTCGTAATCTGCATGAGCTGCCCGGCACGGTGGAGATACACACGGCTATCGCCGACGGAAACAATCCGGGCGATCCCCCCGTCCAGCTGAAGCGCGGCGAGCGTGGAGGCCATTCCCTCGCACTTCTTGCCAGCCGCGCTCGACGTCATTCGGCGCTGGATGGTGCGAGCAACCTTTCCGGCAAGCTCGCCGTCTCCCACGATTCGCATGAGTTCCTCCAGCACCATGCGGCTGGCTTTGGCGGCACACGGACTTCCGCCGCATCCATCGGCAACGCCAGCCAGCAGTCGATCGCGGCCGGTGACGCACTTGGCCGAAGGGTCCTGCCACACATGGCCATCAAGGAGTACTGCATCCTGATTGGCCTTGAACCGCCACCCTGCATCCGTGGCCGCCGCAGCATCGAAGACAAAGCGCTGACCTGGCCGCCCCGTTCCCGGCATGTGGTCCGCGGCAGCCGTCACTCCGAGTAGGCCCGCTCGATCTCCCAATACGCGAACGCGTCAGAGATCCGTTCTTCGTTGAAGGGCTCGTTGATGCCGTAGGGCTTGTGGGTACTGCCGCGGAAAGCCAGCGTCCTCGCCGGCTTTCCGCCTTCCGGCTGGTACTCGATCTGGTAGTTCGGCTGGATGCCGTTCCCGGTGATGCCGAAGCGGACGCGCGCATCGTGCCTGCCTCTGAAATTGGCCAGGACCTTCCGCAGGAACGGCCTGCCGAGCACGGACCCGATGTTTCCCGCATTCCATTCGATGCTCATGAGGCGGTTCTCCGAAAACGATGAAGGAGGTCGGTCAGGACGTGCGGCGCGTGTACACCTCACCCTTGGTGAAGATCCGCTCCGGTTCGGCGCCATCGAGCCGAACAGGCGGAACACCTCGCTTTATGTTCGTTTTTGCAAACCCGTTGCGGGTCATGATGAAGGAGACCATCGCACCCACGGTCTTCCGCAGCAGGTCCGCCTCCGCCGGATTTTCTTCGTGCACGGCTCGGAGAATGGGGCCGACGAGCTTGGTGACGCCGGCGACTGCCGGGCCGTCGGCCACCAGCGTCACGGACACCATATGCGTGAAGGCATCGCGCTGGTTCAACAGGCGCCAGAGTTCAGCGCCCTCCCCCTCCAGCGTCTTGGCGAACTGCGGGTACGACTCGGCGAACTGGCTCTGGCTGGCAGGGACAAACTCGGGCACGGACAGATCAAGCTGGCTGGACATTGGCGCGCTCTCCTCGATGGACGCGCCCACGGTATCTACTAATTTCCTACCTGTCAATTGTATTGGTATGCTTTTCATACCTTCCCAATTGGGCGAAACGCAAATGCACATTGAATTGTCGCTTTCGCAAGAACAGGCCCTGCTCGCATGGGCAGGCGAGCACGCGCAGGCCGAATCCGCCGCCGAGTGCGAGCCGTCCGGCTGGCAATTGACGGTCGAGGTCTCGCCCTACGCAGTCCACGCATCGGCGACCTATGGCGGCAGCACCATTGATCTGGGGAATGTTGGGCTCGCACTGTCCGCTGACACCGGGCCGCGTGAGGACTCGCTCGAGGATTCTGGGTGGCCCAGCTTGGGCCGAACCTTGCGTCCTGCAGACACGAGACACGCGAGCAATATGGATGCGGTTCTCACCGCGCTCCGCGCGCTCTGGTCCGTCTACCCGACGATGCGCCTCGGGCAGCTTCTCGTAAACGTGATCAAGCCCACGGAGCCTTGTCTCGACCTGTTCAACCTGCCCGATGCGCAGCTACTCGCCATGTTGGCGGCGCACCCCAACCCTCTGTCACCGGCGCGCACAACTTCCATTCCGCCGCATCCGTGCGATGACTGTTCCGGTCCACAACCGGAGACAGGCCATCAATCCCATCGCCAATCATGTTGACGACGCCTGGCTTGTTGAGCGGTTACGCCGTCATCCGGATTTCGCCCAGCTGACGCTGGATGACCATGCCCGGCTCGACAATCGCGGCTGGCGTGGCGTCGAAGCTCGCGCAAGATGGACCAACCGACGCGCCCTGCGATTCGATCGTATCGATAGTTCGGCCGACTCCGGGGCGACGATCAATGCTCAGTCTACGGACGAGGCCAGCTCATGAGCGGCGCGTCAGGTTCGATTGCGCTCGTCGATGTCATCGGCGCCGACCTCTCCGACGGTGTACGTGAGTTCCTGGCTGAGGCGTGCGCCGAAAACACTACGCGGAGCTACCGCTCGGCCCTCAGGTACTGGGCGAGTTGGTACGAGGCCAGGTTCAACCAAGCGTTCCGGCTTCCGATCGGCGAAGCGGTAGTCACACAGTTCGTTCTCGACCACGTGGTTCGAAGTCGTGCCGGCCAGATTGCCTGTGACCTGCCAGGCGCCGTAGACGCAGCGCTGGTGCTCGCTGGCGTAAAGGCCAAGCCGGGTCCCTTGAAGTTGTCGACTGTCCTGCACCGAGTAGCCGTTCTCTCCACCGCCCACCGGCTCAAGAAACTGCCTTCCCCGTGCGAACTCCCTGCGGTCAGGCTGGTACTCGCGAGCGCGCGCCGCGCAACCGTCAAGCGGGGCGAGCGACCGCGAAAGAAGAAGGCGATCGAGGCTCAGGAGCTTCGTTCCATGCTTTCGACGTGCGATAGCTCGCTCATCGGCATCCGTGACCGCGCAGTTCTCTGCTTCGGATTCTCGAGCGGCGGCCGCCGCCGAAGCGAGATCGCGTCGGCGGACATGCGTGACCTCCGGCGCCTCACGAACGGCGACTTGCGTATTTCGGCGATCGTGACCGCTCGTTTCGGTCGATCGTGACCGATCAGTAGAGTCGGTTGTGCTGTGCTGAGATTGTAAACCCGTCGGTCACG
>JAWLBY010000009.1:29498-174254 GCA_041687455.1 Lysobacteraceae bacterium | reverse complement strand
CTCGCTCTGCCGGAATCCCGAAGCGTCCCGAGAATGTCCGGAACGTGTTTTCCGGGGAGTGGGGAGACAAGTCCGACAGGCTGCTAGCCCGGATATTTCATGAGGTCGCGGAGCATCGCGGCGGACCCGCTTGTACCTCGCGCGTTCGGCGCGCTCAGCGCCGTGCGGCGAGCCACGCGCGCAGTTCGTCGCCGGTCAGTGCCGGACTGAACAGAAAGCCCTGCAGTTCGTCGCAGCCGAGCGCAGCCAGACGCTGCCGCTGTTCCTCGGTTTCGACGCCTTCGGCGATGACCCGCAGTCCGAGCGTCTTGCCGAGCTCGACCACCATCTCGGCGATCCGCGCGCCGCTCGAGTCCTTGCCGAGCGCATCGACGAATGCGCGATCGATCTTGAGCCGGTCGACCGCCAGCCGCTCGAGGTAGGCGAGCGACGAGAAGCCGGTGCCGAAGTCGTCGATCGCGATCGCGATGCCGCGGCTGCGCAGCCGCTGCAGCTTGCGCGATACGAGCTCCGGAGAATGCATCGCGATCGACTCGGTCACCTCGAGTTCGAGCCAGCGCGGGTCGGCACCGCTCTGCTCGATCGCGGCGTCGAGCTGCGATTCGAACTCGCTGTCGAGCATCTGCGTCATCGACACGTTGACGGCCATCCGCAGCGCATCGAACCCTTCGTTGCGCAGCGCGACCTGCGCGTCGAGCGCAGCACGCAGCACCCACTGGCCGAGCTGCAGGATCAGCCCGGACTGCTCGGCGATCGGCACGAACTGGTGCGGCGGTATCAGCACGCCGCTGTCCGAGCGCCAGCGCATCAGCGCCTCGAGCCCGACCACCCGGCGACCTTCGATGTCGAGCTGCGGCTGGAAGGCCAGGTACAGCCGGTTGCGGACGAAGGCCGAATGCAGGTCCTGCAGCAGCCGCGTGCGCTCGGCGATCCGCACACCAAACTCGCGCGAATAGCGCGCGTGCGAACCTGGGCCGAGCGCCTTGGCTCGCTTCAGCGCACTGTGGCCGAACTTGATCGCTTCGCTGCCGGAGTGCACGTCTTCGGTCAGATCGACCCGAGCGAACGACGCGGTGACCGAAATCTCGGTGCCGTTGACGTCGAACGGACGGATGAACACGTCGCTCAGCCGGTGCGTATCGAGCTCGCGGGTCGAGCCGATCACGCCGAACGTGTCGTTGGCGATCCGGCCGACCAGGTCTTCTGGCGCGAACGCGTCGCGCAGCCGCTCGGCCACCGCCTTCAGCAAGGCATCGCCGAAGGCGTCGCCGAAGGCCTCGTTGATCTCGGAGAACTGGTCGATGTCGACCAGCTCCAGCGCGCGGCCGTCACGCTGCGCCGACTGCAGCACGGTGTCGATCTCGTGCGACAGCGCGGCGCGGTTGGGAATGCCGAGCAGGCTGTCCATGTAGGCGGTGTCGTGCAGGCTCGACAGCAGCCGGTGGGTATCGGCCACCGCCGCCATGCTTTGCACGAACACGCCGGCAAGCCGTCGTTCGATGTCGTCGAGCGGGCGCTCGAGCGCCAGTCCGATCGCGCTGACCGCGGCCGTGCGCGAGCGCAGCGGCAGCGCGACGGCATGATCGGCGTAGCGCGGCTGTCCATCGCCGAGCGCCTGCTGCAGTGCAACGCGCAATGCCGGGTGTGGCAGGTGTCCGATCGGGCGCGCGCCGGAATCGGCGAAGCGTCCGCTGCCGGCGACGATCCGGACCGCTGCCGGCGAGCCGGAAGCGACGTCGCCGGTGGCCGCAGCCGTGCAGAACACGCCGTCGGCGGCGAGGCCGAGCACGTCGGCGAGCCGCCGCACCGCTTCCTCGGCGAATGCCGGCAGGTCACGGTCGATCGTGATCGAGCTGCTCGCTTCGACGATCCGCTCCAGTCCGGCGTTGCTGCGATCGAGCGCGACGATCTGCCGGTAGGCGCGGATCGCCGAGGTCAGCAGTGTCAGCAGCTTGGTCCGGGTCAGGCTCTGCTTGGTGCGGTAGTCGTTGATGTCGAGCTCGCGCACGACGCTGAGCTCGGGCGCATAACCGGGCTGGCCGGTGCGCAGGATGATCCGTGGGCGATGCAGGCCGAGCTCGCGCCGGACCGTGGCGACCAGGTCGAGGCCGGCGTGCGGCGATTCCATCACCACGTCGAGCAGGATCACCGCGACATCGCCGTCGTCGCGCAGCAGCCGCTCGGCCTCGGCCGCGCTGCGCGCTCCGCACAGCGTCAGCGGGCGATCGCAGATCACCTCTCCGGCCAGCGCCAGCGTGGTCGCGGCATGCACGTCGGGATCGTCGTCAACGACCAGGATCCGCCAGCTCGGCAGGTCCGCGCGTTCGCGGCCGGTACCGTGCTCCGGTGCGAAGACCAGCGCGTCTTCCTCGATCGAGCTCACGCCCCAGCCTCGTCCTGCGTCGCGCTCATGACCGTGCACTCGTAGCCCCGGTCGAGTATAGCGGGCAAGCCGGACAGCGAGACGACGGCGGCGACGACGCTGGCCCGCTCATGCCGCGACTTCCTCGCCGGCGCGCAGGTCCGGTGCCGTCAGCGGCAGGTCGAGCTCGACGGTGGTGCCTTCGCCCGGTCGACTGTGCAGGTCGACCTTGCCACCGAGCACGCCGGTCGCCATGTTGAACACCAGGCTCAGTCCGAGTCCGGAGCCGCCCTGGCCGAGCCGGGTGGTGAAGAACGGATCGAACGCACGCCTGCGGGTTTCGTCGCTCATGCCGACACCGTCGTCGGAAAAGCGGATCCGCACGCGCCGGCCGGCACCGATGGAGGTTTCGGCCTCGATCCTCATGCAGCCGTGGTCGCGGCCGGCGAACGCATGCAGCGTCGCGTTGTTGACCAGGTTGGTCAGGATCTGGCCGAGCGCGCCCGGAAAGCTGTCCAGCCGGATGCCGGCCGGCACCCGGTTGTCGATCGTGAAGCCGGTCTGCTTCAGCATCGGCCGCAACGTGGTCAGTGTTTCCTCGATCACTTCCACCAGCTCGAAGCTGCGTCGCTTGGCGCTGGTCTGGTCGACAGCGACCTGCTTGAAGCTGCCGACCAGGTCGTGGGCGCGGGCCAGGTTGCGGCTCATCAACGAGCTGGCCTCGCCGATCTGCGCCAGGAACGCCTGCAACTGCGAGCGGCGCAGTGTGTTGCGCTCGGCGGCGTCGAGCAGTCCCCGGCTGTGGTCCTCGATCGTCGTCGCGACCATCAGCGCGTTGCCGATCGGCGTGTTCAACTCGTGTGCGACGCCGGCCACCAGCGAGCCCAGTGCTGCCATCTTTTCGGAGCGGATCAGTTCGTCCTGGGCGCGCTGCAGCGTGTCGAGCGCGTTGCTCAGGTCGGCGGTGCGTTCGCGCACGCTGTCCTCGAGATGCGTGTTCAGTTCGGTCAGCGCGCGGTTCTGTGCATCGATCTCACCGAGCATCCGGTTGAAGCTGTCGGCCAGGTCGCCGATCTCGTCGCCGGCGCGCACCGGCGCTCGGACCGAGTAATCGCCGCTGTCGATGATCCGCGACGCCACGTCGCGGACCTCGCTGAGCGGCACCGAGACCAGCCGCTGCAACCACAGCGCCAGCAGCAGCGAAGCCAGTCCGACGCCGGCCGCGATCGCCGCGTGCGCGGCCAACTGCGCGTCGAGGCGGCGCTGCAGCGGCAGCAGCGACGCACGGATCAGCACATGGCCGAGCGGCGACGCGCCGTCACCGATCGGACGAACTACCTGCAGGCTGCTGGCATCCTGCAGCGGCTCGATGCTCGCCGTTGGCGCCTCGACCGGGCACGGCCGGGTGGTTGCAGCGACCCGGTGCTGGGCGAACAGTTCGCCGGGCTCGTCGTAGATGCAGGTCGCTTCGATATGGCCGAGATCGGCCAGTGCGCGGGCATTCTCCTCGGCCAGCGTCGCATCCTGGAACGCCAGCGCCGCTTCGCTGCGGTTCGCGACCAGTTGCGCCAGCGAACGCACCTCGTCGACCAGTACCCGCCGCGCCGACTGCTGCTCGAGGAAAATCGTCAGCAGTGCCAGCGTGACGATGCCGCCGAGGCTGACGCCCACGATGACCAGCACCAGCTTGACCCGGATCGACAGCGCGCGACGTCGCTTCACGAGCGGGTTCCTTCGTCGACACCGTCGATCACGCGGGCGGCGACCTCGAACAGCTTGGCGCTGATCCGCAGTTGCGCGCCGCGCGCCGACGCTGCGTTGATCTCCATTCGCAGCCGTTCGCGTTCGGACAGGAAGCGCAGCACGCCGCCATCCGCCGCGAAGCGCTCGTCGCTGCCGACGGTCAGGATCGGCAATCCGCTGCGACCGGCCGCCACTGCTTGCAGATGCGTCGGCACCGGCCCGCTGAAGTAGGCGATCTGGCACAGCCGGACGTCGCCGCCGGCGTCCAGAATTTCGATCCGGATCGGCCGCTGCTGGTAGTGTTTGGTCTCGAGCGTGCGCAGCGCCGGACCGAACGGGTCGCCGCCGACCAGGCAGATCCGGAACGGCTGCTCCGGCGACGCGAAGCTCGCGGCCGGCCATTCGACGAAGTGGGTCAGGTGGAACAGGAACGCCGCCTTGAGCTGGAATTCGCCGACCCGTTCGGCCGCCGGGATCGAGGCCGGTGCAGTCGCGGTGGCGAGTGCCAGCAGCAGCGCCGAGGCCCACGCGCAGCGGAAGCGGCAGCATCCGCTCGCGGGCAGCCGGACGCCCGGCGCCGTCGCCGTGCCGTCGTCGCCCCTGTCCGTGCTGCGCGAACCTGTCTGCATGCCACCGTGCCCGCATCGTGCGGTCGTCGGCGTCGATGGTGCCGGCAACCGGCGTCTGCCGCCAGAGGCAACGGCGGGAACGGCGTGACCGGTCACGGTCGACGGCGACATCGGCGGATGTCGGGCGAGGTCGGTACTGGCATCATGCGCGCGATGAAATCGTCCGGAAGCCGGCCACCGAACAGCAACCGTCGCTGGCGCGACGCGCTGTTGCGCCTGTTCGGCCGCAACCGCGCACACGACACCGACTCGCGGATGCCGCGGCCGTTCATTCGCCGCACCTGGCGTCACGTCACGCTGCAGTTCAGCGACACCGATGCGCAGAGCCGGATGTTGCGACGGCAGCCGGAGGCGCTGCTGGTCGATTACACGCGGACGATGCTCGGCGCGCTGCTGCTGAACCCGGCGCCGCGGCGCATGCTGATGATCGGTCTCGGCGGCGGATCGCAGGCGAAGTTCTGCCATCGGCACTGCCCGGAGCTGCAGATCGAAGTGGTCGAGATCAGCGCCGACGTCATTGCGCTGCGCCGGCGCTTCCGGATTCCTCCGGACGACGACCGGTTCCGTGTCGTGCATGGCGATGGCGCCGTGGTGGTAGGCGAGCGGCGTGGCCAGATCGACCTGCTGCTGGTCGACGGCTACGACGCCCACGGCATTGCGCCGGCGCTGTCGACACAGGGCTTCTATGACGACTGCCGGGCGGCGCTGGGCGCGGACGGCGTGGTTGCATTCAATCTGTACTGCCTCGATCCCGACAGCCACATCGAGCGGATCCGCCAGGCGTTCGGCACGGACCGCATGCTGGTCGTGCGCGAGCCGCGGATGAGCAACCGGGTCGTGTTCGGCTGGAATGGCAGGCTGTCGCGCGCCACGCTGCAGCGGCTGCAGGCGCGCATTCCGGACTGGCTCGACCGCGACGCGCGCACGCAACTGGCCGGCGCGTTTGCCGAAGTCGCGGCTGCCGCGCGGCAGCGCTTCGGCTGACCGGCCCGGCGCCGGTTGCCGCTCGCCGGCCGATTGCCAGCCGGCGCGGTTTCATCGCACGATCCGCGCTCGGCACGGAGCGGGCCTGACCGGATACAGCGACGATGGCGGCAGACGACAACCATGTCGGACCCGAGCAGCTCTGCGTCGGCCTGTTCGTACACGTCGACTTGCCGTGGATGGAACATCCGTTTCCGTTCAGCCGCTTCAAGATCCGCACCCGGCAGCAGCTCGACACGCTGCGCGAGCTCGGCCTCGAACGGATCCGCTTCGACCCGGCACGCAGCGACTGCGCGCCGCTGCCGCCGGCGCCCGCGCAGGCCGTCGACGAGCCGCCGCCGATCAGCACCGAGGCCGCCGATGGCCCAGGCGCGGCGCATGCCGCCGCGCTGGCCGAGAAACGCGCGAGGATCGAACAACTGGCGCAGATCCGGCGCGAGATCGACGAGGTCGAACGGCGCTTCGTCAAGGCCGCCGACACGCTGAAGGCGATCAGCCGCAGCATCCATTCGCGCTCGGCCGAAGCGTTCGAGGCCGCTGACCAGTTGGTGACCGCGCTGGTCGACACCGTGCTCGACCGCGGCGACGTCAAGCTGCACGCGATGAGCCAGCAGCTCGGCGAGGATGTCTATTTCCATTCGCTGAACGTTGCGGTGCTGTCGATGATCCTCGGCCGCGCGCTGCACCTGCGTGCCGACGAACTGCACCAGCTCGGGCTCGGCGCGCTGTTCCACGACATCGGTCAGCTCGAGTTGCCCGACCCGATCCTCGCCAAGCGCGAAGCTCTGACCCGCGCCGAGCAGGCGTTGTTCGAGACGCACTGCAGGCAGGGCATCAAGCTCGGTCGCAAGCTCGGCCTGTCCGAGGCGGCCCTGGCGGTGATCGGCCAGCACCACGAGCTGGCCGACGGCAGCGGCTATCCGGACCGGTTGCAGGGCAAGGAGATCACGCTGTTCGCGCGGATCGTCGCGATCGCCAATCGCTACGACAACCTGTGCAATCCGAGCGACATCCGGGCCGCGCTGACGCCGTACGAAGCGCTGTCGCAGATGTTCGCGCGCGAGCGGACCAGGTACGACGACGAGCTGCTGCGACGGCTGGTGCGCTGCCTCGGTGTCTATCCGCCGGGCAGCCTGGTCGAATTGTCCGACGAGCGGATCGGACTGGTGCTGTCGGTCAATGCCGAGCAGCCGTTGCGGCCGGACGTACTGGTGCACGATCCGGACGTGCCGAAGGAAGCGGCGTTGATCCTGCGCCTGCTCGATCTTCCGGACCTGCGGATCGTGCGCAGCCTGCGGCCGGCACTGTTGCCGCGCGACGTGTTCAATTACCTGAGCCCGCGCGAGCGGGTCACGTACTACTGCGAGGCGCCGGCCGACAAGCGGCGCTGAGACGCGCGGCAACCATGCGCGTGATCGGATGCCCCGGCCGAAGCGACGCCGAGATGCCGGGCGACTGACCTGGGTCAGGTCGCCGGCCGGCACCGCTGTCCGAAGATGCAGGCCGACCCCACGCACCGGAGCGACCCGTGCAACTCGGACTGGCCCTGCTGCATGCGCTGAAGGCGCATGGCGCCCGGGAAATCTTCGGCATCCCCGGCGACTTCATCCTGCCGTTCTTTCGTCAGATCGAAGACAGTGGCGTGTTGCCGCTGTTCGCGCTCAGCCACGAGCCGACGCTCGGCTTCGCCGCCGATGCCGCGGCGCGGATGAACTGCGGGCTCGGCGTGGTCGCGGTGACCTACGGCGCCGGTGCGCTGAACCTGATCAACGCGGTGGCCGGTGCCTATGCCGAGCGCTCGCCACTGGTGGTCGTGGCCGGCAGTCCCGGCACCGACGAGGCGCTGGCCGGGCTTGCACTGCACCACCAGGTGCGCTCGGTCGAATCGCAGTTCCGGATCTTCCAGGAGATCACCTGCGACCAGATCAGGCTCGACGACCCGGCCAGCGCACCGGACCTGATCGCGCGGGCGCTGCGGGCGTGCCGGGAGTACGCCCAACCGGTATTCATCGAACTGCCGCGCGACATGACCCGACGCGACTGCGCCGCGGTGCCGCTGCTGCCGCCGAGCACGTTCGATCCGGACGCGGTTGACGAATGCGCCGAGGAATGGCTGGCCCGGCTCGCCCGTGCCGAACGGCCGCTGCTGCTGATCGACGTCGAGGTGCGCCGCTACCGGCTCGAGGCGCAGGTGGCCGAACTGGCGCGCCGGCTGGCGATCCCGGTGGTGACGACCTTCATGGGACGTGGCCTGCTGGCCGAGACCGGCCTGCCGGTGCTGGGCACCTACCTCGGCGTCGCCGGTAATCCCGAGATCAGTCGGATGGTCGAGGAGTCCGACCTGCCGCTGATGCTCGGCGCGATCCTGTCCGACAGCAATTTCGGCGTCAGCCGGCGGCGCTTCGACTTCCGTCGTGCGTTGATCGCGGCGCGTCGCGAGGTGCGGATCGGGCATCACGTCTATCGCAACATTCCGCTTGCCGCGCTGGTTGATGCGTTGCTGGCCCGACTGCCGCAGCGCGCCGCGCCGGCGCCAGTGCTGCCGCCGTGCGGCGAGTGTCCGACCGGACTGGTGGCCGACGAGGCGCCGATCGCCGCCGCCGACCTGAGCCGCGCGCTGAACGACCAGATCCGCGTGCACGGTCCGTTCGCGCTGGCCTCGGACATCGGCGATTGCCTGTTCTGCGCGATGGAGCTGCTGCCGACCACACTGGTCGCGCCGGGCTACTACGCGTCGATGGGCTTCGGCGTGCCGGCCGGGCTCGGCATCCAGGCCACCACCGGCCAGCGCAGCGTCGTGCTGGTCGGCGACGGTGCATTCCAGATGACCGGCTTCGAGCTCGGCAACTGCCGACGCTACGGCTGGGATCCGATCGTGATCGTGCTGAACAACCAGACCTGGGAAATGATCCGCGTGTTCGAGCCGGACACCCGCTGCGCCGACCTCGGCGACTGGCACTACGCCGAGCTCGCCCGCGGGCTCGGCGGCGACGCCGCGCGGGTGCATTCGCGGGCCGAGCTGAAAGCGGCGCTCGACCGTGCGTTCGCGACCCGCGGCCGCTTCCAGTTGATCGAAGTGATGCTGCAGCCGGGCGACAGTACGCCGACGCTGCGCCGCTTCGCCGACGGCATCAAGGCGCTGCGCGCCGATGCGCAGGCGAGCGTATCCGCAGCCGGCGAGCCGGCCCGGCGCAGCGGGCTGGTGGCGGCCTGACCGATGAGCGCAGCAGCGATGACGCTGACGTTCCTGACGTTCGACGGCCGATGCGACGGCGAGGCCGGCGGGCACAGCCGCTCGGCAACGGCATCGATCCTGCGGTGACGTTCGCTCTGCCGCAGAACGCGATGCGGTTCGCCGCGTGCCGGCGTCACTGGGGGACCACGCCCGCGTGCGGCGCGCCAATCCTGTGCGGCGTGCGCCGCTCGACCGAGCGGGCTGGTTCTACCGGCCGACGATCGTCTGCGACATCGACGACGACACCCGGCTGGCTGCCGAGGTCATGAGCCGCCGCCGCGGCGGTGCCGCGGCATGCTCGCCGCGCAGCACGTCGGCGACCGCCTGCACGAACGGTTCGAGGTTGTCGTCGTTGAGACCGGCGATGTTGATCCGGCCGCTGTCGACCAGATAGACCGCATGCCGGTCGCGCAGCGCGCGAATGCTGTCGGCGCCGACGCCGAGGAACGAGAACAGCCCGTGCTGGCGGGCCAGATGATCGAAGTCGCGACCGGTCGCGGCGCCCAGCCGTTCGGCCAGGGTCCGGCGCACCTGTCCGATCCGGCACCGCATCGCGTCCAGTTCGTCGCGCCACGACGCAGTCAGTTCGCGACTGTCGAGGATCAGCCGCACCAGCGCGGC
This sequence comes from Lysobacteraceae bacterium, assembly GCA_041687455.1. Classification (GTDB taxonomy): domain Bacteria; phylum Pseudomonadota; class Gammaproteobacteria; order Xanthomonadales; family Xanthomonadaceae; genus JAWLBY01. Next base: position 164,680 of record JAWLBY010000009.1, on the reverse strand, counting down.
GCCGTGTGCCGGCGGCATCGAATACAGATTGCGCACCACGCCGAGCAGCAGGGAACGCGCGACATCGGCCTCGTGCCGGTTGCGCGCGACCAGCGTGCAGGCGCCGGTTCGCTCGCGATACAGACCGAACGTCTTCGAACACGACACGCAGACGATCAGTTCGTCGACCGCATCGACCAGGTGGCGCAAGCCGGCGGCGTCGTCGTCGAGGCTGTCGGCGAAGCCGTGATAGGCCATGTCGAGCAGCGGCAGCAGCCGGCGAGAACGGATCAGTTCGCTCAGGCGCCGCCATTGCAGTGGGTTCGGATCGACGCCGGTCGGGTTGTGGCAACAGACGTGCAGCAACACCACGTCGCCGGCGGCGGCGTCGGCCAGTGCAGCGAGCATCGCATCGAAGCGCAGCGCGCCCTGTTCGGCGTCGAAATACGGGTAGTTGCGCACCGGCAGTCCGGCTGCACGAAACAATGATGGATGGTTGTTCCAGGTCGGGTCGCTGACCCAGACGGTCGACTCCGGACGGCGTGCGCGGACCAGCTCCGCGGCAACTCGCAGCGCCGCGGTGCCGCCCGGCGTCTGGATCGTGGTCGCGCGGCGTGCCTGCAGCGCGTCGCTGTCGGCCAGTGTCAGTCGCTCGATCGCACGATTGAATCCGTCGTCGCCGGCCATGCCGAGGTAGGCCTTGCTGTCCTCGAGCCGCAGGCGCAGCCGTTCGGCGTGCCGCACCGCTGCCATGATCGGGGTCTGGCCGTGGGCGTTGCGGTAGACGCCGACGCCGAGATCGATCCGGTCCGGCCGTGGATCGCGTGCGAACTCTGCCATCAGGCCGAGGATCGGGTCGGCCGCTACCGGCTCGGCGCCTTCGAACATGCCGTGCATCGTCGTTCCTGCCGCGCCCGGCGCGGTCCGGGCCGATACCCGAATCTGGGCCGAGGCAGTGCCTCTGCGCGCTGACCTGCATCAAGCCTGCGGGCCGGATGGCGGCAATTCAGCCCGACCTGGCGCTGGCGCCGTGTGATTCAGCAGCGGCAGGTCATCGTGCGTGATTACACGGATACGCGGGAGCAGACCATGAACGCAACAAGGCACATGCGGTGGTTCGGACTGGCGCTGCTGGCAATGCCGGTGGTGGCCTTGCCGCAGCAGACCGACGTCGACAGCGAAGCTGCCACGGCACCGCAATGCCGGGCGCTGCAGGTGGAGGAGCGGATGCAACGGATGCAGTCGATCCAGGACTCGCTCGCCAAGGCCACCACGCCGGAGCAACGGCAGCAACTGCTCGACCAGCAGATGACCCTGATGCGCGAGTCGATGCAGGCGATGCACGGTCCCGGCATGGGCGGCCGCCGCGGCATGCGCGGTGGGCCGATGATGGGCGGCACGGCCATGACCGGACCGGTCTGCGTCGAGGAACGGATGGCGATGATGCAGATGATGATGCAGGCGATGATGGAGCGGCTGGCGGCCAGCGACGACGACGGCGGGGCTCGCTGATGGCGTCGACTGCGCGCCGCGACGGCGGTCGCCGCGGCGCTCGGGACGCGAGTGCCGCGGCGCAGCGGCGCGATGCACGTGAGCGGCTGCTCGACGAAGCGCTGGATGAGACGTTTCCGGCCAGCGACCCGATCGCGCCGTTCACCAACGCGGTGAACCGGGCCCGGCTGGGGCGACGAACGCCACCCGCCCCGAGTGCGGTCCGCGGCGAGCCTGATCCGTCGCTGGCGGTACCGCGATCTGATCGACCTGATCGGCCGGAGCGTCGTCGATGATCCGAATGCTCGTCCGCACCGTTTCGGTCACTTGCATGAAAGCCGGGTGGCCGTTCGCCGCCTCGCGCGCCGAACGACTGGTCCGCGTTGCTGGAATCACGTATCAATGATCGGTGTCTGCCGGTGTCGCCCCCGGTGACCTGCGAGCCGCTCGACGCGACAGTCGGCAGTCACCGGATAGCCGCTACGATGAACGGCATCGCACCTTGATCGAGAGGTTGCCGATGCGATCGGCACATCAGTCGCTCGATTCCTCAGCGCGCCGTCTGTGGGCGCTGCAGACCTTCGTGCTGCTGCTGTTGCTGTGGCTCGCGCTCGATGGGGTCGATGCGATCGGCGTCGGGCTGGCGGTGGCGGCGCTGGGTGCCCTGCTGGGCGGCTGGCTGGCGCCGGGCGAGCCGTATCCATGGCGACCGCTGCGACTGCTGGCGTTCTCCGGCTATTTCCTGTGCATGTCGCTGCGCGGCGGCATCGACGTCGCACGGCGCGCGCTGCATCCTCGACTGCTGCTGTCGCCCGGATATTTCGAGCATCGCTGTCGGTTGCCGCCGGGGCTGCCGCGAACCGTGTTCATCGGCGTGATCAGTCTGTTGCCCGGCACGCTGGCGGTCGAGCTGCGCGATGACGGCTGCCTGCAGGTGCATGCGTTGGTGGCGGCCGGCACTGTCGAGACGATCGCCGCGCTGGAGCGTCGGGTCGCCCGCCTGTTCTCGCTCGATGCTGCGGTGACATGACCGCCACTCTGCTGCCGTACGCGGTGTTGTTCCTGCTCGGCAATCTTGCAGCCGGTCTGTGGCGCGTGCTGCGCGGCCCGGCTGCTGTCGACCGCATGCTGGCGGCGCTGTTGTTCGGGACCACCACCGTTGCGGTGCTGCTGCTGCTTGCCGAATGGATGCGGCAGCCGGCGCTGCGCGACGTCGCGCTGCTGTTCGTGCTGCTGGCGACGATCGTCAGTGTCGCCTTCATCGGCCTGCCCGCACGGCAGGAGCGGCGGCAATGACCGCGGCGATGCTGCTCGATCTGGCAGCAGTGGTCTTCCTGCTCGCCGGTTGCGGCTTCTACTTCGCCGGTACGGTCGGCCTGCTGCGCTTTCCGGATACCCACTGTCGCCTGCACGCGCTGACCAAGGCCGACAACGTCGGGCTGATGATGGTCTGCATCGCGCTCGCCCTGCATGCCGCTCACTGGCGGGTGCCGTTCCTGCTGGCGATGATCTGGCTGTTCGGTCTGCTGGCGTCGTCGATCTCGGCCCATCTTCTGGCGCGTCGCGCTGCGCGCAGCGCGGAGCTGGTCGAGTGAGCCTGGCGATCGACCTGCTGCTGGCGCTCGGCCTTGGACTGGTCGGCCTGCAGGTCGTCAGTGCGCGTGCGCCGTTTCGCGCAATCGTCATGTTCGTCGTGTTCGGTCTGTTGATGGCGCTGGTCTGGGCGCGGCTCGGTTCGGCGGATCTGGCGCTGGCCGAGGCCGCGATCGGCGCCGGGCTGACCGGGGCGATGCTGCTGCTCGCCTATCGCCGACTGTTGCAGTTGCCATTGCGTGAGGCCACGGGCCGCGCCATGCCCGCGCAGCGGCGCTGGCCGCGGCGGATCGGTTTCGGCGTCGCGCTGCTGTGTACCGCGCTGGTGGCGGCGCTCGGCGCCTCGCTGGCCGGCGTGCCGCGCGCCGCCGACAGCGCCGGCGACGCTGCGTGGCGGGCGCTGGCCGACAGCGGTGTCGGCAACCCGGTCACCGCGGTATTGATCCTGTTTCGAGGTTACGACACGCTGCTGGAGATGCTGGTGCTGCTGGTGGCCTGGCTCGGCGTGAAGACCACCCAGCCGTTCTCGCGACCGCATGCGCCCCGGCCGCATGCGCCGGTACCCCTGCTCGATGCGCTGCTCGCCGTGGTCGTGCCGGGCGCGGTGCTGGTCGGTGGCTATCTGCTGCATGCCGGTGGCCAGGCGCCAGGCGGAGCGTTCCAGGCCGGCGCGGTGCTGGCCGCGGCCGGCGTGCTGCTGGCCTTGTCCGGGCGCCTGCAGACGCTGCACGAACCGCCGCCGCTGCAGCGGGTGCTGTTGATCGTCGGTGTCGCGAGCTTCGCCGCCATCGGGCTCGCCGGCCTGCGCGCCGGCGGCGCACCGATGGCCTTGCCCGGCAAGTGGGCGGTCTACGCGATCGAAGTGGCGCTGACGCTGTCGATCGCGATCGGCCTGTTGCTGTTGTTTCTCGGCGCCGGCGGCGTGCGCAGGCGATGAATGCGACGCTGTCCATCTATGTCGCCACCGCGGTTGCGCTGACCGGGCTCGGCGTCTACGGCGTGCTGACCGCGGCCGACGTGCTGCGCAAGCTGCTGGCGCTGAATCTGCTCGGCAGCGCGGTGTTCCTGCTGCTGGTCGTTCTCAGTGCACGGGCCGAGGCCGTGCTCGATCCGCTGTCGCAGGCGCTGGTGCTGACCGGGATGGTGGTGGCGGTCGCGTTCACCGGGTTGGCCCTGGCCCTGCTGACCGCCGTGCAGCGGCGCAGCGGGCACGCCGATCTGGACGCCGACGACGATGCCGGGGCCGACTGAGGCGTTGCTGGCGCTGCTGTTCGTGCCGCTCGGCGCGGCGCTGGCGGCCGCGGTATTGCCGGCAGCGGCCGGCCGTGCGCTGGCGCTGGCGAGCGCGCTGAGCGCACCGCTGGCGTTGCTGCCGCTGAGCGGGTCGTTGCAGGCCGGCGACGATGTCGGCCTGCTGCTCGCCGGGCTGCCGCTGCCGCTCGGCATCCGGTTGCGTGTCGACGGGGCCGCGCTGCTGCTGTTGTGGCTGGTCGCGCTCGTGGTGCTCGCCGCCACCGTGCATGCAGCCAGCAGCATCGGGGGCGGACGCGCGGCGCGGCGCTTCTGGCCGAGCTGGCTGGTGCTGGTCACCGGGCTCAACGCCTTGCTGCTGTCGGCCGACCTGTTCAACCTGTACGTCGGGCTCGAACTGGTGACCCTGGCCGCGGTCGCGCTGGTCGCCTACGACGGCGGCAGCGCCGCGTTGCAGGCGGCGCTGCGCTATCTGCTGCTGGCGATGCTCGCCTCGCTGGCCTGGCTGCTCGGCGTCGCACTGGTCTACGCGGGTCGCGGCACGCTCGACCTGGCGCTGGCGATCGAACGCAGCGGCGGCCGGCTCGACGATGCTCCGCTGGCACTGATGACGGCCGCACTGCTGCTGAAGTCGGCGGTCTTCCCGTTGCACGGCTGGCTGCCGAAGGCGCATGCCCACGCACCGGGGCCGGTCAGCGCGCTGCTGTCGGCGCTGGTGGTCAAGGTGTCGCTGCTGCTGCTGTATCGGCTGTGGTTCGAGGGTCGACTGCCGCCGTCGGCAGCCGGTGTGCTGCTGGCCGCGCTCGGTGCCGCCGCGATCTTCCATGGCTCGCTGATGGCGCTGCGGCAGCGGCGGCTGAAGCGGCTGGTGGCGTATTCGACGGTCGCCCAGCTCGGTTATCTGCTGCTGCTGTTCGCGTTGCCGCTGGCCGCAGCGTGGCAGGGCTCGCTGCTGCAGATCGCCAGCCACGCGCTGGCCAAGGGCGGCATGTTTCTCGCCGCCGCGAACCTGCAGCGGCGTTACGGCAGCGATCGGCTCGGTCGGCTACGCGGAGCCGATGCGGCGCTGCCGCTCAGCGTGTTCGCGTTCGCGCTGGCCGCAGTCAGTCTGATGGGCCTGCCGCCGAGCGGCGGCTTTCTTGCCAAGTGGCTGCTGTTGAATGCGGCCTGGCAGGCCGGGCAGGGCTGGCTGGTCGTGGTGCTGGCGCTCGGCAGCCTGCTGGCGGCGGCCTATCTGTTTCGCGCGCTGGCGCTGATGCTGTCGCGCGCCGACGTGGTCGTCGCACCGGCCGGCCGGCCGACGGCACGCAGCGCCGAATGGGCCGCGCTGGCGCTCGCCGTCGGCGCCATCGGGCTCGGTGTCGGCGCGGCACCGCTGCTCGATCTGCTGGTGCCGCCGACGGCCTTCACGGGGGAGCCGCCGTGACACCGTCCGGCTCAGCGCTGCCGCCGGCGATCGTCGCCGTGTCGCTGATCGCGGCGGTGCTGATTTTCGTGCTCGGCGAGCACCGGCAGCACGCACGCGTCGTCATCAACCTCGCCGCGGCGGTGCTGAAACTGCTGTTGGTCGGTGCGTTGCTGCTCGGTGTCGCTTCCGGCCGCAACTATGTCTGGCGGCTGCCGCTGCTGCCGGGGCTCGATCTGGTATTGCATGCCGACCCGCTGACGCTGCTGTTCTCGACGCTGTCGGCGACGCTGTGGCTGCTGACGACCGTCTATGCGATCGGCTATCTGGAGAACAGCCCGCAGCGCGCACGCTTCTTCGGTTTCTTCAGCCTCTGCGTGGCGGCGACGATGGGCATCGCCACGGCCGGCAACCTGTTCACGTTTTTCGTGTTCTACGAGCTGCTGACGCTGGCGACCTGGCCGTTGATCGTGCATCGCGGCACACCGCAGGCGCGCGCCGGCGGCCGCAGCTATCTGCGCTACACGCTGTTCGGCAGCACGCTGTTCCTGCTCGGGCTGGTCTGGCTGCACGCCGCGGCCGGACCGCAGGACTTCGTCGCCCGCGGCATTGCCATTGCTGCGGACGAAGGCGAGCGCGGCGCGCTGCAGGCGGCGTTCTGGCTGATGGTGGCCGGGCTCGGCGTCAAGGCGGCGCTGGTGCCGCTGCACGGCTGGCTGCCGCAGGCGATGGTGGCGCCGGCGCCGGTCAGTGCGCTGCTGCATGCGGTGGCGGTGGTCAAGGCTGGCGCGTTCGGCATCGTGCGGCTGATCTACGACGTCTTCGGGCGTGAGCGGGTGGCCGAGCTCGGGCTCGACCAGCCGTTGGTCGTCCTGGCCTGCGTGACGATTCTGTACGGTTCGCTGATGGCGTGGCTGCAGTCGGATCTGAAGCGCCGTCTCGCCTATTCGACGGTGAGCCAGGTCTCCTACATCGTGCTCGGTGCCGCGCTGGCCGGACCGCTGGCGACGATCGGCGGCCTGGTGCATCTGGTGCACCAGGGTCTGATGAAGATCACGCTGTTCTTCGGCGCTGGCGTCTACGCCGAGGTGCTCGGCGTCAAGCGCGTCGACCAGCTCGACGGCGTCGGCCGACGACTGCCGTGGACGAGCGCAGCGTTCACGCTGTCGGCGCTCGGCATGATCGGGGTACCGCCGCTGGCCGGTTTCGTCAGCAAGTGGTTCCTCGGTGCCGGCGCGCTGGCGGCAGGACATCCGGCGGTGTTGGCGGTGCTGCTCGGCAGTGCGCTGTTGAATGCGGGGTATTTCCTGCCGCTGTTGCGGCGCATCTGGTTCGGCGAAGCACCGGCGGCATGGCCGGTCGCGCAGCTTCCATCGCGCAGCGCGCAGCTTGCGCTGATCGTGCCGACCGTCGTCACCGCCGCACTGGCACTACTCGCCGGCCTGCTCGCCGGCACCGCACTGAGTCCGCTCGGCTGGGTGCTGCGGCTGGTGGCGGAGCGCTACTGATGCTGCTGCCGGCCCTGCTGCTGCCGTGGCTCGCGCTGCTGGCGATCGGCCCGCCACGGCTGCGGGCCGCGGCATTGATCGTGGCGCCGCTGCCGCTGGCGCTGCTGGCGTTCATCGATGTGGCCGCGATCAAGCTGCCGCCGCTGCTGCTGGGCGCGAGCTTCGCGGTCGACGCCGGCAACCGGCCGTTGCTGCTGCTGGCGGGCGTCGGCTGGAGCCTGGCTGCCGCGTTCGTCGGCGCGGCCGTGCGTCGGCATCCGATGCGCTTCGCAGGATTCTGGCTGCTGACACTGGCCGGACAGGCGATTGCACTGCTGGCCGCCGATCTCGCGTCGTTCTACTGCGGTTATGCACTGATGACGCTGGCCTCGTACGGGCTGATCGTGCACCGGCAGAGTGACGCCGCATGGCGAGCAGGACGGGTGTACCTGCTGCTCGCGTTGACTGCGGAGATGGCGATCCTCGCCGGCCTTCTGACGCTCGCCGCAGCCAACGGCAACGCGCGGTTCGACACGCTCGACGCAGCGCGGGTCGGTTCGCTCGGCGCTGCGCCGTGGCTGCTGCTGGCCGGTTTCGCGCTCAAGCTCGGTGTGGCGCCATTGCACGTCTGGTTGCCGCTGGCGCATCCGGTCGCGCCGGTACCGGCCAGTGCGATGTTGTCCGGTGTGCTGGTCAAGACCGGCCTGCTCGGCATGTTGCGGTTGTTGCCGGCGGGCAGTGTGGACGCCGAGCTGCTGGTCGCGATCGGGCTCGCCGGTGCTGGTTACGGCGCGCTGGTCGGCCTGACCCAGACGCGGCTGAAAACCGTACTCGCCTACTCGACGGTCAGCCAGATGGGGCTCGCGCTGGCAGCATTCGGCGCGCTGCAGGCCGCCGGCAATGCGTCGGCGGCCAGCGACGCAGTGCTGCTGTTCGCGCTGCAGCACGGTTTGAACAAGGCTGCACTGTTCATCGCTGCTGGCCACCGTCTGCACGGCCGCCTTGCACACGCGCTGTTCCTGATGCCAGCGCTGGCGCTGGCCGGGCTGCCGCTCAGCGCCGGCGCGCTGGCCAAGGACGCGCTGAAGGCAACGTTCGACGGCAGTGGCTTCGGCGGCGTGACGCTGGCGCTGAGTCTCGCCTCGGCGCTGACCACTGCATTGCTGCTGCACGCCTATCGGCTGGCGCGCGAAGATCGGCACGGCCGACAGAGCATCCATCCGGCGTGGCCGCTGCTGGTTGTCGCGGGCGTGCTGCTGCCGTGGCTGTGGGCCTGGCCGCATGCAAGCGTCATCGATGTCGGCAGGTTGTGGGGCGGGCTGTGGCCGGTGCTGCTTGGCGCCGCCGGCCATGCAGTGGTCGGCCGCATGCCCGGCGTTCGCATGCCGCCATTGCCGGAAGGGGATCTGCTGCTGCCGTTCGAACGCGCGGCGCGCGTCGTGTTGCCGAGGCTCGTCGCAGCAGGCGAGCGCTGGCGCGACTGGCAGCCGCAGTGGCCGTTTCCGCGTACGATCGCTGCGCAGGCGACGCGCCGCGCGGAGCAGTTGCTGCTGCAGTTGCCGGTGGCGGGCATCGGCTTGTTGCTGGTGCTGGGCGGCGTCTGGTTGTTGCTGCGGTATCCGTGAGCTGGGTTGCTCGTACTGCTGCGGCAGGCTTGCGCAGGCCGAGCGCAGGGGATGTCGTCGGTTCCGTGGTATCGGTCGGTTTGTGGCCGGCGCAGTTCGGTGTCAGGACGGCGTACCGATCCGCACGGGGCGTCAGGTTGCTTGACATTGACCGCCACGTCGAATCGAAAACAGCGGTCATCAGTCGACATCTTCATGCAGTGTGAATCGTTCTGCATTCGTCCGATTGCCGCATGGCGCTCCGTTGGGATCGGCGTGCGGCGTCACGTCGACGTATCCTGTGCGCGCAGTTGGACCTGGATGCAGGTTTTGATGATGCAGTCTGTCGGGGTTTCGGAAACCGCATATGTCGCCGACGCTTAGCCTTCACCAGGCCTGTGTCAGGCTTGCGCGGGGAAAGTCCGTATTCGCGTTGGTCGTGCTTGCGTTCGGGCTGACGCTCGGTGCGGTGGTTTGCGCCCTGGCCTTCACCCATCTCATCACCTCCAGGCCGCTGCCCTACCCGGAGCAGGAGCGTCTGGTCGTTGCCGAGCAGGTCATGTTCGACCCCGGCGAACACTCGCGTTCGCGGACGCTCTCCTATCCGGCGATTGCTTTTCTGCATCAGCAGGCCCGAGGCACCTTTGCGTCCGCCGTGATGATCGATCACGCGCGCGATGTGATCGTTTCGCACCCGGCACAGCCGCTGGTCTCTGTCAGCTACACGACGGCCGAGTATGCGGAACTGTTCGCGCCACCGATGGCCAAGGGCAGGTTTCCGGGGGCACGACAGGGTTCGGATGACGCACGACCGGTTGCAGTGATCAGTCACTCCGCGTGGCAGACCCTGTTCGGCATGCGCGAAGACGTGCTGGGTCTGAGTGTTCGCACGGCGTCGGGCATCGACTTCGAAGTGGTCGGGGTCACCGCCGGAGATTTCTTGGAGCCGGAGTTCCACGGGCCCGGGCGCCGCACCGCAGTGTGGTTGCCCTGGGACTTCAACCCGTCGCCACGGCACTGGGGCTGGGCGGCGACGACAGACTCGCTGACCTTCGCCGGCCGCCTGATGCCCGGGGTGACCGAACAGCAGGCGGCCGAACGGCTTTCGGTGCTGTTGAACGCACGCTGGCGCGATGAGCTCGGTACCCCTTCCGGGTCATACGCTGGTTGGTCCACTCGCGTCGAACTCACCGGCGCACAGCGGGCGATTGCCGGAGATGGCGTCGACGTCGGACCGCTACTGCTCGCCGGCACGCTGGGGCTGGTCCTGATCACCCTGCTCAACATCACCCACCTGCTGGTCGCACGGGTTGCGGAACGGGCACGCGAGTTTTCGATCCAGCGTGCGCTGGGCGCCAGCAGGAAGCATCTGTTCGGACTCGTCCTGGCCGACATGCTGATGCTGATGCTGCCGGCCGGCGCGGTTGCACTGCTGGTGGCGGAGATGGCGTTCGCAGTGATGCAGCGCTATCTCGGTTCGATGCTGCCGCGGCTCGAAGAACTGTCGGTCGGATGGCAGACGGCGGCCCTGACGATCGGCTCGGTCGTCGTGCTTGCGGTGCTGCTTTCCGTGATCGCGCTGGTAGCGACCGACCGTCCGGTCACCGACGGCGCGCTGAATGCCGGACGTCACGCCACCACAACGAAGCTGTCACGCCGATCAAGGGTGCTGCTGATGGCCGGTCAGGTGGGTATGGCCGGACTGTTGATCGCTGTCAGCTTCGGCCTGTTCCGGGATGCGTATCGAATCCTCGACGACCCCGGGATCGATCTCGGCCGAAGTGCCAGTGCATTCCTGTACCCGTCTGCATCAGCGGCGCCCGGCGCGGCTGCGCTCGCAAGGCAACTCGATGAGATCAGGCGTCGGTTGGCGGACCTGCCCGGCGTGGAGCGGGTCAGCCAGTCGCACTCCCCGTTGCAGGCCTTCATCGCGGCCGTCGTCGTATCCGGCCGATCCGGTGCGCAGTATCCGGTGGAACTGAAACGGATCGACCACGAGTACCTTGGAATCACCGGCCAACGTTTGTTCATCGGCCGGAATCTCACGATCGCGGATGTGCAGCAGAGCGCCGATGTCGCATTGGTCAATGCAGCGTTCGCGAAGTTGCTGCAACGCGAAGGCGATGTTCTCGGTGCATCGTTGTCACGCGCGGGCGGGAACCCGCATACGGTCGTCGGCGTGGTCGACGAGCTGGCCTACCCCGAGGCTTCCGCAAGCAATCCGCGCCTTTACCTGCCGGCCTCTGCCGCCGGCAGCAACTTCATCATCCGATTCAAACCGGGCCATCGCATGAGCCGGGAACAACTGGTGGCGTTCGTCGCCGGAGTGAATTCCGCTTTCGGTGTGTTCCTCTACGACGACCTGGAACGGCAACGATCGGACATCCTGCTGCCCCGTCGGATCACGGCGATGTCCACCCTGCTCGTCGCGTTGGTCGTCGTTCTCGTCTCGGGTATGGGCCTGTACGGCATGGTCAGATACACCACGCGACTGGCTCGGGCCGAGATCGGTGCAAGGCTCGCGTTCGGGGCGCGCCCGCGCCACATCGTGCTGATGCTGGTCCGGAGCAATCTGGCTGCGATCGCGTTGGGGTATGTCACCAGCGTCCTGGTCGCATGGTGGCTGCTGCCGGGTTTGCAGACGCGGTTCGATACGTACTCGCTGACCGTGCGTTGGGTCGATGCTGCGGTGGCGCTCGCTTCCCTGGGTCTGCTTGCGCTTCTCGCCTGCTACTTGTCGGCACGACCCGTGCTGTCGCAGTCTCCGGCAGCGGCCCTGCGCGAGGCCCGGTGACAGGAGCCGGGCAGCCGCCCGGTTCGCTGGGTGCGCGATGAACCCGAATTCCCCACAATGCGCGGGAATGACACCGGAAATGAATCGAGCGGAAAGCCGCGCCTGCATCGAGATGCAACAACCTTCGTCAAGAGAAACAAAGGTCTGGCGCTTGTCTGTTGCGCCGATGATGGACTGGACCGACCGCCATTGCCGCTATTTCCATCGGCAACTGGCGCCGCATGCGCTGCTGTACACCGAGATGGTGCATGCCAACGCGGTGCTGCACGGCGATCGCGAGCGGCTGCTCGGCCACGATCCGGCCGAGCAGCCGCTGGCGCTGCAGCTCGGCGGCAGCGAGCCGGACGTGCTGGCGCAGGCGACCCGCATTGCGGCCGAGTTCGGCTATCGGGAAGTCAACCTCAACGTCGGTTGTCCATCCGATCGGGTCCAGTCCGGCCGCTTCGGCGCCTGCCTGATGCGGGAGCCGGCGCTGGTCGCCGACTGCTTCGCGGCGATGCAGGCCGCGGTGTCGATCCCGGTCACGATCAAATGCCGGATCGGGGTCGACGACCAGCCGCCGGCCGAGACGCTGTTCGGTTTCGTCGACACGCTGGTTGCGGCCGGCTGCCGGATGTTCGCGGTGCACGCCCGCAAGGCCTGGTTGCAGGGACTGTCACCGAAGGAGAACCGCGACGTTCCGCCGCTCGACTATCCGCTGGTCTACCGGCTCAAGCGCGAGCGGCCGGCGCTGACGATCGCGATCAACGGTGGCATCGACAGCGAGTCCGCGGTCATCGAGCATCTGCGCCACGTCGATGGCGTCATGATCGGTCGCGCCGCCTACCACACGCCGTATCTGCTGCATCGGCTGGAGCGGATGCTGTTCGCGCCGGACGCGCCGTTGCTCGATCGCGAATTGCTGCTGCGGCGGATGCAGCCGTACATCGAAGCGCAACGCGTGCGCGGGGTCGCGCTCAAGCACATCACCCGGCATCTGCTCGGCTTGTTCCATGCCGAGCCCGGCGGCCGCGCGTTCCGGCAGGTGTTGAGCGAAGGGGCGCACCGTGCCGATGCCGACTGGTCGCTGATCGAGCGTGCGCTGGCGCCGACGCGGCTGCGTCGAACGGCGGCCTGAACGATGATCTTCGATGACGTCGATGCATTCGTCGCCGCTGCCGCCCGGCTGCCCGCCGATCGCGAGCCGGTCGCGCGTGCCGCCTTCCTGGTCGCGCCGGACGGCATGCGACTCGCCGAGCAGTCGGCGGCCGACAACGCCTACATGGATCTGGCGGTGCCGTTCGATGCCGATCGCGCGCTGGTGCAGCACCGTGCACTGCAGCGTGCGCTCGGCGACGTGGTGCCGGCGATCTGCTTCGCTGGCGATCCGGAGACGCCCGATGCGGTGTTTCCGAACAACGTGTTCGCGACTGCCCGGCTGCCCGGCGAATCGCAGGGGCGGCTGCTGATCGGCCGGATGCGCCATCCGGTCCGCCAGCGTGAGGCCGAGCGTGCCGATATCCGCGGCTTCTTCGAGCGCGCGCTCGGCTATCGGACGATCGACTTGCGTGGCACCCACGGCATCAGCGAACTGACCGGCACGCTGGTCATCGATCGCGCCCGCGGCATCGGCCTGGCCGGGCTGTCGTCGCGCTGCGACCGCGCCGGCGTCGTCGCGATGCATCAGGCGTTCGGGCTGCGCGCGACGTTCTGCTTCGAACTGGCCGATGGCGAATATCACAGCAATGTCGTGCTGAGCGTGCTGGCCGGCCGGCAACTGGTGATCTGTCCGGACGCGCTGCGCCAGCCGGCGCTGGCCGACCGGCTGGCGGAGCTGTACCGGTCGGTGCCGGTGGTACGGCTGTCGGTGGCCGAGAAGGCCGCGTTCGCCGGCAACTGCATCGCGCTCGACCGGTCGACGCTGTGGATGAGCGAGGCCGCCGCCGACGGGTTGTCGTCCGGCAACCGGCGTGCCGTGCAGGCGGCCGGATTCAGCCTCCGGTCGGTCGCGCTGGACGAGCTCGAGAAGGCCGGTGGTTCGCTACGCTGTTGTGTGGGCGAGATTTTTTGACCCCGGAGCGGGATTTTTTCGCTACCGTCGAGTTCATATCGGATTCACCGCGCGCCGAACAGACTCGGCTGAACGTCGGGCCACGGCCTGTGTGTTTTGTGTCAGGAGCCGTCCCTGCGGCGATCGTTGGATCGACGGATATGCGGGGTGGGCAGCCTGTTAAGATTCGGGCCGCCTATGACCCCATCGTTTTCCACATTGTTGTTGGTACTCTCGCTGGCGGTGGCCTGGCCGGTGCAGGCTGAGGTCGAAGGCCAGTACGGGCGGTTGCCGGAGTCGGTGGCACGGATCGAACGCGAGACCGGCGGCAAGGTGCTGCAGGTCAAGTCGATCCAGCGTGGCGACCGGGAGATTTTCCGGATGAAGGTGTTGACGCCGGAAGGCCGGGTGCGTGTCATGCACGACGACCCGCGCCATCCACGCGACTTCACCGACGGCGAGACGGGCGAGGCCGGCGACGGCGTCGAGCGCAAGGACGAAAGGTAGTGGCTGCACTGCACTGGGTCGACCGCTCGGAAGCGGTCGACAGGTTCTGAGGACCCTGCCATCGGGAGCAGGCCCCAGTCTGGAACGCCAAGCAGAGGAGACCGGAACGGATGCGTATCTTGCTAGTGGAAGACGAAGCGCCGCTGCGCGAAACCCTGGCGGCCCGCCTGCGCCGGGAGGGCTTCGCCGTCGACGCTGCCAGCGACGGCGAGGAAGGCCTCTATCTCGGTCGGGAAGTCCCGTTCGACATCGCGGTGATCGATCTCGGACTGCCGAAACTGTCCGGCATCGACCTGGTCCGCAACCTGCGCGACGAGCAGAAGAGTTTCCCGATCCTGATCCTGACCGCCCGCTCGAGCTGGCAGGACAAGGTCGAGGGGCTCAAGGTCGGTGCCGACGACTATCTGGTCAAGCCGTTCCACATCGAGGAGCTGCTGGCGCGGCTGAATGCGCTGCTGCGGCGTGCGGCCGGCTGGAGCAAGCCGCAACTCGAGTGCGGTCCGCTGCGGCTCGACCTTGCTGCGCAGACGGTCAGCCTCAACGGCGAGCCGATCGAGCTGACCAGCTACGAGTACAAGGTGCTCGAATACCTGATGCTGCACGCCGGCGAGCTGGTGTCGAAGGCCGACCTGACCGAGCACATCTACCAGCAGGATTTCGATCGCGACTCGAACGTGCTCGAGGTGTTCATCGGCCGCCTGCGCAAGAAACTCGACCCGGAAGGGACGCTGAAGCCGATCGAGACGGTACGTGGTCGCGGTTATCGATTCGCCATCTCGCGCAACGAATAGCGACGAGCTCGCCGACGCGGATCCGATGGAAGACACCCGCAGCGCGGCGCGCACGCCGTCGCTGCAGACGCGGCAGTTGCTGGCGGCGAGCCTGGCGCTGATCGCCTTCCTCGGATTGACCGGCTACGCGCTCGATCGTGCCTTTGCCGAAGCCGCGCTGTCGGGCGTACGCGATCGCCTGCAGACCTACCTGCAGGCCTATCTGGCCGGCTCCGACCTCAGCCGTTCGAACCAGTTGATCCTGCCCGAGGTGCCGCCCGAGCCGCGCTTCGGCCAGCCCGGTGCGACCGGGCTGTATGCCGGTGTCCGCGGCGAGGACTTCCTGTGGGAGTCGCTGTCGGCGGCCGATCGCGGCCTGCCGTTCGAGGAGGTCCTGGAACCGGGCGAATCGCGCTTCGAAGGACCGATCGACAGTGGCGCCGGCCCGGTCTATCGACTCGGCATGGGCGTCGCCTGGGAGATCAGCCCCGACGAGGCGGTCGACTTCACGCTGTACATCGCCGAATCGACCGAAACGCTCGAGCGCCAGGTCAAGGTGTTCCGGCGTGCGCTGTGGGTCTACCTCGGCGGCGTCGGCCTGCTGTTGCTCGGCGTGCTGGCACTGGTGCTGCGCTGGAGCCTGCGACCGCTGCGGCGGGTGGTGAAGGACCTGGCTCAGGTCGAACGCGGCGAGTCGGAGCGGCTCGAGGGGCAGTACCCGGCCGAGCTGGCATCGCTGACCGACAATCTCAACGAGTTCATCGAAAGCGAACGGGAGCATCTGGCGCGTTACCGCAACACGCTGGCCGACCTCGCGCACAGCCTGAAGACGCCGCTGGCGGTGTTGCGCTCGCGGCTGGAAAGCTCCGGCGACCAGGCCGCATTGCGCGCCGAGGTGCAGGAGCAGGTCACGCGGATGAACGAGATCGTCGCCTACCAGTTGTCGCGCGCGGCGACCTCCGGCCACCAGCGCTTCGCGGTGCCGATCGAGATCGAGCCGAAGGCCGAGGAGATCGTCCGCTCGCTGGAAAAGGTCTACGCCAGTCGCGGCGTGTACTGCGAATTCGAGCTGGATCCGGCGGCACGCTTCCACGGCGAGCTCGGCGACCTGATGGAACTGTTCGGAAACCTGCTCGAGAACGCCTTCAAGTGGGCGGAACGACGCGTGCTGCTGACCGTACGAGCGCTGCCGGATCCTGACCCGGCGCGCCGCTCCGGCTTGCTGGCGATCGTCGAAGATGACGGCCCCGGCATTCCGGCCGACAAGGTCGAGTTCGTGCTGCAGCGCGGGGTGCGTGGCGACGAACGCGTGCAGGGCCACGGTATCGGCCTGGCGATCGTGCAGGACATCATCCGCGCCTATCGCGGCGAATTGCAGGTCGGCCGCTCCGAAGAGCTCGGCGGCGCGCGGTTCGAGGTCAGGATCCCGCCCGGTCGCTGAGCGCGGCGCAATCCGTGTCCCGCTCCCGGTGCCCGGCCGCGTTCACGGCCGCCGCGGCATTGGAAACGGTGTGACTATGCGGTCGCCGGTCTGCGAATCGCGGATTGCGAGCTGGCCCTTGCGCTCGACTTCCTCGACCTTGATTACCGCGTGCATCGGCAGGTGCAGCCGGCGCGTCGCGCCGAATTCATCGCGCAGCCGTTCCTCGGTCGGATCGATCACGACGCCATCGGCTTCCCAGACCAGTTCGGCCACTTCGACGAAACCCCACAGCGCGCTGCTGCCGACGTCGCGGGCATACAGTTCGTAGATCTTGCCGCCGTTGCTGAAGGTGATCTTGTAGAGCTTGCGGGTAACCATCGGTGGGTAGTCGGTGAATGGCGCGCCGATGATATCGGCAAGTCGCACATTGCAGCGGGTAGAATGGCGTCGTGCGGAGTCGGCCAGACAGTCGCCGTTGCCGGCCGCAAGGCAGGCGAGGGAGGAAAGTCCGGGCTCCACAGGGTACGGTGCCAGGTAACGCCTGGGCGGCGCGAGCCGACGGAAAGTGCAACAGAAAGTACACCGCCGAACGGCGCGCAAGCGTGCGTGGCAAGGGTGAAATGGTGGGGTAAGAGCCCACCGCCTGCGGGGCCAACGCCGCAGGGCACGGCAAACCCCACCGGGAGCAAGGCCAAATAGGGGCGCGATGGGATGACCCGTCCCGCGCCCGGGTAGGCTGCTCGAGCCATGCGGCGACGCATGGCCTAGAGGAATGGCTGTCCACGACAGAACCCGGCTTATCGGCCGGCTCCGCATTTTCGTCGCGCGCGCCGACAGCGCCGATTTCGGGTGCTCCTGACCTTCCCTGGCCCGTCCCCCGGACATCGGGGAGGGGTAGGGCGGCGTTGCGGCCCCGCTTCTTCGGGGTCGGCTTCAGGCGCGGATTTTCCCCCGCCAGGCGTGCCGCGGCCCGTCTTCGCGAATGCCTCTTCCGGACCCCGACAGCCGCGCGCGCATGCTGCGCTGCAGCGGAGGTTGCGCGCGGGTCGCACTGCCAGCCCCAACCATTCGTAAATGAATGCATTTTTGAGGTTTTTCGCCTAACTCCATGTAATCGCTCGGGATTGTTCCGTTCGCTGGTGCCGGACGGAAAATCCTAACGCTGCCAGTGGCTTAGCGCGCATTGCTGACCGTCGGAATTCGCTTGACTTGGGTCAGGCTCAATCCTAAGGTGGGCGCCCGTGGGAATTTGGGGTAAATCGTGGAGCCGGCCGTGTTTCAAGGCGAAACCGCCATCACGATCGACGACAAGGGCCGGCTGGCGATCCCGACCGCGCTCCGCGAAGTCGTCGCGCGCGATTGCGGCAATCGGCTGGTCGCGACCTACAACCCCTACGAAGCCGGTTGTCTGTGGCTGTACCCGGAGCAGGTCTGGCAGCAGGTGCGCGATCAGGTCAACGCATTGCCGATGACGGTCAGGCTGCACCGGTTGCTGCAGCTCAAGCTGGTCGGTAGTGCCTGCGCGCTGGAGCCGGACGGCAACGGTCGGGTGCTGCTGCCGGCCAGTCAGCGCCATGCCAGCGGCATCGAGAAGAAAGCGGTGCTGGTCGGCATGGGCAACAAATTCGAATTGTGGAGCGAGCAGGCGCACCTGGCCCAGATCCGCCAGACCATCGGCGACGAGGCCAGCGATGCGATGCACGCACTGACGTTGTAGCGGAGGCGGCGATGGGCGAGCGCGTGTCGCAGCCGAGCCAGGATCCGCAACGAGGTCATATCCCGGTGTTGTTTGCGCAGGTCATGGACGGGCTGCGGGTCATCGAGAACGGAACTTACCTGGACGGCACGTTCGGTCGCGGCGGCCATGCGCGTGGCGTGCTCGAACGGCTGGGTGCGGACGGGCGGCTGCTGCTCATGGACAAGGATCCGGAAGCCATCGCCGAGGCCGAGCGGACGTTCGGGGCCGACCCGCGCGTCGCGATCCGCCGCGGCAGCTTCGCCGAGCTGGCCGATTGGGACGCCACTGCCGGCGGCCTCGATGGCGTGCTGTTCGATCTCGGCGTGTCATCTCCGCAACTCGACGTGGCGGCGCGCGGCTTCAGCTTCATGCAGGACGGCCCGCTCGACATGCGAATGGATCCGGCCCGGCCGCCGAGCGTCGCGCAATGGCTGGCCGAGGCCGACGAACGCGACATCGCCGACGTGCTGTGGCGCTACGGCGAAGAGCGGATGAGCCGGCGCATCGCGCGGGCGATCGTCGCCCGGCGCGCCGAGGCGCCGCTGCAGACCACCGGTCAGCTCGCCGAGCTGATCGCGTCGGTGGTCGGACGCGGCGAGCCCGGCAAGCATCCGGCCACGCGCAGCTTCCAGGCGCTGCGGATCTTCATCAATCGCGAGCTGGACGACATCGAATCAGGGCTGGCGGCCGCCCATTCCCGGTTGCGACCGGGTGGGCGGCTTGCCGTGATCAGTTTTCATTCGCTCGAAGACCGGCTGGTCAAGCGCTTCATCGCGAAGCACGCGAAGCCGGCGCCGGGCAACCGCCGGTTGCCGCAGCAGGCCGAGGCGGCGCCGACGCTGCGCGACCTCGGTGGTGCCATCCTGCCCGCCGCGGCCGAGATCGCCGCCAACCCGAGGGCCCGCAGCGCCGTGCTGCGGATCGCCGAGCGGCTGCCATGAGCGGGCGCGCGTGGATGCTGTCGCTGCTGCTGCTCGGCGGCGTCGCCAGCGGCGTCGCGGTCGTGCATGCGCGCCACGCGCATCGGCAACTGTTCGTCGAATTGTCGCGACTCGAGCACGAGCGTGACGAACTGAACATCGAATTCGGCCGGCTGCAGCTCGAACAGGCCACCTGGGCCGACACCCACCGGATCGAACAGGCCGCCTCGACCCGGCTCGGCATGAAGTACCCGGAGTCGGTCGACCTGCGGGTGCTGGCGCCATGAAGATGCGCGGATCGCGGGTCGACACCCGGCGCCGGTTGTACTTCGTGTTCGTCACGCTCGGGCTGGCGGCCAGTTCGCTGGTCGTTCGCGCCGTCGACCTGCAGTTCGTCGACCGTGCGTTCTATCAGAACCAGGGCGACCAGCGGTTCCTGCGCGAGATCCCGATCGCGACCTCGCGCGGCACGATCCTCGATCGCCACGGCGAGCCGCTCGCGGTGTCGTCACCGGTCGAGTCGATCTGGGCCAGTCCGGTCGAACTGCTGCAGCATCCCGATCGGCTGGCCGAACTGGCCGACGCACTCGACACGCCGCTGGCACCGCTGCGCGAACGGATCGGCCAGCGCGCCGATCGCGAATTCGTCTATCTGCGTCGGCACATGAACCCGGACGAGGCGGCACGGATCGTCGAGCTCGGCATTCCGGGCGTCTACGCGCAGCGCGAGTTCCGCCGCTTCTATCCGCTCGGTGAAGTGACCGCGCACGTGCTCGGTTTCACCAACATCGACGATCGCGGCCAGGAAGGCCTCGAGCTTGCGTTCGACGACTGGCTGACCGGCAAGCCGGGCGCCAAGAAGGTCATTCGCGACCGCCGCGGCAGGATCGTCGAGAACGTCGACCTGCTGCGGCAGGCCGAGCCGGGCCGCGACCTGCAGTTGTCGATCGATCGTCGCATGCAGTATCTCGCCTACCGCGAGCTGAAGGCCGCGCTGCTCGAGAACCAGGCGAGCTCCGGCTCGCTGGTCGTGCTGGAGGTCGGCAGCGGCGAGATCCTCGCGATGGTCAATCAGCCGTCGTACAACCCGAACGCGCGTGAAGGCGTCGAGCTGGCCGCGCTGCGCAATCGCGCCGTCACCGACCTGTTCGAGCCCGGTTCGGTGATGAAGGTGTTTACCGTCGCGGCCGCACTGGAGACCGGCAAGGTCGGGCCGGACACGCCGATCGACGCCAGCCCCGGTTTCATGCCGCTGGCCGGGCACACGATCCGCGACATCCGCAATTTCGGCATCGTGTCGCCGACCCGGCTGCTCACCAAGTCGTCGAACATCGGAGCGACCAAGCTCGCGCTCGAGATGAGCGCCGAGCACATGTTCGACGTGCTGCGGCGGTTCGGTTTCGGTCAGTCGACCGGGGTCGGCTTTCCGGGCGAGGCGGCCGGAGTCCTGCCGGCGCCGAACGAATGGGGCACGCTGCAGAAGGCGACCATCTCGTTCGGTTATGGCGTGTCGGTGACGACGCTGCAGCTCGCGCAGGCCTTCGCAGCGATCGGCAACCGCGGCACGCTGACGCCGGCGACCTTCCTGCGCGGCGCCAACCTGCCGCCGCAATCCGTAATCGACCCGGCCCTGGCCAGCGAGCTGGTCAGAATGCTCGAGACGGTGACCGGGCCCGACGGCAGCGCAAGTCGCGCGCGGGTGCAGGGCTTCCGGGTCGCCGGCAAGACCGGCACCTCGCGGCATGCGGTCGCCGGCGGCTACCAGAAGCGCTACGTCAGCCTGTTTGCCGGGCTGGTTCCGGCCAGCGATCCGAAGTACGTGATGGTCGTCATGATCAACGACCCGCGCGGCCAGGACTACTACGGCGGGCTGATTGCGGCGCCGGTGTTCGGACGTGTCATGGAGGGCGTGCTGCGGGTCAGCGACGTGCCGCCGGACGACATCGGGCAGTGGCTGGCCGCGGTGCCGTTCGGTACCACCGCACCGACCGTGACCAGTGGCGAGCTGCCGCTCGAGGCCGAGGCCGTGTTCGAGCCGGCCGGTGCCGACGGGGCGCGGCCATGAGCCGGATGCCGACCCTCGCCGAGCTGCTGGCAGGCCATGCCGAGCCGCCGGCCGAACTGGCTGCGCTGCCGATCGCCGGGCTCAGCCTCGACAGCCGCGCAATCGGTCGCGGCGATGCGTTCGTCGCACTGGCCGGCACGCGCAGCCACGGCCTGCAGCACGCTGCCGAGGCGGGTCGCCGCGGTGCCGCCTGCGTGCTGTTCGAGCCGCCCGCGCCGGGCGACATCGTGCTGCCGCCGAACGCACTGCCGGTCGCGTCGCTGCGGAAGCGGCTCGGGGCGATCGCCGACCGCTTCCACGACACGCCGTCTGCGGCCCTGACGCTGGTCGGCGTGACCGGCACCAACGGCAAGACATCGACCGTGCATCTGCTGGCGCAGGCGCTGGAGCGGATCGGCCGCGGACCGTGCGGCACGATCGGCACGCTCGGCGTCGGGCTCAGCGGACGGCTCGAACCGGGCGAGCGGACCACGCCGGACGTGATCAGCGTTCACGCGACGTTGGCGCGCCTGCGCGAGCGTGGTGCCCGGGCAGTCGCGATGGAAGTCTCGTCGCATGCGCTCGAACAGGGCCGTGTCGACGCGGTGCGCTTCGATCTGGCGGTGTTCACCAACCTGAGCCGCGACCACCTCGATTACCACCGCGACATGGACAGCTACGGCGCCGCGAAAGCGAAGCTGTTCGCCTGGCCTGGCCTGCAGGCGACGATTGTCAACATCGACGATCCGTTCGGGTGCTCGCTGCAGACGTCGCTGTCGGCCGCCGGCGACGTCGACCGCTGGACCACCGGCAGCCACGGCGCAGCACGACTGTGCGCCGATGGCATCGTGCTCGACAGCGGCGGACTGCGCTTCACGTTGTGCGAGGGCGAGCACCGGATCGAGATCCGCAGTGATCTGTTCGGTCGTTTCAACGTCGACAACCTGCTGGTCGTCGCCGCGTGCCTGCGTGCGCTGGACGTGCCGCTCGCCACCGTCGCGACGACGCTGCCGCTGCTGCAGCCGGTGCCGGGGCGGATGCAGCGGGTCGCCGGGCCGGTCGATGCGCCGCGGGTGGTGGTCGATTACGCCCACACGCCAGACGCGCTCGAGCAGAGTCTGGCCAGCTTGCGTGCGCACGTCGACGCCCGGTTGATCTGCGTGTTCGGCTGCGGTGGCGAGCGTGATCGCGGCAAACGGCCGCAGATGGCGGCGATCGCCGAGCGGCTGGCCGACCGGGTGATCGTCACCGATGACAATCCGCGCAGCGAGGACGGCGATGCAATCGTCGCCGAGATCGTCGCCGGCTTCAGCGCACCGGAGCAGGTGCGCGTGCGGCGTGACCGCGGGTCGGCGATCGCCGATGCGATCGGCGCCGCGGCCGGCGGCGACATCGTGCTGATCGCCGGCAAGGGCCACGAGTCATATCAGGAAATCAGCGGTCGCCGGCTGCCGTTCGACGATGTCGACGTGGCGCGGCGCTGCCTCGAGGCGCGCGCATGAAGCCGCTGTCGCTGAGCCGGATCGCGGTCTGGACCGACGCTGTGCTGTGCGGCGAGGACCGGGCGGTCGCTGCGCTTGCCACCGACTCTCGCGCGGTGCGGCCCGGAGCACTGTTCGCGGCGTTGCGCGGCGAGCGCGTCGACGGCCACGACTTCGCCGCGCAGGCGGCCGCCGACGGCGCAGCGGCGCTGCTGGTGCAGCGCGAAGTCGCCGTCGCACTGCCGCAACTGGTGGTGGCCGACGTGCTGGCCGCGATTGGCCGGATCGCCGCCGGACTGCGTCGCGAACGGCCGACCACGGTGCTGGCGCTGACCGGCAGCAACGGCAAGACCAGCGTCAAGACGCTGCTTGCGTCGATGCTCGGGGCCAGCGGTTCGACTTATGCCAACCCCGGCAACCGCAACAACGAGCTCGGCATGCCGCTGGCGCTGATCGAGCAGCCCGAGGATGCCCGCTTCGGCATCTACGAGATGGGTGCCGGACAACCCGGCGATATCGCCTATCTGGCCGCGATCGCGCAGCCGCACGTCGCACTGGTCAACAACATCGGACCGGCGCACCTGGAGCGGATGGGTTCGCTGCTCGGCATCGCCGAGACCAAGGGCGCGATCTACGACGCGCTGGCCACCGACGGCACCGCCGTCATCAATGCCGACGACGCGTTCGGCGAGTGGTTCGGCGCACGCAACGCCGGCCGCCGGATCGTGCGTTTCGGCATCGACGCCACTGCCGACGTCACCGCCCGCGACTGGCGGCCGGGCCCGGAAGGCAATCTGTTCCGGCTCTGCACGCCGGGCGGCGATGCCCCCGTCGCGCTGCCGCTGGCGGGCCGCCACAACCTGTCCAATGCGCTGGCCGCAGCGTCGATGGCGTGGGCAGCCGGGGCGTCACTGCCGCAGATCGCCGCTGCGCTGGAGACCGCCACCGGCGTCGCCGGTCGGCTGCAGAGCGATCGGCTGCCGAGCGGCGCCGAGCTGATCGACGACAGCTACAACGCCAACCCGCAGTCGACCGCGGCCGCGATCGCGGTGCTCGCCGGCCGCCGCGGACAGCGGATCCTGGTGCTCGGCGACATGCGCGAACTCGGCCCGGAAGCGGCGCGGCTGCATGCGCAGGCCGGCGATCGGGCGCGCGAGGCGGGTATCGATGCGCTGTGGACGGTCGGCGAACTGGCCGCGCATGCGAGCCGTGCGTTCGGTGCGGCCGGCCGCCATTTCGCCAGCCAGGCCGAGCTGATCGACGCGCTGCGAGCGCAGCTCGGTGCCGACACTCACTGTTTGGTCAAGGGATCGCGCGGCAGCCGGATGGATCGCATCGTCGACGCGCTGCGCGCCGACCACGCCGCAACGGAGGGCGGACATGCTGCTTGAACTCGCCCGCTGGCTGGAGGCACTCGATCGCTTCTTCGCGCTGTTCGGCTACATCACGCTGCGCGCGATCCTGTCCGCGCTGACCGCGTTGCTGCTGTCGCTGCTGATCGGGCCGTGGGTGATCGGCCGGCTGTCGCAGCTCAAGGGCGGCCAGCCGATCCGCAAGGAAGGCCCGCAGAGTCATTTCTCCAAGGCCGGCACGCCGACCATGGGCGGTGCGCTGATCCTGCTCGCGGTGACCGCATCGACCCTGCTGTGGGCCGACCTGCGCAACCGCTACATCTGGATCGTGCTGTCCGTGCTGGTCGCGTTCGGCCTGATCGGCTGGATCGACGACTGGCGCAAGGTGGTCCGGCGCGATCCGAACGGGCTGAAGGCGCGCCACAAGTACCTGCTGCAGTCGCTGTTCGGACTCGGTGCCGCGCTGGCGCTGTACCTGACCGCCGACGTCGCGGCCGCGACAGCGTTCCACCTGCCGGTGTTCAAGACGGTCGCGATTCCGCTCGGGATCGGCTTCGTCGTGATCGCCTACTTCTGGATCGTCGGATTCTCGAACGCGGTCAACCTGACCGATGGGCTCG
Organism: Lysobacteraceae bacterium; assembly: GCA_041687455.1. GTDB lineage: Bacteria > Pseudomonadota > Gammaproteobacteria > Xanthomonadales > Xanthomonadaceae > JAWLBY01. The sequence continues at coordinate 140,192 of JAWLBY010000009.1, read as the reverse complement.
ACGGCCTGGCGATCATGCCGACCGTGCTGGTCGCCGGCGCGCTCGGCATCTTCGCCTATGCATCCGGTCACGCGGTGTTTGCCGACTACCTGCAGATCCCGGCAATTCCCGGAGCCGGCGAACTGACCATCCTGTGCGCGGCGATCGGCGGCGCCGGGCTTGGTTTCCTGTGGTTCAACACCTACCCGGCACAGGTCTTCATGGGCGATATCGGCGCCCTCGCGCTTGGCGCGGCGCTTGGCACGATCGCGGTGATCGTGCGCCAGGAACTGGTGTTGGTCGTGATGGGCGGCATCTTCGTCATCGAGACGTTGTCGGTGATGCTGCAGGTCGCGAGTTTCAAGCTGACCGGGCGGCGCATCTTCCGGATGGCGCCGATCCACCACCACTTCGAGCTGAAGGGCTGGCCGGAGCCCCGGGTGATCGTCCGTTTCTGGATCGTGTCGGTCATGCTCGTGCTGATCGGGCTGGCGACGCTGAAGGTGCGCTGATGACGGCCCGTCCATCACTCGCGCTGCCGCCGTTCTCGGTCCGTGCGCCGGGCATCGAACCTGCCGCCGCCCGTCGGCCGCAGCCCGAGCCGCTCGATCGGCGCGGCCCGCTCGCGCACGTGCAGCAGGCGCTGCGCCTCGACGAGATCGAGGGCCGCTACGACCGGACGCTGGCGGTGACCGCATTGCTGCTGGCCGCGCTCGGCCTGGTCATGGTCGGTTCCAGCTCGATCGCAGTCGCCGAAGGGCTCGGCGTCGGGCCGTTCCATTTCCTGACCCGGCATGCAGTGTTCCTCGGTGCCGGCGTGCTGCTCGCGCTGCTGGTCGCACGCACCGAGCTGAAGTTCATCGAAAAACATAGCCGGCTGCTGCTGTTGCTCGGATTCGCGCTGCTGGTGCTGGTGTTCGTGCCGGGGCTCGGTCGCTCGGTCAACGGTGCGCGGCGCTGGATCAGCCTCGGCATCTCCAGTTTCCAGGCGGTCGAAGCGGTCAAACTGCTGCTGATCGTCTGGCTGGCGAGCTTTCTGGCGCGGCGTCGCGACGAGGTGCAGACGCGCTGGCTCGGCGTGCTGAAGCCGCTCGGCGTCGCCGGTGGCATGGTCGTGCTGCTGCTCGCTCAGCCCGACTTCGGTTCGGCGATGCTGCTTTGCGCGATCACCGGCGGCATGCTGTTCCTCGGCGGCGTCCGGATCGCACACCTGTTGCTGCCGTTGCTGGCCGCGGTCCCGGTGCTGGCGCTGATCGCGGTGTCGGAGTCGTACCGGGTGCGCCGGCTGACCTCGTTCCTGAATCCGTGGGAAGACCCGTTCAAGGACGGCTTCCAGTTGACCCAGGCATTGATCGCGATCGGCCGCGGCGAATGGCTCGGTGTCGGGCTCGGCGGCAGCGTCCAGAAGCTGTTCTACCTGCCCGAGGCGCACACCGATTTCATCTTTGCGGTGCTCGCCGAGGAACTCGGCTTCGCTGGCATCGTCGTGTTGCTCGCGCTGTTCGTCACGCTGGCCGGACGGGCATTCGCGCTCGGTCTGCGCGGGGTCGAGATGGGTCGGATGTTCGCCGGTTACTGCGCGTTCGGCGTCGGACTGTGGCTGTCGCTGCAGGCGCTGGTGTCGATCGGCGTCAATCTCGGACTGCTGCCGACCAAGGGTTTGACGTTGCCGCTGATCTCCAGCGGCGGTTCCAGCGTGCTGATGACGATGGCGGCGATCGGTCTGCTGCTGCGGGTCAGTTTCGAACTCGACCGCACGGCGCGGCAGGTCGCCCGTCACCGGGCCGAGCTGCAGCGGGAGCCGGACGATGAGACGGCGGCGACGCTCGACAAGCGCATCGTCCTCGATGTGGTGCTGGCCGCGCGGACGGCGCTTCGTGCCCCCCCGGATCGCCGCGAACCGACCCTCGGGGAGGTCGCATGAGCACGCCGGTGCTGATCATGGCCGGCGGAACCGGCGGCCACATCTTCCCGGGCCTGGCGGTCGCGCGAGCGCTGCAGGCGCGTGGCGTGCCGGTGGTCTGGCTCGGCTCCAGGGTCGGGCTCGAGAACCGGCTGGTGCCGGAAGCCGGTCTGCCGCTCGCGACGATCGACATCGTCGGTCTGCGCGGCAAGGGCTGGCGCACGGCCGTGTCGGCGCCGTTCCGTATGCTGCGCGCGGTGTTGCAGGCGGTGGCGACGATCCGGCGCCTGCGGCCACGGGCGGTGATCAGTTTCGGCGGATTTGCCGCCGCGCCGGGCGGCGTCGCGGCATGGCTGCTGCGTCGGCCGCTGCTGGTGCATGAACAGAACCGCGTTCCGGGCATGACCAACCGCGCGTTGAGCGGGCTTGCGCGGCGCCTGCTGGCCGGATTCCCGGACGCGTTCCCGGCGCGGGCGAATGCGCAGGCAGTCGGCAACCCGGTGCGCAGCGAAATCGCCGCGCTGCCACCGCCGCGCGAGCGAATGGCGGCACGCAGCGGGCCGGTCCGCGTGCTGGTGATCGGCGGCAGCCAGGGCGCGCGGGCATTGAACCGCAGCACACCGAACGCACTGCGCGGTTTGCCGGCCGGCAGCGTCGAGGTGCGGCACCAGTGCGGCGCCCGGATGATCGACGAGGCGCAGGCCGCCTATCGTGCCGCCGGCATCGATGTGACCGTCGAGCCATTCATTGCCGACATGGCGGCCGCCTACGGCTGGGCCGACCTGGTGTTGTGCCGGGCCGGTGCACTGACGATCGCCGAGCTCGCCGCAGCCGGGGTCGCGTCGTTGCTGGTGCCGTTTCCGGCCGCAGTCGACGACCACCAGACGCACAACGCCGAGTATCTGGTCGCGGCCGGAGCGGCGATCCGGGTCGCCGAGGGCGAGCGGTTCGACGAGCGGCTGCAGACGACACTCGCCGAACTGATCGCCGATCGCCCCCGGCTGCTGGCGATGGCCGAGGCCGCCCGCGCGCTCGCCCGCACCGATGCCGCCGATCGGGTTGCCGATGCCTGTCTCGAGGAAGCCCGCCCATGAAGCGACTGGCCCGCAGCGGTGACATCGCCGCGGCGTTCCGCCGCGTGCATTTCATCGGCATCGGTGGCGTCGGCATGAGCGGCATCGCCGAGGTGCTGTGCACGCTCGGCTACAACGTGTCGGGCTCGGACCTGCACGACAGCCCGGCGACCCGCCAGCTCGCCGCGATGGGTGCCCGGATCAGTCTCGGGCACACGGCCGAGAATCTGGCCGACGTCGACGTCGTGGTGATTTCCAGTGCGATCCGGGCCGACAACCCGGAACTGCTCGCGGCGCGCGCGCAGCGCATACCGGTCGTGCCGCGCGCCGAGATGCTGGCCGAGCTGATGCGCTTCCGGCGTGGCATCGCGATCGCCGGAACCCACGGCAAGACCACGACCACCAGCCTGGTCGCAAGCGTGCTGTCCGAAGGTGGCCTCGACCCGACCTTCGTGATCGGCGGCAAGCTGCTGGCGGCCGGCGCCAATGCCGGGCTCGGGCAGGGTGAATGGCTGGTGGCCGAGGCCGACGAGAGCGACGGCAGCTTTCTGCGCCTGACACCGCTGATCGCAGTCGTCACCAACATCGACGCCGACCATCTGGAAAACTACGACGGCGATTTCAGGCGGGTGCAGGCCGCATTCGCCGAGTTCCTGCACCGGCTGCCGTTCTACGGACTGGCCGTGCTGTGCATCGACGACCCGGAAGTGCGCGAGCTGAGCCGGCAGATGGCGCGTCATGTCGTCACCTACGGCTTCTCCGAAGACGCCGAGGTCCGTGCCGAGGAGGTCCGGCAGGTCGGTCCGCTGACCCGCTTCCGGCTGCTGCTGCCGGACTGCGCAGCGTGCGAGGTGGCACTGCCGCTGCCGGGCCGGCACAACGTCCAGAACGCCCTGGCCGCGGCCGCGATCGGCTGGCAGCTCGGACTCGAGCCGGACGCGATCGTTCGCGCGCTGCAGCGTTTCCAGGGCATCGGCCGGCGCTTCAACCTGCTCGGTGAGCTGCCGGTGACCGGCGGTCACGCGCTGCTGGTCGACGACTACGGCCATCACCCGGCCGAACTGGCCGCCGTGTTCGAGGCGGCCCGCTCCGGCTGGCCCGAGCGGCGGCTGGTCGTGGCATTCCAGCCGCACCGCTATAGCCGGACCCGGGATCTGCTGGATGATTTTGCCGGGGTGCTGTCCAGCGCCGACGCCGTGCTGCTGACCGAGGTTTATCCGGCCGGCGAAGCACCGATTCCGGGCGCCGATACGAAGGCGCTGGCGCGCGCGATCCGCGCTCGCGGCCGGATCGATCCGGTGCTGGTCAACCATCCACGCGATCTGCCCGCCGTGCTGCCCGACCTGCTGCACGACGGCGACCTGCTGATCCTGATGGGCGCAGGCGACATCGGCCAGACCGCACAGCAGCTCGCGACGGGCACCGTCCGCAAGGAGCCGGCATGAACACGATCACCGACCCGGCCGCGTTCGGGCGCGTCGCCGTGCTGATGGGCGGCAGCTCCAGCGAGCGCGAGGTGTCGCTCGATTCCGGCCGCAACGTGCTGGCCGCGCTGCGCTCGCGCGGCATCGATGCGCGCCCGGTCGACGGCATCCCGGCGCTGCTGGACGAACTGCGCGGCGACCGTATCGACCGCGTGTTCAACGTCCTGCACGGCAGCCACGGCGGTGGCGAGGACGGCGTGCTGCAGGGGCTGCTCGACGCCCACGGCGTGCCGTGCACCGGCTCCGGCGTGCTCGGCTCGGCGTTGTCGATGGACAAGATCCGCAGCAAGCAGGTCTGGCTCGCGCTCGGCCTGCCGACACCGCGCTATGCGCGGCTGTCGCTCGGTGGCGACGCCGGAACAGCAAGTGCCGAGCAGGCGATCGAGGCGGCGATCGCCGACCTCGGCCTGCCGGTCATCGTCAAGCCGGCCTGCGAGGGCTCCAGCGTCGGCATCAGCCGGGTGTTCGATCATGCCGGGCTGGCCGATGCGGTCGCGCTGGCGGCGCGCTATCCGGGCGAGCTGCTGGTCGAACAACTGATCGGCGGGCAAGGCAACGATGCCGGCGAATACACGGTCGGCATCCTCGGCGACCAGGCATTGCCGACGATCCGGATCGTGCCGGCGGGCGAGTACTACGACTATCACGCCAAATACGTTGCCGAGGACACCCGCTACGTTTGCCCCGGGCTGCAGGGCGAGGCCGAGCGACGGATGCGCTCGCTCGCCCTTGCAGCGTTTCGCGCGCTCGACTGCAGCGGTTGGGGCCGGGTCGACCTGATGCGCGACGGCGACGGCCGCGACTGGTTGCTCGAGGTCAACACCGCGCCGGGCATGACCAGCCATTCGCTGGTGCCGAAGGCGGCGCAAGCGGTCGGCATTTCGTTCGAGGACCTGTGCTGGCGGATTCTCGAGCTGAGTTGCGGGGGCGCTGGATCGCAGATTCGGGATTCGCAAGGCAGGGCCCGCGCTGCTTCGACGAATCCCGAATCGCGAATCGCGAATCCCGGCGCCGCGGAGCGGCGCTCATGATCGTCCGGCTGGCCGCCTGGTTGTTCGCGTTGGCACTGGTGCTCGCACCGGTGGTCGCCGTGCTGAACGGCTGGCTGGCATCCGAGCGCTGGCCGATCCAGCGGTTGCGGATCAACGCCGAGTTCGTGCGGGTCGACGAGCAGGCCGTGCGCGATGCCGCTGCGCCGTCGCTCGCGGCCGGATTCTTCGCGATCGACCTGGCTGAGGTGCAGGCCGCGATCGCGGCGCTGCCGTGGGTCGACCGGGTCGAGGTGCGCAAGTACTGGCCGGACCTGGTCGAGATCAGCGTCCGCGAGCACCAGGCCTTCGCGCGCTGGAATGGCGATCGACTGGTATCGACACACGGCGTGCTGTTCGCCGCACCGGAAGCGGCCGGAATGGTCGAACTGCCGCTGCTCGAAGCGCCCGACCAGCGACTCGAAGAAGTGCTCCGGATGCACGCCGAGATCAGTGCGCTGCTCGCCCGCCACGGTCTGACCGCACAGAGCCTGCGACTGTCCCGGCGCGGAAGCTGGAGCCTGCAACTCGACGGCGGAGCGCGGGTGGTGGCCGGTCGCGGCGATCCGCTGCCGCGTCTGCAACGCTTCGCGCAGGCGTTGCCGCGACTGCTGGCGGTCGAGACGCGGCCGCTGGAGCGCGCCGATCTGCGTTACGCGAACGGTTTTTCGCTGCGTTGGCAGGCGCCGTCGCAGGCCGCCGCAACCCCCCGGGAACAGGCATGAATCGCAAGGGAGACAAATCGCTGATCGTCGGTCTCGACATCGGCACATCGAAGGTCGTCGCGCTGGTCGGCGAGTACACGCCCGGCGAAGCGATCGAGGTGATCGGCATCGGTTCGCACGCATCGCACGGGCTGAAGCGCGGCGTCGTCGTCGACATCGAGTCGACTGTCGCGTCGATCCAGCGGGCGATCGAGGAGGCCGAGCTGATGGCCGGCTGCGAGATCCGCTCGGTCTACGCGTCGATCTCGGGTTCGCACACCCAGTGCAAGAACTCGCCCGGCATCGTGCCGATCCGCGACGGCGAGGTCACCTACGCCGACATGGAGCGCGTGCTGGAGGCGGCCAAGGCGGTCGCGATCCCGAGCGACCAGAAGATCCTGCATGCAATCCCGCAGGAGTACATCGTCGACAATTCGCAGGAAGGCATCCGCCATCCGGTCGGCATGAGCGGCGTGCGGCTCGAGGTGCGCGCGCACCTGGTGGTCGGTGCGCAGTCGGCCGCGGCCAACATCGGCAAGTGCATCAATCGCTGCGGGCTGCAGGTCGACGACCTGATCCTGTCGTCGCTGGCGTCCTCCACCGCGGTGCTGACTGCGGACGAGAAGGAGCTCGGCGTCGTGCTGGTCGACATCGGCGCCGGCACCACCGACATCGCGGTCTACGTGCAGGGCGCGATCCGGCACACCGCGAGCCTGCCGATCGCCGGCGACCAGGTCACCAACGACATCGCCCACCTGCTGCGCACGCCGACCCCGCATGCGGAAGAGATCAAGGTCCGCTACGCCTGCGCGCTGGCCCAGCTTGCGACCGCCGAGGAAAGCATCCAGGTGCCGAGCGTCGGCGACCGTCCGCCGCGTCGCCTGGCCCGGCAGGCGCTCGCCGAAGCGGTGCAGAACCGCTACGAGGAAATCTTCGAGATGGTGCAGGCCGAACTGCGCCGCTCGGGCTTCGAGGAACTGGTCCGCGCCGGGCTGGTACTGACCGGCGGCGCGTCGCGGATGGAGGGCGTCGCCGAGTTGGCAGAAGAAATGCTCCACATGCCGGTCCGGATCGGCATTCCGCAGCACGTGACGGGGCTCGGTGAAGTGGTCGGCAATCCGATCCATGCGACCGGGGTCGGCCTGCTGCTGTGGGGCGCACAGATCGAACACCCGCGCCGAACCGTGCTGCCGACCGGCAAGGTCGGCACGTTCTGGTCGCGGGTCAGGAACTGGTATCGGGGGGAATTCTGATGAAACCGGGATTCGGGATTCGGGATTGGGGAATCGTCAACGTTCATCGGTTGCGACGACGTATCGATGAAGCGAGTCATTGCTCCTGCGAATCCCGAATCCCCAATCCCGAATCCCGGCACCCCGAAGCCGAATAACCACACAACAACACGGAACATTCCCTCCAGGAGAACAAACATGTTCGAGTTCGTCGAAAAGATATCCCCCAATGCGGTGATCAAGGTCATCGGTGTCGGCGGCGGCGGTGGCAACGCGGTCGGCCACATGGTCAATTCCAACATCGAGGGCGTCGAGTTCATCTGCGCCAATACCGATGCACAGGCGATCAAGAGCATCGGCTCGAAGCTGCACCTGCAGCTCGGTCCGAACGTCACCAAGGGCCTCGGCGCCGGCGCCAATCCGGAAGTCGGCCGGCAGGCCGCGCTGGAGGATCGTGAGCGGATCGTCGAGGCGCTGGAAGGCGCCGACATGGTTTTCATCACCGCCGGCATGGGTGGCGGCACCGGCACCGGTGCCGCACCGGTGGTTGCCCAGCTCGCCAAGGAACTCGGCATCCTGACCGTCGCGGTGGTGACCAAGCCGTTCCCGTTCGAAGGCCGCCGGCGGATGCAGGTGGCGCTGAAGGGCATCGAGGAGCTGTCCAGCCACTGCGACTCGCTGATCACGATCCCGAACGAGAAGCTGATCACCGTGCTCGGCCGCGAGGCGACGATGATCCAGGCGTTCCGCGCCGCCAACGACGTGTTGCTCGGCGCGGTACAGGGCATCGCCGACCTGATCGTCCGGCCGGGCCTGATCAACGTCGACTTCGCCGACGTCCGCACCGTCATGAGCGAGATGGGCATGGCGATGATGGGCACCGGCCACGCGCGCGGCGATGACCGTGCGATGGCGGCCGCCGAGGCGGCGGTCAGCAATCCGCTGCTCGACGACATCAACCTGTCCGGCGCCTGCGGCATCCTGGTCAACATCACCGCCGGTGCGGACTTCACGATGCGCGAATTCGACGAGGTCGGCCGCACGATCGAGGAGTTCGCGTCGGAGGATGCGACGGTCGTGATCGGCACCGTGCTCGACAACGACATGCAGGACGAAGTGCGGGTGACGGTCGTCGCAACCGGGCTGAACCGGATGGCGCAGCGGTCGCCGGTCCGCGAACCGTCGCGCATGGAGGTAGTTCAGCGCCCGCAGGTGAAACTGGTGCGCAACGCCACGACCGGCGCGGTCGACTACGGCGTTCTGCCGCAGGCCGCAGTGGCCGAGCCGGCAACCGCTTCACGCCCGCGTGCCGAAGCCGCCGGCGGGGCCGCCGAGGTGCCGATGGACTACCTCGACATTCCGGCGTTTCTGCGTCGCCAGGCGGACTGAACCGCCTGCGGCGACGGATCGGGTCGCGGCAGTAGCCCGACCCCGGCGGTCCGGCCGGGGCGAACCGGGTAGCACACCGCTGTTGCAGAAATGCGACAGTGGGCGCCCGAACTGTCGCTTAAGGGTTGCTGAGCGGTGGTGCTGTGCTATTCTCCGGGCGCTTTTCTCGCGCGCCTGCCCCGGAGGCCGCTCTGCCAATGATCAGACAAAGAACTCTCAAGAACGCGATCCGTGCCACCGGTGTCGGGCTGCATTCGGGCGAAAAGGTCTACATGACCCTGCGTCCGGCGGCGGTCGATACCGGCATCGTGTTCCGTCGCACCGACCTGAAGGAACCGGTGGAAATCCGCGCCTGCGCCGAGCGGGTCGGAGACACCAGCCTGTCGACCACGCTGGTCGAAGGCAATGTCCGGATCGCGACGATCGAACATCTGTTGTCGGCCCTGGCCGGGCTCGGCATCGACAATGCCTACGTCGACCTGTCGGCGCCGGAAGTGCCGATCATGGACGGCTCGGCCGGGCCGTTCGTGTTCCTGTTGCAGTCGGCCGGCATCGAGGAACAGAACGCCGCCAAGCGTTTCATCCGGATCAAGCGGCCGGTGATCGTCCGCGACGGTGACAAGTGGGCCCGTTTCGAGCCGTTCGACGGCTTCAAGGTCGGTTTTTCGATCGACTTCACGCATCCGATCTTCACCCGCTCGACCTCGACCGCCGAGATCGACTTCTCGACGACCTCGTTCGTCAAGGAAGTGAGTCGCGCGCGGACCTTCGGATTCATGAAGGACATCGAAATGCTGCGCGAGCGCAACCTTGCGCTGGGCGGTTCGATGGACAACGCGATCGTGCTCGATGACTACCGCGTGCTGAACGAGGACGGCCTTCGCTACGAGGATGAATTCGTCAAGCACAAGATCCTCGACGCGATCGGCGACCTGTACCTGCTCGGACACAGCCTGATCGGTGCCTTCTACGGCTACAAGTCCGGCCACCAACTGAACAACCAGTTGCTGCGTGCGCTGCGCGCGGATGCCGCGGCGTGGGAGGAAGTGACGTTCCACGACCCGGAAAAGTCGCCGATCTCGTACGCCCACCCGGCACAGGCGACCATTTAGGCGAGCCAGCGCACAGAAATCGAACGCCAAACCGCGTTCGATACCAGGCAGGCACATGAAGCGTGCTGCCCACAGGGGAATGGAACTATTCGTCGGCCAGGGAGGCCAAACGCAGGAGTCGGTCCTTCAGTTCAGGATCGGCAACGGAACCAGCGGCTGCACGCAGGGCATCGCGGGCGGCAGTTGAAAGGGGTGTGTGCGGTGCCTGGTCCGGGGGAACGGGCTGCATCGTCGCCACTTTCACGGTCAACGAAGCGGCTTCGAGCCCGCAGGCTGCGGCGGCACCAAGCAAGGTGTCGGCATACATCCGCAGTTTCGCGCTCCAGACCGGCGAGCTGACCAGAAAGACAAGCCTGTCGGCGCGCACGTTGGCCAGCCTGCATTGCTGGCGCAGCGGTTCCGGCAGGGACTGGCGCAACTGCCGGTCGAGGGCGTCCAGCAGACGGGCGCGCTCGACCAGCGAGCCGAGGTCGCCGGAGCCCGCAAGCTGGGCGAGGGATCGGAATTCGGTTCGGGACGGCGGTTGCATGGGCGGACGCTTGAGGCCTGACGCGGATGAACCTGATCATCGTATCGAAGCTGTTCAAGACACCGAAACGGGTGTCGCTCCGCGATCCGCTGGTCGTGTCCGCCGTGGCGCTCGGCGCGCTGCTGATCGCGACTGCTGGCGCGACAACCGGTTACTGGCTGCACGGGCTGACCGACAGCAACATCGAACAGGTCGTCCGTCTGCGCGATGCGCTGCAGGCGCAGCAGGTCGAACTGGCGCAGACCCGCGACGGTGTCGACCGCGAACTCAATGCGCTGGCCGTGCGGCTCGGCGAGCTGCAGGCACAGTCGAATCGGATCAATGCGCTCGGCGAGCGGCTGACCCGGATCGGCAAGATCGACGACGGCGAGTTCGACTTCAGCGAATTGCCGGCACTCGGCGGCCCGGAAGGTTTCAGCCAGGCCGGCTCCGTGATCGACTACGACATCCGTGCCGCGCTCGACAGCTTTTCCGAGCGGCTCAGCGCACAGTCCGAGCAGTTGGCGTTGCTCGAAAGCCTGCTGCTGCAGCGCGACGTCGACGCCAACCTGCTGCCGGCCGGGCGGCCGGTCAGAACCGGCTACGCCTCGTCGAGCTTCGGCATGCGGACCGACCCGTTCAAGGGCACCCGCGAGTTCCATCGCGGCATCGACTTCCACGGCAGCAAGGGCGACGACGTGCTCGCGGTCGCCGATGGCGTGGTGGCGTTTTCCGGCCGCTATGCCGGCTACGGCAACATGATCGACATCGACCACGGCAACGGCTACATGACCCGCTACGCGCACAATCAGCAGAACCTGGTCGTGCCCGGACAGCGGATCCGCGCCGGCGACGTGATCAGCAAGATGGGATCGACCGGCCGCTCGACCGGCGTGCACGTCCACTTCGAGGTCTGGCACAACGATCGCCCGGTCAACCCGCACCAGTACCTGAAGGGCGCGGCGAAGGGTTGACGAGCCGGGATTCGGGATTGGAGATTGGGGATTCGTTGAAGCGACCCGGCTCGACCGGCCAGGGCGCGCTTCGGCTGTAACCAATCCCGAATGCATGATGCGGATCCCGCGGCCCCGACGGACCGTGAAACCCTTGATTCGCCAGCCCCCGGTCCCCACGTTAGAATGTCGCGCTGGCCGCCTCGGGCGGCCGTTTCGTTTCTGCCCTCTCCACGGCGCAGTTCGCGCCGAACTCCCGGAACGCCCATGCTGAACAAGGTCCTGACCAGCATCTTCGGCAGCCGCAACGAGCGCCTGCTCAAGCAGCTCGCCCGCCAGGTCGCGAAGATCAACGCCCTCGAGCCGCAATTCCAGGCTCTGGACGACGCCGCGCTGCAGGCCAAGACCGCCGAGTTCCGCGACCGCCACGGCAACGGCGAAGCGCTGGACCAGTTGCTGCCGGAAGCGTTCGCAACGATGCGCGAGGCCGCGCGGCGCGTGCTCGGCATGCGCCACTACGACGTCCAGTTGATCGGCGGCATGGTGCTGCACATGGGCAAGATCGCCGAGATGCGCACCGGCGAGGGCAAGACGCTGGTCGGCACGCTGCCGGTCTATCTGAACGCGATCGCCGGCCGCGGCGTCCATGTCGTGACCGTCAACGACTACCTGGCGCGCCGCGACTCGGCCTGGATGGGCAAGGTCTACACCTGGCTCGGGCTGTCGGTCGGCGTGGTCTACCCGGGCATGCCGCACAGCGACAAGAAGGGAGCCTATGCGGCCGACATCACCTACGGCACCAACAACGAATTCGGCTTCGACTACCTGCGCGACAACATGGCGCTGGGCAAGGACGACCGGTTCCAGCGCGGGCTGAATTTCGCGATCGTCGACGAGGTCGACTCGATCCTGATCGACGAGGCCCGCACGCCGCTGATCATCTCCGGCCCGGCCGACGAGTCGCCGGAGCTGTACGTGCGGGTCAACCGGATCGTGCCGAAGCTGACCCGGCAGGCGGCGGAGGATTCCGAAGGCGATTTCTTCGTCGACGAGAAGGGCAAGCAGGCCCATCTGTCGGAAGCCGGCATGGAACGTGCCGAGGCGCTGCTGCGCGAGGCCGGCATCATCAAGGAAGGCGACAGCCTCTACGACGGCCACAACGTCGCCGTCGTGCATCATCTGAACGCCGCGCTGCGCGCGCACAACCTGTTCCAGCGCGACGTCGACTACATCGTCCGTGACGGCGAGGTCGTCATCGTCGACGAGTTCACCGGTCGCACGCTGCCGGGCCGGCGCTGGTCGGAAGGCCTGCACCAGGCGGTCGAGGCCAAGGAAGGCGTGCCGATCCAGCGCGAGAACCAGACGCTGGCTTCGATCACGTTCCAGAACTACTTCCGCATGTACGGCAAGCTCGCCGGCATGACCGGTACCGCCGACACCGAGGCCTACGAGTTCCAGACCATCTACGGTCTGGAAGTGGTCGTGATCCCGACCCACCGGCCGATGGTCCGTCGCGACAATCCGGATCTGGTGTTCCTGAAGCGACCGGCCAAGTACAAGGCCGTGATCGAGGACATCCGCGACTGCCACCAGCGCGGCCAACCGGTGCTGGTCGGCACCACCTCGATCGAAATCTCCGAACTGCTCTCGCAGCAGTTGCGCGAGCACAAGGTCCCGCACGAAGTGCTGAACGCGAAGCAGCACGAGCGCGAGGCGCACATCGTCGCGCAGGCCGGCCGTCCCGGTGCGGTCACGATTGCGACCAACATGGCGGGCCGCGGTACCGACATCGTGCTCGGTGGCAGCCCGGAGGCCGAGATCGCGGCGCTCGGGCCGGAGCCGACCGACGCCGAGGTCGAGCGCATCAAGCGCGAGTGGCAGGAACGTCACGACACCGTGATCGCCGCCGGCGGCCTGCACATCATCGGCACCGAGCGTCACGAGTCGCGCCGGATCGACAACCAGTTGCGCGGCCGCTCCGGTCGCCAGGGCGACCCCGGCTCGTCGCGCTTCTACCTGTCGCTCGAAGACAACCTGATGCGGATCTTCGCCGCCGACTGGGTGCAGAAGGCGATGGCCTTCCTCGGCATGAAGGAAGATGACGCGATCGAGGATCGGCTGGTCAGCCGGCAGATCGAAAAGGCGCAGCGCAAGGTCGAGGCGCACAACTTCGACATCCGCAAGAACCTGCTCGATTTCGACGACGTCTCGAACGACCAGCGCAAGGTGATCTACCAGCAGCGCAACGAGCTGCTCGAGTCGGAGTCGATCGAGGAGACCGTGAGCAGCATCCGCGACGACGTCGTCACCGCGACCGTCGAACAGCACGTGCCGCCGGGTTCGATCGACGAGCAATGGGATCTGCCGGGCCTGACCAGGGTGCTGGAGGCCGACTTCGGGCTCCCGATCGATCTGCGGCGGATGGTCGAGGAACGGAGCGAGATCACCGCCGAGGACATCGCCGCCCACGTTCGCGAGGTCGCTGCCGAACGCTACGCGGAAAAGGAAGCGCAGGTCGGTGCCGAGCTGATGCGCCAGCTCGAGAAGCACGTGATGCTGAATGTGCTCGACCAGGCCTGGAAGGAACATCTGGCGCGGATGGACTACCTGCGGCAGGGCATCCATCTGCGCGGCTACGCGCAGAAGCAGCCGAAGCAGGAGTACAAGCGCGAGGCGTTCGAGCTGTTCAGCGAATTGCTCGACAAGGTCAAGCGCGACCTGATCGTGGTGCTGGCGCGGGTCCGTATCCGCAGCGAGGAAGAGGTCGCCCGGCTGGAAGCCGAGGAGCGCCAGCGGCAGCAGTCGGCCAGCGACCGGATGCAGTTCCAGCACGCCGATGCCGGTGGCTACAGCGCCGATGAGGAGGCCGCGCAGGTGCTCGCCGCGCAGGGCCGCCAGCCGCAGCAGCGCGAGATGCCGAAGGTCGGTCGCAACGATCCGTGCCCGTGCGGCAGCGGCAAGAAGTACAAGCACTGCCACGGGCAGTTGGCCTGATCATCTGATGCCGTGACCGACGGCATCACGCCGGTGGCGCCGCAGGCCATGCCCGCGACCGGCCCGGCGCTGCCGATCGACCGGATCGACCCCTGCGGACGGAGTTGCCCGGCGCAAATTTCCGCGCCGACCAGGCGCCGGCGTCCGCTCGGACTCCGCTACTGCCGGCCTTGAACGCTTCCCGCCCGACGGCTGACCCGCCGGCACCGATCCAGGTGGTCGCCGGTGTCCTGCGCGATGCGAGCGGCCGGATCCTGCTCGCCGAACGCCCGGCCGGCCGCGAACATGCCGGACTGTGGGAGTTCCCCGGCGGCAAGCTGGAACCGGGCGAATCGGCGGAACAGGCGCTGCGACGCGAGCTGGCCGAGGAGCTCGGCATCTCGATCGGTGCGACCCGACCGCTGATCTGCGTGCCACACGCCGGTGGCCGTCGACCGCTGCGGCTCGATGCGCTCGAAGTCATGGGCTACGACGGTACACTGCACGGACGCGAAGGCCAGGCCATTCGCTGGACGCCGATCGACCAGCTCGATCGCTGGCCGATGCCGCCGGCCGACCGACCGGTCGTCGCGGCGCTGACCGCCCCGGCGCTCTATCCGATCAGTCCGGAACCGACCGACCGCGATGCCTGCCTGCGCGACGTCGAAGGTCTGCTGGCCCGCGGCATCCGCCGGCTGCAGTTGCGCGCCAAGCACGGCACCGATGCCGATCTCGCGCCGCTGGTTGCGGAATTGCTCCAGCGGACCCGTGCGGTCGGAGCGACGCTGCTGCTGAACGGCCGCATCGCGCTGGCGCAGCAGCTTGGCTGCGGCGTCCATCTGACCGAAGCGCAACTGCGCGGCTGTGCGCGGCGTCCGTTGCCGGCCGAATCGCCGGTGGCGGCGTCCTGTCACGATCTCGACGCACTGCGCCGGGCCGAAGCGCTCGGCTGCGACTTCGCCGTGCTCGGTCCGGTGCGGCCGACCGCCAGCCACCCCGGCGCGGGCACGCTCGGCTGGAACGGGTTCGCTGCGCTGCGCGAACAGGTGGCACTGCCGATCTATGCCCTCGGCGGGCTGACCGCAGCGGATCTCGCAGTGGCGCGCGCGCATGGTGCGCAGGGCATCGCGGCAATCCGCGGACTCTGGTTCGACACGGACGAACGCGGTGGCGCTGCAGCGGCGGTCGAGGCCGACGATCTGGTCGAGATGCCGCGACCGGACTAGAGCCCGGGTTTTCATGAGGGGGTGCGGATGATCGCACCGGGCTTTGCGGCGAGCGCAAGGCGCGACGACCCCGAGTGGCAGGCTCCATTTGGGGGAGGAGCAACGCAGCGATCGCCGCAAAGAACAAGCGAGGGCCGCGCCAGCGGAGAATCGCGGCGGACCGGCTTGTACCTCGCGCGTTCTTCCGGCGCAGTGAGCGATCCCCGCGAAATCCATGGCGATTTTGCGCGACCTCGTGAAATATCCGGGCTAAGCTGGCGGCCGGGGACGCCGCCCGTCGGGCTGGTGAAACGCAGGGGAGTAGACGATGCAGACGATCCGGACCGGATCGGCAGCCGCCGGGCTGCCGTGGCTGTGCATGGTGTTGTCGATCGCCGCGGCCGCGTCGGCTCGAGCCGAGACAGCGCCGGAACCGCCGTTCGCGCGGATGGCGGTCAGCCGCGCGGTCGCGACCGAGAACACCCAGCAGCCGGTGCTGATCACGGTCGAGCTGGATCGTCCGGCGCCGGACTCCGGGCTCGACATCGTGCTCGACCTGGCGGGCGGCACGGCCCGTCCGGGCGAGGATTTCCACCCGCCGACCCAGGGCCTGCGGATCGCGCCCGGTGCGTCGGCCGGATCGGTCAGCCTGTCGATCATCGACGATCAGCAGAGCGAGCCGGACGAAGTGGTGCGGATCGTCGTTCGCCCCGGCGACGGTTACCGGGTCGGCGAACCGCACAGTTTCGATCTGCTGATCCGCGACGATGACGACGATCCGGAATCGCTCGGCGATCGGCTCCGCGAACTGGTTCAGAACACGCCGGACCCGCTGATCGCGTCGCAGATCGATGCACTGGCGCGACTGTGCGCGACCTCGCGGCCGCCGCCGGGCAGCGACCTCGATCGCCGCTGCCAGTTGCTGCGCCTGGCGCTGCGCGATCCCGGCGCGATCCCGCAACTGATCGGCGCGCTGCGCGGTGCGATCGGCGAAGAGCTGTCGAGCCAGCGCCGCGGCTTCCGCATGCTGGCGACCGGCCAGCTCGGTGCGCTCAATCGCCGCCTGCAGGCGGTCCGTGGCGGCAACGGGGCCGGCATCGCGCTGACCGACTTCGGAATGCAGACGTCGATGGGTTTCCTGCCGTTTGCGGCACAGGTCGCCGATGACGGCGAGCTGCTCGGCCGCGGCATCGGCGTGTTCGCGTCCGGCACGCTCGGCGACGGCCGGCGTGACGCCACCGAGCTCGAAAACGGCTACGACAGCGATGGCTCGACCTTGCTGCTCGGGCTCGACAAGCGGTTCGGCGACCGCTGGGTGGTCGGCCTGACCTACACGCGAACCGAATTCGACGCCGATCTGGACGCCGGGGCCGGCGAACTGGCCCTGGACCAGAATGCGTTCGGCCTCTACTTCAGTTACGGCGCCGAGCGCTTCTGGCTCGACGGCAGCGCCGGCATCGGCCGTGGCGAGGTGCGGCAGGAACGGCTGGTGCGCTTCGAGGCCAGCAGCGAGGAGGAGACACTCAGCGCGGTCGACCGCTTGCTCGGCTCGCCGGATGCCGACCAGCGCTACGCGACGCTGTCGGCCGGGCTCGATTACGCCCATCACCGCTGGTCGTTCGGACCGCGGCTCGCGCTCGAATACGCCCGGCTCGACATCGATGCGTTCTCCGAGCGGGCGATCGAAGGCGGCGATGCGTTCGCGGTCGCCATCGATGCACAGCGGCTGCGTTCGTTGATCGCCCGCGCCGGCGCCAGTGCCAGTGCGGCATTCTCGACCGGCTGGGGCGTACTGCAGCCACAGATCGAGCTGAGCTGGGTCGGCCAGTTCGAGGACGACGCCGAGGCGCTGTCCGGCTACTTCATCAACGATCCACAGCAGCAACGTTTCACGTTGCCGACCTCGGCGATCGACAGTCGTTACGGCGAAGTGGCAGTGGGCCTGTCGGGGGTGTTCGCCAATGGCTGGTCCGGGTTCGTCAGCTATCGGCGACTTTTCTCGGTCGACGACAGCCGGCAGCAGTTCTGGAGCTTCGGCCTGCGCGCCGAGTTCTGACCCCGGGCCGGGCGGCGAACGCTCGACCACGCCGGGCGTGTCGAGTGTCGCTACGCCGCCTGCAGTTCGCCGGCGCCGAGCCGCTCGAAATAGTCGGCGGTCAGCCGCCGCTGCTCGATCGCGCTCTGCGCCCGGTTCACCACCGCCCGGAACGCGCTGTTCTCGGCCCGGTCCCGCGCGTACCAGCCGAGATGCTTGCGCGCGATCCGGACCCCGGCCTGCTCGCCGTAGAAAGCATGCAATGCATCGAGATGGCCGAGCAGAATCCCGGCGACCTCGTCCGCCGACGGTTCCGGCAGCAGCTCGCCGGTGGCCAGGTAGTGCGCGATCTCGCGGAAGATCCACGGCCGGCCCTGCGCGCCGCGGCCGATCATCAGCGCGTCGGCGCCGGTGTGCCGCAGCACCTCGGAGGCTTTGTGCGCCGAGTCGATGTCGCCGTTGGCCAGCACCGGGATGCGCACCGCCTGCTTGACCGTCGCGATGGTGTCGTACTCGGCGCAGCCGGTGTAGTGCTGGTCGCGGGTG
This sequence comes from Lysobacteraceae bacterium, assembly GCA_041687455.1. Taxonomy (GTDB): domain Bacteria; phylum Pseudomonadota; class Gammaproteobacteria; order Xanthomonadales; family Xanthomonadaceae; genus JAWLBY01. The sequence continues at coordinate 122,068 of JAWLBY010000009.1, read as the reverse complement.
CGGCCGTGCACGGCCAGCGCCTGGATGCCGCAGTCCTCGGCGATCCGCGCGACCGTCGGCGCATTACGCTGCTCGCGGCTCCAGCCGGTGCGGATCTTCAGCGTGACCGGCACCTCGACCGCCGCCACGACCGCGCGACAGATGCGCTCGACCAGCGCCTCGTCCTGCAGCAGCGCCGAACCGGCCCAGACGTTGCAGACCTTCTTCGCCGGGCAGCCCATGTTGATGTCGATGATCTGCGCGCCGTGCGCGACGTTGAAGCGGGCGGCCTCGGCCAGTGCCAGCGGATCGGCACCGGCGATCTGCACGCCGATCGGCGCCGGCTCGCCGGCATGGTCCATCCGCCAGCGGCTCTTCTTCGTCTGCCACAGCCGCGGATCCGAGATCGTCATCTCCGATACCGCATAGCCGGCGCCGAGCCGCTTGGCGAGCTGCCTGAACGGCTTGTCGGTGACGCCGGCCATCGGGGCCAGCACCAGCGGCGGGTCGATCCGGTGGCTGCCGATCTGCATCGGCGCAGTTTACCGGCTCGACCGCTTGCAACAGTTTCCGGCCGGCGCAACTTTTTGCTCACGATCGACCCGATAGCGCGCTGAATGTGCGGATACGCCGCGGAATGTGCCTTGCAAGGCCAATGTGCGGTTTCCTCCAGTGAGGCGCAGCATGCTGTTTCGCGATCGCCAACAGGCCGGCCGGCGGCTCGCCGACGCGCTGGCCGAATATGCCGACCGCAGCGACCTGATCGTGCTCGGGCTGCCACGCGGCGGTGTGCCGGTCGCGTTCGAAGTCGCGCGGGCGCTGCACGCGCCGCTCGATGTGTTCGTGGTCCGCAAGCTCGGGGTGCCCGGCTTTCCCGAGTACGCGATGGGCGCGATCGCCAGCGGCGGCGTGCGGGTGCTGAATGACGAAGTGCTGGCCCAGCTCGACATCGCCGCCGGTGCGATCGAGCGGGTCGCGGCCACCGAAGCCGTCGAGCTCGAGCGTCGCGAGCGCGCATTCCGCGGCACCCGTCCACCGGCGGTGCTGGCCGGCCGGGTCGTCGTGCTGGTCGACGATGGCCTCGCCACCGGCGCGACCATGCGTGCGGCGGTCCGCGCGGTTCGGCTGCAGCGGCCGCAGCGGATCATCGTCGCGGTCCCGGTCGGTGCACCCGACAGTTGCAGGACGCTGGCCCGCGAAGCCGACGAGCTGGTGTGCCTGGCGCAGCCGGAACCGTTCTTCGGCGTCGGCCGCTGGTTCGACGACTTCGCGCAGACGACCGACGCCGAGGTGAAAGTGCTGCTCGAACGCGCCGGCCGGGATGTCCCGCCGACCGATCGGCGACCCGCCGGCGGCTGGCAGCAGGCCGGGCGATGAGCACGCCGCGGCGACGCGTCGCGCTGCATGCGGCCGCGCATCTGCAACCGCTGCGCGGCAGCGATGCCGACTACGACCGGCTGATCGACACGATCGGCGACGCCCGCTTCGTGCTGCTCGGCGAGGCGACCCACGGCACCCATGAGTTCTACCGCGAACGGGCCGCGATCAGCCGCCGGCTGATCATCGAGAAGGGCTTCCACGGAGTCGCGATCGAGGCCGACTGGCCGGATGCGTATCGGGTCAACCGCTACGTCCGCGACGACAATGACGATCGCGACGGCAACAGCGCGCTGTCCGGCTTCAAGCGCTTTCCGACCTGGATGTGGCGCAACACCGACGTGCTCGGTTTCGTCGACTGGCTGCGTCAGCACAACCGCGGCGTGCAGCACGGTTGCGGTTTCTACGGCCTGGATCTGTACAGCCTGCAGGCGTCGATCGATGCAGTGCTGCACTACCTCGACCGGGTCGATCCGGAGGCCGCGCGGCGCGCACGCGAACGTTACGGCTGTTTCGATCGTTACGGCGACGACGCCCGAGGCTACGGCTATGCCACCGGCCTGCGACTGGCCGACGGTTGCGAGGACCAGGTGGTCGAGCAGCTCGTGGAGCTGCGGCGCCGCGCGGCGAGCTACCTGCTGCACGACGGCCGGGCTGCCGACGACGCGTTCTTCTTCGCCGAGCAGAACGCCCGGCTGATCCGCAACGCCGAGCAGTACTACCGGACCATGTTCCGCGGCCGCACCGAGTCCTGGAACGTCCGCGACCGGCACATGATGGAAACGCTGCAGGCGTTGGTCGAACACATCTCGCGCGACAACGGTCCGGCCAAACTGATCATCTGGGCGCACAACTCGCATCTGGGCGACGCGCGCGCGACCGAGATGGGCCGCCACGGCGAACTGAATCTCGGCCAGTTGGTGCGCGAGGAATACGCCGATGACACCGTGCTGGTCGGCTTCTCGACCTATCGCGGCACCGTCACCGCGGCCGACGATTGGGACCACCCGGCCGAGCGCAAGCGGGTGCGGCCGGCGTTGCCGGACAGCTACGAGGCACTGTTCCACAGCTTCGGTGCCGGCAACTTCTGGCTCAACCTCCACGACGATGCGGTCTGCGCGGCGCTCGGCCCGCCGCGGCTGCAACGCGCGATCGGCGTGGTCTACCGGCCGGACACCGAGCGGCACAGCCATTACTTCGAATCCGACCTGTGCAGGCAGTTCGACCTGCTGCTGCACTTCGACGACACGCGCGCAGTGAAACCGCTCGAACTGACCGCCGGCTGGCACGCCGGCGAGCTGCCGGAGGCGTATCCGACCGGGTTGTGATCGAGGCGGCATTGCCGCGGCGGGCCGGGAAAGGAAGCCCGGGCCGACGACCGGAAGATGCTCTGCCATGCTGTTGTGCGGACACCTGCGCATTGCCCTGGACGCCCGGTCGGGGCAAAGGCCTGCCACGGACAGCGCGACTCGGGCCTGCGCCGACCCGAGCGCCCGTCACCGCCTGTCGCACCGGCCGGTCCGGCCCGCTGGTGTACCATCCCCGGCTTCGACTCATTCGGGGATCGTTCATGCTGGTTCGCCTAATGGCGGCGCTCGCCGCGCTGCTGACGACGTTTTCCGCACACGCCCAGGCCGAGCCGGGACTCGATGAGCGAATCAATGCGGCGTTCACGCCGGTGGCAGATTCGATCTCGAGGGTCATCTTCTACTCGGTGCCGATCGACGGCACCGCGTTTCCGCTGATCGTCGGCTGGCTGATCTTCGCCGGCTTCGTGTTCACGCTGTATTTCCGCTTCATCAACATCCGCGGCTTCGGCCACGCATTCCGGTTGCTGCGCGGCGACTACGACGACAAGCAGAATCCCGGCGAGGTCAGCTACTTCCAGGGCCTCAGCTCGGCGGTTTCCGGCACGGTCGGTCTCGGCAACATCGCCGGCGTCGCAGTCGCGATCACGCTCGGCGGGCCCGGTGCGACGTTCTGGATGATCCTCGCCGGCCTGCTCGGCATGTCGACCAAGTTCGTCGAGTGCACGCTCGGCCTGAAGTACCGGCTCGAGAAGGCCGACGGCACGATCTCCGGCGGCCCGATGTATTACCTGAGCCGTGGCCTGAAGGAGCATTACCCGCGGCTCAACACGCTCGGCTGGGTACTGGCGATCATCTTCGCGGTCTGCACGATGCTCGGCGCGATCGGTGCCGGCGCGATGTTCCAGGCCAACCAGGCCTATTCGCAGATGGTCGGCGTGACCGGCGGCGCGGCCGGTTTTCTCGGCGACAAGGGCTGGCTGTTCGGCCTGGTCTATGCGGTGCTGGCCGGCGTGGTCGTGATCGGCGGCATCAGCCGGATCGGCCAGGTCACCGAGAAGCTGGTGCCGACGATGGCGACGTTGTACATCCTCGCCGCGCTGGTGGTGCTGGCGGCGCACGTCACCGACATCCCGGCTGCGATCATGACCATCATCGATGGCGCGTTCACCGCCGAAGGCGTCGCCGGCGGCGTGGTCGGCGCACTGATCCAGGGCTTCCGCCGGGCGGCATTCTCGAACGAAGCCGGCCTCGGTTCGTCGGCGATCGCGCACTCGACGATCAAGACCCGCGAACCGGTCAGCGCCGGCATCGTCGCGCTGTTCGAGCCGTTCGTCGACACCGTGATCATCTGCACGATGACCGCGCTGGTGATCGTGATCACCGGTGCCTATGTCGGCGGGCAGGGCGTCGAGGGTGTCCAGTTGACCTCGGCCGCGTTCGCGAGCGTGTTGCCGTGGTTCCCGTACGTGCTGGCGTTCCTGGTGCTGATGTTCGCGTTCTCGACCACGATCACGTGGGGCTACTACGGTGCCAAGGCGGCCAGCTTCCTGGCCCGAGAGTCGAAGGCGGTGCTGTACGGCTTCAAGGTGTTCTATCTCGCGATGGTGGTGGTCGGCTGCACGATGCAGCTCGGCAGCATCGTCGACCTGGCCGACGGCCTGCTGTTCATCATGGCGATCCCGAACCTGATCGGCCTGTACCTGCTGGCACCGGTCGTCAAGCGCGAACTGGACGGTTATTTCGAACGGGTCCGCAACGGCACCACGCGATAAGGACTCGCGCCGGCGCGCGGCGGCGGTGATGCCCCGCGCTGGATCGTGCCAGGAACGACGATGAGCACTGCCATGCCGCTGCACACCAAAATGCTGATCGGGTTCGTCGTCGGCATCGTCGGCGGGCTGGCCGCCAACTTCTGGGCGGCCGACGCCGGCTGGCTCGACGCGCTGGTGACCTGGGTCGCGAACCCGCTCGGCCAGGTGTTCCTGCGGCTGCTGTTCATGCTGGTCGTGCCGCTGGTGTTCTCGGCACTGGTGCTCGGCGTGGTCGAGATCGGCGATCCGCGCTCGCTCGGCCGGATCGGCGTCAAGACGCTGCTGTTCGTCGCGACCGTCACCGCGATCGCGGTCATGATCGGGCTGCTGACCGTCAACGCGCTGCAGCCCGGCAACGGCCTGCCGCCGGACGTCGGGCAATCGCTGCTGGCCGGGGCGGCCGACCGCGCCGGCGAGATCGCGGCGCGGCGCGAGTTCTCCGGCATCGACCTGCTGCTGAACATCGTGCCGCGCAACCCGATCGCGTCGGCCGCCAGCGGTGACCTGATCGCGGTGATGTTCTTCTCGCTGATGGTCGGAATCGCCGCGGCAATGGTCCGCACCGACGGCGTCGGCACCTTCCTCGGCGCGGTGCAGGGGCTGTACGACATTTCGCTGACCCTGATCGGCTGGGTGATCCGGCTGGCGCCGTACGCGGTCGCGGCGCTGCTGTTCGCGATCACCGCCCGGCTCGGGCTCGACGTGCTGGTGCAGCTCGCGCGCTTCGTCGGCACCGTCGTGCTGGCGTTGGCGCTGCACTATTTCATCGTGTTCCCGCTGCTGCTGCGCTTCGTCGGCGGCATGTCGCCGCTGCAGTTCTTCAAGCGTGCCGAGCCGGCGATCCTGACCGCGTTCTCGACCTCGTCCAGCTCGGCGACGCTGCCGACCACGCTGAAGGTGGCCGAGGAACGGCTCGGTGTCCCGCGCCGGGTCGGCCGCTTCGTCTGCACGCTCGGTGCGACCGCCAACATGAACGGCACCGCGATGTTCGAAGGCATCACCGTGCTGTTCCTCGCCCAGTTCTTCGGCGTCGACCTGAGTCTGGCGCAGCAGGTCGCGGTGCTGCTGCTGTGCGTGCTCGGCGGCATCGGCGCGGCCGGCGTGCCGGGCGGTTCGCTGCCGGTGATCGCGATGATCCTGGCAATGTTCGGCATCCCGCCGGAAGGCATCGGCATCATCCTCGGCGTCGATCGCTTCCTCGACATGTGCCGGACCACCGTCAACGTGACCGGTGACCTGGTCGGTGCGGTGGTCGTCGCGCGCGGTGAGCCGGACCGGGAGCGCGCGGCACCGGTGTGACCGAGGTCGGGCATCGAGAATCGAGCGCTTCTCGCCACCCCGGACCCTGCGCTCCGTGGCACGTGCCGTCCAGCCATCGGGCTGCCGCCAGACTGCTCGATCGGTTCCCGATTCCCGGCTCCACGTACAATACGCGGCTCGCCCGCCTGCCCCGAGCCGCCCCATGACCGCACCATCCCGCCGCGACCTCGCCAACGCCGTCCGTTTCCTGTCGATCGATGCGGTCGAGGCCGCGAAGTCCGGCCATCCGGGCGCGCCGATGGGCATGGCCGATATCGCCGAGGTGCTGTGGAACGATTTCCTGCGCCACAGTCCGGCCAATCCGGGCTGGGTCGATCGCGACCGTTTCGTGCTGTCGAACGGGCACGGCTCGATGCTGCTGTACAGCCTGCTGCATCTGTCCGGTTACGACCTGCCGCTGGAAGAGCTGAAGAACTTCCGCCAGTTGCATTCGAAGACCGCCGGCCATCCCGAACGCTCGGAAACGCCTGGCGTCGAAACCACCACCGGCCCGCTCGGCCAGGGGCTCGCCAACGCGGTCGGCTTCGCGCTGGCCGAAAAAGTGCTCGGCAACCGCTTCAACCGGCCGGAGTTTTCGATCGTCGACCACTACACCTGGGTGTTCGCCGGCGATGGCTGCCTGATGGAAGGCATCTCGCACGAAGTCTGTTCGCTGGCCGGCACCCTCGGCCTCGGCAAGCTGATCGTGTTCTGGGACGACAACCGGATCTCGATCGACGGCAATGTTGCCGGCTGGTTCTCCGACGACACCCCGGCTCGCTTCGAAGCCTATGGCTGGCAGGTGATCCGCAACGTCGATGGCCACGACCCGGACGAGATCGCGCAGGCGATCCGCACCGCACAGGGCGAGCGCGAGCGGCCGACGCTGATCTGCTGCCGGACGATCATCGGCTTCGGCGCACCGACCCGCGCCGGCAAGGAAACCTGCCACGGCGCGCCGCTCGGCAAGGACGAAGTCGCCGGCACGCGCGAGGCGCTGAACTGGCCGCACGCGCCGTTCGAGATTCCGGACGCGATCCGCAGCGGCTGGCGGGCGCGCGACACCGGCATCGTCCGCGAGGAGCAGTGGAACCGGCTGTTCGCCGAATACCGCCGGCAGCACCCGGAACTCGCCGCCGAGTTCGAACGCCGGATGCGCGGCGAGCTGCCGGCCGATTTCGCCGAGCAGGCGCAGGCCTGGATCGACAAGCTGCAGGCCGACGGCCCGGTCGTCGCCAGCCGCAAGGCGTCTCAGATGGCGCTGGAGGCGTTCGGCCCGCTGCTGCCGGAGCTGATCGGCGGCTCGGCCGATCTCGCGCACTCCAACCTGACCCTGTGGAAGGGCTCGCGCGACGTCAACGCCAATGATGCCGACGGCAACTACGTCTACTACGGCGTGCGCGAGTTCGGCATGACCGCGATCGCGAATGGCCTCGCGCTGCACGGCGGCTTCATCCCGTACGACGCGACCTTCCTGGTGTTCTCCGACTACGCGCGCAACGCGGTTCGGATGAGCGCGCTGATTCCGGCCGCCAGCATCCACGTCTACACGCACGATTCGATCGGCCTCGGCGAGGACGGCCCGACCCACCAGCCGATCGAACACGTCGCGTCGCTGCGCTATATCCCGAACAACGTCGTCTGGCGACCCTGCGACGCGGTTGAATCGGCGGTCGCCTGGCGCGCCGCGATCGAACGGCGCGACGGGCCGAGCTGCCTGATCTTCACTCGCCAGAACCTGCCGCACCAGCCGCGCGACGCCGGCCAACTGGCGGCGATTGCCCGCGGCGGTTACGTGCTGCGCGATTGCGACGGCGCACCGGAGCTGATCCTGATCGCGACCGGCTCGGAGGTCGGGTTGGCGGTCGACGCGGCGAAGGCGCTGGAAGGCGAGGGCCGAAAGGTCCGCGTGGTGTCGATGCCGGCGGTCGAGCTGTTCGAGCAGCAGCCGGCCGACTACCGCGAATCGGTGTTGCCGAATGCCTGCCGCCGGCGCCTCGCGATCGAGGCCGGGGTGTCCGACTACTGGCGCAAGTTCGTCGGCCTCGACGGCGCCGTGATCGGTATCGACCGGTTCGGCGCATCGGCACCGGCCGACCAGTTGTTCAAGTATTTCGGCTTCACCGTCGAGCGCGTCGTCGAAGCGGCGAAGGCGCTCGGCTGAACCGAGCCGCCCGACGGATGTTGAAAGCCCCTCTCCCTCCGGGAGAGGGGTTGGGGTGAGGGTCCGTGCGGAGCGGCTGACCGGACCTCGCCGGGCAGGACGCAAGCGCCCGCACCGCCGCTCGAATCCGGCCCGGTGGCAAGACCCGACCCTCACCCCCGGCCCCTCTCCCGGCGGGAGAGGGGAGCGAAGCCGGCGATCCGCCACGCTGCAGCGCGGGTCCCGGGGCGCCGGCCGCACCCCGCTTGCGCCGACCCGCGAAAGCCCCCATCTTGCCGGCTTCGCCCCCCCCCCGAGTGCCGGTCGTTCGGCCGTGCACGCCCGCAAGGATCGTCCATGTCAGGCCCGAGCAAGGAATCCGCTGAGCCGGTAGAAAACCGCCGCCAGCTCGTCGCGTACATCGAGGCCGGCAGCAAGCCCGAGTCGGAATGGCGGATCGGCACCGAGCACGAGAAATTCGGTTTCCGCACCGACGACCTGCTGCCGCCCACCTATGAAGGCGAACGCGGCATCCGTGCCGTGCTGGAGGGGCTTGCCGGTCTCGGCTGGTCGCGGATCGAGGAAGTCGGCGCGGATGGCCGGGCGCAACTGATCGCGCTCGAACGCGACGGTGCCTCGATCACGCTGGAGCCGGCCGGCCAGCTCGAACTGTCCGGGGCGCCGCTCGAGAACCTGCACCAGACCTGCTGCGAGACCGGCCTGCACCTGCGTGAGGTCAAGACTGTCGCCGAGCCGCTCGGACTCGGCTTCCTCGGCATGGGTTTCCAGCCGAAGTGGCGCCGCGACGACATGCCGTGGATGCCGAAGGGCCGCTACAAGATCATGCGCGAGTACATGCCCAAGCGCGGACGGCTCGGGCTCGACATGATGACCCGCACCTGCACGGTGCAGGTCAACCTCGACTTCGGCTCCGAAGCCGACATGGTGAAGAAGTTCCGCGTCGGCCTCGCGTTGCAGCCGATCGCGACCGCATTGTTCGCCGATTCGCCGTTCACCGACGGCCGGCCGAATGGCTTCCAGTCGTACCGCTCGCAGATATGGACCGATACCGATCCGGACCGCACCGGCATGCTCGATTTCGTGTTCGAGGACGGTTTCGGTTTCGAGCGTTACGTCGACTACGTGCTCGACGTGCCGATGTATTTCGTCTACCGCGACGGCCACTACGTCGATGCCAGCGGACAGAGCTTCCGTGACTTCATGGACGGCCGGCTGCCGGCCCGGCCGGGTGAGCGACCGACGCTGAAGGATTGGGCCGACCATCTGACCACCGCTTTTCCCGAAGTGCGGCTGAAGCGCTATCTCGAAATGCGCGGTGCCGACAGCGGCCCGTGGAATCGCGTCTGCGCTTTGCCGGCGTTCTGGGTCGGTCTGCTATACGACTCGACAGCGCTCGATGCCGCCTGGGATCTGGTCGGTGATTTCAGTCGCGCCGAGCGTCACGCACTGCGCGACGGCGTGCCGCGGCATGCACTGAAACTGCCGTTCCGTGGCGCGACGGTTCGCGAGCTGGCGCTCGAGGCGCTGAAGATCTCGGCGGCCGGCCTGCAGCGCCGCGCGAGACTGAGCCGCGAGGGCAGCGACGAGTCCTACCACCTGGAGCCGCTGATCGAATTCGCCACCGCCAACCAGACGCCCGCCGAACGCAAGCTCGAGTTGTTCCATGGCCGCTGGCGCGGCAGCGTGGACCCGCTGTTCGGCGAGTTCGCGTACTGACGATCGGCTGCGCCACCGCACGGGAGACGAGATGAGCCACGTCGATCCGAAGTCGATCATGAGTGCCGACGAAATCCAGCGGCTGCAGCAGTTGCTGATCGAGCGGGCGGTGCCGAACGGCGGAATGAATCTGGAAATGCTCGACGGCCTGCTGTGCGGACTGCTGGCCGGCCCGGTCGACGTGCCGGCCGACGAGTACCGGCCGCTGATCTGGGGCCCGGACCTGTCGTGGGGCTCGCCTGCCGAGGCGCGAGATGCCGAGCGGCTGGTTGATCAACTCGCGCGCTTCATCGAGGCGCGGATCCAGATCGATCCGGACAAGGATGCCGGCGGCTTCATGCCATTGCTGTCGATGCCGCCCGGCCTGCCGGATGACCCGGCCGAGTTCGAGCAGGCCTGCCGCGGAATCGATTTTCCGCTCGGCGCCGCCTGGGCCGGCGGATTCCTCTACGCCGTCGACCTGCGCTTGCCGCAATGGCGTGCCTGGGAGAAGGACATTGCCGGTCTCGAGGAGAGCATCGCCTTCCTGATGCGGCTGATCCAGCTCGGCGATCAGGACGGCACGCCGGCCCCGACCTTCCGTGAGCGGGTCGACATGCTCGCCGCGATGCCCTATATGCTTCGCATACTCGACTTCCGTCGGCGTGGCGAGCGCACTCGTCAGGCGGCCGGTCGCGCCCACTGACGCGCAAGACCGGTCCGCAGCCGTCCGTCCACCGTTGCTGTCGCGGCGGGCGGCGCTTCAATTTTCCCTGCCCATCTGTCACGGATCCGAATGAACATCACAGGCTCGACCGCAAAGCCCGCCCCGTTGTCCGACCAGGACCTGGAACGACTCGACCATCTGCTCGAAACCCATGCGGTGCCGCACGACGGCATGTCGCTCGAGATGCTCGACGGCTTCCTCAGCGCGCTGATCGTCAGCCCGGAGCTGGTCATGCCGAGCGAGTTCATGTCGGCGATCTGGAACCACGAGCCGGTCTGGGCCAACGAGAGCGAAGCGCTGGATGCGTATCGGCTGGTGATGGGGCTTTGGAACGACATCGTCAGCCGCCTGCAGATCGAGTTCGGCGAGGATGACGAGGAAGCGCACGCCGCGGCGATGCCGCTGCTCGCCTACCCGTCGGTGGCCGAGCAGCCGCTCGGCAGCCCGGCCGATGACGAACATGACCCGTTTGCCGGCGCGCCGAGCGACTTTCCGCTCGCTGCCGCCTGGGCGCTCGGTTTCCTGCGTGGCGTCGACTTCCGGCAGCAGGCCTGGGAGCGCTGGGCCGAACAGCACGAGTTCGTCGAGGAGGACCTCGGCATGATCGAGATGCTGGCGCTGTTCTCGACCGAACAGGCCGAGGAACTCGGCATGGATCCGGACGACATCCCGGACTTCCACAGCCGACTCGAAGCGGCCGCCGAACTGCCGGCGATGCTGCAGGATCTGGACGCGCTGCGCCGCGAACAACTCCGGCCGCAGCCGGTGCGGCGTGCCGAAACGCCGGGCCGCAACGACCCGTGTCCGTGCGGCAGCGGCAAGAAGTTCAAGGTCTGCTGCGGCGCGCCGAACCATCTGCACTGAGGCGGCCCGGGCGAAACGTCGAACGCTTGCCGTGACGCGTCGATGCACCGTTCGTCCTGAGATATGGAAGGGCGACTGGCAGTGATGCGTCGAAGCACCGTCGAACGGTGGAGCGGGTTCCGGTCGCACGGTCGGCGGCGGCGTGCGTGGTCCGGTCACGACCGGACTGCCGGACGCGTTCTTCGGCCTCCTGATTGACGGCCGCACCGAGGATCAGTGGGGCTGGTTGACGCCGGTCTGATCGGGGCCGTGTGGCGGCGGATCAGCCACGATCCAGTCCGGCAATCCGCGAACCCGGGGCAGCGGCAGAACGCCGCGCCGACGACCGCGAGCCTGCCGCTTTGCCGCAAGCGGCTCGTGCGCGATCAGCTCCGCCGTGGCGGATTGAAGCGCAGGACCGCGATCGCGCCGCCTTCCGGGCGCGGCGCCAGGCTCGCATCCCAGCCGTACAGTTCGCAGAGCCGGCCGACGATCGCCAGCCCGATGCCGGCGCCGCGGCTGCCTTCGGCACTCTTGCCGCGATAGCCGCGTTCGAACAGCCGGCCGGCGTCTTCGGCGGCGATGCCCGGTCCGCTGTCGCGGATCTCGACCCGATCGTCATGCACGCTGACCCGGACCTCGCCTTCGGCGGTGTACTTGCAGGCGTTGCCGATCAGGTTGGACAGCGCGACCGCGACCACCGGCTCCGGTGCATCGATCAACACGCCGCTGGCGCCATCGACGATCAGCTCGATCGGCTTGTTCGCCAGTGCGGTGCGGTTGGATTCGACGATCTGCTCGACGACCCTGTGCAGATCGGTCGCGCCGTGCTGGCGCTCGCCGCGCGACAGCATCAGCAACGCGTTGGTCAGGTCGGTGCACTGCTGCACGGCGCGCTCGATCCGGCGCAGCCGGCCGAGTGTCTTGTCGTTCAGCCCCGGCTGCGCGAGCAGCAGTTCGGCTGCGCCGCGGATCACGGCCAGCGGCGTGCGCAGTTCGTGGCTGACATCGGCGTTGAACTCGCGGTCGCGGCGGACCAAGTCGGTCAGCCGGTCCGAATAATCGTCGAGCGCGGCGGCGAGCTGGCCGACTTCGTCGTTGGCGAAATGCGGCGCCAGCGGTTCCGGCTGGATGCTGCCACCGGAGAACGAACGCAGCCGCGTCGCGAGATCGCTGACCGGCCGCATCACGCGGGTCGAGAACCAGGCGCCGAGCAGCAGTGCCAGCAGCGAGAAAGCGGCCACCGCAGCGAGCAGCGCGAACTGCAGTTGCTGCGCTGACAGCTCTTCCTGGCTGAAGTCGTAGCGTAGATAGCTGACGATGTCGGAGGCCTGGTGCACGGCGAGCTTGTAGTGGCGCAGCTCACCGCTGCCGGCTTCCCGATCCTCGATTTCGTAGACGCCGCTGGCCAGTTCGCGCCATTCCAGCGGAATGTTCGGGCTGTGTGGCCGGAATACCCAGAACTCGATCTGGCGCGAGAACGAGAATTGTGCGGCTGGCGACGGGTTGCGCCGTTTGAACTCGACGAAGTTCGCCGCCTCGTTCTGCAGCCAGCCATCGATCAGATCGTTCTCGGTGACCGAACGCAGCCACAGCGTCGCCGCCGCAAACAGCGCGGTCAGCACGAACCCCAGCAACGCGAACGAGATGATGATCCGGCTACGAAGCCGGCGTCGATACTGCATCGGGGTCGGCAATGCGATAGCCAATACCGTGGCGGGTCTGGATCAGCGGCGTCGGGAACGGCTTGTCGATCGCCGCCCGCAGGCCGTGGATGTGGACTCGCAGACTGTCGGAGTCCGGCAGCTCCTCGCCCCAGACCCGGGTTTCGAGATCATGCCGGGTCACCACCGCCGGCGACGCCTCCATCAGCGCCTGCAGGATCTTCAACGCGGTCGGATTGAGATTGACGTGGCGGCCGCCGCGACTGACTTCGAGCGTGTCGAGGTTGTATTCGAGGTCGGCGACCTTCAGCACCCGCGGGCCGGCCCCCTTGCCGCGGCGTGCCAGCACCTGCAGCCGCGCATCGACTTCCTGCAGTGCGAACGGTTTGACCAGGTAGTCGTCGGCGCCGGATTCGAAGCCGGACAATTTCTGCTCCAGCGTGTCGCGCGCGGTCAGCATCAGCACCGGGGTGGTCTTGCGTGCCTCCTGGCGCAACTTGCGGCAGACCTCGAGGCCGTCCATGCCGGGCAGGTTCAGGTCCAGCACGATCGCGTCGAATTCGTTGACGATGGCCAGATGCAGGCCGGTCACGCCATCGGCGGCGAAATCGACCGTGTGGCCGCGGTCCTCGAGAAAATCGCCGAGATTGGCGGCGATGTCGCTGTTGTCTTCGATGACGAGGATATGCATGCCGGCAAGTGTACAGGTCAGCGGCGCGGTCGTCGGCGGCCGCGCCGCGGGCTGCGGCGGCGCGGCGCGGTCGGCGTTCAGTTCGTCGGGCGGCAGATTCGCGTGCCGGTCGCGGTGACGCAGGTGTCGGACTCGGCCTGCTCGGTGATCCGGAAGTCGAACGGCTGCTGGTGGCGCACCAGGCTGTCGGCACCGGGGGCGAAACGCCAGCGGCGCAGGGCCTGCTCGGCGGCGCTGGCGAACTCGCTGTGGGTGCCGCTTTCGACCGCGATGTCGGTCGCCCGACCGCGTTCGATCCGGTAGCTCAGCACGACACTGCCCTCGATGCCGCGGATTCGCGCCACCCGCGGGTAGCGGGGTGTCTCGACATGGATCGCGCGGGGCGTCGGCACGCTGCTGCTGCGCACGGTCTCGTCGGCTGCGGCCGGCGTCGCGGCCGGCGGATCGATCGTCAGTGGCGGAATCGACGGTGCGGCCTCGAGGGCGGGCCGTTCGCGTTCGATGGCCGGTCCGGGCCGCGGCCCGGAAACCTCTGCATTCGCGACCGCTGAGCTGCTTGCGGTCGCTGCCGGCGCGACTGCGGCAGGCTCTGGAATCCGTGGCTCGATCCGTGGGCGCTCCAGGCGCAGATCGCCGAACGACAGCCCGAGTACCGGCGTTGGCACGCCAAGGCGTTCCCACGCGATCGGCGGCAGCGGCAGACGGTCCGGCAGCGTGTGGCCGGCAAGCGCGCCCCAGGCCAGTACAGTTGCCATCAGCAGCAGCGCACCGGGCCATGCTTCCTGCACCGGACGCGCCTGCGCGCCTGCGGGCCGGGCGACGATCCGTTCGATCCGTGCCCGCAGTTGACCGCCGGTCGCGGCAACCGCCAGTCGCGGTGTCTGCGGCCGCTGCTCGGCCACCGACAGCAGCGCGCGCGCGTAGTCGATCGGTGCATTGCACAGCTCGGAGACCAGATCGTCGCAGCACAGCTCGCGGTCCTCGCGGATCCTGCGCGACACCCAGTGCACCGCCGGGTGGTAGAACAGCACGGTCTCGACCACGATCTGCAGCAGGTTGGCGATGAAATCGCGGCGCCGGATATGCGCCAGCTCATGCGCCAGCAGCAGTTCGATCTGGGCCGACGGTAGCCGGGTGCAGAGCGCGGCCGGCAGCAGGATGACCGGCTTGAGCCAGCCGATCATCAGCGGCACCTGGATCCGCGCCGATTCGAGCAGGCGTGCCTTCGGTGTCCCGAACCGTCGCGCGAGTCGATCGGCCGCGATCTGCCAACTGACCGGCACCGGTTGGGCCAGCGCGCAGATCCGGCGCAGCCGCTGCCACTGCCAGCCGGCGCGCATCGCCAGCGACAGCACGCCGGCGGCCCAGGCCGCGACCAGCGCCGGTAGCCAGGCTTCGATGATGCCGGTCGACGACAGCATCGCCGATGCGTCGAACGCCGGCGCCGCGCCGAGCGATGCCGCAGCGCTGCCAGTCAGCGCCGGCGCGGCCGCGGTCCAGCGGCCGAGTGCGGTCAACACCGGTATCAACGCCATGGCCGTCATCGCCAGGTAGCCGACCGCCAGCCGCGCCTGCGGTCGGCCGGGGCCGAGCAACCCGCGCAGCAGCGCGTAACCGGCCGCGATCAACAGGCCTTGCCAGCAGAAGTCGAGCAGGGTCCAGCCAAGCAGGTCGATCAGGTGGCGCAGATCAGCGCTGGCCATGGCGTTCCTGTTCCAGTCGGTCGAGCAGTTCACGGATCTCGGCGATCTCGGCATCGCTCGGCGCCTCGGCGGCGCCGAGTGCGCCGATCGCCAGCCGTGCGGTGCCGCCGCCGAACAGGCGTCGGGCGAGGTCGGCCATCATGTTCTGCTGCGTCTCGTTGCGGCTGACCGCCGCCCGGTACACGTGTGCGCGCTGGCCTTCATCGCGGTTGACGAGGCCCTTGCCGTGCATGACCTGCAGCAGTTTCAGCGACGTCGTGTAGCCGCCGTGCGGCCCGTACAGCGCATCGTGCACGTCACGAACGGTCGCTTCGCCGCGACTCCACAGCACGTTCAGGATCGCGAGTTCGGCATCGGTTGGACGTGAAGGTCTCGAACTCATCATGGCAGCCTCCCGGTCGGTCGGCGCCGGAGCCGTCCGGAAACGTCCGGTCGGACCCCAGTCACCCGTCGAGCTAACATACGAATAAAATCGTATTCGCGGCAGCGGCAGTTGCCTACTCCCCGTTCAGTTTCGCGCCCCGCAGCGTGCTGCGCAGATTGTCCTGTGCCTGCTCCTGCCTTCGGCGTCGTTCGGCGACGGTCATGCAACTGGTGGTCGGCCGATGGGAGCCAGTCGGCGTCTCGCGCTTGCACGTCAGTCGGCTGTCGGCTGCCGCCCGGGTCAGGATCGTGTTCACTTGTTCCTGCGCATTGAACAGTTCGACCTTCTCGGCCGCTGACAGCGCGTCGATGCTGGTTGACGACCCGAGCAGTCTGGACATCCGGTCCAATGCCGCAAGCACCTCGGAGCGTTGCTGCTTGTCGATTTCCCGGTACCCCTCGCCAGCCATCTCGCGTTCGATCGTCGTGCGCTGCTGCTCGAACCTGGCCGGGTCGAATACGACATTCTGGTGTTCGTCCTTCTTGGCGGCGATCGCCGACAGCGGCAGCAGCAGGCCGAACAGCACCAGCAATCCCTTTCTGTCCATCGCGCACCCCGTTCTTGGTTGTTGTGGGGGTGGCATCGTACGACGACTATCGTACGTAAGCAACTGGAAGTTCGCCCGCAGGCGAAACGGGCTGGAAAACTCCAAGGAGGCAAGGCGAACGGGCAATAAAAAGGCCCACGGAGGCGACCATGGGGAACGCGCCTCGCGTGGGCCTAAAGCTACTGCCCCGATTACCGTAATCTGCAAGTCACCAACTGACTTAGGAGTGTCGTGCAGAACATTCCGGTGACTCGCAAGATAGCGCTCGACCGATTAAGAACCGGTTAAACGCGACTGTCTGAATCGTTAAGCTCGATCGGCTTCAGCTCCGGTATGGTTTCGCGCGCTTCCGACCGCCCGTCGATGGTGCTCGGAGCGCTCCGTCCACTCCGGCTCAGACCGCACGGGCCCTGGGTCGCCGCCGGCCGCGCTGCACCGCGGCGTCGACGAAATCGACGATCCGGCCGGCGACGTCGCCACCGGTGGCGGCCTCGATGCCTTCGAGCCCGGGCGACGAATTGACCTCGAGCACCAGCGGGCCGCGCCGCGAACGCAGCAGGTCGACACCGGCGACTTCGAGCCCGAGCACGCGGGCGGCTCGCAATGCGATGTCGATCTCGCTGCGGCTCAGTTCGACCTTGCGGGCGGTCCCGCCGCGATGCAGGTTGGAGCGGAAATCGCCTTTCCTGGCCTGCCGCCGCATTGCCGCGACGACCTCGCCGCCGACGACGAAGCAGCGCAGGTCGGCGCCCTTGGCTTCGGCGATGAACTCCTGCACCAGGAAATTCGCGTACAGGCCGCGGAAAGCCTCGATCACGCTGCCCGACGACGATACATTCTCGGCCAGGATCACCCCGCTGCCCTGGCTGCCTTCGTTGAGCTTGATCACGTGTGGCGGCCGGCCGAGCATCCGCAGCAGGTCGGCGGTGTCGTCCGGGTTGTCGCCGAACACCGTGCGCGGCAGCCCGATCCCCTCACGTGCGAGCATCTGGTGGCTGCGCAGCTTGTCGCGTGCGCGCAGGATCGCATCGGATGGATTCGGTGTGTACAGCCCCATCATTTCGAGCTGGCGCAGCACAGCGGTGCCGTAGAAGGTCACCGATGCGCCGATCCGCGGGATCACCGCGTCGTAGTCCGATAGCGGCTTGCCCTTGTAATGCATCTCGAACGCGCCCGGCTCGATCCGCATGTAGCAGCGCAGCGGGTCGAGCACGCGGACCGTATGACCGCGGGTGCGCGCGGCGTCGACCAGCCGCTGGGTCGAATAGAGCTTGGAATTGCGCGACAGGATGGCGAGCTTCATGGCCGGGACGGGAATGGGGGAGTGGGGAATCGGGGCGTCCCGATTCGGCGATTGGCAGCGTAGCGGTGGACGGGGTCATGACGCAGGGGCCGGCGCTGGCAGCGTGCGGGACACCCCTGCCGCGAGCCGTGCGGATCGGTGCCGGGTCACGGTTCCGGGCTGCCGAGCAGAAACGACGACTGCGGGTCGATCCGGCAGTGCCCGACCATCGCCGAGCGGCCGAGCAGCATCGGGAACAGCATGTTGCGGCGGCAGGTCAGGTTGATCTCGATCGGATATTCCAGCGGCCCGAGCCGCAGGTCGGTGCGGATGAAGATCCGCTCGGTGCGATGGCCGCCCGAGTCGGTGACCGGCCGGCGGTCGATCACGACCGCTTCGCACTGCACGACCCGGCCGCCGTCGCCCGGATCGAGCATGAATCGGACCCACTCGACGCCGTCCCGCTCGAAGCATTGCTGCTGGTCGACGTGCAGCGCCGACGACCGCGCGCCGCTGTCGATCTTGGCACGGATCGCGCCGATGCCGAGCCCGGGCAGGCCGAGCCATTCACGCCAGCCGAGCAGCAGTTGCGCCTGATCGGACGGGGTCGGCGGTTTATGCTGTGTCGCCACCGGCGCTCCGGAAACGACGACGGCGGCCCCGAAGGCCGCCGCCGTAAATCTGGAGCGGGCGATGGGAATCGAACCCACGTCAGTAGCTTGGGAAGCTACAGCTCTACCATTGAGCTACGCCCGCGAAACGCGCCGATCATAGCCAGCGCGACGCGGGCGGCGCAATGCGGACAGGATTTGCCAATGCACATCTTCATCAACGGACAACCGCGCCTGCTCGACGGTACGCCGACCATCGCCGAACTGCTGGCCGAACTCGGCCTGGCCGAACGCCGCCTCGCGGTCGAGGTCAACCGCGAGATCGTGCCGAAGAGCCGGCATGCCGAGCATCGCCTGGCCGACGGCGACCAGGTCGAGCTGGTGCAGGCGATGGGCGGCGGCTGACGCTGCGCGACAGGCCGTCCACGCTTTCACGATCCACGCCTCACCCGCCACAGCCGTTCAAGCGATAATCCTGCAATGAATGCTCCCATCGATCACTCCGACCCGCTGCTGATCGCCGGCCGCGCCTACCATTCGCGCCTGCTGACCGGCACCGGCAAGTTCAGGGATCTCGAGGAAACCCGGCTCGCGACCGAAGCCGCCGGTGCCGAGATCGTCACCATCGCGATCCGCCGCAGCAACATCGGCCAGCATCCCGGCGAGCCGAACCTGCTCGACGTGCTGCCGCCCGACCGCTACACGATCCTGCCCAACACCGCCGGCTGCTACAGCGCCGCCGACGCGGTCCGCACCTGTCGGCTCGCGCGCGAGCTGCTCGATGGCCATTCGCTGGTCAAGCTCGAGGTGCTCGGCGACGAAAAGACGCTGTTCCCGGATGTCGTGCAGACGCTGCGCGCGGCCGAGATCCTGGTCGCCGACGGGTTCCAGGTGATGGTATACACGTCCGACGACCCGATCGTCGCCAGGCGACTGGAGGAAATCGGCTGTGTCGCAGTCATGCCGCTGGCGGCGCCGATCGGTTCCGGGCTCGGCGTGCAGAACCGCTACAACCTGCTCGAGATCGTCGACAACGCGAAAGTGCCGATCCTGGTCGACGCCGGCGTCGGCACCGCGTCCGACGCCGCGGTCGCGATGGAGCTCGGCTGCGACGGCGTGCTGATGAACACCGCGATCGCCGGCGCCCGCAACCCGGTGCTGATGGCAGCGGCGATGCGGCATGCGGTCGAGGCCGGGCGGATGGCGTATCGGGCCGGCCGGATTCCGCGCAAGCGCAACGCCAGCGCCTCGTCGCCGATCGACGGGCTGGTCGGATGAGCGAGCACGAGGCCGCGGCCGCCGAGCCCGACGCCCGAACGCACCGGCCGATCCGCAGTTTCGTACTGCGGCAGGGGCGCATGACCGACGCCCAGAAGCGCGCGCTCGAGGCGCTGTGGCCGCGCTACGGTTTGGTTCTTGCCGGCGCGCCGCGCGATCTCGACGCGCTGTTCGGCCGTCGCGCCGAGCACGTGCTCGAGATCGGTTTCGGCAACGGCGAGGCGCTCGCACATGCGGCCGAACACGAGCCGCAGCGCGACTTCATCGGCATCGAGGTGCACCAGCCCGGCGTCGGTCGGCTGCTGAACACGCTGGCCGCGGCGAACCGTGACAATGTCCGCGTGTACTGCCACGACGCGGTCGAGGTGCTGCAGCAGGACATCGCGCCCGCTGCGCTGGACGAGATCCGGATCTACTTCCCGGACCCCTGGCACAAGAAGCGTCACAGCAAGCGCCGCCTGATTCAGCCGGCCTTCGTCGAGTTGCTCGCCAGCCGGCTGCGCGGCGGTGGCCTGCTGCATCTGGCGACCGACTGGGAGCCGTACGCCGAACACATGTTCGACGTGCTCGAGGCGTCGCCGTCGTTCCGCAACCAGGCCGGCCCGCGGGTCGCGGTCGAGCGGCCGTCGTGGCGCCGGCAGACCCATTTCGAGACGCGCGGCCAACGGCTCGGACACGGCGTCCGGGATCTGCTCTACCGCCGCGTGTAGGCCTGGACGATGGGGCCGAACCTGACGATGGAAATGGCCATGGTGCTGGCCCTGGTGGGCTTCACCATGTTCATGTTCACGTGGGAGCGGCTGCGCCCCGACGTCACCGCGCTGCTGGTGCTGGTCGCGCTCGGCCTGTCCGGGCTGGTGCCGGCCGAGAACCTGTTCAACGGCTTCGCCGGTCACGCCGTGATCAGCGTGCTGGCGACGATGATCCTCGGTGCCGGTCTCGACCGTGCCGGGGCGTTGAACCGAATTTCGATCTGGCTGCTGCGGGTGTCGCGCGGTGTCGAGCAGCGGCTGGTGCTGTTCACGTCAGGAGTTGCCGGGCTGCTGTCGGCATTCATGCAGAACCCGGCGGTGACCGCGCTGTTCCTGCCGATCGCATCGCGTCTGTCGACCCGCACCGGCGTCACGCTGAACCGGCTGCTGCTGCCGCTCGCCGCCTGCGTGATCATGGGCGGCTCGCTGTCGATGGTCGGCTCGTCGCCGCTGATCATGCTGAACGACCTGCTGCTGTCGGCCAATCGCAGCCTGCCGTCCGGCGTCGCGACGCTGGCGCCGCTGAAGATGTTCGCGCCGATGCCGATCGGCGCCGCGCTGCTGCTGCTCGGGTTGGCTTATTTCGCCCTGTTCGGCCGTCGCTTCTTCGGCGGCGCCGAAGACAAGTCGGTGGCACCGGGTCGCACGGAGAGCTACTTCGCGAAAACCTACGGTATCGACGGCGAGGTGTTCGAGCTGACTGTCACCGCCGAGAGCCCGCTGGTCGGCATGTCGGTCGGCGAAGCCGAATCGCAGAAGGGCGCGCCACTGCTGCTGGCCCTGAAGACCGGCAACGATGCCCGGTTGGCGCCTCCCGGCGACCAGATGATCTGGGTCGGCAGTGTGCTCGGCGTGATGGGCCGTCGCGAGCACGTATCCGACTACGCGCAGAACAATCTGCTGCGCATGCAATCGCGGCTGCGTCATTTCGGCGACCTGTTCAATCCATCGCGCGCCGGCGTGTCGGAAGCGGTGGTGCCGCCAACCTCGCGTTTCATCGGCCACACCCAGGCCGAGCTGCAGTTGCGCAAACGGCACGGCATTTCGTTGCTCGCGATCAACCGCGGCAACGAGGTTTTCCGCGAGGACATCCGCAGCATTCCGATCAAGGCCGGCGACCTGCTGGTGTTCCACAGCATCTGGCGCGACCTGGCGCTCGGCGCCGAGAGCAAGGATTTCGTCGTCATCACCGACTATCCGAAGGAAGAGCAGCGTCCGCACAAGCTGCCGTTCGCGGTGATGATCTTCGCCGCCGCGATCGCACTGGCGCTGTCCGGCACGGTATCGGTGCCGGTGGCGTTGATGGCCGGCGTGATCGGCATGCTGCTGGCCGGCGTGCTGAACATGGACGAGGCTTATGCGGCGGTGAACTGGAAGACCGTCTTCATCATGGCCAGCCTGATTCCGCTCGGCTGGGCAATGGAGACGTCCGGCGCCGCGGCGTTCATCGCCGCCGAACTGTTCGAGCGCTTCGGGCAGTGGCCGACCTGGGTGCTGCAGTCCACGGTCGGCGTGCTGACCACGCTGTTCGCGCTGATGATCGGCAACGTCGGCGCGACCGTGATCATGGTGCCGATGGCGATCAACCTGGCGATCTCGCACGGCGACGCGCCGATGCCGTACGCACTGATCGTCGCACTGTGCGCCTCGAACAACCTGGTCAGCGTGTCGAACCCGGTGCTGTCGATGGTGTCCAGCCCGGCCGGCTACCGCGGGGTCGACCTGATGCGGATCGGCGGACCGCTGTCGCTGGCCTACATTGCGATCGTGATCGGCATCGTCAACCTGGTCTACTGAGCCGCATCGGCGCGGCGCACCGGAGGGCATCGGAATGAGCGAGTCGAATCTGCCGTCGCAAACGGTGGCTGGTCCGCTGACGGTAGTGCCCGAACGCAGCAGCACCGATCACATGCTGCGCATGCTGCAGGCCCATCACGTGCAACTGTCGACGATGGCCGATACCAAGGCCAACATCATCATCACGGTGTCGTCGATCGTGCTGACGCTGGTGCTCGGCCGGGTCGGCGACCCGACCCTGCGCGCCGGCGTCGTCGTGCTGTCGGCATTCACGCTGATCGCGCTGCTGCTGGCGATCCTCGCCGTGCTGCCGAAGTTCCGCGGCGTGCGCCGGCTGCAGGGCGAGCTGCCGGCCGGCTTCAACATGCTGTTCTTCGGTCATTTCACCGGACTCGACCCGCAGCGCTACGAGCGCGAGATGGCCGAGGCGATGATGCCGGGCCGGGCCTACCAGACCGTGTTGCGGGACGTCTATTCGCTCGGCCAGTACCTGGCCCAGCACAAGTACCCGTACCTGCGCTGGTCGTACCTGTTCTTCCTGAGCGGCTTCGTGCTGGCCAGCCTCGCGCAGATCGCGCAGATGCTGCTGGGCTGAGCCCGGTCGGCCTGCCCGATCCGCAACGCGGCCCGAATCCGGCCCGCGCGGATGCGCGGCAAACCGGCCGCCCGCTGCTAAAATGCACGGCTCGGCGCCGCCTCGCTTGCCGGGATTCAGGCGCCACCCTCTCCCCCGATCCGCAAGGAGTCACCCGCATGGCCATCAAGGTCGCGATCAACGGCTACGGCCGCATCGGACGCAACATCCTTCGCGCGCTGTACGAAGCCGGCCGCACCCACGAGATCCAGATCGTCGCGATCAACGATCTCGGCGATGCCGAGACCAACGCGCACCTGACCCAGTACGACACCGCGCACGGCAAGTTCCCGGGCGAAGTCAGCGTCGAAGGCGGCGACCTGATCGTCAACGGCGACCGCATCCGCGTCTGCGCCGAGCGCGACCCGGCGAAGCTGCCGTGGGGCGAGATGGGCGTCGATGTCGTGCTCGAATGCACCGGCCTGTTCACGTCGAAGGCCAAGGCTGCCGCGCACCTGTCGGCCGGTGCGAAGAAGGTCATCATTTCGGCGCCCGGCGACAAGGACGTCGACGGCACGTTCGTCTACGGTGTCAACCACGACCAGTTGAAGGCCGATTACACGGTCATCTCGAACGCGTCCTGCACGACCAACTGCCTGGCGCCGCTGGCCAAGGTGCTGCACGAGAAGATCGGCATCGTGCATGGCCTGATGACGACGATCCATGCCTACACCAACGACCAGGTGCTGACCGACGTCTTCCACAAGGACCTGCGCCGCGCCCGCTCGGCGACGATGAGCCAGATCCCGACCAAGACCGGCGCTGCCGCTGCGGTCGGCCTGGTGCTGCCGGAACTCAACGGCAAGCTGACCGGTTTCTCGATGCGCGTGCCGACCATCAACGTGTCGGTGGTCGACCTGTCGTTCGTTGCCGCCCGCGCGACCAGCAAGGACGAGATCGACGCTGCGGTGCGTGACGCCGCCGAAGGCCCGCTGAAGGGCATTCTCGCCATCAACACCAAGCCGCTGGTGTCGATCGACTTCAACCACAACCCGCACAGCTCGGTGTACGACAGCACGCTGACCCAGGTGATGGGCGGCACGCTGGTCAAGGTGCTGTCCTGGTACGACAACGAGTGGGGCTTCTCGAACCGCATGCTCGACATGACCATCGCGCTGATCAACGCGAAGTAAGGGCAGGAAGCCCTTATCCCGTGCAGGCCATGGATGGCCGGCGACACGGGATCCAGAGCACAAGCAAGCCCTTATCCCGTGCAGGCCATGGATGGCCGGCGACACGGGTCGTTCAGAACCCAGGCGGGGAGGGGGCCTCGGAGGTGGTTTCTCCGAGGCCCCAGTCCCGGTCTGGCGAGCTGCTGAGCGGTGATGGTGCTGCGTGACGCCAATGCATGTGCCTCACGCCTGTGCCGGGCACAGGTTCGGCAGTCCCGGATCGTCAAGCTTGCCGCGGGCAAAGCTCAAGCGGTCGCGCGGGCATTCGCGGTTCTGGCAATGCAGCACGTACTGACGCAAGGCAGTGACGAATTCGCAGTCGCGACGGCGGTAGCGGATGCCGGCGAGTTCGAACCAGGCCGGCGCCAGATCCGGCGCACGTGAAACCGCGGCGTTGAAATCCGCCTCGCCGCCGTCCTTGTCGTTGCCAAGATAGAAACGCACGAGACCACGTTCGTACCAATAGCCGGCCCTGTCCGGTCGCAGCTCGATTGCGCGATCGAGGCTGCTCAGCGCATCAGCTCCTCGGTCGACTCGCCGCAGTGTCGCCCCGCGCCAGTACCACGCTTCCGCATCGTCGTCGGCCTCTGCCAAGACCTGATCGAACAGGTCGATCGCGCGCTGCCACTGTTGCTGCTTGAACAAGGCCACGCCCTGCTCGCGCAACGCCGCGCTGTTGTCATCGGATAACTCGCGAGCGCGTCGTGCTGCGTCCGCGGCTTCAGCGGCCTTGCCCTGCCGCTGCTGCAGATAGCTGTAGGTCATCCAGCATTCGCCGTCGAGCGGGTTCTGTTGCAGTGCCTGCTGCAGTCGGTGCTGCGCCGCTTCCAGGTCATTCTCGACCAGGTCGACGCTCGCGCGCAGGCACAGCAGTCGCGGTTGCGCTGGGCGCTGCTCGAGTGCCGCGTCGAGCACGAGTCGGCCCGGTTCCAGTTGTTCCTGCGCCAGCAGCGCTCGGGCCAGCGCTCGTGCGGCATCCGGTTCGTTCGGGAGCAGCGCCTGATGCTGCCGCAACGTTTGTTCGGCAGCTACGAAGTCTCGTTTCGCCAATTCGGCGCGTCCGCGCTCGAGCAGGCAGTGAGGGTGCATCAGCGGATAGTGCCGATCGACGGCGCGATGCAGCTCGACGGCGTCGGCAGTGAACCTGCGAATGCGCAGCTCATCGACGACGAGACAGGCGCCGAGGCTCGGCAACAGTCCGAAATCGCCGTGGCGGCCCCGCGTGGCCGCGCGGGCGGCCAGCGCAAGCACGGCAGAGCTGTTGCCTCCCCACTTGCGTTGCAGGCTGCGCAAGGCCTCCTGCTGCACCACGAACGATTGCGGATACCGGTCGGCGACCGCCACGATGCGATCGATCCGGCTCTGGCGTTGCTTCGCGCGCTCGATTCCTGCTTCGATAGCTCCGATCAACCCGAGCCGTTGTGCGACCTTGCGACTGCCGGTGTAACGCTGCAATTCGATCCATGCAGCATGGGTGACCGGCTGGTCCGGTGAGCGCGCGAGGGCATGCTCGATGTCCGCTTGTGCGGGCAGCAATGCGGCACGCATCGCATCGAAGCGCTCCTCGGACGTACGCGAGGCGAGCCGAGCGCCGCGTGCCTCGGTCGCCTGTGCGAGCCGATGAAGCGCGCGTGCGGTCCATGCCAGTGGCTGATCACCCGCCGCCGCTACCCAGCGATCGAGTGCCGGCGACAACCTGCGATCAGCATCGGCGAACACATCGAATGCGGCGCTGAAAAACCGATCCGAACCGGTCGCTTCGGCCTCGCGTTGCAGCACGTACAGGGAGTGCTGCAAGGCGGCGAAATCCCCGATGAGCAGCGTCTCGCGCAGTTGCATTCGGGTCGCGCGGAGCTCGCCGAACACCGTCACCGGCTGATTGCGGGCGACTGTGGGTGGCCAGTCGACCGGGACGTCACTCAACTGCAACGGAGAGCCGTCACCTGGCGTGAACGGCTGGGTGAGGATCGGCTCGGACCGAGGGTCGCTGCAGCCGAGCAACACGACCAGCGTGATGGCAGACAGAATCAGCGTACGGAACATGACGGCCTCAAGCTTGTCGGTCAGCGAGGAATGTCGTCACCAGCGCCAGCGCCAGCGGCGGCGCGTCGCAGACGATCGTGCACGGCTGTCCACTGCGCACCGAATGGTGGCAGTTCGGCCTGGATCTCGGGGGCGCACATGGCATCGAGTTCGCGCAGTGCCGCATACAAGCCATGGGCATAGCCGTCGGCTTCTGCCGGCAGCGCGATGCCGCGGAATGCCGGCAGCAGGGCGCCGCATGCCAGCACGACCGCTTTGGGGGAGCCCTCGCCCAACGCCTCGCGTGGCACCAACCGCAGCGGCGTCCGCGGCGCGTAGTGCTTCTCCAGCGTTCCCGACGCGCGCGGCGCCTGGCCATCGACCGCGTCGGCCAACGGCCCGATCACCGCCTCGACCTGGGCTCGCGAAATCCGCCCGGGCCGCAGTATGCGCGGCGCCTCGCCGCTCAGGTCGACGATCGTGCTCTCGATGCCGACCTCGCAGTCGCCGCCGTCGAGCACGATCGGCACGGCATCGCCGAACTCGCTTCGGACATGCGCGGCGCTGGTCGGACTGATCCGCCCGAAGCGGTTGGCCGACGGTGCCGCGAGGCCGCGACCGAAGCGCGCCAGCACGCGCTGCGCGAGCGGATGTGCCGGCACGCGCAGCCCGACCGTGTCCTGGCCGCCGGTCACGGCGTCGACCACCCCCGGCTGCCGCTTCAGGATCAACGTCAGCGGACCGGGCCAGAACTGCTCGGCCAGCCGTCGCGCGGCAGCGGGGATCTCGCGCGCGTAGCGTGGCAACGCGTCAACCGACGGCAGATGCACGATCAGCGGATGGTCGGCCGGGCGGCCCTTCAGGGCGAAGATCTTCCGCACCGCATCGGCATTGTCGGCATCGGCGGCGAGGCCGTAGACGGTCTCGGTCGGCAGGCCGATGCATTCGCCGCGCTGCAGCGCGGTGACGGCGGCGTCGATGTCGGTGGCGGTTGGTGTGGTCATGGCGGCGAATGCTGAGGGAATGCAGGGATGGCTGCAATCGATGAGGGGCAGGCCGCGCAGTCGATCGGCGAGTGATGGGTTGGCGGCAAGGGGCGCGGAGCGGTCATCCGGCATCCGGCATCCGCAGCATGCTCGCTGTAGGAGCGCTTCAGCGGCGACCGGTGATCGCTGCGTAGTCACTTGCCGGTCGCCGCTGAAGCGGCTCCTACAGGGACGACGCTCCGAACATTGGCTCGCGGGGCGCAGGCCTCATGTTGCGATGAGGTGTCCCCGCGGGAGAGCCCGTGTCACGCGCCGAGCAACGCAGGAAGCGGACGGGAAAAGGCGCGCATGTTCGAGGCCATGGATGGCCGAGTTCGCGCCGGCCGGCCGCTTCCGAGTAGCGCAGGGTGCCGGTTGCGCGCAGCGCAACCGGCGCGGACGCCGGGTGCCCTTCTCTTTGGCTACTTTCTCTTGGGCACGCAAGAGAAAGTAGCTCGGGCGGCCCGCAGGGCTGTCCGAAACGCTCTGGCCGTTGTTGCTGTTGCGGCTGCCAAGCGACGACCAGGCGAAGGCTGGATGAAACGAAAGGAACTGCTCGCCCAAGGGTTGGACCGCGGCGTCGCCGGTCGCGGCTGAAGCCGCTACAGGGGCGGCGCGCCGCGATCGCGAGCGACTGCAATGCGCCCACCGCCGCCGTTCGGTCAACGGGCCCGGCATCACACGACCGTGCCGCGCTCCCCCAGCAACTCGAGCAAGGCCTCGCCGTAGCGTTCGAGCTTGGCCGTGCCGATGCCGCCGATTCCGGCCAGCGCCTGCATTGACGCCGGTGCGTGTTCGGCGATCGCACGCAATGTGGCGTCGTGGAAGATCACGTAGGCGGGTACGTTCTGTTCCCGGGCGAGGTCGGCGCGCCAGCGACGCAGACGGTCGAAGCGGGCCTGTCCGGCCGCGTCCAGATCGGCGACCGATGTGGTCTTCGCGATGGCGACTCTCGGCTTGCGCTCGCGACGCCGCTCCGGTTCGCGGCGCAGCTCGACCAGTCGCTCGCCGCGCAGCACCGGTCGCGCCGCGTCGGTCAGTTGCAGGCCGCCGAACGCGTCGACCTGCACCTGCAGCAGGCCGGCGGCGACGAGCTGCCGGAACACACTGCGCCAGCCGTGGTCGTCGAACTCGGTGCCGATCCCGAACGTGCTGAGCCGGCCGTGGCCGAACTGCTGCACCTTGTCGGTCGACTTGCCGCGCAGGATGTCGATCAGGTGGCCGACGCCGAAGCGCTGGCCGCTGCGGTAGACGGTCGACAGCGCCTTCTGCGCGATCACGGTGCCGTCGATCACCACCGGCGGGTCGAGGCAGTTGTCGCAGTTGCCGCAGCGGCCCGGATGCGCCTCGCCGAAGCACGCAAGCAGCACCGCGCGGCGGCACTGCGCCGTTTCGCAGTATCCGAGCAGCGCATCGAGCTTGCGCCGCTCGATGCGCTTGCGTTCCTCGGAGGCTTCGCCGTCGGCAATCATCCGGCCGAGCTGGGCGACGTCGGACAAGCCGTACAGCATCCACGCTTCGGCCGCTTCGCCGTCGCGGCCGGCGCGGCCGGTTTCCTGGTAATAGCCCTCGATCGATTTCGGCAGGTTCAGGTGGGCGACGAAGCGCACGTCCGGCTTGTCGATGCCCATCCCGAACGCGATCGTCGCGACCATCACGATGCCGTCCTCGCGCAGGAAGCGGCGCTGGTTCGCGGCGCGCGCATCGGCCGGCATGCCGGCGTGGTAGGGCAGGGCTGCGATGCCTGCCGCGACCAGTGCCGCGGCAGTTTCATCGACCGACTTGCGCGACAGGCAGTAGACGATGCCGGACTCGCCGACGTGGCCGCGCAGGAAGTCGAGCAACTGCTTCGGGCCGTTCTGCCGCATCTCGATCCGATAGCGGATGTTCGCCCGGTCGAACGAGCTGACGAAGCGCCGCGCCTCGGCCAGTTGCAGTCGCTCGGCGATCTCGCGCTGGGTCGGCGGATCGGCGGTCGCGGTCAGTGCCACCCGTGGCACGCCGGGCCAGCGTTCGTGCAACAGGTTCAGTTCACGGTATTCGGGCCGGAAGTCGTGGCCCCACTGCGATACACAGTGCGCCTCGTCGATCGCGAACAGCGCGATCTCGATCCGCTCCAGCAGCGCCAGGAAGCGCGCCGTCAGCAGCCGCTCGGGCGCGACATAGAGCAGCTTGATCCGGCCATCGAGCAGGTCGCGTTCGATTTCGGCAGCGCTTGCCGACGACAACGACGAGTTCAGATAGGCAGCGGCAACACCGAGCTGCGCCAGCGCGTCGACCTGATCCTGCATCAACGCAATCAATGGCGAGACGACGATCGCGGTGCCGGGCCGCAGCAGCGCCGGAATCTGGTAGCACAGCGACTTGCCGCCGCCGGTCGGCATCAGCACCAGGCAATCGCCGCCGTCGGTCAGGTGGTCGACGATCGATTGCTGCTGGCCGCGGAAGGCGTCGTAGCCGAACACGCGGCGCAGCACTTCGTGGGCGGCTTCGCTCATGGGGCGGCAAGGCTAGCAGATCGGGCGCAACCGTCGATCGGGGAAGCGTGCACGTGCGCATAGGAAAACGCCGCAGCTCCGTAGGAGGGGCGTCAGCCCCGACCGTCACGTCGGAAGCTGGCCGCGCCGCAGGGCTGCGCCGTGCGGTCACGGCTGAAGCCGCTCCTACGAAGTTCTCGCCAAGGTGGGGCTCGCGGTCACTCGAGCAACGAACGCAGCATCCAGGCGGTCTTTTCGTGGATCTGCAGCCGTTGGGTCATCAGGTCGACGGTCGGGTCGTCGCCGGCGGCTTCGGCTTCGGCCAGCACACGGCGAGCGGTGCGGCATACCGCTTCGTTGCCGATCACCAGTTGCCGGACCATCTGCTGCCATTCCGGCGTGCTGTCGGTGGCGCCGGGTTCCTCCTTGATCGACGACAGCCGGACGAACTCGGCGTAGGATCCCGGCGCCTTGTGGCCGAGCGCGCGGATCCGTTCGGCGATGTCGTCGAGGGCGCCCCACTGCTCGGTGTACTGCGTCTCGAACATCGTGTGCAGCGCATTGAACATCGGCCCGGTGACGTTCCAGTGGAAGTTGTGGGTTTTCAGGTACAGCGTGTAGGCGTCGGCCAGAAATGCCGACAGGCCGTCGGCGACCTGCTTGCGGTGCTCTTCGTTGATGCCGATATCGATTTTCATTGCACGCACTCCTTGGTGGGCCTGCGGGTAAGCTTAACCACCGTCACCGCAAGGTGAAATGAATCCTTCCGAACGCTGCGATAGGCAGTGTTGATCAATATCCAGCATGCGCTCCCTGCATTCCGAACTCCGCCGCGGTCTGAGCCGCGACTACGGCCGCCTGCGCCGCCTGCTGTCACGCTTCGAACAGTCGAAGCGCGGTGAAGACGAAGCCGCGCTGCAGCAGGCGCTGGCGGTATCGATCGCCGAGCGCGAGCGGCGCGCGGCGGCGTTGCCGTCGCCGCTGTTCGATGCCGACCTTCCGGTCGCCCGCGAGGCCGAGCGGATCGTCGAGCTGATCCGCCGACACCAGGTCGTCGTGATCGCAGGCGAAACCGGCTCCGGCAAGACCACCCAGTTGCCGAAGATGTGCCTGGCCGCCGGTCGCGGCGCCGCCGGCATGATCGGTTGCACCCAGCCACGCCGGATCGCGGCCCGCTCGGTCGCGCGGCGGGTCGCGCAGGAGCTCGGCGTCGAGATGGGATCGCTGGTCGGCTACCAGGTCCGCTTCACCGAGCAGGTCGGCGAGAACACCGCGATCAAGTTCATGACCGACGGCATCCTGCTGGCCGAGATCCAGTCGGACCGCTTTCTGTCCCGCTACGACACGATCATCGTCGACGAGGCCCACGAGCGTTCGCTCAACATCGACTTCCTGCTCGGCTATCTGAAACGGCTGCTGAAACAGCGTCGTGACCTGAAGCTGATCGTGACGTCGGCAACGATCGACACCGAACGTTTCGCGAAGCATTTCGACGACGCGCCGGTGCTGTCGGTGGAAGGCCGCAGCTATCCGGTCGAGGTGCGCTATCGGCCGTTCGATGGAGTCGGCAGCACTGACAGCGCGTCTTCTGCCGTCATCCCGGCGAAAGCCGGGATCCATTCTGCTCGTGACACCGAGCCGGCCGGGCGGAGAAGTGCGAAAGTGGATCCCGGCTTTCGTCGGGATGACGATCGGGGAGGCTTCTCGCTCGAACAGCGCATCGTCGCCGCGATCGACGAGATCACCCGCGAGGACCCGCTCGGCGACGTGCTGGTGTTCCTGCCCGGCGAGCGCGAGATCCACGACGCCCACCGGGCATTGTCGAAGCGGCAGTATCGGCATACCGAAGTGCTGCCGCTGTATGCGCGACTGTCGGCGCGCGACCAGGATCGGGTGTTCAGTCCGGGTTCGCAGCGGCGCATCGTGCTGGCGACCAATGTCGCCGAAACCTCGCTGACGGTGCCGCGGATTCGCTATGTCGTCGATCCGGGCATCGCGCGGGTCAAGCGCTACAGCCCGCGGCAGAAGCTCGACCGGCTGCAGATCGAGCCGATCTCGCGGGCCAGCGCCGACCAGCGCCGTGGCCGCTGCGGCCGCGTCGCCGCCGGCGTCTGCTACCGCCTGTATGACGAGCCCGACTTCCTGGCGCGGCCGCAGTACACCGACCCGGAGATTCGCCGCGCAGCACTGGCCGGTGTGATCCTGCGGATGCTGAGCCTCGGCCTCGGCCGGATCGACGAATTTCCGTTCCTCGACCCGCCCGACCCGCGCGCGGTTGCCGACGGCTGGCAACAGCTCTCCGAACTCGCCGCGGTCGATGCCGAGCGCAAGCTGACCGCGACCGGTCGGCAGATGGCGCGGCTGCCGATCGACGTCAAGCTGTCGCGGATGCTGATCGCCGCGAACGGGCTCGGCGCACTGCGCGAGCTGCTGGTGATCGCGGCGTTCCTCGGCATCCAGGATCCGCGCGAGCGGCCGGCCGACGCGCGCCAGCAGGCCGACACCGCGCATGATGCATTTGCCGATCCGAAGTCCGATTTCGTCGGCATCCTGAACCTGTGGACGGCCTACCAGGCCGAGCATGAGGCGCTGACGCAGTCGAAGTTGCGCGACTGGTGCGGCCGGCATTTCCTGAGCTTCATGCGGATGCGTGAATGGCGCGAACTGCACCGCCAACTGCTGCTGCAGTCGAACGAGCTCGGCTGGACGCTGGCCGAGCAGGCGGCCGACTACGGTGCGCTGCACCGCGCACTGATCGCCGGCATGCCGACCCAGGTCGGTCACAAGACCGACAAGCAGGTGTTCGAGGGTCCGCGTGGGCGCCGCTTCCAGTTGTTTCCGGGGTCGAAGCTGGCGAAGCAGCCGCCGAACTGGGTGCTGTCGGCAGTGCTGATGGAGACCCAGCGGGTCTACGGCCTGATCAACGCGCGGATCGAACCGCAGTGGGTCGCCGAGCAGGCCGAGCATCTGGTCGCCCGCAAGCACTTCGAGCCGCACTGGTCGCGGGCACAGGGACGGGTGATCGGCTCCGAGCAGCTCAGCCTGTTCGGGCTGGTGCTGATCCCGAAGAAACCGGTCCATTACGGCGGGCTGTATCCGCTGGAAGCGCGCGAGATCTTCGTCCGCGAAGGGCTGCTGCCGGGCGAGGTCAACACCCGGGCGGCCTTCCTGGCCCGCAATCTGGCGATGCTGGACAAGGCGCGTGAGGAGGAAGCGAAACTGCGTCGCGCCGGCCTGGTCGCCGACGAGGACTGGCAGGCCCGCTGGTATCTGCAGCGGTTGCCGGCGGATCTGAACAGCGCGGTGGCGCTCGACGCCTGGTACAAGCGGCTGCCGCCGGCCGAGCGGCAAGCGCTCGAATGGTCGCTCGCCGATCTGTTGCCGGGCGAGGGCAGCGAGCGCGATCGGTTCCCGAAGCTCCTGTCGCTCGGCGCGGCGCGGCTGGCGATCCAGTACCGGTTCGAGCCCGGCGCGGCCGATGACGGCGCGACATTGATCGTGCCGCTGCACCTGCTCAACGCGCTCGATGCCGCGCGGCTGTCGTGGCTGGTGCCTGGCCTGCTGGAGGAGAAGGTCACGGCGCTGATCCGCGGCTTGCCGAAAGCGCTACGGCGCAATTTCGTGCCGGCGCCGGATTTCGCCCGCGCCTTCTTCGAGGCCTGGCCTCAGCCCGGCGCCGATCATCTGCACGGCGAACTGGCGCGCTTCCTGGCCCGTGCGACCGGCGTCGACTTGCCGCCGCTCGCATTCGACGAAGTCGAGCTCGATCCTCACCTGCAGTTCAATCTGCGCCTGCTCGATCGCGATGAGCGTCGCGTGCTGGCCGAAACGCGCGACCTCGCAGAGCTGCGCGTACGTTACGGCGAGCGCGCCGGCGAGGCGTTCGCGGCGCGGGCTGCGCGTGGACTTGCTCGGAGCGGCCTGCGCGAGTTCCCGCGCGAGCCGCTGCCGACATCGCTGCCGGGTGAAGCCGGGGTGCCGGCGTACCCGGCGCTGGTCGACGAAGGCGAGACGGCCGCGCTGCAGGTGTTCGCCGATCCGGCCGACGCAGCGCTGGCCCATCCGCGCGGCGTGCGGCGGCTGCTCGAGATCGCGCTCGCCGAGCGGATCAGGCAGGCGCGCCGGCAGTTGCCGGTCGCGCCGAAGCTCGGCCTGCTGTACGCCGCGATCGAGACGCAGGAACGGCTGCGCGGCGACCTGGTCGACGCGGCGCTCGATGCGCTGCTGCAGGCGGTCGACCTCGGCACGATCCGCGATCGCGCGGCGTTCGACGCCGCCGTCGAGCAGGCCGCGCGCCGGCTGTTTCCGGAAGCGGTCGAGCGCCTGCGACTGGCGGAGTCGATCCTCGCCGAAGTCGCCGATCTGAAGCCACGTCTGCAGCCGCCGCTGATGGGCTACGCGCGCGCCAACTACGACGATCTGCAGGCGCAGCTCGACGGTCTGGTGCATCCGGGATTCCTGCGCCGGACGCCGCCGGAGCGGTTGCGCCACCTGCCGCGCTACCTGCGCGGCATGCGGATCCGCGCCGAGCGACTGGCCAACGACGCCCAGCGCGACCAGCAGCGGATGCTCGAGCTGCTGCCGTTCGTCGAAGCGCTCGACCAGGCGCACGCGGCCGGCCGGGCCGACACCGCAGACTGGCAGGCGCTGCGCTGGGCACTGGAGGAACTGCGGGTATCACTGTTCGCGCAGGAGCTCGGAACGGCCGAGCCGGTCTCGGCCAAGCGACTGGCGAAGCTGATCGAGGGACTGCGCCGCTGACCCGGTCGTTCCGGGCCGGCGGCATCAGGCGCGAAGGTCGGGCCGAGGCCGGCGCGCCTCAGCGCACCCGCTTCACGCGCACGCGCTTGTTGTAGCCGGCGATCGAGAAGTACCAGGCGTCCATGAACCCCGGCTCGATCCGCACGCTCGGGTTCTGGACCAGAACCGCGAGCAGCGTCGATTCGGTGGTTTCCCAGACCTGTCCGTTGGCGAGGTGGAAACGCTCGCCCTTGCCCTTCCAGCCGCGGAACTCGCCTTCGATGCTCGAGACGATCGCGTCGTCCTTGCCGTAGCCATCGCTGAAGCCGCGCCGGTCCTCGGTCGCCGACGGCAGTACCGCAGCAGTGGCGCCGCTGGCCTGCCGGCGCAGCCAGTCGTTGAGCCGGGCCAGTTCGTCGGCGCTCAGCTTGTCGAGCCCGGCGGCGCGGAAGTCGGCCGCGCTCATGCGCTCCTCGAGCGATGAAAATTCCTCGGCTGCTACCGGGCCGAGCAGGAACAGGGACAGCAGCAATCCAGCGACTCGACGCACGACGGAACTCCCGCGACTCGATCAAGGGCGCGCAGTGTACCCTGCCGCCAGCCCGCGCCTGAACCCGGTCGGTCGCAGCCGCCGGCGGCCCGGTCGGGGATGCCGCGGCTGCCCGGTACTCACCGCCAGTCGCGCACGAGTGGTCGGTTGGGGCTAATGGGAGGTTAACGTTGCCACAGACGGGGCCGTTACAATTCATTGCCGATTTACGTACTGTTGCTGTCCAGCCGTTCCCGAAGGGAGCCGGCCCCGGCCCTTTCGGGCCAGCATGGAGTTCGAACGAATGAATCAGTTCTCCGGGAGCCGCCGGGCGCTCAGCGCCGCGATCCTGCTCGCGTTGACCGGAACCGCTGCCGCGCTCGATCCGCAACTGGACATCAGCGGTGCACCGGCGACCATTCCGCTCAGTGAAGTGCGCTTCACCCCGGGCAGCAAACTGCTCTATGCGCGTTCGCTGGCCGGCAACTTCGAATGCGGCACCGCTTCGACGCCGACCGCAGGCAAGATGCAGCTCGACCTCGACGGCCGCCGTTACGAGATCGTCGAGAGCGGCAACGGCACGATCGGTTATGCGCCGACCACCGGCACGTTCTCGATCGCACTGACCGGCGTCACCAGCAGCAACTGCATCTCGAGCGGCGCCACCGTGATGGACCTGGTCGCGCTTGGTGCCACCGGTGAGCCGACTGCGCGCTCGCGGATCGGCCAGGCCGTGCATGCGACGCTGCCGAGTTCGACCGAGCCGACCGTCGTGGTCGACATGACGCTGATGGACCCGATCCGTTGCGAGAGCTACGGCCTGAATCCGGACGGCATCGATGCGATGCTGACCGATGCCAATGGCAGCGGCACGCCGCTGACCGGCGTGGCCCGGCTCGAGTACCGTTTGGCCGAGGTCGGCGGGCGGCGCGAGCTGCGGATGCATTCGGAGCTGGCGTCGTCCGGCGTGCAGCGGGTGCAGTGCACGTCGCCGGGCCTTGCGTTGGGCCGCAGCGCCGCGGGTGCGGTGCCGGGTCAGGTGTTCTTCTCGGCGTTCGAACCGATCGAGTCGATGGCCGACGTGAACCTGAGTGTCGGCGGTGGTTGGATCACGGCCGATGGCTCGACGGTCCGGATTCCGGGTGACAGCGATGGTGCGCGGGTCGAGCTGACGATCGTCAACCCGTCGCGCACCGACGCCGCCGATGTCCGGGTCCGCGAGTACCTGCGGACACCGTCCGATATTAGCGTGATGCGGGTCGTTGCCGGGACCGATGCGATCACCTGCACGCCGCTGCCGGCCGATGCCGCCGGCAACCCGTGTGCCGCGCTGCCGGCGTCGCCGTCGTTCCCGCTGGGCTTCGACATCCCGACCCTGCGGGCCGGCGAGGGCCTGCGGCTGACCTTGCACCGGCAGCTCGCGTCGGGCGTCGCCGGACAGACCGTCGACGTCGGCTACGCCGCGTTCGTCGATCCGCAACCGGCTTCGCTCGGGGCGGCTGCGGATGGCGTGCTCGGCAACAACGCCAAGTGGGTCGACTTCGCAGTCAGTTGATCGCGGCGCGGGCTGATGCCGCCTGCGGGCGGTCGGGCGGACTCGCGGCAACGGATCCCGCATGAAGCGCAGTGACGTGCAGGTCGAGCGGCTGTCGGCGTGGGTGACCGGCAGGCCTCCAGAATCACCGATGGTGCCGGCGCCGATTCTCGATTGGGCCGGTGGCCAACTGGCCGCCGCCGGCGCCGGGCGTGAAGCGGAAGTCGTGCAAACGCTCGATCTGCTCGACGAGCTCAACGCCGACGCCGAGACGCTGGCTGCCGCGTTGCTGTACGACTGCGGCGAGCCGCTGCCGGGCTCGCTGGCGCTGACCGAACCGGTCGCCAACCTGCTGGCCGGCCAGCGCGAGGCCGAGAAGGTCTGGTCGATCTATGCCCAGGCCGGTGGCAAGTCCGGTGTCGAGGGCCTGCGGCGACTGCTGCTGGCGATCATCCGCGACTTGCGGGTGGTGCTGATCCTGCTCGCCCGCCAGCTCGTACAGATGCGGCTCGCGGTCGCGTTGCCGGACGAGCAGCGTCGGCGGCTGGCGCAACTGACCGCCGATATCCATTCGCCGCTCGCCAACCGGCTCGGCATCTGGCAGTTGAAGTGGGAACTCGAGGATCTCGCGTTCCGTTACCTGCAGCCCGACGTCTACAAGCGGATCGCCCGGCTGCTCGACGAGCGGCGGGTCGACCGCGAGCGCTTCATCGAGGATTTCAAGGCGCGCCTGCGCGCTGCGCTCGCTGACGCCGGCATCCACGGCGAAGTCGCCGGACGGCCCAAGCACATCTACAGCATCTGGAAGAAGATGCAGCGCAAGGGCGTGCCGTTCTCCGAGCTGTACGACATCCGCGCGGTCCGGGTGCTGGTCGACAGCGTCGCCGACTGTTACGCCGCGCTTGGCATCGTGCATGGCACCTGGACGCCGATTCCGGCCGAGTTCGACGACTACATCGCGAATCCCAAAGGCAACAACTACCGTTCGCTGCATACCGCGGTGGCCGCACCGGACGGCCGCACGGTCGAGATCCAGATCCGCACCCGCGAGATGCACGAGCATGCCGAGCTCGGCGTCGCAGCGCACTGGCGCTACAAGGAAGGCGGCGGCGCCGACGCCGACCTCGAGCGCAAGATCGCCTGGATGCGGCAGTTGCTCGAAGGCCGCGACGGCGACGGCAAGGAATCCGACGAAGACGCGGCGCTGGCTGCCGAACTGTCGACCGCGCTGGTCGAGGACCGGATCTACGTGCTGACCCCGCAAGGCCAGGTCATCGATCTGCCACGCGGCGGCACGGTGCTCGATTTCGCCTATCACGTGCACACCGAAGTCGGGCACCGCTGTCGGGGCGCCAAGGTCAACGGCCGGATCGTGCCGCTGAACCACCAGCCGCGGACCGGCGACCGGATCGAGATCCTGACCGGCAAGACCTCGGAACCGCGGCGCGACTGGCTGCTGGCCCAGAACGGTTTTCTCGCCAGTGCCCGTGCCCGCGACAAGGTCCGCGCCTGGTTCCACCGGCTCGACCTCGCCCGCAACATCAGCGAGGGGCGCGAGGTGCTCGAGCGCGAGCTGCGGCGGCTGGCGCTGTCTCCGGCCGATCTGGTCCAGGCGTTGCCGCGATTGAAGTTGCAGAAGCTCGACGAGCTGTACGTCGCGGTCGCGCTTGGCGACATCGGCCCGGCCCAGGTCGCCCGCGCACTGCACGAGGCCAGCCAGCCGGAACCGGCGCGAACGGCGCCGCTCGCCAAACCGCCGAAACCGGCCACCGGCTTCACGATCGAAGGTGTCGGCAACCTGCTGACCCAGCTCGCCCGTTGCTGCCAACCGGTCTCCGGCGACTCGATCGTCGGCTATCTGACCAAGGGCCGCGGTGTCAGCATCCACCGCGAAGGCT
The DNA here is from genome assembly GCA_041687455.1 of Lysobacteraceae bacterium. Lineage (GTDB taxonomy): Bacteria > Pseudomonadota > Gammaproteobacteria > Xanthomonadales > Xanthomonadaceae > JAWLBY01. Next base: position 84,083 of record JAWLBY010000009.1, on the reverse strand, counting down.
GTCCGTCGGTCGAGCGGCTGATCGCAGCCCATCCGGAGCGCATGCTGCCGGTCGAGTGGGGCAAGGCCGGCGGCCAGAGTTTCGGCGTCGACGTCACCGTGCATGCGTTCGACCGCAAGTGGCTGATCAAGGATCTGACCAACATCATCGGCACCAGCAACGCGCACATCCTCGGCCTCAACAGCCGGGTCGATCCGGACACCGCGTCGGCCGAGCTGAAGTTCTCTCTGAAGGTGACCGACTTCGACCAGCTCGGGCACCTGCTGGCGCGGATGGCCGGCGTGCCCGGCGTGACCGAGGTGCGGCGCACGCCGTGATCGGTGCCGCGACGCTGAATGACTCATGAGTGGCATCCGCCGTCGCTGAGACGGTCGTGTCCGTTTGCCCGTCAAACAAGGACACCCAATCTGGAGCCATTCGAATGAAGTTTCCGCGTCACCTTGCCACGCTGTTGTTGTCGTGCCTGATCTGCGCCCCGGCGTCGTCGCAGCACATCCCGGAGTACAACCCGATGGGCCTGACCGGCGACTTCAGCGGGAGCTGGTACAACCCGGAGCAGAGCGGCCACGGCCTGTTCGTCGAAGTACTCGATGGCGGCCGTGCGGCGGTCGCGTGGTTCACGTTCGATCCGCAGGGCCGGCCGGCCTGGTTGTACGGCGTGCTTGACCTCGGCGACTGGAAAATGACCGGAACGCTGTCGACCGTGGCCGGCGGCCACTTTCCGCCGGCGTTCGACCCGGAGCAGGTCGTCGTCGCGCCGTGGGGCTCGATCGAGATCGAGGTGGCTGGTTGCGATACCGCCGAGCTGCGCTGGCAGGCGCTCGACCCGGCCTACGGCGGCGGCTCGCTGCCGTTGTCCCGGCTGACCGCACTGCAGGGTCAGCGCTGCATGGCCGAGGAGCAGTTCGTCGAACAGCGCAGTTACTTCTTCGAGCGTGGCGCGCACCAGTTCACGCCGCTGTTCGTCGACCTGCCGGCGCAGGGCCAGGACATCTACGAGCTGGACTTCGATTACGAGACGTTGCCGGACCCGCTCGGTCGTCGGCGCGGTCTGCGCCTGACCGGCCACAACCGGTCCGACGATCTGGCAATGCTGATCACGGCGCCGGTCGGCGGGCTGCTGCCCGACCGCGTCTACCGGGCCGAGGTCGAGCTGGAGCTGGCCAGCAACGTGCCGTCGGGCTGTGCCGGGGTCGGTGGATCGCCGGGCGACTCGGTGTACGTCAAGCTCGGCGTGGTCGGCCAGAAGCCGGAGGCCGTCGCGGTCGATGAGGGTCCCGAGACGATGCTGCGCGCCAATATCGACATCGGTTCGCAGTCGCAGGACGGCCCGCAGGTCCACGTGGTCGGCACGCTGGCCAATCGACAGAGTTGCGAGGACCTGTCGGCCGCGCAGTGGCAGCTCAAGACGCTGGTCACGACCCGGCCGCTGGCTGCCCGCAGCGATGCGGAAGGCCGGATCTGGGTGCTGGCGGGCACCGACTCGGCCTTCGAAGGCCTGACCGAGTACTACCTGACCGCGCTGCGGCTGCGGCTTCTGCTGCAGCCCGAGTTTTGAAGCAGCACCGGAGTCCCCCGGCTCTGCCGGGGCGGCGGTGGCAGTTGGTCATTTCCGGCAGTGCCAATCGGAGCCGTTCGCCCTGAGGTAGTGAATGGCGAACCGACGCGCCGCTGCGGCCGTTCGTGTTTCGATAGCTCGACACGAACGGTGGCACCGCTGTCGCGATCCGGGCGCAAGCCCGAAGCAGTCGCCAGCAGAGACCTGGTCAACGCGGCTGCTGGCTCCGAGCCGAGCCACATTGGCTCATCGACCCAAAGCCCCCGGCTCTGCCGCGGGGCATCTGCCTCGGGTGTCCCCTGGACACCATCGAATGATTGATCCCGCGTTGCTCGTCGTGACTCGCACCTTGCCTCGAAGGAAATCCCTCCGGAGCCGGTTCGGAACCATTGGCGGGACGCCACTGGCTGCCGGCACGGTGCGGCGGCGGGGGGTTCAGTCCGCCGTCGTCCGCCCGCGTGGACTGCGTGCGATCCGCGGCGTCACCCACATGCGGACCCGGGCCCGGAACACCTCGCTGTCTTCGCGGTCGCGCACGGTGACCCGGATCGGCAGTTCGTAGCCGCTGTCGGCTTCGGCCGGAGGAATGGATGGCTGGGCCTCGGCCCGCATCGTGCCCTTGGCCCGTGCAAGGTATTCGACCTCCATGCCTTTCGGGATCCAGCGCATCGATCGCGGCAGGCAGGCTTCGGTCAGGACGCCGGCGGTCAGCTCGGCGATGTTGCACAGCGCGATTGCGTGAACCGTACCGATATGGTTGTGCACGGCACGCCGGTCCGGCATCTCGGCGATGCAGTGCTCGCGGTCGAGCGTCGTGATGCGCGGCCGGATCGTCGCGAAGTACGGCGCGCGGCGGCAGATCAGCCAACTGAACAGGCGACCGCCCGGTGAAAGTCGTGCCAGGCGCCGATACAGGCGCAGCACTGGAGGCAAGTCATCGGGGGCGGCCATCGGTCGGTCCACGGTCCGTCGTGAGGGGCTCGGAAAACACTGCGGCGGGCCAGGCCCGCCGCAAGCGTCGATCGGGATGTTAGCGGATGGCCGCCTTCGAGACGACCTCAGGCGGCCGCCCGCTTGCCGTCCTGCTGCCGGCACATCGCCGCCGACTGCAGCTCGGCCGGATCGAAATCGTCGACCGTGATCGCGTCGAACACCAGCGCATGCAGTTCGCGCAGCGTCGCCACGTCCTCGCCGCTGAGCAGGCCCTTCAGTTGCGCTTCCTGCAATTGTCCGTCCATGTCCATGGCGGTCAGCTCGCCGGCCTTGACCAGCTTGGCAAACTTGCGCTCGACCGGCTCGGCGGCGATGACCTTGGCCAGCGCGGCATCGATCCGGCCAGCCGGATTGTTCGCGGTCGGAGTCAGGAACACGCCTTCGCCGATCCGGTCGCGAGTGTCGGACGGATTCATCAGGATCGTCGCGGCGCGATGGCCGAGCCGGTCCGACGGCGCCTGTGCGCGGCGGCCCCACGGGAACACCAGCATCCACAACAGATAGCCGGCCCAGCGGATCGGGAAGTTGCGCAGCGCAGTCGACAGCGCTTCCTCGATCCGGTACGCGGAATGATGGAAGGCCCAGGCCAGCAGCGGTCGCTCGCCGGCCGGCCGATCACGATCCTCGTAGCGCTTGAGCAGTGCGCTGGCGATATAGAGCTGCGAAAGCACGTCGCCGAGCCGCGCCGACAATTTCTCCTTGAACTTCAGCTTGCCGCCGAGCAGCAGCATCGAGGTGTCGGCGACCAGCGCAAGGTTGGCCGAGTAACGGTTCAACTTGCGGTAATAGCGCCGTGTGTAGGCGTCACCTGGCGCCGCGCCGATTCGCGCGCCGGTCAGGCCGAGGATCAGCGAGCGCACCGCGTTGGAGACCGCGAAACCGATGTGGCCGAACAGTGCGCGGTCGAACTCGCGCAGCCGGGTGTCCGGGTCGGGATGCTGCGCCGCCTGCATCTCGCGCAGTACCCACGGATGGCAGCGGATCGCGCCCTGGCCGAAGATCATCAGCGAACGGGTCATGATGTTCGCGCCCTCGACCGTGATCGAGATCGGCGCCGCCTGCCAGCCGCGGCCGAGATAGTTGCGCGGGCCGAGGATGATGCCCTTGCCACCGTGGATGTCCATCGCGTCGCGACCGACCTCACGCGCCATCTCGGTGCAGTGGTATTTCGCGATCGCCGACGGCACTGCCGGCTTCTCGCCGCGATCGACCGCCGCGGCGGTCGCTTCGGCCAGCGCCGAGATCGTGTAGCTGTAGCCGGCGATCCGGCCGAGCGCGTCCTCGACGCCCTCGAAGCGGCCGATCGGCAGGCCGAACTGCTTGCGGACCCGCGAGTACGCGCCGGTAACGACGGCAGCCAGCCTCGATGCGCCACTGGCGGTCGACGGCAGCGTGATCGCGCGACCGACCGACAGGCACTCGACCAGCATGCGCCAGCCCTGGCCGATGAAGTCCTCGCCGCCGATCAGTTGCGACAGTGGGATGAACACGTCGCGGCCGCGCACCGGGCCGTTCTGGAACGCGCAGTTCAACGGGAAGTGGCGGCGGCCGATCTCGAGCTTCGGCGTGTCGCGCGGCACCAGTGCCAGCGTGATGCCGCGATCCTCGACGTCGCCGAGCAGCCCGTCCGGATCGTGCAGCCGGAACGCGAGGCCGATCACGGTCGCGACCGGCGCCAGCGTGATGTAGCGCTTGTCGAAGGTCAGCCGCACGCCGAGCACCTTGGCGCCGGCCCACTCGCCTTCGCAGACGATGCCATAGTCCGGGATCGACGTCGCATCGGAGCCGGCGCTCGGGCCGGTCAGTGCGAAGCACGGAATCTCGCGGCCGTCGGCCAGCCGCGGCAGGTAGTGGTTCTTCTGTTCGTCGGTGCCGTAGTGCAGCAGCAGCTCGGCCGGGCCGAGCGAGTTCGGCACGCCGACCGTCGACGACAGCGTCGACGAGATCGAGGCGAGCTTCTGGATCACCTTGTGATGCGCCAGCGCCGAAAAGCCGAGGCCGCCGTACTGCTTCGGGATGATCATGCCGAAGAAGCGGTGCTTGGACAGGTAGTCCCAGATCTCCGGCGGCAGGTCGTTGCGGTTGTGCGTGATGTCCCAGTCGTTGGTCATCTTGCAGACCTCCTCGACCGGGCCGTCGAGGAATGCGCGTTCTTCCGCACTCAATTCCGGCTTCGGCTGCGACAGCAACTGCTTCCATTGCGGCATGCCCGAAAACAGCTCGCCTTCCCAGCCGACCGTGCCGGCCTCGAGCGCGGTGCGCTCGGTGTCGGACAGTTGCGGCAGCATCCTGCTGTAGATCTTCAGCAGCGGCGCGGTCAGCCGGCTGCGCCGAGTCGGCGTGTGCAGCAGCGGGCCGGCGATCACGGCATAGATCGCCGCGGCGACGATCGTCGCGACGATGCCGCCGCCGAGCGCGAGACCGATCGCGAGTGCGGCGGCGGTGACGATCGCCCAGATCTTCAGCGATACCCGCAGGTAGGCGGCCAGGAGGCCGGCCACCAGCAGGGCGAGGAACGGTGTCAGGATGCTCATTGCTGTACTCCGGGCAATACCGTGGTCGGAGCCACGTCGTTCAAGAAGGCCAGGATCGCGTCGGTGAAGACGTCGTTGCGATCGCCGGCCACCATGTGGGTCGCCTGCTCGATCCGTACATGCCGGGCATGCGGGACCAGTTCGAGGAATTCGCTGACCGTGCGTTCGGACACCAGATCGCTGCGGCCGCCGCTGATCAGCAGGGTCGGCACATGGATCCGTCTTGCCGCCTGCACCAGTTCGTCCTGATGCCGATGGCTGTCGCGGGCGACCTCGTCGAGCATGCGTGGATCCCAATGCCAACGCAGCCGGCCATCGGCATGCGGCACCAGCAGCGAGCGCAACTGCTCGGGCGACTTGCGCCGTCGCCGGTGCGGCAGATAGGTCGCGATCGCCGCAGCGGCCTCGTCGAAATCGGCAAATCCGTCCGGATGCGCGCCCATGAAACTCAGGATGCGCTCGACGCCTTCGCTTTCCCAGCGCGGCGTGATGTCGACCAGCACCAGGGCGTCGAACGGCGCAGCCTGGGCCTGCACCATCAGTCCGAGCAGGCCGCCCATCGAGGCGCCGACCAGCACCGGCGGCCGGATGGTGGTGGTCGCCAGTGCGGTCAGGTCATCGACGAACTGCTGCATCGCGTAGGGTCGATCGGCTGCATTCCAGTCGCTGTCGCCATGCCCGCGGCCGTCCACGGCGATCGACTGGTAGCCGTGCGCGGCCAGCGCCTGCGCGGTGCCGCCCCAGGCCTGGCGGGTCTGCCCGAAGCCGTGCGCGAACAGCACCGGCCGGGCGAACTCGGCCCCGCAGGCCTCGCAGGCGAGTTCGACCCCGTCCGGGCGGCGCTGCCGGACGAGGCGCGAAGACGCTGCGAGCTGGTCGGCAGTGGCGGCCATACGCCGGAGTATGGGAATCCGATTCGCGGCTTGTCAATACGCAGCCGTATGGTAGTTTGGCCGGGCGTGCCGCGTGGCCGGCAGACGGTCCATCGGCGGCGCGCCTTGCGTACCGATTCAGCATGGATACACTCGCCCGATGCCTGAACCCGCCAAGAAAGTGGAGCGTCCCGCCCGGCTGTCGGCCGAGGACTGGGCCGTTGCCGCGCTCGACCTGATCTCCGAGGCCGGCGTCGCCGGCGTCGCAGTGGAGCCGCTGGCGCGCCGGCTGGGCGTCACCAAGGGCAGCTTCTACTGGCACTTCCCGTCCCGCGACGCGCTGTTGCGGGCGGCGCTCGAACGCTGGGAGCAGGTCGAGCTGGAGCAGGTGTTCGCGCCGCTGGAGGGCATCGTCGATCCGCGCGAGCGGCTGCACGAGCTGTTCCGCAGGGTCGCCTCGGAGGCGCGCGGCCACATCATCTATTCCGAACTGCTGAAGGCGCTCGACCACCCGGTCGTGCAGCCGGTCATGGAACGGGTCTCCAAGCGGCGGCTCGACTATCTGACACTGGCCTTCCGGCAGGCCGGCATGGCCCGCAACGACGCCCAGCACCGGGCCCGGCTGACCTATGCCGCCTACGTCGGCTTCCTGCAGTTGTCGCTGCAGTTGAAGCAGCAGCGCATGCACCACGACGAGTTCGACGCCTACGTCGCGCACGTTACCGAGACGCTGATTCCGTAGCGGCCGCGCGTCAACGGCGCCGACCGCCGCTGAAGTTCCGTGGCGGAAACCGTCGGCGCGGAGCGGTGGTCCGCCCAGGTGGTAGACTGTCGCGCCCGTTCGGGGCGCGCGCTCAGTCCGCCCGGCCCGATTCTTCAGGCATTCATCCGCCCTTGACCAAGCTGCACGGCCATCAGCCAGGCCGCAGGAGACCCTGTCCATGTCCAGTCAACTCGCCGCCCTCAACCAATGGGTCGACGAGGTCGCCCGCCTCACACAGCCCGACGCGATCCACTGGTGCGACGGCAGCGACGCCGAATACCGCGGCCTGGTCAGGACGATGCTCGACTCCGGCGACCTGATCGAGCTGAATCAGGACACCCATCCCAACTGCTACCTGCATCGCTCGAACCCGAGCGACGTCGCCCGCGTCGAACATCTGACCTTCGTCTGCACCGACCAGCGCGACGATGCCGGCCCGAACAACCACTGGATGGCGCCGGCCGACGGCCACGCCCGGATCGATGCGCTGTTCGACGGCTGCATGCGCGGCCGCACGATGTACGTGATCCCGTACTGCATGGGGCCGATCGATTCGCCGATCGCGCGCTGCGGCGTCGAGATCACCGACAGCCCGTACGTGGTCGCCAACATGCGGATCATGACCCGGATGGGCGCCGAGGCGCTGGCCCGGATCGAGCGTGAAGGCGCCGAGCGCGCCGCCCGCGGCGAGCGGGAAGACGCGTTCGTCAAGGGCCTGCACTCGATCGGCGAGCTCGATCCGGAGCGTCGCTTCATCATGCATTTCCCGCAGGATCTGACGATCAAGTCGTACGGCTCCGGCTACGGCGGCAACGCGCTGCTCGGCAAGAAGTGCCACGCGCTGCGCATCGCCAGCTACCAGGCGCGCAGCGAAGGCTGGCTGGCCGAACACATGCTGATCCTCGGCATCGAGAACCCGCAGGGCGAAACGCATTACATCGCCGCCGCGTTCCCGAGCGCCTGTGGCAAGACCAACCTCGCCATGCTGATCCCGCCGGAAGGCTACCGCGAGGCCGGCTGGAAGGTCTGGACGATCGGCGACGACATCTGCTGGATGCAACCCGGCGAGGACGGCCGGCTGTGGGCGATCAACCCCGAGGCCGGCTTCTTCGGCGTCGCACCGGGCACCAGCCGCAACACCAATCCGAACGCGCTGTCGATGCTGACCCACGACGCCATCTTCACCAATGTCGCGGTCACCGAAGACGGCCAGCCGTGGTGGGAAGGCCTGCCGGGCGAACCGGTCACCGACTGGATGGGGCGTCCGTACGACAGCCACAAGAAGGTCGGTGCGCATCCGAACTCGCGTTTCACTGTCTCGGCCCGCCAGTGCGCGAGCTGGTCGCCGAAGGCCGAAGATCCGCAGGGCGTGCCGATCTCGGCGATCGTGTTCGGCGGCCGCCGCGAATCGCTGGTGCCGCTTGTGTTCGAGGCGCGCGACTGGACCCACGGTGTGTTGGCCGGCGCCGCGATGGCGTCGGAAACGACCGCTGCCGCGACCGGCGCGGTCGGCGTCGTTCGTCGCGACTCGATGGCGATGAAGCCGTTCTGCGGCTACAACTTCGCCGATTACTTCGCCCACTGGCTGTCGTTCGACAAGGCCGGCGCGAAGCTGCCGAAGATCTTCCACGTCAACTGGTTCCGCAAGAACGCCGACGGCAGGTTCATGTGGCCGGGATTCGGCGATAACCTGCGCGTGCTCGAGTGGATGATCCGTCGCGTCGAGGATCAGGTCGGCGCGGTCGAGACGCCGATCGGCCGGCTGCCGCAGGCCGACGACCTGAACACCGACGGCCTGAAGATCGACCGGGCCACGCTCGACGCGCTGCTCGAAGTCGATGCCGCCGACTGGAGCAGGGAACTCGGCGCGATCGGCGAATACCTCGACAGCTACGGTGAGCGGATGCCGGCGGCGCTGAAGGCCGAGCAGCAGCAGATCCAGGCCGCGCTCGAGCAGATGCTGGGCGGTGCGGCCGCGGCGGCCAGGGTGGCTGCGGTCGGTTGACCGGCCCCGTCGTTCCGACGGCACGCGGCCGCCTTCGGGCGGCCGCTGCCGTTTCGGCCGCTGGATGCCGTCGCTCCCACAGCCTTTAAACGCAACCGCGGCAGGCTGCATCGAAGGGTTATGCTCGCGATCAACGCCCTGCTGACCGATCCCGTGATGCCCGAGACCGAGGTGGCTGCCGATGCGTTGCTGGTTCGGCAGGCCGCCAGCGGCGACAGCCGGGCCTTCGAGCAGTTGTATCGCCGGCATGTGCGGCGCGTGTTCGGCGTGATCTGGCGGCTGGTCGGTGGCGTCGAGGCGCGCGCCGAGGAACTGACCCAGGAAGCCTTCCTGCGCGCCTGGCAGGCGCTGCCGGGGTTCCGCGGCGACAGCGCCTTCACCACCTGGCTGCATCGGCTGGCGGTCAATACCGCATTGATGGACCTGCGCGCCCGGGCCAACGGCGAAGCGCGCGAAACCGACGATGCGCTGCTCGAACAGCAGGTCGGCGCGCGCTGCTCCGGCGGGCTTGCGATCGACCTCGAGCGGGCGGTCGCCGGCCTGCCGCCGCGGGCGCGCGCCGTACTGGTGCTGTACGACGTCGAAGGCTGGACCCACGAGGAGATCGCCGGCGAGCTCGGCATGGCGGTCGGCAGTTCGAAGGCGCAGTTGCATCGGGCTCGCGGTCTGCTGCGCGAGCGTCTGGGAGGCGGACAATGAACGAATTCGAGTTGCGGCGTCGATTGGCCGATTTGCGCCAGGAGCGTGAACCCGGTCACGATCTATGGCCGGCGATCGAACGGGCCATCGCCGTGGCGCCGGCCGCGCGCGGTCGGCACCCCGGGCGCTGGCCGCACTGGCACGGCTGGGCGATGGCCGCGTCGCTGGCGCTGGCCGCCTTGCTGCTGTGGCCGCAGCAGGCCGAACAAGAGCTGCCGCCGGTGGCGTCGGCGCTGCCGCGCTCGCCAGCCCATATCGCGATCGAACGGCAGGCCGATGCGCTCAGCATCGAATACCGCGTCGCGCTGGCCCAGCTCGCCGGCGGCCCGCTGCCCGACGAACTGCGCCCGGCGCTGCGCGAGCTGCGCGACAGCGAGGCGCAGATCCGCGAGGCGCTGCGGCAGAACCCCGAATCCACCTACCTGTTGTCGCAGCTCCGCCGGACCTATGAACAACAGCTCCGACTCAGTCAGCGCGTTGCCTTCGGCTGACCTTCTGAATAGCGCGAGGAATCCGTCATGAAATCTTCGATCGTCGCACCGCTGCTGAGCCTGTTGCTGATTCCGGCCGTCGATGCCGCCACCGTGGTCGACGAAACCCGCCCGGTCGCGCCCGACGCGATGATCGAGGTCGAGAACGTCGCTGGCAGCGTCCGGATCCGGGCCGGGCAGGGCGACCGCGTGCGTGTGACCGGCACGCTCGGCGACGGCGTCAAGGGCCTGATCATCGACGGCAGCCAGAAGCGGCTGCGGATCAAGGTCGACTATCCGAACACCAGCGGCTGGGGCTGGTGGGGCGGCGGGCGGGTCGATGACAGCGACATCGAACTGGAACTGCCACCCGGCGTCGAGTTGAAGGCCGAGACCGTCAGTGCGTCGATCGAGGTCGAGGGCCTGACCGGCAAGCGGATCGACCTGGAGTCGGTCAGCGGCAAGGTCACGTTTCGCGGTGCCCCGGAGGTGCTCGAGGCGACCGCGGTCAGCGGCGACATCCGGGTCGAGACCAACGGCAGCCGCGACGTCACGCTGGAATCGGTCAGTGGCCGGGTCGAGCTGGCCGGGCCGGTCAGCGGCCGGCTCGAGGCCGAGTCGGTGTCCGGCCGAATCCGGCTGGCACCGCAGGGCACGCCGAGCTCGATCCAGGCCAGTGGCGTGTCGGGTGACATCGACATCCAGGCGGCACTGGCCCCTGGCGGGCGCCTCAGTGCCGAGAGCCTGAGCGGCAGCCTGACCGTGACGTTGCCGAAGTCGACCTCGGCCCGGCTCAGCGCGTCGAGCTTCAGCGGCTCGATCCGCTCGGACGTCGGAACGGTCGAAAAGGAAGAGTTCGGACCCGGCTCGAGCCTGAAGGCAGCGCTCGGCAGCGGCGACGGCAAGATCGATCTGGAGTCCTTCTCCGGAGCCGTACGGATCAAGATCGAGTAATCGTACGTCATTGATCCGTAGTCACTTTTTTGAAGCCCCGGCACTGTCCGGGGCTTTTTGTTGCGGCGCCCGAACTACAGTTGCGCTGAACCGAGCCCGTCTGGCTTGTCCGGGTTAAAGATTTGTTGCTAGACTCCGGCGCTGCCGTGCACAGCCCGGGCCAATCCGCGCGCGTTCGGCACTTCCACGGACGGAAGAACCAGTCCCGAACTGTGTATTAGTCACTACTGACGTTGGAGAGAACGAATGAATTTCAACCGTAATCTGCTGAGCGATGCCGTTCGTTACGGCCTCGCCGCGGGTGCCATGGGTCTTCTGGGTCTGACCGCTGCCCCGGCCTTCGCCCAGGATGAAGAAGAAGCGGCCCGCCTGGACCGCATCGAAGTCACCGGCTCGCGCATCAAGCGCGCCGAAGTGGAAGGCGCCCTTCCGGTTTCCGTGATCGACCGCCAGGAAATCGAGGCCAGCGGCAAGACGACGGTGGCTGATGTCCTGCAAAACACGACATTCAACTCCTTTGGTTCGCTCAAGCCGTCTTCCGGCTCCAGCGCCCAGTCGTTCTCCGAGCTGAGCCTGCGTGGCTTCGGCGGCGGCCGCACCCTGATCCTGATCGACGGCCGTCGTGCGCCGAAGTCGCCGCAGTTCCTTGCGGGCGGCCAGGATCTGAATACCCTGCCGCTGGCGGCAGTCGAGCGCATCGAACTGCTCACCGACGGTGCGTCGGCGATCTACGGCGCAGACGCGATGGCCGGTGTGGTCAACATCATCACCCGGAAGGACTACAACGGCGCTGAAGTCACCTACGGCGTCGGTAACCACGAGCGCGGCGGCGACACCGAGGAAGGTTCGTTCCTGATCGGCACCGCCAGCGACACCACGCGCCTGCTGGCCGGTGCCTCGTACACCAACCGTGGCATCACGTTCTGGGACGACCTGCCGTGGCTTGACGACCAGCGCGGCGTGACGAGCTTCTCGAACCTGTACAAGCGTCCGATCGTCAACCCGGTGACCGGCCAGAACATTCCGGGCAGCATCGTCGGCAACGTGCCGGGCGGCTGCACCAACGAACTGTTCTACATCAATCCGGCCAACGGCCTGTGCATGTACGACTTCCTGCGCATCGGTGCCGCGACGGCGTCGCTGGATACCCGTGGCGCGTTCTTCCGCGGCGACCACCAGATCGACGACAACTGGATGGTCTACGTCAACGGTAGCGTCACCCGCACCGACAGCTTCGGTCGTTTCGCGCCGACTCCGGAAAACATCTTCGTTTCCGCGGCGAGCCCGAACAACACCACCGGCGAGGACATGTTCATCGGCCACCGGTTCGCCACCATGGGGCCGCGTGACAACTTCGACGAGAACACCGTTTACGACCTGACCGCTGGCTTCCAGGGTCGCCTGACCGACCGCATCGGCTTGGAGGCGGGTATCCGTCGCAACGAAGCGCGCTTCGATTCGGTGGGCTACAACTACGTCAACATCCCGGTCGCCGAGCAGCTCTTCGAGTCGGGCGAGTACAACGTCTTCGACCCGGCCGGCAACCCGGAAAGCGTGCTGGCTGCGATCCGCACCACCACCAATCGCAGTGGGTTCTTCACCCAGGACGAACTGTTCGCCCTGATGGATTTCGACCTGTTCGAAATGGCCGGTGGCGCCTCGATGATGGCGATCGGCGCCGAATACCGCGAGGAAGACTACGCCGATATCTACGACCAGCAGTCGGCGGCCGGCAATGTCGGCGGTTCCTCGGGCAATTCCTCGTTCGGTGACCGTGACCTGACCTCGGTGTTCGCCGAGTGGAACCTGCCGATCCTGAGCAACCTCGAGGCCAACATCGCGGCCCGCTACGACGACTACTCCGACTTTGGTGATTCGGTGTCGCCGAAGGTCTCGCTGCGCTACCAGCCGTTGGACGCCCTGAGCTTCCGTGGCTCGTGGGGTGAGGGCTTCCGCGCTCCGCCGCTGTCGATCATCAATCAGCTCGACTCGTTCTCCGCCGATACCGTCGGTGATGCACAGAACTGTGCGGCGCTGAGCCTTGGCGCGTCCTGCCGCGTCCAGATCAACGGTCTGCGCGTCGCAACCCCGGATCTCGAGCCGGAAGAGTCGGAGCAGTTCAGCCTGGGTGTCGTGTGGGATGCCACCAGTTGGCTGAACATGTCGCTCGACTACTACGACATCAAGATCACTGACCAGGTCCGCTTCTACAGCGCCCAGACGGTGGTCAACCGTACGCGTAACAATCAGTTCCTGCCCTCGCACCTGGGCGTGTTGCGCGATCCGAGCGGCCTGATCCTCGAAGTCCGTGCCGGCTACGGCAACGAAGGCGACATCGAAAGCTCCGGCTACGACCTGAACGTCCAGACCCGGTTCGACTTCGGCACCTGGGGCGCGCTGAGCAACGCGCTGCAGGTCAGCTACACCGAGGAGTTCGTGGTCACCTCGCCGGGCACTGGCACCTCGTTCGACGCGATCGACACGAGCCATACCCCGCAATGGCGCGCCACGCTGGCCAACCGCTGGGCCATGGGTGATTTCAGCGTCCAGTGGAACATCAACGTCATCGACGGCGTCTCCTCGGTGCTCGAGGGTGACTACGGGTACACCTGCGACGAGTTGGTCGGCTACGGTTACAACCCGACGACCGCCTGCTCGGCGGGCACCTACGTGACCCACGACATCCAGGCTTCCTGGAATGCCCCGTGGAACGGCAAGCTGACCATCGGTGCGGAAAACGCGTTCAGCAAGAATCCGCCGCTGGACGAGTTCTTCGACACCAGCTACGTCAACAACAACTTGCACGACCTCAACGGTCGTCACGTGTACTTCCGTTACACGCAGACGTTCTGATAGCAGAGCTTCTGTCAGTTGTAGAGAAGGGGCCCTTCGGGGCCCCTTTTTTTTGGTTCATCGCGCCTTACCGGGAAACGCCGCCTCGATCTTGAGGAAGAAGTAGGCTGAGTCGCGGTAGCCGTAGGCCATTCGCTTGATGACCTTGATGCGATTGTTGATGCATTCCAGCACGCCGGTGTTGATGTGATAGAGAGCGCTGGCGGCGATGACAGTGGTGAGCGGCGCATTGGCCGCCAATAGGACATCGAGTTTGAGAGCTTGGTCTTCAGTCAGGTTGGTGCGCTTGACAGCAGCAGCCCTCGGCTGCGCTTGATCATGCGGCGCGCCGTCGGATCAGCACTTCAGTGCGTTGGCCTGATCGACCCGAACCGTTTTCCTCAGATCGGGGAAGAACCATTTATCATGTATCGGGTGCATTTCAACGATACGATTCCATGAACCAAGTGGTAGCGACGGCGGCCGAGGCGAACTTCCGCAAGCATCTCAAGCGAGCCGAGATCTATCTATCGAACGGGCAGCCCGACGCCGCGATCGACAGCCTCGAAGCAGCGCTACGGATCAACCCCGAGCACATCGAGACTCGCCTGCGGCTGGCCGGCATCCACCTGAAAGCAAAACGCCACAACGAGGGGCGCGAGCAAATCCTCAAGGCGCTGTCAGGGCATGTGGAAAGCCCGCGCATCGCGCTTCGTCTGATCAACCATCTGGACGTCATTGGCGAGTCCGGAACGATCATCGAGATCGCCAGGCAGTTGGTGCCGTCGATGTGGGATTCCGCGCTGTCACTGTCAGAGGTGTCGCGCACCCTGTCGCAAATCGGGTCCCACAACCTGGCCGACCAGTTTGCCAGCGCTGCGGTCGCGTTCGACCCGAATCATCCGGCCGCCATCTTCCAGCAGGCCAAGATGGATGTGTTCTTCGGTCGGCTCGATGATGCCCGGCTGAACGTCGAGCGCTGCCTGGCTAAGGTTCCCGAGGATCCCGCGGCGCATTGGCTGCGGTCGCAGCTCCGGCTCCCTGGTGGCGAAGCGCGGGTCGACCCCCTGGAGCGTTTGCTGGCGAAGGCGACCGACCCCACCGGCATCAGTCATCTCGGCTACGCGCTGCACAACGAACTGCACGGGCTCAAGGATTTCAACCGAGCGTGGCAGGCGCTCGAATCGGGATGTGCAGCCAAACGTTCTTTGGTCAACTATCGGCGGGAGAACACCGTCGATCTGTTTGCCGCGTTGCAGCAGTTCAGCAGCAAGGAAATCAGCAGTCCGGACGGTTGCATGGACCATCCCTTGCGCCCGATCTTCGTCGTTGGGCTGCACCGCTCAGGCACCACGCTGACCGAGCGCATCATCAGCGGGCATTCTCAGGTCGCCGCCGGCGGTGAAACCTACGACATCACCTCGGCGCTACGGCGTGCCAGCGGCATTCACATGCGCAGCGAAATCGAGACGCAGGCAGTTCATGCCCGTGCCGGGTTCGACTACCGGCGGATTGGCGAGGAGTATCTGCGCGGTATGGCGTGGCGCGCAGGCGAGAAGCGTATCGTTACGGACAAGCTGCCGTCGAATTTCCTGAATCTGGGCTTCATAGCACGAGCCCTGCCGCAGGCCAGGATCGTGCGGCTGCGCCGCGACCCGATCGATGTCGGACTGTCGAATCTGCGAACGCTGTTCGGGCAGGCCTGCCCGTATTCCTACGATCAACTGGATTTTGCCGACTACAGCCAGCACTTCGAGCGACTGATGACGCATTGGCACGAGGTGATGCCCGGCCGCATCCTGGACGTGAACTACAGCGACCTCGTGGATGCGCCCGAGCAGACGGCGCGTGCGATTGCCGAGTTTTGCGGACTGCCTTTCGAGCCAGCGATGGTGAAGATCGAAGAGCGTAGCGATGCTGTATCCACCGCAAGTAGCGTCATGATGCGCGAAGGCATTCGCAAGGATCGCAACAAGGTCTGGAGCGCTTACGAGAAGCAGTTGCAGCCGATGATCCAGCAGTTGCAGGGCGGCGGATAGGGAATCCGCCAACGCTTCGCGGCCTGGATGCCCGCCTGGTTGCTACGGACTCAGAGGTCCTGGTGGTAGCGCACGTACGGCGTGCGCGCTTCGCTCTCGCTGAGGCCGGGCAGCACGGCTGCCGGCCACTCGTCGCGGTCCGGACCGCCGAGCAGGTTCTTCGCGCCGACGCTGAGCTTGCCGTGCCACGGCGTTTGCCAGGACAGGCTGATGTCGACATCGGCCCACTGGCTCTGCGGTTGTTCCAGTTCGATCAGCTTGCCGGTGATCGTGCCGCTGAACGTGCGATACCCACCCGACAGGCTCAGCGAGCTGCTGTTCCATTCGCTCGGCCCACCGAACAGCGATTCGACCCCGCCGAGGCGGCTCTGGCCATGCCGGCCCTCGACCCGCAGCCACGACTGACGGCCGAGCCAGCGGCTGCCCTGCAGCGAGAACTCGCGCTGGTGCAACTGCCAGGCCGGCGCGGCCAGCGGCGCCGGACCACCAAGCTGGCCGAACGGTATCAGCGCGGCCAGCGAACCGGGCATCGGTTCGGGCACGACGTCTGCATCGAGCCAGGACAGGCCGAAGCTCAGGTCGAACTCGCCGTCGCCGCTCTGCCATCGGCCGGACAGGCCGAAGCTCTGCTGCCAGCCCTCCGGTGTGGCCTGGTCGTGGTCGAGCCGGGCCAGCAGGCAGTGCTCGGCCAGGCGGCCGAGTGCCGCGGCAATGCCGATGTTTCCTTCGCACAGCAGCCCGAGCGACGAGGCGCCCAGGCCGAGGTCGGCCGACAGCGTGGTCGAGCGGCCGAGCGCGGCTTCGGCGCGGACGCCGAGCGACGGCTGCGGCGAGAACAACTCACTCAAGACACTGTTCGAGAACAGATTGACCGCCGGCGTGGGCTGGTCGACCAGCAGCACTGCTTCGACGCGACCGCTGGACGTGCTCCAGACCGGCAACACCCGCGGCAATTCGCTGGCCGGAGCCGGGGCCAGGCTTTGCGCGACCACGGGCGAGCCGAGCAGCAGCAATGCGCTGGCGACTATCCCGCGGAACACTCCCTGACTCACGTTGGCCACTCCTCCGGACGATCCGGTCGCCGATGCCGCTGAGACCCTGTCCGGGTCGCATGGTTCCTGTGCCGACGATGCCACAGCGCGGCGCCCTTCGGATCGCCATCAGGATACCGTATTCACGAGCTCTTAACGAAGCGGCCGCTGCGCTCCAACCGTGACGCTCGACCGCCCGTCGCCCATCGAAGCGACGTCTGGCGCACAAAGCGGATAGACTCCGCGCAACAGGGTGGGAGTCGAATGGCGGAACTGGGCGTGCTCGAGACGGTCCCGGGCGAGACCACGGGTCTCGTGCTGTCGCCCGCGGTTTCGCGGGCCGACCTGCTGCTGGCCGGAAGCAGTGCCCAGGAACTGGTCGATTCGATCGCCCGCTGGGCCGGCCTGCGACCCGGCGCCGAGTCGGTGCAGCTCTGGATCGGCGATCGCCAGGGCCTGCGGCTGTTCGCCGCGGCCGGACCGGCGCCGCTCGAGGCCGACCGGCAGGCGGCACTGGCCTGCGCGATCGCCGCCGAATTGCGGGCCGATGGCCAGTGGATCTGCCAGCCCATCGGCGCCGATAGCTGCGCGCCGGCGGTGTTGCTGCTGCGTGGAGGCGAGCTCGACGTCGACGCCGAGCTGGCCGCGCAGCTCGCCCAGCTCGCCGTGCTGCTCGGCCAGCGGCTGCCGGCAGCGCTCGAACTCGAACGGCTGCACGAGGCGGTCACCCAGCTTGCCGAGGCCGAGCGGCTGCAGCGGGCGTTGTTCGCGATCGCCGAGCTCGCCACGTCGCAGCGCGACATGGCCGATGTGCTCGCGCATCTGCACACGATCGTCGCCGGCCTGATGTATGCACGCAATTTCTTCATCGCGCTGCTCGACCGCAGCCACGACACCGTCGAGTTTCCGTACCTGCGCGACACGCTCGACGAATCACCGCCATCGCCCGGCACCGGATATCCGCTGGCGGCGCTGCGCGGTAGCCTGACCGCGCACGTGATCGCGACCGGCGAAACGCTGATGGGCCCGTCCGAGTCGCTGGTGGTGCAGATCGGCGGCGTGCCGTCTGGCTTCGGTCCGCAGAGCATCGACTGGCTCGGCGTGCCGCTGGCCAGCGCCGGCGAAGTGCTCGGCGCAGTCGTCGTGCAGAGCTACGACGAGCGCTTCCGCTACAGCGACAAGGACCGCGCCCTGCTGACCTTCGTCGCCCAGCACATCGCCACCGCGCTGCAGCGACGCCGGGCGCAGCTCGAACTGGAGCAGCGGGTCGCCGAGCGGACCGAGGAACTGCGACTGGCCAACGCCGCGCTGCGCGGGGAAGTCGAGGAACGCCAGCGCGGCGAGCAACTGCAGACCGCGCTGTTCCGGATCGCCGAACTCGGTACCACCGGCGGCTCGCCGGAAGATTTCTATGCCGCACTGCACCGGATCATCGGCCGGCTGCTGTATGCGGAGAATTTCTACATCGCGATGCTCGACCCGGTCGGCGAGCAACTGCACTTTCCCTACTCGGTGGATCAGTTCGACGGTGTCCGGCCGAGTCGCCGGTTGGCGCGCGGGCTGACCGAGTACGTGCTGCGCACCGGCCGGCCGCTGCTTGCCGACCGGGCGATCAACCGGGCGATGCACGACGCTGGCGAGATCGCGACCCAGGGCGCCCGCGCATCGGTCTGGCTCGGTGTGCCATTGATCTGCGATGCCGGTACGGTCGGCGTGATCGCGGTGCAGAGCTACGACGAGCGGCACACCTACACCCACCGCGATCAGGAAATCCTGACCTTCGTCTCGTACCACATCGCCAACGCGCTCGATCGCAAGCGCGCCGCCGAACGCCTGCGTGAAGCCAACACCGAGCTCGAACGGCGGGTCGCCGAGCGCACCGAAGCGCTGTACGCGGCCAATCGCGACCTGCACCAGCAGATTGCCGAGCGCGAGCGGATCGAACGCCAGCTCAAGCACGCCGCCAGCCACGACGCGCTGACCGGGCTGCCGAACCGCGCCCACCTGCTGCAGCACCTGGCCGATGCGTTGCGGCGCCACCAGCGCCAGGTCGAGCACCGGATCGCCGTGCTGTTCCTGGATCTCGATCGTTTCAAGGTCATCAACGATTCGGTCGGCCATCTGGTCGGCGACGAACTGCTGAAGGAAGCCGGCGCACGGATCGCAGCGGTGGTCGGCCAGCGCGGCATGGTCGCGCGGCTCGGCGGTGACGAGTTCGCCGTGCTGGTCGAGCCGCTGGTCGATGATGCGGCGGCGATCAGGCTGGCCGAGCGGATCATCGGTGCGCTGGACGTGCCGATCCGGGTCGGTGGCAAGGAGCTGTTCACTGCCGCCAGCATCGGCATCGCGGTCGCGCGTCCGCATTACGCGCGTGCCGAGGACCTGCTGCGCGATGCCGATGTCGCGCTGTACCGGGCCAAGGCGCAGGGTCGCCGCCGTCATGAGTTGTTCGACGACACGCTGCGGCAGCAGGCGCTGCACCAGTTGGAACTCGAAGGGAACCTGCGGCGCGGGCTGACCCAGGCCGAATTCGAGCCGGTGTTCCAGCCGATCGTGACGCTCGACGGTCGGCGCGTGTCCGGCTACGAGGCGCTGATGCGCTGGCGCCATCCGCAACTGGGCCTGCTGACCCCGGCCGACTTCCTCGGTATTGCCGAGGAGAGTGGCCTCGCCGAAGCAATGGACTGGCAGGTCTATGAGCAGGTGCTGGCGCAGGGCGCCCGATTGGTCGCCGAGGGCGGCTACCTCAGCATCAATGTCGGCGCGCGGCATTTCCGCAGCGCCAGCTTCGTGCCGGACCTGCTGGCGATGATCCAGCGGCACGGCTTCTCGCCGCGCCATCTGCGCGTCGAGGTCACCGAACGAACCCTGCTGGACGATCCGGAACAGGCGCGGGTGCAGATGGTGGCGCTGCGCGACGCCGGCATCGGCATCGCGCTCGACGACTTCGGCACCGGTTACTCGTCATTGAGCTACCTGCACCAGTTCCCGCTCGACGCGCTGAAGGTCGATCGCTCGTTCGTACTGGCGCTCGACGCCGAGTCGCGCAGGAACGCCCAGGCGGTGCTGCGCGCGATCTGCACGCTCGGACTGTCGCTGGGCATGGAGGTGATCGCCGAAGGCATCGAGACGCAGGAACAGCTCGAGATCCTGCGCTCGCTCGGCTGTACGCTCGGGCAGGGCTTCCTGTTCTCGCTGCCGAAGCCGCTTGCCGAATTGCTCTGAGCGCGGAGCGCGACTGGCCCGTCTGCGATAGCCGTCGCCGAACGCCTGCACAGTGCACGACGAGGCGCGGATTCGGCTGCCGATCGCGCGCCGTGCTACTGCAACTGCGTCGGCACCTCGCTACCGCCGCCGGAGAACAGTTGCTCGATGTCGACCCGGTCGAAACGATAGCGTTCGTTGCAGAACTCGCAGGTGACCTGGGCGACGCCACCGCCGCTGTCGAGCGCGGCCTCGGCTTCGTCGCGGCCGAGTGTCAGCAGCACGTCGCCGACCCGCTGGCGCGAACACGAGCAACCGAACTCGAGGCTTCGCGACTGCAGCAGCCGGACGCCTTCTTCGTGGAACAGTCGTCGCAGCAGCGTGCCGCTGTCGGTCGCCAGCAGTTCGCCGGGGCCGAGCGTGTCGAACAGCGCCTGCGCGCGTGTCCAGCCGTCGGGATCGCGCTCCTCTCCAGGCAGTTGCTGCAGCATCAGCCCGGCCGCACGGCGGCCGTCGGCGGCCAGCAGCAGCCGGGTCGGCAACTGTTCCGACGCATCGAAGTAGTGTTCGAATGCCTGG
This sequence comes from Lysobacteraceae bacterium, assembly GCA_041687455.1. Taxonomy (GTDB): domain Bacteria; phylum Pseudomonadota; class Gammaproteobacteria; order Xanthomonadales; family Xanthomonadaceae; genus JAWLBY01. Next base: position 63,550 of record JAWLBY010000009.1, on the reverse strand, counting down.
CCCAGCGTGTCGGCATCCATGCCCACCAGGCCCTGGTATCGGGTCGGTTCCTGGCGGCCCGGGGCGCGGTTCTCGATCGTGATCGCGAGCACTGCCGAACGGCCGAGATCGCGCAGCCCGAACGTGTCGGGCAGCGGGTCCTGCCACAGCGCGATGCCGCGCAACCGGCCAGTGCTGTCGCAATCGGCAAACAACGTGCGCAGGTTGCCGCTGCCGCGCAACTGGATCGCCAGCCGACCGTCGACCTTGATGTGCCCGGTCAGCAGGGCGGCCGCGGCGGTGGTCTGGCCGAGCAGCTCCAGCAGCGGCTGCGGATAGGACTCGCGGGCGGCAATCGTCTGCCAGCTCTGCCGCAGGTGCAGCATCACGCCCCGCACGCCGGAGCGCTCGAGCAGGAATCGGTGCAGTTGGTCGTCGTTGGCGAGCGTCGGGTCGGTCATGGTGTAGGGTGTTCGGACGATGCCGCGGATTATCCCAGAGCGCCGGTTATCCGGCTCGAAACGACGTCGGAACCGGCCACGCCGACGGCTGCGGCGGTGGTTCGCGCTGTTGCTGGTCGCGCCGCTGCTGGCCAGCGTGTTGCTCGTCGCGCTGCTGCGGGTGATCGATCCGCCCGGCTCGGCGTTCATGCTGGCCCAGGCGATCGACGCCGGCACGCTGGCCGCCGTCGACCATCGCTGGCGCGACCGGTCGGCGCTGTCGCCGGAACTGGCGATCGCGCTGGTCGCGGCCGAGGACCAGCGGTTTCCGTCGCACCATGGATTCGATCTCGACGCGATCGAATCGGCGTTCGACGCCGGCCAGCGCGGCGAGCGGCTGCGCGGGGCCAGCACGATCACCCAGCAGGTCGCCAAGAACCTGTTCCTGTGGTCGGGAAGGAGCTGGCTGCGCAAGGGGCTGGAAGCCGGGTTCACGCTGCTGATCGAGGCGCTGTGGCCGAAGCAGCGGATCCTCGAGGTCTACGCCAACATCGCCGAGTTCGGTCCCGGCATCTACGGTGCCGAAGCGGCCGCGCAACGCTATTTCGACAAGCCGGCCGCTGCACTGACGCCATCGGAAGCGGCGTTGCTCGCCGCGGTGCTGCCGAATCCGCGCACGCATTCGGTGGTCGAGCCCGGTCCGCATGTCCGCCGGCGCCAGGCCTGGATCGAGCGTCAGGTCGCTCAGCTCGGTGGCCCGGCCTATCTCGATCGCTGCTGCGCACGCTGATGCCGCGCTGGAGTAGCATTCGCGGCTGATCGTGGCACGGACTCCAGTGCGCATGCGTTCCTGTCTTGCAGTCGTGGTCCCGGCCTACAACGAGGCCGACGGCATCGACGAATTCCACCAGCGGCTCGGCGACGTGCTCGGCCGGCTCGATCTCGACAGTCGGGTGATCTACGTCGACGACGGCAGTGCCGACACGACCTGGCAACGGATCGAAGCGCTGGCGGCCGACGACCGGCGCGTGCTCGGCATCAAGCTGTCGCGCAACTTCGGCAAGGAACTGGCGATGACCGCCGGCCTCGATGCGGTCGATGCCGATGCGGCGGTCGTCATCGACGCCGACCTGCAGGATCCGCCGGAACTGATCGAGCTGCTGGTCGCGCGCTGGCGCGAGGGTCACGACGTGGTCTACGCGACCCGCCTCGAGCGGGAAGGCGAGTCGTGGCTCAAGCGGTTGACCGCGGCGGCGTTCTATCGCGTGATGGGTCGGCTGTCGCACACGCCGATCCCGCGTGACACCGGCGACTTCCGTCTGCTGTCGCGGCGCGCGCTCGACGCGCTGCGACAACTGCGCGAGCGGCACCGGTTCATGAAGGGGCTGTTCGCCTGGGTCGGTTACCGGCAGTGCTCGGTGCCGTACCACCGCGATCCGCGCCACGCCGGCAGCAGCAAGTTCAACTACTGGCGGCTGTGGAACTTCGCGCTCGAAGGCATCACCTCGTTCAGCACGGCACCGCTGCGGGTCGCCACCTATTTCGGCGCGCTGACCGCCGCGATCGCGTTCGGGTTCGGTAGCTGGATCGTGCTGAAGACGCTGCTGTGGGGCGACCCGGTCGCCGGCTACCCGTCGCTGATGGTGACGATGCTGTTCATCGGCGGCGTCCAACTGGTCGCGCTCGGACTGATCGGCGAATACCTCGGCCGGCTCTACAACGAAGCCAAGCAGCGGCCGCTGTACCTGGTCGAGCGGGTCGTCGCGACGCCGGACGCCGCCGCGGCGGCCGATTTGCAGCCGACTTCGGCGGGACTATCATCGCAGGCATGAGGTCGGCGACCGCCGCCGACCGCGTCGCCGTCCCGGGAGACCGTCATGCGCACCGCCGGCCACTTGCTCGCTGCCAAGGGCAGCCAGATCTACGCGATCGATCCCGACGCCCCGGTCCTGCAGGCACTGCAGGAGATGGCCGACAAGCACGTCGGCGCGCTGCTGGTGATCCGTGACGGCGAGCTCAAGGGCATCGTTTCCGAGCGCGACTACGCCCGCAAGGTCATCCTGCTCGGCCGCTCGTCGGCCGAAACGCCGGTCTGGGAGATCATGATCAGCCCGGTCATCACGATCAGTCCCGAGCTCAGCGTGCATCGCTGCATGCGGCTGATGACCGAGCGGCGGATCCGCCACCTGCCGGTGGTCGACGAGGGCCAACTGCTCGGAATGCTGTCGATCGGCGACCTGGTCAAGGCCGTGATCGAGGACCAGCAACAGGAAATCGAGCAACTGCAGCGATACATCGCTGGATGACGTGCTGGTCCGGCTGGATGCCGGCTGCGCTGGAGGCGGCCCGATGAACCGTGCGATCGACGCCGCGCTGGAGGCGTTGCTGGCCCGGCACGCCCGCAAGGTACGGCAGCAGATCGAGTCGCACCGGCTGGCCGCGCACGGCATCGACCCGGACGACGTCGAGCAGGAAGTGCGGATCCGGCTGTGGCGTGCGCTCGAGCGTGACCCGAATGCGGTCTTCCCTGCGTCTTATATCCAGAGGGTCGTGCTGAGCGCACTGGTCGACGCGGTTCGCCGCGCCGAAGTGCGGGCGGCGGAGCCGCTGCCGGAGCTCGAGTCGGCCGACGACGAGCTGCCGCAGCAGGTCGCGACGCGGCCGGACCGGCGCGCCATCGATGCCGAACGGATTGCCCGGTTCGGCGAAGCGATGGCCGCCATTCCGGTCCGGCGACGGCGGCCGCTGCAGCTCTACCTGCAGGGCTTCACGCTGCCGGAGATCGCGCCGCTGTGCGACCTGACCGCCGATGCCGCCCGCAAGCTGGTCTATCGCGGGCTCGATGAACTGAAGACCCGGCTGCGGGCGTTCGGAATGGAGGAGTTCGATGACTGAGCAACGACTGCGCGAGTTGTACCGGCAATCGGTCGCGACCGGTCGCGAGCCGATCGATCACGAAACGGATCAGCAGACGCTCGCCGCGGTGCTGCTCGGCGGCGGCACCAACGAGCAGCACGACGCCGGCCTGCAGCGGCTGGCGTCGCTGCCGGCCGGGCCGGCGCTGGCCCGGGTCGTGGCTGCCACCGCCGGCGATGCCGCGGAGCTGGCCCGGGAGCTGACCGCCCGGCGTGCTCCGGCGCTGCGCCGACAACGCTGGCCCGGATGGGTCGCGCTGGCCGCCGGAGTCGGCGCAGTCGCGATCCTCGCGCTCGGTGTCCGGCACGGTCCGGTGATGACGGATCCGGCGGTCGATACACGAATCCTGGTCGCCTCGTTCGAATCGGACGCGACGGCGCCGGACGAGGGTGAGCGCGGCGACGACCGACCGATCTTCAGCGGCGGCTTCGACTCCTGATTCCGGCGCGCCGCGCCGAGCGCGGCAGCCGCGACCCGCTCAGCTCGGCAACAGCACCTGCTGCGTCACTGCGACGAAATGCAGCGTGCTGCCGAGCAGCACGAACAGGTGCCAGACCGCGTGCGCATAGCGCCAGCGCTCGGCCAGGTAGAACAGCGTGCCGAACGAATAGGCGAGGCCGCCGGCGACGATCCAGCCGAGCGTCACGAGCGGCAGCGCGGCCAGCATCTCGTCGATCGCGGTCAGTGCGATCCAGCCCATCGCCAGGTACAGCGCGGTCGACAGCCCCTTGAAGCGGCCGGTGTAGAACAGCTTGAACACGACCCCGGCGGCGGCCAGCAGCCAGACCATCGCGAGCAGTGACGGGCCGCCGTGCTCGCGCATGCCGATCAGCCCGAACGGGGTGTAGGTGCCGGCGATCAGCAGATAGATCGCGCAATGATCGAGCACCTTCAGGCGCCGCTTCGCGGTCGGGTGCGGAATGGCGTGGTACAGCGTCGAGGCCAGGTACAGCAGCAACAGCGTGGCAGCGAACACGATCGCGCCGGCGATCTGCCAGCCGTCGCCCCAGACCGCCGCCAGCGTGATCAGCACCGCGCCGCCGGCCAGTGCGGCGATGGCGCCGACCCCGTGGGTCAGTGCATTGACGACTTCCTCGCGCAGCGTGGCAGCGATGCTCATGGCGCTCTCCGCCGGACAGGACCGGTCGCCGGCAGCCTAGCATGCCGGCGGTCGGGCGAGCCGGCGCGTCGGGAGTGCGCCAGGCGGCTCGGCCGGCGGTCGACGAGCAAGGTGGCCGTGCCCGTCATCCGGCCGAACGCCATTGCCGCGCGAACAATTGCCGAGCTGCCGATCCCGCGATAGCGTCGCTTCGGTGACGCCGGGGCGCCGTCAGTCGACCGCGACCGCGTGGGCGTGCTCGCGGGTCGCGGCGAAGCGGACCGCCGGGGCGCGTTCCTGGGCGAGCTGCAGGTTGACCCGGGTCGGCGCCAGATAGACCAGTTCGCCGGCAGCATCGATCGAGAGGTTCATCGCGTTCTTCTCGCGGAACTCCTCGAGCTTCTTCGGATCGTCGCAGTGGATCCAGCGGGCGGTCGCGATCTGCACCTGCTCGAAGCTGGCATCGACGCCGTATTCGTCGCGCAGCCGGTAGGCGACGACGTCGAACTGCAGCGTGCCGACCGCACCGAGGATCAGGTCGTTCGACATCAGGGGCCGGAAGAACTGCGTCGCGCCTTCTTCTGACAACTGTGCGAGGCCCTTCTGCAAGGCCTTCAGCTTCAGCGGATCACGCAGCCGGGCGCGGCGGAACAGCTCCGGGGCGAAATTCGGGATGCCGGTGAACGACAGCGGCTCGCCGGACGAGAAGCTGTCGCCGATCGAGATCGTGCCGTGGTTGTGGATGCCGATCACGTCGCCGGGCCAGGCCCGTTCGACGATCTCGCGGTCCGAGGCCATGAAGGTCAGCGCGTTGCCGATCTTGACCTCCTTGCCGGTGCGCGCCTGCAGCGCCTTCATGCCGGACTCGTAGCAGCCCGAGCAGACGCGCAGGAAGGCGACGCGGTCGCGGTGCTGCGGATCCATGTTCGCCTGGATCTTGAACACGAAGCCGGAGAAGGTCGGCTCCTCCGGCTGCACCTCGCGGGTGGTCGTCGCGCGCGGCTTCGGCGACGGTGCGTGCTCGACGAAGAAATCGAGCAGCAACTGCACGCCGAAATTGTTGACCGCCGAGCCGAAGAACACCGGCGTCTGCCGGCCGGCCAGGTACTCGTGCGGATCGAACGCGTTCGACGCGCCTTCGACCAGCTCCAGTTCGGCGCGCAGCTCGGCCAGCATCTCGCTGCCGATCCGCTGTTCGAGCGCCGGATCGTCGAGCGAGGCGAAGATCGTCGAGTCCTGGCGGGTAAAATTGCGCCCCTGCTCGTACAGATGCACCTCGCCGGTCAGCAGGTGGTAGACGCCTTTCAGGCGCTTGCCCATCCCGATCGGCCAGGTCACCGGCGCGCAGGCGATGCCGAGCACCGACTCGATCTCGTCGAGCAGTTCGATCGGCTCCTTGCCTTCGCGGTCGAGCTTGTTGATGAAGGTCATGATCGGCGTGTCGCGCAGCCGGCAGACCTCCATCAGTTTGATCGTGCGCTCCTCGACACCCTTGGCAACGTCGATGACCATCAGTGCCGAGTCGACCGCGGTCAGCACCCGGTAGGTGTCTTCGGAGAAATCGGCGTGGCCCGGCGTGTCGAGCAGGTTGACGATGCGTCCCTCGTACGGGAACTGCATCACCGAGCTGGTCACCGAGATGCCGCGCTCCTTCTCCAGCGCCATCCAGTCCGAGGTCGCATGGCGGGCCGCCTTGCGGCTCTTGACCGAGCCGGCCATCTGGATCGCCCCGCCGAACAGCAGCAGCTTCTCGGTCAGCGTGGTCTTGCCTGCGTCCGGATGCGAGACGATCGCGAAGGTGCGGCGGCGACGGGTTTCTTGCAGTTGCTGTGACATCGCCGGACGGCCTCGGTCGAGGAAGCCGACCATTATAGCGACAGCCTGCCGGCCGCCCGGCGCTGCCGCGGCTACGGCGATGCCGGAATCGCTATCGCCCCGGCTGGTCCTTCCATCCGGAACGGAATCGACTCCAGCCGCATGCCGCGGTTGATCTGCACGGCAAAATGCAGGTGCGGCCCGGTCGAGAAGCCGGTGTTGCCGGACGCACCGAGCCGCTGCCCGACCCGCACGCGGGCGCCGGGGCGGACGATGATGCTGGCCGGCAGCAGATGGGCGTAAACCGCCATCGAACCGTCGTCGTGCAGCACCCGGACATGATTGGCCCGGCTGCCGTATTTCTCGCGGTCGAGACCGGCGCCCTCGAAATAGGCCTCGACCTGCATCACGACGCCGTCGCGGGCGGCCAGCACCGGCGTGCCTTCGTCGACCGCAAGATCGACTGCATGGCGCGACTGCGGGTCGGTATGGCTGAAACTGCCGCCGAAGCCCTGGTCGATCCGGAACTGGCTGCTGTCGAGCGGCAGCCGATAGACCACATCGCCGTGCCGCGCCTGCGGATCGCCGGGCACCGCGCGCAGCGACAGCGCGAAACTCGCGTTGCGGTACGGGTCGGCCGGATGCAGCGCGGCAACCGCGCGCTCGCTGTCGGCCGGGATCACCGTCCGCAGCGGCAGCGGCGGATCGCTGCTCGCATTGACTGCGCCTTCGAAGCTCAGCTCGATCTCGATCGGGCCGGAAATCCGGTTTGCCGCCACCGCGCGTCGCTGGCGCTCGGCGCCATCGACCCGCAGTGCGACCAGCGGCTGCTCCTCGGTGCGCACGCGGATGGTCCGGACCTCCTCGGCGCCGGTCGGCTTGCGGTCGGTGTAATGGACGACGCCACGCTCGTCGACCCAGCGATAGACGGTCTGGCCGTTCGCCGGAGCGATCGACGCACCGAGCAGGGTCAGTGCCATCAGCAATGCGGATCCTCGCATCGCGGCAGTGTAGTGCAGCAGCCGGTTCCCCGCGTCGGCATCGGCGGATCCATGCGGTAGCGCCCGCTTGCGGCGGCCGTGGTTGACCCGGCACGATGGCCCGGTCTACCACGCTCGCCGGTGCCGGCTACTGACGTGGATCAGTTTCAGCTTGCCCGCCCTGAACGGGGGCACTATCATTTTTGGGTTTTCCGGCCCTGTGCCGGGCCAGTCGGCACTGCTCAGCCGCCTCGGCATGATTGAGCACTATGCCCCGGCGGGGGAGGCGAACGAGGCTCGGCTGCTGATCCGGCCCAATCTTTCGCTGACCCTGCGCCAGTTGTCCGCGGTGTTCGCCGGTCTGGCGACCGTCACCGCGGCGATCGCGGGGCTGGCGTGGTCGCAGGGCAATGTGTTCGCCCCGTGGTTCGCGTTGCTCCATCTGTCGCTGCTCGCGAGCGGATTCGTGCTGGTCTGGCGTCGGGGGCGGCGGGCCGAGGTGATTGCGGTGTCTCCGGATCGTGTTTCGGTGCACCGCTTCCCGGAGTTCGTCGAGGTGTTCAGCGATCATCCGTACTGGGTGCGGCTGGTCGAGTCCGAGGGGCAGGTGGTGCTGACCGGTCGCCGAGCGCGGGTCGGCGTCGGCAGCTTTCTCGGCGAAGCGGAAAGGCGGCAGCTCGCGCAGGACCTGCGCCGGCTGCTCGACGGCGGCGCGCCCGAGGGCGGCAGTCGAAAATCGAATTGAATCGTTGTTGGGGTGAACCGAATGAACTCTGGTCGCACGTTGGGATGGATCGCCGCCCTCGCTCTGCTGGCGCTGGCAGGGCCGGCTCTGGCCGCGAATCCGCAGCCGTGGCAGCTCAACATGACGCCCGGCGTCACCGAGAGTTCCGCCGAGGTCTACACGCTGCACATGATCGTGCTGTGGATCTGCGTCGTCATCGGTCTGCTGGTGTTCGGCGCGATGACCGTCGCGATGTTCAAGTTCCGCAAGTCGAAGGGCGCCGTGCCGGCCCGCTGGAGCCATCACACCGGCGCCGAGATCGTCTGGACGATCGTGCCGATCCTGCTGCTGGTCGCGATGGCGTGGCCGGCCACCGGCACGCTGTTCCGGATGGACGACACCACCGAGTCCGAGATGACGGTGAAGATCACCGGCTATCAGTGGATGTGGAAGTACGAAATCCTGAACTACCGCGGCGAGTCGACCGACGTCGCGTTCTTCTCGCGTATCGACGCCGAGAGCGACCGCATTCGGCAGCTCGACTCCGGCGTGACCTCGGCCGACATCGCCACGACCAAGCCGACCTACCTGCTCGATGTCGATCGTGAGCTGGTGCTTCCGACCGACACCAAGATCCGCTTCGTGATCACCGCCGACGACGTGATCCACGCATGGTGGGTGCCGGCGCTGGGCTGGAAGCAGGACGCGATTCCGGGCGTCGTCAACGAAGCCTGGACCAACATCCTGACCGCCGGCACCTATCGCGGCCAGTGCGCCGAACTGTGTGGCAAGGACCACGGCTTCATGCCGATCGTGGTCCGTGCCGTGCCGCGCGCCGAGTTCGAATCGTGGCTGGCGGCCGAACAGGCCACCGGCGACGCCGCCGCGCGCACCGCGCAAACCGCCACCGCCGTGCCGGCGAAGGGCTGATCGGGGCCTGTGCCCCGAACCTACCGATTTTCGAGATAGAGGTTGCGACTCATGGCTACCCAGAGCGCCGTCCAGCACGACACGCACCACCACGACGACGGCCACCACGCGCCGGCGAGCTTCTTCCAGCGCTGGTTCCTGGCCACCAACCACAAGGACATCGGCACGCTGTACCTGCTGTTCTCGCTGACGATGTTCTTCGTCGGTGGTGCGATGGCGCTGGTGATCCGCGCCGAGCTGTTCCAGCCCGGCCTGCAGCTCGTGCATCCGGAATTCTTCAACCAGATGACCACGATGCACGCGCTGGTCATGATCTTCGGCGCGGTGATGCCGGCCTTCGTCGGCCTCGGCAACTGGATGATCCCGTTGATGGTCGGCGCGCCGGACATGGCGCTGCCGCGCATGAACAACTGGTCGTTCTGGATCCTGCCGTTCGCGTTCACGATGCTGCTGCTGACGCTGGTGTCGCCGGGCGGCGGTCCGGCCGGCGGCTGGACGCTGTACCCGCCGTTGTCGCTGCAGGGTGGCTCCAACGTCGCGTTCGTGATCTTCGCGATCCACATGATGGGCATCAGCTCGATCATGGGTGCGATCAACATCATCGCCACGATCCTGAACATGCGCGCGCCGGGAATGGACCTGCTGAAGATGCCGATCTTCGTCTGGTCGTGGCTGATCACCGCGTTCCTGCTGATCGCCGTGATGCCGGTGCTGGCCGGCGCGGTCACGATGCTGCTGACCGACAAGTTCTTCGCGACCAGCTTCTTCTCGGCCGCCGGCGGCGGTGACCCGGTGATGTTCCAGCACATCTTCTGGTTCTTCGGGCACCCCGAGGTCTACATCATGATCCTGCCGGCGTTCGGCGTGATCTCCGAGATCATCCCGACCTTCGCCCGCAAGCCGCTGTTCGGCTACCAGGCCATGGTCTACGCGATCGCGTCGATCGCGTTCCTGTCGTTCATCGTCTGGGCCCACCACATGTTCACGGTCGGCATGCCGCTCGGCGGCAAGCTGTTCTTCATGTACGCGACGATGCTGATCGCGGTGCCGACCGGCGTGAAGGTGTTCAACTGGGTGTCGACGATGTGGCAGGGCTCGATGACGTTCGAGACGCCGATGCTGTTCGCGATCGGCTTCGTCATCATGTTCACGATCGGCGGCTTCTCTGGTCTGATGCTGGCGATCGTGCCGGCCGACTTCCAGTACCACGACACCTACTTCGTGGTTGCCCACTTCCACTACGTGCTGGTCACCGGCGCCGTGTTCTCGATCATGGCGGCGACCTACTACTGGCTGCCGAAGTGGACCGGCCACATGTACAGCGAGACGCTCGGCAAGTGGCACTTCTGGCTCAGCACGATCTTCGTCAACCTGCTGTTCTTCCCGCAGCACTTCCTCGGCCTGGCCGGCATGCCGCGCCGCATTCCGGACTACAACGTCGCGTTTGCCGACTTCAACTGGATCTCGTCGATCGGCGCGTTCGGTTTCGGTCTGTCGCAGTTGCTGTTCGCCTACGTGGTGATCCAGTGCATCCGCGGCGGCAAGCAGGCCACCGCGCAGGTCTGGGAGAATGCCCGCGGCCTCGAGTGGACGGTGCCGTCGCCGGCTCCGCACCACACCTTCACGGTGCCGCCGAAGATCGACGACCGCGTGCTCGCGCACGGCAACGTCGCGCACTGACACGGCAACGGCGGTCGCCGCGCACGCGCGGTGATCGCCAGTCGGCAATGGGAACGGCAATGAGCAAGTCCGACTCCGACTCCAGGCGATCCGCACGCCGCACTGCAATCGTGCTGGCGCTGATCGCAATCGGGGTGTATGTCGCGTTCATCCTGTCCGGAGTGATCGGTCGATGAGCGGCGGGACGCTGCACCGCCTGACGCTGAAGCGCGCAGCGGTCGCCTGCGTGCTGTCGTTCGGTTTCGCCTTCGCGCTGGTGCCGCTCTACGAGATCGCCTGCGAGAAGGTGTTCGGCATCAAGCTCGAACAGACTCCGACCGGCGCCGAGCGGGTAGCCGGCTACACGGTCGACACCGCGCGTGAAGTCACGGTCGAGTTCGACACCACGGTCAACTCGAAGCTGCCGTGGAGTTTCCGCGCCGTGGCGCCGACCATGAAGGTGCATCCCGGCGAGCTGACCGAGGCGATGTTCTACGCCCGCAACGACAGCGCGCGTGCGATCGTCGGCCAGGCCGTGCCGTCGGTGGCGCCGAGTTCGGCATCGATCTACTTCAACAAGACCGAATGCTTCTGCTTCACCGAGCAACTGCTCGAGCCGGGCGAGGAACGGGAGATGCCGGTGCGTTTCGTCGTCGATCCCGAGTTGCCGCCCAATGTCCGCACGCTGACGCTGTCCTACACCTTCTACAACAACGAGCTGGCGACTGCCCGGCTCAGCGCCGGCGTCGACAGCGCCGCCGGTTCGCGTTGACGCAATCGAAGTACTGACCCCGGGGAATTCCATGGCCCATACCGACACTCACGACGGCAACATCTACTACGTACCGCACCACAGCCATTGGCCGCTGGTCGGTTCGGTCGGCCTGTTCACGACGCTGTTCGGTGCCGCGAGCTGGATGAACGGCCACGGCTGGGGGCAGATGGCGTTCTACGCCGGCGTCGCGATCCTGCTGTTCATGCTGTTCGGATGGTTCGGCAACGTGATCACCGAGTCGGTGCGCGGCCTGTACAACAAGCAGGTCGACGTGTCGTTCCGGATGGGGATGATCTGGTTCATCTTCTCCGAAGTGATGTTCTTCAGCGCGTTCTTCGGTGCGCTGTTCTACGCCCGCATCTACTCGGTGCCGTGGCTCGGTGGCGCCGGCGACGGCGAGTTGACCAATGCGCTGCTGTGGGGTGGTTTCGATGCCGCATGGCCGACCAACGGCCCGGGCAACATCGGCGGTGCGTTCGAGACGATCCCGGCCTGGGGCATCCCGCTGCTGAACACGCTGCTGCTGCTGACCTCCGGCGTCACGATCACGATCGCCCATCACGCACTGAAGGCCGGCAACCGCAAGCAGTTGCTGATCTGGCTCGGCGCCACGATCGTGCTGGGCCTGGTCTTCCTGTTCTACCAGGCCGAGGAGTACATCCACGCCTACCGCGACCTGAACCTGACGCTCGGCTCGGGCATCTACGGGTCGACCTTCTTCATGCTGACCGGTTTCCACGGCATGCACGTCACGCTCGGCGTGATCATGCTGACGGTGATCTGGTTCCGCTGCCTGAAGGGCCATTTCGATCGCGACCGTCATTTCGGCTTCGAGGCGGTGGCCTGGTACTGGCACTTCGTCGACGTGGTCTGGCTCGGCCTGTTCCTGTTCGTCTACGTGCTGTAAGCGCCGCGCGCGGTTGCTGCAGACGATTCTGATCGTCGACGCCCGGCTCGCGCCGGGCGTCGCGTTTGTGGCGGCGGCAACGATCGGACTGCGTCGCTCCGCGCCCGCTGAGTCGCCGATCGCCGCTACGGCTGCACTCCGTGCGGCTGGATCACGCCGGTAGCGATGCCGATCACGACCAGCAGGATCAGCAGCACCGACAGCCCGATCCGGCGGGTGAGTGCGTTCACGGTGCGCTTGGTCTGGCCCTTGTCGACCAGCATGTAATACAGCCCGGCGCCGAGGTTGTAGAGAATCAGGATCAGAAACGCGACGATGATGAGTGTTTGCATGTGCAGCGCGGCGGCGGACGGAAAGCGCGATTATCGCCGCTCCGTCGCCGTCGTGAGCAACGCCGGATAGCTCCGTGCGTCGGCTGTTGCTGCTCGCGTTCGCTTCGTCGCTGACGGTTGCCTTCACCGCCGCCGGGCTCTGGCAGCTCGATCGTGGCCGGAAGAAGGAGGTGCTGCTCGACGCGCATGCCGAGGCGCTGACGGCACCATTGCAGCCGCTGGCGGCCGCGCTCGCCAGCGACAGCGTGCTGCCGCAGCGGGTCGACGGACGCGTCCGGCTGCTCGACGCGCCGTGGCTGCTGCTCGACAACCAGCGGCGCGGGCCGGCGGTCGGCGTTCGCGCGTACCGCGCGGCGACGGTACCGGGCCGCGAGCAGATCGTGCTGGTCGAGTTCGGGTGGCTGCCGCTGTCGCCGCAGCGGCAGTGGCCGCCGTTGCCCGCGCTGTCCGGCGAGCTCGACGTGGCCGGGCTGCTGGCGGCGCCGCCGTCGGTCGGCTTGCGGATGGCGCAGAACGCGCTCGACGGCGATCCGCAGACGCCGCGCCTGCTGCTGTATCTGGACCCGGCCGAGCTGTCGGACTGGCTCGGACGGCCGGTTGCCGGCCGCGTGCTGCGACTCGATCCGGCGCTGCCGATCGGTTTCGAGCGCGACCTCGACACCCTGCCGAACACGCTGCCGCCTGAGCGGCATCTCGGTTACGCGCTGCAGTGGTTCAGCCTGGCGGCGGCCGTCGTGGTCGTCAGCCTTCTTCTGATGTTCCGGAATCGACGACGATGACTTCCGCTACCCGCAGCCGGCTCAAGCTCGGCCTGATCGCTCTGTTGTTCCTGCTGCCGTTCGTGATCGCGGTGGGCTTGCGCTTCGGAGGCTGGGAGCCACCGCGCACGCGCAATTTCGGCGAGCTGCTCGAACCGCCGCTGCCGATGCACGGCATCGGCGCGACCCGCAGCGACGACGGCCGGCCGTGGTCGTGGGAGAACACCGAGCACGAGTGGACCCTGCTCGCGCGCGTGCCGGCAACCTGCGCGGCCGACTGCAGGGAGCGTCTCGACATGCTGCCGCGGGTGCGCGAGTCGCTCGGCCGGCATGCCGGGCGGCTGCATCTGTTCCGGATCGCCGGTAACGGCACGGACGCAGTGCCGCTGCCGGCGCTGCGCCTCGACGGCGCCCTGCCAGGACCGCTGGCGGCGCCGCTCGACGGTGAGCAACCGGAGGTCGCGCTGATCGATCCGCACGGTTTCCTGGTGCTGCACTATCCGGCCGGCTTCGATCCGTCGGAGCTGCGCAAGGATCTCGGTCGATTGCTGCGCTGACGGGACCGGAGACTTCAATGAACCTGCACCGTCATTTCCATCGGATCGCCTGGCTCGCGGTGGCGCTGGCCGGCATCGTGATCGTGTTCGGCGCGTTCGTGCGGCTGTCGCACGCCGGCCTGTCGTGCCCGGACTGGCCGACCTGTTACGGACGCATCACCTGGCCGGTCGAACCTGGCCATGTCGAGCAGGCGAACCTGGCCTTCCCGCAGCGTGCGGTCGAATCCGACAAGGCATGGCGTGAGCAGGTGCATCGTCACCTCGCCGCGACGCTCGGCCTGCTGGTCGCGACGCTGGCGCTGCTCGCGGTGCGCACGCGGCGCCGCGGCGTCGCGATCGTGATCGGCTGCGGCATCGCAGTCGGTGCCGCTATCGCCCTGTACATCGCGAAACTCTACCTGCCGTCTTCGCTGCTTGCGTTCGCGGCCGAGGCGGTGCTGCTGGGCTGCGCCTGGCGCTGGCGCGGACACGGGATGGCGGCGCTGGCGACGGCGACACTGGCGGTGATCGTGTTCCAGGCCATGCTCGGCATGTGGACCGTGACATGGCTGCTCAAGCCGGTGGTGGTGATGGGACATCTGCTCGGCGGACTGACGACCTTTTCGCTGCTGCTGTGGATGGCCTGGCGCAGTACGCCCGGCACGCAATTGCTGGCCGGCAACGCGAGCCGACTGAAGCGGGTCGGGGCGGTCGGCATCGGCCTGCTGGCGGTGCAGATCGCGCTCGGCGGCTGGGTCACCGCCAATTACGCGGCACTGGCCTGCGGTACCGACTTTCCGACCTGCCTCGGCCAGTGGTGGCCGGAAACCGATTTCGGCGAGGCGTTCGTGCTCTGGCGCGGCATCGGCGTCGATTACGAAGGCGGCGTGCTGGATGGGCCGGCCCGCGCCGCGATCCAGCTCAGTCATCGGCTGTTCGCGCTGCTGGTGTTCGGTCACCTGCTGATGCTGGCGCTGAAGCTGCGCCGCGCGCCGGGCCTGTCGGGTTGGGGCTGGGGGCTCGCGATCGCGCTCGGCCTGCAGGTCGCACTCGGCATCGGCAACGTCGTGTTCGCGCTTCCGCTGTGGATGGCGACCGCGCACAATGCCGGGGCACTGCTGCTGCTCGCGGTGATGATCAGCCTGATGGCGCGCCTGCGCGAGCCGTCCGCACCGCCGGCATCCTGAGTCACCGGCACAATCCCTCCGAACAGGGCCCGCGAATGAGTTCGATCGCCAGCCAGTACTGGGCACTGACCAAGCCGCGTGTCGTCGCGCTGATCGTGTTCACCGCGGTCGTCGGCATGTTGCTTGCGGTGCCCGGGCTGCCTCCGTGGCGGGCGCTGCTGTTCGGCAGCCTCGGCATCTGGCTCGCCGCCGCGTCGGCCGCCGCGATCAATCATCTGATCGACCAGAAGATCGACGCGGTGATGGCGCGCACCTCACATCGCCCGCTGCCGACCGGCGCGCTGCGCAGCGGCCAGGTGCTCGGATTCGCGCTGCTGCTCGCCGCGCTGTCGATGGTGCTGCTGGTCTGGCAGGTCAATGCGCTGGCCGCAGTGCTGACCTTTGGCTCGCTGATCGGTTACGCGGTCGTCTACACCGGATTCCTGAAACGGGCGACGCCGCAGAACATCGTCATCGGTGGCCTCGCCGGCGCCGCCCCGCCAGCGCTCGGCTGGGTGGCCGTGACCGGCGAGCTGCATCCGCACGCACTGCTGCTGGTGCTGATCATCTTCGTCTGGACGCCACCGCATTTCTGGGCACTGGCGATCTACCGCCGCGAGGACTACGCGCGCGCGATGATCCCGATGCTGCCGGTCGTCTACGGCGTCGAATACACCCGCTGGCACGTGCTGTTCTATACCGTGCTGCTGGTCGTCGTGACGGTGCTGCCGTGGCTGACCGGAATGAGCGGCCTGTTCTACCTCGGCGGCGCGCTGGTGCTCGGCGCGGCGTTCGTCTGGTACGCGGTACGACTGCTGAATCCCCCCGGCGAGCGTTTCGCGATGGAGGTGTTCAACTACTCGATCGTGTACCTGATGGCGCTGTTCGCATTCCTGCTCGCCGACCACTATCTGATGCCGGCGTCGGCCACCGCGGCGATCGAGTTCCGGGCGGGCTGACGCAGCATCGCCGAAGCCGGTTGCAGGAGCCGCTTCAGCGGCGACCCGCGACCACCGTAAACTGTTCCAGCCCGGTCGCCGCTGAAGCTCCTACAGGGGCGGATGCCCGGTGGTGCCTACTGCACCCGCGCCCGCAGCAGTTCGAGCAGCTCGCGCTTTTCCGCATCATCGAGCCCTTCCTGCGCCTGTCTGGCACGCAGGTCGTCGAGCCGCTGCTGCAGCGTCTGCCGTGTCAACTGCGCGATCGCGCCGTGCAGCTCGCTGCGCCAGGTGGTCTCGTCGCCGGGGAATTCCTGCAGTGCCAGCTTGTGCAGCGACGCTGCTTCTTCCCGCTCGGAGAACTGTTCGAGAATCGATCCGGTCGTGATGCCCGGGCGGCTGGCGCACAGATCCAGCAGCTCGATCAGCAGCGCAACTCCCGGCTGACGCAAAGCGGCGAACGGGTAGGGCGGCATCACATCGGCGGCGAGCCGCGGCTGCTGCAGCAGCAGCGCGACCGCCGTGCGCACGAGGCTGCGCTTCGGCGCGGCGTGACTGATGCGCGGTCGCGTGGAACGAGCCTGCGCGTGCATCGGCGACGCCGTTGACTTCGCAGCAAGCCCGGTCAGCTCGCGCAGCCGCGCCTGCATCAGGTCGGCGAACGCACCGTCGGGAATCTGCTGCAGCAGCGGCTTGCAGCGCTCGGCAAAACGCGCCTTGCCGTCGAGCGTGTCGAGCCGGACATCCTGGGCGAGTTCGCGGAAGAAAAATTCCGACAGCGGAATGGCCGCCTGCAATTGCCGGTCGAAGCCGGCGGCACCGTCGCGCCGGACAAGCGAGTCCGGATCGTCGCCTTCCGGCAGGAACAGGAAGAATGCCTGCCGGCCGTCCTTCATCCGCGGCAGCACCGATTCGAGTGCCTTCCACGCGGCGGCGCGGCCGGCACGGTCGCCGTCGAAGCAGAAATAGACATCGGCGCTGTTGCGGAACAGCAATTCGGCGTGGTCGGGCGTGGTGGCGGTGCCGAGCGTTGCCACCGCCGTCGTCACGCCGTACTGGAACAGCGAAACGACGTCCATGTAACCCTCGACGACGATCAGCCGCGGGATCTTCGCGTGCGCCTGCCGCACCTGCCACAGACCGTACAGCTCGCGTCCCTTGTGGAACAGCGGCGTCTCCGGCGAGTTCAGGTACTTCGGGCTGGCCTCGGCATCGAGCACGCGGCCGCCGAACGCGATCGTGCGGCCGCGTCGGTCGGCGATCGGGAAGATCAGCCGGTCGCGGAACTTGTCGTAACTGCGGCCGCTGTCATTCTTCGACAGCAGGCCGACCCGCTCGAGCAGGTTCAGTCGTTTCGGATCGCTGCCGAGCGCGAGCTTCAGCGCATCCCAACCGTCCGGCGCGTAGCCGATCCGGAACCGCCGCCGGTTTTCCGCGTCGACACCGCGCCGCTGCAGGTACTGCTGTGCCTTGGTGCTGCCGGTCAACTGCTGCTCGAAGAAGCGCGCGGCATCGTCGCAGACTGCATGCATTTCGTCGAAGTCGCTGCTTGCATGCTGCTGGCGCGTTTCGCGCGGCACTTCCATGCCGGCCTGCCGGGCCAGCTCCTCGACCGCGTCGAGAAACTCGAGCTTGTCGTACTCCATCAGGAAGCGCAGCGCGGTGCCGTGCGCGCCGCAGCCGAAGCAGTGGTAGAACTGCTTGGTCGGGCTGACCCAGAAGCTCGGCGTACGCTCGTCGTGGAACGGACACAGTGCGCTGTATTCGCGGCCCTTGCGCTTGAGCGGCAGCCGAGCGCCGATCACCTCGACGACGTCGGTGCGCGCCAGCAGTTCGTCGAGGAAGGCGTCGGGGATGCGCATGGACCGCGTTCGTGGCTCCGGATCGGTGATTGGCAACTGCAGTCTGCAGGCTCTCGGTGGGAGCGGCCCCGGCCGCGAGCATCGGTCGTCGGTGGCAGCAGGAAGATCGCGGCCGAAGCCGCACCCACAGGTGGAGCCAAAGCGCAGAGGCGCGGTGTCAGTATGCGGTGCCGCCGCGCTGCGAATATGCCTGCAGCACCGCACATGCTGCGTCGCGCCGCACATCACGACGCACCGCGATGCCGCGACGCTCGAGTTCGCCGATCCAGTCGGCCGGCAGCGGGCCTTCGTCGAACTCGGTCAGCGACATCACATCGTCGGCCCGGGCGCCGATCAGCAGCACGTCGATGCCGGCCCAGAAACTCGCGCCGTAGCACATGCAGCAGGGCTGCGCCGAGGTCGCCAGCGTGACCGGCGCGGGCAGACCGCCGGCCGGATCGTTGAGCCGGAACTGCTGCGTGCGCTGCTGCGCACACATGAGGGCCAGCATCTCGGCGTGCGCGACCGAACAGGTCTGCGGGACGACCCGATTGACGCCGACACCGAGCAGCCGGCCGCCAGCGTCGAACACCGCCGCGCCGAACGGCCCGCCGCTGCCAGCCTCGATGTTGCGGCGCGACAGTTCGATCGCCAGGCCGACCTTGTCCTCGTCGCTGGGGTAGAGCTTGCCGTGGTCGAGTTCCTGGTGGACCCAGGCCGGCAGCGTCAGATGGATCTGGCCGTACAGCATCGCTACTGCAGCTCCTTGTCGCCGCCGGGTCCGGTCAGCGCTTCGCAGCGCCGGTTGCGGCAGACACAGCCGCTGATCGACGGAAAACCGCACACCGCCATCCGCCCTTCGCGCTCGCAGGCCGCCCGGACCTGCTCGGGGAAGGTCGGGCTGTCGCGATTGACGCAGGCCGGGTAGTAGCCGCAACAGTTGCCGACATTCTTTACCTCGCAGTCGGCGTCGGTCGTGCAACTGTAGTCGACTTCGCCGACGGCCTGGTCCGCTTTCGCGGCCGCCGGTTCTGCGCGGGCGCGGCCGATGCCGCTGCCGCAGGCAGCGAGCAGCCACGCGGCGAGCAGCACGACGAGCAGCGCGCGCATCAGCCGACGCCCTTGCCGGCCCAGGTGTCGCGCAGGGTCACGGCACGGTTGAACACCGGTCGCGTCGGCGTGTGGTCACGGCGATCGGCGACGAAATAGCCGAGCCGTTCGAACTGCAGACGGGTTTCCGCCTCGATCGTGGCCGCCGCCGGCTCGACCCAGCCGGTCACGACGCGGCGCGACTCCGGATTCAGGTGGTCGCGGTAGGTCCTGCCCTCGGCTTCGTCGTCGGGATCCGGCACCGCGAACAGTCGGTCGTAGATCCGCACCTCGGCAGCCACGGCATGCCGCGCACTGACCCAGTGGATCGTGCCCTTGACCTTGCGATTGGCGCCCGGCTGGCCTGGCCTCGTGTCGGTGTCGAGCGTGCCGCGCAGTTCGACGATCCGATCGCCGTCCTTGACGACTTCGTCGCAGCGGACGATGCCGATGCCACGCAAGCGCACCTCGCCGCCCGGCTGCAATCGATGGAAGCCCTTCGGCGGCACCTCCATGAAATCGTCGCGCTCGATCCACAGCTCGCGCGAGAACGGCACCGCGCGGGTTCCGAAGCCGTCGTTCTTGGGATGGTTCGGAAACTCGATCGTCTCCTCGTGCTGCGGCTCGAGATTGGTCAGCAGCAGCCTGATCGGGTCGAGCACCGCGAGCCGTCGCGCCGCGTTCGCATCGAGGTCGTCGCGCAGGCAGCCTTCGAGCACCGAGAAGTCGATCAGCGAATTCTGCTTGCTGATGCCGACCCGCTCGGCCAGCAGCCGCAGGCTGGCCGGCGTGTAGCCGCGCCGACGGATGCCCTGGATGGTCGGCATGCGCGGATCGTCCCAGCCATCCACCAGGCCGTCCTTGACCAGCGCCATCAGCTTGCGCTTGCTCATGACGGTGTAGTTCAGGTTGAGCCGCGAGAACTCGATCTGGCGCGGCTTGGCGGCCTCGAACGGCAGCCCGCGCTCGGTCAGCGGTCGCAGCAGCTCCGGATCCTCGTGCAGCGCGACCCGGTCGACGCACCAGTCGTACAGCGGCCGGTGGTCCTCGAACTCCAGCGTGCACAACGAATGGGTGATGCCCTCGATCGCATCCGACAGCGAATGCGCGAAGTCGTACATCGGATAGATGCACCAGGCATCGCCGGTGTTCTGGTGGGCGACGTGCTTGATCCGGTACAGCGCCGGATCGCGCAGGTTGATGTTGCCGGACGCCATGTCGATCTTCGCCCGCAGCGTGCGTGCGCCGTCCGGGAACTCGCCGGCGCGCATCCGCCGGAACAGGTCGAGATTCTCGTCGACGCTGCGGTCGCGGTACGGCGACGGGCGACCGGGCTCGGTCAGCGTGCCGCGGTAGGCGCGGACGTCCTCCGCCGACAGATCGCAGACGAACGCCGCGCCGTTGCGGATCAGCTTCTCGGCGGCGCGGTAGAACACTTCGAAGTAGTCCGACGCATGCCGCAATTCGGCCCATTCGAAGCCGAGCCAGCGCACGTCCTCGAGGATCGCGTCGACGTACTCGGGATCCTCTTTGGCCGGATTGGTGTCGTCGAAACGCAGGTTGCAGCGCCCGCCGAACTCCGCCGCGACACCGAAATTGAGGCAGATCGCCTTGGTGTGGCCGATGTGCAGGTAGCCGTTCGGCTCCGGCGGAAAGCGTGTGCGGATCGCCGTGTGCTTGCCGCTGGCGAGGTCGTCGCGGACGATCTGCCGGATGAAGTCGGCGCGGGTCGTGGTCTCGGCGGCGGCTGGCGCGCCGGTGGCGGGCTCGGCAGTGGGCTGCAGCGGTGCGTTCATGGCAAATCGGCGGCGAAAAACCGCAAGTGTAGCGACTGCCCGCCGCCGCCGCAGGCGGCTTCCGATCGGAGGCCGGCGGCGTATGCTGGGGCTGCCACCGACCGGAGCCTGCCGATGCGGGTTGTCTACGAGGCCGAAAACCTGATCGACGCCCACCTCGTCCGTGGGCGGCTGGAAAGCGAGGGCATCGCGGCCTTCGTCCGCGGCGAGTTCCTGACCGGCGCGCTCGGCGAGCTGCCGGTCAGTGGGCTGGTTGCGGTCTGCGTCAGCGAACCCGCTGAAGCGCGCGCCCGCGAGCTGATCGCGCAGTGGCGGCGCGAGCAGCAGGACGCGGCTCCGATCGATGACGACCTCAAGGATCCGCTGGCGCCGATCGGCAAGTTCG
This sequence comes from Lysobacteraceae bacterium, assembly GCA_041687455.1. Taxonomy (GTDB): domain Bacteria; phylum Pseudomonadota; class Gammaproteobacteria; order Xanthomonadales; family Xanthomonadaceae; genus JAWLBY01. The sequence goes on along the minus strand of JAWLBY010000009.1, from coordinate 42,485 downwards.
TCGCTTGAGTCCGCGGATCGGCCGCGTCCCACCGCCGTGCTTTCGGCGGTCTGCCGCGCTGGATGCGCGTTGCGTTCCGGCTACCCGAACAGCCCGCGCACCGCGCGCCGTGCGGCGTCGAAACCGAAGTGCTGTTCGACGTTGACGAGCCCGGCAGCGGACAGCGTGTGCCACAGGGTTGCGTCGCGGTACAGGCGCACCACTTCGGCGGCGAACTGTTCCGGAGTGGCGGCGACCAGCACGTCACGGCCGGCTTCGAGGTGCATGCCCTCGACCGCGATCGGAGTCGCGACCACCGGCTGGCCGTAGCTCATGCTCATGTTGACCTTGCCCTTGACGCCGGCGCCGTAGCGCAACGGCGCGACCGCGATCCGGATGCCGTCGAGCAGCGGTTCGAGGTCTTCGACGAAGCCGTGGAACACCACGCCGGGCAGCTCGCCGAGGGCGACGACCGGGTCCGGCGCACGGCTGCCGATGATGTGGAAGCGCACGTCGGACAGCTCGGCACGCACGAGCGGGAAGATCGCTTCGGCGAACCAGGTCGCCGCGTCGATGTTGGGCGGATGCTGGAAGCCGCCGACGAACATCAGGTCGGCGCGTTCGTCGTAGTCGCGCCGGCAGCCGAACACCTCGTGCACGTTCGACAGCACATCGACCCGTGCGCCGGGTGCGTCGCGGGCGAGCAGTTCCTGTTCGACCGGGCTGACCACCAGCGCGACGTCGGCTTCGCGGATCAGCGCCAGTTCGCGCGCGCGGGTGTCGGCAGCGGCCCTGCGCAGGTCGTCGCGATCAGACAGCTCGGCGGCGCGTTGCTCGCGCAGGTAGTGCAGGTCGACGGTGTCGAACGCGAAGCGCGCCTGCGGTGCATGGGTCCGGATCAGGCCGACATAGCTCGACGCGATGTAGTGGCGACTGACGAACACCAGGTCGAAGCGGGCGCCGTTGTCGGCGAACCAGCGCACCGGATCGGCCAGGTACGGGTGCCACAGCACCTCGACGCCGAGCTGCTGCAGCGGTTCGGTATAGCCTTCGACGAAGGCGCGGTTGTCGGCGAAGAAGGTCACCGCACAACCTTCGGCGCGCAGGACCTTCAGTATGTTCACCAGTCGCACCGAGCCGGAATCCTGGTCCGGCGTCGGCGTCGTGGCGTCGATCACCAGCACATGGCGCTTGCAGCGATGCTCGCGGGCGATCGCGATGTCGGTGCCGGTCGCCGCGTGGGTCGCCAGCACGTCCTTCCAGCGGGCAAGGAACTTCTGCTGGTTGACGACCTGATAGGCCTTGACGCCGCTGCCGGTGTCGGTCCCCGACGTGACGCCTTCGAAATGCACGACGACCGATTTCGGCTGGTACAGCACGCGATGGCCGGCGGCACGCACGCGCATCGCCAGATCGGTGTCCTCGTAATAGGCCGGCGCATAGTGCGAATCGAAACCGCCGAGCTGGTCGAACAGCGCCTTCTTCAGCGCGATCGCGGCGCCCGAGCAGTAGTCGACCTCGCGGACGTAGTTGTAGCGCGGGTCGGCCGGATCGTCGAAGCGGCCGTAGTTCCAGCCCGATCCATCCGAGAACACGATGCCGCCGGCCTCCTGCAGCCGACCGTCCGGATAGACCAGCTTGGCACCGACCAGGCCGGCGTCCGGACAGGCATCGAAGGTGTCGAGCAGCGCGTCGAGCCAGCCCGGCTGCACCGCGGTGTCGTTGTTCAGGAACACGACGTAGTCACCGCGGGCAGCGGCGGCGCCGGCATTGCAGGCACCGATGAAGCCGAGGTTGGTGGCGTTGCGCCGGTACACCAGACCGGGAATCTGCGGCAGCAGCTCGGCCGTTGCGTCCTGCGAGCAGTCGTCGACCAGGATCACTTCGAAACTCGCGCGCTGCACCTGTTCGGCCAGTGCGCGCAGGCAGGTCAGGCTGTGCTCGATGTGGTTGTAGGCCGGTACGATGATGCTGGCGCGCGGCGCCTCGACCGCAGGCAAGGCGATGCCGGTGATGTCGTGCGCCGGCCGCGCGACCGGCAGTTCGAAGGCCGGCGTCGGCAACGGTGGCCGCAGCTCGCGACGGATCCGCGCGACGGTGCCGCGCAAACCGCGCGTCTTCAGGCTCATCTGCGTGCGGCGGCGCAACTGGTTGGCGCGACCGAGCATGAAACCGGCCCGCGTCAGCAGCGCGTCGAGCTTGCGCCGGCTCCAGCGCAGCGGCGCGGTCAATCGCCAGGAACTGCTGCGCAGGATCCGGTTGCGCTCGGTTTCGAACTCGTCGCGCTGGCGCATGATCTCGCGGATGTCGTCGTTCAAGCGGGCCACCTCGGCGGCGTGGTCGCGTTGCAGTTGCAATGCCCATTCGGTCCGGGCATCGAGTTCGGCCTGAAGATCGCTCGCCCGTCGATCGGACTGCGCGAGTCGCTCGCGCGCAGTGCCGAGATCGCTCTCCAGCGAGCGCGCCCAGCGGGTCCGCTCCTCGGCCAGCCGCTGCTGGCTGGCGGCCCAGTCGGCACGTCGTTCGAGTTCACCGCGTTGCGTTTCGAGTTCGGTGTTCAGCCGCCGCACGCGCGCCTGCCACCGGCAGACCTCGTGTTCGTCGTGCTGCGCACGGGTCAGCTCGACGCCACTGCCGCGGCTGCAGTGAACCTGCGCCGGCGCGGGACGGATCAGCGCCGCGTAACGCGCGGCCATCATCGACGGCGTCGGCGGCGGTTCGGCCGTCTGCAGCGTGGCCAACCGGCCGCGATCGTCGGCCAGCGTACGCAGCATCGCGCTCACCGCGGTCGCGTCCGGCGCGACCAGCAGGCCGTCGATGCCGTCGCTGATCCGCTCGCGGAAACTGCCGAGTCGGGTCGCCAGTACCGGCAGACCGAGGCTGCGCAGTTCCGACAGCATGTAGCTGTAGGTTTCGGCGACCGTCGACGGCAGCAGCGCAAGATCGGGCGCGAGTTCGGCGATCCGCGCCGGCAGCTCCTCGCGCCGGTAGTCGAGCACCGCATGGACGCCGCGGCAGCCGAAGAAGCGCATGCCGGCGGCGCCGCAGCCGAGCAGCACGACCTCGATGTCGTCCGGCAGCGTCGGCAGCAGGTCGGCGAGTAGCGCTTCGCCCTTGCCGCCGCGAATGCGGCCCGGCACCAGCACGCGCAGCGGCGCATCGGCCGCGCGCCGGCGTCGCTCCGGCTGCGGCGCCGGCCACGGCGCGAGGCCGTGTTCGATCCGCTGCCAGGCCAGCGCCGCGAGGCGGGGTTCGATCCGGCACAGGTTGTCGTGCACGGCGACGGTCGGCGACACCAGCGTCGCCCCGGCCGCGAGCAATGCCGCGACATAGCCCTCGCGCAGCGCCTGCCAGTAGCCGGCGTCGCGCTCGACGAATTCGAAGCCGCTGCCGAGCCGGGCCAGTGTCGCCGGCAGTGCCGCCGGCGAGAAGTCGCGTGCATCATCGCCAAAATCGGCGTGCAGTTCCGGCCACAGCGGGAAGTAGTCGTGGCAGACGACCGTGGTCGGCAGGCCGCTCCGCAATGCGTCGAGGCTGTGGCCGATCAGCGACGAGACCAGCAACGCGCCGACCGCGAAATCGTCGCGCACCCTGGCGAAGATCTCGCGGTATTCGGCCGACGCCAGCGCGGTGGTCGCGATCGGCGCGGCGAGTGGCCAGCGTCGCAGCGGCGCGCCGTCGGGATCGGCATACAGTTCGAGCCGTTCGCCGTGACAGTGGCGACCGGGATCGCCGGACGGTCGCAGCACCAGATGCTCGAACGTCGTGTCGGCGGCGATGTAGTCGCGGACGAAGCGTTCCGATCCGCCGCCCCAGCCATGCAGCACATGCAGCAGTACCGGCTTGCCGGACAGGCCGGGGTACTCCGGCGCACGGCCGCGGCCGTGCAGACGGGTGCGCAGCGCGATGGTCGCCGGCGGCGCGTGTCCGCCGGATGGCGGCAGCGCAGTGCCGCCATCGACGTACAACAGATCGCACAGCCGCGCGGTCAGTTCGGCCGGCACGACGCCGGTCGCCACGTCGGCGCCGTCGGCAATCCGCTCCGCCGCCGCGGCGCGCCACAGCGACAGTCGCGCCGACCAGTGGCGGGTTTCCGGCAGGCCGCGATCGGACAGCGCCCAGATCCAGCGGTCGAGCTGTGATTCGTCGGGGCCGCCGTTGGCCGGTCGCGGGTCCAGTGCCGCGACGTCGTCGGCGAACGGTGACCAGACCGCGGCGTCGGCGCGTCCGGCGGCGTCGAGCAGCCGCGTGATCGCATGTGGCGGCAGCACGGCGTCGAAATCGAGCAGCAGCAGGTCGCGGCCCGGGTGGTTGCGGGCGGCGGCGCGCAACGCGGCGACCGCCGGGTCGCGCTCCGGCGCCGGGTCGAGCCGGACGATGCCGGCGTCGCGGCAGGCCGCGTCGTGGCTCGCATCGGCCACCACGATCGCATCCGCGGCCGACCACGGCGCCGGCGGGCGCCAGTCGGTTGCCCGCTCCGGGCAGCGGCGGTACAGGCACAGCAACGGGGAGGCGCCGGCGGCCGGCGGGGCAGGATTCACGGGCGGGCGGGTCTGCTGTTCTCGGAATGATGCGGCTTGCGACCGGCGCCGATGGCGCGCGGCGGCCGAACCGCTAAACTCGCGATTATCGCCTTCCCCTTGCCGGGCCCGCCAGTTGGCGGCGTCCACGACCACGAAGCTGCTGCCGACGTTGGCCCGACGCCGCAACACCCCGCCACCGCCCCCTCGATCGCGCATCCCGGACTGGCTACGCCGGGCCTGGCTGCCGGCCGTGCTGTTCGGCATCGGCCTGCTGGTCGGGTTCCTGGCGCCGTACCTGTGGGCGGTCGATCGCTGGATCCAGCACGAATTCGGCCGGCTGAGCTGGCAGATCCCGACCCGCGTCTACGCGCGACCGCTGGAGCTGGCGCGCGGCATTGCATTGAACGAACAGGCGCTGACGGCCGAACTGGCGGCGGCCGGCTACCGCGCCGGCGACACGCTGGCCGGCGCCGGCAGCTACGCGAAGATCGGCGACAGCTACCGGATCGCGAGCCGCGGCTTCCGCGATCTCGACGGCGCATTGCCGCCGCGGGCGATCGAAGTGACGCTGGCCAAGGGTCGCGTGACCGGACTGGCCGACGGCCGCGGCGCGCCGATCGAGCGCGCCCGGCTCGATCCGGCGCGGATCGCGACGCTGTATGGCGACAGCCGCGAGGAGCGCCGGCTGGTCCGGCTCGAGGACGTGCCGCCGCTGCTGGTGGCGACGCTTCAGGCGGTCGAGGACCGCGACTTCAAGCACCACGCCGGCATCGACTGGAGCGGCATCGCGCGGGCGCTGTGGACCAACCTGCGGCATGGCGAGATCCGCCAGGGCGGCAGCACGCTGACCCAGCAACTGGTCCGCAATCTCTATCTCGGCCGCCAGCAGCACTGGAGCCGCAAGTTCCGCGAGGCGATCTACGCGATCGTGATGGAGGCGCGGTTCGACAAGGCGCGCATCCTCGAGGTCTACCTGAACCAGGTCTACCTCGGACAGCAGGGCGGGCAGGCCGTCCACGGCGTCAGTGCCGGGGCCGAATTCTGGTTCGGCCGCGAGCTCGATCAACTCGGACCGGCCGAAATCGCGCTGCTGGTCGGGCTGATCCAGGGGCCGTCGTACTACGACCCGCGGCGGCACCCGGAGCGCGCCCGCGCGCGCCGTGCGCTGGCGCTCGATGCGATGGTCGACACCGGCCTGATCGAGCCGGCCGTCGCGGCCGCGGCCAAGGCCGGTCCGCTCGACGTGAGCGCCGCCGGCAGTCTCAGCGCGAACCGCTACCCGGCGTTCATCGCGCTGGTCCGCGAACAGCTCGAACGCGACTATCCGGCCGACGCGCTGCGCGGCGCCGGGCTGACCGTGCTGACCACGCTGTCGCCGTCGGCACAGCATCTGGCCGAACGCGCGGTGACCACCCAGCTCGATGCGCTGACCGCGAAGAACCGGCCGCCGCTGCAGGCGGCGCTGGTGCTGACCGACACCGGTGCCGGCGAGGTGCTGGCGGTGGTCGGCGACCGCGATCCGCGTGCCCTCGGCTTCAACCGGGCGCTGGAAGCGCGGCGGCCGGTCGGCTCGCTGCTGAAGCCGTTCGTCTATCTGCTGGCGCTGGCGCAGCCGGGGCGTTATTCGCTGGCCAGCGTCGTCGACGACACCCCGATCACGCTGCGGGTGTCCGGTGGCAAGAGCTGGACGCCGGAAAACTCCGACGGCATCAGCCACGGCCCGGTGCGGCTGATCGATGCGCTGGCGCACTCGTACAACCAGTCAACCGTGCGGCTCGGCATCGAGATCGGGGTCGACCGGCTGGCGCGGCTGCTCGATGCGCTGATCGGGATCGACCCGCCGGCCCACCCGTCGCTGCTGCTCGGCGCGGTCGACCTGTCGCCGCTGCAGATGGCGCGGCTGTACCAGTTCGTCGCTTCCGCCGGACAGTTGCAGCCGCTGCGGGCCGTGCGCGGCGTGCTCGATGCCGAAGGCCGTGCGTTGCACCGTTACGACGACGCGCTGCCGCCGGCGCAGCAAGGCGACGCGATCGCGACCCGGCTGATCACGCTCGCCCTGCAGCAGGCGGTCACCTCCGGTACCGCACGGCCGCTGCTGGCCGACGGGCTCGGCTGGCTGAAGCCGGCCGGCAAGACCGGCACCAGCAACGACAGTCGAGACTCCTGGTATGCCGGCTGGACCGGCCGCCACCTCGCCGTGGTCTGGGTCGGCGACGACCGCAACCGATCGACCGGGCTGTACGGCGCGACCGGCGCGATGCGGGTCTGGTCGGCGCTGTTCCGTACGCTGCCGACCGAACCGCTGGCGGTTGCCGGCGATGGCCTCGAATGGGCGCACGTCGATGCCGACGGCCGCCGCACCGACCCCGAATGTCAGGACGCCCGCGCATTCGCTTTCGTCGCCGGCTACGCTCCGGCAGAATCCCGCGGTTGCAGTTGGCAGCGTTTGCGCAACTGGCTCCGGAGGGATTGAGCGGTGATCCGTGGGTTGATCGGAAGTCTGGCGGCAACGGCGATGCTGGTGCTGCTCGGGAGCTGCGCCAGCGATCCGGCGCGCGAAACCGGCCCGGCCGAATCGGCCGCCGTGCCGGCGGTGGTTGCGCCACGGCTCGAACTGCTGGCCGAGGTCCGCGCTGCCGCCAACGATGCCGGTGACGTGATCGAGGTGCAGCCGCTGCGCGATCCGGCGGTCGAGGACCTGCGTGCCGAGGCCGCCGAAGCCGAGCAGCGGGGCGATTTCCCGGCCGCCGCGCAGGCGCTCGAACAGGCACTGGAACTGGCCCCGGACGACCCGCAACTGATGCAGGAATTCGCCGAGCTGCTGCTGGCGCAGGACCGGCTCGGCGACGCCGAGGAGCTGGCCGGCCGCTCGTTCGGCCGCGGCCCGAAGCTCGGCGGCCTGTGCCGGCGCAACTGGACCACGATCCAGGTGGTCCGGCAGGCCAGCGGCGATCCGCAGGGGGCGTCCGATGCCGCCGATCAGGTCGCCCGCTGCATCGTCGAACCGCCAGTGCGGATGTAGCGCGGTCCAAGAGCACCCCGGTTGGAGCGGTGTCGTGTGGAGGCCGCGAGGCGCCCGCGCTCGAGCCGAGTCGGCCACGCCCGTTGCGCCCGGTTGCTGCGGTCAGCGCGGGCCGCAGCGGGCGGCCGAAGCTGAACGTGCGCTGGCGCGATAGCCGTTCAGGCATGCCGGTGGCCGATTTCGCCAGTTCTGTGTCCGATCGTGCTCTGCTATGGTGAATCCTGCCAGCGCATTCTGAGCGCGCCGTCCGGGATGGTCCCGGGCCCCGTTCGAGGAATCCGCCATGATCCGCCCCCTGCTGTCCGTTCTGTTGCTGTCCCTGCCGTTGCTCGCCTCGGCCCGTGTCGAGCGTTCGGTCGACCCGGTCTACCTGGCCGGCAACCAGTACACCGCCAGCCTGAGTCCGGCCTCCCAGATGCGGACGCTGGCCCCGCTCGACGGCAACGACGTCGAGATCCGGCCGGCCTCGCTGTGCCCGCACACGACGGTGCCGGCACCCGGGCTGTGGGTGGTCGGCCGCGATGCCGACGGTCGCCCGGAACTGATCGCGCCGTCGGCGACGCTGTTGCCGGAAGGCCATTCCGGCCGGATTGCGTTGCGCGCCTGCGATGACCCGGTGCTGCGCGACAGCGGTGCGCCGGCCTACGGCGTACCGGCGGCGGTGCTCGACCTGCTGGTCGCGCAGACCGGCGCGGTGCTGGTCGATGACTGAGGCCGCGCCGGCGCCGAGCGCCGCCGGCCGATCGCTGACGGTCGGCCTGCTGGCGCTCGACGGCGCGATGCTGGCCAGCCTGGCCGGGCCGGTCGACCTGCTGCGGGTCGCGCAGAAACTGGCCGAACTGCGTGATCCGATCCGGCCGCCGCGGCTCGATGCGGTGCTGCTCGGCGCGCGCGGCCAGGCCCAGGTGCAGGCCAGCGGCTACCTGCTCGGCGGCGTCCAGCACGCCGCGCTCGATCCCGACATCGTGCTGGTGCCCGGCTTCATGCACGGCAGCCACCGCGACATCCTGCAGACGCTCGAACGCAGCGCGCCCGAGATCGAGCTGCTGCGGCAACTGCACGGCCGTGGCGTGCCTCTGGTTGGCGGTTGCTGCGGTGCGTTCCTGCTCGCCGAGGCCGGCCTGCTCGATGGCCGCCGGGCGACCACGAGCTGGTGGCTCGACAACCTGTTTCGCAGTCGCTACCCGCAGGTTCGGCTCGATATCGAACAGACCGTCGTCGAGGACGGCCCGATTTCGACCTGCGGCGCATCGACCGCGTCGCTCGACTTCCTGCTGCGGCTGATCGGCCGCCGGATCGACGACGGCCTCGCCCAGCAGACCGCCCGGATGCTGCTGATCGATCCCGACCGGCAGAGCCAGGCGCCGTACGTCAGCCTGGCGCTGCGCGAGCGGCCGCGGCATTCGCTGCTGGAAAAGGCCGAGCGCTTCCTGCAACGCGAACTGCACCGCCCGCTCAGCATCGCCGAGCTGGCCGGGTTCTGCGACACCAGCGAACGCAGCCTGCATCGGCATTTCCGCACCCATTACGGCAGCAGCCCGCTGGAGCACATCCAGCACCTGCGGGTCGAGCGGGCCAAGGCGCTGCTCGAGGCGACCCACCTGAGCTTCGACGAGATCGTCGAACGCTGCGGCTACGCCGACGTGTCGAGCTTCCGCAAGCTGTTCAAGCGCGCGACGACGATGACCCCGGTCGATTACCGCGAGCGGTTCCGGCTGCGGGCGCACTGATCAACCGGGTCGCCGTCAGCGGTGTCCGCTGCAGCAATTTCGGCGTGAGCAATCGCGATCAGCCCAGTTCGAGCTTCATGCCGAGATGGCTGGCGACGAAGCCGAGCCGATCGTAGAACCGGTGCGCGTCGGTTCGGCGCCGGTCGCTGGTCAGTTGCGCGATGCCGGCACCGCGTTCGCGGGCGCGCTGCAGTGCGTGCTGCATCAACGCCGCGCCGATGCCGTTGCCGCGCAGATCGGCACGGACATGGACCGACTCGATCAGCGCACGGATCATGCCGCCGCGCGCGAGGCCCGGGATCAGCGTCAGTTGCAGCATGCCGACCACGCCGCCGTCCCGTTCGGCAACGATCAGTTCGTTGTCGGCCGAGCGACCGATCCATTCGAATGCCCGCACGACCGCAGCGGTGGGCTCGGAGCTGTGGCCGCTGCGGCCCGAGCTGATCGAATCGCCGCCGAGCAGTTTCAGCAGCGCATCGAGGTCGGCGGCGCCGGCCGGCCGGAACCGCACACCGGCCGGTCCGCAGTCGATGCCGGCGGATGCGCAAGCTGAAGGCTGCATGTCTGCACCGGAGCGTTCGGGGGAAGGCGGCGAGTGTAATTCGCGACAACACCTCGGCGGTCGACGGCGCTTGAGCGCTTCGCCGGCTGCGGTCAGAATCCGTTTCACCTGGGGCCGACGCCCGGCCCCGTGTCCCCGACGTGCCGCACCTGGCCGAACCCGAGCCGCCGATCGCGTTGCGCGCGGTCGCGGCGGCGGTGGCATGCCTTCTCCTCGCGCCCTGATTCGTCCCACGATCCGCCCACCATGCCTTCCGCTTCTGTCACGCGCGGCCCTCTTGCCGAATCCAGCGCCACGGCGCTGTCCGACGGCGGCCAGTTGGCGCGCGCGATCGACGGCTTCCGCCCGCGGCCACAACAGGTGCGGATGGCCGAAGCGGTGTCGAGCTGCATCGAGGACCACGGCTGCCTGATCGCCGAAGCCGGCACCGGCACCGGCAAGACCTACGCCTACCTGGTGCCGGCACTGCTGTCGGGGCGGCGGACGATCATTTCGACCGGCACCCGCGCGCTGCAGGACCAGCTCTACCATCGCGACCTGCCGCGCGTGCGCGAGGCGCTCGGCATCGGCTGCAAGACCGCGCTGCTGAAGGGCCGTTCGAACTACCTGTGCTGGTATCGGCTCGAACGCGCCCGCGGCGAAGGCCGCTTCGGCTCCCGCGAGCAGGTTGCGCAACTGGCACAGGTCCATGCCTGGGCCGGTCGCACCTCGCGCGGCGACGTCGCCGAACTCGATTCGATTCCGGAAGATTCGCCGCTGTGGCCGCAGGTCACCTCGACCGCCGAGAACTGCCTCGGCAGCGAGTGCCCGTTCTGGGAAGAGTGCTTCGTCGTCCGCGCCCGTGCCGCGGCGCAGGCGGCCGACGTCGTCGTCGTCAACCATCATCTGCTGTTCGCCGACATGGCGCTGAAGCAGGAGGGCTTCGGCGAGATCCTGCCCGGCGCACAGGCTTTCGTGCTCGACGAGGCACACCAGTTGCCGGAACTCGCATCGCAGTTCTTCAGCGTGACCGTCAGCCACCGGCAACTGCAGGATCTCGCCCGCGATGCGCTGGCCGAATGCGCCGAAGTGACTGGTGCGCTGGCCGAACTGCAGACACCGGTCCGTGCGCTGGAACAATGCCTGCGCGAGATGCGGCTGGCGCTCGATCCGCTGCCGTCACGCGCCGCATTCGATCGCCTGCTCGAGCATGCCGACGCGGAGACCGCACTGCGCGCGCTGCAGGACGGCGTCACCGAGCTGGCTCGCGTGCTGGCCAGCCAGGCCGAGCGCAGCCCCGGGTTCAAGGCCTGCGCCGAGCGCGCCGACGACCTGATCGAGAAGCTGCGCGAACTCGACCAGGACCTGCCCGGCCAGGTGCGCTGGTACGAAACCACTGCGCGTGGCTTCGCGCTGTCGCAGACGCCGCTCGACGTCGCTGCGCCGCTGCGCGGGTATCGCGAAAAGAGCGGCGCGGCGTGGGTGTTCACGTCGGCGACGCTGGCGGTCGGCGGCCGTTTCCAGCATTTCGCGATTCAGCTCGGCCTCGGCGAGCCCGACACACTGCTCGAACCGAGTCCGTTCGATTATCCCGAGCAGGCGCTGGCCTACCTGCCGAAGGGTCTGCCGGAGCCGTCCGCGCCGCACTTCGGCGATGCCTTGCTCGCCGCGGTCGAGCCGGTGCTGCAGGCGTCGAACGGCCGTGCCTTCCTGCTGTTCACGTCGCACCGCGCACTGCGCGAAGCGGCCGAGAAACTGCACGACCGGCTGCCGTTTCCGCTGTTCGTGCAGGGCACGATGCCGCGCACCGCGCTGCTCGATGCGTTCCGCGCGTCCGGCAACGGCGTGCTGCTCGGCGCGGCCAGTTTCTGGGAAGGCGTCGATGTCGCCGGCGACGCGCTGACCGTGGTCGTGATCGACAAGCTGCCGTTCGCGGCGCCGGACGACCCGGTGCTCGAAGCGCGGCTCGAGGCACTGCGCCGGCGAGGTGGCAATCCGTTCCGCGACTGGCAACTGCCGTCGGCAGTGATCGCGCTGAAGCAGGGCGCCGGCCGGCTGATCCGTACCCACTCGGATCGCGGCGTGCTGCTGCTCGGCGACCTACGGCTGGTCACCAAGCCCTACGGCCGGATCTTCATCGACAGCCTGCCGCCGTTCGCGCGAACGCGCGAGTTGCAGCAGGTGGTCGATTTCCTGCGCAACCCTGCAGGAGCCGCTTCAGCGGCGACCGGTACGCCGGGAAACACCACGAGCGAGCCGCCGGATCCGGGGATCGCTGTCGCCGCTGAAACGGCTCCTGCCAACAGCGCTGCATCTGCCGCCGCGGTCGCGACCGCGCCGCCACCTGCTCCCACAGGAAACGCACGCGGCGACGCGGCGGACGCCGCATGAAGCTGCTCGCGATCGAGACATCGACCGAAGCCTGCAGCGTCGCGCTGTCGATCGACGGCGCGATGATGGAGCGCTTCGAGATCGCCCCGCGCCGGCACGGCGAACTGCTGCTGCCGTGGATCGATGCGCTGTTGGCCGATGCGGGAATGGCGAAATCCGCGCTCGACGCGATCGCGGTCGGCCGCGGACCCGGCGCCTTCACCGGCGTCCGGCTCGGCATCGCGATCGCGCAGGGCATCGCGTTCGCGCTCGATCGACCGGTCGTGCCGGTGTCGACACTCGCCGCGCTCGCGCTCTGCGGCGATCCGCCACCAGGCACGCCGGTGCTGGCGGCGATCGACGCACGGATGGGTGAGGTCTATCTCGCCGGCTACCTGATCGATGCTGACGGCCTGCCGCAGCCGCTGATCGCTGAGCAGTTGCTTGCGCCGGGCATGGTGGAGCCGACGATGCTCGACGCCGCGTTGCGCGCCGCCGGTGTGCCGGGCGCCAGATCAGGCCAAGCGCGATCGCTCGACCGCATCCCGGCGGCCGATGCAAACCGCAGCAGCGGACCCACGGCCTGTTGGCACGCAGTCGGCAGCGGGCTGGCCTGCGAAGGCGGCATTCTTGCGACACGCCTCGCATCGCGCCTGCAGCAGCACGATGCCGCGGCGCTGCCGCGTGCAGTGGCCGTCGCGCGCCTCGCCGCTGCGGAATTCACCGCCGACCGCGCGGTCGCACCCGAACAGGTCGAACCCGCCTACCTGCGCGACAAGGTCGCGCAGACGCTGGCCGAACGCGGCAAGGCCTGAGCAAGGC
>JAWLBY010000009.1:0-29398 GCA_041687455.1 Lysobacteraceae bacterium | reverse complement strand
CGCGGCAAGGCCTGAGCAAGGCCGCGCCACCCCTGTAGGAGGGGCTTCAGCCCCGACCAGCAGTCAACCGTCGTGCCAGAGACCAGGCCCCGCGGTCGGGGCTGAAGCCCCTCCTACTCGCATCGCGCCTGCAGCAGCACGACGCCGCGGCGCTGCCGCGTGCAGTGGCCGTCGCGCGCCTCACCGCTGCGGAATTCGCCGCCGACCGCGCGGTCGCACCCGAACAGGTCGAACCCGCCTACCTGCGCGACAAGATCGCGCAGACGCTGGCCGAACGCGGCAAGGCCTGAGCAAGGCCGCGCCACCCCTGTAGGAGGGGCTTCAGCCCCGACCAGCAGTCAACCGTCGTGCCAGAGACCAGGCCCCGCGGTCGGGGCTGAAGCCCCTCCTACAGGTGGAGTGCCGCGTCACCGCAGTCGTTGCCCGCGCGGAAGGGGGCAGTCCCGCGCTCGGGGCTGAAGCCCCTCCTACATGGGGCGCCGATTATTTGAGAAGGATCAGCGTCGCCAATCCGAGAAAGCTGAAAAAGCCCATCACGTCGGTCACCGTCGTCAGCACCACGCCTCCGGCCAGTGCCGGATCGATGCCGATTCGCTTCAGCAGCAGCGGTGCCCAGACGCCGGCCAGTGCCGCCGACAGCAGGTTGATTGCCAGCGCCAGGCCGATCACCAGTGACAGTTGCGCATCGCCGAACCACAGCCCGGCGGCGAGGCCGACGAAGCTGCCCCAGAACACGCCGTTCATCAGCGCGACGGCGATTTCCTTCAGCAACAGCGGCCGGATGTTGCTGCCGCCGACCTGACCGAGCGCGAGGCCGCGCACCATCAGCGTCAGCACCTGGGTGCCGGCATTGCCGCCCATGCCGGCCACGATCGGCATCAGCACCGCCAGTGCGACGATCTGTTCGATCGTGTCCTTGAAGCGGTCGACCACCGAGGCCGCGATGAATGCCGTGATCAGGTTCACGCCGAGCCACACCGAGCGTCGACGCATCGCGCGTCGGGCCGGGCTGAACAGGTCTTCATCCTCGTCGAGGCCGGCGCCGGCGAACACATGATGCTCCGCCTGCTCGCGGATGATGTCGACCACGTCGTCGATCGTGATCCGGCCGAGCAAAATGTTATTCTCGTCGACCACCGGCGCCGACAGCCAGTCGTGGTCGGAAAACTGGTTGGCGACGTCGTTCGACGGCGTGTCGACCGGCACCGCCGGTTGTTCGTCGTCGATCAGTTCGTTGATCGGCGTGCCGGCTTCACGGGTCAGCAGTGCCGCCAGCGGCAGCCGGCCCAGGTACTGGTGCCGTCGGCTGACCACGAACAGATGATCGGTGTGCTCGGGCAGCTCGCCGCGCAGCCGCAGGTAGCGCAGCACGACGTCGACGGTGACGTCGGCGCGCACCGTGACCACGTCCGGGTTCATCAGGCGGCCGGCGGTATCTTCCGGGTACGACAGCACCTGCTCGAGGCGCTCCCGGTTCTCCCGGTCCATCGACTTCAGCACTTCGTCGATGACCTGGTCGGGCAGGTCCTCGAGCAGGTCGGCGAGGTCGTCGATGTCGAGATCCTCGACCGCCGCGACCAGTTCGTCCGGATCCATGTCGGCGATCAGCCCCTCACGGACCTCGTCACCGACGTGCAGCAACACCTCGCCGTCGTCGTCGGGTTCGACCAGGCCCCAGACGATCGCGCGCTTGTCGGCCGGCAAGGATTCGAGCAGATGGCCGATCTCGGCCGCCGACAGCGTGTTGACCAGCCGCCGCACCGGGCCGAGCCGGCCCGAATCGAGCGCCTGCGACAGCAGCTTGAGCTGGCGCGCAGTCTTGTCGTAGCGGGCGGTGTCGGCCATCCGTGGGGCTCCTGCGAAGTGCGCGCATTATCGGCGAAAGCGATCCGCGCGGTTTGCCCGGTGTCGGACCGCGCGCATAAACTCGACCGATCACCCACGATCCGGAGTCCGGATGCGCCGTCTGCTGGTTCCGGTCCTCGTGTTCGCGCTGCTGGCCGTGCTCATCGCGGCACTTCGGATCGATCAGGCCGCACCGCCGCCGCGGCAACGTTTCGTCGCCCATGCGGGCGGGCTGGTCGACGGCGTCGCGTACAGCAACTCGCTCGACGCACTGGAGGCCGGCTACCGGCGCGGCTATCGCCTGTTCGAACTCGACTTCAGTTGGACCAGCGATCAGCAACTGGCGCTGATCCACGACTGGGAACAGAGCTGGGCGCGACTGTTCGCCGAGCAGGGCGTTCCGACTGCCGAGCGGTTCCGTTCCGCTCGCATGTCCGAAGGCCGCCACCGGCAGATGATGCTCGACGACCTGCTGGCCTGGCTGGGGCAGCACGAAGACGCATTCGTGGTTACCGACGTGAAGGAGCACAACGTCGAGGCGCTGCAGCGGATCGCCGGCGACGCCGGCGAGTTGGCCACGCGGTTCATCCCGCAGATCTACGATCCGGACGAGTTCGACGCCGTCCGCGCGCTCGGCTTCCGGCATCTGATCCTGACCGTGTACCGATCGAAGCTCGGCGAGCCGGAGCTGGTCGAATGGGCCCGGTCAGCCGATCTGTGGGCATTGACGGTGCCCGATTACCGTGTCGCCCGCGGCGAGTTCGCCGTGCTGGCGGGTACCGCCGCGCCGCCGATATTCGTGCACACCGTGAATTCCGCCGAGCGTTGGCAGTGGCTGCGCGACAACGGCTTCCACGGCATCTACACCGACACCCTGTTCGAGTCAGCGACCGAGTCGAACGACCAACGCTGATCTCGATGCTTGTTCGCCGCGCCGCGGCAACTTGCTACCCGAGTGCCGGCCGCGCGGATCGCGCAGGCTGGGCCGGCCCTGACATCGTCTTGTAATATTCGGCCGCTCAGCGCGTCGTGGCCGGTTGTTTTCCGGGCCGCTGCGCACCCCACGGAAAGGCGGGAGGCTCGCACGTGCTGTTGATCGGATCGACCCTGACGCTTGTGACGGCGCTGTGGCTCATGCAGCCGCGTTGCCGTTCCCGGCTGCTGGCGTGCGTGGTCACGGCGGTCGCGTTGTGCTGGGCGCTGCTGACGCTGTTGCACCTGGTGTCCGACTATTTCACCGGGCGCGGTGTCGATGATGCGGTCGTCTATCACCTGCAGGTCGGGCTGGATGGTGCCGGCTTCGGCGAATACCGCAGCATCACCATCATGGGTGTGGCGATCCTGCTGCTCGCGCTCGCCTCCAGCGTGCTGCTGTACCGCTGGCTCGGCGCCGGCCGCTCCGAGGTCTCCAATGCGCGACGGCTGGGCTGGATCGGCACGCTGCTGCTGCCGATTGCACTGGCACTTCATCCGGCGAGCCAGGGGCTTGCCTCGGTGTACGCCGAGCGACTCGGATGGTGGGAGGATACGGCACCGTCAGCCGCTGCGATGAAGCTGATCGATCCGCGCATCCAGGACGCTCCGCGCAGCAGTCCCAATCTTGTCGTGCTGTATCTCGAAAGCCTCGAGCGCACGTACATGGACGAGGCGCGGTTTCCTGGTTTGATGCCGCACCTGGCGGCGCTCGAGGCCGAGGCGATCAGTTTCACCGACGTGCGCCAGGTGCACGGGGCCGGCTTCACGATGGCCGGTCTCGTCGCAACGCAGTGCGGTGTGCCGATCACGACCGTCGCCGATGGCAATTCGCTGGACGCGATCGACCGCTTCCTGCCCGGTGCGACCTGTCTCGGCGACCTGCTGGCCGAGCGCGGCTACCGGCTGACGTTCATGGGCGGCGCTCCATTGCGTTTCGCCGGCAAGGGCAACTTCCAGTCCTCACATGGTTTCGAGCAGGTGCTCGGTCTGAACGAACTGCGCGATCAAATCGACGACCCGCAGCGCGTGTCGAGCTGGGGCATCTACGACGACGATCTGTTCGCACTGCTGGAGCGCCAGATCGCCGATCTGTCATCGAGCGAGCAACCGTTCGGCGTGTTCGCACTGACGCTCGACACGCATCATCCGGACGGGCACCTATCGCGCGCCTGCGCCGATATCCGCTACGGCGATGGCAGCAATCCGATCCTCAATGCCGTGCACTGCACCGATCGCATGGTCGCCGGACTGGTCGACAGGTTGCGAAGCCTGCCCGACGCGCAGCGGCCGCTGATCGTGCTGGCGTCGGACCATCTGGCGATGCGCAACAGCGCCAGTGCGCAGCTCGAGGCCGGATCCCGGCGAAACCTGCTGATGTTCGTTCCGCCGGATGCGGGGCAGGCGCAGCGGATCGATCGCCCGGCATCGACCCTCGACGTGGCGCCGACGGTGCTGGCAAGTCTCGGTTTCACGGTCGAGGGCGTCGGCTTCGGCCGCAATTTGTTCGGGCCGGCGCCGACGCTGCTCGAACAGGTGCCCGACCAGCGCGCCTTCCTGCGCAGCCAGCAACATCTGCTGCGCCGGTTGTGGCAGTTTCCCGGACTCGAACACGGGATGCTGGTGGACGAATCGCGCCGATCGGCCCGGTTCGGCCATCGGAAGATCGAGATTCCGGCCGTGCTGGCGTTGAGACCCGATCTCGACGTCCAGTTCGTCGCGGTCGACGGCAGTTGGCCGTCCCGGCTGCCGGGCTACCTCGGCAAGTTGGCGCTGGATCAGCCCTTCCTGTACGTCGATCATTGCAGCGTGGCGGCCGACATCGGCGCCCGGATTCCGGAGCCGATCCCGCGCTGCGGAAGCCTGTGCGTGTTCGGCGGACGGCTCGATGCGGCCGAAGTCAACGGTCGACGCATCTGTGGCGAGCTGTTCATGAGTCGCGACGAAGTGCGCGAGCTGGTGCAGGTCCGGCCGACGTCGGACGACGACTTCTTGCGGCAGCGACTGGCCCGGTTCGATACCATCATGCGTTCCGGCGCCAGCGAAGCAATCGAATGGCAACTGGGCGGTGCAGCGCAATGGGACGTGCGCTCGGCCGGTTCTGGAGCCGGCTATTCGTTCGTGCAGCCAGCGGCTGCGCGCCCGGACCTGCAGTTGGGCACCGAGGGCCTCGAACGCGGAATCTCCGTGTTCGAGCTGACAGCGAGCGGCGCCAGGAAGGTGCTGCACGTCGATACCTGCGTGCTGCGCGATGCCGTTCCGGAGCCTGGCCAGCCTACGCTGCGGAAGCTGCTCGACGAGACGCCGGAACGCGACTGGCTGCTGGTTGCGCACGACAGCGCCTACTGTGGCAATCGGCAGCCGCTGCAGGACTTCTTCGCTGGTACCGCATTGCAGAAGGGCGCCGAGCTGGAGTTCCGCCAGCCATACGTCGGGCTGCTGCGAGCCGACGGGCGCATCGACGAGCATGCCGGCCTCGCCGAGCGTTCGCTGCTGGTCCGGCTGAAATAGCGGTCGACCCGGGTGCGGAGACCGCGGCGTCGGTCGCCGCGCGTCGCGCCGCTCAATCTGCCGGTTCGTTCGATGGTTCGACGGCAAGTTCGGCGATCACGCAGCCGAGCGCTCGCTGGTCGCCCTCGACTTGATGGACGGCGGAACTGTCGATCTGCACTTCGAAGCCGCCAGCCGCGCCGCGGCTCACGGCGGCCGGCAGGTCGAGCGTGTAGTCGCCACCGCTGCGGCAGTCGACATGGCCGATCAGCGCGCCATCGACCTGGATGCTGAGGCGCGGTTGTTTCGGCCACTGCTCCGGCAGATGCGTGCGCAGGTGAAGCCGTCGTGCCGTGCTGGTGCCTTCGATCCGGAGCGTCATGCTGCGTCCCATCCAGCCATCGTCGTAGCGCGGGTGCTGCAATGACGGCGCTTTCTGCAGATTCGCGTTCAACCACCGATAGTCGGTGCCGATCGGTTTCAGGCGGCCATCGACATCGCGCATGCCGGTCGGCTGGACGAAGCCCGCGCTGTCGACCCGATGCAG
This sequence comes from Lysobacteraceae bacterium, assembly GCA_041687455.1. GTDB lineage: Bacteria > Pseudomonadota > Gammaproteobacteria > Xanthomonadales > Xanthomonadaceae > JAWLBY01. The sequence goes on along the minus strand of JAWLBY010000009.1, from coordinate 23,544 downwards.
GTGCACGGGACCGCTCGCTTCCAGTTGCAGGTGCAGCGCCGGCGCGACGGCAAACGTGAGGCAGTGGCGATTCCGCTCGGGCGTCAGCACGATCCGGCCCAGCGCACGATTCGTATCGACATCGCTCACGGCAATCGAAGCCGCGTCCTGGTCCAGCGAGCGGCCGTCAACGCACAGCTCGGCACGTTGCGGGCCACCGGGCGTGTGATAGTCGTGGACGGTCAGCAAGCGCCGCAGCGAGCCACCCGCGGGGAGCTGCACACCGAGAGCGTCCACCGTCCCGCCCGGCGACCCGGTCCAGCCGGCGAGGTCAGCGCCGAACTCGGGGTTTGCGATCGCGTCATGCCGATAATCGGTCCAGGTCCACAGGCCATAGCCACCTGCGAAGTCGTGCAACGGCGCATGTGCCAAGCGCAGGAACCGTCCGACCTGATCGCGTGGAATGCGGCCGTTGTCTTCGAATCCGGGCGTGTAGTCCTCGGCCAGGAACTGGCCGACAAATATCTGTCGTGCACCGGTGTTGCTGCGGACGCGATCGAGCATCCAGCGCAGACGTTCTGCAGCTTTTTCCGGTTCCAGTTGCTCGCCGCGGTTTTCACCACCCATCGCTGGTGACCAGTAGATCGTCGTCCACGCCGCACCGGGCAGATCCCAGGCCGACTCGTGGCTGTGCCATTCGAGCAGGCGGTCGCCGTCCCAGACCGGATCGGAATCGACCCGGATCTCCATCGACAGCTTCGGAAAGCGCCGCTGCGCCGGAACGAAGAAGCGCTCGATCCAGGCGTCATCGACAAACTGCAGGAACAGCTTGAACGCCGGTTCACGTCGACCCGGCACGTAGACCTGATCCCAGTTGCTGAACTCGCGCCGGTACAGTCGACCGAGATCGGCCAGCTCATGGCCGCTATCGATCAGCCATTGCCGGTAGCCACTGTCGCCGGCCGCCTGCCGTCGCTCGGATTCGCCCGCCTCGGCGAAGCTCATCACTGCCCACAGGTCTTCCCAGGAGAAGAAGCCGAAGCGCACATTCGGTTCGTCGGCGACCGCCTGCCAGACGCTGTCGAGGTAGCCGAGCCAGCCCCGGTAGTACGCCGGGTCGACCCATAGCCGGGTCAGTCGTTGCGCCGAGTCATCGGCCAACGCATCCCATGCGTACGAGGTCCGCAGCACGACGTCGAGATCGTGCTCGGCGGCGAGTCGGATCAATGCCAGCAGACGTTCGCGGCGCTGCGGATCGAGACTGCCATCGCGCGGGTCCGGCGCAAAGCCGGGCCATGGCACCAGCAGAACGATGGTGTTGAAGCCGTCCTCGCGGATCCGCCTGAAGTCGTCGTGTGCACGCGCTTCCAGCCGGGTGCTCCAGAAATTGACTGCCCAGCCGCTGCCGAACCAGTGGGCGGCACGTACGTATTCGGCATCGCCGCGCGCAACCGGCGAATGCACGGTCCTACCGTGATCGACGCGCCACCACAGAGTCGCCGCGATGGCCAGCACGATCAGTGCGAACAGATGCAGCGGACGAAGCAGTCGTTTCATGGCGCAACCATCATCGGTAGGCACCGGCCGGATCGTGCTCGGCCACCGGTGCCGGTGTGTCAGCGGGCGGGGGCCGCAATCCAGCGTCGCCAGATGGTGCGCAAGAGGCTGCGGAGACGGACCGGCAACGCATTGACGAACGGCGTCATCGCCTGCTTGATTGCCGGCCGATCCGGCATGCGGCGCTGTCGGCGCGCCGTCTGCAGCAGCACGCAGACCCCGTGGATGAACAGTTGTACCGGACCGGCGTCGCCCAGCGCCCGCGCCTGGTCGATCGTCGCCTGCAAACGCATCACTTCCTCGTACAGGCGCTCGTTGTGCATGTCGCGGCGCTTCAACAGCACCCGCAGTTCATCCACGTCACTGTCGCTGAGGACATGGCCGGGTGCGAAGCGAGCAGGCAGTGGCCGGTCGACGTAGATCGTCGAGTGGTTCGGCCCCAACTCCTCGGCCGGGCGCTCGCGCGTGTAGAAATAGAGTGCCAGCGAGCGGCGACTCAGCATCCGCCGGTCATCCGGCAGATCGATCCGGCTGAAGCCGTGCCAGCTCGTTTCGGTCGTTTCGAAGATCACGCAGCGATTGAACAACGGCGTGACCAGCTTGATCCGGTTGTCGTCGGCGCGCGGGCCGCTGTGCAGTTCCAGCGAACCGCCCCAGTCGTCGTGCCATTCCGGGTTCAGGTAGACGATCAGGTTGAGCCGGCGATGCCAGCCGTTCTCGGGATGGCGATTGAAATCGACGTGCGGATCGAGCTCCTGGCCGTGCCGGTTCTCATGGGTGCCGCCGCCGAAGTAGTGGCGGTCGTAGAGCAGGCCCGGGATGGCGGTCACCCGCGACAACCAGTCGAGGAAGTCGGAAGACTGGATCAGCGTATCGACATCGGCGAAGGCGGGCCCGAGCGCACGGATCTGCTCGACCACCGATTTGCCGCCGAGTTCGCCGTGCTCGTTGCGCGCATTGCCGCGCTCGAACTGCGGGAACTCATCGAGCAGGCGGCGCGCGAATGCCGGCTGCAGAAAATCGTCGATGACCAGATGCCGAAACGGCTCGCCGCGGGAAAACTGCGCAGCCAGATCGGCGCTGACATCGATGACGGCAGGGGATAGGGCGCGCATGGACGACCGGCAACTGAAACGCGGCGGCGTACGATAGCAGAACCCTTCGTGAGCGGCGTCGCTCGGCCGCTACAGTTCGGCCGCCACCCGACTCCCCTGCGCAATCGCCTGCTTGGCATCCAGCTCGGCGGCGACGTCCGCACCGCCGATCAGCACCGGCTCGACGCCCGCCGCGCGCAGCGGCTCGGCCAGTTCGCGCAGCGGATCCTGGCCGGCACAGATGACGATGTCGTCTACCTCGATCAGTTGTGGCTGGCCGTCGATGGTGACGTGCAGGCCGGTGTCGTCGATCCGCTCGTAGCTGACGCCGCCGAGCATCCGCACCTGCTGGTGCTTCAGGCTGGCGCGATGGATCCAGCCGGTGGTCTTGCCGAGTCTGGCGCCTGGCCGGCCTTCGGTGCGCTGCAGCAGCCAGACTTCGCGCGGCGGTGCGTCCTGCTGCGGCGCGCGCAGGCCGCCGGGGCCTTCGTATGTTTCGTCGACGCCCCATTCGGCGCGCCAGCGCGGCGGATCGAGCGTCGGTGAATGGCCTTCGTGGACGAGGAACTCGGCGACGTCGAAGCCGATGCCACCGGCGCCGATCAGCGCCACGCGACGGCCAGCACGGCGGCGGCCGCTCAGGATGTCGATGTACGAACAGACCTTCGGATGCTCGATGCCCGGGATCGGCGGCGTGCGTGGCGTCACGCCGGTGGCGAGCAGCACGCTGTCGTAGCCGCGCAACGTGGCGACGTCGGCACGCGTGCCGAGGCGCATGCCGACGCCGGTCAGTTCGAGCTTGCGGCGGAAATAGCGCAACGTCTCGTGGAACTCTTCCTTGCCGGGAATCTTCTTGGCGTAGTTGAACTGGCCGCCGATCTCGCCGGCCTGATCGAACAGCGTGACCTGGTGGCCGCGTTCGGCGGCGACCGTCGCCGCCGCCAGCCCCGCCGGTCCGGCGCCGACCACTGCGACCCGTTTCGGCGCCGATGTCCTGCTGTAGACCAGTTCGGTCTCGGCGCAGGCGCGCGGGTTGACCAGGCAACTGGCGCGCCGGTTCTGGAACACATGGTCGAGGCAGGCCTGGTTGCAGGCGATGCAGGTGTTGATCTCGTCGCTGCGGCCGCCATGGGCCTTGGCGACCCAGTCCGGATCGGCCAGCAGCGGCCGCGCCATCGACACCATGTCGGCCTGGCCATCGGCGATGATCCGCTCGGCAACGTCGGGCATGTTGATCCGGTTTACCGCAACGACCGGAATGCCGACGTGCGGCTTCAGCTTGCCGGTCACGCCCGCGAACGCCGCGCGCGGCACCGAGGTCGCGATGGTCGGCACGCGCGCCTCGTGCCAGCCGATGCCGGTGTTGATGATCGTCGCGCCGGCCGCCTCGATCGCTTGTGCGGTGGCGACGATGTCGTCCCAGCTCGAGCCGCCTTCGACCAGCTCCAGCATCGACAGCCGGAACACGATGATGAAGTCGCGGCCGACCGCTTCGCGGGTGCGGCGCACGATCTCGACCGGGAAACGCATCCGTCGCTCGCGGTCGCCGCCCCAGGCGTCATCGCGGTGGTTGGTCCGCGGCGCCAGGAACTCGTTGATCAGGTAGCCTTCCGAGCCCATCACCTCGACGCCGTCGTAGCCGGCTTCGCGAGCCAGTTGCGCGCAGCGGACGAAGTCGCGGATCTGTTTCTCGATGCCGCGCGCCGAAAGTTCGCGCGGCTTGAACGGGTTGATCGGCGCCTTGATCGCCGACGGCGCGACTGACAGCGGATGGTAGGCGTAGCGGCCGGCATGCAGGATCTGCATGCAGATCCTGCCGCCTTCGGCATGCACGGCTTCGGTGACCAGCCGATGTCGGCGCACTTCCCAGGGCCAGGACAGCTTGCCGCCGAACGGCTTCAGCCAGCCGACGATGTTCGGCGCGATGCCGCCGGTGACGATCAGCCCGACCCCGCCGCGGGCGCGTTCGGCGAAGAATGCGGCGAGCTTCGGGAAATCGGCCGCGCGATCCTCGAGGCCGGTGTGCATCGAACCCATCAGCACCCGGTTCGGCAGTGTCGTGAAACCGAGGTCGAGCGGCGACAGCAGGTGCGGGTAGGGCGTGCTCATCGGAGGTGGCTCGCGATACGGGTCCGTACGGTGGCGCTACGGTGCCGGGAAACGGTCCCGCCGGCAAGCCGGACGATCGTCGCATCTGGCCCCGAGCGGTGCACGGCGTCGGGAGCAAACTGTCCTGATCGTATTGGCCAGCGACGGAAGCGAAAAGATCGCGGCTGATGCTGCCGAAACCGCTGCATCCGCTCCCGCAGGGGACCGGTTGCCGCGGCGGACGGCCTTGCTACAGGGGCTGGCAGGCGGCCGCCTGTCACAATGCAGCAGCTCCAGCGCAAGGCAGACGATCGCGATGAGCCACGCCGACCCCCGTTCCGCCGCGCGCCCGGCGCCCGACCAGCCGATGGTCGACATCGCCGACTACGTTGTCGACTACCCGATCGAGTCGCCGCAGGCGTTCACCACCGCGCGCCACATGCTGCTCGATTCGCTTGCTTGCGCGATGCTGGCGATGAGCTTCCCGGAATGCGTCAGGCATCTCGGCCCGCTGGTGCCGGGCGCGACCCTGCCGGGCGGCGCGCGCGTGCCGGGCACCGGGTGGGAGCTCGATCCGGCGCAGGCGGCCTACAACATCGGCGTGCAGATCCGCTGGCTCGATTTCAACGACACCTGGCTGGCTGCCGAGTGGGGCCATCCGTCGGACAACCTCGGCGCCATCCTCGCGGTGGCCGACCATGTCTCGCGCAGCAGCGAGCGCGACGGCGGCCACTCGTTGACGGTCCGCGATGTGCTGGCGTACGCGATCAAGGCGCACGAGATCCAGGGCGTCTACGCGCTGCAGAACAGTTTCAACCGGGTCGGCCTCGACCATGTGATCCTGGTTCGACTCGCCTCGACCGCGGTCGCCACGCGCATGCTCGGCGGCGGCAAGCAGCAGATCATCGACGCGCTGTCGCACTCGTGGATCGACAACGGCGCGCTGCGTACCTACCGCCACGCGCCGAACACCGGTCCGCGCAAGAGCTGGGCCGCCGGCGATGCCTGCCGTCGCGCCGTCATCCACGCGCTGAATGCGATCAACGGCGAGGTCGGCTATCCGAGCGCGCTGAGCGCAGGCACCTGGGGGTTCTACGATGTCGCGTTCGGCGGCAACGAGTTCCGCTTCGAGCGTCCGTTCGGCAGCTACGTGATCGAGAACGTGCTGTTCAAGATCAGCCATCCGGCCGAGTTCCATGCCCAGACCGCGGTCGAATGCGCGCTCCGCCTGCACCCATCGGTGGTGGATCGACTGGACCGGATCGAGCGGATCGAGATCGGGACGCAGCAGGCCGGCGTCCGGATCATCGACAAGACCGGGCCGCTGGCCAACTACGCCGACCGCGATCATTGCCTGCAGTACATGGTCGCAGTGCCGCTGATCTTCGGCCGCCTGACCGCCGACGACTACGGCGACCGTGTCGCCGCCGACCCACGCATTGATGCGCTGCGCGAGCGGATGGTGGTTCGCGAGAATCCGCGATTCACGCGCGACTACTTCGACACGGACAAGCGTTACATCGGCAATTCGGTGCAGGTGTTCTTCACCGATGGCAGCGCCACCGACAAGGTGACGATCGACGTCCCGATCGGTCACCGCGAGCGCCGCGACGAGGGCATTTCGCTGCTGCTGCGCAAGTTCGAGGCCGCGATCGGCCAGCACCTGCCGGCCGATCAGGTGCGCCGGATTCTGCGGCTGATCCGTGATCCGGCCCGCTTCGAGGCTACCCCGCTGCCGCGGCTGATGGACCTGTTCGTGCCCTGAGCCGGCCCCGCGGTCGTGCCGGCTGTGAAGAATATTCACGCAAGATTGTTAAACCGCACTAACGAAAGCGTTAACATGCCTGCACTTTCGCGCCCGGGCGGCCGTCACCGCGTGGTGCGACTGCCGGAAGTCCCCATCCGAAGGAGCTGACGATGAACAAGAAAATGCTCTGCGCTGCGATGCTGGCCAGCCTCGGCCTGGTCCAGGTCGCCGCAGCCCAGGAATTCGATGACCGCTGGTACGTCACCGCCGGTATCCACAACCTCGACGCCGACGGCTCGCGCCGCGTCGACGACCGCTGGGGCCTGCAGCTCGGTGCAGGCAAGTTCCTGTCGCCGAACTGGTCGTTCGATTTCGAGCTGTTCCACACCAACCCGGAGAAGATCGGCAGCGATCTGAACTGGAGTCTGTACGGCGCCGGCGTCTACGGCCGCTACCACTGGATCAATCCCGACCGGGTCTGGTGGCCGTACGTGTCGCTTGGCCTCGGTGGCCTGCGCCATGAGGATGAGTACTCCGATCCGACCGGCGGTCGGCCGATCGATCGCAAGGGCACCAACCTGTTCGCGTCGGTCGGTGTCGGCCTGCAGGCCGACCTCAACGACCGCTTCAGCATGCGCACCGAGGTCACCTACCGCGGTGACTTCGACGACGGCGCGGGCTCCCGTGACGACTGGTTCGGCGACACGCTGCTCCAGGTCAGCCTGGTCGTGAAGCTCGGCGACAAGCCGCAGCCGGTGGTCGAGGAAGTCGCTCCGCCGCCGCCGCCGCCGCCGCCGGCCGTCACGCCGTGCTCGGAGCTCGACGACGACAACGACGGCGTCAACAACTGCATCGACAAGTGCCCGAATTCGCAGCCGGGTCAGGCGGTCGGTCCGGACGGTTGCCCGGTGCCACTGACGATCGACCTGCGTGGCGTCAATTTCGACTTCGACAAGGCGACGCTGCGTCCGGACGCGGTCGAGATCCTCAACGAAGCGATCAGCATCCTGAAGAAGTATCCGGAACTGCAGGTCGAGGTGGCCGGCCACACCGATGCGATCGGTACCGACGCCTACAACCAGAAGTTGTCCGAGCGTCGCGCGCGCGCGGTCTACGACTACCTGACCGGCAACGGCATCGACGCCGGCCGGCTGGCCGGTCCGAACGGTTACGGCGAATCGCGTCCGATCGCACCGAACGCCAATCCGGACGGCTCCGACAATCCGGAAGGCCGGGCGAAGAACCGCCGCACCGAGCTGAACGTCGAAAACCGCTGATCGCGGCAGTGCAGTCCCGCAAAGGCCCGGCAGCGTCCGGGCCTTTGTCTTTTGCAGGAACGGCGACGACGGCCGGGTGCTTCGGCCTGATCGCGACGCGACCGAGCAGGCAGGCGACTTGCGCCGGCGCGCGGCGATCGCCGTCGGTTGGAACGTCTCGAGCTGTGGCCTCGCTCCGGATTTGTTCGCCCGCACGGTGCTAGAGTCGGGCTCCGGTCTCCGTCCCACGGTGGTTCCATGCGCAGCGCAGCCACGATCCTGTTCGGACTCGTCGCAATGCCGGCCCTTGCGGTCGACTGTTCCGCTCCGGCCGATGAAACGCCGCTGACCACCGACCTCGCCGCATCGGCGGCAGGCCTCGATGGTGGCCCCGCCGCGCCGCTGCCGACCGTGTTCGACAGCGACGCCGGCGATCTTGCGGTGGCCGCGGTACTGGCGCGGATCCGCGAGCAGCGCTGCTCGACCGTCGCGGCCGCCGACGGCTATCAGAAGCAGACCGAATTCGACAACACGCCGTACCGCTTCAACATGCGGCCCGGGCAGAAGATGAACGCGGCCGAGTTCGACGCCTGGATGGAGAGCCGCGGAATCCGGATCGTCAAGGCCAGGGACGAGACGGCGCCGGCGGCGAACAGCGCGCCGATCGTGGCCGAGTAGAGCCGCACCCGCTCGACAGCCGGCAAGAAGCAATGGGACCGCTCACCGAAGAGGTCGCTGCCGTCGCCGGGCGGAGCGTTCTGTGCTGGCTCGCGACATGTGACCGCAATGGCTGTCCGAACGTGTCGCCGAAGGAAATCTTCGCGATCGTCGATCAGGCCCACGTCGTGATCGCCGACATCGCTTCGCCGGGCAGCGTCCGCAATCTGGCATGCAACCCGGCGGTGTGTCTGAGTTTCATCGACGTGTTCGTGCAGAAGGGGTTCAAGCTCAGGGGCAGTGCGACGGTGTTCGCGTCGACCGACCCGAACTTCTCGTCCTGGGCAACGCCGCTGACCGCGATGACCGGCGGCCGCTTCCCGCTGCGCGGCGTCATCGTCGTGGAGGTGCACGCGGTCGAAGCGATCGTCGCGCCGAGCTATCGCCTGTTCCCGGGCGAGGTCACCGAGGCGAGCCAGATCGAATCGGCGATGCGCCGATACGGCGTGCGGCCGGTCGCTGCGGATCGGTAGGCGCCGCCGGCGGCGCTGACGCGGCTCGAAGGCCGCGGGGACGACCCTGCCGCCCTGCCGGGCGGTGCTCGATCAGGCGCGCTTGCCGAAGCGGTAATGCGCGACCAGCCACTCGTTGCCGTTGCGGTAGCCGAACAGTTCCGCGCAGGCCATCCAGAACATCCGCCAGCGCTGCGCCCAGCGCGCCGCCTCGCGGTCGCCGTAGGTGGCGCGCATGACCTGCAGCACCTCGTCGCGATGGGCGTCCTGGTTGGCGAGCCAGTGATCGGCCGTGCGTCGATAGTGGTTGCCGGACAGTCGCCACTGTTGTTCGAGCAGCAGATGCTGCTGGAAATGCAGCAGCGTGTCGGCGGCCGGCATCAGGCCGCCAGTGAAGAAATGCCGACCCATCCAGTTGTCGTCGCCGTCGGTCTCGAACGGATACATCAGCTCGCGATGGCAGAAGATGTGCACGAACAGCTTGCCGTCGGCGGCAAGCCACGACGCCACCCGCTCAAGCAGGCTCGCATAGTTGCGCATGTGCTCGAACATCTCGATCGACACGATCCGGTCGAAGGTCCGGTCGAGCGCCAGCCGGTTGACGTCGCAGGTGATGATCTCGACATTGCCCAGCCCGCGGGCGCGCGCCTGCGACTCGATGTGCTTGCGCTGGCCGTGCGAATTCGACACTGCGGTGATCGTCGCGGCCGGATAGCGCTCGGCCATCCACAGCGTCAGCGAGCCCCAGCCGCAGCCGAGTTCGAGAATGCGCAGGCCATCGCGCAGCTCGGCGCGCTCGCCGTACAGCGCCAGCATCGCGTCCTCGGCCTGCTCCAGCGTTTCGTCGCCGCGCGGGTAGTAGCAGCTCGAATACTTCAGGCGCTTGCCCAGGCACAGCTCGAAGAAACGCGCCGGCACCTCGTAATGCTGCGTATTGGCGGCCTCGGTCTCGATCGCGATCGGGCTCTGGCGCAGTTCGTCGAGCAGGGTCCGGAAGCGCTGCCAGGCAGCGACCGCATCGCCGGCCTGTTCGTCGCGCAGGCGTTGCGCGCAGAGCCGGCGGATGCCGTGGCGGATCAGGGCGTCGGGGATCAGGCGGCGTTCGCAGAGGTCGATGAGCATCGTGGGGAGGGGAATGGGGAATGGGGAATGGGGATGCTTCTCGGCGTTTCACGAACAGTCCGGGCCATGCGCCATCACGAACGATTTTCCGTTCGCGGATTCCGGCGCTTCGGCCACCACGGAAAGAACGCCGAGGTTTCCTGCTGGTAGCGCCGGTAGTCGTCACCGCGGCTGCGCAGCGCCTGCGCCTCGCTGTACGGAATGCCGGTGATCCACAGCAGCGAGGCGCCCATCAGCAGCGGGCCGGCGAGCGACAGCCAGGCATGCGGCGAGCCGATCGACAGCGCGACGTAGGCGAACCAGTGCAGCCATTCGAAGAAATAGTTCGGATGCCGCGAGTAGCGCCACAGCCCGCGGCGACAGGTGCGGCCGCGTTGCGAACGATCGGCACGGAACTGCGCGAGCTGGCGATCGGCGATCCACTCGCCGAGCTGGGCCAGCAGCCAGATCGCGACGGCGAGCCACAGCCAGCCGTTCCAGTGCATGGTCGGATTCGATGCCGCGACCAGCAACGGCAACGAGAACAGCGCGACCAGCAGTGCCTGGCCGACGAAGAACGCGAACCACTTGCGCTGGTCGTCGCGCCAGTGCGCACGCAGGTGCGCGTAGCGACCGTCCTCGGCCTCGCCGAGCACGCGCGCCAGCAGGTGCAGCGACAGCCGCAGGCCCCACAGCCCGCCGAACAGCGCGACCAGCAGCCGCGGCAGGCCGGCACCGCTGCCGACGCTGCCGAAGAACAGCGCCGCAGCGCCGATCCCGGCCGCCCAGACGACATCGACATAGCCGGCGTTGCGGGTATGCCGTTGCAGCCACCAGGTCGCACCCATCGCGAGCAGCGCGGCTGCCAGCACGACCGCGAGCGGCCACAGCGGCAGCGACGTGCTCATGCCGCCGGCACCACGCCGAGCCTGCGCTGCGGCGTACTCACCGCGGCCGCCCGCAGCAGCGCCGGTGTCAGCAGCGCCCAGGCCAGGCCGAGGCCGAGTGTCGGCAGCAGGCCGGCGGCCAGCTCGGCGGCGTGCCAGGCCGAGGCAGCGACGTGGTAGGCCAGCGGCCCGGCGAGCAGGCCGAGCAGTGCGGCCAGCCGCAAGTGGTGCTGCAGCAGCGCCAGCGAATGGTTCAGGGTCAGCCCGAATGCCATCCAGATCGCGACGATCCAGGCCGGCGCCAGCCCCGGCCACGGCTGCGCGCTTTCGAAGCGGATCCAGCCGAGCTGGATCCAGCCGCTGTCGACGACCAAGCCGAGCGCCGCACAGCCGAGCATCAGCATCGCATCGGCGCGGCGTTCGCGGCTGCCGTACAAGTGCCAGCCGGCGAACACCGCCAGCGCCAGCGGCCCCGCCCACCAGCAGCCGCGGCCGGCACCGGCGACGGCGCAGGTCCAGACCAACTGGTAGCCGAGCAGGTTCGGCAGCCAGCGTTTCACGGCTGCAGATCCGGCAGCCACGGCGCGCGGCGGCTGCCCGGCCGGGCGAACAGCAGTTGCACGTCGCCGATCGAGCGTTCGATGAAGCCGCCTTCGCAGTAGGCGAGGTAGAACTCCCACATCCGGATGAACCGGTCCGGATAGCCGAGCGCGCGGACCGCGTCGAGCCGGCTCATGAAGCGCTGCCGCCAATGCCGCAGCGTCAGCGCGTAGCTCGGTCCGATGTCCTCGAGATTGAACAGCCTGAGGTCGGTATGCGCGGCGGCCGACTGGATCGCCTGCAGCGAAGGGATGAAGCTGCCCGGGAAGATGTGCCGCTTGATGAAGTCGACCGAGCGCAGCGCCTGCCGGTAGCGATGGTCCTCGATCGTGATCGCCTGGATCAGCGCCATGCCGTCGGCCTCGAGCAGCGTGGCGACCTTGCCGAAATAGGTATCGAGGTACTGGTGGCCGATCGCTTCGACCATCTCGATCGAGACCAGCCGGTCGAACCGGCCTGACAGGTCGCGGTAGTCCTGCAGCAGCAGCGTGACGCGGTCCTGCAGGCCGGCCTCGCGCACCCGCTGTTCGGCGCGCTCGTACTGCTCGCGCGAGATCGTCGTGGTGGTGACGTGGCAACCGTAGTGGCGCGCGGCGTGCAGCGCGAAGCCGCCCCAGCCGGTACCGATCTCGACCACCCGCTGGCCGGGCGCGAGCTGCAGCTTGCGGCAGATCCGGTCGAGCTTGCGCCGCGACGCCGCTTCGAGCGGTTCGTCGGCGGCGGCGAAGATCGCCGACGAATACATCAGGTTGTCGTCGAGGAACAGCTCGAACAGCGTGTTGCCGAGATCGTAGTGCGCGGCGATGTTGCGCCGGCTGCCGAGCCGGGTATTGCGACGCAGTGCATGCCAGCCGCGCAGCGCCCAGCCGCCGAGGCGGGCGATGCCCTGTTCCATCGCGTCCAGACGGTCGCGGTTGCGGACCAGGATCCGCACCAGTGCGACCAGATCGTCGCAGCGCCACTGACCGTCCATGTAGCTTTCGCCGGCGCCGACCGAGCCGTTCGCGGCGATGGCGCGATAGAACGCCGGATCGTCGATCCGGACCGTGGCCCGCAGCGTGTCGGCGTCGTTCGCGGCCGGGCGGCCGAGCCGCCGTTCGCCATCGGCATCGAGCAGCCGGATCTCGCAGTCGTGCAGTCCATCGAGCAGGTCGAACAGCCGGCGCCGCAGCAGACGGTCGAGCGTGCCGCGGGCGGCGCTCGGCGACGGCGCGGGCAGGGCGGAGTCGAGGCTGTCAGTCATGCACGTTGTGCCTGTCACGTTTCGACGGGTGGTCGTAGACCGGATTGCGCTTGCACCACAGCAGCAGCGCGTGCCAGTGGATCGCCAGCACGATCCGGGCGGTCATCAGCGGATAGCCGAGCAGCGTGCGGGCGAGGCCGGCGGCATCGATCGGCCGCCGCTGCAGCGCCAGCGTCGCGTCGAATTCGGTGCCGCTGTCGGCGATCACGTTCATGTGCACGCGCAGGGTCTCGGCCGGCGCCGTGAAGCGCCAGTCGTAGCGGCGGTCGAGCGGCAGGAACGGCGACACGTGGAACTGCTTGTCGAACGCGAACGCCAGCACGTCGCGCCGGCGCGTCGCGGTGGCGACCGGCAGCACGTAGCTGTGGCGCTCCTTCCACGGCGTGTTGGTGATCTCGGCGACGATCGTCTCGAGCGTGCAGCCGTCGGCGCCGAAACAGTAGTAGAAGCTGACCGGGTTGAAGCAGTGGCCGAAGGTGCGCAGATGGGTCAGCAGCCGGATCGGCCCGTCGGGGCGACGGCCGGTGTGCTGCTCGACCCGCTGGCGGACCGCCTCGTCGAGCGGCAGCGAGCGATCGCCGAGGTAGTCACTGCGGCGGAACTGCGCAACGTTGCGCCGGTCCACCGACCACAGCCAGCGTCCGGCGAATACCTGGTCGAGCTCGGACAGGTCGAGGTACAGCATGAACAGCCGGTAGCGGAACGCGTGCGGATGCGGCGCGCGGCGACGGTGGCGAACCCAGCCGGTGTAGATCGCGCTGTGCAGTGCCGGCGACGCGGTCGGCGGCTGTGGCGTCGCCTGATCCCGCGGGGCCGGAACAGCTCGCGGCTGAAGCCGCTGCCACAGGGTCGGCCGACGTCGCGTCGAGGGCGTGGTCACGGCCACGCTACCCCGAGCCCGCGGGCGACTTCGACCGCCGAGCGCAGGCCGTCTTCGTGGAAACCCCAGCCCCAGTACGCACCGGCATACCAGGTGCGGCGCTGCTGGCCGCTGATCTCGTGCCGGCGGCGTTGCGCATCGACCGACGCATGCGTGTAGACCGGATGGCGGTAGTCGATCCGCCCCAGCACCCGGGCCGGATCGATCGCCGCGGTGCGATTCAGGCTGACCACGAACGGCTCCGGCGAGTCGATCGACTGCAACAGGTTCATGCAGTAGCTGACCGTGCATTCGCCGCCCGGCTCGGCCGGCACGTAGGCATTCCAGGCCGCCCAGGCAGCACGCCGTTTCGGCAGCATCCGCGCATCGGTGTGCAGCACGGTGTCGTTCGACTGGTACTCGATCGCGCCGAGGATGTCGTACTCGGCATCCGACGCATTGCCGAGCAGGCGCAGCGCATCGTCGGCGTGGCAGGCCAGCACGACCTGGTCGAAGCGCTCGCTGCCGGTCGCGTGGACGACGCTGACACCGTCATCGTCGCGACGTACCGTCTGCACCGGACACGCGCTGCGGACCTGCACCGGCCAGCTCCGCTGCAGCGCATCGACGTAGCTCGACGAGCCGCCGCGCACGACCCGCCATTCGGGCCGGCCGTCGACCTGCATCATCCGGTGGTTGGCCATGAACTGCACCAGATAGCGCGCCGGGAACTGCAGGATCTGCGTCGCCGGCGACGACCACAGCGCCGACGCCATCGGTACCAGATGGTCTTCGACGAAACCGGCGCTGTAGCGGTGCTCGGCGAGGTAGTCGCCGAGCGTCGGCCCGTTGCCGTTGCCGTCCAGCAGCGCCGGCGCCTCGCGGTAGAAGCGCAGGATGTCGCGGACCAGCCGGTAGAAGCGCGGCGACAGCGCATTGCGGCGGCGGCAGAACAGGCCGCGCAGCGTGCTGGCGTTGTATTCGATGCCGCTTCTCGCGCTTTGCACCGCGAAGCTCATCGTGGTCGACTGCGACGCGACGCCGAGCTCGGCCAGCATTCGCGACAGCAGTGGATAGTTGTGTTCGTTGAAGACGATGAAGCCGCTGTCGATCGTGTAGCTCCGGCCACCCTGTTCGATGCGGTGCGTATGGGTGTGGCCGCCGAGCCGGGCATCGGCTTCGAACAGCACGACCTCGTGCTTGCGCGACAGCAGCCAGGCGCTGGCGAGTCCGGCGATGCCGGAGCCGACTACCGCAAGTTTCATCGTGCATGCTCCGTCGAACGTCGCAGCCCGGCCGGCACCGGCTTCAGGTCGCGGATCAGGCCGAGCGCCGCCAGCAGCCGCAACCCGTAGTAGGTCAGATCGATCTCCCACCAGCGGAAGCCCTGTCGCGCCGATCCGGGAAAGTGATGATGGTTGTTGTGCCAGCCCTCGCCGAACGTGATCAGCGCCAGCCAGCCGTTGTTGCGGCTGTTGTCGCGGGTATCGAAGCGGCGCGAGCCGAAGCGGTGCGCCAGCGAGTTGATGCTGACCGTGGCGTGGAACAGCGCCACGGTCGAGATGAAGAATCCCCACACCAGCAGTTGCCCGGCCGAGGTACCGAGCGTCGGTGCGGCCTGCTCGAGCCAGCCGCCGAGCGCGAACAGTCCCCAGGCCAGCAGCACCGGCAGTGCGATGTCGAAGCGGTCGAGCCAGCGCAGCTCCGGATAGCGTTGCAGGTCCGGCACCGCCTGCAGGTCGGTTCGGAAACCGCGCTCGCTGAGGAACCAGCCCATGTGGCTCCACAGGAAGCCGCGCTGCAGCGGCGAATGCGGGTCGTGCTCGCGATCGGAGTGCCGGTGATGGTGGCGATGATGCGCCGCCCACCACAGCGGGCCGCGCTGTACGCTGGTCGCGCCGATCAGCGCGAACAGGAACTGCACCGGCCGCGAGGTGCGGAATGCCTTGTGCGAAAAATAGCGGTGGTAGAAGCCGGTGATCGCGAACATCCGCAGCGCGTACAGCGCCGCCGCGGTGGCGACCGCGAACCACGACACGCCGACCCAGATCACGCCGAGGCAGGCGAGGTGCATGCCGACGAACGGCGCCGCGCGCAGCCAGTCGATCCGCTCCGACGGCACGCCACCGTCATCGGCATGGGTGTCGAACCAGCGGATGACCGCGATGACGGCGCGCCGCAGCGGGCCCTGCGAAACGATCGACGATGTCATGCGAACACTATTCCCCGACGGCGGTGACGATGCGGTGATGGAGCGCGACCGGTGATGGCCCTCGCGCGGCCGGCGCATGCTCGAGCGCTCATCGATGCTGTCCCCGCCCGCGCGTCGTCCGGAACGCGGCCCCGCCGCAAGCGTAGCCAATGCGTGATGGCTTCGTCATGCTGTGGCGATGTCAGGATCGTCCCGACCGTCTCCCGGCCCGCGCCACGGCGTCGCCCGCGTGCTGTCCAAGCTCGGCCTGTGTTCGCGCAGCGAGGCCGAGCGGCGGGTGCGCGACGGTCGGGTGCGGGTCAACGGCCGGATCGTCCGCGATCCGGAGTTTCCGGTTCGGCACGGCGTCGACCGGGTCGAGCTGGATCGTGCCGATGCCGACGCTGCCGAGCGCGTCTACCTGATGCTGAACAAGCCGCGCGGGCTGGTCACGAGCACTGCCGACGAACGCGGACGTGACACCGTCTACCGCTGCTTCGATGGCGCCGGCCTGCCGTGGATTGCGCCGGTCGGCCGGCTCGACCGCGCCAGCGAAGGGCTGCTGCTGTTCTCGAACGACCCGGAATGGGCGGCGGCGATCACCGATCCGGCACGCGGGCCGAGCAAGACCTATCACGTGCAGGTCGATCGTATTCCCGATGACGCATTGCTGACGGCGCTGCAGGCCGGCGTCGATGCCGATGGCGAATGGCTGTCGGCGCGCAGCGCGCGGCTGCTGCGTGCCGGCCAGCGCAATGCCTGGCTGGAAATCGTGCTCGACGAGGGCCGCAACCGGCAGATCCGCCGGTTGCTGGCCGCGTTCGACATCGCCGTGCTGCGCCTGGTGCGCGTCGCGATCGGGTCGCTGCCGCTCGGCGAGCTGCCGAAGGGCGGCTGGCGTGCGCTGAGTGCCGCCGAACGCGACGCGCTGCTCACCACCGGCAAGCAGCGTCACGGCTGACTGCCTGCGCCGGCCGTGCGGCGACGGCCGGCGCGCGCGCTCACGACGCGTCAGTCCTCGAAGCCATCGCTGAACACGCTGGTCGATGCACTCGCCGCGCGCGTGACTGCCACGGTGTAGGTCGCCTGCGTGCTGCCGTCGGCCGCGGTCACGACGACCGGCACTTCGGTGACGCCAACCGCGAGCGCGATCGGCGCTGACCAGACGCCGCTGGCAACCGGTTGGCCGGCGATCGTCATCGTCGCCTGCGAATACGACGTCGCCGCCTTGATGCTGATCGCGTTGGTGTCGTGCGGCAGCGACACTGTGTAGCTCAGTGTCCGGTTGAAGAACGTCGGCGACAGCGTGCCCTCCGATGGCTCCAGCAGGTACAGCGTCGCCAGCATGCTCGGAGCGCGATGGACCGCGACCGTGTAGCTGCGCTGGCTGCTGCCGTCGGCGGCGCTGACGGTCAACGTCAGCGTCGTGGTGCCGACCGGCAGTGCGATCGGCGCCGACGGCTGGCCCTGCGCCTGCGCCGTGCCGTTCAGGTTCAGGACTGCCGCATCGTCTTCGGCCACCGCGGTCAGGCTGATCTCGGTCACCTCGTAGTCGACATAGGCTTCGTAGTCGAAATGGAACTTCGGCGCGAACGACGGGTTCAGGTCGCCGTGGCTGAGCGTCAGCGTCGACAGGTAGCTGCTGGTCGGCATTTGCCGGGTCACCGCGATGGTGTAGGTGCGGCTGGTTGCCTGGTCGGAGGCCGTGACTACCAGCGTGATCGTGCGGGTCTGGCCGAGCAGCAGAAAGGTCTCGTGTGACGCGACGCCCTGGGTCAGCCAAACCCCGTCGAGCCTCATCTGCGCGTCCGGGTCCTCGCTGCCGGCGATGAAGCTGATCAGTTCGATGTTGTACGGCACCGAGATCGTGTAGCTGCTCTGCTCCGGATCGAACCCCGGCGACAGGCTGCCGTCGGAAGGCGCCAGCGTCGCAAGCCGCGCATTGGTGCTGGTCGCGCGAGTCACTGCGACGTAGTAGTAGAAGTGCTCGCCATTATCAGCCGGCGTGATTTCGATGGTGATCATGCTCTGGCCGGCCGGTACCGTGACCGGCGCCGAGGCGCTGCCGCTGGCGACCGCGACGCCGTTGACGGTCACGGTCGCGCCGGGATAGAGGACGGTCGGCGTCAGGCTGAAGCTCGACACCGCATTCGGCAGCGACAGCGAGTAGGCCGACTCGGCGCTGTCGAAGGCCGGGCTCAGCGTGCCGGCGCTGACCGTCAGTGACGACAGATGCGCGGCGTCGTTGGCGCGGGTGACGACCAGTTGCGTCAGGGCTGTCGTGACGCCGTCGCGCGCGGTCACGACCAGGTTGAACGTATTGAGGCCGATCGCCAATGGCAACGGCGGCGATGACTGGCCGTAGTCGACCGGCGTGCCGTCGATGGTCAGCGCGGCGAGCGGGTCGTCGGTCAGCGCATCGATCGTCAGCGTTTCGACATTGCCGGGTACCTCGGTTGTATACGCGTAGTGGTTGGGCGCGAACGCCGGCGACAGCGTGCCGGTGCTGAGCGTAAGCTCGGCCAGCCGTGCGTTGTCGGTGAAGAACGGTGCCTGCACGCACGGCGACGGTTCCGATGTGCTGTAGTTGACTGTCGCGGTCAGCGTGATGAAGCTCGCGTTCGGCACGCCGGGCGGCAGCAGCAGCGAGCCGTTGCCGTCGCCCTGCGCATCGAGCGCCACGCTGGTGGTGGCGATCGGCAGGCCGAGTTCGCCGCGGCCGCCGGCCGGGCAGCTCTCGTGCGCGTAGACCGAGATCACCGCACTCGAGTTCGCTGTGCTGTCCAGCGAATAGCCGAGCTGATAGCGGCCGAAGCTGGCAAGCGTGACGGCGGTGAGGATCGGATGGTTGACCAGGCCGTTCGGGCCGGTGTCGAGATCGTCGGTGTCGTTGGCGTGCGGGCCGGCCGCGGCATGGTCGATCGCGAGCCAGCCGTCACCGACCTGGTCGTTGCCGAATACCCGGTTGCCGATCGCCGTGTTGGAACTGCCGACATCCATCCACAGCCCGGCCCAGCCGTTGTAGGCGATCGTGTTGCGCGGGCCGGTCATCGCGCCGATCCGGTTGTTGGAGCCGTACACGTGGATACCGGAGTGACCATTGCCGAGCGGCTGCATCTGGCTGTTCAGCCCGATCCAGTTGCCATGCACCCAGGTGTTGCTGCCGCCGAGCACGATGCCGTCGTTCAGGTTGCCGGCAATGAAGTTGTGCCGCAGGTGCGAGTACGTGCCGAGCACCGCGATGCCGATCTTGTTCGGCAGCGCATGCTCGCCATTGGCGGAGAGCCCGATGAAGTTGTTCGCGACCATCGCCAGGTTGTCGTCGCCTTCGATCAGCACGCCGGCCTGGGCGGCACCGCCGAGCAGGTTGCGCGCCGCTGGCGAACGGCCGCCGACCAGCGCGCGCTGCGCGTCGGCGCCGATCCGGACCCCGAAATCGTTGCCGCCGAACGCGACGGCGGCACCGGCGCCATCGAAGCGCGAGCCGGCCACGACATGGCCGCGGCCACCGGCCAGCAGCACCGCTGATTCGAAGTCGGTGAAGCCGAGTCCGCGCACGGTCAGCATGGCGTCGGTGCTGCCGGCATCGACGCCGAGTCCGCGCGCCAGCCGTGCGGCAAGCATCGTGTTGCTCTTCAGCGCCACGCAGACGCTGGCATCGAACTGCAGGGCGGCGCTGGCCGGCATCGCACCCGGCTGACTGTAGCCGTCGACCTGCACGGTGCCGGTCACCGCCGGCAGCAGCGACATCGGCTCGATCACCTGCGGACAGCCGCCCGAAAGCGCGAACACGATGCGTGCCGGGGTCGCGGCGGCGTTGGCGTCGAGCAGCGCCTGGCGCAGGCTGCCGGCGCCGGAATCGCCGGCGTGGCTGACCGTGAACACGCTCTGGTCGTCGACGGCCGATTCGAATGCACCGAGGTCCGGGCGGCTGCCGGTCCAGCGCGTCTGGTTGGCGAGATCGGTGGCCCCGACCCCGTCCATCACCGCCGGGCTGCCGGCGTTGATCGCCGGCGACCCCGACGCCAGGCGAAAATCGAGTGCGGCGGCATCGACGAACAGCGGGTCGGTGGTAAACACCGTCGAGCCGGCTGCCGCGCTGCCGGACTGCGTGCCGCCGAGCACGTGGTACAGGAACGGTGCCGTCGCCGCATCGTCGAGGTGCAGATCGCTGCCGTCATTGCCGTGGCTGATCGTGTTCCAGACCCGAACCTGCTGGGAGACGGTGTCGATCCTCAGCCCGGGGCCGCTGTTGCCGGCCACCGTTGCATGGGCGATGTCGATATTGGCGAGCGCGTTGATGTTGCTGACGTGCAGCGCCGCGTGGCCGGCGCTGTTGCCGTGGACCAGCACGTTCAGCAGTCGCGCCTCGGCCAGGCGGCCGATCCGCAGCGCGCTGCCGGCGCTGTTGTCGGCGACGATGCTGTGGCTGATCGACAGCACGCCGCCGGCGGCGCAGTTCACGTCCTCGCCGGTGATCGCGACCGCAGCATCGGCGGCGCTGAAACCGCGCAGCGTGACGCCATCGATGGTCAGCTCGCCGCAGACCCGCAGTTCGAAGCGGCCGAGGCCTTCGCCGTCGAGCACGGTGTCGGCCGGATCGCTGCTGGTGCGGCTGCTGCAGCCGGCAGCATAGCCGCCCTCGATGCGCAGCGATTTGGTCCAACCCGTGGACTCGACGAAGCCGATGGCTCCGAACGGCAGACTGCCCTGCACGATCCGGATCGTGTCGGCGCTGCGCGAGTTGCGCGACGAGGAAAACGCCGAGCGCAGCTCATCGGCACTGGCGACGCAGAAATCGGTGGCACGGGCCGCCGGGACGAGGCCGGCCAGCAGGACGAGGAACAGCGGGATCAGGCGCGAGGTCATGCGGATCACCATCAATGAGCGTGTGGGGTCAGGTCAGCCAGGCTTCGATCGAGGCCGGCTGCCACGGCGCCGGCAGCGGCAGCCGGCAGTCGGTGTGGCGCAGCAGCGCATCGACCGCCTGCATCAGCAGTGCGACCTGGTCCTCGAGCCGGGTCAGCCGGTGGTCGTCGACTCCGGCGGGCGTCGGCCCGGCGGTCGGCGCGCTCGGCGCATCGACCACAAGCGAAGGCGCCAGGGTCGCCAGGGAACGAACGGCGGCCGGCGGGGTGTAGCGGAGCAGCGGACGGGCCATCTGCGGATTCCTGTGTCGGAGGAGGTGCGGCACAGCCTGGCGGCGCGGCGGTCGAGCTACCTGACGGCTGTGTTTGGCTCGTGTTGACGGACAATTATTTCGAGCGTTATCAACGACATGACACGTCGTATGGTCACCGGGGCCGGTGATCGCCTAAGCTGGCGACGGTCTGCCGAGGTCGTCCGATGGGCGAATCCGCTCCACACACTGCCGCGCTCCGGCGCTTCGCGTTCGATGGCGTCGTGATCGACGAGGCCGCGCTCCGGCTGCTGGTCGACGGTCGCCCGCGGCCGTGTTCGCAGCGGGCGCTGAGGCTGCTGATGCTGTTGTGCGAGGCGCCGGGACGGACGCTGAGCCGGCAGCATCTGCTCGACCGCTTGTGGCCCGGCGGCCAGATCATTGGCGACGAGGCGCTGACCCAGGCCGTGTTCCGGGCCCGCGCCTGCCTCGGCCGGCACGCAGACCGGATCGTGACCGTCCGCGGGATCGGCTTCCGGCTCGATGCCGAGGTGACCTTGCTGGACAGCAGCGAGCCGTTGCCGCCGCTGCCGTTCGCGCCGCCAGCGCTGCCGGCAGGCGAAGCTGCCGACCCGCCGCCGCGATTGCGGCTGGTCGACAGCGTGCCGGCCGACGCGGTCGACAGCATGCCGGATGCTGCCGCCGTCGCCACGGCGCCTTCCGCCGCCAGCGGGCCGGCCTGGCTCCTGCGCTGGCGCCCGGGCCAACGCTGGTTCGCGGCCGTGCTGCTGCTGGCGCTGCTGGCGATCGGCGCCGGCTGGCACTGGCTGCCACGCCCGGCCGCGACCGTCGACATCGGCTTCGGCCTGGTTGCGGCCGATCTGCACGCCAGCCATCCGGACACCGAAGTGTTGTTGCGCGACGCCTTCGCACATGAGGGGCGTGGCGATCGGGCCCGGGCGCGGGCATTGCTCGAAACCGCCCACCGCAGTGACCCGCACACGCCGGTTCCGGCGCTGTTCCTGGCGCTGTGGGCGGCCGGTGGCGGTCAGGTGGAGGCGGCTGACGACTGGCTGCAGCAGGCCGCCGACCGCATCGCTCCGCTTGCCAGTCCATGGCTCGAAGTGCTGCTCGGCTATATCCGGGCCGAGCAACAGGGCGATCCGCGCGACATCGTCCGCTACGCCGGCGCCGCACTCGACCTGCGTCCCGGCGCCTGGCAGATGCGGCTGGCCCGCGCGCACCTGCTGTTGAACCAGGGCTTGCCGGATGCCGCGCGGGCGGAACTGGCGGCGATCGAGATCGCCGAGCTCGATCACCGCAAGCTGGTCACCGTGCTGGCCGATCGCGCCTCGCTGGGCGATGTCGAGGGCGCCACCGCGATCGCCGACCGGCTGATCCAGCGGCGGCCGCCGTCGGCGCAACTGGCCGGATTGCGCGGGCGGCTCGCCTGGAGCCGCGGCGACCTGCCGGCGGCGCGCGTGGCCTATGCCGAGGCGGTCGAGCGCAGCCGGCAGGAAGGCCGCGTTGAACTGGTCTACCGGTCGCTGGCCATGCTCGGCACGATCGCCGTGATCGAGGGTCGCCACGCCGACGCGGTGCCGCTGTTGCAACAGGCCCGGCAAGGCATGACCGAAACCGGCGCGAACATCCACGAGGCCGACCTCGGCGTGATGCTGGCCCAGTTGCAGGCACTGCTCGGTGCGGTCGATGACGTCGTCCTCGAACTCGATCGCGCGGACCTGGCAGCTCGGGCCACCGGTGATGCCGGGTTGCAGGCGTTGGTCACGCTGCACCGGCACCGGCTCGGAGCGCCGCAGGCGAGTGCCGATGCGGTTCCTGCCGACCAGACCGAGCTGGCCGCGCTGCTGGCGGTGCATCGCGCGCTCGAGCGGGGCGACCCCGCCGCCGCGAAGCTCGCCCATGTCGAAGCCCAGCGGCTGGTCGCGCCGACCTCGATGCTGTTCGACGAACTGCGCCTGCTGGCCTGGCGGGTCGGTGCGCCGGTGCCGGAAGCGCGGGTGATCGACCCGCCGT
The DNA here is from genome assembly GCA_041687455.1 of Lysobacteraceae bacterium. Lineage (GTDB taxonomy): Bacteria > Pseudomonadota > Gammaproteobacteria > Xanthomonadales > Xanthomonadaceae > JAWLBY01. Next base: position 617 of record JAWLBY010000009.1, on the reverse strand, counting down.
TTCCGCCGTTGTCGCGTTTCACGACCCGCGCGGTGCTGGCTGCCGAGATGGCTGCGGCGGCATCCTCCGGTACCGCCGGCCGATGATGACGCCCGACGCGATTGCTGCCGTGCGCGACAGCTTCGAAGCGCTGCGCCGCGACGGCCGTTTCGGCGACCAGTTCTACGATCGCCTGTTCGTGCTCAGCCCGGACGCGCGGCGGTTGTTTCCGGCGACGCTGGCGACGCAGCGGCAGAAATTCTTCGACATGCTGGGTGTGCTGATCGACGCGCTCGATCAGCCGCAGCGGCTGGGTGAACTGTTCGCGGCACTCGGCCAGCGGCATGCCGACTACGGCGTCGGCGAGGACGACTACGACAGCGTCGGTGCGGCCCTGCTCGGCTGCCTGCGCAGCGTGCTCGGCGATCGCTACGACGAACGGATCGAGGATGCCTGGGCGAGCCTGTACGGCGAGATCGCCGAAGCGATGATCGACGCGGCCGGCGCGTCGGGGGTTCCGGGCGGGCGATCCGAGTCGGTCTAGTGGGCTGTAACGGACAAATCGAAAGTAGCTCGCTCGGTCTGGCCGCGTTGTACTTGCTCCTCACTCGACCGATAGCTTCGGCTATCGGCCTCGC
>JAWLBY010000008.1:167343-177527 GCA_041687455.1 Lysobacteraceae bacterium | reverse complement strand
GCTGCGAGGAAATAGCGGCGCGTGAACGCGTGCGCGATCCGCAGGGGCGAAACTTTGACGACGGGGGGATCGAAAACGGCTATTTCTACAGCCTCAACGACGCGTTAAGCGGCCGCGGGCCGACACAACATCAGGAAACACGATGGCCTCTCCCCGCGGTCCGCTTGAACGCCTAGTTAGATTTCACTTCCTCGTCGGCGGTGGCGGCGGCGGGGGCGGCGGGATGTACCCGTGATTTGGAATCGGGGGTGTCGGCGGTGCTTGCGGACGCGGCGGCACGGGCGGGTTGGGTGGCCGCCGGGGCGGCGACGGGGGCCTGGATGACATGGGCTACTCCTCGAGTGGGAAGATTGACGTGCGCGAACGCCGTGATGAAGCAAACACCGACGAAGAACAGAATCGCTCCTCCAGCGTTGAGAGCTTCAGTGAAACGAGCCCAGCGCCCTCCAGCAGGCTTCTGATGGATACTACCGTCATCTACTTGCCGTATAGCACTGCGAAGGGCTAGGTGGCTGCAGTAGAAAGAACCTAAGGTGAGAATGACGCTCAGGCCCCAAGACATCCACGAGTATAGGAGAAGTTGGTGGCTCTGAATCGGGTTCTCGCCTACGACATCCTTTAAGAACACAAAGGAGACACCAAGCGCTCCTCCCGAGAGGGCCAGAACGGCCTTATCGAATGATTCTTGCGACTTCTGCTCCGAAGAGATGAGCCACGAGCGATACTCGCTCATGGCGAGGTCGTGCGGCGCGTTCGCTTTTGGCGGCTTTGACGTTCTCACGTACTATCCAGTGATATCTAACGCCATGTTCAGCGGCCGGCACGGCGAAGACAACAATGGCGGCACGGGTTAGCCGGTCCGCTGGAACTACAGTTCGGCGGCAACGCCGGGGAGGTTGAGATGCACTACAGCGAAACGACGGCGGTATGCAGAGGGTGTGGACTTGAGCTGCGCGGCAAACCCTATCATTTGGGCGGCAGCGCGTACCACCCAAGGACTGGCGAGGAATGCCCAGCGAACCACTATGGTGGCTTCGTTTGTTCGCGCGAATGTGACCACCGCGCAAGCGTTCAGCAAGTGTCGAGCATGCCTGGATGCGCGGGAGCGACAAGCCCTGATTGTTTCGCTGCCGAAAAACTCCGCAGGAATTGGGGATGACGCCGAACGCCGCGTTAAGCGGCCGCGGATCGAAAGAACATCAGGAAACACGATGGCCTGTCCCCGCGGTCCGCTTGAACGCATAGTTGGGGCTCAGCATCGTAGTGCATCATTGATCGCTCGTGTTCGCCGCCGGCAGCGGACAGCTCATTGATGCATCCTCTCCGAAAAAGAACGACCTGCGGACCTCAACCCAGTATCCAAATAGCTTGACGTTCGTCTCGAGCCAGAACCTCTTTGGCTTGCGATCTGGCGGAAAGTAGTCTGAGAGCGTGTATGAACGGACCTCGCCCTTATCAAGCATTACGATATCCCGAACGCTTCTGTCACGGCGAAGCGACCAATCGACTGTACTGTCTGACGCATGCGAGACCAACGTCAATGCGTAGTCGACCGGGCCCTCGATGATATTGGTTACCTCAACGTCGGTGATCAGGGCGTCACCGACGAGCGCGACGCGCTTGACTTCAACAGCTGCCAGAGCAAGCCCCTTAAGGTGCGCTTCGGTAAGGCCGTTCTCGGACTCGAGTGGCGCACTAGACCTGACAGTGACGCACCCCTCGTTGAACTCCTGAGCGTGTCTTTCTGCAAGTTGGTTCTGACTCCAGCGCCATGCGTCCTCTCCAACCGTAGACCCAATCGCATAACCAAAGACCGCGACAATGAGTAAGAGAGCAATGGCCGCAGCTGCAGCGCCTGGCGAGGACGCCTCTGCTTCAGAGAGGGAAGCTCCAACGCTTCCGAGTGAGTGCTTCGAACGTACGCTTCGAATTCCGTCCTTGGAGAATCGGGGCTTCCCCTCAGCGACAATCACCAAGCTAACCTCGGAGCGCGGAAGCAGCGCGGGGAGGCGGATGGCCTTATCTTTTGGTATTTCAATTCCGTTCTGGGTCGCAGCGAGCAAGTGGTACTCGTAGTCGGTAGACAGCTGGATTTCGACGAGTTCTTCGGTCTTTCGACCTCGATTGGCGATTACCAACTGAACTGTGCTACTGCCATCAGCGAGCGTGGAATACTCGTAGAGTCTTGACGGTGCACAATAGAGCCTAGACCTGTTGTAGAACTTCGAGATTAGCCAGACCAGCAATGCGCCAACTAGCCCTGCCGCTAGCTTGCCAATGATTCCGTCCACTGACGCGTCGCTCATGGGTCTAGCCTCCGGTTACGTCAGTGTGGCTGGCGCGGCGTGCGCTTCTAGGATTACGGAGAAGCATCCAATGAGGCCCAACGCCGGGTTAAGCGGCCGCGGGCCGACAGAACATCAGGAAACACGATGGACTCTCCCCGCGGTCCGCTTGAACCCATAGTTAGACGCTACCCTAGGCGATCTTGACCACTCTCGCCTTAGAACAAAGCGGATAGGTTTCCAAGAACTCAGAGATGCACTTCTGCATGACAGTGAATGAGGGTCCATACATGTACAGTGCCGTCTCGGAGGGTCCCTGCCAGTGACTATGAATTGAGCCATTCTTCCCTAGGAGGCGCTCGAACTCCTCGTAAACGTGATTAGCGTCGCAGTCACGGTAGACCTCTGCCGGCAGGTCGGAGCCATTAAGATAGACCCCAAGGCCTTCTAGCCTACCGAAAGCAAGCTCAATATCCCCACAGGTGAGATGCGAGCCTACAGGCGCGCCAAGCTCCTCCAGCTTTGCCGCGATCTGCTTCATAGCTTCAGCAGGATCGACAGAGAGTTCGATCTCTAGGTCGCAGTACTCAATTTCGCCTAGCTCACCGAGTTGCGTTCCGCCTCCTGTCACCTCTCCGAGGCCACGCTCTTCAAGGAACTCATTAAGGGGATCTTCAAACAAATCCCCACGGTCCATTGGTTGGGCCTTGTCTTTCAGTCGTGCAATCAAGAGAGTCATCAATTCACCATATTCTATAGGTAGAGTCTAACTACTATTAGACGTCAGCATTGACGCGTAATCCTGACGTGTAACACCGCCAGGAAACATGTCGGTTCGGGAAATTGCGTACGAATATCATTGGCTTGCCTTGATCGTGACGTGTAATCCCGACGTCTATTCCCGACGCAATCTTCGGAGTTCGTGGCGGGCAGTGGGATCGTCGCACGCTGGGGCGGGGTGGGCAATGTGGCGGCGTCTTGCGGGCATCGGCGGCGCGAGCGGCACGGTGTGCCGCCGGCGCTTGCCGTGGGCGTTACGGATTATCTGTGGGGCTGTGCCGCGCACGGTCGAGCGGATCGGCGGCGCCGCCGCGGCCTCGGGCGGGCGAGTGGGTCGGCGAACTCGGCGCGGTTCGCGCCGGCGCGGGTCCGCGATTGACCTTGCCATGGTGGCAAGCCGCAGACTCGCCATCGCGGGGACAGCGCCGGGACGATCGATGTGCGGCTCGGGTGGAGTCGGTGCCGTGTCCGCGCGGCGGCGCGGGGCGCCCGGGCGTTGCATCGGACCTCGGTGCTCGCGACACTCGCGCACCGGGCGGGCCCGCATCGGGCCGGCGCGATCCATTGGCTTCACCAACGATCCGGAGACAACTCGCCCATGACGATTGCGATCGGAGCCGGCGCCCGCGTCGGCGTTCTGCTTGCCGCGCTGCTGCTGAGCGCGTGCGCCGGCGTGCCGACCGAACGCGGCCGCAACGCGGTCGGCGAACAGCTCGCGGCCCGCAGCGGTACCGCGATCACGCTGCCGGAGCGCGGTCCGGCGCTGCTCGACGATGCCGTGCGTGCGCGACTGGCCGAACCGCTGTCGGCCGATGACGCGGTCGCGATCGCCTGGCTGCTCGGTCCGCGCACGCGCACTGCGCTGGCCCGGCTCGGGTTGGCTGCCGCCGATCTGTTCGACGCGCAGCGGCCGCGCAATCCGCGGCTGTCGCTCGGTCGAATCGGCAACGGGGAGCATCGCGAGACTGCATTCGGCCTGCATGTCGTGCTGACCGACCTGCTGACGCTGCCGGTGCGACGACGGATCGGCGATGCCGAGTGGCAGGCGGCGATCGCCGACACGGTCGCTGCGTTGCTGGCCGAGGCGAACGAAGTGCGCCGTGCCTATTACCGCTACCTGGCCGCCGAGCAGATCGCGACGCTGCGTGCGGCGATCACCGAAGCGGCGGAAATCTCGGAGGAACTGGCGCAGCGCTTCCATGCCGCCGGAAACATCAGCGCATTGCAGCTCGCCCGCGAGCAGGCGCATGCGAGCGAGGCGCGGATCGATCTCGCCGCGGCGCGCGCGGCGCGGCTGGAAGCGCGGATGGCGCTGGCCGAGCGGCTTGGTCTTGCCGGTCGCAGCAATCGCTGGCGGTTGCCGGAGCGACTGCCGTTGCCGGTCGCCGAAGCGCTGGCGGTCGATGAACTGCTCGAACGCGCGCATGCGCAGCGCGCCGACCTGATCGCCGCGCGGGCCGGGCTCGATGCCGATCGCCGCGCCGCGCGACTGAGCCGTCGGATCGGCTGGCTGGGCCGGGTCGAGCTCGGCGTCGAACATGAGCGCGAGGGCGGCGAGCGGCGCAGCGGGCCGAACGTCGAACTGGAATTGCCGCTGTTCCGGCAAGGGCAGGGTGAGGTCGCCCGTGCCGAGGCGCGCGAGGAGCTTGCGCTGCAGCACGCCGAGCGGATCGGACTTGCGATCGAGCGCGACGTGCGCACCGCCGTGGCGCGGCTGGCGACCCGGCGCGAGATCGTCGATACCTACCGGCATGCGCTGATCCCGCAGCGGGAGGCGATCGTCGCGCGCGAACTCGAGCGCTACAACTTCATGCTGGTCGGCGTGTTCGACCTGCTGCAGGCGCGCCGACGCGAATTCGATGCCTATCAGCAGTACCTGGAAGCGATCCGCGATTACTGGATCGCCCGCAGCGATCTCGAACACGCGGTCGGCGGCGATCTGCCGCTGCCGGCCACGCCGGAGCTGACGCCGCGCGCCGACGAGATCGTCATGCCGCAATCCGGCGACGCGCATTCGGATCACGGGCAACCGGCGACCGATGCCGACACCCCGCACGGAGATCACCGATGAAGATCAATCGACGTCACCTGCTGATCGGGGCCGGCGCCGCCGCGCTGGCGCCGGCCGTGATCCGTGCCGAGGGCAGCCGACCGCACGACGCCACAGCGGCGCGCGTTCCGCCGGCCGCCGGCAACGGCTACACGCCGGTGCGGACGCTGAACGGCTGGACGCTGCCGCCGCGGATCGTCGGCGGCGTCAAGGAATTCCATCTGGTGGCCGAAGAGATCGAGCACGAATTCGCGCCCGGTTCGCGGGCGATCTGCTGGGGTTACAACGGCACCACGCCGGGCCCGACGATCGAGGCGGTCGAGGGCGACCGGGTGCGGATCTTCGTCACCAACCGGCTGCCCGAGCACACGACGATCCACTGGCACGGCCTGTTGCTGCCGTCCGGCATGGACGGCGTCGGCGGCCTGACCCAGCCGCACATCGGTCCCGGCGAAACCTTCGTCTACGAGTTCACGCTGCGCCAGCACGGCACCCACATGTACCACCCGCATGCCGACGAGATGGTGCAGATGGCGATGGGCATGATGGGCCTGTTCATCATCCATCCGCGTGCCGGCGAGGCCGAGCGGATCGACCGCGACTACGCGTTGCTGCTGCACAACTGGGCGCTGCATCCGGGCACCGCGCGGCCGGATCCGTCGGTGATGACCGAATTCGACCTGTGGACGTTCAACTCGAAGGTGTTTCCGGCGATCGAGCCGCTGGTCGCCCGCAGCGGCGAACGGGTGCGGGTGCGGATCGGCAACCTGTCGATGTGGAACCACCCGATCCACATGCACGGCGTGCAGTTCCTGGTCACCGGCGGCGACGGTGGCCGCTGGCCGCAGGCGCAGTGGCGCTCGGAAGTGACCGAGATCGTCGGCGTCGGGCAGATGCGCGACCTGGAGTTCGTCGCGGTGCCCGGCGACTGGGCGTTCCATTGCCACATGTCGCATCACACGATGGGCCCGATGGGCCACGAGATTCCGAACACGCTCGGCGTCGACCAGTCCGGCCTCGAGGCGCGGATCCGGCAGATGCTGCCCGGCTACATGGCGATGGGCGAGACCGGCATGGCCGAACACCAGGACCACGTCGACGCCGGCCACATGCCGGGCCCGGCCAACACGCTGGCGATGATGGCCGGCCGCGGACCGTTCGGAAACATCGAGATGGGCGGCATGTTCACCGTGATCAAGGTGCGCGACGACCTCGCGCCCGGCGACTATCGCGATCCCGGCTGGTATCGCCACCCGGACGGTGAACTCGCCCGCCGGGTCAGCCGCGATCCGGCATTCGGTGAGCCGGTCCGACGCGGCACGCCACGCAGCGCGGATCCGGCGTCGCTGCCGCGGGTCAGGCGCGGCGGCGGCCACCACGGACACTGACCATCACGGCCGAGGCCGCTGCCCGGTCGGATTCAGCGAGGTCGGCGTATAAACCACCGCAGCCGTTCAAGCGGCTGCGGAGGGAACGATGGCTCGGGTACGGATACCCTCGATGCCGCAGGCCGTCGCGATGCCGGTATCGATCGCGCTCGGCCTGGGCATCGGTCTCGGCATCGGCATGCCGGCGGGGGTTGCGCTGGAACGCCACGCGCGGGCCGGTGCTGTCGCAGTCGGGCCGGATCGCCTGCACGGCCACGTCCGGCACGCCAGCCTGCCGCGCACTCGCGCCGTCGCGGCGGCAACGGCATCCGCACGCGCAACTGCAACACCGGTCGATCGCATCGACCGGCGCGACATCGATGACGCAGCGAACCACGCCGGCGCAGGATTCAGCGCCAGCGACGCGGCCATCGATGGCGGCGGTGTCTCACCACGCCTGCTGGCCGCGCTGCGGCACGCGGTGGCACGCGCCGATGCGGATGGTGTCGACATCGACCTGCGGATCGTCGATCCGTCGAGCTGCGGGCCGACCGTCGCGGCGGGCTCGGACTGCCGGGTCGGGCAGCGACCGCAGGCGACCGGCGTGCGGCACTGAGCCGGGCCGGGAAACTTGCCGGTCGCAGCGCCGATCGAGGTAAACGGCGCGCCTGTCACCGGCGACACAGGACCCCGCGATGCAGGAGCGATTTGCGCGGCCGTTGCCCGGCAGCGCCTCGTGCTCAATCGCGACCCGGGCGCTCGCCGAGCAGTCGCGCCGGCAGGAACAGGATCGCGCGGACCAGTGCCAGCAGTGCCTCCATCAGCGCGCCGACGATCCGGAACGGAATCGACAGCAGCCACAGGATCGGCCACAGCAGCAGGATCAGCAGTGCCAGCGGCCAGGCCAGCACCAGCAGGATGGCCCACAGCAGCAGGATCAGCAGCATCTTCATCACGGTCGCCGTCGGTCGTTGGCGCCGGGCCACGCCCGGCGCCGAATCAGCAGGCCGCGCATGCGCGTCAGCGCCGGCGGGTCGATTCCAGATAACGGAAGAACTCGGACTGCGAATCGATCATCAGCGTCGTGTTCTCGCCCATCGCGCGGTAGCTCTCCAGCGTGCGCAGGAAGGCGTAGAACTCCGGGTCCGCGCCGTAGGCCTCGCCGTAGATGCGGGTCGCTTCGGCATCGGCGCGGCCACGGATCTCGGCCGCCGTGCGTTCGGCTTCGGAATGGATCTGGCGCAGTTCGCGCGTCATCTCGCCGATGATCTCCTGGCTGCGGCCCTGGCCCTCGGAGCGGAACCGTTCAGCGATGCTCTGCCGCTCGGCGATCATCCGCGTCTCTACCTGTCGGCGCACGCTGTCGATGTAGTTGATCCGCTTGATCCGCACGTCGACCAGTTCGATGCCGAGTTCCGGCATCAGCCGCGAGGCGGCCGCGAGCATTTCCTCCTCGAGCCGCTGGCGGCCCTTCTTCGGCCGGTCGAGTGCGACGTCCTCGCGCACCGCGGCTTCGTCCTCGACTGCCTCGGCATCGACCTCCCAGTCGCGCGAGCGGACGATTTCCTCCAGATGGGTGCCGGACACGATGTCGCGCGCGACCGAATCGATGATGTCGTCGAGCCGGGTGCGGGCACCGTTCTCGTCACGCACCGAGCGCAGGAACTGCAGCGGATCGCTGATCCGCCAGCGCGCGGTGGTGTCGACGATGACGAATTCGCGACCGAGCGTCGGGATCTGGCTGACGTCGCCATCCCAGTCCAGCAGCCGCTTGTCGAAACGGCGGACTTCCTGCACGAACGGCAGCTTCCAGTGCAGGCCCGGTTCGTCGACGACTTCGCCGCGCGGTTCGCCGAACTGCACGATGATGCCCTGCTCGGCCTGGTCGATGACGTAGGTCGAGCTGCCGACCAGGATCGTGGCGGCCAGCGCCAACGCGATCAACGCGACGGAAATCTTCATTGCCTGGTCTCCTTGGCGGCCGGCTGCGCATCGCGCAGGTTCAGCAGCGGCACCGGCGGCATCTGGCCTTTCTGGGTGACGATCACCGCGCCGACCGTCGGCAGCACCTGGTTGATCGCTTCGAGGTACATCCGCGAGCGGGTCACGTCCGGCGCGTTGCGGTACTCGGCGAGGATCGAGTTGAAGCGCGCGCTCTCGCCGAGCGCCTGGTTGACGCGCTCGGTCGCGTAGCCTTCGGCCTCGGCGATCAGCCGGTTGGCCTCGCCGCGTGCGCGCGGAATCTCCTGGTTGGCGCGCTTGGTCGCCTCGTTGATCATCCGCTCGCGTTCCTGGCGCGCCTCGTTGACCTCGTTGAACGCCGGCTGCACGGCCTGCGGCGGCACCACGTCCTGCAGTTCGACGGTGACGATGTGGATGCCGTTGTCGTAGCGGTTCATCGCGAGCTGGATCTCGTCGCGCGCGGTGTTCGATATCTCGACCCGCGCCGTGGTCAGCACTTCGCTGCCGAGCCGGTTGCCGACCACGCGGCGCATCACCGATTCGGCAATGTCGCGCAGCGTGCCGGTCGGGTCACGCATCGCATACAGGAACTTGACCGGATCGGCGATCCGGTACTGCACGACCCACTCGACGTCGATCACGTTGAGGTCGCCGGACAGCATCAGCGACTCCTGCGGAAAGCCTTCCCCGGCGTATTGCGTACGGTCGCCGACGCCGGTCGTGCGGAAGCCGAACTCCTGCTTCAGCACGCGCTCGGTCGCGACCCGCTGCACGTCGTCGATGCCGAACGGAATCTTGAAGTGCAGGCCCGGGTCGGCAATCTTGACGACCTTGCCGAAGCGCTTGACCACCGCGCGTTCTTCCGGCTGCACCGTGTAGTAGCTGCTCATCGCGCCCCACACCAGCAGCAGGCCGATCACGCCGAAAGTGATCAGTCCGGTCGGCAGTTTCGGAGTGCCGCCCGCGTGTCGCTGGGCGGCGCGGAACAGTTCGGCGACCTTGTCGTTCTGCGTGGCCATCGGTTTCCCCTCGTGATCGAAGTGCTGCGTGCCGCGCAGGCTGCATCCGGTGACGCGGCGCGCCGGCAGCATAGCGCCATGGCGAGCATGACGCAGTGCCGGCGATGGTGTGACCTCGGCAACCGGTCAGGCAGCACCACGGCTGCGTCGTCATTGCTCGTCGCCCCCCGCGAAGGCGGGGGCCCAGCGACTTGATTGGCGGAACGACACTGAGCCCTCGCCTTTGGCGGGGCGATGGCAAGCGGATCATGGGCTTTGGTGACAGCCAAACCATCCTGCGGTAAGCGGCGAAGTTTCCCGGACAGCGGTGGGCTTGCGCTGGAATGCTGGTGACGGCCAAACCCCTGTAGGACGTGCTTCAGTCCCGGCCGTCAGGTCGAAACTGTCCGCGCCGCAAGACCGTGCCACGCGGTCGCGGCTGAAGCCGCTCCTACCGGCAAAGACGCACGGCAAACCCCTGTAGGAGGGGCTTCAGCCCCGACCGTCAGGTCAAGCCTGGCCGCGCGGCACGACCGTGCCACGCGGTCGCGGCTGAAGCCGCTCCTACCGGTAAAGACGCACGGCAAACCCCTGTAGGAGGGGCTTCAGCCCCGACCGTCAGGTCAAGACTGGCCGCGCGGCACGACCGTGCCACGCGGTCGCGGCTGAAGCCGCTCCTACCGGTAAAGACGCACGGCAAACCCCTGTAGGAGGGGCTTCAGCCCCGACCGTCAGGTCAAGA
>JAWLBY010000008.1:154043-167243 GCA_041687455.1 Lysobacteraceae bacterium | reverse complement strand
TAAAGACGCACGGCAAACCCCTGTAGGAGGGGCTTCAGCCCCGACCGTCAGGTCAAGAAGGCCGCGCGGCACGACCGTGCCACGCGGTCGCGGCTGAAGGCGCTCCTACCGGTAAAGACGCACGGCAAACCCCTGTAGGAGGGGCTTCAGCCCCGACCGTCAGGTCAAGAAGGCCGCGCGGCACGACCGTGCCACGCGGTCGCGGCTGAAGCCGCTCCTACCGGTAAAGACGCACGGCGAACCCTGTAGAGCGGCTTCAGCCGCGACCGCCCACCCCACCCACCAACGCACCACGCCAGCCACCGCATAAATAGCCGCACCCAGACCAAAGCACAATCCACCACGCACCCCGCATAGCGCGGCCTCACACAGCGCCGCGCGCCTCCCTGTAGGAGCGGCTTCAGCCGCGACCGCCCACCCCACCCGCCAACGCACCACGCCAGCCACCGCATAAATCGCCGCACCCAGACCAACGCACCAACCGACCACGCACGCCGCACAGCGCGGCCTCACACAGTGCCGCGCCTCCCTGTAGGAGCGGCTTCAGCCGCGACCGCCCACCAGCACCCGCCAACGCACCACGCCAGCCACCGCATAAATCGGCGCACCCAGACCAACGCACCAACCGACCACGCACGCCGCACAGCGCGGCCTCACACAGTGCCGCGCCTCCCTGTAGGAGCGGCTTCAGCCGCGACCGCCCACCAGCACCCGCCAACGCACCACGCCAGCCACCGCATAAATCGCCGCACCCAGACCAACGCACCAATCGACCACGCCCGCCACCCGCGACTCGCCCCGCGCACTCGCATCACCGCGTTTAACGATTCCCTACCGCACCCAAGCGATCGAATCCATAGCATCCGTCCCGCACCAGCCGCGGCCGACGCACGCGCACCCACCTCGCGTCCTGCCGTTCGTTCGCAGACAGGAACTGCATGACCGACCGCACAGACGTTTCGTCGACCATCGAAGCGCGCATGGACGTGCCGACGTTCGCAGAGACACGCGCGTCCGGCTCGACCGACATGCACGCGACGCCGCTGCAGCATCCACTGCTGTTCGCCGAACCGCGCCCGGACAAAAACGAGCGGGCCTTGTCATGGTGGCGCATCGTCGCGCTGGCGCTGGTGATCGCGTTGCACGCCGGCATCCTGCTGCGCCTCGCGCTGCCGCCGCAGGCATGGCGTGCACCATCGCCGGTGATGTCCCCGTCCGTGTGGTCAGGCACCGGCGACGACGACGCGCTCAGCGTCGTGTTCATCGCGCCTGCCACCGCGACGCGCGAGGTTGAGGGTCCGGCGGCGACGCGCGCAGTCGCAGCAGCGCCGACCCCGAAGCCAACACCCGAGCCGGCACCGCCCATTCCGCGAACCGCCTCCGCGGCGGCCCAACTCGAGCCGGCGACCCACGCCGTCGACCGTGCGCCTGCGACAGCCGATGCTCCGCCCACGACGCCGGTGGAGCAGCACGTCACGGCCACTGAACCGACGACCACGCCGGATGCCGCCGCACCGGCACCACGCCTGTTCCGCGCCGATGGCTCGATCGCACTGCCGGCGCAAACGCTCGAAGACCTGCGCGAGGTTGACGCCGACGATCGCGTATTCGACTACGTCGTCCCCGGCCTCACCACCGCCGATACCGCATTCCAGCGCAAACCGTTGCAGCCGTACGAGCCGACGCGCTTCGACGCCGACTGGGCGCCGGTCCGCAGCATCGGCGGCGCGCTGCTCAACGCCGTCGTCGAGAAGCTGACGTTCGAGAACAGACGCGGCACGGTCCGCTGCGTGGTGCCACTCGGCTGCGTCTGGGGCGACGTCGGCACGCCGGTCGAACTGGACGATCCCGACACGCTGAATCCGGACGAAGCGGCACAGTGCCGCGCAACCTGGGACGCCATCGTCGCCGCGACCGAGCAGAACGCCTGGCGTGCATTGCGCGCGCGCTACGACGCCGAATGCCGCAAGCCGCTGGAGCGCGCCCGGATGCCGCCGGCCGAGTAGCGCAAATCAACCGCCGCGGCAAAAGCGATCCCACAGCAACCCGCCGCCGCAGTGCCGGCACACTCACCTGTAGGAGCGGCTTCAGTCGCGACCTTCTCAACAGCCAACTGCGCCCCATCCAACCGAACCCCGCCACACCCGAGCAAGCCCCGAAACCACGGGGGCCTCGCCCTGCCTGACATCAATGTGGGGAGTTTCCGGACAGACAAGCCGCGATTGCCATGTCACGGTCGCCATCGGGGGAGTGAGCCTGCACCACAGCCTGGGAAAATTCGAATGGAAAGCTCGATCGCCGCCGCGCAGCAAGCGAGAGCGCACACCAGCGACCACCGCGGCAGAACGCTGTCGTCGCGTGAACGTGCTGCTTGAGGCGCAACCTGGTCGACTGCAATCGACCCAAAGCGGACGACAACGGGCCTACCCGGACAGGATGCTCGCCCTAGGATTCGCCGTCGCTCTGGTTCGGCGCAGGACGCGTGGCGCGCGCGTTTCGCGCGGAGGTGTTCCTGCCGTGCTGCTTTTTCCGTCGCGCCAACACATCAGTGCGCGCGCCTCCGCGCACCGCGTTCCACTGCTCGCGGCCGGCCGCGGTCAGCACGATGACGGCGCCCTCGCCCTCCAAGTACTCGCCGTGCAGCTCGCCATCCGGTCCGCCGTCCCGCCAGGAATGCGCGGTCGCCACCAGTTCGCCATCGATGTCACGCCACGTGGTCTGATCGACCGTTCGCCAGTGCAGCTGCTCGGCGATATGCGGGTTTATGACCATTTCCCAGCGGGGCATCGCGCCCAGCCCGGGCCGCGCCACCAGCTGAACCGGCGAACCGGTCGGCAGGTTGTGCACCAGTTCGGTCGGATCTCCCGTCGGCTGCATGAGCACGCCCAGCAAGCGCAACTGGCTCCACTCATACCGGGAATCGACGTAGCGGCCGCGGTAGCACGTGATCTCGCCCAGGACGAAGTCCGCGGCGGCGTGATCGGCGACATCGTCGTTGACGCCCTCCAACCACGGCGTCTCGTCGCCGCCTCCCTCGGGCAGGACCGGACGCCTGACGAACGCCGGCCGCGCGTCGACGTCGGTACGAAGCCAGGCTGGCGCCAAATGCAACTCGTGCAGCAGCTCGTCGACCTGGTTGCCCGGGATGCGGCCGGCGGTCGCCAACTCGCCGGCAACGTGCCGCAAGGCGCGCAGCGCCACTGTTACGTGGGGGTAGAAAAACGTGTTATGCAGGCCAAACATCGACAGGCGCGCCCTCAAGCGGTCGATGCCCGCCTGACCGAAGACTTCCACGCCGCCCCACCCGTCGATCAGCTGTTGAACGCGACGGCGCACGTGGTCCTCGGACACGCCGGCGATCTGGGCGAGCAGCTCGATGGCGTCCGGAAACGGCGCGCTCCACGCCGCGGGATCGGACACGGACGGCGGTCCGAAAGGCTGCGCACGCAACTGATCGGCGCGGTCGGGGGCGCCAATGGGCGGAAGCGCGAGGTTATAGAACGCCAGCATCGGCGTCGTCAGCGGATCAACCTCGCGCCCCGAGTGGGTGGCGAGCCGCCGTGCGAGTTCCCGAATGCCAAAGTCGGCATGGCCGATGAGGCCCACGACCAGCGCGACCAGCTCGGGGTCGGGCTCCGCGCGGGTCGCACTGTGCATCAGGCGCAAGCCGTCCAGGACGACGTCATCCTCGTCACTGACCAGGAGGGTGGCCATCAGGTGCGCGAACGCGTGCGGATCGGCGGATGCGAGCGCGAGCGCCGCGCGGCCGGCATGCCAGCGCACGTCGGTCACCGGCAACGAGAGCATGCGTTCGATCAGGGAGGCCGCGAGCGTGGCGTCCGTCAGCACCCCATCAACGCTCACATCCTCGCCAAGTCGGTAGTCGCGCGTACTCGGCAATTGTTCCTCCACCGCGGCCCACATCGCCGCCCAATCGGGCGACGCGGTGAGCACCTGCCAGATATCGTCAACATCCCACAGCAGCGCGCTGACCTGCTCTTCCCCCGCCACCAGCGTGGCGATGAAGTTGGCATAGGCCGTGGGGAACACCGCGTCGCCCTCCAGCTGCAGGCGCGCCGCGAAATAGCGGCGCAGCCCGCCACCCCACATCCACGACCAGCGCGCGCTGCTGTCGTCGGCCGGCGGATAGGCGGCGACCAGGCGCGTCGCGGCCGCACGATCGCCGGCGGCCAGCGCGCGGTCCACCAGGCCGAAGCGGCATTTGTAATCGGCCTGCAGCTTGGGATAGCGATCGAACAGGGCCAGCGCCGCCGGGAAGTCCGCGTCCGGCAGCACGCGTAAAAACGCCATCGAGGCCTCGTAGCTGATTTCCCCACCCGCGCCGTCCGTATCCAGGCGCGCGATCAGTTGCACCATGTCTGGCACGTTGTCGTAGCGCGTGGGCGAGTTGCCCATTCGGCGACGCAGACGGGGAACGCCTTCCAGGCGTTGCAAGGCGGCGTCGACCGGGGTGGCATCTTCGCCACGTGCGAGCAGCGCGGCGCGCAAGGCCGCCAGTGCATCCGGCCGCACGTCGATCAGTGCGTGTCGCTCGATGTTCTCAAGCAATCGATCGCGCACGCGGCCCAGCTGCTCGGGCACTACAAGACGGATGGCCTCGTGCAGGAATTCGCCTTCTTCCGATTCTCGGTAGTAGGCGGCGCGGTGGAAGGGCAAGCACAACGCCACCCACAGCTCGACACAGGCCAACACGCGCGACGGGTCGCGGCGCACGGTGCCTTTCATCAACCCGTCAACCATCGCCGGGAAGTCGATCAACTGGTTCGCAAGCAAGGCGTCGGCAACGCTGGACGCTAGTGCTGCGCTGTCGGTGGCGGCCTCGGCTACGAGAACATGGGCCAATCGGTGCGCTGCATCGCGCCCTTCGGTGGCGCTCATCCCGATCGCCTGGCGCGTCAGCACGCGAACGCGCTGCGCCCGACCGGGCGGGTCTGCCCGGTTGGCGGCTTGCAGCAAGCTCGCCCAGAAGGCGTACTGCGGATCCTTCTTGGCCCGCAGGGCGTAGCCCAGGGTCTCGCCGCGCTGCTGCGCGAGCAGCTCGCGCGCACGCTCGGGGCGTCCAATGCGCGCCAGCGCCTGCGCCAGCCGCGCCGTGCTGGCCAGAAACTGGCTGGGGGTGCCTTCCTCGCGCTGACCCAGCAAGGCGTCCAGCCGCGCTTGCGCCCCGTCAAAATCGTTGCTCACCCCGGCCACAGCTTCCGCCACCAGGATTTGCAACGGCGTGTGGCGATCTCCCTGGCGGGTGTTCGGCGAGCACCTGATCGAAGGCCGCCACCGTGCCCGCGAACTCCAACGCGCCAACGCGTGCGGCCGACCGGAGCAAGGAACCCAACACCTCGGGGGCCGCCTTGTCGAGCTGCAGGGCGCCGAAATGCTCGTCCACCCCGCCCGCGCCGGCCCGGCACACGTAGCGCATGAAGCTGGCGCACAGCTGTGCCGCGGCGCCAGCGACGACGTTCTGCGGCTCGCATCGGCTACGCGCGGCGAGCTGTCCGGTATCTAGGGTGAATTGCTGGAGCGGGCGCAAGACGGCCTTTGTAGGCGGCAATGTCGGCGGCGCCGGTAGGTCCATCCACACGCCCAGTTCAGCGGCGTCCACGACAGCGCGGACAAGGTAGCCTGCCTGGTCGAAGTCCGTAGCGTTGTCCAGTTCGTTCAGCGCCGGCGTCGACACACCGTCATACAGGGCGCGCGCTTGCGCGATGAGGCCGCGCCGCGCCGCGAGCAGTGCCGTGGTGCGACGAAGTCCCCGCGGTACCTGCGCGAGCGCCGCAGCGTCGGCGACCGCTTCGGCGAGCGCCGCGGTCGCCTGCGCGAGCCGGTCGGCACCGTACGCCAGCAACTGCCGTGCCGCTTGGGTCGCCAGTGGCGCCCGTGCCGTCGGCTCAAGGCGAAAGTCGGCGATCAACGCATCGCGGTCAGCCAACGGATTGCGCGCGAGCGCGGCCAGCGCCGCGCGCTCGCGCAGCTGCATGCCCACCTCTTCGGGCTCGTCGATCGGACCGGGCTCGCGTTGCAGCGCCTCGACGACGCGGTCAATCCCTGCGACCAGTTCGGCGGGCGATCGAAACTCGCTCGCCCGTTCGGCCCACCGGCCAAATTCGTCCACGCGCATGGACGGCCGGTTGCTCATGCGGTCGCTGCCCAGGTCGTGCAGCGGTTCGATCTGCTCGAACAAGGTTCGCGCCCGATCCAGGTTGCCCTGCTTCAACCATGCATCCACGACCAGGAAGCCGTCACCCCCGACTTCTTCGAGGAAATCCTCGGCCTCCTCGAGCAGCCCCAGCGCCAGTAGCGCCCGGACCGATTCGTCCGGTTCGTCGAAGGCCTCGGCGCGCCGATACATCTCGTCCGCGGCCAGGATTAGCGTAAAGGCAGCGGTTGGGTCGACCACCATTTGGAGAAAACGAAACGCGAGGCGAACGTCCGCGCGAATCTCCGACGCCGCGCGCCCGGCCAGGTATTGCGCGCGGAACAGCGTCGGTGTGGCCAAGGCCAGCGCTTCGCTGTGCGCACCGGCGCGCATCAGGTAGCGAGCCGCCAGAAAACGCTGTGGCGAATTCGCGGGAGCCCGTGCGGCCAAGTCCGCCAGCTGGCGGTAGGTGCTCGCCGAATAGTCTGCGTCCGGCAGTCCGTAGCGCGTGCGCGTGAGCCGGGTCAGGAACAGCCGAAAGCTGTTGTGGAAGATGGACCAAGCATGGCCTGAACGCTTGAGCAGGTGGCGAACCTGACGCCAGGTCCGCTCGATGGCAGCCGATGGATACAGGCTTTCCAGGTCTCGCGGATCCAGCGGTGCTTCGGCCCGAGCCACCAAGCCCAAGATGTCGAGCACCTCGTTGTCTTCTTCCAGGTCGCGCAAGGCGGCCGCGTACAGGGCGTCGATGTCGCCCACGTACTCGAACCCTTCGCGCAGAATCCGATCACGCGTGGCGTCATCTTCCGCCGCGACCAACGCCTGTAGCAGGTAGTGCGTCGCCAGCGGATGACCCAGGGTCAGTTCACGCAAGCGCGGCCGGGACACCGCCGTCGGCACGCCGAGGGCATCGGCCATGGCAGCGATGGCCGCCAAGGACAGCCCCTGCATTTCGACCTGGCGCTCGGCCACGCTGGCCTGGTCGCGTACGGCCGGGGGTATATCGGGCAGATCCACGCGCTGGGTACCCAGGATGAAGAGCACCCCGTCAGGCACCGCTGCCGGCAAGGGCAAGTCGGCCAGGAACGATCGCATCGGTCGCTCTTCGCGCGGCACATGGTCCAGGCCGTCGACGATGATCAAGGTGCGCAGGCCGTCGGTGGTAAAACGCTCGCCGGCCTGAGC
Source organism: Lysobacteraceae bacterium (assembly GCA_041687455.1). GTDB lineage: Bacteria > Pseudomonadota > Gammaproteobacteria > Xanthomonadales > Xanthomonadaceae > JAWLBY01. The sequence goes on along the minus strand of JAWLBY010000008.1, from coordinate 159,904 downwards.
CAGCAAGGCTTCAATCTCCTCGCGGCGGTGGCGCTCGTTCTCGCTCCGGAACCGTACCCCCGGCAGGCCGGTATTGCGCAGGCCGGCGGCCACGTCTTCCAGGAAGTCGGCCGATTCCCCGCGACCGATGCCTTGCGCTCCGCCGGGCACGTAGGCCAGATAACGCACGACCACGAGTTGTTGCTCGGCTTCCAGCGCGATCTGCAGCAAGGTCGACTTGCCTGAACCGGGCGGGCCGACCAAGGACACGTAGCCGCTTGGATGGTCGCGTACCGCGCGCTGTAGTTGCGCTTCGGTGTCGGGATTGCGTTGCACGGCCACGCCGACCGGGAATTGATGGCGATGTCGCGGCTCGTTCTCGGGCCAGCTCATCTCCTCGAGGAATTCGGCCCGCGTCCACCGATCGCGTTCGGGCACGCGCGCGACCAGGTGCGGGAGCCGATCGGCGATGCGGTCGACTTGTGGCTGCGTTCGGCTCGTGATGCCGTAGAGCGCCGCAAAATCCGGCTGGTCACCGTGCACCAGTTCCAGGTGCCGGAAGAATTCCTCAAATTCGGGTTCGGTCAGCCCGGAGGCCGCCTGCAGGTCGTCCAGGAACGGGCCCCACGGCGTGGCGCGCCACCGCGCCAGCGACCGGTCCGGATTGGCCTGCCACTCAGCGATGAACTGCCGTGTCGTGCCTCCGGTGCAGACGCGATCAGCGTCGGACGGCGTATCGTCCACCACGACCCGCAGGCGGATGCGCACGTCGGGGCAGCTGGCTTTCAGCTCCTGCCAGGCTTGCACCAGCCCGGGCAGCAAACCCGACCCACCGGTCAGGAGCGTAGCGATGCGAAACGGGTCCGGATCGCGACTGGACTTGAACTGGTGGCCGATGACTTCGTCGTCGAAGCCGAGTACGACGTCGTCAGCGATGCCCGCACACCGATCCGCCACACCCACCCAGCGCAACTGCCGGGTCTGGAGACCGTGGTAGATGGCGGCGGCCGCGGACGCGTACTGACGCGTGTAGCCGAACATCGCATTTCGTTCGCCTGCGCCAGGCGCGCGCCGAGGCGGTGGTGTACCGCCAGCGGCGCCCTCGCCGCTAGGGTCGTTTGGATCGGGAGTGCTCATCCCGCCATCTTAAAGATTCGCCTTCGCTCAGCGCAGGTGCTTGCGCGTCGCGGCGTGGCCCGTCAGAACGCAGATAAGTCGACCGGTACCGCGCGGCGCTTGATCAAATTGATGCAGGCGCCTGCATAAGACCCGCGTCAGCCTTCCATGCGCGATCAAATTCTCGAAAGATGCTGTCGCCAGATCCAAAGTCCGCTTTTGGCCGCCTGCAGACACTCAACCACCCGCTCGGATCAACGATCGTGGATCCTGGATCGTGGGGTAGGTCAAGCGACTGCTACGCGCCGATCGAGCTCTGCCGACGCCGGCCGAAGACATGCCGGCTCCCGCCTGCGGAACGGTCCTCAGCGTGAGCGTCGGCTGTTGACGAACGAGCTCGCTGAGTTTCCTGGTCCCATTCGCCGCACTGACGGCGACCTTCTGCTGAGCCGGTGAAGCAGGCAGAGGCTGTTCATCGGTTCGGTCCCGAAGCACTTCGACATAAGTGGAAGTTGCCGCAAGCCTGCACGAACAGAACGGAGCGGGGCAGCAGCGCCGCCATGCCGGCCGCGCCCGTTCGCGCTCGGCGCGGCAAGGTCGGCGTGGAGCGGGAGCGGGCCGTCGACCGCCGAACTGGCATCGGCACGGCCGCTGCGCATACGCTGCTGGGCATGAACACTCCAGCGACTCCGTTCGAGCGGCTGCGCCTGCGCATGGTCGATCTGCCGGCGATCGACCAGCCGCTGCGCGAGGACGTCAACCGGCTCGGCAGTCTGGTCGGCGAGGTGATTGCCGATCAGCAGGGGGCGGCGTTCTTCGAGCAGGTCGAGGCGCTGCGCCGCGCTGCGATCCTGCGTCGTGAATCCGGGCAATCGGCCGATGCGCTCGCGGCGTCGCTGAGCGGGCAGCCGCTGGCCGATGCCGAGGCGCTGGTGCGGGCGTTCTCGACCTGGTTCTCGGCGGTCAACCTGGCCGAGCGGGTGCATCGGATCCGGCGCCGGCGCGACTACCAGAAGGCCGGCGCGGCGCCGCAGCCGGGCAGCCTGCAGGCGGTACTGGCCGAGCTGCGCGACGGCGGCGTCGGCCGCGCGGCGATCGACGCACTGCTGGCGCGGCTGCGGGTCGAGCCGGTGTTCACCGCGCATCCGACCGAGGCGGTCCGTCGCGTGCTGCTCGACAAGGAAGGCGCGATCGTCGACTGCCTGCTCGCCGACATCGATCGCAGCCGCACGCCGGACGAGCGCGACGCCGACCGCGACCGGATCCGGATGGCGTTGACCGCGGCGTGGCAGACCGCCGAGAACCCTCCCGAGCGGCCGACCGTCGCCGACGAGGTCGAGCATGTCGGCTATTACCTGGTCGAGTCGCTGTACCGGGTCGTGCCGGCGTTCTTCGAGGCCTTCGAGCAGGCGCTCGGCGCACCGGTGCCGTCCGGCCTGCTGCGCTTCGGTACCTGGGTCGGCGGCGACATGGACGGCAATCCGAATGTCGGCGCCGACACCATCGAACAGGCGCTGGCGCAGCAGCGCAGGCTGCTGATCGCCGCCTATCGCCGCGATCTGAGCCGGCTGACCGGACTGCTGAGCCAGTCGCTGGAGCGGATCGAGGTGTCGGCCGAACTGCTGCAGCGGATCGAGGCCTGCACCGCGCTGCTGCCGAGCGCGCCGCGGATCAAGGCCCGGCATCGCTCGATGCCGTACCGGCAATGGCTGCGGCTGGTCTCCGCGCGGCTCGCAGCTACCGTCAACGGCGTCGCCGGCAACACGGATGCGAGCGGCGATGCCGGTGTTCCGGCAGCGTCATCGCGAGTCGATCCCGGCTACGCCGGGCCGGCCGGATTCCGTGCCGACATCCAGTGCGTGCTCGACAGCCTGCTCGCGCATCGCGGCGAGCACGCCGGAGCCTTCGAGGTGCGCCGGCTGCTGCGCCGGATCGATACGTTCGGCTTTCATCTGGCCACGCTCGACCTGCGCCAGGACTCGCGTGCCCACGACGCCGCACTGGCAGCGCTGCTCTCCGACCCGGAATTTCCGCACCGTCCTGTCGATGAACGCTGCGGGCGGTTGACCGTGATCCTCGACGGCCGCGCTACCGCTGCGGCGCCGGCCGCCGGCGAGGCGCGACCGGTGCTCGACGTGTTCCGCCGTCGGCACGTACTGCTGGATCGCTACGGCGACGCCGCGTTCGGCCCGTACATCGTCAGCATGAGCCGCAGCGCCGCCGATGTGCTGGCGGTGCTGGCGCTGGCGACGATCGCCGACAGTGAACCCGACACGCTCGACGTCGCGCCGCTGTTCGAAACGGTCGACGACCTGCAGGCCGCGCCGGAGGTGCTGCGCGCGCTGTTCGCGGTGCCGTGCTATCGCCGTCACCTGACCCGACGCGGCGATCGGCAGATCGTCATGCTCGGCTACTCCGACAGCGCCAAGGATGCCGGCCTGCCGGCGTCGCGCTGGGCGATCCAGCGCTGCCAGATCGCGCTGCTCGAGATCGGCCGCGCTGCCGGCATTGCGATCGGCTTCTTCCATGGTCGCGGCGGTTCCGCCAGCCGCGGTGGCAGCAGGACCGAGCGTGCGGTGATGTCGGCGCCGCGCGGCAGTGTCGACGGCCGGCTGCGGCTGACCGAGCAGGGCGAGGTGATTCACCGCAAGTACGGCATCCGTGCGCTGGCGTTGCGCACGCTGGAACAGACCACCGGCGCGGTGCTGCGCGCATCGCTGGCGCCGCGGCCGCCAGAGCCGCGCGAAGCGGTCTGGCGCGAACGGATGGAGCGGATCGCCGCCGAATCGCGGCAGGCCTATCGCGCGCTGGTGCACGAGCGTTCCGGCTTCGTGCCGTACTTCCGGCTGGCGACGCCGATCGATGTGATCGAGCGGCTCAAGCTCGGCTCGCGCCCGGCCAAACGCGCCGCCGGCGGTCAGGCGGGCGTCGAATCGCTGCGCGCGATCCCGTGGGTGTTCGCATGGTCACAGAACCGCTGCGGCCTGACCGCCTGGTACGGCGCCGGCAGCGCGCTCGCGGCAGCGATTGCCCGCGACGGCGTCGACGCGGTCGCCGAAATGGCGCGCGACTGGCCGTTCTTCGCGACGCTGATCGACGATCTCGAGATGGTGCTGGCGAAGAGCGACATCGGCATCTTCGAGCAGTACTCGCGACTGGCCGGCGAGCTGCACGAGCGGCTGTACCCGCCGATCGCCGACGAGTTCGCCCGCTGCTGCGACGCGCTGCTCGCGCTGCGCGGCAGCGACAGCCTTCTCACCCACGACCGCCGCCTCGCGTTCTCGATCCGGCTGCGCAATCCGTATGTCGATCCGATCAGCCTGCTGCAGGTCGATCTGCTGCGCCGCTGGCGCGAGGCGGGCCGGCCGGACGACGCGTTGCTGCATGCGCTGGTCGTGACCGTCAACGGGATTTCGGCCGGGGTGCAGAACACCGGGTAGCAGCCGCTGCAGGAGCCGCAGAAGCGGCTTCTGCGAGCGCAAGGCCCATGGGGCGGGACTCGGCCCGCTCATCATCACCTATCCGGGCCGTGGCCCGCCGCTCATCACCGCCTAGCCCGAGTTCTACGACGTCCGCATGCCGAGCTCGGCCGCGAGTTGGTCGCGACGCGCGATCAACGCCGCCCGTTGCCGCACCGCTCGCTGCCGCAGCCAGACCGCCGCGACCAGCAGTGCCAGCATCGGCATCGCCGCGCCGATCGCAACCGCCGCGACCTGCGGCTGCATCGTCGCCAGCACCAAAGCCGCCGCAGCGAACAGCGCCGAGACGAACGCGCCGAGCGTCGCCGCAGCGATTCGATGGCCGGAATACGGCGTCTGGCGGTGCAGCAGGACGCGACCGAAGTAGCCGCTCCAGCCGAGCCCGGCGACCACGATCAGGCCGAACGCGAGGTGCGTTCGCAGCGGCAGGACCGGTTCGGTCAGCCACAACGAGGCGACCGCGATCGTGACGATCAGCGCCACGAGCAGCAGTGCGGTGGTGGCGAGCCGGGCGCGCGGCGACAGCTCGGCGTCGAGCAGATGCAGGACGCGCGCCTCGTCGAGAGCGGGTGAGGGCGGCGAAACGGACGGTTGGCGGTGGGGGTTCTGCGTGGTCATTGGGTTTCGACTCCTGTCAGGCCGTGGGCGGTGAGGCGTTCGCGCAGCGCATGCCGCGCGCGGTGCAGGCCGGACTTGACCGTCCCGAGCGGCACGTCGAGTACCTCGGCGACCTCGGCGAGGCTCAGCTCGTCGAGATGGAACAGCGTCAGCACGGCACGATCGATCGGATCGAGTTCGGCCAGGCCGTCGTGCAGGTGTCGGTGTTCGTCCTCATCCAATGCGCCGTCGTCGTTTCCGATCAGCGACTCCGGATCGACCGCGCTCTCGGCAGCAGCGCGGCCAGTTTCGACCTGACGGTCGGGGCTGAAGCCCCTCCTACAGGGGCTCGCCGCGCGACTTTGTTCAGCCGCGACCGCGTGGCATGGTCTTGCAGCGCGGCCAGTTTCGACCTGACGGGTCGGGGCTGAAGCCCCTCCTACAGGGGCTCGCCGCGCGACTTTGTTCAGCCGCGACTGCGCGCGACTTTGTTTGTAGGAGCGGCTTCAGCCGCGACCGCGTGGCATGGTCTTGCAGCGCGGCCAGTTTCGACCTGACGGGTCGGGGCTGAAGCCCCTCCTACAGGGGCTCGCCGCGCGACTTTGTTCAGCCGCGACTGCGCGCGACTTTGTTTGTAGGAGCGGCTTCAGCCGCGACCGCGTGGCATGGTCTTGCAGCGCGGCCAGTTTC
>JAWLBY010000008.1:0-153943 GCA_041687455.1 Lysobacteraceae bacterium | reverse complement strand
TTTGTAGGAGCGGCTTCAGCCGCGACCGCGTGGCATGGTCTTGCAGCGCGGCCAGTTTCGACCTGACGGGTCGGGGCTGAAGCCCCTCCTACAGGGGCTTGCCGCGCGACTTTGTTCAGCCGCGACTGCGCGCGACTTTGTTTGTAGGAGCGGCTTCAGCCGCGACCGCGTGGCATGGTCTTGCAGCGCGGCCAGTTTCGACCTGACGGGTCGGGGCTGAAGCCCCTCCTACAGGGGCTTGCCGCGCGACTTTGTTCAGCCGCGACTGCGCGCGACTTTGTTTGTAGGAGCGGCTTCAGCCGCGACCGCGTGTCGGGCGGAAGGGCTGTTCGTGAGGTGTCGATCACGAACGGTGTGTGACATTCGCGGACGTGCAGGCCGGGTCGATGGGGCTCAATGCCGCGTCGCGCGTCCTGGTCCGACGTGCAGCGCGTCGCCTTCGCCGACCGGGATGAAGCGCGCCCGCTGGGTGCGTGCGGTGGCGGCGCCGGCGTAGCTCAGTGTCGCGATCCGCGGCGCCAGCGCGCGTAGCTGTGCCGGGTCGATCGGCGTGTCGCCGAACGCCTCGGCCAGCTCGCCGCGATGCAGCAGGTGCGGCTCGAACAGCACGCCGTGCAGGTCGATGTATTCGTCGCGCGGGCGGCGCCGCTGCACCAGATGGGCGAAGTACAGCGCGTCGGCGGCGCGCATCGCGGCGGCCTTGCCGGTCGCCTCGAAGCGGACGACGAAGTCGGCGGCGTGGCTGTCGAGCGCGCTGCGGCCGAACGTGAAGCACACACCCTTGCGGCCTTCGGCGGCCTGCCGCTCGTCGGGCGTCCACAGCGCGATGGCGAACGCCATCGATGTGTCGACGTCGACCTCGCAGCCGAGTTCGCGCAACCGTTCCGCGCCGCGCTGCAGGTCGTCGACCAGATGCTCGCGCAGTTCGGTCTGCTCGTGGCGCAGGAAGAATTCCTCGGCGAACTGCCGCCGGCTCGCCAGCAGATACATCAGGCTCAGCACCGCGTCGCGCGGGACGGCGGCGGTCAGGTGGCGGTCGGGGTCGCGTGGGCTGGCGCTGAGATCCTCATAGACACCGGCCGCCAGCATCAGCCGGAACAGCTCCTCGCTCATCGCGTCCTGATCGCGTTCCGAGCGCGACAGTTCGAGCAGTTCGATGCAGGCGCGGGTCAGCGCGTGGAACAGCCGGGCATTGCGCCGCCGTTCGGGACGCTTCGGCTCCTTCGCCGTCGCCGCGGGCGTTCGCGCCTCGGCCGGTGCCGACAGTGCCTGCGCGATCAGCGCCTCCACGTCGATGCCGCGACCGGCCGCGGCGCGGGCGAGTTCCTCGAGCAACGGCGCCAGCACTTCGGCGCCCCCGGCCTCGCCATGCGCGTCGTAGACCGCGGTGACCGCCCGACGCAGCGCGCTGGCGGTCCGGCCGGCATCGTGGAACGCTGCGGGCGGACGCTCGGTCGGGCCCGGTGTGGCGTCGTGCTCCGGCGCTTTTCTGCTCGGCATTGGCGCTCCCGGGTGCGCGGCAGGGGAACGGCGGCCCGAAGCCGCCCCGTTCGAGCAGGCTAGTGCGCGCTCGCTGAACCGCCCCGGCCCGCGGCGGGCGCGCGCGGCCGGAGTCCGCAAACGAATCGGGCCGCTTGCGCGGCCCGATCGGTGTTGCCGGTGGAGTGTCCGCTCAGTAGCGGTAGTGCTCCGGCTTGTACGGTCCTTCGACCGGCACGCCGAGGTAGGCGGCCTGTTCCGGCGTGAGCCGGGTCAGCTTGACGCCGATCTGCTCGAGGTGCAGCCGGGCGACTTCCTCGTCGAGCTTCTTCGGCAGCCGGTAGACGGTCTTCTCGTATTCGTCCTTGTGCTGCCACAGGTCGATCTGCGCCAGCGTCTGGTTGGAGAACGAGTTCGACATCACGAACGACGGATGGCCGTGCGCGCAACCGAGGTTGACCAGCCGGCCTTCGGCCAGCAGGTACAGGCTGCGACCGTTCGGGAACGTGTAGCGGTCGACCTGCGGCTTGATCGTTTCCTTCTTCGCATCGCTGGCGTTGAGCCGGTCGACCTGGATCTCGTTGTCGAAGTGGCCGATGTTGCAGACCAGCGCGTTGTGCTTCATGCCGCGCATGTGCTCGAGCGTGATGATGTCGCGGTTGCCGGTGGTGGTGACGAAGATGTCGGCTTCGTGCAGCACGTCCTCGATGGTCTTGACCTCGAAGCCTTCCATTGCCGCCTGCAGCGCGTTGATCGGGTCGATCTCGGTGACGATCACGCGTGCGCCCTGGCCGCGCAGCGAGTGCGCCGAGCCCTTGCCGACGTCACCGTAGCCGCAGACCAGCGCGACCTTGCCGGCGATCATCAGGTCGGTCGCGCGCTTGATCGCATCGACCAGCGACTCGCGGCAGCCGTACAGGTTGTCGAACTTCGACTTGGTGACCGAGTCGTTGACGTTGATCGCCGGCACCAGCAGCTTGCCGGCTTCCATCATCTGGTACAGACGGTGCACGCCGGTGGTGGTTTCCTCGGACACGCCGCGCCAGTCGGCGGCCACCGTCTTCCAGAAGCCGGGACGTTCGCTGCGGGTCTTCTTCAGCAGGTTCTTGATCACCTGCTCCTCGTGGTTGGCGCCCGGTGCGTCGACCCAGGTGTCGCCGTTTTCCATCTCGACGCCCTTGTGGATCAGCAGCGTCGCGTCGCCGCCGTCGTCGACGATCAGTTCCGGGCCTTTCATGCCCGGATGGGTCAGCATGTCGAGCGTGCAGTCCCAGTATTCCTCGAGCGTTTCGCCCTTCCACGCGAACACCGGGATGCCGGCGGCGGCGATCGCGGCGGCGGCGTCGTCCTGGGTCGAGAAGATGTTGCAGCTCGCCCAGCGCACCGAGGCGCCGAGTGCCGACAGCGTCTCGATCAGCACTGCGGTTTCCTTGGTCATGTGCAGCGAGCCGGACAGCCGGACGCCGGCCAGCGGCTGCAGCGGCGCGTACCTGGCGCGGATCTGCATCAGGCCGGGCATTTCCTCTTCGGCCATCCGGATCCGGCGGCGGCCGAGATCGGCGAGCGAAATGTCGCGAACCTTGTAATCGTGGCTGGGGAGGTCTTTGACCACTGCGTTCATTGCGGGCTCCAGATTCGAGCGGGCGCCGTTCCGATGGGATCGTCCGCCGAGCCTGATTCCGACGCCGCGTGCAACGCACGGGCCCGGACTTGCAGCGCCCCTCGGCGGGAGAAGCGGGACGCGGATTGTAGCGTCCTTTCGGCTCGCGCGATCGGCGCGGCAGGCTCATCCGGACAGCCAGACGCAGCCGACATCGGCGACCAACGCGAAGATGGCGGGCGGCCACCGGCCGGACTGCTGCGGATACAACACCAGCCGCAGACCGGTGTAGGCATCATCGGCATCGCCGGGCTGGCGACCGCTGGCTTCGATCCGCAACTCCGGCGGGTCGGCGTCGATCAGTGCACGCAGCCGGCCGAGCACCTGCCGCGCCTGCGCGGCGCCGGCGTCGTTCCAGTGGTAGAGCCCGGCCAGCGCATTCAGGTCGCGGGCGGCGATTGCCTGCTGCAGCCGGTCGCGCAACGCGTCCGGGTCCTCGGCCGGACAGCCGAGCGCGGCAGCGGGCAGGTCGTCGCCCGCGAGCGGGCGCTGGCGGCCGGCATTCCACGGCAGCTCGGCGACCGATGCGATCGGCTGCGGAACGGCGATCGCGACCGCGCCGTGGTGGTGGCAGGCGCGATCGGTGAACAGCGTCGAGCCGTCGGCGCTGCGACAGCGGTACACCTGCTGCGCATCGACCGACAGCACGGTTCCGGGCGCAACCAGCAGCAGGAGCAGCAACGCGCGCATGCGGCGAGTGTGATTCGCTCATGCTGTACGGGCGAAGAAACGGCGCCGCGCGCGCGAGCGTCTTCTGCAGCGGGACTTGCGCCGTCTGGATGGCTCCGGTCGCCCATGCTCCCTTTTTCGGTTGTCCCGAAAGCAGGATTCAAGATGGATCCCGGCTTTCGCCCACTGCTGTCCGGGGAACATGGCGGGTGTCGAGTCTCGCGATACCGTCATCCCGGCGAACGCCGGGAACCATCCTGATTCTGTTTTCGAACAGTGCGAAAAATGGATCCCGGCTTTCGCCGGGATGACGAGCAACTGCGTCGCGCAATCGAGCATGCAATGGCTCATTGAGGCAACGATGGGCGGCGCGCTGAACGCGCCGCGGCGATCAGCGCGGCGTCCTCGTGGCTTGGTCCGTCGTCGGACCAACTGCGATCCACGTTCTCTGACGCTGCGCGCCGGCAACCGCCTTGATGAATCATGCGGCGGCGTGGCGTCGAAAGCGGGATTCCGCCTGCTGTTCCAGATCGAGAAGCGGGCCGCGGCGTTCGCGTGGCTTTCGCCGGGATGACGGCGTCGTGAGTCCTGGCGCCAGGCTCCTAACCCATCCGCTGCAGCACCGCGAGCGTCGCCCGGGCCCGGTTCAACGTGTAGAAATGCAGGCCCGGCGCGCCGCCTTCGAGCAGCCGGCGGCACAGCGCGCCGACCACGTCGGCGCCGAACTCGCGGATCGCCGCGGCGTCATCGCCGAATGCGCGCATCCGGCGTTCGATCCAGCGCGGGATCTCGGCGCCGCACAGATCGGAGAACCGCTTCAGTTGGCTGAAATTGCCGATCGGCATCACGCCGGGAACGATCGGCACGTCGACGCCGAGCCGGCGGGCATCGTCGACGTAGCGGAAATAGGCATCGGCATTGAAGAAGTACTGCGTGATCGCGCCGTTCGCACCGGCCCGGACCTTGGCGGCGAAGTGCTGCAGGTCGGCCGCTGCGTCGGCCGATTGCGGATGCGTTTCCGGGTAGCAGGCGACTTCGATCCGGAACGCGTCGCCGCTGTGCTCGCGGACGAACGCGACCAGCTCGCTGGCGTAGCGGAAGTCGCCGAACGCGGCCATGCCGGACGGCATGTCACCGCGCAGCGTCACCAGCCGGGTGCAGCCGAGCGCGCGGTACTGGTCCAGCAGCGCAGCGATCTCGGCGCGGGTGCCGCCCATGCAGGACAGATGCGGCGCGGCGTCGAGTCCGTGCGCGTCGCGCAGGCGGCGCACCGTTTCCGGCGTGTACGACAGCGTCGAGCCGCCGGCGCCGAACGTGACCGACACGTACTCCGGGCCGGCCGACTTCAGCGCCGGAATCGCGGCATCGAGGGTGGCGCGCTGTTCGTCGGTCTTGGGCGGGAAGAATTCGAAACTGATGGCCGGCATGACGGGCTCCGAGCGGGCTGGCGGTCAATATATCGCTTTGTGCGGATGAAAGGATATATATTCCGGGCTGATCCGGACCCGCGGTTGCGGAGCGGTTGCCGCCCGGCCGCGTCGGCTCCGGCCTGCGTGATCCGGCGGCAAACGAAACGACACCTGAAGCGGACGATCGCGGCCGTGCCGCGACCGTCCGGGCGGGCCGGCCGGCCGCCCGGCGGCCGGCGTACAGTGACAACCCCACGAATGCGGAGAACGGCGATGATCCACGACAGCATCCTCGATACGATCGGCCGCACTCCGGTGGTCCGCGCGCAGCGGATCGCGCCGAAGCAGGTCGAGCTGTATTTCAAGGTCGAGTCGTTCAATCCGGGCGGCTCGGTCAAGGACCGGCTGGCGCTGGCGATCATCCTCGATGCCGAGCAGCACGGTCGGCTTCGCCCGGGCCAGACCGTGGTCGAGGCGACCTCCGGCAATACCGGCATCGCGCTGGCGATGGTCTGCGCCGCGCGCGGCTATCCGTTCGTCGCGGTGATGAGCGAGACGTTCTCGATCGAACGACGCAAGCTGATGCGAGCCTACGGCGCCAAGGTCATCATCACGCCGGCCGCTGAGCGCGGCAGCGGCATGGTCCGCAAGGCCGAGGAGCTGGCGCAGAAGCACGACTGGTTTCTGGCCCGGCAGTTCGACAACGAGGCCAATCCGGCCTACCACCGCAACACGACCGCGGCCGAGATACTTTCCGACTTCGCCGGCCGTCGGCTCGATGCGTTCGTGACCGGCTGGGGCACCGGTGGCACGCTGACCGGCGTCGGCGAAATGCTGCGCGCGGCGCGGCCGGAGGTCCGGGTTGTCGCCTGCGAGCCGGCCGCTGCGTCGCTGCTCGCCGGCCGCGACTGGCAACCGCACAAGATCCAGGGCTGGACGCCGGACTTCGTGCCATCCGTGCTCAATCGCGAGGTCATCCACGAGCTGCTGCCGATCGACGACCTGCTGGCCCGCGACACCGCGCGGCGGCTGGCGGTCGAGGAGGGCATCTTCGTCGGCATTTCGGCCGGCGGCACCGCGGCCGCGGCGCTGCAGGTCGCCGAGCGCGCCGAACCGGGCAGCGTGATCCTGGCGATGCTGCCGGACACCGGCGAACGCTACCTGTCGACGGTGCTGTTCGAGGGCGTCAACGACGGCTCGGACGACGACTGGCTGGCCGCGTTCCCGGCCGCGAGCGAGCGCTGACCGCCGGCGGCGCCGCGTGTCGCGGCAGCCGGTCGGCACCGAGAGCGCTCATGGTGGCGATCGGTGCAGGGCGGGGATTGGTCGGCCCCGCACGAGCGATCGCTGCGGGTGCGGGATCAGCCGATGCCCGACGGCGATCGGATCAGGCGTCCAGGTCCGGGATCAGCCGGCTTTCGAGCCGCGCGATCGTGTCCTTCAGCAGCAGCTTGCGTTTCTTCAGTCGTCGCAACTGCAGGTCGTCGGCCGCCGTGTCGACGGCCATCCGGTCGATCGCGCTGTCCAGGTCGCGGTGTTCGAGCCGCAGCTCGACCAGCCGGCGGGCGATCTCGGCAGGGTCATTCAGAAGCATGGCGCTCCGGCAGGGACATTGCGATGCGCGGCTAGCTTAGCGCGCCCCCGGGGTCGCGGCGAGCGGGTAGAATCGCCGGCCACCCCTTCCGCCGGCCGGCCCGTCCGTCGACCCGTCGATGACGGCCGCGATTGCCGATGCCGCTCGCGGCATCGGCGCCGGCCCCGATCGATCCTGCGCATGCCGTCCCACGCCCGCCGCCACGAGCACGAGTTCAACAAACTCGCCAAGCGCCTGCGTCACCAGACCGGTCGCGCGATCGCCGACTTCAACCTGATCGAGGACGGCGATCGCGTGATGGTCTGCCTGTCCGGCGGCAAGGACAGCTACACGCTGCTCGACGTGCTGCTGCAGTTGCAGGCCAGGGCGCCGGTGCGGTTCTCGATCACTGCGGTCAACCTCGACCAGAAGCAGCCGGGCTTTCCCGCACACGTGCTGCCGCAGTATCTCGACAGTGTCGGTGTCGAGTACCGGATCATCGAGCAGGACACCTATTCGGTGGTGAGGCGGGTGGTACCGGAAGGCAAGACGATGTGCTCGCTGTGCTCGCGATTGCGGCGCGGCGCGCTGTATGCGTTCGCGGAGCGCGAGGGCTTCACCAAGATCGCGCTCGGCCATCACCGCGACGACATCGTCGCGACGTTCTTCCTGAACCTGTTCTTCCACGCCAAGCTCGCCGGCATGCCGCCGAAACTGCAGAGCGACGACGGCAGGCATGTGCTGATCCGGCCGCTGAGCTACGTCCGCGAGAGCGACATCGCCGCCTATGCCGAGGCGAAGCAGTTCCCGATCATCCCGTGCAACCTGTGCGGCTCGCAGCAAAACCTGCAACGCAAGGTCGTGCAGCGGATGATGGCGGAGTGGGAGCGCGAGCATCCGGGCCGGATCGAGACGATCGCGCGCGCACTCGGCGACGTGCGGCCGCCGCAGCTCGGCGACCCGGCGCTGTTCGATTTCGCCTCGCTCGGTGCGCGCGGCGACGGCCCGGCACTCGACGTGCACGCCTGGCTCGGCGGCGAACGCGACGAGCACACCGAGCCGCGGCGCTCGCCGATTCCCGACACCTTCGAATTGCCGTAGACCGCTCCCTGCAGGAGCCTTCAGCGGCGACCCGCTATCGGTCGCCGCTGAAGCGGCCTAAAGGGGGCGGCGCTTGAAATCACGAACCACTAATCACGGGCCCTGACATGTTCTTCCGCAACCTGACCCTGTTCCGCTTCTCGCCTTCGCTCGACCTGTCCGCGCTCGAGGAGCGCATGGACGACTTCCGGCTGAAGCCGGTCGGCGTGCTGGAGATGTCCTCGCGTGGCTTCGTGTCGCCGTTCGGCCGCGACGAGGAGGCGCTGACGCACCGGGTCGGCGCCGGCATCTGGCTCACCGTCGGTGGCGAGGACAAGATCCTGCCCGGTGCCGTCATCAACGAAGTGGTCGCGCAGAAGGCGGCCGAGATCGAGGAGCGCGAGGGGCGCCGGCTCGGCGGTCGCGCCCGCAAGCGGCTGAAGGAGGAAGTGCTGCACGAGCTGCTGCCGCGCGCGTTCGTGCGGCCGGTGCGCAGCAACGCGCACATCGACTGCAAGCACGGTTTCATCGCGATCGACACCAGCAGCCGCAAGAATGCCGAGGCGGTCGTGACCGAGATCCGCCAGGCACTCGGAAGTTTCCCGGCGCTGCCGCTCAACGCCGAGATCGCGCCGCGCAGCGTGATGACCGGCTGGCTGGCCGGTGAGCCGTTGCCGAACGGACTGACTCTCGGCGACGAATGCGAACTGAAGGATCCGGCCGACCAGGGCGCGGTGGTCCGCTGCGCGCGTCACCCGCTCGACTGCGACGAGATCGCCAAGCATCTCGAAGCCGGCAAGCAGTGTTCGAAGATCGCGTTGAACCTCGACGATCACCTGAGCTTCGTCGTCGGCGACGACCTCGTCGTGCGCAAGCTGAAGTTCCTCGACGGCGCGGTCGAGTCGCTCGAGAACACCGAGCGCGATTCGCTGCGGGCGGAACTGGATGCGCGCTACGCGCTGATGGTCGGCGAGCTGCAGCGGCTGTTCGGCGTGCTCGAGGGCGCGTTCAAGTTGTCGACGGTCGAGTAGTGCGGCGATTGCCGGCGCCGGAATTGCGCGCTGGCGCGGGGCGAGTGCGGACATGCGTCGCACTCGCGGTTCGAAAATCGCCCGCGGCGGGCGTTTTTCGACGGACTGCTAGACTGCGGGCATGGCTGTGACCCGCCGCCAGTTGCAGCGCGACCGTATCGACTACGCGCTCGATGCCGAGCGGCGGGTCGAGATCGAGCGCGTGCGCGATCCGCGTGCGCGCCGGATCAAACTGATGGTCGGCGAGCGCGGCGTGCGGCTGACCGTGCCGCGCGGCGCCAGCCTGCTCGAAGCCGAGCGCTTCCTGGCCCTGCAGAGCGACTGGCTGCGGCTGCAGCTCGATCGTCGCGCGGCGATCGTCGCGCCGGCCGGTCTGCAGCGCGGCGCGCCGGCCGAGTTGCCGCTGCGCGGCGACGCGCTGCCGCTGCGCTGGATCGAAGGCCGCTTCGCGCGCGCCGAGCGTGACGATCACGGCCTCGTGATCCAGTTGCCCGAGCGCGCGCCGGACGCGACGGTCGGCCGGCTGCTGCGGCAGTTCTATGCCAGCGAGGCGCAACGCGATCTGGCGCGCTGGTTGCCGAAGTACCTGCCGGGCCTGCCACGCGCGCCGAGTTCATTCCGCTTCTCGCCGCTGGCGTCGCTGTGGGGTTCGCTCAGCGCGCGCGGCGCCGTGTCGCTCGATCTCGCGCTGGTGCTCGGCCGGCCGAGCGCATTCGAGTACGTGCTGGTGCACGAACTGTGTCACCTGCTGCAGCCGAACCACTCGCCGGCATTCTGGCGCGAGGTCGGCGCGCGCTGGCCGGACTGGCGCCGCGACCGTGCCTGGCTGCGCGGCGACGGACTGTCGACGAAGGCCGTGCTGCGCGCGTTGCTCGGCGCGTAGTTCGCGCGGAGCGGGCGGCGCCGGCTACGCGCTGCGCTCGGTGTCTTCGAGGAACTGCCGCAGCGACGCCGCCACCGCGGCCGGTGTGTCCATGTGCAGATGATGATGGCCGGGCAACACGATGGCGCGGCCGTCACGCAGTCGCGCGAGCCGTTCCTCGCGCAGCAGCGCGTCGAAATACGGCGGATGCTGTTCGGCGGCGACGACCAGCGTCGGCGCTTCGATCGCGGCGATCCATTCCTGCACCAGTGCTTCGGAGAAGCGCGCCGGGCTGAATGCGGTCAGCCGCGGGTCGCTGGACCAGATCCAGCCGCCGTCGACCGCTTCGATGCCGCGCTCGACCAGTCGCTCGGCGCTGTGCCGTTCCATCCGGTTGGCCTGCAGTCGGGCCGCGACCGCATGCGCCGGGTCGGCGAACACGCGACGCTGTTTGCCGGCCATTGCGCGGCGCGCGGCCACCGCTTCGCGCAGCGCCTGCGCGCCACGGCCGGGTGTGCCGGCCAGCGGTCCGAGCGCCTCGATCAGCAACAACCGGTCGACCCGCTCCGGGCACGCCGCGGCGAGGCAGGTGGCGACCGCGCCGCCGAGCGAATGGCCGAGCAGCGACATCGGCGTGTCGCCGAGCGCGTCGAGCGCGGCCAGCGCGTCGTCGAGATAGTCGACGAAGTGGTACCAGCCACCGGCCGGCAGGTGCCCGGAGCGGCCGTGACCGGCGAACTCGAGCGCGACGATTTCGCAGTCCGGCCAGGCGTCGGCCAGCGGCGCGAAACTGGCCGCGTTGTCGAGCCAGCCGTGCAGCGCCAGCAGCCGACGCGGCGCGCCGACGTTGTAGCGCAGCGCGGCCAGCGGCACGCGGCCGTCGATCTGCAGCTCGGCGAAAGTCATGCGACCGGGCCGCGGTAGGCGGCACGGTGGTCGGCCTCGGCGGCCAGCCGCTCGGCGCCGGCCCGGACCGCCTCCGGCCCATCGAACTCCGGCCAGCCGCGGCCGTGCCGTTCGAGCAGGGTCGCCAGCGCCTCGACGTGGGCCGGCGCGGCGTTCAGTGCCGGGATGTAGCGCAGCGCGATGCCGCCGGCGTCGCGGAAGCCCTGGTCGGCGCGGATCGCGATTTCCTCCAGCGTTTCCAGACAGTCGGTTGCAAAGCCCGGGCAGACCACATCGAGCGTGCGGACGCCCTGGGCCGGCAGTTCGGCGACCGTCTCGTCGGTGTACGGTCGCAGCCATTCCTCGCGGCCGACCCGCGACTGGAACGTCACCTGCCAGTCGTCGTCGGCCAGCCCGAGCGCCGCGGCGATTCGCCGCGCCGAGCCCTGGCACTGGCAGAAGTACGGGTCGCCGGCCAGCAGGTAGCGCTTCGGCAGGCCGTGGAACGAGAACAGCAGCCGGTCGCCGCGTCCGTATTGCTGCCAGTGCGCGCGGATCGACCCGGCGATCGCGTCGGTCCAGCCCGGCTGATGGTGGTAGTCGTTGATCAGCCGCAGCTCCGGCGGCCAGCGCCAGCGGCCGAGCGCCCGGCCGACGGCGTCGAACACCGACGCGGTGGTGGTCGCCGAGAACTGCGGATACAGCGGCAGCACCAGCAGCCGGCGCAGGCCGCCGGTGATCCAGTCATCGAGTACATCCGCTATCGACGGCGAGCCGTAGCGCATCGCCAGCCGCACTTCGACCGGCCGTGCGGCGTCCGCCAGCCGATCGGCCAGCCGGTCGCGCAGCCGTTCCGATTCGATCCGCAGCGGCGAGCCATCGGCCTGCCAGATGGTGCGGTACGCATGCGCCGAGCGCGGCGACCGGAACGGCAGGATCACGCCGTGCAGCAGCGGCAGCCACAGCGCGCGCGGCAGTTCGATCACGCGCGGGTCGGACAGGAATTCGGCCAGGTAGCGGCGCACCGCGGCGGTGTTCGGTGCGTCCGGCGTGCCGAGGTTGACCAGCAGCACGCCGCAGCGTTCGGCGCTGCCGTGGACGTAGTCGGATCGACCGAGAAAGGGCATCGGCGAGGGCTTCCTGGGCAAGGCCGGCATTGTCGGCGCGACGGCGCCATTCGTACAGCACGGCTGCGCCCGTCGGGGGTTTCCTGATAGGCTACGGCAAGTGCCTGAAAAGGCACGGTGACGATGCCCATTGAACAACAAAGGACGACGGAGATGCGTCCCCTCCCTGCGCGGCGGCTGCTGGCCGTCCTGCTCGCATGCATGCCGCTCGCAGTCGTGGCCGATCCGATCGGCTACACGTCGGGCTTCAACGAGCTGTACCGGATCGATCTTGCGAACGGCGCCGCGGCCCGGATCGGCCCGGCCTCGGCGATCGGCTTCAACGATGTCGAAGGCATGGCGTTTTCGGCCAGTGGCGTGCTGTTCGCCGCGGTCGACCAGTCGATGCAGATCGGCGGCGGCAGTTCCGCCACCACTGACTTCCTGATCCGGATCGATCCGACCACCGGTGTCGGCAGCCTGGTCGCGCAGTTTCCGGGCCTGCAGGGGCAGGGCACCGGCTCGTTCGACAACCTCGATTACGGCCTGGCGTTCACCTGCGACGGGCGGCTGTGGCTGGCGGCCGAAACGACCGCCAACCTGTGGGAAGTCGATCCGGGCACGGCCTCGCTGCGGCTGGTCGGCAACCTCGGCGCGCCGGTGTCCGGTCTTGCCGCGCGCGGCAACACGCTGTACGGCGTCAGCGTCGACCCGACCCCGCGGCTGTTCACGATCGACACCGACAGCGCCGTCGCGACGGTGATCGGCCCGCTCGGCGTCGGCGGCACGGTTGCCAACGTCGGCCTCGATTTCGACGCCGCCGGCGTGCTGTGGGCAACGCTCGATCCGGGCGCTGGCGGCACGTCGCGGCTGGTGTCGATCGATCCCGTCACCGGCGCCGGCACCGTAGTCGGGGACATATCGGTCAACACGGTGCCGATGAAGGCGCTGGCGATCGCGCCGACCGGCGGCTGCGCCGGTCTCGCGTCCGGACCGACGCCGGTGCCGGGTCCCTCGCCGTGGTGGCTCGCGGTGCTGGCCACGCTGGCGGTCGCCACCGGCATCCGCCGGCGGCCGGCCGGTTGAACGATTCGCGCGGCGGACGGTCCCTTCAGGCTGATCCGCGCGCTTGGTGCGCAGCGGTGCCGGCGATGGAGAAACGCATGTCCCGATGGTTGATCGCGATCGCGCTGGTCGCGCTGTCGCTGCCGGCACTGGCCGGCGAGCAGGAAGATCAGCGCGCTCGCGATGCGGTGGTCGTGCTCGACGAGATCATGCAGGCGCCCGACCAGGCGATCCCGCAGCGGCTGCTGGCCGATGCCGAGGCGGTCGCGGTGATCCCGAACGTGGTCAAGGCCAGCCTGGTGGTCGGCGGCCGCTCCGGCCGCGGGCTGGTGGCGGTCCGCCGCGCCGACGGCACCTGGAGCGATCCGAGCTACATCCGGCTCACCGGTGGCAGCATCGGCTTCCAGGCCGGTGTGCAGTCGACCGATGTCGTGCTGGTGTTCCGCAGCCGGCGTGGCGTCGATTCGATCGTCAATGGCAAGTTCACGCTCGGCGCCGACGCATCGGTCGCGGCCGGCCCGGTCGGCCGTACCGCGCAGGCATCGACCGACGGCCAGTTGAAGGCCGAGATCTATTCGTACTCGCGCGCGCGCGGGCTGTTTGCCGGGGTCGCGCTGGACGGCTCGGTGTTGTCGATCGACCACCGTGCGAATCAGGCGACCTACGGCCGCAACACCACGCCGCGGGCGATCTTCGAGGGTCGGGTGCGGCCGTCTAGCGACCCGATCGTCGACTTCCGCGACCGGCTCGAAGAACACGGCGCCCGCTGAGCGACCACTCCGGAACGGCCGGCTCCGCCCGCTTGCGGCAGGGCAGACCGCGCTATCCTTGCCGATTGATCCGATTGAGGTGGGCCGATGGGTCCGAGTTTCTGGCAAATCCTGATCGTGCTGCTGATCGTGCTGCTGCTGTTCGGCACCAAGCGGCTGCGCAACATCGGCTCCGATCTCGGCGCCGCGATCAAGGGCTTCCGCAGCGGCATGAACGACGAACAGTCGCGTGAGCCGGGCAAGCTCGGTCGCGACGGCGAAACGCCGAGCACGCCCGAGCGCGAGCGCGAGCGGCAGCAGGACCGGCAGGACTGACGCCGCCGCGGCGGCCCGGCGCCTCGCCGACCGCTGCCGCCGGCTGCAACGGCCCGCCCCGCCATGTTCGATATCGGCTTCAGCGAACTGCTGCTGACGGCGGTCGTCGCGCTGCTCGTGCTCGGTCCGGAGCGGTTGCCGCGTGCGGCCAGGCTGGCCGGGCTGTGGATGCGGCGGGCGCGGGCGAGTTGGTACGGCCTGCGCGCGCAGCTCGAGCGGGAGCTGGCCGACGACGAGCTGCGGCGCAGCCTGCAGAACACCCGCGACGAACTGCGCGGCCTGCAGCAGCAACTGGGCCAGCCGGTCGATGTCCCGCAGGCCGCGACCGGCAGCAGCAGCGCGCCGGCCGCAGCGGAGCCGAGCGCAGCAGCGCCGAGCGAAGCAGCGCCGAGCGAAGCAGCGCCGAGCGATCCGGCCGCCGTACCGCCGTCCGCCGATCCGGCCGAGGCGCCGGTCGCCCGCGATCCGCAGTCGCCGCCATGACCGGCGGCAGCCACGACGTCGAGCGCGAGGACAGTTTCATCGGTCACCTGACCGAGCTGCGCTCGCGCCTGCTGCGCGCAGTGCTGGCGGTGGTGCTGGTGTCGGCCGCGCTGCTGCCGTTCTCGCAGCGGCTGTACGCCGAGTTCGCCGAGCCATTGCTGCGGCATCTGCCGGCCGGGGCACAGATCATCGCGATCGACGTCGCCAGCCCGTTCTTCGCCCCGATCAAGCTCGTATTCGTGCTCGGCCTGATGCTGGCGATGCCGGCCGTGCTGTACCAGCTCTGGGCATTCGTCGCGCCGGGCCTGTACCAGCACGAGCGGCGACTGGCGGTGCCGCTGCTGGTGTCGGCGACGGTGCTGTTCTACGTCGGCTGCGCGTTCGCCTGGTTCGCGGTGCTGCCGCTGGTGTTCGGCTTCATGACCGCGATCACCCCGGAGGGCGTGCAGATGATGACCGACATCAGCCGCTACCTCGATTTCGTGCTGGTCGTGCTGCTGGCGTTCGGTTTCAGCTTCGAGCTGCCGGTGGCGGTGGTGATCCTGGCCGTGCTCGGCGTGGTCGATGCCGGCCAGTTGCGCGCGGCGCGGCCGTACGTGATCGTCGGCATCTTCGTGCTGGCCGCGCTGATCACGCCGCCGGACGTGATCTCGCAGGTGATGCTGGCGCTGCCGATGTGGCTGCTGTACGAGTTCGGCGTGATCGCGGCGGCCGCGATCGCGCGCCGGGACGCCGCCGAAGCCACCGATCGCTGACCGTCTGCCGGAGCGGGGTCGACCGCTGTTTCCGCGCCATCGACGCGGCGTGCGCGCCCGAAATCAGCCGATCGCGGTCATCCCCGGCCGGCCGTGCCAGTAGCCGCTGCCGGCGCCGAGCCGCTCGACCGCCGCGTCGGTGGTGAGTGCGTGGCGGAAGCGCTGCACGATCGCCGCGGTGCCCTGGGCCTGCGGATAGATCCGCAGCAGATCGAGTCCGGTCGCGCGCAGTTGCTCGATCTCCGGCCCGAGGTCGCAGATCTCGTCGCCCTGCACCTGAATGCCGTTGATGCGCAGGAAGTCCTGGCCGTCGCGGGTCGCGAGCGGCAGCCCGTCCGGATAGTCGATGCAGCGGAAGCCGCAATCGTCCTTGCCGATGTCGTGCGCGCGGGCGGTGAAGCAGCGCGCCGACCAGGCCAGCGGCAGCCGGCCCCAGCCGATGATCTCGAGCTCCGGCAGCGGCCGGCCGTCGTCGAGGTAGTGGCGGCGCAAGTCGGTGATCAGCTCGCGGCCGTGCTCGACGCCGAGCACCAGCCGGCGCAGGCCATCGTCGACCAGCCGCGCCAGGGTCCGATGGCTGTAGACGTTCAGGCTCGGGCCACCGACGAACGGCAGGCCGCGCTCGCGGCACAGTTGCACGGCCGAGATGTCATTGGCCTCGATCGTGTAGCGGCCGTTCTCGACCAGCCGGCGCAGCGCCGACAGCTCCGATCCGGCTTCCAGCAAGGCGAGCCCCGACAGCACCACTTCGCGCCCGGCCTCGGCCAGTCGGTCGGCCAGCTCCAGCCAGTCGCGCAGTGCCAGTTCGCGGCGCTTGCTGCAGACCGTCTCGCCGAGATAGACGACATCGAGCGGCCATTCGCAGGCATCGCGGTAGAACGCGAGCGTGGTCTCGCGTGGCCAGAAGTACTGCAACGGTCCAAGGCTCAGGCGCATCGCGGTCGTTCCGCCGTGGGCGCGGCTTCAGCCGCGGTCTTCTGCAGTTTCTCGAACGCACCCGAGGAGATCGGGCCCGAAACGATCGAGCCGGACAGCGATCGTGCCTGATGCGGTTCCGGCGACCGCCGACGCGCCACGATCAGTGCCATTTCCGGTGGTACGGGCCGAGCGTGGTCTGGTGGCCCTCGGCGTGCTGCGCGAGCTGCTGCTGCCAGCGCGGATCGGCGAGCCAGCGTTCCGGCGCCGCCGCATGGGCATCGAGCGCCGCGCGCCAGGTCCGGACCACTGCATCGACATAGGCGACGCCGCGCTGCCGGCCCTCGATCTTCAGCGCGACGACGCCGGCCTGTGCCAGTTTCGGCAGCAGCGCCAGCGTATTCAGGCTGGTCGGTTCCTCGAGGGCATGGAACAGTTCGCCGCCGACCTGGTAGCGGCCCTTGCAGACGGTGGGATAGCAGGCCGGTTCGTGTTCGGCGAAGCGATCGATCAACACGCCGTTCAAGCGGACGGTGCGCTCGCCGTCGGGGGACTCTTCCCAGCGCACGAACTTCGCCGGCGAGCAGACGCCGTGCCGGTTCGGCGACGCGCCGGTCACGTAACTCGACAACTGGCAGCGGCCCTCGACCATGATGCACAGGCTGCCGAACGCGAACACCTCGAGCGGCACCGGGCTTTCCTGGCACAGCCGCTCGACCTGCTGCAGCGACAGCACGCGCGGCAGCACCGCGCGGGCGATGCCGAACTGTTCGTGGTAGTAGCGCAGTGCCGCCTCCGACGTCGCCGAGCCCTGCACCGACAGATGCCGCGGCAGCGTCGGATAGCGCTTCGCGGCATGCTCGAGCACGGCGATGTCGGCGGCGATCAGCGCGTCGACGTTCAGCGATGCTGCGCGTTCGACCGAGGCTTCCCAGTGGGCGAGCCGGTCGGAGGTCGGGTAGGTGTTCAGTGCGACGTAGACCTTGCGGCCGCGCGCGTGCGCATAGGCGACGCCGTGTTCGATGTCGGCCAGGCTGAAATTCAGGCCGGGAAACGCCCGCGCATTGGTTTCGTCGCGAAAGCCGAGATAGACCGCATCGGCACCGGCGTCGATCGCCGCTTTCAGTGCCGGCGGACTGCCGGCCGGACAGACGAGTTGCACCTGGGGTCGGTCCTCGTTGGTCGGGCGGTCGCGAGACGCCACGGATCGGCGCCTGAATTGCGGCGAATCGTCTTTTCGTGGCTTCGCTGCAGCGACGGATGTGCGTCGCGACGGGCAGTCCGGCGTGCTTCGAGAAGCTCAGGAGAACGGCGGTGCGGTTCGGGCCTTTGGGGAGAGCAGTGCCGCGTGAAGCGCCGGCCCCGAGCGATCCGGTCGGTGGCAGGCTGCCGCTCCTGAGCTTGTCGAAGCACGTCTGGCGTGACTCGATGGATCCATGCTCGCAGCAGCGAGCGCGGCGGTCATTGATGCAAATCAACCGGCGGCGGATCGAAGCACTGCGCCCACAGTGCATCGATCCGGTGCTCGACCGACGGATCGGACACGATCGGCCGACCCCAGTCGCGATCGCTTTCACCGGGCCATTTGTTGGTCGCGTCGAGACCCAGTTTGGAGCCGAGTCCGGCGACCGGGCTGGCGAAATCGAGGTAGTCGATCGGCGAGCGTTCGATCATCACGCTATCGCGCGCCGGGTCGACCCGTGTCGCGATCGCCCACAGCACCTGCCGCCAGTCGCGCGCATCGATGTCGTGATCGACCACCAGCACGAACTTGGTGTAGGTGAACTGGCGCAGGTACGACCAGATGCCGAGCATGACGCGGCGCGCATGGCCGGCGTACTGCTTGCGGATCGCGACCACCGCGACGCGGTAGGAGCAAGCCTCCGGCGGCAGGTAGAAATCGACGATCTCGGGGAACACCTTCTGCAGGATCGGCACGAACAGCTCGTTCAAGGCCATCGCCAGCACCGACGGTTCGTCGAACGGCGCGCGGCCCATGTAGCTGCCGTGGTAGATCGCGCCGCGGCGCAGCGACATCCGCTGCACCGTGAACACCGGAAACTCGGCCTGGCCGTTGTAGTAGCCGGTGTGATCGCCGAACGGGCCCTCCAGTGCCATGTCGTCCGGGGCGATGTGGCCTTCGAGCACGATTTCGGCGCCGGCCGGCGCGTCGAGTCCGGTCAGTTCGCTGTGCCAGACGCGGGTTCGTTCGCCGCGCAGCAGGCCGGCGAATTCGTACTCCGACAGCGTGTCGGGGACCGGCGCGACGGCCGCCAGCATGGTCGCCGGATCGGCGCCGATCGCGACCAGCAACGGGAATGGCCGGCCCGGATGGGCCTGCTGGAACTCGCGGAAATCGAGCGCGCCGCCGCGATGCGGCAGCCAGCGCATGATCAACCGGTTGCGGCCGATCGGCTGCTGCCGGTAGATCGCGACGTTCTGCCGCGGCTGCCTGGGCCCGCGCGTCACGACCAGTCCGAACGTCAGCAGCCGGTCGATGTCGTTCGGCCAGCAGTGCTGGATCGGCAGTCGCGCCAGATCGATGTTGTCGCCTTCGAGCACTTCTTCCTGAAACGCGGCGTCATCGACCCGTCGCGGCGCGACATGCGCGAGCTGGGCCAGCTCCGGCCACATCGTCAGTGCCTCGCGCAGGTTGCCCGGCCAGCGTGGTTCCTTCAGTGCTGCGAGCAACGCGCCCAATTCGCGCAGGCCGCTGATCGGTCGGCCGGCCAGCGCCGCCTCGATCCGGGTGCGGTGTCCGAACAGGTTGCCGAGCAATGCGTGCTGCGCGCCGACCGGACGTTCGAACAGCAAGGCCGGACCTTCGTTGCGCAATGCACGCAGGCAGAACGCGGTCGATTCGAGCCGTGGGTCGACCGGAACGTCGATGCGCTTCAGTTGCTGCTTGCGTTCGAGAGTGGCGAGAAAGCAGCGCAGGTCGTGGAAGCTCATTGACCGGTCGTCCGTGGCGAGCGTGAAGCCCCTCTCCCGCTGGGAGAGGGGCTGCGGTGAGGGTTCGGTCGGAGCGGTTCGAGTGGTTCTGCTGCGGGCGGCTGTTCACGCGACCGGTTGGCGACCGCCAGTGCGAACCGCTGCCGGGTTACCGGATCCACACGCCCTGCCCCTCTCCCGGCGGGAGCGGGGAGCAAGGCGCGGGAGCGGCGTCGGCAAGCTGCTCGATGCGCTGCAGCGCGTCGTCGATGTCGATCCCCTGTGCGGCCAGCCACTGGCGATCGAACAGCGTCTCCGCATAGCGTTCGCCGCGGTCGCAAAGCAGCGTGGCGATCGCGCCGCGTTCGCCGCGTTCGACCATCTCGCGCGCGAGCTGCAGGCAGGCGATCAGGTTGGTGCCCGACGATCCGCCGTAGCGGCGGCCCAGGCGCCGCTCCAGCCACCAGGCAGCGGCGATCGACGCGCTGTCGGGCACTTCGATCATCCGGTCGACGACATCGAACATGAAGCCGGGCTCGACCTGCGGTCGCGCGATGCCTTCGATCAGGCTGCTGCGTTGCGCGCGCGCAGCCGGATCGCGTTGCCGCCAGCCGACCGCGAATGCACCGCCGCTCGGTTCGGCGACCGCCAGTTCGGTCGCCAGTCGGCGGTAGCGCAGGTAACGGCCGATGGTCGCCGAGGTGCCGCCGGTGCCGGCACCGCAGACGATCCAGCGCGGCTTGCAGTCCGGCTCGCGGCCGAGCTGCGCCAGCATCGATTCGGCGATGTTGTTGTTGCCGCGCCAGTCGGTGACGCGCTCGGCCAGTCCGAACTGATCGAGGTGCAGCGCACCGCTGCGTTCGGCGAGTTCATGCGCGGCCGCTTCGATATCGCCGCCGTCCTCGACCAGATGGCAGTGGCCGCCGAGCGCACGGATTTCGCGGATCTTGCACGGCGAGGTCGAGGCCGGCATGACGGCGGTGAACGGCAGTCCGAGCAGTCGCGCGAACCACGCCTCCGAGATCGCGGTGCTGCCGCTCGATGCATCGAGCACCGGCTGGCCCTCGCGCAGTCGACCGTTGCACAGCGCGTACAGGAACAGCGAGCGCGCCAGCCGATGCTTCAGGCTGCCGGTCGGATGGGCGGCCTCGTCCTTGAAGTAGAAACAGACGCCGGGAAACGCCGGCAGCTCGAGCAGCAGCAGGTGGGTATCGGCCGAGCGCGCGAACTCGCGTTCGAGTCGCTCGATCGCGGCATTGACCCAGGTCCGGTCGCGGCCGGTGGTGCGGTGCATGGTCATGGCCGCTCCAGTCTAGGCATCGCGGCCGCAGCGTCCTTGTCCTGAATCAAGCCACGCCGGGCGCAATCGCTCGATGCCGGCCGACGGCAATTTCTCGGGTCGCCCGGTATGCTGTCCCGGACGCTGCAGTGCACGCAGCGCGCTCCGAGGCGAACGGCCTACGGTCCTTGTGGACTACGGCCGTCCGTCCGCGGACCGGGTGCGACCGGTCCGCCAGGGACGCAGCCGGAAACGGCGTGTCCTCCCGGCATTGGAAAGGAGTGGCAATGTTCAACCTGATCGACCGCTTCGGTCGACGATTTCCGTATCTGCGGCTGTCGCTGATCGAAGCCTGCAATTTCCATTGCAGCTACTGCCTGCCGAACGGCTATCGGGCGCGCGACGGCCGGTCGCGGCATCTGGAGCTCGACGAGATCGGTCGCCTGCTGCGGGCATTCGCCGCGGTCGGCATGCACAAGCTGCGGCTGACCGGCGGCGAGCCGACCCTGCGCCGCGATCTGGTCGACGTGATCCGGACTGCCGCGGCGGTGCCCGGCATCGACAAGATCGCGATGACGACCAACGGCGTGCTGCTGACCCGGCTGGACGATTGGCGCGCGGCCGGGCTGACCGCATTGAACATCAGCGTCGACAGCCTCGACCGGCAGCGCTTTGCGCAGATCACCGGCCACGACCGGCTGTCGCAGATCCTGGCCGGGGTCGAGCAGGCGCTCGCGGCCGGATTGCAATCGGTCAAGCTCAACGCGGTGCTGTTGCGCGACGCCAATGACGACGAACTGCCGCGCTGGTGCGAGTTCCTGCGCGAGCGGCCGCTGTCGGTCCGCTTCATCGAGCTGATGCAGACCGGCGACAACCTCGACTACTTCCGTCGCCATCATCTGTCGGCCCAGGCGATAGAACGCCAGTTGCGCGAGCGTGGCTGGTCGGAACTGCCGCGCGCGGCCGACGCCGGACCGGCACGCGAGTACGCGCATCCCGACCACCGCGGGCGGATCGGCATCATCGCGCCGTACGCGAAGGATTTCTGTGCCGGCTGCAATCGGCTGCGGGTCACCTCCGGCGGCGACCTCCGGTTGTGCCTGTTCGGCAATGTCGGGATCCCGTTGCGGCATCTGCTGCAGCACGACGACCAGCAGCAGGAGCTGATCGCGACACTCGGCGGGCAGTTGCAGCGCAAGACCGCCAGCCATCTGCTGCAGCTCGGACAGACCGGGCTGACGCCGCACCTGGCCGCGATCGGAGGTTGAGCGTGTTCATTCCTTGCTGCCCGTTCGAGCGGAGCTGCCGATGATTGCGTTCGCCGATGCGGTTGCGGCGGTCCGGGCCGAGGCGTCGACGCTGTCGCCGGAACCGGTCCGCCTGGACGATGCGCTCGGCCGGGTGCTGGCCGAAGCGGTCGCCAGTCCGGTCGAGCTGCCGCCGTTCGACAACAGCGCGATGGACGGCTTCGCATTGGCCAGCGGCGGCGCGACGCTGGCGCGCGGCATCGAACTCGACGTGCACGGCGAAGCGGCCGCCGGCGATCCGCGCCAGCAGGCCGGACACGGCGCGTTCGAGATCATGACCGGTGCGCGGATACCGGATGGGCTCGACACGGTGATCCCGGTCGAGCAGGTCGAGGTGCTGGCGCGCGACGATCGCGGCCGGGCCCAGCGGATTCGGCTGCAGGCCGACCTGCCGCCGGGGCAACACGTCCGGCGCGCCGGCGAGGATGTCGCACGCGATGCGCTGGTGATGGCGGCTGGCGAACCGATCGGCGCCGCGCAGTTGTCGCTGCTTGCCGCACTCGGCGTGCCGTCGTTGCTGCTGCGCCGCAGGCCGCGCGCAGCGCTGGTCTGCACCGGACGCGAGCTGGTCGACGACCCGGCCGCACCGCTCGGCGCGGGGCAGATCCGCAACTCGAACGGCCCCTATCTGGAGGCGCGGCTGCGCACGGCCGGCGCCGATGTCGTGCATCGCGCGACCGTCGACGACGACGTCGATGCATTCGTCGCCGAGATCGCACAGGCCCGGACCCGCGCCTGCGACCTGATCGTGTCGACCGGCGCAGTATCGATGGGGCGCTACGATTTCGTGCCGGAGGCGCTGGCCCGGCTCGGCGCGCGGATCGTCTTCCACAAGGTGGCGATGCGACCCGGCAAGCCGCTGCTGTTCGCCGTGCTGCCCGACGGCACACTGTACTTCGGCCTGCCCGGCAACCCGGTGTCATCGGCGATCGGCATGCGCTTCTTCGTCGAGGCGGCGCTGGCGGCAATGCTCGGGCTGCCGCCGGAACGGCCGCTGCGCATTCCGCTGGCGACCGCGGTACACAAGAAGCCCGGCTTCCGGTTGCTGCAGAAGGCGCGCGTCGAGCCGGTCGACGGCGGACGCCTGCAGGTCGTGCTGCTGCGCGGCCAGGAATCGTTCCGGCTCGCGCCGCTGGTTGCCGCCAATGCCTGGGCGGTACTGCCGGAAGCCGGCAGCGAGCTCGACGCCGGCTCGCCGATCGAAGTCCATGGGCTCGATCGCGAACAGTTCACCTTGCATGGAGTTCAAGCGACATGACCGTCACGCTGCGTCTGTTCGGCGCATTTCGCGAATACGAGCCGTCCGGTCGGGTGCAACTGCAGGTGCCGGAGCCGGCGACCGTCGCCGATCTGCGCGCGGCACTCGATGCGTTCGGCCGCACGCACTGGCCGGCGTTTCGGCCGGAACTGCTGCGGGTGTCGGCGTTCGCCAGTGCTTCCGACGTGCTGCGCGACGCCGAGCCGCTGCCGGCCGATGGCGAGCTGGCGATCCTGCCACCGGTCAGCGGAGGTTGAGCATGGACGCCGCGCGCAGCGACATGGCAGCCATCGACGTCGGCGTCGCCGATCTCGACCGCGACCAGCGGCTCGATCCGGCCGCCGCGCTGGAGTTCGTCTCCGATCCCGGCTTCGGCGGCATCGCGATGTTCGTCGGCCGCGTCCGCGACCTCAATCATGGTCGCGCCGTGGTCGGCATCAGTTACGACCTGTTCGAGCCGCTGGCCTGCCGGATGTTCGGGCAGATTGCCGATGCGGCGCGCCAGCGCTGGGGATCGCGGCTGAAGCTGTACATCCGGCACGCCAAGGGCCGGCTCGGCGTCGGCGATCTCGCGGTCGTTGTCGCGGCCGGCACGCCACACCGCGACGAAGCATTCCAGGCCTGCCGCTATGCGATCGAGGCGGTCAAGCACCGCGCCCCGATCTGGAAGCAGGAGCATTACATCGACGGCGACAGCGTCTGGAGCGAAGGCTGTTCGCTGTGCGGCCACGACGCTGCCGACGACGCTGCCGACGAGGCCGATGCCGGCAGCGCGGCGGGCGCCGCGCCGCACCGGCACGCGCACTGAGCGACCCGACATGAAGGTGCAGATCGATGGCCAGCACCTGCGCGTCCGCGTCGACGAGAGCGAGTTCGCGCGCCTGCTCGAATGGGATTCGTTGACCGCCCGCACCCGGCTGCCGCGGGCCGAGTTCGTGCTGTGCCTGCGTCCGGTCGCCGGCGGACCGATGGCGTTGCAGACCGGGCCGGACGGCTGGCGGCTGGATCTGCCACTGCCGCTGCTGTTCGACTACCGCAGCCGGCTGCCGTGTCGCGACGGCCTCGACGCGACACAAATGCTCGACGACGGCACGCCGCTCGAGCTCAGCTTCGAAGTCGATCTCCGCGACAGCATCCGCACCCGCGGACCGAAGCGCCGCGCTGCCGGTCCCAGCGCACGTTGAACGACGGCGGCGGCCGCGCCGCTGCGCTGTCATCCACTCCCGGACGTGACTCCCCGCTGTCGCCGAACGCGGCCGGGCGCGAGCGTGGTGTGTCTTCCCGATTGCCCCAGGTCAGTGAGCGCGACGGCCGCCGCGCCGCAAGCTCCCGCCACGTTCGGAGCGTCCGGTCGAGGCCGACCGGATCGAGCGGGCGGCGTCGGCGCCGACAGCGGTGCGGTCGAGTTCCTGCCGGCGTCGTGACCGCGGTGGCGATCAGCGGCGACCGCCCGGCGCCTCCGGTCCGTCGCGCGGCAGTGCCGATCGCTGCATCGTGTCGCCGAGCGTGTCCTCGACGTACAGCATGCGGACCAGCACAAGCGCCACCGCGACCAGCGGCGTCGCCAGCGCGATGCCGAGCAGGCCGGTGAAGCTGCCGAGGAACAACTGGCCGGCCAGCGTCAGTGCCGGCGGCAGCCGGATCAGGTGCTGGTAGATCAGCGGCAGCACGACGTTGCCTTCGATCAACTGCGCCAGCATGTAGGCTGCGATGGCGAGCAACCCGGTCTGCGGGCTCTCGACGAAGGCGACGGCGGCGACCGGCAGCAACGCGAACAGCGGCCCGATGTACGGGATGAAGTTAAGCAGCCCGGCCAGCACCGCCAGCATGAACGCCATCGGCACGCCGACCGCCCACAGTGCAATCCAGGTCAGCAGCCACAGCACGACCATCGACTGCAACTGGCCGATCAGCCACAGCCGCAGGTCGCGGTGGAGCCGGCCGGCCACTTCGCAGGCGCGGGCCCGGCGATGCAGCGGCACCAGTCGCAGCAGGCCGTCGATGTACAGCGACGGCCGGTAGGCGAAGAACACGCTGACCGTGAGGACCAGCAGCAACGAGCCGACCGCGCCGAGCACGGTGGCCCAGATGCCGGCGGCACGTTGCCACAACTGCTGCAGGCCGGCATCGTCGAGCGACGGCAGGCTGTCGAGCAGCGCGGCTCCGATCCGGCTGCCCTGCATCTGCGTGCGCAGTTCGCGGAACGAGCGGGTCAGCCCGCTCTGCAGCGACTGGAGCTGATCGACCAGCAGCGGTCCGGCGATCCAGGCCACTGCGACCAGTGTCGCGATGGTCAGCAGCAACACGATCGATACGGTCCAGCGTTCGTCGAGGCCGGTCAGCCGCTGCAGGCGGTCGGCCGGCATCCGCAGCAGCACCGCCAGCAGCACGCCGGCGAACAGCAGCAGCAGGACCTGCCGTCCGAACCACAGCAGCATCAGCACCATCGCGGAGCCGAACACGATCATCGTCGCGCTGATCATGCGACCGACGAACCGCGGGCTCGGTCCATTTTCGCTGGCGTCGTGAACGCTCGACGGGCTGCTCGGCATCGTGTCGGCGGGTGTCGGGAAGATGCGTTACCGTCGGCGTCGCGACTGAAATCGGCCCTGAATCGGCGCCCGGATCGATCGCGCGGACGCCGCGCGGCATTCGGCCCGCCCCGGTTCAGCGCAGCGTCGGGCGCCGGCCGCGAGGGTGGCGGGGAACGGATACGGTGGAGCGCATGCGGCGGGAGCGTTCGATGAACCTGGTGGCCGACGTCGGCGGCAGCAATGCGCGATTCGCGCTGGCCGACCGCACCGGCCGGCTCAGCGAGCCGGTCACGGTGCCGAGCGCCGATGACCTTGCGCCGCTGATCGGCAGCTATCTGCAATCGCACGGTCTGCCGGTGATCGAGCGCTTCGCCTGTGCGGCGGCCGGACCGGTCGGGGTCGGCGGCCGGATCGCGCTGACCAACCGGGCGCTTTCGCTCGATCTGGCCGCGCTGCGGCTCGCCAGCGGCGCGCGCGAGGTGCGGCTGATCAACGACTTTGCCGCACTGGCCCATGCATTGCCGCTGCTCGGCGACGCCGACCGGTGGCACTGCGGCGGTGGCGCCGCAGTGCCGGATGCGCCGCGCGCGGTGCTCGGCCCGGGCACCGGTCTCGGCATGGCGATCACGTTGCCGCTCGGCGGCCGCTGGTGGGTGTTGCCGGGTGAGGGCGGGCATGCCGACCTGGCTCCGGCCGACGATCGCGAGGCCGCTGCCTGGCAGGCGTTACGGCGGCAGCATGGCCGGGTCAGCGCCGAGACCGTGCTGTGCGGGCCG
Source organism: Lysobacteraceae bacterium (assembly GCA_041687455.1). Lineage (GTDB taxonomy): Bacteria > Pseudomonadota > Gammaproteobacteria > Xanthomonadales > Xanthomonadaceae > JAWLBY01. The sequence continues at coordinate 127,801 of JAWLBY010000008.1, read as the reverse complement.
GGGCTGCTGCGGCTGTACGCGGCGCTCGGCGGCGCAGCGCCGGCGACGCCGGCCGAGCTCGACCGGCGTGCCGAGGCCGGCGAGCCGCTGGCGGTCGAGACGCGCCGGCTGTTCACGCGCTGGCTCGGCCGGGTGGCCGGCAACCTGGCGCTGACGGTCGACGCGCGCGGCGGGGTCTACATCGGCGGCGGCATCGTGCCGTGCTGGCAGCAGCGCTTCGACAGTGCCGAATTCCGCCGCGGTTTCGAGGACAAGCCGCCGATGCGGGACCGGCTCGCGGCGATCCCGACCTGGGTGATCACGCATCCGCATCCGGCCCTGCTCGGGCTGGCGCGCTGGGTCGCAGCCGATTGAGCCCGGCTCAGCCGGGTGCCGGGCTGCCGGCCGGCAGCCGCGGCGGCGCACTCGCCACGCGATCGCGACCGGCCGCCTTGGCCGCGTACAGCGCGGCGTCGGCGCGACTCAACAGGCTGTCGATCGATTCGACGTCGGAATGCTCGGCGACGCCGGCGCTGACCGTGACCCGGATCGCGAGGCCGGCGCAGTCGGTACTGGCGTCGGCGGTCGCCTGCCGGATCCGGTCGGCGACCCGCCGTGCCTCGTCGAGCGCGGTATCCGGCAGCACCGCGACGAACTCCTCGCCGCCCAGCCGACCGGCGACATCGTTCGCGCGCAGCTCCCGTTCCAGAACGGCGGCGGCGGTGCGGATCACCTCGTCGCCGCAGGCGTGGCCGTAGCGATCATTGACGCACTTGAACCGATCGAGATCGAACATGACGACCGACAGGGTCGAGCCGCGTCGCCGCACGCCGGCCAGCTCGGTGCCGAGCCGGGCCAGCAGGCTGCGCCGGTTGGCGAGTCCGGTCATCGGGTCATGGGCGGCATCCCAGCGCGCCGACAGCAGGTTCAGCAGCAACGTCAGTTGCGCCGCGCCGGCCCACATCGCCATCGCCAGGATCAGCGCCAGCAGCCAGAGCTCGTGCCATGGCGCCGGGCCGCCATCGAGCAGGGTCGGCAGCCACGCCAGTGCAAATCCGGGCACTGCGAGCAGCAGCAATGGCAGCGCCGCAATCGGCAGGATCGACAGTTGGCCGACCAGCAGATACGGAAACAGGCCATAGCCGAACTGCAGCCACGCCGGCACGTCGGCGTCGAGCGTCTGCCGCATCGCCGCGAACGTCACCGCCTGCAGCAGTACCAGGAGGCCGAGGCCGGCCAGCGGCGCCAGCCGGGTCGCCAGCAGCGCAAGGGCGAGCGCCAATGCCGCGAACGCGACCCGCAGCGCGACCAGCAGCGCCAGCGTGCGACCGTCGAGCGCGACCGCCTCGACGCCGATCCAGCCCAGCATCAGCAGTGCCGATACCAGCGCCAGCCCCTGCAGCCGGAGCTGCAGCAGCCGGCGCTGCTGGCAGGCGGCGACGGTCGGCAGCGCACGGCCCCAGATCACTCGGCCGACGTCGATCAGGCCGAAATCGAGCAGCGCCGGCAGCGGGGTCATGCGCATGCTCCGGGGTGGTGCCGCAAGGACGCGGACGGAGCGATCGGCGGCGCCGACCGGACGGAAAAATCGATACACATCCGGGACTGCCCGCGACTTTCGATGACACAAGATTAGACCAGCACGCCGCGTGATGGCGGAGCGGACTCCTCCGTGAGCGCACGGCCGGCCGCTCGCGAGCCGAGCGCGCGGCCCCGCTCAGTCGTTGCCGAGCAGCTCGCGCAACTGGTCGAGATCGAGCGGCTTGACCAGGTGGCGGTCGAACCCGGCGGCACGAGTCCGTTCGCGGTCCTCGGCCCGGCCGTAGCCGGTCACCGCGATCAGGTGCGGCATCTGCGCGCCGCTCTGCTCGCGCAGCCGCCGCGCGACTTCGTAGCCATCCATCCCCGGCAGGCCGATGTCGAGCAGCACGAACCGCGGGTGATGCTCGGCGGCCGCCGCCAGCGCGGCGATGCCGTCGTGCGCGATCGCCACCGAATGGCCCCAGCATTCGAGCAGGATCTTCATGCTTTCGGCGGCGTCGAGGTTGTCGTCGACGACCAGCACCTTCGCTGATTCGGTCATTGGCGCACTCCGTCACGGCTCCAGGCATCGACGGCCGGGCGATACCTTGACAGAACCACGCTGAACTCGCTGTCACGCAGACGCCGGCCAGCCAGCGGCCGTGCAGCTTTCTCGAGCGTTCGAAGACGGCGTGGCCGGGACGCGGGATGCGTGCACTGCTGACCAGGGAACGTCTGCACCTCCGCGTCGAGGGTGCGATTGGCGTCGGTGCGGCAGACCCTGCGCGGGATTTCTGTCAGCCGGCAGCGGCGGTCGCCAGCGCCAGCCGGAACAGTCCGTCGAGCGCCCGTTGCCGTTGCGCGGCCGGCATCGCCGCGCCGTCCGGCAGCAGGTCGCTGACCGCCAGCAGACTGATCGCGTGGACGCCGTACTGCGCGGCCAGCCGGTACAGTGCGGCGGTTTCCATGTCGATGCCGAGCATGCCGTGCGCGCGCAGCGCCGGCAGCAGCGCCGGGTCGCCGTAGAACTCGTCGGTCGAGAACACGCTGCCGCAGCGGACCGGCTGCTGGATGGCATCGGCCGCCGACCAGGCCTGCCGCAACAGGGTCGGGTCGCAGACCGCCGGCAGCGCGATGCCGGGCAGCGTGCGCTGGCCGATCGGCGAATCGCTGCCGGCCCCGAGTGCCAGCAGCAGCTCGCCGAGCGCCATCGATGGCTGCAGGCCGCCACAGGTGCCGACCCGGATCAGCCGTCGTGCGCCGAACATGCGGACCAGTTCGGTCACGTAGATCGCCAGCGACGGCATGCCCATGCCGGTGCCGATCACCGACAGCGGCCGGCCCTGCCAGCGGCCGGTGTAGCCGAGCATGTTGCGCAGTCCGCAGACCTGCCGGGCGTGGTCGAACCAGTGCGTGGCAATGTGCTGCGCACGCAGCGGATCGCCCGGCAGCAGCACGGTGTCGGCGAAATCGCCCGGCGCGGCATCGATGTGCGGCGTGCTCACCGGATCGCCCCGACGCCGAGCATCAGCGCGACCGGCAGGCCGGCCAGCGCGGCGCCCGACAGTCGCGACCGGACCGCGGCCGGTGTCGCACCAGCCGCGGCGGCACACAGCAGCGGTGGCGGCTCGCAGGGGCGATCCGTCAGCCGCAAAGCTTCGCCCAGCCTTGCCGCGGCGCGCTGCCAGCCGGCCTCGTCGCGGGCGTGGATCATGGCCAGCGGCTGGCCGGCCTGCAGCGCCTGGCCGAGCCGCGGCAGCCCGGCCAGGCCGACCGCATGGTCGATCGCCTGGCAGTGGTCGCGGCGTCCGCCGCCGAGGTCGATCACGGTCCGGCCCAGCGTAGCGACGTCGATCGCGGCCAGATAGCCGCTGCGCGTCGCCGGCAGCGGCCGCACGATCGGCGCCATCGGCAGATGCCGGTCGGGCTGCTCGAGCAGGTCGGCCGGCCCGCCGAGCGCATGGACCATTGCGGCGAAGCGCTCGGCTGCGCGGCCGTCGTCGAGCGTCGCCTGCAGCCGCCGGCGCGCATCGGACGCGTCGCTGCACAGCCCGGCCAGTTGCAGCGCGTCGGCGCCGAGCGTCAGTGTCAGCTCGACCGCCCGCGAGTGCGGCCGCTCGCCGCGCAGGCAGGCCAGGGCTTCGCGGATCTCCAGCGCATTGCCGGCGCAGTCGGCCAGCGGCTGCTGCATGTCCGAGAGCCGTACCGCGCAGCGCAGGCCGAGCGTGGCGGCCGTCTCCGCCAGCAGCGCGGCCAGCCGGCGCGACTGCTGCGGGTCGGCCAGCAGCGCGCCGTTGCCGCATTTGACGTCGAGCACCAGCGCGTCGAGTCCGACTGCGAGTTTCTTCGACAGGATCGATGCGACGATCAGCGGCAGCACGTCGACCGTCGCGGTGCGATCGCGGATGCCGTACAGCCGGCGGTCGGCCGGTGCCAGCGAGCCGGTCGCGCCGATGATCGCGCAACCGACCTCGGCGACGACCCGCTGGAAGCGCGGCGTCGACGGCTGCACGTCGTAGCCGGGAATCGACTCCAGCTTGTCCAGCGTGCCACCGCTGTGGCCGAGGGCGCGGCCCGACAGCATCGGCACATGCGCGCCGCAGGCGGCCAGCGCCGGTGCCAGCACCAGCGACACCAGGTCGCCGACGCCGCCGGTCGAATGCTTGTCTACGCAGGGGCCGTGCAGCCCGACGCCGTTCCAGTCGAGCACGCAGCCGGAATCGCGCATCGCCGCGGTCAGCGCGGCGCACTCGTCCGCCGACATGCCGTGCAGCGCGACCGCCATTGCGAACGCGCCGAGCTGCGCGTCATCGGCGCCATCGGCGGTCATCAGCCGACGCAGCGCAGCGGCGTCGAGCGACAGGCCGTCGCGCTTGGCCGCCAGCAGTGCAGCGAGCGAGCCGGCGTTCATCGGACGGGAGCGCCCGCCGCGAGTACCGCATGCAGTTCGCCGGCCAGTGCGCTGGCGCCGATCCGGAACCGGGCCGGCGTCGGCCAGACCGGACCCAGCATGCGCTCGGCAAGCTGCAGGTACTCGGTTGCGGCGCTCGCCGTGCGGATGCCGCCGGCCGCCTTGAAGCCGCAGTGGCCGCCGCGCTCGGCGATCGCCTGCAGCATCAGCGTCGCCGCGGCCGGCGTCGCGTTGACGGCGACCTTGCCGGTCGATGTCTTGATGAAGTCGGCGCCGGCATCGATCGCCAGCCGGCTCGCCAGCCGGATCTGCGCCGCAGTCAGCTCGCCGGTCTCGAGGATCACCTTGAGCTGCGCTGCGCTGCCGCAGCCGCTGCGGAACAATGCCAGCATGCGCTCGCAGGTCGCGATGTCGCCGGCGCGCAGCGCGCGATAGGGCAGCACGGCGTCGATCTCGGTCGCGCCGGCGGTCAGCGACTGCGCGATCTCGCGCTCGACCCGGGCCGGCTCGGCAGCGCCGTCGGGAAAGTTCACGACCGTGGCGATCGGCAACGCCGACAGCCCGCGCGCCGCCAGCGCCGCCTTCGCGATGCCGATGTGGCGAGGCCAGACGCACAGTGCCGCCGGCGCGCCGAACCGGCTGGCGGCGCGTTCGGCGAGCTGTTCGACGGCGATGCCGTCGGCCTGGTCGTCGAGCAGGGTCAGGTCGAGCAGGCCGAGCAGGCGCTGCGCCGCGGCGGGCGTCGGCGGGGTCGATGGAACGGAATCGGTCGCGGTCATGCTCCGGACGGTAAGCCAGCGGCGCCGGGGCGACGTTGACTTCGGTCAGCCATGCGGCGCGGCGGCGTCGAATCGCGATCTTGACCGACGTCAGTTCGCCCGACCGCCGCGCCCGCCACGCTAGCGGACCTTGCCCCCGTGCGGGAGTCGCGATGCGCGTCAATGGTCCGAACACCGGTCGTGCGGTGCCGATGGCGCCCGACGCTACGCTGTCGTCGATCACCGATACCAAGGGACGGATCGTCGAGGTCAACAGCGACTTTGCCACCGTGTCCGGCTTCGAGCGCGACGAACTGATCGGCAAGGCGCACAACATCGTGCGTCACTCCGACGTGCCCGAGGCGGTGTTCGCCGACCTGTGGCGATCGCTGCAGGCCGGTCGCAGTTGGCGTGCGGTGGTCAAGAACCGGGCCCGCAACGGCGACCATTACTGGGTCGACGCCAACGTGTCGCCGAAGTATTCGAACGGCACGCTGGCCGGCTACGTGTCAGTGCGCAAGCCGGTGCTGGACGAGCGGCTGATCGCCGCCACCGAACAGGTCTACCGCGACATCGCCAGCGGTCGCGCGGTGATCGACGGCGGCCAGGTCTACTCGCGCCGCAGTTGGCGCTGGCGACAGCTCAATCCGTTCGTGCGCTGGCGGCTGTCGGTGCCGGCGCGAACCGCGATCGCGGTGCTGCCGCTGCTGTTGCTGGCGCTGCTGCTGTCGGCGCAGTTCATCGGCCTGCAGCGGCAGCGGCATGCGGATGCGCTGCAGGTCGCGACGCTGGCGTCGGAATGGCTCGATCGCGCGGCGCTGGTCGGCCTGCTGCAACGCGAGCGCGGGCTGTCGGTCGGCTGGCTGGCGTCGGACGGACAGCAGTTCCGCGCCGAGCGTGACGACGTCCGCGCGCAGCTCGACCGGCATTGCAGCGCGCGCAACTGCGCCAGCGAGACACTCGACCCACTGCCGGCGATCGCCGCGCTGCGGCGCGCGGTCGATCGGCGTGAACTGGCCGCCGGCGATGCCCGCAGGCAATACAGCGCGATCGTCGAACAGTTGCTGCAGCTCGGTGCCGCGCGACTCAACGAGCTGGCCGACGTGGCCTTGCTTCGGCGCGGCCTGGCCTTGCAGGCGCTGCTGCGGATCCAGGAAACGATCGGCGTCGAGCGCGCGACCATCAGCGCCGCGCTCGGCGGCACGGCGCCGGATGAACTGTCCGCGCTGCTGGTGCAGCTCGCCGCGCAGCGGCAGGCGAGCTGGCGCGAACTGCAGGTGGCTGCGGCGCCGGACTGGCACGCCGCGCTGCAGGCCGCCGATGCCGAAGGCAGTGCGCTCGCCGCGCCGTTCCGGCAGGCGGCAGCGAGCGCCGGCACGGCCGATGCCGGCGCGGCGTTCGCGGCGTACAGCCACTGGATCACTGCGCTGGCCGGGCACTTCGACGCCGAAGCACAGGCCTGGGGCGACGACGGCGAACGCCGCCGGTGGCAGGCGGCGCAGGCGCTGTGGCTGGCCGGCGGCGCGCTGGCACTGGCGCTGCTGTTCGGCCTGTGGCTGCTGCACCACAACAGCCGCCGCCTGCACCACGGCCTGCGGCGGCTCGGCGAACGGATGCGGGCGGTCGCCGAGCAGGGCGATTTCCACGGTCGGATCGCGATGGCCGACGACGGCGACGAGCTGTCCGATCTGGCGGCACTGACCGACCACTGCCTGAATCAGGTCGAGCGATCGATCCACGCGGTCAACGATGTGGTCGGGCACATCGCCGACGGCCGGATGGATCGCCGCATCGTCGACGACCTGCAGGGCGATCTGGCCGCGTTGAAACGCAACACCAACGCCGCCGTCGACAGCCTGGCGCTGACCACGCGCGAGCTCGAACGCGTGATGCAGGGGCTGGCCGACGGCCGGCTCGACGTGCGGCTCGACCCGCGCGTGCGCGGCGATCTGCGGCTGCAGGTCGACCGGACCCTGGGCGACCTGCAGGCAACGCTCGACGAAATATCGCAGGCGATGGCAGCGATGGCGGCCGGCCAGTTCGACCGTCGGGTGCGGACCGACGGAGCTGGTGCGTTCGGCCGCCTGCAACAGGACATCAACCACGCCGGCGAAGCGCTCGACGCCGCGCTCGGCGAGTTGTCGGCAGGACTGGCCGCGCTGGCCGACGGTGCACTCGACCGGCCGATCGGCGGCTGCCACCGCGGTCGGCTCGGCGTGCTGCAACAGGACTTCAACGCCGCGCTGGCGCGCCTGAACGCGCTGGTCCGCGATGTGCAGCAGGCGGTGGTCGGCGTGCTCGATGGCAGCAGCGAGCTGGCGGCTGGCTCCGACGACCTGAACCTGCGCACGCAGCGGCAATCGGCCTCGCTCGAGGAAACCGCCGCGGCGATGGAACAACTGGCGGCCGCGGTGCGGCACACCGACGGGCAGGCGCGGCTGGCCTGCGAGCGCAGCTCGACGGTCGTCCGGCAGGCCGACGAAGGCGGTGCGGTGATGCAGCGCGCGACCGACGCGATGGGTCGGATCGCCGGTGCCAGCGCGCGAATTGCCGACATCGTCACGCTGATCGACGGCATCGCGTTCCAGACCAACCTGCTCGCGCTGAATGCCGCGGTCGAAGCCGCACGCGCCGGCGAGCAGGGACGCGGTTTCTCGGTCGTCGCGAGCGAGGTGCGTGCGCTCGCGCAGCGTTCGGCCGATGCCGCGCGCGACATCCGCGCGCTGATCGGTGACACCACCGGACTGATCGGGCAGGGCACCGAATGGGTGCGGCATTCGGCGCAGGCGCTGGCCGGGCTCGGCGAGGCGGTTGCGCAGGTCCGGACGATGGTCGATGAAATCAGCGCGGCGGCCTCGGAGCAGGCCAGCGGCATCGCATCGGTCAACCAGGCGCTGTGCGACCTCGATGGCATGACGCAGCAGAATGCAGCGATGGTCGAACAGAGTTCCGCCAACGCCCAGGGCATGCTGCAGCAGATGCGCCTGCTCGGCGAACGCTTGCAGCAGTTCCGTCTCGCCGATGGCGGCAGCGGCGATCACGTCGGGGCTGCCGATGCCGCCGCCGAATTGACGCTGATCGCCGATCGGACGCGTTGCGGCGGGCAGGTCGCCGTTTGAAGAAGTCTCCCGACGGCAGCACTCGGGCGATTGCATCACCAGCCGGCGAGCCGCGATGATCGACGCCCCGCACAACGCTGCAGAGGTCACGCCCGATGGCCGTATCGCGCCTGTTCCGCTGCCTGCTGCCGCTCGGCAGCAGCGCCGCACTGCTGTTGCTCGCCGGTTGCAACAGCGATGCGACTCCCGCTGCGGGTGACCCGGCCGCGGCCGGCAAGTCGCTGTATCTGACCCATTGCTCGGCCTGTCACCAGCCGGCCGGCGGCGGCCTGTCCGGTGCCTTCCCGCCGCTCGCGAAGTCCGACTGGCTGGCTGGCGCGGGCACCGACGATGCGATCGCACTGGTGCTGGGCGGCCGGTCCGGCCCGATGACCGTCAACGGCGTGACCTACCACGGCAGCATGCCGCCGTTCGCGCACCTGTCCGATGCCGACATCGCGGCCATCCTCGGCTACGTCTACCGCCAGTTCGGCGCCGACCCGCGGGACGTCGGCGCGGACGATGTCGCTGCCGTGCGCGCTGCGCGGTCGGCCGGCGAATGACGTCGATGTTCGGCGGTCGGCATGCGCGCGCTCGCTCGACCCGATGACGGCGCAGACGCCGCTGCCCGGCGGAAACGCGCTTGACGGGCATCAATGCCGGCGGGCCGGTCGCCGCCGAACACTATTGCCAGCGCATTTTCCCGCACTGCCATGGAGCAGACCCATGTCCGACCTGACCAACGCCCGCCTGTTGCGCCGCGCGATCGCCTGCGTTCTCGTCGTCGCCGCGCCGGCGCATGCCGACGGTTTCATCGACGACGGCAAGCTGCTGCTCGACGTCCGATTGCGCCACGAGACCGTCGATGACAATGCGTTCACGCGCGATGCCGATGCGCTGACACTGCGCAGCCGGATCGGCTGGCGCAGCGGCAGCGTGCACGGCTTCCATGTCGTCGCCGAGCTCGAGGATGTCCGGGCACTGATCGACGACTACAACTCGACCGCCAACGGCAACGTCGAATTCCCGCTGGTGGCCGATCCGGAAGGCAGCGAATGGAACCAGGCCTACGTCGGCTGGAATTCCGGCGCCGGCACCCAACTGGCGCTCGGCCGGCAGCGGCTGCTGTTCGACAACCAGCGCTTCATCGGCAACGTCGGCTGGCGCCAGAACGAGCAGACCTTCGATGCGTTGAGCCTGACGCAGTCGCTCGGCGCGTCCGGCACGCTGCGTTATGCCTGGCTCGACGAGGTGCAGCGGATCTTCGGCAACGCGCATCCGAACCCGTTGCAGGCCGAGCACGATCTCGACGCGCACCTGCTCAACATCGGCTGGAAGTTTCCGCTCGGCAGCGTCAGCGGCTACGGCTACCTGATCGAGAACGAGGACCTGCCGGCCAGTTCGACCGAAACCTGGGGCCTGCGGTTCGCCGGCAGCCGCACGCACGGTGACCGCGAGTGGCTGTACGCCGCAGAGTTCGCGACCCAGCAGGGCTGGCGCGACGCCCCGTCGACCGGCAGCGTCGACTACCTGCACCTCGAAGGCGGAATGCGAATGCACGGCCACGCGATCCGGCTCGGCACCGAGCAGCTCGGGGCCAACTCGCAACGTGCGTTCCAGACCCCGCTCGCCACCGGCCATGCGTTCAATGGCTGGGCCGACCGTTTCCTGGTCACGCCGGCCGGCGGTCTCGACGACCGTTACGTCAAGGTCGACGGGCCGATCGGCAAGCTGCGTTACCTGGCGGCCTGGCACGATTTCCGCTCCGAACGCGGCAGCACCGACTACGGCAACGAAATCGATCTGCAACTGGCGTGGCCGTTCGCGACCGGCTGGAATGCGCTGGCCAAGCTCGCCGATTACCGCAGCGACGGGTTCGGCAGCGACCAGCGCAAGCTGTGGCTGAGCGTCGAGTACCGCTACTGAGTTGCGGCTGCGGACGTCCGGCAAACGCGCAGCGGGCGCGCGACCGCCGCAACAGGACCTGCGGATCGGATCAGCCATGCCAATGCGTTGCCCCCGCGAAGGCGGGGCCGGCGATCCGTAGCGCGCAGGATGGCAAACGGCGAAGTGCCCAAAGTCGGATCTCGGCCACCGTCACCCCGGCGAAAGCCGGGGTCCATCCTGATTCTGCGGCTCGCAAAGCCACATGGATCCCGGCGTTCGCCGGGCGTTTGCCGGGATGATGAGCAAGTGCGTCGAACAATCGAGTCGACGGATGCCTTCAGACGCCGCAGAACCGACGGCGGAAGACGGTTGCACATGCACCGGCGATCTTGCCCGGAGAGCAGACTTTCGCCGGGATGACCGGCAACGAGCGTCGCGCACCGCAGTCCGGCGGCGATGCCGACCGCAGCGTATCGCGCCGCCGCGTTGAGTTGCCCGGACAGCGGCCGAACCCGACGGCGGTTACAGCTCGAAGCCGGCCGGCAGCAGTTCGCGCAGCGTGCAGCGGCACCATTGCCGGTCGCGATCAACGAACCAGACGACGGCGTCGGCGCCGAACTCGCTCAGCACCTGGCGGCAGGCACCGCACGGCGGTGCCGGCCGCAGTCGGCCGTCGCGATCGAGCGCGACGACGACGACCTCGTCGATGGCCGGAATGTCCGGCGCTTCGGCCAGCACGGCCGTCGCCACCGCGGTGCGTTCGGCGCAGACGCCGAGCCCGTACACCGCATTCTCGACATTGCAGCCGGCGTGCAGCATGCCGCTTGCGGTCCGCACCGCCGCGCCGACCCGGCAGTGCGAATACGGCGCGTAGGCGTGCCGTGCGACGGCGAGCGCGCGCTCGAGCATCGATGGTGGGGGTGCCAGCGCGGTATCCATTGCCGCCGCTCCAGATTGAAGGGTGTGGCAGGGCCGGCCGCCACCGCGACTCCGGCACCGGGCGTCCGTGGCGCGGCGCACCGCGCAAACTCCGAGCGTACGCGACGCGCTCAGCGCCGCTCGAACGGCATGGCGCCAGGCGCGTCGAGCAGCGCCTGCAGCTCGACCGCGCCATCGTAGAGCAATGCCCGCAGCCGGTCGATGGCATGGTCGAGCCCGTGGTGCGGCTGCAAGCTGCGCGCCTGCTCGATCGCCTGCGCGGCCTGCTCGAGCGCACCGAGGTACTGCTGCAGGCGGGCGATACGGGTCTCGTCGTGCGAGGGCTGGTCCATGCGGCAAGTGTTCGACCGCGGCGTGCTCGCCGTCGTTGACGCAGGTCAGCCGCTGCCGGGCCGGCGCACCGCGTTCATGCGTGCGCCGGCCGTCGTTCAGCGGTGCGACTGACCGGCGTCAAGGCCGCACCGCATCCGCCACGCGACGATTCCGGCTCCGCCGGTTCCGGCCACGACAAGGAGATCCACGATGCTGTTCCAACTCTCCCAGGCAGGCGATGCGCTGCGTGACGGCGCACTCGAACGCGCGATCAAGGCACGAGACGCCGACGCCACGGTCTGGATCGATGCCGGTGCCGGCCGGGTCCGGATCGAAAGCTCGTTGAGCCAGCAGCAGGCGATCGACGCCTTCCGCGAGGTCGGCCTGACAGTCGGTCCGGTCGCCGATCTCGGCGGCGGTTGCTGCGGCGGCTGCTGCGGCTGAGCGACGCCGCAGCAGCCGCGGGCGCCACACCAGCAGCAGCCGCTGCGGCTGCTGCTCGCCGGCAGCAGTCGACAGCCCGGTGAAATCGGACGGGATGCTCCGCGGTTCTCTTCCTGTCAGCCGGGCCGACCGTCGCTGCGCGGGGTCAGGTAGATCCAGGCCGAACGCAACACCCACGGCGTGAACGCGAGCAGCCAGCCGAGCGCTGCGACCGCCTGCCAGGCCGGCTGCCCGGGCGCCAGTTCGGCGACCACCCGCAGCACCGCGACGGCGTGGATCGTCGCGAACGCGAACCAGGCGACCGGATGCATTTCGAGCGGTCGGCCGGAATGGCCCTGGGTGACCCGGGTCACCATCGCCACCAGCATGCTGCCGAAGAAGCCGACCGCCAGCGCATGCAGCGGGGCGCGGCCGAGCGCGAACTGACCGCTGAGGTCGAACCACAGGCTCTGCGCCGCGTACAGCGCGAACGCGATCGGCAGCCATGCGAATGCGATGAACAGCACGCGCAGGATGCCGGGCGCCGCCTGCCGCGGCCACCAGCGCCACAGCAGGGTCGCGGTCAGCATGGCCAGCGCCGCATCGACCGGCCACAGCCACTCGTAGTGATGCGCAAGCTCGAGGCCGATATGGACCAGCAGCAGGCCCCAGAATCCCGCCAGCAACGCCATCGGCCGCCACGGCCGGTAGCCCGGTACGGCGACGCTGGCGAAGAACGGCAGCATCCGATGGCAAACGGTCACGAAGATCGGCAGCGCGAAGCCGAGCGTGCCGAGCTTGATCGCGGCGAACGCCAGCCGTGCCTCGTGGGTGTGCATCCAGCCCAGGAAGCAGGCCAGCCCGATCCAGCCGAGTCCGAGCGCGACCAGGCAACTGACCGCATGCCAGGTCCGGCCCTGCTCGGCCCACAGCACGCCGAACAGGAACACGATCCCGGCGCTCCAGCCGACCAGCGTGAACAGCAGTCCCATGTAGACCAGATGCGGGAAGCCCCACAGCCCGACCAGCGTGGCGAGCTGGCCGCCGAGCAGGCCGATCCCGACCGGCACGTAATGCCAGCGCGACAGCGCGGGCAGATTCATCCAGCGCGGAAATACCGTCAGCAGGAAGCCGAAAATGAACGGCGCCAGCACCTGGAGCGGCATCACGATCGCATGCGCCCAGCCGGCCGGGATCGGCGGCTGCGGCGCCGGCAGCCACGGCAGGTGGGGCGACGCCAGCCACAGCGTCCACCATGCCATCGACGCGAGTACGTTGGCGGCGCCAACGAAGAACAGCAGCCGATGCGGCGCGGCAGCGAGCAGGCGCGGGGACAGGGGCAGGGAAGCGGCGAGCGTATTCATGGCCGGAGTGTGCCCGGCCGGGTCGGGACGGCCATTGACGCCGGTCAGGGCGGGTTGAATCGGGCTCGATGACGCGACGGGCGGCGTGCTGACGGGTCGACGCACCGCGCCCGTGAAGCGCGCGGCTTCAGTCCCGCAGGACCGGCTTCGCCAATCCCTGCAGCCGCTCGATGTCCAGCAATTCAACCTCGCGTCGTTCGACCTTGAGCAGCTTCTCGTCCTGGAACCGCCGCAGCACGCGGCTGACCGTTTCGGCGGCGAGTCGCAGGTAGTTGGCGATGTCGGTGCGGGCCATCGTCAGCGAGAAGCGTCGGGCGGAGAAGCCGCGCGAGGCGTAGCGACGCGACAGCGCGATCAGGAACGCCGCCAGTCGCTCGTCGGCGCTGTGGTCGCCGGCCAGCAGCGAGGCCTTGTTGATGTCCTCGCTGAGCAGCCGGAAAAGTTGCGCCTGCAGGCCCGGCATCCGGGTGGCCAGCGTTGCCATCATCGGGAACGAGAACCGGCACAGCGTAACCGTGTCGAGCGCGACCGCATTGCACGGATAGCGCGCCGAGTGGATCGCGTTCAGCCCGATCACCTCGCCGGGCAGGAAGAAGCCGAGCACCTGCTCGTGGCCGGCCGGGTCGAGCACGTAGGTCTTGACCGTGCCGGCGCGGACCGCGGCGATCGCGTTGAACGGCTCGCCCTCGCGGAACAGATGTTCGCCCGGCTTGTACGGGCCGACGTGTTCGACCAGGCAATGCAGTTCGAGCAGCGCCGACTTGTCGTAGCCCTCGGACCGGCAGGCATTCGAGAACGCGCAGGTGGTGCAGAAGTTGACCTCGTCGCCGTCATCGGCGATCGGGTTCGGGCGGATGCGCTGGGCGAACGCGGTGACCTGGGGTGGCATGTCAGATCGCCTTGGAGAAACGCGCCGGGGTGGCGCTCTTGCCGAGATAGGCATCGAAGCACATCGCGATGGTCCTGAGCAGCATCCGGCCGCGGTCGGTGGCGCGGATCGTCCGTTCGTCGAGCTCGACCAGGCCGTCCTGCCGCAGCGGTTCGAGCTTCGCGAACGCGTTGGCGAAATACCGGTCGAATTCGATGTCGTAGCGCGACTCCAGCGCCGGGCGGTCGATCACGCCCTGGCACATCAGTTGCTGGATCAGGTCGGCGCGGATCACGTCGTCGGTCGACAGCCGCAGGCCGCGCCACAGCGGCAACCTGCCGTTGTCGAGCGCGGCCTCCCAGCTCGGCAGATCGCGGTGGTTCTGGCTGAAACTGTCGCCGACGTGGCTGATCGCCGACACGCCGAGGCCGATCAGGTCGGTCTGCGCATGGGTCGTGTAGCCCATGAAGTTGCGATGCAGCGAGCCGACCGCCTGGGCGCGGGCCAGCTCGTCGTCCGGCAGCGCGAAGTGGTCCATGCCGATGTAGACGTAGCCGGCGGCGCCGAGCTTGTCGATCGCGAGCCGCAGCAGGTCGAGCTTGGCATCCGGGCTCGGCAGCAGCGCGGCGTCGATCTGCTTCTGTGGCCGGAACAGCTCGGGCAGGTGGGCGTAGCTGTAGACCGCGAGCCGGCTCGGCCGTACGTCGATGACGGTGTCCAGCGTGCGACCGAAGCCTTCGAGGTTCTGCCCGGGAAGGCCGTAGATCAGGTCGATGTTCAACGAGCGGAAGCCGTTCGCGCGGCAGGCGTCGATTACCGCCACGGTCTCCTCGACGCTCTGGATCCGGTTCACCGCGTGCTGTACCTGCGGGTCGAAATCCTGCACGCCGAGGCTGGCGCGGTTGAACCCGTAGCTGGCCAGTGCGGCGATGTCGTCGGCACAGACGTGGCGCGGGTCGAGCTCGATCGAGAAGTCGCGCTCGGGCAGCCGGCTGAAATGGAACTGCCGGCCGAGGCTCTCGACCAGTTCGCCGATCAGCGCCGGACGCAGGAAGTTCGGCGTGCCGCCGCCGAAGTGCAACTGGATCACGTCGCGGTCGCGGTCGAACAGCGGTGCGACCAGCTCGATCTCGCGCTGCAGCCGCGCGACGTAGGTATCGCCGCGGGCCAGGTCGCGAGTGATGACGCGGTTGCAGCCGCAGTAGAAGCACGGGCTCATGCAGTACGGCACGTGCAGGTACAGCGACAGCCGGCGCGGGATCGGATCGGCGTTGCTGGCGGTCGCGACCTCGCGGAAGTCGCTTTCGCCGAACGCATCGCTGAACTGCGGCGCGGTCGGGTACGACGTGTAGCGCGGACCGGGCCGGTCGTAGCGACGCAGCAGTTCGAGATCGAAGGCGGGAACCTGATTCATGCCGGCAGTCTGGGCCGGCCGGCCCGGACCGGTCTTGATCGTGATCAAGCCGGCCGGGCGCGCCCCCGGGCGCTGATCGGCCAGCCCGGCATCGGCACGGCCGCCGCCGCTGCGCTGACCGTCCGGTCCGGTTTGAACCCGGCCCCGCAAGGCCGGACAATGCGCGTTTTCCCCGCAAGGAGCGCTCCGATGTCGATCTGCCGCATGACCGATCTGGACCTGTCCGGCCGCCGCGTGCTGATCCGGCAGGATCTGAACGTGCCGGTCGCCGATGGCGTGGTCACGTCGGACCAGCGCATCCTGGCCTCGTTGCCGACCTTGAAGCTCGCGCTGGAGAAAGGCGCCGCGGTGATGGTGATGTCGCATCTCGGCCGACCGAAGGAAGGCCAGTTCAGCGAGGAGAATTCGCTGGCGCCAGTCGCCCGTCGACTGTCGGAACTGCTCGGCCGCGAGGTGCCGCTGGTGCGCGACTGGGTCGACGGTGTCGACGTGCAGCCGGGTCGGCTAGTGCTGCTCGAGAACTGCCGGATGAACGTCGGCGAAGGCAAGGACGACGAGACGCTGGCGAAAAAGTACGCAGCGCTCTGCGACGTGTTCGTGATGGACGCATTCGGCACCGCGCACCGCGCGCAGGCCTCGACCCACGGCGTGATCCGCTTCGCGGCGCAGGCCTGCGGTGGCCCGCTGCTGATGGCCGAGCTCGACGCGCTGGCGAAGGCGCTCGAAAACCCGGCGCGCCCGCTGGTCGCGATCGTGGCCGGCTCCAAGGTGTCGACCAAGCTCGAACTGCTCGGCAATCTGGTCGGGCGGGTCGACCAGTTGATCGTCGGCGGTGGCATCGCCAACACCTTCATCAAGGCGGTCGGCCATCCGGTCGGCAAGTCGCTGTGCGAAGACGATCTGCTCGATACCGCACGGCTGATCATCGCCGACGCCCGCGCGCGCGGCGCCGAGATCCCGATCCCGACCGACGTCGTCGTCGCGCCGGAGTTCAGAGCCGATGCGCCGGCGCAGATCAAGCGCGTCCAGGACGTCGGGCCGGACGACATGATCCTCGACATCGGTCCGGACACGGCCGCGCAGTACGACGTGATCATCAGGCAGGCCGGCAGCGTGATCTGGAACGGCCCGGTCGGCGTATTCGAGTTCGACGCGTTCGGCAACGGCACCCAGGCGATCGCGCGTGCGATCGCCGAGTCGAAGGCATTCTCGATCGCCGGTGGCGGCGACACGCTGGCGGCGGTCGACAAGTACGGCGTGGCCGACGGCATCAGCTACATTTCGACCGGTGGCGGCGCGTTCCTCGAATTCTGCGAAGGCAAGGAACTGCCGGCGGTGGCGGCGCTGAAGGCGCGGGCGCAGGGCTGATTCGGCTCGTCCCTGCAGGAGCGACGGCGGCCGGGACATGCCGGCCGCGACATCGTCACCGGATCGTCGCGGCGGTCGCCGCTGAAAGCGGCTCCTGCAGGGGGCGCTCGCTCCCCGCCGCTACAGCTTCGGCCTGAACTCGTCCCGCAGCAGGCCGTAGATCGCCGAATCCTGGATTTCGTCGCGAGTGACGAAACGCTGTCGCAGCAGGCCTTCGAAGCGAAAGCCGAGCCGCTCCAGCAGACGCCGCGAGGCGGCATTGTCCGGATGCGCGTCGGCCTCGATCCGGTGCAGGCCGAGCACGTCGAAACCCCAGCCGAGCGCCAGCATCACCGCCTCGCCGGCCAGGCCCCGGCCACGCTGCTGCGGCAGCAGTGCATAGCCGATGCCGGCGCGCAGATGCGGCACCTGGATGTCGTAGAGCGTGCAGGAGCCGATCATCCGATCGTCGTGGTCGGCCACCAGCCAGTTCAGGAAGCTGCGCTCGGAGAAGCCGCGCGCGATCGAATCGACGTAGGCTTCGGCTTCGCGCCGCTGGCGCATCGGCGGCCGGCTCCAGTAGCGCATCGTGTCCGGGTCCGAGAACAGCTCGAACACGGTGTCTACATCATCCGCGCGCGGCTCGCGCAGCCGCACGTGCGGCCCCTGCAGGCGCGGGAATGCGGGCAGTTCACGCAGCCGGTCAGCGACCGCCGCGGTTCTTTCGAGCAGGCTCATTGCAGCGTCAGGAGGCTGTGCTAATTTCCACGACATTATCCTGAAGCCCGATGCCATGACACGTCCGACGTTCCGTCGCACCAAGATCCTCGCCACGCTCGGGCCGGCCAGCGACAAGCCCGGCGTCATCGACGCGCTGCTCGCCGCCGGCGTCAACGTGGTGCGGATGAACTTCTCGCACGGCACGCCGGAGCAGCACGCGCAGCGGATCTCGGCAGTGCGCGGCGCGGCCGCCCGGCTCGGTCGCGAGGTCGGCGTGCTGGCCGACCTCGGCGGGCCGAAGATCCGGATCGAGAAGTTCGCCGACGGCCGGGTCGAACTGCAGGCCGGCCAGCGCTTCACGCTCGACTGTCGCAACCAGGCGCCGCCCGGCGACGCGTCGCGGGTCGGCGTCAGCTATCACGGCCTGCCGAACGACGTGCAGGAAGGCGACACGCTGCTGCTCGACGACGGCCTGATCGCGCTGCGTGTCGACGAGGTCGACGGCAGCGAGATCCACACGACCGTGCTGACCGACGGCGTGCTGTCCGATCGCAAGGGATTGAACCGGCTCGGCGGCGGACTGTCGCTCGGTGCGCTGACCGAGAAGGATCGCGACGACATCGTCCATGCGGCCGGCTTCGGCGTCGATTTCATCGCTGTGTCGTTCTGCCGCAGCGCGGCCGACATCCGCGAGGCGCGGGCGCTGGCGACCGCGGCCGGTTCGGACGCGGCGATCGTCGCCAAGATCGAGCGCGCCGAGGCGATCGAGAACCTGTCCGAGATCTGCGACGCATCCGATGCGGTGATGGTCGCGCGCGGCGACCTCGGCGTCGAGATCGGCGATGCCGAGCTGCCGGGCCTGCAGAAGAAGATCATCCGCGAGGCGCTCGAACGCAACCGCGTGGTGATCACCGCGACGCAGATGCTGCAGTCGATGGTCGACAACCCGATCCCGACCCGTGCCGAAGTGCTCGACGTCGCCAACGCCGTGATCGACGGCACCGACGCGGTGATGCTGTCGGCCGAGACCGCGTCCGGCAGTTATCCGGTCCGCGCGGTCGAGGCGATGGAGCGGATCTGCCTCGGTGCCGAGCGGCAGTTCGACCACGACACCGACTTCGAGGCGGCCAAGCGCGGGCTCGCGCAGACCGACGAAGCGATCGCGATGGCAGCGATGTTCCTGACCGAGCACATCAAGGTGCGGGCGATAGTCGCGATGACCGAATCCGGCTCGACCGCGCGCTACCTGTCGCGCTTCCGCTCGGGCGCGCCGATCTACGGTCTGTCGCGGCATGCGCCGGCGCGGCGGCGGATGGCACTGATGCGCGACGTCTACCCGGTCGAGTTCGACGCGCGTGGACTGTCGCCGCGCAAGGCGGCCCGCGAGGCGGTCCGGCAACTGTTCGCGCTCGGACTGCTGCACGAGGGCGACCGCGTCATCATCACCAACGGCGACCACATGGGCCAGCACGGCTCGACCAACACGCTGCGGCTGCTGAAGGTCGGCAGCGAGGGCGTCGCGGAGGGGCTGGGCGAGTTGTAGGGGCGGCTACCGATGCGGCCGTCGGTATGTGGCTGCACGCGCGGTGCTTGCGAGATCCGGCCGCCGATCGTGGTTCGATACCTCACCACGAACGGCCCCACCCGTCGTTGGTGGTTCGACACATCACCACGAACGGCCCCACCCGTCGTTGGTGGTTCGACACATCATCACGAACGGTCCCACCCGTTGTTGGTGGTTCGATACCTCACCACGAACGGCGCCACCCGTCGTTGGTGGTTCGACACATCATCACGAACGGTCCCGCCCGTTGTTGGCGGTTCGATACCTCACCACGAACGGCGCCACCCATTGGCGTCGTCCGCCGCTCGGCCTCGGCCCGCCTCGCCACCGTTCGCCCTGAGGTATCGAAGGGTGAACGGCTTCGGAGCGCAGGCGGCCAGCAGCCCGCAGCGGCCCCTGATCCAGCCGCCACTCGGCGGGCCGTAATGTGAACGCCCGTCATGATCGCCCCGACCCGCGCGGCAGCGCGACTCCGATCGGTCTCGACCCGCGCAGCAGCGCGACTCCGATCGGCCCTCGATCCGCACACGGCAGCAGACTCCGCTCGGCCTCGGCCCGCCTCGCCACCGTTCGCCCTAAGGTATCGAAGGGTGAACGGCTTCGGAGCGCAGGCGGCCAGCAGCCCGCAGCGGCCCCTGATCAGCCGCCACTCAGCGGGCCGTAATGTGAACGCCCGTCATGATCACCCCGATCCGCGCGGCAGCGCGACTCCGATCGGCCCTCGACCCGCACACGGCAGCAGACTCCGCTCGACCTCGGCCCGCCTCGCCACCGTTCGCCCTGAGGTATCGAAGGGTGAACGGCTTCGGAGCGCAGGCGGCCAGCAGCCCGCAGCGGCCCCTGATCCAGCCGCCACTCGGCGGGCCGTAATGTGAACGCCCGTCATGATCGCCCCGACCCGCGCGGCAGCGCGACTCCGATCGGTCTCGACCCGCGCAGCAGCGCGACTCCGATCGGCCCTCGACCCGCACACGGCAGCAGACTCCGCTCGGCCTCGGCCCGCCTCGCCACCGTTCGCCCTGAGGTATCGAAGGGTGAACGGCTTCGGAGCGCAGGCGGCCAGCAGCCCGCAGCGGCCCCCGATCAGCCGCCACTCAGCGGGCCGTAATGTGAACGCCCGTTATAATCGGCGACCCCGCATCCTCGCCGCGCACTGTCCTGCGCCCCATAAGAAAACGGAGTCATCGATGAGCATCGAAGAACTGCACGAAATCGCCCAGGCCATGGTCGCCCCGGGCAAGGGCATCATCGCGATCGACGAGTCGTCGAACACGATCAGGAAACGCTTCGATGCGGTCGGCATCGAGTGCACCGAGGAAAATCGCCGCGCCTACCGCGAACTGCTGCTGACCGCGCCGAAGCTCAACCAGCACATTTCCGGCGCGATCATGTACGACGAAACGATCCGCCAGAGCACCCGTGCCGGCGTGCCGTTCGCGAAGTTCATGAGCGACAACGGCATGATCCCGGGCATCAAGGTCGACAAGGGCACCGTGGCGCTGGCCGGGTTCCCGGGCGAGCTGGTCACCGAAGGCCTCGACGGCCTGCGCCAGCGCCTGCAGGAATATGCCGGGCTCGGCGCCCGCTTCGCCAAGTGGCGCGCCGTGATCACGATCGGCGAGGACATGCCGAGCGGCACCTGCATCGAAGCGAACTGCCATGCGCTGGCCCGTTATGCCGCGCTGTGCCAGGAAGCCGGCGTCGTGCCGATGGTGGAGCCGGAGGTGCTGATGGACGGCGACCACGACATCGATGTCTGCTACGACGTGACCGAGGCGACGCTGCGTTCGCTGTTCGGCGCGCTGTACGAGCAGAACGTGATGCTCGAGGGCACGATCCTGAAGGCCAGCATGGTGCTGTCCGGCAAGAGCTGCCCGGAGCAGGCCAGTGTCGAGGAAGTCGCCGAGGCGACGTTGCGCTGCCTGAAGTCGGCGGTCCCGGCCGCGCTGCCGGGCATCGTGTTCCTGTCCGGTGGACAGAGCGACGAGGCCGCCACCGCGCACCTGAACGCGATGAACCAGATTGGCCCGAACCCGTGGCCGCTGTCGTTCAGCTACGGTCGTGCGATGCAGCAGGCCGCGCTGAAGCTGTGGTCGCAGGACATGGCGAAGAACTACGACGCCGCGCAGCAGACCGTCGCCCAGCGGGCCCGCGACAACGGCCTTGCCGCGCTCGGTCAGTGGAAGAAGGCGGCGTAATTCAAGGCTGCCATGCGGTAACCGGAAACGCCGGCTTCGTGCCGGCGTTTTCGTCTCCGCCTGTGGCAGCGGCTTCAGCCGCGATCGGTTGATCTCGTTGGCCATCGAGCCAGAAAGATCGCGGCTGACGCACCCACGGGAGAGAGGGCGCCGTCAGATCCGGCTCGCCGCCATCGGCAGTGCATCGAGGCGCTGCAGCTCCGGATCGTCGAGCAGGGCAGGGTCGTCGAGGGCGGCCAGTGCGAATTCGGTGGCGTCGTCACCCCAGAACAACTGGCCGGCGATCGCCAGTGTCGGCACGCCGAACACGCCGGCTTCGACGGCCGCATCGAAATTGTCCTTCAGTGTCGCCTTGACCGCCGGCTGCGCGATCGCCGCGGCGACGTCATCGATGCCGAGCGTGCTGCCGACCTCGGCCAGCGCGGCGCCGCTGTCGCCGGCACGCCCGTCGCGCCAGATCCAGTCGAAGATCGCGTCGATGGCATCCGGTGTGCTGCCGGCGGCAATCGCCAGTCGCAATGCGGCCAGCGGATTGAACGGATGGGCCGGCGGAAAGCGCAATGTTCGGCCGTACTGCTGTGCCCGCCACCAGACCTGCCGATAGGTGAAGCAGCGCTTGGCCGGGATCTCGGCCGGCCCCTTGTGGCCGTGGCGATCGAGCAGGCCGGCGAACAGGATCGGACGCAGTTGCACATGCCGCTGCGCCGCGAGCTCGCGAATGCGCGGCCACTGCAGACAGGCGAACGGGCTGATGAAGTCGAAGTACCACTCGACCGAACGATGGGGCTCGGGCATGACGGATCGGCCTCGTGGCAATCGGGAACGTTCGCCGGCAGCTTGCGAGCGAACTCGTCGATCAGTCTAAACTGGACCGGCAATCGACGAAAAAACATGCGCCGGCATCGGGCCGGCAGGAGAACGACGCACGATGAAAAGCAAGGAAGAAATCGTCAACAACTGGCTGCCGCGCTACACCGGCGTGCCGCTCGACGAATTCGCGCCGTATGTGTTGCTGACCAATTTCCACGGCTATCTCGACACCTTCGCGCAACTGACCGGGGCCGAGGTGCTGCACCGGGCCCGGCCAATGCCGACCGCGACCGCCGAAGGCATCACGATGATCAACTTCGGCATGGGCAGTGCCAATGCCGCTACCGTGATGGACCTGCTGTCGGCGGTGCGGCCGAAGGCGGTGCTGTTCCTCGGCAAGTGCGGTGGCCTGAAGAAGAAGAACCAGCTCGGCGACCTGGTGCTGCCGATCGCGGCGATCCGCGGCGAAGGCACCTCGAACGACTACCTGCTGCCGGAAGTGCCGGCGCTGCCGGCGTTCGAACTGCAGCGCGCGGTGTCGACGATGATCCGCGACCTCGACCACGACTACTGGACCGGCACCGTCTACACGACCAATCGCCGGGTCTGGGAACACGACGTCCACTTCAAGGCCTACCTGCGCAAGACCCGCTGCATGGCGATCGACATGGAGACCGCGACGATCTTCTCGGCCGGCTTCGCCAACGGCATCCCGGCCGGTGCGCTGCTGCTGGTGTCGGATCAGCCGATGGTGCCGGAAGGGGTCAAGACCGAGGCCAGTGACACGGTAGTGACGACCAGCTTCGTCGAATCGCATATCCGGATCGGCATCGAGGCGCTGAAGCTGATCCGCCGCCGCGGCAAGTCGGTCAAGCATCTGCGCTTCGACCAGTAGCGCAGCACCGGCTCGCGATGGCTCCGTCAGCGACGGCACTGCATCGCGGACGCTGCGGAACTCCGGCAGCGATTCAGTCGATCAGTTCCAGCACCCGCTCCGGCGGCCGCCCGATCACGGCGCGGTCACCGCAGACCAGGATCGGCCGCTCGATCAGCCGCGGATGGGCGGCCATCGCGGTGATCAGTGCTTCGTCGGACAGCGATTCGTCGCCCAGCCCGAGCTCCCGGTAGGCGTCCTCGCCGCTGCGCAGCAATGTCCGCGGCGCGATGCCGAGCTTGCGCACGACTTCAGTGATCTCGGCTGCGCCCGGCGGGTCATCGAGATAGGTCCGGATGGTCGGCTTGATGCCGCGCTCGCGCAGCAGGTCGAGTGCGCCGCGCGACTTCGAGCAGCGCGGGTTGTGCCAGAGGATGCAGTTCATCGTGTCGATCTCGATTGCAGCACAAGCCGCATTGCGTGCCCGGTAGCCTGACGATTCCCGATTCCCGATTCCCGATTCCCGATTCCCGATTCCCGATTCCCGAATCCCGATTCCCGAATCCCGAATCCCGAATCCCGAATCCCGAATCCCGAATCCCGAATCCCGAATCCCGAATCCCGAATCAGGACCAGCTACAGACCACCTTGCCGCAGTTCCCCGACTCCATCAGCTCGAAGCCGCGCTGGAAGTCGTCGATGTGGATCTGGTGGGTCAGCGCCTTCTGCAGCGGGAAGCCGGTCAGCACCATCTGGGTCATCTTGTACCAGGTCTCGTACATGCGCCGGCCGTAGATGCCGTGCAGCACGAGGCCCTTGAAGATCACCTTGTCCCAGTCGATGCCGGCGCCGTTCGGCAGGATGCCGAGCAGCGCGATCTTGCCGCCGTGGTACATGCAGTCGAGCATGTCGTTGAACGCATGCGGGTTGCCGGACATCTCCAGCGCGACGTCGAAGCCCTGCATGTGCAGGTCGGACATGACGTCCTTCAGCGACTGCTTGGCGACATTGACGACCCGTGTCGCGCCCATCTCGGCAGCCAGCTTCAGGCGGTAGTCGTTGACGTCGGTGACGACCACGTTGCGCGCACCGACGTGCTTGCAGATGCCGGCGGCGATGATGCCGATCGGGCCGGCGCCGGTGATCAGCACGTCCTCGCCGATCAGGTCGAATTCCAGCGCGCAATGCGCGGCGTTGCCGTACGGATCGAAGAATGCGGCGAGCTCGGACGGAATCTGGTCCGGAATCGGCCACAGGTTCGACGACGGCATCACCAGGTACTCGGCGAACGCGCCGTGGCGGTTGACGCCGATGCCGACGGTGTTCGGGCACAGGTGCTGGCGGCCCGCACGGCAGTTGCGGCAGTGACCACAGACGATGTGACCCTCGGCCGACACCCGGTCGCCGAGCTGGTAGCCGGTCACGCCGGGGCCCATCTCGACGATCCGGCCGACGAACTCGTGGCCGATGATCAGTCCCGGCCTGATCGTGCGCTGGCTCCACTCGTCCCACTTGAAGATATGCAGGTCGGTGCCGCAGATCGCGGTCTTCTCGACCTTGATCAGCACTTCGTTCGGCCCCGGCGTCGGCACCGGGACTTCTTCCATCCAGATCCCGCGGGCCGGCTCGCGCTTGACCAGCGCCTTCATCGTCTGTGCCATGACAGCCCCTCGCCTGGGCCGTGGAAAGGGCGCGAATTATACGGGTCGAATGCCGGGCGGCCGTCAGTCGAACTCGACCCGCAGGCCGAAACTCAGCCCGCGTTCATCGAGCAGGTCGTGGCCGAAGCGCTGTCGGTATTCGACGAACGCCGAGCTGCCGCCGGCGAAGGTTGCGGCGAGGCCGACCGCCGCTTCCGCCCAGTTCCGGTCCGGCGCCGCCGAATCGAAGCGGATCGCGGTGCGGCCCGGATCGTCGGCGAACGCGACCTGCAGCGTGCGCGCGTCATTGGCGAACTCGTGGTACGCATCGAGGCCGAAATACGGCTGCAGGACACCGCGGGCGATCGACGCGGTGCGGGTGCCGCGCAGTCCGAGCCGGCCCTGCCGGCTGCTCAGGCGGCGCTCGTCGACCGCCAGCGCCAGACCATCGCCGCCGCGTTCGACATAGGCATCGAAGTGCGAGCGGGCGACGTCGTAGCCGGCGCCGAACTGCCAGTTCCAGGCGCCGCGATCGAGCAGGTAGCCGAGGCCGACGCCACCGACCTCGCGGTGGGTGTCGGTATCGGCTTCTGCCAGGCTGCGGATGGCGACCGTGCTCTGCGCCGCGGTACCGGCGTTGAGCACAATGTCGTACTGCACCCGGCGGGTCGTGTCGAGGCTGCCGCGCAATGCGCCGGCGTAGGCGTCCAGCGTCCAGTGCTCGCCGAAGCTGCCGCCGTAG
Organism: Lysobacteraceae bacterium; assembly: GCA_041687455.1. GTDB lineage: Bacteria > Pseudomonadota > Gammaproteobacteria > Xanthomonadales > Xanthomonadaceae > JAWLBY01. The sequence continues at coordinate 102,432 of JAWLBY010000008.1, read as the reverse complement.
GTCGCCAGCAGACCGAGCATCCGGCTGTCGGCGCGACCGGCGCCAGCGGCGAAATCGGCCCGTTCGCGCTGGTGGTTCAGCGCCAGGCCGAGCACGTGGCGTTCACCGAGGCGGCGGTCGACGCCGACGATCAGCGACAGCGCGCGGCCGTCGAACGCCGCTTCGAACGGGTCGTCGTCGCGTTCGAGGTCGCTCATCGTCACGCCGAAGAACAGGCCGCCGCGGGCCCAGTCGATGCGTCCGGCATCGCCGGTGCCGCTGGTGGCGACCCGGCCCTGGCCGGCCACGGTGTCGAGGTTGTTGCCGAGCGCCGCGGCCGAACTGCGGTCGGCGGAGCCGGGGCCGGCATTGACGATTTCCTGACAGCGCTGGAAGAAGCTCGATCCCGGCGTGGCGCCGGCGCAGACGCTGGCCCAGGACGCATCGAGCGCGGCTTCGGGTGCCTGGGCGATCGCCGCTGGCGCCGTGAAGGTTGCGAGCAAGGCGGCGCAGACACGCGCGGTGGAGGCATTCATCGCAGGACTCCGGTCGGCCGATGGCGTCCGCGAGTGTACCGCCGAGCCCGCCTGCCGTCCGTCACGGCGGCGCGACGTGCCGACGCGCATACTGAACGGCCTCGTTCGCGCGTGTCCGATCGCCTGCCATGACCTGCACCACCGCTGCCGCACCGCGTAGCCTCGGCGACTGGCTCGACTACCAGCAACAGGTCCATCCGGCCGGCATCGCCCTTGGTCTCGAACGTGTCGCCGCGGTGGCCGCGCGGCTCGGGCTGGATCGGCCGGCGCGGCGGGTCATCACGGTCGCCGGCACCAACGGCAAGGGCTCGACGGTCGCCTTCATCGACGCCATCGCACGTGCCGCGGGCTACCGCGTCGGCGCCTACACGTCGCCGCATCTGCGGCGCTACAACGAGCGGATCCGGATCGACGGCGTCGAGGTCGACGACGCGACGCTGATCGCCGCGTTCGAAACGATCGAGGCGGCGCGCGGCGACACGCCGCTGACCTATTTCGAGTTCGGCACGCTGGCCGCGCTGTTGCTGTTCGAGCGGGCCGGGCTCGATCTGGCCGTGCTCGAGGTCGGTCTCGGCGGCCGGCTCGATGCGGTGAATCTGGTCGATGCCGATGTCGCGGTCGTCACCACCGTCGCGCTCGACCACATGGACTGGCTCGGCAACGACCGCGAGTCGATCGGTCGCGAGAAGGCCGGGGTGTTCCGTCCGCAGCGGCCGGCAGTGATCGGCGAGCCGGTCGCGCCGGCCAGCGTGCGCGAACACGCGGCGCGGATCGCTGCCCGGCCGTGGCAGATCGGCGCCGATTTCCACTGCGAGCCGCGTTTCGGTGGCGGCTTCCGCTACCGCGAAGGCACGCTGACGCTCGACCTGCCGGCGCCGGCGCTGGCAGCGCGTTGCCAGCCGGGCAATGCCTGCACCGCGATCGCGGCGCTGCGCCAGCTCGGCGACGCGCTGCCGATCGCCGACGCCGCGTGGCCGGTGGGTGTTGCCGGCGCGCAGGTGGCCGGCCGGACGCAGCGGGTCGTGCACGCCGGCATCGAATACGTGCTGGATGTCGCGCACAACCCGCAGGCGGCGCAGCAACTGGCCGGCTGGCTGCGCAGCGAGCCGTCGCGTGGGGCGACCCAGGCGGTGTTCGCGGCGCTGGCCGACAAGGACATCCCGCACCTGGTCGCCGCGATGCAGGGCGCGGTCGATGCCTGGCGACTGGCCGGGCTGGCCGAGGTCGGCCGGCGCGGGCTCGCTGCCGCGGCGCTGTGGCAGCAGGTCGCCGGCCTGCTTGCCCGCTGCCTGCACAGCCGGCATGGCAGCGTGACCGAAGCGTTGCTGCACGCCGAAGCGCAGGCCGTGCCGGGCGACCGGATCGTCGTGTTCGGTTCGTTCCACACCGTCGCGGCGGCGCTGGACTGGCTCGACCAGCGCGGTGCCGCCGCGTAGCGGCAACGCTTTGACAACAAGTCGCCGCGACCGCGGCCGTTATAATCCGCGCCGACTCCGTTCACGCCGCCGCCATGGATCCAGCCCTGAAACAGCGTCTGATCGGTGCCGCCGTGCTGGTGGCGCTGGCGGTGATCTTCCTGCCGATGCTGCTCGGTCGTCCCGGTCCGACGCCGGACCGCGGCGTCGACGTGCCGATGGCGATCCCGGTCGCGCCGGACCGGAACCTGCAGACCCGCGAGATTCCGCTGGCGCTGCCGGAGCCGGCCACGCCGGCCGAACCCGACCCGAGTGCGGTGGTCACGGTCGACACCGAGGTTGCGCCGCGGATCGATGCGCTGCAGCCGGCGGCCGGCGCAGACTCGCCCGATCCGGTCGCGCCGGTCGCGCCGGTCGAGCGCGCCCCGCAGCCGGTCAGCACCCCGGCGCCGCCGCGGTCGCCGAGCCAGACCGCGGCGGCGGCCACTGCCTCCGGCACCGCGCCGGCGGCGCAGCCCGGCGGTCGCCACGCGGTCAATCTCGGCAGCTATTCTCAGCGCGCCAATGCCGACGCATTGGCGGCGCGGCTGAAGCAGGCCGGGCTGCCGGTGCTGACCGAAACGATCTCGCTCGACGGCAAGCCGGCCACCCGCGTTCGGGTCGGTCCGTACGCGACCCGCGGTGATGCCGAGGCGGCCCGGATCGCGGTGCGCCGGCTGCAGGCCGATCTGCCGGCCGCGGTCGTGCAGTTGAGCGACGAGCAGAGCCCGCAGGCACAGCCGGCCCGTCCGGCGACTGCCGCCGCATTCGCGGTGCAGGTCGGCGCCCTGCGCAGCGAAACCGATGCGACCGCATTGCGTGACCGACTGCGGCGGGCCGGCTTCCCGGCCTTCACCGAGCGGGCCAACACCGACGACGGCCCGCTGTGGCGGGTCCGCGCCGGACCGGAGCTGACCCGCGAGCGCGCCGACCGGCTGCGCGCCGACGTCAAGCGCAAGCTCGCGCTGGACGGCCTGGTCGTGTCGCATCCGTAACCCCGGTCCCGCCATGACGCCCGCCGCCGATCTGCCGCCGCCGTGCGTATCACCGCGGCGCGACCACCCGAACGAATGCCGCTGATGGACAGCGGCACGTTGTTGAACTGGGCCGACATCGCGCTGCTGGTGCTGGTGGCGCTGTCGATCATGGTTGGCCTGTGGCGCGGCTTCGCGGTCGAAGTGCTGTCGCTGGCCGCCTGGGTGGTGTCGTTCTGGCTTGCATTCGCCTACGGCGAAACGGTGGCCGGGCTGTTCGGCGAAGCGTTCGCGACGCCGGCTGCCCGCTTGCTGCTCGGCTACGCGCTGTGTTTCGTCGCCGCGCTGCTGGTCGGCTCGATCGCGATCTGGCTGGTCGGCAAGCTGGTCCGCGGCAGCGGCCTGTCGGTGACCGATCGTCTGCTCGGCGGCGGGTTCGGGCTGCTGCGTGGCGTTGCGCTGGCCTGCATCCTGGTGCTGCTGCTCGGTTTCACGCCGTTTCCGCAGGATCCGTGGTGGCGGGAATCGCGGCTGCTGCCGGGCCTGACCCCGGGCGCCGAATGGCTGCGGAGCTGGCTGCCCGCGCCGGTATCCGCACAGGTTCAGTTGAATCCGTCACAATTGCCGGCCCCGTCGCCGGCCGCCCGGCTGCCGGACGTTCGCTAGCGCGGATGCCGGCAGCAGACCGCGTGCAGCATCCGGAGCGGCCGCCACGGCTGCGACCGGTCGTGGCGTGGAGGCGGCCGCAGGTCGAAGCGGACGTTGCGACGGCGATACCCCAACCTGATGGCGCGTAAGCTCCACAGGCTCGAAGCGAGAACCAACGCATGTGCGGAATCATCGGCATCGTCGGCACCAGTCCGGTCGCCGCAGCACTCTACGACGCGCTGCAGGTGTTGCAGCATCGTGGCCAGGATGCTGCCGGCATCGCCACCGTCGACGGCCGGCGGATGCGGATCCAGAAGGGCAACGGGCTGGTCAAGGACGTGTTCGACACGCCGCAGATGGAACTGCTGACCGGCCGGATCGGCATCGGTCATTGCCGCTATCCGACCGCTGGCTCGGAAGGTTCCGAAGAGGCGCAGCCGTTCTACGTCAACTCGCCCTACGGCATCGCGCTGGCGCACAACGGCAACCTGACCAACACCGACGCGCTGCGGCGCGAGGTGTTCGAGCAGGATCGCCGGCACATCAATACCGAGTCCGACTCCGAAGTGCTGCTGAACGTGTTCGCGCACGAACTCGCGGTGCAGGGCGAGCTGTCGCCGGCAGCGGTGTTCCGCGCGATGCGGCAGGTGCATCGGCGCTCGCGCGGCGGCTACGCGGCGGTCGCCACCGTGCTCGGGCTCGGACTGGTCGCGTTCCGCGATCCGAACGGCATCCGGCCGCTGGTGCTCGGCCGGCGCGAGAACGGCCACGGCGGCACCGAGTACGCGATCGCGTCCGAGAGCGTCGCGCTCGACCTGCTCGGCTTCACCCGGATGCGCGACGTCAGGCCGGGCGAAACGGTCATCGTGACCGGAACCGGCGAACTGCACAGCGAGCTCTGCTGTGAACCGCAACCGCTCGCACCGTGCATCTTCGAGTACGTCTACTTCGCCCGTCCGGACTCGATGATCGAGGACATCTCGGTGCACAAGGCGCGGATGCGGATGGGGCAGAAGCTCGGCGAGAAAATCCTGCGCCTGCGCCCCGACCACGACATCGACACGGTGATCCCGATTCCGGATTCGTCGCGTGACGCGGCGATGGAAGTCGCCAACGTGCTCGGCATCAAGTACCGCGAAGGCTTCATCAAGAACCGCTACGTCGGCCGCACCTTCATCATGCCGGGGCAGGGCGAGCGGGTGAAGTCGGTGCGACGCAAGCTCAATCCGATTCCGCTCGAGTTCCGCAACCGCGTGGTGCTGCTGGTCGACGACTCGATCGTGCGCGGCACGACCTCCAAGCAGATCGTGCAGATGGCGCGGGAAGCCGGTGCACGCAAGGTCTACCTCGCCTCGGCCGCGCCGCCGGTGCGCTATCCGAACGTCTACGGCATCGACATGCCGGCCGCGAGCGAGCTGATCGCGCACGGCCGCAGCGAGGACGAGGTGCAGCAACTGCTCGGCTGCGACTGGCTGATCTACCAGGATCTCGACGACCTGATCGATGCGGTGCGCGGCAAGAAACCCGGTCCGGCCGGTTTCGACACTTCGTGCTTCTCCGGCGAATACGTGACCGGGCTCGACGAGCGTTACCTCGAGGAGCTGCAGGCGCAGCGCTCGGACGAAGCGAAGACCCAGCGCAGGACGGGATGAACGCGTCGGTCGCGCCGCGCGCAGCCGTCGTCGCAACGGGTGTCGGATGCGGGCTGCTGGTGCTGCAGCTCGCGCTGCTGAACCACGATTTCACCGTCGACGGCCTGCAGTACGCCGCCGCGGTCGAGCGCGGCGAACCGCTGCTGCATCCAAACCATCTGCTGTACAACGCACTGAACCATGTGCTGTGGCGGACGCTCGGCCTGCTGTTGCCGAGCGCGCCGGCGGCGGCGTGGACCATGCAGATGGTCAACATCGTCGCCGGCTGCGTCGCCGCGGCGGCCCTGACGCAGATCGCCGCGAAGCGTGCCGCCGCGCCCGTCGCCGCGGCGATCGGCGTGCTGCTGCTGGCCGGCTTCGGCTTCTGGACCTTCAGCCAGGAGCCCGAGGTCTACGTGCTGCCGGCGGCGCTCGTCGCCGTTTCGCTGCTGATCCTCGAACGCGCCCACCTGGCCTCGCGGCATGCGGCCGCACTGGCCTTGCTGTGTGCCGCGGCCGTCCTGCTGCTGCAGCAGTACGTGTTCTGGTTTCCGCTGCTGCTGTGGCTCGCCTGGCCGAAACTGCAGGCGCGCGGACGCCTGCTGCTGCTGACCGTGCCGTGGCTGCTGCCGTTGCTGGTGTACGTGGCGCTCGGCCACGCCAACGGAGCGTTCGAATCGTTCGATGCGCTGCTGCGCTGGTTCCTCGGCTACGGCTGGACGGCTGACGGGATCGGCACCTACCGCGCGCCGCCGCCGCTCGCTGCGCGCGCCGGTGGATTGCTGCTCGCACTCGGCAACCTGTGGTTCGCCTACGAGCTGGTCGCATCGCCGTGGGCGTGGCCGCTCGCGGCGGCCGCCGTGCTCGCCGTGCTGATCTCGGCGCTGCCGACATGCCGTGCGCCGCTGCGGCGCGGCAGTGTGCCGCTGATGCTTTTCATCGGCGTGAACCTGCTGTTCACATTCTGGTGGGAAGCACGCAATATCGAGTTCCTGCTGCCGGTATGGATCGGCTTCGTTGCGCTGCTGGCGTTGCACGCGGATCGCCTCCGATCGCGTTGGCTCGCGGTGGGCGTGCTGCTGGTATTCGCGATCAACGCGGCACTGGCGATGCTGCCGCAACGGGACTGGCCGATGCGTTACCAGCTCGCCGGCGCGCTGGCCGATGCCGCGCAGCTCGGACCCGAGGACGTGCTGTTGACCGAAGAACTGAACACCGTGCTGTGGCTCGGCTACTTCCATGATCGTCCGGTGCGCTTTGCGCCCGGCGCGATCAGCGCACTGATGCATGCCGATCGCGATCCCGCCCTTGTCGCGCGGACGATCGATGCGGCGCTCGCGCGCGGGCAGCGCGTCTTCACGCTGGAGTTCGCCGAACACGGCCGCCTGCGCGCGCTGGCTGCGCGACTGCCGCTGCTTGGCCGCCCGATGCCCGAGGGCGGCGTCGACGCGGCGCTCGAGCAGGCCTATGCGGGATTCGAATTGCAGCCGGTCGCTGCGGTGCCGGGCACCTACGAGGTGCGGCCGGCGGAGCGCGTGCAGTGAGCGGTTTCAGGCCGGACGACCTGCACGCCGCTGCGCATGCCTGCCTGATGGCGGACGACCCGGCGCTCAAGTGCGCGCTGACCGACGAGGCGGCGGCGCGCTTTGCGTCCGGCGTGCTGCAGCCGCGCGACGACGCGCCGGCCGCGCTGCCGATACCGGTGCCCGGCCGGCCGCCGCGACCGCGGCTGGTCGAGCCGCGGCGATTGCCGCAGCGCGGGTTCGGTTCCCCGCTCGGGCGTGCGGCCTTCATCCATGCCGTGGCGCACATCGAGTTCAATGCGATCAACCTGGCCTGGGATGCGGTGTATCGCTTCCGCGGCATGCCCCAAGGGTTCTATGCCGACTGGGTGCAGGTTGCCGCCGATGAAGCACGCCACTTCCGTCTGCTCGAACCGCGCCTGGCGGCGCACGGCTACCACTACGGCGACTTCGACGCGCACAACGGCCTGTGGGAAATGGCCGAGCGGACCGCCCATGATTGCCTCGAACGCATGGCGTTGGTGCCGCGGGTGCTCGAGGCGCGTGGCCTCGATGTCACGCCGCCGATGATCGAGCGCCTGCGTGCGGCCGGCGACGACGCCACGGCCGACGTGCTGGAGATCATCCTGCGCGAGGAAGTGGCGCACGTCGCCGCCGGCTCGCGCTGGTTCCGGCATTGCTGCGCCGAACAGGGCCGCGATCCGCTGTCGACCTTCCGCACGTTGCTCGAACGGCACGGCCGCGCGGCGCTGCGCAAGCCGTTCAACCTGCAGGCGCGGGAACAGGCCGGCTTCGATCGCGACGACCTCGACCTGCTGCATGCACTGGCGGAGGCCGGATGAGCTTGCGCCTCGTCCTGATCGGCAGCTTTGCCGCCGTCGTCGCGGCCGTCGCACTGTTCGCGATCGCGTCCGCGCCCGATCGCATGCCGCCGTGGAATGCCGAACGGCAGATGCGGCTGCAGGTCGATCGCTTCGCATCGCCGAGCGGCGACGTGCAGGTCGCCGACGATCGTCTGGTGACCAAGGCGGCCAACGCCGCCGCGCAGACGATCGTGCTGCACGATGGCCTTGCCTTCGACGCTGGCGACTATCGCTTCATGCGGTTCGACCTGCGCATGACGCCGCCGAGCACGCGCCCGCTGCTGCTGTGGAACACGCCCGGAGGGCTGCGCAGCGGTGCGGTTCCGTGGCACTCCGGGCCAATCACGGTCGATCTCGCCCGGTTGCAGGGCTGGGAAGGCGAGATATCGGCGCTCGGGCTCGCGCTGGTGCCGCTGGAGCCGCTGTCGACCGCTGCATCGGCCGATCGCCGGCTCGAACTGGGCGAGGTTTCGCTGTCGTCGGACAACCGTCGCGATGCGATGGCGGCGCTGTGGGGCGAATGGATCGCCTATCGACCATGGGGTGGGCGGTCGATCAACACGGGCGGATTCGCGCTGCCGATCGAACGCGGGGTGCGCCCGACGCCGGCGCTGGCGATCATCGCCGCGGTCGTCGGGCTCGCGCTGTGGCTCGCAATGCGGCGGCGCGCGGGCTGGCGCGTCTTCGCCGTCGTCGTGCTGCTCGCGTGGGTCGCGCTCGACCTCATGCAGTTGCGGCAGCTGCACTGGCGTGGCGAGGTCGCTGCCGCCGCGCGCGCCGGGGCGCCCGCCGATGAACCACTGACGGCGCAGCCGACGCTGGCCGCGCCGATCGCCCGCTTGATCGCGCTGCTCGATCGCACGCCCGCCGCGCGGGTGATCGTCCACGGCGACAATGAGTTCAGTCGACAGTATCCGGCCTACTTGCTGCGCGGGCACGACGTCGCGACGCTGCCCGGCGTCGACGCGCTGCCCGACGATGCCGTCGAGCGTGGCGCGGTGCTGGTGCTGTTCGGCGCCGGCACGTGGCGCTTCGACCCGGCCCGCGGCGTGCTGCAGTTCGGCGAGCGGACACTGCCGGCGACGCTGCTGCTGGCCGATGAACCGGTCCTGCAGGCCTACCGGCTCGGGCGTTCGGAGGGAACGCAATGACCATCATGCTGGCCATGCTGCTGCCGCTCGCACTCGGCGCGCTGCTGTGGCTCGCTGCGATGGGACGGCCGCGCTCGGCCGCCGGCTGGACCGCATGCCTCGGCAGCGGCTACCTGCTCGGCGCCCTGCTCACCGGCGTGCTGCTGCGTTGGGCCGACGCGGTGCCGCTGTCGCGCTGGCCCGCGCAGCTGATGCCGATCGCGGCCGTCTGCGTGCTTGTCGGCGCGGCGGGCTGCGCATGGTGGCTGCGACGTCGGGGTTCATCCGGAAGTAACGTCTCCGCGCCGCGCGGCGCAGCCACTGCGCTCGACCGCGTGCTGCCGATCGCGCTGGCGCTGCTGCTGCTCGGCCATTTCGTGCTGGTCACCGGGCAGGCGCTGGACCTGCCGACCCTGTCCTGGGACGCCTGGAACACCTGGCTGGCCAAGCCGCGCGCATGGATCGGCGCCGACATGCTGCGACCTGCTGTCGACTTCGGGCCGTGGTGGGCGTCCGAACCGGGCAGCACGGTGCAGGTCACCGCCGGCATATACCCGGAAAGCGTGCCGCGCTTTGCTGCCTGGCTTGCGGCCGCCGCGGGTGGCTGGCGCGAGCCGGTCGTGCACCTCGCCTGGCCGCTCCTGTGGCTGGCGCTCGGCGGCATGCTGTACGGCTACCTGCGCCTGGCCGGTGCGACGACGATGGTGGCGGCGCTCGCGGCGTTCGCGGTGCTGAGCCTGCCGCTGGTCAACACCCATGTCGTGCTGGCCGGCTACACCGACCTGTGGCTCGCCGCCGGCGTGCTGCTCGCGTTCGTGCACCTGGAGCGCGCGTGGCGCCTGCGCAGCCGTGGCGATGTCGCGCTCGCGCTGCTGGCGGTCGGCCTGCTGCCCGCGATCAAGGTCGAGGGTGGCGTCTGGCTGCTGTGCCTGCTCGGTGCCGCGCTGCTGGCGGCAATGCCACGCAGCATGGTGCGGATCGGCCCGCCGCTGGCACTGCTCGGCGTCGGCGTGCTGATGGGGCTCGGTGGCGTGCCGATTCCGCTGCCCGGCAGCGGCGTTGCGACGCTGGAGTGGGGCGCGGTGACGGTGCCGGGTAAAGGGGTGCTGGAGCTGTACTGGCGGCCGGTCGGAGAAGAAGTCCTGGAGAGCCTGTTCGTGCTGCCGAACTGGCACCTGTTGTGGCTCGCCCTGCCGATCGCGGCGCTGGCCGGGATGCGCCGCGCTGCCGGTCGCGGCTCGCTGCGGCCGCTGGCATTCGCACTGCTGCTCGGTTATGCGTTCGTGTTCGTGCTGTTCTTCTTCACCGACGCGTCGGCGTGGGCGGAGAACCTGACCAGCGTGAATCGCGTGCTGCTGCAGATCGTGCCGGCGACGGTGTTCTGGGTCAGCCTGCTGTACGTCGGTCGGCCAGCGCCGCGCGGTAGATGGTCGTGATCGCGTCGCTGACCGGCGCGATCCGGAACCGCTGCCGCCAGCGGTCGAATCCGGCCTGACCCCAGGCCTCGCGCAGTGCCGGTTGCTGCGCCAGCGCGGTGATCGCGGCCGCCCAGGCGGCCGGGTCGCGCAGCGGCAGCAGTCGGCCGGTGGCGCCGTCGTCGACGACTTCGGCGACACCCGAACCCGGGATCGCCGAAGCCAGCACTGGCTTGCCGGCCCGCATCGCCTCCACCAGTACCAGTCCGAACGCTTCCGAGCGATCGATCGACGGCAGGCACAGCACGTCGCAGGCCCGGTAGGCCGCTTCCAGCGTCGCGTCGTCGACCCGCCCCAGCATCCGGACCCGCTCCTGCAGGCCCAGCGCGGCAATCTGCTGCCGCAGGCCGGACGCCTGCTCGCCGTCGCCGATCAGCAACAGGCTGGCCTCCGGTGCTCGGGCCAGCGCGTCGATCAGCACGTCGAAGCCCTTGTAGAAGCTCAGTCGGCCGACCGCCAGCAGGCGCAGGCCGGTGCCCGGCCAGTCGGGCGCCGCGGTTGCCGCCGGCGCCGCGCCGATGCCGAGCGGCACCACGTCGACCTTGTCCAGGAACGGTTGCAGCGGTCGGCTGGCGTCGCGGTAGCGCGCCGAGGTCGCGATGATCGTCCGCGCCCGCGCCAGCATCCGCCGCTCGAATCCGCGGTACAGCGGATAGGCCAGTTGCAGACCACGATGGCCGGTGTCTTCCGGCACGTCGGCATGCCAGTGGACGATCCACGGCAACGCGCGGGCGGCTGGCAACCCGAGCATCCAGAACGCCGACGGATTCGGCAGATGGACATGCAGCAGGTCCGGTCGGAACTGCTGCAGCAGGCGCCGGCATCGCCAGGCCCAGTCCGGGCTGACCGGCACGAACAGCAGCCGGCCGTGGGAGCGGACCAGCCGGACCGGAAACGGCGGCGGGTGGCCGGCCGCCGTCCCGCCCGAATGGGCCAGCACCGCCGGCTGCAGGCCGCTGTGGTGCTGCGCGTGGGCGAGATCCGCGGTGAAGCGTTCTATGCCGCCGGGGTGCGGCGGATAGAACTTGCCGATATGAAGAACGCGCAATTCAGCCGACGACCTTGCGCAGGACCGTCGCATCGCCGCCAGCCTCGCCGGCGGTGCCGGAAGATGCCCCGGACCGGCTGGCAGCCTGCTCGCGCAGTTCGCGGACCTCCATCTCGAGGATCGCCATTTTCTGAATCATCCGGCGCATCCGCCGCTCGCGGCGCGAGATGTCGATGTCGATCTGCAGCAGTTTCAGCAGCACCGCCGCGAGCACCAGCAGCACGACCAGCATCGGCGGGTAATGCACGCCGAACAGACCGCCGATCCGATCGACCGTCTTCGGAAAGAACCCGACCAGCAACGCGCCGCTGGCCACCGCCAGCCACCACAGCGCATGGCTGCCGTGCAGACGATCGCGCCGCACCAGCCACAGGATGCTGCCGGCAATCGCGATGCCGAGTACCGCCGCGGTGACGGCTACAGTCATTCAGACCTCGATCGGAAGCGGCCGGCGGCCGGGCAGGCGGCCCACGCGGGCCAGGCAAAGCACGGTAGTCTGCACCATGTAGCGGGCAACCAGCAGCCACGACGCGAAGACCTTCGAGCGGCCGTTGCGGCGCGGAAACATCGTGACCGGCACTTCCCGGATGCTCAGTCCGTATTTCTTCAGCAGCAGCAGCACGCCGACGTCCTGGTAGTCGAGCAGGGTCGCCTCGGCCGAGGCCAGCACCGCGATCGCCCGCCGGCCGTAGACGCGGAAACCGGAGGTCAGGTCCTCGATCCGCAGCCCGGTCAGCGCCCGGAACCAGGACCAGGCCAGCTTGCGGCCGCGGCTGAGGCGCTCGGGGAACGTCCCGATCAGCACGTCGGCCGGCTGGCGTTCGAATTCGGCGAGCAGCCTGCCGATCGACAGCGGATCGTGCTGGCCGTCGCCGTCCATCGTCACGACGATGTCGAAACCGCGCCGCTGCGCCAGCCGCAGCCCGGCCTGGGTCGCGCCCCAGGCGCCGAGCTGCAGCGGTACCTCGATGACCCAGGCGCCGTGCGCGCGCGCCAGCGCCGCGGTGCCGTCACTGCTGGCGTCGGACGCGACCAGCGGCTGGACATGCGGCAGCGCACGCAGCGCGGCGAGCAGGTCGCCGAGCGTGTCCGCTTCGTCGCGGGCAGGGATGACGACCAGGACCGGCGCCGTTACCGGCGATGAACGGCGACCCAGTCGGTGGGACGATGGATTCATGTGCTGCGTATATTAGCCCTTGAGGGCACCCGACGTGTGTCGCGCTCCCGTTCCCGTACCGCTTCGTGGCCCAGCCGGGCCGCGGGGCGGTGCCCAGTCCGCAACAACCAGGGAATCATCACCCATGTCTTCCAAACTGAAAGCGATCAAGCTGAGCGCGGTACTGCTCGCCGGCTCGTCGATGTTCGGCTTCCAGGCGGCCGACGCACAGTCGTGCACGACCGCTGCCTGGACCAGTGTCGCCGGCTCGCCGACGGCGGGCTCCCCGAAGAGCTCGCCGGCAGTCAAGCGCTATTCCGGTGCCTGTGGCCTGGCCGCGAGCACTGCCGGCAGCTATGTCATCGAATCGAAAAACCACGAAGCCGAAGGCGACCTCACGCCGTTCAGCGCCCGCTTCTACGTCTACACCGGCGTGACCGGCGGTGCGCCGCTGGTGTTTCGCGCCATGGACGCCAACAGCGGCGGCAGCGCGGTGGTCCAGATCGCCTACGACGCCAACGACCAGAACTTCGATTTCACCGTCAACGGCGTGCCAAAAAGCACGACCGCCGGCTCGGCGCCGCGCAACAAGTGGATCAATGTCGGCTTCAAGTACAAGACCGGCGAGCAGTTCATGGCCAAGACCACCACTGCCGGTACGACCACGCAGCTCGATGCGACCGGCATGACCGCCGGCGCGAGCACGGTCGAGGCGGTGCAGCTCGGCATGATCGCGGCCAACGGCGCCACCGGCACGCTGTATTTCGATGAGTATGAAGCCTCGCGTGCCGATGCCGTCGACCCGGTGCCGGCGCCGCTGTGCCGCGGCGATGCCAACAACGACGGCAGCATCAACGTGTTCGACACGATCCAGGTCATCAACGAACGCCTGACCAGCACGCTGGTCGCCGGCCAGTCCGACTGCAACGAAGACGGCTCGGTCAACGTGTTCGACACGATCTGCGTGATCAACCTCCGCCTCGCCAGCACCACCTGCAACTGATCCGGAGCATGTCCATGAACATCAAGTACTCCATCGCGATGCTTCTGGCCGGCGGCATGCTGGCCGGCTCGGCGGTTGCCAACGAAGTCGTGCTGACCCACGGCCAGGGCGCAAATCGGCTGGCGCTCGATTTCGTCGCCAGCGGCGACGCGACTGCATTCGAATTCGAACTCGCACTGCCCAAGGGCAGCCGCAACATCGATACGTCGAAGTGTCTGGCCGAGCTGCCTGCCACGCACACCGGAGCCTGCAAGTTCAACCCGGACACCGGCAACGTCGTCGTGATCGTCTACAGCAACGACAACCGTCCGTTGCCGGCCGGAATCGTGTCGCTGGGCTGGATCCAGGCGCCGGGCGGCCAGGCTCCGTTGGTACAGAAACTTCTGGTTTCCGACACGACCGGCCGCTCGCTTCCGGTCAGCGTCTCCGGGCAGGCCGACGATTCCGGTCGGCGGTCCGAACGTGCGGCTGAAAAGATTTCAGAACGATAGGTCGCCGCTGGTTTCGTTCTGGGATATTCTCCCTGCTCAGTCCGTCCGGCCTCGTGCCGGACGGGCTCCCCTTTGCCACCCTTGCCCTGCCTTGTCACCACATCTGGGGATATAAGAATGCGTAAAGCCATCATTGCCAGCGTGATCGCGCTGGCCCTCTCGCCGGCCGCCTTCGCGGCCACCGTCTCGATCGATCCGGCCGCCGCCACTGCAACGCCGGGTGGTGCCACCACGCCGGCCGCGCTCGCCCTGACGTTCGGCGGCGACGGCACGACAGTCGGTTTCGAAGTCGAGGTTGCATACGACACCGCCAGTCTCGACGCAGTCGTTGCCGCGCAGAACGGCGCAAGCTGTTCCAACAACGACGCCACCGGCGTCGTCACCGTGCAGTACACCGACGCCGGCCTGAGTGCGATCGCGGCCGGTCCAACAACGTTCTGCAATCTGACCTTCACGGTCGATGCCGGCGTTGCCGACGGCACCGCGCTGACGCTCGACGTCCGCAATGGCCTGTTCGGCGATAGCGGCGGCAATCCGGTGGCCGGACCGCACACGCTGAACGACGGTGTCATCAACGTGGCGGCTGCCCCGGTCCCGATCGGTCCGAGCATCGTCGCCGGCACCCCGGCCTTCGGCAGCACGACCAACATCGCCGGTGGCGTCCTCGGCGGTGCGGCGGTGACCCAGAACATCAGTTTCGGTGCATCGACCGGTGGCTCCAACGGTGGAACGACCGATCTGGTCTGCACCGATGACGACGCCGACACGACGCTGTCGAACGCGACCCAGAACGACATCGCCGACGGCGCGACGCCGACGACGATGGTGGCTTCGTTCACGCCGGGCGCTGCGCGCACCGTGACGGTGAGCTGCACCGCGACCCGCGAAGGCACCACCGACCAGGCGTTCTCGTACACGTTCGAAGTGGCGGCGGGCGCGGTTGCGACCGGGCCGACGCTGACCGCACCGGTGCAGACGACGATCAGCGTCAGCGGCGGCATCATCGGCAGCACCGGCACCGGCAGCATCCAGTACACCGCTTCTGGCGGCACCGCCGGCCAGTCGACGGCGCTGGCCTGCACCGCGAACGCGCCGGTGTCGATCCTGTCGGGTGGCAACCAGTCGGTCACGACCGGTTCGCAGCCGGCCCCGGTCGTGGTCGGCATCACGCTGAGCGACGCTGCGCAGAGCGGCACGGTGACCTGCAACGGCACGACCTTCACGGTCAACGCCGGGGCCGGCGTTGCAGTTGTCCGCCCGGCCGTGATCCCGTCGGCCTCGACCTGGTCGAAGATCGCGCTGTTCGGTCTGCTGGGTGCGTTCGGTCTGCTGGCGGTCGGTTTCCGTCGCCAGGGCTGAGTCGCAGTCCCAATCCGGTAGTACCGACGGGGGCGCTTCGGCGCCCCCGTCGTTTTTCTGCACCCTGCGCGCACGAACCGGTTGCGGTCGTGCGCGATGCGTACGCAGCGACGCGCCCGCTTGACGTCGCGGTGGTGCGCTGCGGCAATGGCGCCATGCGCTCGCCGATCCACTGCTGCGAGTTCCGCTTCTACGAGGAACTGAACGACTTCCTCGCGCCGCCGCATCGACGCGCCGCGTTCCGGCATTGCTTCGATGGCCATCCGTCGGTCAAGGACCGGATCGAGGCACTCGGCGTGCCGCACACCGAGGTCGAGCTGATCCTGGTCGATGGCGCGCCGGTCGATTTCGCCCACCGGTTGCGCGGTGGCGAACGGGTGGCGGTGTTTCCGATGTTCGAATGCTTCGATCTCGGCCGGCTGCTGCGGCTGCGACCCGAGCCGCTGCGCGAGGTGCGCTTCGTGCTCGACGTTCACCTGGGCCGGCTGGCCGCGTTCCTGCGTCTGCTCGGCTTCGACTGCATCTACCGCAACGACCTCGACGACCGCGCGCTGATCGCGATCGCGACCCGTCAGCGCCGGATCCTGCTGAGCCGCGACCGCGGGCTGCTGAAGGACGGCCGGATCACGCACGGCGCCTTCCTGCATGCGACCGATCCGATCCTGCAGGTCCGCGAGGTGCTGGATCGCTTCCAGCTCGATCGCGGGTTGCGGCCGTTCAGCCGCTGCCTGGTCTGCAACGGCGAGCTGCAGCGGGTCAGTGCCGGCGACGTGGCCGGTCGGGTGCCGGACGCCAGCCGGCGCCGGTTCGATCGGTTCAGTCGTTGCCGCCGATGCGGCCGGGTGTATTGGCCCGGCAGCCACATCGACCGCCTTCGCACGCGGTTCGCCGCGATCGGTGTCGATCTGGAGCCGTCAGCGGATCCGCTCGGCGGGTCTGTCGCTCGTCGCGGTCCGCTCGGGCGATATGCGCATCGCCGACGCGACGCGGGCGATCACAGTCGCAGGCGTGAATGACTGCGGTCCGGGTGCACTTCCAGCGCTTCGCCGCGCGGATGCCAGTCGGCCAGCACCCGTCGTTCGCAGGTGCGTTCGCCGACGGTCAGGCGGTGATCGCACGGGCGATGGGTGTGGCCGTGGATCATCCGCTCGACGCCATACAGGGCGAACGTCGAGCGCACCGTTTCGTCGCTGACATCGCCGAGCATCCCGGTCTGGGCCTGATGCACCGCGCTGGCCGCCCGCGCCTGGGCGGCGAACTGTCGGCGCGCGGTCAGCGGCTGGGCGAGGAAACCGGCCTGCCATTGCGGGTCGCGGACCTGGCGCCGGAACGCCTGGTAGCCGGCATCGTCGGTGCACAGCGTGTCGCCGTGCAGCAACAGCACCGGTTCGCCGTACAGGTCGATCACCGCGGCGTCGGGCAGCAGCCGCATGCCGCAGCGCGCCGCATAGTCGTGGCCGAGCAGGAAATCGCGATTGCCACGCATGAACGCGACCGGCACGCCGGCAGCGGCCAGGGCCGACAGCGCTTCGGCCACCCGATCGGTCAGCGCGGAGCGCTCGTCATCGCCGATCCACACTTCGAACAGGTCGCCGAGGATGAACAGCGCATCGGCGTCGCGGGCACGGCCGGCCAGGAACTCGAGCAGGCAGGCGGTCGATTCCGGGCGGTCGTCGTCGAGATGCAGATCGGAAATGAAGTACGTACTCATCGTCGGGTGGCGGGCGATGTCGGCCGGCCGGATCGGCGCGGCCGGAGCTTTGACGTGGGAACGACGACTGCGCAGTGCGCGCGCAGCGCGCCGGCTCCGGCGGCACGCTGAGTGCCGGCAATGTGACACGCCGTGCCGCCGGAGCTGCCCCGACCGGGAATGCTCCGGCGGCCCGCCGTCATTCGCCGGAAGCGGCCGGCGTCGGTTCGGCCGGGGCCGCCGGCTCGGCGGCCGGCGGCGTCAGCAGTTCGGCGCGATCGATCACGACCGGCTGCTTCGGCACGTCCTTCGCCAGCGGGCCCTGCGGGCCGGTTTCCAGCGCACGGATCCGATCGACCACGTCGAGGCCGTCGACGACCTTGGCGAACACCGCATAGCCCCAGGTGAAGTTGTTCTGCTCGCTGACGAAATCGAGCCGCGGATTGTCGACCACGTTGATGAAGAACTGCGACGTCGCCGAGTGCGGCTCGCCGGTGCGTGCCATCGCCACCGTGCCGCGCTGGTTCGACAGGCCGTTGTTGGCTTCGTTCGGGATCGCCGCCCGGGTCGGCTTCAGTTGCAGATCGATCGTGTAGCCGCCGCCCTGCAGCATGAAGCCGTCGATGACGCGGTGGAAGATCGTGCCGTTGTAGTGGCCGTCACGGACGTAGCGCAGGAAGTTCTCGACCGTCTTCGGCGCCTTGTCGGGATACAGCTCGAGCACGATGTTGCCCATCGTCGTGTGCAGCGTGACCCGCGGCGGCGCGGTGACGGCTGGTGCGGCTTCCTCGGTGGCCGGCGGCGGGGTCGGCGTGGCTTCCTGGGACAACGCGGCGGCCGGCAGCAGCGCGGCCGTGACGAACAGCAATCGAGCGAGCATCGCAATCTCCGGACGCAAGGCAAACCGCGATGATAGGGCTGCGGTGGTGTGCGTCAACGCCTGCCGCTCGGCGCGGCCCGACGCGCTCCGGTAGAATCGGCGCCCCGAAATCTGCTGCGATCGACGAATGAGCTGCCGTACCCGCTTCGCCCCCAGCCCGACCGGCTTCCTGCACATCGGCGGTGCCCGCACCGCGCTGTATTGCTGGCTCGAAGCGCGGCGCCGCGGCGGCCAGTTCATCCTGCGGGTCGAGGACACCGATCGCGAGCGATCCACCCAGGAGGCGTTGCAGGCAATCCTCGACGGCATGGCCTGGCTGCAGCTCGAACACGACGAAGGCCCGTTCTACCAGACCCTGCGGATGGACCGATACCGCCAGGTGGCCGAGGACCTGCTGCGCGCCGGCAAGGCCTATTGGGCCTACGAGTCGAAGGAAGAGATCGAGGCGATGCGCGCGCAGGCAATGGCCGAGGGCCGCAAGCCGCGTTACAACGGTTTCTACCGCGACCGCAACGAACCGATGCGCGACGACCCGAACCGCGTGCTGCGGTTCAGAAACCCGACCTCGGGCAGCGTCGTGTTCGACGACAAGGTCAAGGGGCGCATCGAGTGGAGCAACGAGGAGCTCGATGATCTGGTGCTGATCCGCTCCGACGGCTTCCCGACCTACAATTTCGCCGTCGTCGTCGATGACATCGACATGAAGATCACCGACGTGGTCCGCGGTGACGACCACGTCAACAATACGCCGCGCCAGATCAACCTGTACGAGGCGCTCGCGGCGCCGGTGCCGGCGTTCGCGCACCTGCCGATGATCCTCGGTCCCGACGGTGCCAAGCTGTCCAAGCGGCACGGCGCGGTCAGCGTCATGCAGTACCGCGACGACGGCTTCCTGCCACACGCGGTGCTCAATTACCTGGTCCGGCTCGGCTGGTCGCATGGCGATCAGGAGATCTTCTCGCGCGAGGAAATGATCGCGCTGTTCCGGATCGAGGACGTCAACGTCGCGGCGTCGCGCTTCGACGTCGACAAGCTGTCGTGGCTGAACCAGCACTACCTGAAGACCGACGATCCGGAAATGCTCGCGCCGCATTTCGAATGGCATCTGCGCGCTGCCGGCTACGACATCGACAGCGGCCCGAAGCCGGCCGACGTGATCGTCGCGCTGCGCGACCGGGTCAAGACGCTGAAGGACATGGCCGAGCGCGCGCATGTCTGGTACACGCCGCTCGCGGCCTACGACGAGAACGCGGTCGGCAAGCACCTGAAGGGTGCCGGCCCGGCGCTGGAGGCGGCCCGCGCACGGCTGTCGGCGATCGAACAATGGTCGCCGGCCGCGGTCGATGCGGCGCTGCGCGAAGCGGCCGAATCGCTCGGCCTCGGCATGGGCAAGGTCGCGCAGCCGATGCGGGTCGCGATCACCGGCACCGCGGTGTCGCCGTCGATCGAACATACGGTGTTCCTGGCCGGTCGCGACGAGGCGCTGCGGCGGGTCGACGCGGCGCTGCAGCGGGTCGGCTGAGGCATTCGGCGGTCGGACTGCTCGCCGGTGGAGACTTCAGCCGCGATCTTCGTCCCAGATTGCCGACAGGAAGCACGAATCGCGGCTGAGGCCGCTGCTACTGGGAAGGGCTCCCGGCGTATGATCGGCCGATGACCGATCACGGACCGACGCAGGTCTGCTGCGACCCTCATCACCATGTTCACGACAGCGACCAGTTCCTGCGCGAGGTCGAGGATGTCTGCCGCGAGCGCGGCCTGCGGCTGACCGCGTTGCGCGAGCGCGTGCTGCGGCTGATCGCCGCCGCCGAGCGGCCGCTCAAGGCCTACGAGCTGCTCGAGCTGATGCGCGAAGGGCATGGTCCGGCGGCGCCGCCGACCGTCTACCGGGCGCTCGACTTCCTGCTCGAGAACGGTTTCATCCACAAGCTCGAATCGATCAACGCGTTCGTTGGTTGCCACCACCCGCGGGTCCAGCATTCGGTCCCGTTCCTGATCTGTGACCGCTGCCAGAATGCGGTCGAGCTCGAGGACGAGCGGGTCACCGAACTGTTGCGCGAGCAGGCCGAAGCGCTCGGTTTTCGCCCGCAGGCGCAAACGCTGGAAGTGCACGGCCTGTGCGCCCGCTGCGTGGAGGCCGGCTGATGCCGCCTGCCTCGCGCGGTCGCCGCGCGCGGTCCACGCTGCAGATCAATCGGCTCGCCGGTCTGCTGGCGAGCGTCGCATTCGCTGCTGCCGGTCCGGCCCTGGCGATGCCGGCGTCGGTGCCGCTGCCCACCGGCGGCGACATCGAGCTGCAGCCGCTACCGTTGCCGGACGTGGCCGCCGATGCCGCGGCAGCCGCCGAGGTCGACGGCGCCGCGCGGACATCGCCAGCGCTCGTGCCCGATGTCGGCGACGGTGCCATGGCCGGGCTGGACGCGGGCCCGGCTGGCGATCCCGCGGTGATCGAGTCGGTCGACGCCGAGCCGGCGGTCGGGGCTGCGGCCGAACCCGGCGCAGCCGGCGTGGACGTGTTGGAGACGGTGCCGGCGACGGCGCCGGAACTGGCCGGCGAATCCGCGGCAGCCGAGCCGGCTGCACCGTCGCAGCCCGCGCTGCACGTCGAAGCGCCCGGCGCCGCCGACGAAGTGCTGAGCGTGCCGCCGGAGTCGACCGGGCCACCGGAACTGGACCCGGCGGCGAATCCGGCATCGATCGCGTTCATCGGTCCGCGGCTGATGCCGGCGTTCCGGATCCTCGGTCAGGAAGTGCCGTCCGGTGCCAAGGCCCGGCTCGAGTGGAGTGCGAGCCAGAGCTTCGCCGGCGCCGAGGTGCTGAGCCCGGTCGTGGTCGTGCATGGGGTCCGGCCCGGGCCGGTGCTGTGCCTGACCGGTGCGGTCCACGGCGATGAGCTGAACGGTGTCGAGATCGTCCGTCGGCTGGCCCGCACGATCGACCCGCAGCAGCTCAGCGGCACGGTGATCGCGGTGCCGATCGTCAACCTGTTCGGCTTCAGCCGCAATTCGCGCTATCTGCCGGACCGACGCGACCTGAACCGCTTCTTCCCCGGCAGCGAACGCGGCAGCATTGCCTCGCGGATCGCGCACAGCTTCTTCAGCCAGGTGGTCAGGCACTGCGAGGCGCTGGTCGACTTCCACACCGGATCGTTCGATCGCGCCAATCTGCCGCAGGTCCGCGCCGACCTGCGGCTGCCGGAGGTGCTGCGGTTCGCGCGCGGCTTCGGTGCGGTGCCGGTGCTGCACAGCAACGGCAGCCGCGGCATGCTGCGGCTGGCGGCGAGCCAGGTCGGCATTCCGTCGGTGACGTTCGAGGTCGGCGCGCCGGCCGTGCTCGAACCGGTCGAGATCGCCGCCGGCGTGCGCGCGATCGAGGCGCTGATGCACCACATGACGATGACCACGACTGCGCCGGGCGAGCAGGAACCGCAAGCGATCTTCTACGACTCGGTCTGGGTCCGCGCCAATGCCGGCGGCATGCTGATCGGTGCGGTCGATCTTGGCGAACGGGTCACGCCCGGCCAGCGGCTCGGCAGCGTGGTCGACCCGATCAACGACATCGAGCGCGACATCGTGTCGCCGGTCTACGGCCGCGTGATCGGCATGGCCCGCAACCAGGTGGTGCTGCCGGGTTTCGCCGCCTATCACGTCGGCGAGGAGACCAGCGAAGCGCGGGCCGTGCGCGAGGCCGCCGCCAGCCGCGCCGCCGACGACCCGGTCGAGGAAGATCCGGACCCGCGCGAGCACGGCGACGGCGAAGACAACGGCGAGCCGGTCGACGACGAATAGCGCGCTGCCCGACCGGCCCGCGGTACTGCCGGTGAACCGCCAATGATCCGCCCGCAGTCGGCCTCGGCTGCCGTTGCCCCTGCGAAGGCGGGGGGCCAGTGCTGGCTCAAGTCGCTGGACCC
The DNA here is from genome assembly GCA_041687455.1 of Lysobacteraceae bacterium. Taxonomy (GTDB): domain Bacteria; phylum Pseudomonadota; class Gammaproteobacteria; order Xanthomonadales; family Xanthomonadaceae; genus JAWLBY01. The sequence continues at coordinate 80,682 of JAWLBY010000008.1, read as the reverse complement.
CGCCTTCGCGGGGGCGACGAGGGCAAGGCCGCCGTCGAGAAGTCGACGGGAGTCATCAGGCGGCGCAAATCGCCGGAGTGGCGATTCGCAGCCGCCATTCCGCCAGGCTGCTAGAAGAACGCGCGCACGCCGAACGCGATCGCGCGGCCCGGCAGCGGTGCCAGATCACGCAGGAACGACGTGTGCGGGCGCGCCTCGCGGTCGGTCAGGTTGCGGCCGTCGAGGAACGCTTCCCAGCCGATGTCGCCGACGTCCCAGTGGTAGGACAGGTGCGCATCGACCAGCGTGTAGCCATCGCTCGGCCGCTCGAACTCGGCGACGTCGTGCTGTGATCCGTAGCGGACCGCGCCGAGGCGGCTGCGCCATGGACCGCGGTTCCATTCGATCGCGCTGCCGATGCGTGCGGCCGGAATGCGCGGCAGGTCGGCGCCGTCGTCGAGGCGGGCGCGGACCCGGTCGCCGAACAACCGCCACTGCCACTGGCCGCTGGCATTGTCGGCCAGCCGCAGGCGTGCTTCCGCCTCGATCCCGGTGAAACGCGCATCGCCCTGCCGCCACTGCCGTACCGGCAGCTCCTCCAGCTCGGATCCGGTCTCGTCGAGATAGATGAAATCGTCGAATTCGGTCCGGTAGACCGCCGCCTTGGCATCGATCCGCTGGTTGTGCCAATGCAGCCCGAGTTCGGCGCGGTTCGCGACTTCGCTGTCGAGCGAGTCGTCACCGAGTTCGAAGCCGCCGGTGGCCAGGTGCGGACCGTTCGAGAACAGTTCCTCGGCGGTCGGCGCGCGTTCGGCGCGATCGAGTCCGACCAGCAGGTGCAGGTCGTCGATCAGCGCCCAGCGACCGGCCGCGGACACGCTGCGGGTGTCGAAACTGCGGCTGTCGGCGTCGTCCGGCGCAACGCGGACCCGGTCGGCGCGCGCGCCCAGCTCGAGCCCGAGCCGGCCGAACTCGCGCTGTTCGAGCACGAACAGTCCGAGTCCGCGGGTCAGCGATGCCGGCACGAAGGCCTCGTCGCCGATCGCGGCAAAATCCCGACGGTCGTACTGGACGCCCCAGGCGCCGGTCCAGCCGGCGAACTCGGCGTGCACCAGTTCGAGCCGACCTTCCAGACCGTCGTTCTCGAATACCGTGCCGATCTGGTCGCCCTCGAGCTCGGCATGCCGGTAGTCGGCGCGCCCGAGATGGAACCGGATGCTGTCGTGGCCGGCGAACGGGTCGGCCAGTTCGGCCTTCAGCTCGGTCCGGCGCTGGGTCAGGTCGATCCGGACGCCGCCTTCGCCGTGGTGTTCGTCCCTGTCCTCGTCGTCGTGATCGTCCTCATCCTGCTCGTGCTCGTGGGCATGCCCCGGAATGCCGTATTGCGTCGCGTAGCGGCTCACGCTGACGCCGACGAATCCGCGCTCGCCGATCCATGACGCACCGAGCGCGGCGCCGCTGGTCGACAGCGCACTGTTCGCGAGCCAGCCGAAGCCGTCCGGATCCGGCGTCTCGCCTTCCTCGGCGAGCAGCTCCGCGCTTTCGGCGTAGCCGGGGATCTCGACGTCGTCGGTCAGCCGGCGCAACAGATCGACGTGGAACGCGACGGCGCCGCGGCGGCCGTCCAGGCGCAGCACGCCGGTGCGCTCGTCGTCGACCGTGTTGCCGCGCAGTTCGGCGCGGCCGCTGATCGGGCGGTCCGGCAGAGTTTCCGGGATCCGGCCATCGACCACGTTGACGGCACCGCCGATCGCGCTACTGCCGTACAGCAGCGTTGCCGGACCCTTCAGCACCTCGATCTGGTCGGCCAGGAACGGCTCGATGCTGACCGCGTGGTCGGCGCTGACCGCCGACGCGTCCTGGCTCGACAGGCCGCCGCTCAGCACGTTGACGCGGGCACCTTCGAGGCCGCGGATGATTGGCCGACCGACGCCGGGGCCGAAGTAGGCCGATTGCACGCCCGGCAGCGATTCGAGCGTTTCGCCGAGCGAATTGGCCTTGGCGGCGTCGAGCGCCTCGCCGGCCAGCACTTCGACCGGGCGCGCCAGATCGTCGGCGGTGCCGCGCAGCGGCGACGCCGTCACGACCAGCTCCTCGAGCGCCTTGACCCGCTCCTGCTGGTGGCCGTGTTCCGGATGGGCCTGGGCCCATGCAAGGGGCGGCGCCAGCAGTGCGGCGGCGACGGCGGTGAACAACGGCAAATGCTTCATCGGACAGCGGCTCCAAATGTTATATCGTTCCAGAACGGGCGCCGGCTCCGGCCGGGGCGGCGCTGGCGAATGCAGGTCAAATGTTATATTGTTTCACTCACGCCGCAAGTCCCGCGGCAGAGGACAGGCCCGTGCCCGACTTCCGTCGCCAACCCTCCGAGCGCCTGACCGGCGTGGCCGACCGGATCGGCATGGTCGGCTCGCTGCTGTGCGCGTTGCATTGCGCGATGGTGCCGCTGTTGCTGGCGACGGCGCCGGCGCTTGGGCTCGGCCTGTTCGCCAGTGCCGACTTCGACCAGATGATCGCGGTGTTCGCCGGCCTGCTCGGGGTGACCTCGCTCAGCATTGGCTATCGCCGGCACCGCGCGTTCCAGGCCTGGGCGCTGCTGTTGCCCGGTCTGGCGCTGCTGTGGAGCGGCTCGTTCACCGGCCTGCACGATCATTCCGGCCTGCACGCCGGGCTGATGACGCTCGGCGGGCTGCTGATCGCGGCCGCCCATCTGCTGAACCTGCGGCTGTCGCACCGGCGGACCGCGCTCGGGTTCGGAGCCGAGGCGGCCTGATCGCTGCGGCCGGCCCAGTGTCGCCGACCGTCCGGCGGTGATAGGCTACGCGGCCCACGGCGTCCCGCCGGGACGCGTTGAACCAAACGAATCGAGGAGTTTCAGGCGATGGGCAAGGGCGACCGCCGTACCCGCAAGGGCAAGATCAACATCAGCAGCTACGGCAATGCCCGTCCGCACGAGAAGGTGACGGTCGGCAAGCCGGCCGCCGCGGCGCCGGCGAAGAAGGCCCCGGCGAAGAAGGCCCCGGCCCGCAAGGCGTAAGTCGCCCGCTCGCCGATACCCGAACAGCCCCGCTCGTGCGGGGCTGTTGCGTTTCAGCGGAGCGCCTTCATGCGCCGGCGACGCTCGCCGGGCTACTGGCCGGCATTTCCGCCAGCAGTTCCGCCAGCCGGCGGGCGACCGGCACCGGCGTTCGCATCCAGCCGAAATGCCCCGGTGCGCGGCCATCGATTGTGTCGAGCGGGGCCCAGCGCAACGCGCCGGCGCTCATGTCGGCGAGGTGCCGGGTCGCCGCTGCCAAGGTGTAGGCGTCGCGGCCCATCGGCATGCCGATCACCGGGGTTGCGCTGTTCCGCAATGCTGCATCGGCGTCCCACTGTTCGGCACCGAGCCGGCCGAATCGGCCGTGGCGCGCGTGGCTGGCCCATTCGAGCATCAGTCGAGCCGGCTGCCGGCCGCCGAAGCGCAGCCAGTCGCCACGGAACACGCCGAGCCCGATGCAGCTCGCGCGGGTGAGCTGCACGAAGGCCGCGACCGCCGGCCGCGCGTACCGCGGGAACGCGCGGATCCACGGCGACCCGCTGGCCAGCAGCACGACCGCCTGCGCCGGCCGATGTCGCTGTCGCGCCTGCTGCAGCATCGCGAGCTGGCCGCCGAGAGAATGACCGACCAGCACCGTCGGCGCCTCCGGCAGGCGCCGGCGGACCTCGTCGTACAGCGCCGCCAGCTCGCCGTCGACCAGCTCCAGGTAGCCCCAGTCGACGCCGCGCGCCGCGCGCAGCGGGCTGCTGCCGACGCCGCGCAGGTCGACGCAGGCGGCGTGCAGGCCGGCCTCGCGCAGCGCCGCGCCGAAGCGCTCGTAGGAGCGCGCCGCGACACCGAGCGCCGGCACGATCAGAGCGACCGGTGCCTGCGCCGATTCGGCGCGCATGATCCAGCCGCGACTGGCAGGCAGCGGCGGCGCGAGCGTGAACCGCTCCACGTAGGACCCGCTCGACGTGTTCACTCAGCGAGCCTGCACGCGCTGCAGACCGGCCGTCGGTCGCGCGTTGCCGGTGTCTGCGCGCATCGCCCGGTGGCCGCGGGCGCGGCCGGCCGACCCCCACTGCCTGGCGTCGTCGGCGACGTGCGATCGGGCGAGCAGTGCGGCAAGGGGGTTCGGCATCGGGCGATCCGGTGGCGGCGGAACCGCCATTCTGCCGGGTCCGCCGTGCCGCGTCCGAACGGCCACCGCGCAGCACGTTCGATCGCTGCCGGCGTTGCGATCAGTCCTCGTCGGCGTGCGGCCGGTAGCTGTCGGCCAATTGCCGCTGCAACTGCGGCGGTACCGGCTCGTAGTGGCTCAGCTCGATCGTGTAGCGGCCCTGGCCGCCGGTCGCGGCCTTGAGCTCGTTGGCGTAGTCGCCGAGCTCGGCCAGCGGCACCTGCGCCTTGACGATGATCTCGCCGCCGCGGGCGGCATCGGTGCCGTTGATCCGCGCGCGTTTCGACGCCAGCCCGCCGGTGATGTCGCCCATCGTCGCCTCCGGCACCGTCACGTCGAGATTGACCACCGGTTCGAGCACCAGCGGCCGCGCCTTGGATACTGCATCGAGAAACGCCTTCTTGCCGGCAGCGACGAACGCGACCTCCTTCGAATCGACCGGGTGATGCTTGCCGTCGTAGACGACCACCCGCACGTCCTGCAGCGGAAAGCCGGCCACTGCGCCGTTGTCGAGTGCCATCCGCACGCCCTTCTCGACCGCCGGAATGAACTGGTTCGGGATCGTGCCGCCGCGGACTTCGTCGACGAACTCGAATCCGCTGCCGCGCGGCAGCGGCTCGACGCGCAGGAACACCTCGCCGAACTGGCCGGCGCCGCCGGTCTGTTTCTTGTGTCGGTGATGGCCGTCGGCGTGGGTCGAGATCGTTTCGCGATAGGCGATCCGCGGCGGGTGCGACACGACCTCAACGCCGTAGCGCTCGTGCATCCGCTCCAGCATCAGCTTCAGATGCAGCTCGCCGAGCCCGCGGATCACGGTTTCGTTGACGTCCGCCCGATGCTCGACGCGGAAACACGGATCTTCCTCCTGCATCCGCTGCAGCGCGTTGGCGAGCTTCTGTTCCTGGCCCTTGCTGGCCGGCTCGATCGCGAGGCCGAACATCGGCTGCGGGAAATCGAGCGGTTTCAGGTGGATCTCGTCCTCGTCGTGGCTGTCGTGCAGCACGGCGTCGAAATGGATCTCGTCGACCTTCGCGACCGCGGCGATGTCGCCGGGAATCGCTTCGTCGATCTCGACGTGCTCCTTGCCGCGCAGCTTGAACAGATGGCCGACCTTGAACGGCTTCCGGCCGTCGTCGATGAACAACTGGCTGTCGCGGCGGATGCGTCCCTGGTAGACCCGGAACACGCCGATCTTGCCGACGAACGGGTCGTTGACGATCTTGAACACATCGGCGATCACGTGCCGGTCCGGATCCGGCTCGGCGACCACCGCCTCGGCGTCGGCCCCGCGTCCGCGCACGAACGCCGGCGGATTGCCCTCGTACGGATTCGGCATCAGCCGCTCGAACACGTCGAGCAATTCGTTCACGCCGCTGCCGCTGCGTGCCGACACGAAGCAGATCGGCACCAGATGCTGTTCGCGCAGGCACTGTTCGAACGCGTCATGCAGTTCCTGCCCCGACAGCGCGGCCTCGCCATCCTCGAGGTAGTGGCCCATCACGTCTTCGTTGATCTCGACCACCTGGTCGATGATCTTCTGGTGCCAGTCGGCGACCGGGCCGAGATCGCTGTCGCCATCGGGCCGGGCGAAGCAGTCGACGACGCCGTCGCGGCCGGCCGCAGGCAGGTTGATCGGCAGGCATTCGGCACCGAAGGTCGCACGCAACTCGTCGACCAGCGCGGCGAGGTCGGCCTCGGCGTGATCGATCTTGTTGACGATCAGCAGCCGGCACAGCCGGCGTGCCTTGGCGTACTCCATCATCCGGATCACTTCGTGTTCGATGCCGGTCACGGCGCTGACCACGACTGCAACGGTCTCGACCGCGGCCAGCGCCGACAGCGTCGGTCCGCGGAAATCGGGATAGCCCGGGGTGTCGATCAGGTTGACGTGGACGCCGCCGTGATCGATCGAAGCGATCACGGAGTTGATCGAATGGCCGCGGCTCCTTTCCATCGGATCGAAATCCGACAGCGTCGTGCCGCGCTCGATGGTGCCGGCGGTCTGGATCGTGCCGCCGGCCTGCATCAGCGCTTCGAACAGGGTGGTCTTGCCGCTGCCGGCGTGACCGGTCAGGGCGATGTTGCGGATCTCTTCCGTGCTGTAGGCGGGCATGCCGGCTTCCTCCAGGCGTGGATGGCGCGCGTGCGCGACAGGCCGGGGCAGCATTCCGCAGACGTTCGATGACGCGAACGAAGACGGAAACCTCGCGCGCACAGACGGTGGATCGAACACTGCTAGCCTTCCAGTCGGCGGCCGGCCGGTCAAGGGTGCGCGGACCGCTCGTGCGGCGGCGGTTGCGGTGGGCGACGCGGCATCCGACGCGCGGCTGCCGTTCGGGCTTGGCAGCGCCGGTCCGGATCGGCGATGCTGCGGTTCGATCGCGATGGTGCCGGGGAGCGCCGTCGCGTGGACGATCAAGAGGGAAGGGGGCAATCGTGGCTGACTCGAACCTGCGCGAACCCACGCAGATGAGCCTGCGTGCACTGAAGCTGCGGCCGGGCATGTTCCTGCAGACCCAGCCGGTCGGCGGCAGCGGTGGCGGCGAGGCGCAGTTCTGCGCCGCGATCGAGGGGCGCGGCATCATGGTCGTGCCGCTCGGTGATGCCCCGGCGCTCAAGCCCGGCGAAACCCATCTGGTCAGCGGGTTCACCGGCATGTACGACTTCGCGTTCGAAGCGCAGGTGATCCAGTTGTTCACCTATCCGTTTCCGTACACGTTGCTGGCCTACCCGAGCGCGGTGCGCGCGAAGAAGGTTCGCAACGCGCTGCGGATGCCGACCGAGATCGAGGCGGTCGTCACGCTGCCCAAGCTTGGCGGCACCGTGGCGGTGACGCTGGTCGACCTCAGCGTGGCCGGCGCGATGGTCAGTTGCGACGGGCCGCTGGGCGGCGTCGGCGATCCGGCGACGGTCGATTTCGCGATCGGGTTCGAAGGCCGGCCGGTCGACCTGTCGCTGAAGGCGTCGATCTGCCATACGACCAAGACCGATGCCGGCGATGGCTACCGGGTCGGCTTCGCGTTCCGCGACAGCAGCCGCAACGATCGGCTGGTGCTGCAGTATTTCACGCTGAAGGTGGCCGAGGAACTCGGCGGCGGGTAGCCGCGGCCTGCCGCAACGCCGTCGCCGCTTCGGCCGCCGCCGTTCGCGGGCGTTCGAAACCGTGCGGAAATCAGCGGGTGCCGGCGCGGCCGCCGGCGTCGAGCCACGCCTCGATCGCATCGCGGTCGCCCGTCAGCAGCCGTCGGCAGTGCCGGCGACTCTGTGCCTGGTCGCTGTCGCGCACCGCACGGCGCACTTCGAGCAGGTTGCCGGGGTGCATGCTGAAGTCGGTCAGGCCGAGCGCCAGCAGCAGTGGCACGTTGCGCGCCTCGCCGGCCATTTCGCCGCAGACCGCGACCGGTTTGCCGGCGCGCTGGCAATGCCGGATCACGTCGTGCAGCACGCGCAGCACGGCCGGATGCAACGGCGAGCACAGGGCGCCGAGTGCGTCGTTGTTGCGATCGACTGCCAACAGATACTGAACCAGATCGTTGGTGCCGATCGAGAAGAAGTCGGCGTGCGGCAGCAGCGTGTTCAGCGCCAGTGCGGCGGCCGGCACCTCGATCATCGCGCCGAGCGCGACCGACTCGCCGATCGCATGGCCCTGCTCGCGCAGGCTGCCGGCCGCCTGCTGCAGCAGGTGCCGGACCGCCAGCAGCTCACGGCTGTGGCTGACCATCGGCACCAGCACGCGGACCGGACCGTAGGCGGCGGCGCGCAGGATCGCCCGCAACTGGGTCATGAACAGCGCTTCATGCGCGAGACACAGCCGCACGCCGCGCACGCCGAGCGCCGGGTTCGGCTCGTGCGCAAGCGTCAGCCCGCTGCCATCGGCCTTGTCGGCGCCGAGATCCAGCGTGCGGATCGTGACCGGCCGGCCGGCCATGCCGAGCACGAGATCGCGGTAGGCGACGAACTGTTCGTCCTCGTCCGGCAACGCATGCCGTTGCAGGAACAGGAATTCGCTGCGGTACAGGCCGATGCCTTCGGCACCGAGCGCATGCGCCTGGCCGACGTCGGCATGCGATTCGGCATTCGCGTACAGCCGGATGTCGACGCCGTCGCGGGTTCGGCTCGGCGCCCGGCGCAGTCGCGACAGCGCACGATGCTCGCGTGCGGCCAGTCGCTCGCCCTCGCGGAACATGCGCAGGTCGTCGGCGTCCGGTTCGACGATGACGCGGCCACCGTGGCCGTCGACCAGCAGCGCGTCGCCGTCGTTGACGTGCAACAGCGCCTCGTGCACGCCGATCACCATCGGCACCCGCAGGCTACGGGCCAGGATCGCCGAGTGCGACATCGTGCTGCCCTGCGCGGTCACGACCGCCACCACGCCGCTGTCGCTGAGCTGGGCCAGCTCGACCGGCGCGATGCTGTCGGTGACCAGCACCTCGCCGGCGAGGCCGATGATCTGCGAGGCCGGCCGCCGATGCAGCGCGGCGTGGACGCGACCGATCACGTGATCGATGTCCTCGCGGCGCGAGCGCAGGTACGGATCGTCGATGCCGTCGAACGCGGCGACCAGCCGGTCGCGCTGCACGCGCAGCGCATAGGCGGCGCTGTAGCGGCCGAGCCGGACCAGTTCGTCGAGACCGGCGGCAAGCTCCGGATCCTCGAGCAGCATCGCATGCAGGTCGACGAACTCGCCGGCGTCATGCTCGAGCGCTTCGCGGATCTGCTCGCGAACCCGCAGCAGTTCGTCGCGTGCCGCGATCAGTGCCTGGCGCAGCCGTTCGCGTTCGGCGTCGACCGCGTCGGCCGGGATCAATTGCTCTTCGACGTCGAGCGCGTGCGGCTCACGTACACGGGCACGGCCGAGCGCGAGGCCGCGGGAGGCGCTGATGCCGGTCAGCTCGCGCCGCATCGCGTCAGGCTCCGGCCGAAGGCGTGCGCACGCTCATCCGCCCTCGTCGAAACAGCGTTCGAACAGGTCGCTGACGGCGGCCAGCGCGTCGACTTCGTCCGGTCCGTCCAGCCGCAGCAGCACGGTGCTGCCCTGGCCGGCAGCCAGCAGCATCACGCCCATGATGCTCTTGCCGTTGACCTCGCGGCCGCGCGCGGCGAGCACGGCATTGCTGCGGAATCCGCCCAGCGTCTGCACCAGCTTGGCCGCCGCGCGAGCATGCAGGCCGAGCCGATTGATCACCTTCAGTTCGCGCTCAAGCATGGTCGCTCACGACGCCGAGCCGGCCGCCGGAAGCGGCCGCGTCGGCGAGTTCCGCCAGTGGCCGGTCGCTGTAGTTCAGCGCGCGCAGCAGCATCGGCAGATTCAGCCCGGCCAACCGCCGGGTAGTGATGCCGAGCGCGGCGAGCCGCGCGGCGAAGTTGCTCGGCGTCGCGCCGTACAGGTCGGTCATCAGCAGCACGCCGTCGCCGTGGTCGACGCGGCGCAGGGCGGCGCTGGCTTGCGGCAGCAGCGTGTCGAGGTCGGCATCGAACGGCACTTCGATGCACTCGACCGTCAGCGGCAACGGTCCGAGCATGCGCCGCGCAAGCTGCTGCAGCGACGGTCCGATGCCGGGATGGGTGACGAGAAGGATGCCGACGGCCATGGTCCGATCTTAACCAAGCCGGCCGGCGCCGCGCACCGGCTTCGCACGGATCGACGTCGGCACGGGCCGGATCAGCGGCGTAGCGGATCGACCCGGGTCACCTGGCCGGCATCGAGCCAGACCACGATGCCACCGGAGCCACTGCTGCCGCGATAGACCCAGCGTTCGCGGCGCAGCGGCAGCACCGTTTCGGCCGGCGAGACGCCGTACAGCAGCGCCTCGTCGAGCGATTGCCGCTGCGCCGGGGCGCCGCACAGGCTGACCAGCTCGCCGCTGCTGAGGCCGTGCAGCGGCGTGCCGGCACCGCAGTCGGCCAGCGGCGAGTGGCGACCACGGCGGCCCAGCACGTCGAAGCGCTGGACCTGGCCGTCGCGCAGGCGGGCCCTGACCAGCAGCCGGTCCGGGCCGAAATCGAAGTACCAGTCTTCGAAGCGAACCAGCCGCGACACTGCGGTGTCGACACCGGTCCGCACGCTGTGCAGCTCGCTCCAGTGGTCGACATGGAAGGGCTCGCCGCAGCGCTCGCCGAGCGTGAAGTCCCAGTCGCCGGCAATTACCACTCGCGATGCGCAGCGCAGGGTCGAGCTGGCTTCGACCGCCAGCGGCAACATCAACAGCAGGCACAGCATCAGACGCATGGGTGACTCCTGGCGCGGCGGTCGAGCCCGCTTGGACACGCCCCGGCGGCGCGGGTTCCATGCTGCAGGCGAGCATGTCAGCGCAGTCTGAACACGGTCGCGGCGTGTCCCGAGGCGTGGCGTGCCGACCGCACATTCAACTGCAGCGCGCTATTCTGGCGCATTCCCGGTTGATCAGTGGTACCCATGAGCCAGAAGAAATCCGTGATCGTCCGCGTCGCCAGCGGGCTGTGGGGCGGCCTCAACTTCACCCGTCGGCTGGTGTTGAACCTGCTCACGCTGGCGTTGCTGGTGATCGTCCTGGTGGCGTTGCTGAGCCCGGGGCCGACGCTCGAGTCGCGCAACACGTTGCTGCTGCAGCCGGAGGGCGAGCTGGTCGAGCAGTACAGCAGCGATGCCATGGAACGCTCGCTGGCGCGGCTGACCGGCGACCCCGTGCACGAGGTCCAGCTTCGCGACCTGCTGCGGGCGATCGAGCTGGCGGCGAAGGATTCGCGGATCGAGCGGCTGGTGATCCGCCCGGAACGGCTGGGTGGCGGCATCGCCGCGCTGCGCGAAGTGCGCGACGCGCTGCAGCGATTCCGTGACAGCGGCAAGGAGGTGATTGCCTACGCCGACGGCATGGACCAGCGCCAGTACCTGCTGGCGTCGGTGGCCGACGAGATCTGGCTGCATCCGGAAGGCGCGCTGCTGCTCGAAGGCTTCTCGCGTTACCGGATGTACTACCGCGAAGCGCTGCAGGACAAGCTGCAGGTCGACGTGCATCTGTTCCGGGTTGGCGAGTACAAGTCGGCAGCCGAGCCGTACATCCTCGACGCGCCGTCGCCGGAGGCGCAGCAGGCCGACCTGCACTGGCTCAACGACCTGTGGCAGCGTTACCTGGCCGAGATCGGCGAGGCGCGCGGCATCGATCCGCGGCAGTTGCAGACGGCCATCGAGCGCAGTGCCGACGCGCTCGAGAAAGCCGACGGCCGGCTGTCGCAGATGGCGCTCGACCTCGGCCTGGTCGACGCGCTGAAGACCGAGGACGAAGCGCGCGAGGAACTGATCTCGCGCGGCGTCGCCGATCGCGACGGGCACACGTTCCGGCAGGTCGAACTGGCCGAATACCTCGATTTCCTCGGGCCGGCGCAGTTGCCGTTCGCATTGAAGCCGGTCGTCGCGGTGGTGGTCGCGCAGGGCGAGATCACCGGCGGCGAGCAGCCGCCCGGCACGGTCGGCGGCGATTCGACCTCGGCGCTGTTGCGCGAGGCGCGCGAGGACGAGCACGTGCGCGCGGTGGTGCTGCGGGTCGACTCGCCGGGCGGCGAGGTGTTCGCGTCGGAGCAGATCCGCCGCGAGGTCGAACTGCTCAAGCAGGCCGGCAAGCCGGTCGTCGTGTCGATGGCCAATCTGGCCGCGTCCGGTGGCTACTGGATCTCGATGAATGCCGACCGGATCTACGCCAGCCCGAGCACGATCACCGGCTCGATCGGCATCTTCGGCCTGATCCCGACCGTGCCGCGCACGCTCGAGTCGATCGGTGCGCGGGTCGGCGGCGTCGGCACCACGTCGCTGGCCGGTTCGTTCGACCTGCGGCGCGAACTCGATCCGCAACTGGCGCGGATGATCCAGAGCGTGATCGACCGCGGCTACGACGAGTTCATCGGCAAGGTGGCTGCTGCGCGCGGGCGCGAGCAGGCCGAAATCGACGAAGTGGCGCGCGGCCGGGTCTGGAGTGGCGCGCAGGCGCTCGAACTCGGGCTGGTCGATGCGCTGGGCGGCCTGCGCGACGCGGTCGCCGATGCCGCCGAGCGCGCCGAGCTCGGTCGCGACTACGAAGTCCGCTACATCGAGAAGCCGTTGACGCCGTTTCAGCGCTTCGTCGCCGATCTGACCGACACCGCGCAGGCGCGCAGTCTGCTCGCGCAGACCGGGCTGGCGTCGCGGTTGCTGCCGGCCGGCGTACTGAAGCAGGTCACGCGCGACCTCGATTTCCTGACCCGTCCGGTCAGCGGACCGCTGCCGGTCCGGGTCGTCTCGCACTGCTTCTGCGAGCTCTGATCGACGATCCCGCGGCGGCCTCCGTGGCCGCCGCCGGTCGCGCGGCCGGGGCGGCCGCCGAACGAAGTCACTCCAGCGTGAACCACTGCACCTCGACCCGGCGGTTCAGCTCGCTGTCGGCGCCGGCCGGTTCTTCCCAGCCGCGCCCGACCAGCTCGATCCGCGCCGGATCGATGTTCGAATGCCGTGCCAGCAGTGCGTCGCGGACTGCCTGTGCCCGTTGCCGCGACAGCTCCATCGCCTTCAGCGCCATCGAGCGGACCAGCGGCTCGCCGCCCTGCTGGCGGAACTCGGCGACGCGGGCGTCGTCGACGTGGCCGCGCAGCAGCACGATCGAGCCGGGGCTGACCTGCAGGAAGCGCTGCACGGTGTCGAGATAGTCGAGGTTTTCCTTCGCATCGGCATCGAGCGTCGCCGAATTCGGCTCGAAGAAGAAACGGATGTCCTTCGACAGCAGCGGATCGCCTTCCAGCGACACCGCTCCGCCGGTCCGGATCGGTGCGATCGCGATCGTCTGGCCGGCGAACTGGCCGCCCTGCTGCAGTGCCTTCAGGTGCGCCAGGTCGACGAACCGCACCGGATCGGCCGGATTGCGGATCAGCGATCCGTACACCAGTACCGACGACTGGAAGATGCCGGCGAACGAGCCGGCCGCATCGATCGTGCCCTCGAAGAAGGCGAGGTTCTCCGGCAGGTTGGACAGATGTACCTTGCGCAATTCGTCGCGCGTCTCGCCGACCTCCCAGCCGAGCGCGCGGGCGACCGTCGACAGATGCGGCTCGGCGTCGTCGCGGACCTGCCGGTTGCCTTCGAGCAGCCCGTGCACGAGGCCCTTGACGATCTCCGGATGCGATTCGTTGAAGCCGCGGTTGACGACCAGGATGTCGGCGACGATCAGCAGATTGCGGTTGCTGACCAGGATCTTCGCGCGGCCGTTCGAAGCGGCGACCACCTCGTCGGTGCGCGGCGACCAGCCGACACAGCCGTTCAGCCGCGGCGCAGCGCGCGCCAGCTCGTGCTGGTAGGCATCGCAGGCGACGAAGGCATCCTCGTAGAACACCAGGCCGAGTTCCTGCGGCCCGACCCGGCCGTCGAGATCGCGCAATACGCGGACCGGCACGCCGGCCTCGGAGGCGAGGTAGCGGATGAAGAACTCCGCCTCGTTGAACTGCGACGACGCCAGCACCTTGCCCTTCAACTGGTTGACGCTGGCGATGCCGGCATCGACGACGACCATGTCGGCGCCGCGCGAGAAGCCGATCTGTGCCGGCACCGCGACCTCGAACTGGCGGCCGATCACCGCCAGCGTGTCGGCGGTCGTGACCGACGCCGCGACCCGGCCGTTGTTCAACTTCGACCAGCCTTCTTCTTCCGACAGCGTCAGCCGGACCTGGAAGCCGTAGTTCTTCGCAAAGAATGAGTCCGGATTCGGCTCGAGGCCGCCGTTGGCGACGATCAGTCCCGCGTAGCCGGCGTACTCGCTGATGTCGACATCGACGATGCCGTCCTTCGGCCGGTACGGCGCCGCGGCATCGAGCTGCGGCAGGCCGCTGACCGGCTCGATCGGATCGGGGGCATCGCCGTCGGCGACCACCGCCGCCGGGCGTTCGCCGGCAGCGTCACCCGCAGGCTCGCCGCCGATGTCGCGCATGACCAGCCAGCCGCCGAGCGCGATCAGGCCGACGATCAGCAGCAGCGTGATGAACTTGCCGGCGGCGTTGCCGCGCTGGCGGTGCAGCGAACGATTGCGTGCCATCTGTCTACTCTCCGTGCTTGTCCTGCTTGCCGGTGCGGCAGCCGTATTGCTGCGCCGTCGATTGGAAAGGATCGCCGCTGAAGCCGCTCGCACAGGAGCCCCGGCGGCCGGGCGACGTGCCGCCGACGAGCGATCGTGTGTTCATTCGCTCACTCGCTGGTCACGCTGCAGCACCCGCTTCGGCAGCTTCTGGAATTCGTCGAGCTCCAGCGAACCGAGCAGGTCGCGGTTGCCGGCCAGCCAGCGATTGGCTTCGTTGAACGACGCGGTCAATGCGTCGAGCGACTGGCCGATGTGCTCCTCGTCGGTCGCCAGCAGGCTCTGTTCGCGGATCAGCGCGACCTGCTGGTCGATCCGCGCCAGTTCCGCCTCGACGTGCTCGACGCGCCGGATCGCGTTGGCATGTGCGTCCTGGCGGGCGTCGATGACCGCCTTCTGCTGTTCGAGGCTGCGGCGCAGCTCGGGCGACAGCCCGTCGCCGGCCAGCCGTTGCTCGATCTGCCGCTCCTGCGCCGCCAGCGTCGTGCTTTCCTGCTCGGCGGTCTGCACCACGCGGGCGATCGCCGCTCGTGCGACCAGCAGCCGCAGGTGCAGCCAGACCAGTTGTTCCAGGCTGTCGGCGTGGCTCGCCATCAGCGGCGAGCTGGCGAGCTGCTGCATGATTTCGGCAGCCCGCTGCTCGATCCGCTGCTGGCGCTGCTGTTGGGCGGCACCGAGCTGGCCGAACAACGCCTGGTAGCGCTGCTCGGCGGGATCGCGGCGTGCCTGCGTCGCATCGATCGCGCGGCGGAAGCGCGGGTTGCGCGACAGCCAGTACAGGTAGCCGAGCTCGATCCCGGCGCCGAGCAACCAGAAGCCGGGATTCAGGAATCCGCCGAGCAGGCCGAATGCGGCGACCGCGAACCAGTTCGGCGCCAGCGGCATGCCGAGCGGCCGGGCATTGAACGCGGCCCACCAGTAGTTCGGGCGGCGCTCGCTCATCGCTGCGTTCCGCGATGGACCGGCGCAGGGCCGGGGCCGGACCCGTGCCATCGAACGGATCGGATACCGAGCGGAACCGCCGTGCCGGCGCGAGCCCGCTGCTGTGCGGGAAAACCCGACGACCACGTCTCGCAGCGCGTGTCCCTGCTCGTCGCGGGGGCGACGGCGAGTGGAGCATCCGCGTGCGCAAAGGCCATGCGCATCCGTCCGGTCGCTGACGAAGCCGACATGGCGGTGACAGTGGCAGCCGTCACGCGCCGCCCTCCCTCTTCGCCAGATGACGCAACGCCGGTGCCACGAAATCGATGTCGGTCGCCTCGCGGATCGCGATCTGCATCTGGAATTCGAGCACGTCGGCCGGCACCGGCGGCTGGTATCCCTGCAGGCATTCGGCCAGCGCTTCGAGTGGCGCCTGGCCTGCGGTGCGGACCTGGCGGTAGGTCTTGACCGCCAGTGCCTCGGCGGCGCCTGGCGTCAGCAGCGTCGGCAGCGGCAGCGTGCGCAGCGCGTCGGCGCCGGGCGCGATGTCGAAGCGGCCGAGCAGCGCGTTCAGCAGGTCGGCGCTCTCGGCGACCGTGGTGGTCGGCAGCAGCGGGATCTTGACGTCGATCCGGCCCGGCCGCTTCAGGTCGACCTCGATCAGGTCCGGCCGCGACGAGGCGAGGATCCACATGATCCGGCCGCGGTTGTCGGACTGGCTCATCTCCTGCGCGATCATCGAATAGATCCGGCCCGACAGGCCGCTGTCGGAGCTGCCGGCGTCGCGGCGGCCGAGCGTCTGGTCGGCCTCGTCGATGAACACCATGCAGCGCCCCAGCGCGCGGATCAGCCGGAATATCTTCTCCAGGTTGCCTTCCGACGAGCCGACCCAGCGGTCGCGGAAGTTCTTCAGCTTGACCACCGGCACGCCGGCTTCGCCGGCCAGGCATTCGACCAGGTAGGTCTTGCCGGTGCCGACCGGGCCGCACAGCAGATACCCCATCGGCAACGCGCGCAGGTCGGCCGCGCGCCACAGCGCGATGTCCTGCCGCAGCCAGTGTTTCAGGGCGTCCTGGGCGTGGTAGTCGGCGAGCGTCCGCTTCGGCTCGACGAATTCGATCAGCCCGCCGGCTTCAGCCTCGACCAGTTGCTTCTTGATCGCGACCCAGTCGCGTGGTTCGAGCCGGCGCTGCTGGTGTGCGCGCAGCCGGATCATGCTTTGCAGCGCGCTGATGCCGACGCCGTGCAGCGCCTGCGCGATCATCTCGTCGCCGCTGTCGGGATCGAAGGCGGCCGGATGGTCGAGCCGCAGTTGCGCCAGCGCGCGGGCCAGTTCCGGCACGTCCGGCTGCGGGATCCGGATCCGCGTCACGCGCGGGTTGTAGGCGACCTGCGGGTGCAGGTCGTTGAGGTTGTCGGCGAGCAGGAAGCTCGCGAAGGCAAGCTCGGTGAACGGCGTTTCCGAGGCCCAGTCGCGAATCAGGCTGGCGAGGCTGGCGATCTCGAAGTCGCCGCCGCGACCGCCGGGCAGGATCTGGTCGATGCCGCGGATGATGCAGGCGATGTGCTCGTCGCCGCCGCGGCCGAGTG
This sequence comes from Lysobacteraceae bacterium, assembly GCA_041687455.1. Classification (GTDB taxonomy): domain Bacteria; phylum Pseudomonadota; class Gammaproteobacteria; order Xanthomonadales; family Xanthomonadaceae; genus JAWLBY01. Next base: position 63,926 of record JAWLBY010000008.1, on the reverse strand, counting down.
CGCGCAGGTTCGCGCAGTAGCGCACGAAGCGGTTGACCAGCTCGACCGCGACGCGTGGATCGCGCGGCCACGGACCGAGTTCCTTCGCCGCAGGCCACTGCGCGAAGCGCTCGCCGCCGCGGACCAGTTGCAGGCCGTTGCCGGCGTCGTAGACGAACACGACATCGAAGCCGGTCAGCAGTTGCGCGTCGAGGTAGCGGGTCAGCCCGACCAGCCGGCCGGCCAGCGGGAAGCGGTCGGATACGTTTCCGTGCAGCACGAACTGGCCGTGCGCGCCGCTTTCGTACGCTTGCGCGAGTTCACGGGCCCAGTGCGGTGCATCGGCGTCGAGCGGCATGCGGGTCGGCTTCCCTGTAGGAGCGGCTTCAGCCGCGACAGCAGATCATCATGAACAGGCGGCACGGTCGCGCTGAAGCGGCTCCTGCAGGGAGTCCGCAGTGGCGGTGTGCTCAGGCCGACTCACCGCCCGACTGCCGCTCCGGCGTCGCGCCCATGCTGCGCGCGGCCGGCGCCGGTGCAGCGGTTTCGTCGCCGAGGCTCAGGCCTTCGGCGGCGGCGAAGTCGGCCAGTGCCTGGTCGGCCAGCGCGGTCATCTCGGCTTCCTTGACGTTGATGTCGGTCATGTCGAGCGAATCCCTGGCGACGCGGGCACGACCGGCGGCCTTGGTGCGTTCTTCCTCGACCATCTCGTGCAGTCGGCTCAGCGTGTCGCCGGAGCCGCCGATCTCGCCGACCATGCCGGCCGCCATCTCGTTCATGTCGGCGATCGCCTTCTTCATCTTCATGTCGTTCAGCGCGCCCTTCAGGCTCTCGATCTTGGCGCGCGCGGCATTGACCGCGACATCCCGGGCACGGACCAGGTTCTTGTAGGTCTCCTCGGCCTGTCCGAGCTGCTGGCGGTTCTCGCCGAGCTCGCGCTGCACGGTCTGCAGCCGCAGCGCATGCTGCGCGGCGGCGGCCTTGTTGCCGGCGCGCAGGTGCGCGGTGGTTTTCGCGCGCAGGTCGCGCTCCTCGGTTTCGAGCTTGCGGACCTGGCTCATCAGCCGTTCGGCCAGCCCGGCGTGGGTCGCCAGGCCCTGGTTGTAGCTGGCGATCTGCTTGCGCAGGTTCTCCTGTTCGAGCTCGAGCAGGGCCTCCGGATTGCGCCGCTCCAGATCCTTGACGAACAGCGCGAGGAAGCCGCGGAAGATGTTGGCGAGTCGGGTGAACATGGAGCCTCCAGGACAGGGGGTCGCGGCCGTTCGGCGCGCCGGCGCCGTCACTGTACGCAGCCGGCGCGCAGCCGCCAACCGCGCCGCAGGCGGTGCTGCAGTGCAGGACGTCGTACACCGGCTGCTGTGACGACATCCAGCCACCGGCCGGCACCGCGCGTTCGCATCTGCATCGGGCGAGCCCGGCTCAAGGCCGGGTTGACGCATGTCAATGGCAGGTGGTGCTCGCTGCGCTGCAATGGCGCGGCCTCCGACCGATGCCGACCGATGCCGGGCTTACCTGCCGAACGCCGTGATTACACGCCACTGGTCTACGCCTGCTCGGGCTGCTCGAGCGCCGCGCAGATGGCCAACCAGATGGCGCTGTGGCTGGACCGACGCGGCATCGCCGAGATGTCGTGCATCGCCGGCGTCGGCGGCGGCGTGCCGGGACTGGTCCGGACCGCCCGCAGCGGTCGCCGGATCATCGCGCTGGATGGCTGCCGGCTGCAGTGCGTGCGCGCCTGTCTGGCGCGCGAAGGGCTGCGTCCGGACCGGCAGTTCGTGCTGTCGGAGTTCGGCGTCCGCAAGCGCAGGCATGCCGACTTCGACCTCGATCAGGCCCGTGCGGTGTTCGAATCCGAACTGCTGCCGAGCATCGTCGGCCACGATGCCGGGCGCGCCGGCAATGCGTGAGGCGGCCACTCCGCCGCCGCTGCTGGCGGTGCGCCGGCTGATCGACCACGTCGACCGTTCGCTGCTGCTGCTGGTGGCGGCGCGCCGCGCGCTGGTGGCGCGCGCTGCGGCGATCAAGCGGCAGGCCGGCGTGCCGCTGCGCGACGATGCCCGCGAAGCGCGGGTGCAGGCGCAGGCGCGGCGCTGGGCGCGACGGCTCGGAATCGCCGAACCGACCGCGCAGGCGCTGGCGGCACTGCTGATCGACGACGCCTGCCGGCTGCAGGGAATCGACCCGACGTTGCGGAGTTCATCGATGAGTCTGATCGCGCTCGCCCCACCGCACGCCAGCGCCGCGCCGAGAATCGCGGCGCCGTCGTGGCTGCGCTGGCTGCCGCCGCCGGCGCGGCTGGCACCGCTGCTGCGTCGCGTGCCGGATCCGCTGCTGTGCCGGCTGCTCGACGAACTGTTCCGGCGCGCGCTGGCGGCGCCGCTGGCTGCCGGGCTGCTGCAGCCGCTCGAGCGCCGCCGGGTCGGCATCGCGGTCAGCGATCTCGGGCTTGGCTGGACGGTCGTGCCGCAGGCCGGCCGGATCGCGGTCGAGGCCGGGCTCGCGCAGGCCGAATCGATCGTGCACGGCAGCGCGACCGATCTGCTGCTGCTGGCCAGCCGGCTCGAGGATGCCGACACGCTGTTCTTCCAGCGGCGGCTCAAGCTGACCGGCGACATCGAACTCGGCCTGACCGCCCGCAACCTGCTCGATCAGATGCCGTGGGAACAGGTGCCGCTGGCGGCGCGGATCGTGCTGCACCGGGTCGCACGCTTCGCCGGCACGGCGCGGCAGGCGTGGCGCGCCGCGCGGCATCCGGAACCGGCCGGCGCGGGCAGCGGCTGAGGCGGCGACACCGCCGCCAGGCGGCTCAATGCGCCTTCAGGTAGGCGAGCCCCATTCGTGCCTGCTGGCCGAACAGTTTGAACTGGGTGAACAGTTCTTCGGTCAGCGGGCGGCCGCTTTCGGCGCGATCGGCGTACAAACAGCCCACCGGCTTGCCGGCGACCGCGAGCGGCATCAGGAAGAAATTGCCGCCGCTCAGCGCCTGCAGTTCCGGATCGCGCTGCAGTCCGGCGATGTCCTGCCGGTGGCGGAACCACATCGGCTGACCGTCGCGCAGTGCCCACGCCAGTGCATTGGCGGACGGATCGGTCACCGCGAACTGGAAACGCTGCTGCAGTTCGTCGCGGTCGGCGGCCAGCACCGAACGGGCGCGCAGCCAGTGCCGGTCCGGCGACAGCAGCGCGAAGATCGCGCGGTCCATGCCGACCCCGCGGTAGATGCCTTCGAGCACCATTTCGAGCATCAGGTTGGCGTCGGCCTTCGGTTCCAGCATGAGCTGGGTCAGCTCGCGCAGGATCTCGAGCTGCAACTGGCCGTCGTTGCCCGGCGACGGCACGGTCTCGACGGCGGATGGTTCGACGACGTGTTCGTCCGCCGCGATCGGGATCAGCCGTGCCGCTTCCGGCACGCCGAGCCGGACGATGCTGTCGGCGGCGGCATGCGCATGGTGTTCGACGCAGCGGCGCAGCTCGTTCGGCGATACCTGCAGGCTGCGCGCGACCTCTGCCAGCAGGTGCTCGAGTTTCGGCGCTCCGGGCGCGCGGGCCAGCGCGCGGGCGATCTCGTGGCCGAAGCCGACCGTCCGGCTGCGCAGCGTCGGCGGCACCGCCGGATCGAGCGTCGCGGCCAGCAGCGGGCTCAGTTTCCACTCCTTGTTCAGCGCGGCGGTCAGTTGCTGCAGCCGGAAGCCGAGCACGTCCTTCTCGATCTGCGCCGAACTCTCGCTGCGGCCGTCGTGGCGCGCCGCGCGCAGCCGCACCGCGGCCGAGTCATCGATGCCGCCGGCGAAGCACCAGAACGCCAGCGTGCCGAGATGGAACAGCAGCGCGGCGATGAACACTTCTTCCGGATCGTGCTGCCGCGACAGCTTGGCCAGCCCGCGCGCCTGCATTGCCGCGTGCAGGCAGTGCGCCATCTCGGCGACCACGACCTCGCGATGCGGGCCGCGCAGGAAGGTGTCGATCAGCGAGATCGACAGGCAGATGTCGCGCACGACATCGAAGCCGAGCAGCACGATCGCCCGGCTGATCGTCGTGATCTTGCCGCCGCCCGGATTGAAATAGATGCTGTTGGCCATCCGCAGCACGCGTGCCGTCATCGACACGTCCTGCAGGATCAGCCGCGACAGCTCCTGCGCCGAACTGTCGTCCTCGGCGGTGCGCTGCACGATCGTCCGCGCGGTCTGTGCGAACACCGGCATCTGGTGTTCGGCGAGTTCCCGACGCCAGAAATCGAGTCCGTGATCGGGGCCGGTCGGGTGGGTCATCGTGGCGGCCGGCTCAGGCGGTGATGCTCGGCGGCGCCGGTGGCAGTTCCTGCGTGATGTCGTCGCGGAACACGTCGCGGTAGGCCAGCCACAGCGCGCCGGCCACCCATGGCACCGTGAACGCCATCAGCAGCAGTTCGCCGAGCCGCAACGGCAGCAGCGCCAGCAGCGGCGCGAACGCGATCGCGACCGCGAACAGCGTCAGCAGGAACACGATGAAGGCACCGATGTTGGTGATGCAGGCCTCGATGCTGTCGCGCATCGCCGCCAGCGGTGCGGTGTCGGTCAGCATCACCCGCGGCATCGCGAAGAAGGTCAGCGCATACGGCACCAGCATGCCGACCAGCAACAGCAGCAGCATGATGGCCAGCACCGGCCCGGGCGGACCATCGCTTGCCCACGACTCGATATCGCCGCCGCCGACCCCGAACACCGCCAGCGCGACGCCGAGCAGGATCAGCACCATGAACAGCGCGATCAGCATCGCGATCCACGGCAGGCACAGCGCGACCAGCCGCGGCAGCTTGCCGGGCGTGGTGAAGCCGGCGAACAGGTGCTCGTAGCGCGCCGGCCGGCCGGCCGCCTGTGACTTGGCCGCGGTCACGATGCCGGCGTTCAGTGCCGGGCCGAATACGAACAGCAGCAGGCCGCCGAGCAGCGGCAGCATCGCGAGCAGCGCGACGGTCGCGCCCATCGCCAGGAACGGCGCCGGATTGGCTGCCAGCAGCCGCGCCGATTCGATCAGCCAGCGGAAGCCATGATCGGCAGAGACGGAACGGTGGGCCACGGGCTGTCGTCCTTGCAGCGGGTGAGCGGAAGGATAGCGACTCGCTCGATCCGCGTCTGCCGAGCGTTCCGGCAGTAGTCGCAGCGTGGTGGCGGCGACTTCCCGGGCGGCTCGGCGAGAATGTCCGGTGCCGCCCGGGAAGTCGCCCCCGGCCCGCCGTGCTACTCGACCGGCGGCAGCACCGTCAGCACTTCCTCGATCGTGGTCAGGCCGGCGGCCACCTTCTCGGCGGCGGCGACCCGCAGCGGCCGCATGCCCTCGCGGCGCGCGGCGGCGGTGAACGAGGCCAGTTCGAGGTCGCCGCGGATCATGCCGCGCAGCTTCGGCGACAGCGACAGCAATTCGTACAGGCCGACCCGGCCGCGGTAGCCGGTGTTGCGGCATTCGAGGCAGCCCGGCGCAGCCGCGACGGTGGCCGGCGGCGCGATCGCGACGTCGAGCGTCAGCCAGTCGGCCGGATCGAGCGGCACCGGCTGCCGGCAGTGCGGGCACAGCGTCCGCACCAGCCGCTGCGCCAGCACGCCGTTCAGCGTGCTGGCGATCAGGTAATGCGGCACGCCGAGATCGAGCAGCCGGGTCAGTGCCGACGGGGCGTCGTTGGTGTGCAGCGTCGACAGCACCAGATGGCCGGTCAGCGCCGCCTGCACGGCCATCTGCGCGGTTTCGAGGTCGCGGATCTCGCCGACCATGATGATGTCCGGGTCCTGCCGCAGCAGCGTCCGCACGCCGGCCGCGAAGTCGAGCCCGATCGCCTGGTGCACCTGCATCTGGTTGAATTCGGGCGCGATCATCTCGATCGGGTCCTCGATCGTGCAGACGTTGACCTCCGGCACCGCCAGCCGGCGCAGCGTCGAGTACAGCGTGGTGGTCTTGCCCGAGCCGGTCGGCCCGGTCACCAGCACGATGCCGTTCGGCCGCTCGACCAGGTCGTTCCAGACCGCCGCCTCGTGTTCGGAGAACCCGAGCTGCTCGATCGGCCGGAACGCAGTGTCCGGGTCGAAGATGCGCAGCACGGTCTTCTCGCCGAACGCGGTCGGCATCGTCGACAGCCGCATCTCGACCTCGCGGCCGCCCGGCGAGCGGGTCTTGATCCGGCCGTCCTGCGGCCGCCGGCGCTCGCCGAGGTCGAGCCGGCCGAGCACCTTGATGCGGCTGATCACCGCGGTCATCACCGCTGTCGGCATCTCGAACACGGCGTGCAGCACGCCGTCGATCCGGAACCGCACCTTGCTGAGCTCGCGGCGCGGTTCGAGGTGGATGTCCGAGGCGCGCTGGTCGTAGGCGTACTGCAGCAGCCAGTCGACGATGTGCACGACGTGGCGGTCGTCGGCGCCGACTTCACCGGTGCGGCCGAGTTCGACCAGTTGCTCGAAGCTCGGCATGCCGGCCATATCGCCGCCGGCATCGCGGGCGCCGCGCACCGAGCGGGTGACGCCGTAGAACTCCATCGTGTAGCGATGCAGGTCGAGCGGGTTGGCAACGACCACCTCGATCTCGCGCCGCAGCAGCGGCCGCAGGTCTTCGATCCAGCGCGTTTCCATCGGCTCGCTGGTCGCGAACACCACGCGCTGGTCGTCGACCGCGACCGGCAGGATCCGGTGCCGACGGGCGTAGGCGTGGGACACGAGTGCGGTCGTCCCGGCCAGATCGACCTTGGTCGGGTCGATCCGCAGGTAGTCGCGGCCACACAGCCGGGCCAGCCACTCGGTCAGCGGCTCCAGCGCCAGCGGCTGGTCGGGTTCGGTTGCGCTCGGCAGCTTCAGGGCGGTCAGCACCACCAGTGGATGCATTTCGCCGCCGGCCGAATGCTCGCGGGCGGCCAGCCGCGCGCGGGCCGCGTCGGCGGTCGCCAGCCAGCCGTCCTCGACCAGCAGCGGCAACAGTCGGTCGACCGTCAACCGGCCGGGCGGCAGGCGCAGCCGCGGTGGGCGGGGGGGCAGCGGGATCGGCTCCATTGCCGCGATGGTAGCCCGTGCACACCCCTGCCGGGCGAGCGCGATTTACGCGACCAGGCCCGGCAGGTAATGTTGCGGCTGGACGGTGCCGCCCGGAACGGGAGGCCGGTACTGCCTGCCGCGTAACCTGGGGATCGTCATGTCGCATTTCGTTCGCTTCGCCGCACTGGCCGCGGTGGCCTGGGCGTGTTCGCACGCCGCCATCGCCGGCACGCTCAACGACACCGGGCAGGTCGCCTGCTTCGACGTTTCGTCGACCTCCACCGGCACCGTCGCGAGCGGCACGCCTGCACCGGAATCGACCGGCTTCGAAGGCCAGGACTGTTCGCTCGGCGCCGCGGCGGCCGATGCGGTCGGCGCGCAGGTGAAGATCGGCGGCAGCAGCGTTGCCGGTCGCGACTACAGCAAGATCGGCAACGACGGCAGCGTGCTGCCGGACACCGCCGTGCGCGGCAGCGGCGCGACCGACTGGGCCTGCACCCGTGACAATGTCACCGGGCTGATCTGGCAGTTGCGCAACAACGATGGCGGCGTGGGTGACCAGGACCACCGCTATGCGTTCGGTTCCAACAGCCCGTTCATGGACGAGGACACCTGCGAAAGCGAGTCCACGCCGTGCAACACCGATCAGCTGGTGCAGGCGATCAATGCCGCCGGCCTGTGCGGCGCCAGTGACTGGACGTTGCCGACCCCGGCCCAGCTCGAGAGCCTGCTCGCCTATGCCGATCCCGGCAGCACTGCCAACCTGATCGACCAGACCTGGTTTCCCGACCAGGCCAACGACGGTGTGAACCAGTTTCATTTCTGGTCCGGCGACCTCGCCGACACCGGCGCGACGACGGCCTGGGTCGCCGACTTCGATTTCGGCTGGACCACGGTGTCCTCGCTCGATTCGGCGCACTACGTCCGCCTCGTCCGCGCGGCGCCTGCGGCGGTGACGCCACGCTTCTCGACGTCCGAACCCGGCACGGCCGGCGAGGTCGTGGTCACCGACGCCGAGACCGGTCTGATGTGGAAACAGTGCCCGCAGGGCCTGTCCGGCAGCGGTTGCGCGACCGGCACGCTCGGCACGCTCGACTGGTCCGGCGCGCTGGTCGCCGCTGCCGGCGAGTCGTTCGCCGGCCATGACGACTGGCGCCTGCCGACGATCATCGAACTGGCGTCGATCCGCGACTACACTCCGGTGACGTTCCCGACCGTGCCGCTCTCCGCCGAGTTTGCCGGTACCGCGGCGACCGACACCTACTGGTCGTCGACCAACGATCCGCGGCCGACCTCGCTGGATAGCGCGCTCGCCTACCAGTACAACGATTCCACGGCGCACAACACGCTGTTCAAGAACCAGTCGCTGGCGGTGCGGCTGGTGCGCGGCGGCCACTTCCTCGGCGCCCACGCGCCGGGTGCCGACACCGTGCCGGATGCATTCTCGCTGCCGGCCAAGCAGGCGGGGGCGGCGCAGCTCGTGGGGTCGGCCGACATCACCGTGACCGGACTCGGTAGCGGCGCCGTGGCGAGCATGAGCGTGACCGGCGCCGCCGAGTCGGCGCTGTCAACCGATGGCGGCAGCAAGTGGACCTCGCTCGCCGCAGCGGTGCGCAACGGCGACAGCGTGCGCGTGCGCCATCGCGCCGCGGCCACCGCGGGCGCCACCGCGACCACGACGCTGACGATCGGCGGCGTCACGGCCGATTTCGTCTCGACCGCGTTCGGTGCCCCGGGCGCGCCGACCAACATCAGCGCGGTGGCCGGCAACAGCCAGGCCACGATCAGCTTCGACGCACCGGCCAGCGATGGTGGTGCGACGGTCACCGGCTACCAGGCGACCAGCGCCCCGGGTGCGTTCACCGGCGACTGCAGCGCATCGCCGTGCACGGTCACGGGCCTCGCCAACGGCACCAGCTACACGTTCACGGTGACCGCCAGCAACGGCCTGACCGGGCCGGCGTCGATCGCAAGCAACGCGGTCGTACCGCAGGCGCCGCAGGCGATCGTGTTCGGTAGCGCGCCGACGGTCGTCGTCGGCGGCACCGGCAGCCTGCAGGCCACTGGCGGTGCCTCCGGCAACCCGGTCACGTTCAGCTCGACCACGCCGGCGGTCTGTTCGGTGAGCGGCAGCACGGTGACGGGCGAGGGTGTCGGCACCTGCACGGTCGCCGCCAACCAGGCCGGCAACGCCGCGTTCATTGCCGCCGCGGAGGTCACCCAGGACTTCACGGTCGGCCAGGGCACGCAGGTAATCCAGTTCGCGGCACTGGCCGATCGGCTGCTGACGCAGTCGCCGCTCACGCTGTCGGCGACCGGTGGCGGCTCCGGTAACCCGGTGTTGTTTGCCTCGACGACCACGGCCACCTGCACGACCAGCGGCAACAACGGCGCCACGCTGACGCTGCTCGACTACGGCACGTGCACGGTCGAGGCGAGCCAGACCGGCAGTGCCAACTATCTTGCCGCCGCCGCGGTGGCGCGCAGTTTCCAGATCGTCAGCGAGCCGCTGGCGATCGAGTTCGTCGGCGAACCGCGGGCGACGTTTTCGGTCAGCCACAATTTTTACTCCCTCCACTTTCTCGGCGCCGATCACCGCCTTCGTATCCGTTCGCCGGCGCCACTCGCCCAGGTCACGGCCTCCGCAGACGACTCCAGGGTCTCGGTGTTCGTCGCTCCGCATGCGGCCGAGGCCGGCGAATTCACGATCGGCGCCGATGTCGTGCTGACCCAACAGCCGGAGTCGGATGTGACCGCCACCGTCACGTACACGGCGTCGGTCACTGGACCGGCGGGCGCCGAGACGGCCAGCGTTTCCGTTCCGGTGACCTTCAGCGGCAACCGGCCGCCCACCGCGACCTATTCGACCAAGACGGTGCGGCTGCCCTCGGGCGCGGCGCTGGGCGGCTACACGGTGCCGGGCTTCGTCGTGGCGGAGGACCCCGGAAGCCCGAGCGAGATCGGTCAAACGGTGCAGCATCGGCTTTTCGACTACACCCCGTACCCGTTTCTCGACGACTATCCGGAGATCAGCGACATGGCGGTCGCCGGGGGCACGCTGTCCTTCGTATACGGAGGGATCTCGTGCGGTGGATTCGGTTGTGCCGGCGGATCGCTGACCGTCCATGTCATGCCGGAGGACGACGGGGCCGGATCGACGTGCGAGTCGGCGGGTATCACGGATTACGAAACGCGCTGCGGATTAGAGTCACGAAGCTACCTGACTGTCGTCGTCGGGGAGACGTCATTGTTGGGTGTCGATGCGAGCCGGGCGTCGACGAGCGCCGGGCGCGCCAAGGCGGCCGCAAGCAGCGCGTCGATCCGCTACCGCATTGAGGCGGCCAACCTCGGCAGCCTGCCGCTCGATGGCGCGCGGGTTCGGGCCGCGATTCCTGCGCAACTGAGCGCGGTGAGCTGGACCTGCAGCGTTCCGGTCGGCAGTTGCACGCCGGCCTCGGGGACCGGTGCGGTCGATACGCGGGTCGACCTGGGGCTCGACGAGGCGGCCGAGATCATCGTCGACGCCACGCTCGATCCCGATGCGGCCTACGTCGATTTCCGTGCCCAGGGAGAACTGCCGGACGGCGTCCAGGGGGCGGTCTTCCAGCCGCGCGGTTATCTGATCGATCCTGTGTCATCCGCATTCATCTTTGTCGGCAAATTCGAGGGCGCGGGGACGGCCGTTTCGTCGGCGCCTTAGTCGACGCCGATGGCGCGGTGCTGACGGGGGCGGTCGATCGCCCCCGTCGTGCCAGCGCCCGAGCTCCGGGGAGGGGCGACAACGTCGCCGGCAAGTGCGCTTGCGGCGCGGCCGCGCCTGACGCACCTGCGGATGTTCTGCGCTGGCGCGCCCTCACGGCGACCGGCGGCTATACTCTCGGGCTTTTCCGCCGTGACCGAGCCATGTCCGCGCCCACCTTCCAGGAGCTGATCCAGACCCTGTCTGCCTACTGGGCCGAGCAGGGCTGCGTGCTGATCCAGCCGCTCGACCTCGAGGTCGGTGCCGGCACGTTCCACCCGGCGACCTTCCTGCGCGCGCTCGGCCCGGAGCCGTGGAACGCCGCCTACGTGCAGCCGTCACGCCGTCCGACCGACGGCCGCTACGGCGAGAACCCGAACCGGTTGCAGCACTACTACCAGTTCCAGGTCGTCATGAAGCCGAACCCGGACGACATCGTCGAGCGCTACTTCGGCAGCCTGCGCGCGCTCGGCATCGATCCGCTGGTGCACGACCTGCGGCTGGTCGAGGACAACTGGGAATCGCCGACGCTCGGCGCCTGGGGGCTCGGCTGGGAGGTCTGGCTGAACGGCATGGAAGTGACCCAGTTCACCTACTTCCAGCAGGCCGGCGGTCTCGAGTGCCGCCCGGTCACCGGCGAGATCACCTACGGTCTGGAACGGCTGTGCATGTACCTGCAGAACTGCGACAACGTCTACGACCTGGTCTGGACGGTCGGCCCGCAGGGCGTGGTGACCTACGGCGACGTGTTCCTGCAGAACGAGCGCGAGCAGAGCGCCTACAACTTCGAGCACGCCGACGTCGCCGAACTGTTCCATCGGTTCGATGCGTGCGAGAAGGAAGCGCTGAAACTGGTCGAACTCGGTCTGCCGCTGCCGGCCTACGACCAGGTCTGCAAGGCCTCGCACAGCTTCAACCTGCTCGATGCCCGACGCGCGATCTCGGTCACCGAACGGCAGCGCTACATCCTGCGCGTGCGCAATCTCAGTCGCAGCGTCGCCGAGGCGTACTACGCGCAGCGCGAGAAGCTCGGCTTTCCGGGATTGAAGCAAAGCGCCGCGGCCGCATAGACGTCCGCTCCGCTCCCCTCTCCCGCCGGGAGAGGGGCCGGGGGTGAGGGTGCGGCCGCCGACAGCGGGTCGAATTGCCGCCATCACATCATCACCGCCGATTGCACGGTTCGTACGCCTGCTCCACTCGACGCGCTCCGCCCGTACCCTCACCCCAACCCCTCCCCCGGAGGGAGAGGGGCTTCAAGAACAGACCAGAGCAAACCGACCATGTCTGCCACCGCTCCGCTCCTGATCGAACTCGGCACCGAAGAACTGCCGGTCAAGGCCCTGCCTGAACTCGCCCGCGCGTTCGCCGACGGCATCGTCGCCGGGCTCGATCGGCGCGGTGTCGCGCACGGTGCGGCGACGTTGCTGTACACGCCGCGACGGCTCGCCGTGCATGTCGCCGAGGTCGCCGCCGAGCAGCCCGAGCAGCATTCGGAAGTGTTCGGCCCATACCTCAACATCGGCCTCGATGCGGACGGTGCGCCGACTCCGGCGCTGCGCGGCTTCGCGCAGAAGAACGGCGTCGCGGTCGAACAGCTCGACCGGACCACCGATGCGAAGGGCGAGCGCTTCGTCGTGCGCCGGGTGACGGCCGGTGCGCGCACCGCCGCGCTGGTGCCGGACCTGCTCGCCGAGGCGATCCGCGCGATGCCGATCCCGAAGCCGATGCGCTGGGGCGATCACGATCACGCGTTCGCGCGGCCGGTGCACTGGCTGCTCGCGTTGCACGGTGCCGACGTGATCGACGCCGGAGTGTTCGGTTGCCGCAGCGACCGGACCAGCCGCGGCCATCGCTTCCATCACGACAGCGAAGTGTCGATCCCGCACGCCGACCGCTACGTCGACGCGCTGCGCGAGGCGCACGTGCTGGTCGATCCGGACCAGCGCCGGCAGCGGATCCGCGACGAGATCGCCCGGGTCGCGGCCGAGACCGGCGCGACGCCGCGGATCGACGACGGCATCCTCGAGGAGGTCAACGGCCTGACCGAGTGGCCGCACGCGATCGTCTGCAGCTTCGAGCCGGAGTTCCTGCGCGTACCGCAGGAAGCACTGATCTCGACGATGGAAACCAACCAGAAATTCTTCCCGCTGCTCGACGCGCAGGGCCGGCTGACCGAACGCTTCATCGGCATCGCCAACATCGCCAGCCGCGACAGCGCCGAAGTCCGCAAGGGCTACGAGCGGGTGATCCGGCCGCGCTTCGCCGACGCCCGGTTCTTCTTCGACGAGGACGTCAAGCAGGGGCTGGCCTCGATGAACGAAGGCCTGACCACCGTTACGTACCAGCAGAAGCTCGGCAGCTACGCCGACAAGGTGCAGCGGATCGCGCGACTGGCCGAGGTGATCGCGCCGGCCTGCCAGGTGCCGGTCGATGAGGCGCGCCGCGCGGCGATGCTGTGCAAGGCCGACCTGCAGTCGCGGATGGTCAACGAGTTCCCCGAGCTGCAGGGCATCGCCGGGCGCTACTACGCCGCGGCTGCCGGCGAGCCGGAAGTGATCGCCAATGCGCTCGACGAGGTCTACCAGCCGCGCTTTGCCGGTGACGCGATCGCGCCGTCGCAGCTCGGTCGCGTGCTGGCGGCGGCCGAGCGGCTCGACACGCTGGCCGGCGGTTTCGCCGCGGGTTTGCGGCCGTCCGGCAACAAGGATCCGTTCGCGCTGCGGCGCAATGCGCTGGGGCTGGCGCGGACGCTGATTGAAGGAGAGATCGAGCTCGATCTCCGCGCAGCACTCGAGCAAGCAGTCAGCCAGGCAACGTTCGCAATGATGGGTGCCGAGGCGCGAAAGCTCGGCAAGGCAACGGCTGACGCCGAGGCCGCTGGGGTTGCAGTCGCCGCTGTGCAGGGCAGCGGCGGACTCATGGCAAACGACGGTGCCGTGGCGAACGAGATCTACGACTTCGTGCTCGACCGCCTGCGCGGCTACTACGCCGAACGCGGCGTCGCGCCGCAGCAGTTCGAGGCGGTCGCGGTCGTGCAACCGGCTTCGCTGCTCGACTTCGATCGTCGGCTGCGGGCGTTGGTCGAGTTTGCTGCGCTGCCGGAAGCCGAGGCGCTGGCCGCCGCCAACAAGCGCATCCGCAACATCCTGCGCAAGGCCGAACAGAGCGTGCCGGACGCGGTCGACGACGCGCTGCTGGTCGAGCCGGCCGAACGCGCGCTGGCCGAATCGGTGCATGCCGCGATCCGCGAGACCGACGCCGCGATCGCCGCCAATGACTACGTCGCGGTGCTGCGCCGGCTGGCCTGGCTGCGCGCGCCGGTCGATGCGTTCTTCGACCAGGTCATGGTGATGGCCGAGGACGCTGCGGTGCGAGGCAACCGGCTGGCGCTGCTGAAGCAGGTGGCGGACCGGTTCCTCGCGGTGGCCGACATCTCGCAGTTGTCCGGCGCCGCGTGACGGCACGGTAGCGCCGGCGCTCGACTCCCGTTCGAGGCCGGCGGCGGCGCTGTTGTCCGACTGCTTGCGAGTCGTAGCCGCGAGCCGCCGAGCGGCACGCCCGCCGCGCGAATCGCGCCGACCGCACCGCAGCGACGGTGCCCGGATCCGCCGCGACACGCGGTGACGGCACAGCCGGAAACGATCGCCTGGATGAACGGCCCGCTCGCGCCGGCGCTGTCTTTGCGGCCCGTTCACGAGCCGCCGCCGGCCGGCGGTTAAGCTCGCAGGCATGCTTGCGCCTGCTTCCTTTCCGCGCCGATGCGGCGCGTTGCTGCTGTGGCTGCTGGCTGCGCCGGCCGCTGCCGCGCAGCTCGGCGAGATCCGCATTGGCGGCGTCGACGAGGCGCTGCGCGACAACGTCCGGCTGTCGCTGTCGATCGCGCAGGAGGCGCGCGATCGACCACTGTCGGAGGCGCGGCTCGAGTATCTGCTGAAGCGGCTGCCGATCGAGGCGCGCGCTGCGCTGGAGCCGTTCGGCATCTACGACGCCGAGGTCGAAAGCGAAGTCACACGGCGCGGCGAAACGGTCGACGTCACGGTGCGGATCGATGCCGGCGATCCGGTGCGGGTGCGCCGGCAGCAGATCGTGATAAGCGGTGCCGCCGGCGACGATCCGGTAATCGGCAAGCTGCGCGGCGAGTTCGAGCCGGCGCTCGGTGCGGTGTTCCGGCATGCGGTGTACGAGGACAGCAAGCGGGCGATCCAGCGTGGTCTGCTGGCGCGCGGCTACTTCGATGCCGAGCTGAACCGCGCGCGGGTCGAGGTCACGCGGGCTGAGCATGCTGCCGACATCCTGCTCGACTGGGACAGCGGCCCGCGCGCGCACTTCGGCGAACTGCGGATCAGCGGCAGCCAGGTCGACGAGGCGCTGCTGCGCAACCGCGCACGCGAGAATGTCGTCGCCGGCGCACCGTTCGATCAGGCCGATCTGCTGCGGATGCATGCGCGACTGGCCGAACTCGACTATTTCTCGGTCATCGACGTGCAGCCGCTGCCGGGCGAAGCGAGCGGCGAGCCGCCGCTGGTGCCGATCGAGCTGTCGCTGCAACCGGCCAGGCGCAGCATCTACCGTGCCGGTGTCAGCTACGGCACCGACAGCGGGCTCGGCCTGCGCTTCGGCTTCGACCGCCGCTGGCTCAACCGCCGCGGGCACAAGTGGACCAGCGAGGCGATTCTCGGCCAGCGCCGTTCGATGCTGGCCGCGCAGTACCGGATCCCGGCCTTCGAACGGCTGCCGGGCTGGTGGGCGATCGGCGTGCTCGGCGAGCAGAAGCAATCGACCTCGGTCGACAGCGACGTGGTCGGCCTGCTGGTCAGCCGCAGCACCGAATGGCGTGGCGACAAGTGGATGGCCGAATGGCACGTCGACCGCGAACGCTATGTCGATCGCGAAGTCGACGAGCGGCGCTATTCGACGCTGGTCTATCCGGCCCTGCACTACGAGCGCAAACGGCTCGACGAGCCGCTGTATCCGCGCAGCGGCTACAGCATCGCCGCCCACCTGCGCGCCGGCTCGACCGCGATCGGTTCCGACGTCGATTTCGTGCAGGCCTGGGGCGAGCTGCGCACCGTGTTCGGACTGGGCGACCGGCAGCGACTGCTGCTGGTCGGACAGCTCGGGCGCACCTTCGGCGACCGGCTGGAAGCGTTGCCGCCGTCGCTGCGCTTCTACACCGGCGGTGACCGCAGCGTGCGTGGCTACGGTTACCAGGAGCTGGGGCCGCGCAACACGCGCGGCGACGTGATCGGCGGCCGCAACCTGGCCGTCGCCAGCATCGAGTTCGAGCGGATGTTCAACGAGCGCTGGGGCGGCGCGGTGTTCGTCGACGCCGGCAATGCATTCTCGGGCACCGACTTCGATCCGGCGGTCGGGGTCGGCGTCGGCCTGCGCTGGCGCTCGCCGATCGGTCCGGTGCGGGTTGACGTCGCGCACGGGCTGGACAGCCCGGACCGCATGATCCGGCTGCACCTGACCGCCGGGCCGCAGTTGTGAGCCGCGGCTGGCGGATCGCCGGATGGAGCGTCGGCGGCCTGCTGCTGGTGCTGCTGCTCGGCTGGGTGTGGCTGTTCCACACCGACAGCGGACGCGATTTCGCGCTGCAGCGGTTGCGTTCGACGCTCGGTCCGCAGCAGTGGTCGACCGGCGCCGCCGAGGGCACGCTGGCCGGCCCGTTGACGCTGCACGACATCGACTATCGGTTCGACGACGGCCGCCGGCTGCGGATCGAACGGCTGACCGTCGCCTGGCAGCGCCGCGGGCTGCTCGGTCGACGGCTGGTCATCGAGCGGCTCGACGCGGCCGGCATCGAGCTGCAGTTGCCGGTGGCGGACGCCGAGCGCCCGGAACCGTTCCAGTGGCCGCAGCGACTGCCGTGGCCGGAGCTGCAGTTGCCGCTGTCGATCGAGCTGCAGCAGGCGACGTTGCGCGAGCTGCGGATCGTCCGTGACGGCGAAACGATCCTGGCGCTGGCAGAAGTCGATGCGGCCGCGCAGTGGTCGCGCGGCGGGCCGCTGCAGATCGATCGGCTGCGCATCGACGGCGAGCCAGGCGAATTGCTCGCCGACGGTACGCTGCGGCTCGACGGCCGGATCGGTGCCGAGTTGCGCGCGCGCTTCCTGCCGCGTGGTGCCGCGCAACCGCTGACGCTGACCACCACCACCACCGACGGTCGCCTGCGTGCGCTGCTCGATGTGCCGGGCAGCGGCGAACTGCGGCTCGAACTGTCGGACGCGCTCGACTGGCGGCTCGACATCGCACTGCAGCAGTTCGATCCGGACCGCTGGTGGCCGCCGGATGCCGCCGCCGAACCGAACCTGCCGCTCGACCTGCACCTGCAGGCGCACGGCGACCACCGCACGGCGGTGCTGCAGGGCACGATCGCGCGTGATGGACGGCAACTGCTGATCGAGCCGTCGACGCTGCGGTTCGCCGACGACGGCGAACTGCGATTCGATCCGCTGCGGCTGGCGCTTGCCGACGGCGGCACGCTCGACCTGCGCGGACGGATCCTGCTCGCCGACACGCCGCGCTTCGAACTCGACGCCGCGCTCGATGCGCTGCCGTTGCCGCTCGGCGAGGGCGAGCCGGCCCGGCTCGGCGGCCGGTTGCGACTCGACGGCCCGATCGACCGGCTGCTGCTGCAGTTCGATGGCCAACTGGCCCGGCTCGACCTGCAGGCGGACCTGCAGTTGCAGGCGCAATTGCTGGACGACCGGCTGCAGATCGAGCAGATCGAGCTGGTGCAGGCGCACGGACGGCTGGTCGGCCGCGGCACCGTGCACTGGCAGCCGGAACCGGCCTGGAACATCGATGCCGAACTGCAGGACTTCGATCCCGGCGTGATCGCCGACGCCTTGTCCGGTCGGCTGGCCGGACGGATCGTCAGCGAGGGGCGGATCGGCGACGAGGGGGTCGCGCTGGAGCTGCTGGTCGAATCGATGCGCGGTCGGCTGCGTGACCGTCCGCTGCAGGCCGAAGGCCGGCTCAGCCTGCAGCCGGATGGCCGCGGCAGCGCCGACCTGCAGGCCCGCTTCGGCGACAGCCGGTTGCGCGTGCAGGGCGAGCCGGGCGCCGCCCGCGATCTCGAAATCACGCTGGAACCACTCGATCTGGCCGACCTGCTGCCGTCCGCGCAGGGTCGGCTGCGCGGCAGCTTGCGGCTGCGCGGCAGCGGTGCCGATGCGCGGATCGCCGGCCGCCTGCGCGGCAGCGACATCGACTGGAAAGGCGATCACGCCGGCCAACTCGAACTGGAACTGGACGCGCCGCTGTCATTGCGCGACGGCGGTCGGCTGCAGCTTTCGGCGCGCGACCTGCAGTTGCGCGACGAGCCGCTCGACCGCCTCGAACTCGACATCGAAGGCGGTTTCGACGGACTGGTGGCAGCGATCGAGCTGGCCGGGCCGCGGGTCGCGCTGTCCGGTCGCTGGCATGGCCGGCGTGACGGCGACGACTGGGTCGGCGAGCTGCGCGATCTCGAACTGACCGCGCCGGACGTGCCACGGCTGACGCTGCAGCAGCCGGCGCAGATCCGGATCGGCCCGGGCGGGCTCGAGCTCGGACGGAACTGTCTCAGCACGCCGCAGGGAAGTGCCTGTTTCGCGATCCGCCAGCAGGACGGGCGGCAACAGGTCGAACTCGAACTCGAGCAACTGCCGCTCAGCCTGCTGGACCCGTGGCTGCCGGCCGGCGACACCCGGTTGCGGCTCGAAGGACGCATCAGCGGCCAGCTCGATGCGGTGCTGGTTGATGGCGTGCCGGAGCGGGCGATCATCGACCTGCGCTCGCCAGCCGGCGCCGTGCACTGGCTGGCCGAACCCGAGCAGCGGCTGATCGAATGGCAGGACCTGCGGATCGACGGCCGGCTGCAGGAGGGCCGGCTCCAGCTCGACGTGGCGGCCGCAATCGATGGCGAAGGCCGGTTGCAGGCGAGCGTGGCCGGTGGCTCGCCGCTCGATCCGCAGCAGTCGCTGGCGGGCCGGATCGACCTGGCCTTGCCGGAAGTGCGCCTGCTGAGCCTGCTGCCCGATACCGTCGTGTCGCCGCGCGGTCGGCTGCAGGCCGAGCTGCGGCTCGGCGGAACCTACGCCGAGCCGGATGTTTCGGGCGACATCGAATTGCGCGAGTTCGCTGCCGAGATTCCTGCGCTCGGCATTGCGCTGGCCGATGCGTCGCTGGCATTGCGTGGCGACCTGCGCTCGTTGCGGATCGACGGCCGCGCCAGCAGCGACGGCCAGCCGCTGCAGTTCGCCGGTACGCTGCAGATGGAAGACAAGCCGCGCCTCGATATCGCGATCAGCGGGCAGGACGTGCTGCTGGTCGACACGCCGCTGGTGCGTGCGGTCGCCTCGCCGGATCTGCAGGCGCAGTACGACGGCGAGCTGTTGCGCCTGCGCGGGTCGCTCGGCGTGCCGACCGCACGGCTTGCGCTGGAGCGGCTCGAACGCACAGAGCCGGTGTCGGACGACGTCGTCGTGCTCGATCCGGATCCGGAGCGCGAGCAGGACCGGCCGCTGCCGATCGATGCCGACGTCCGCGTCGTGCTCGGCGACGCCGTCGACGTCGCCGGCTTCGGCTTCGACGGCGGTCTGTCCGGCACGCTGCGCGTACGCGAGCGGCCGGGTCGCCCGACCACTGCGCGCGGCACGCTGGCGGTGCGCGGTGACTACACCGCCTACGGCCAGGACCTCGTGATCGAGCGCGGTCAACTGGTCTACGCCGGCACGCCGATTGACGATCCGGCGCTCGACCTGCGGGTCAAGCGCGACGTGCGCGGGCAACGGGTCGGACTCGACATCCGCGGACGCGCGCGCGATCCGTCGCTGAGCGTCTGGTCCGAAGGCGACACCATGCTCGACCAGGGCGAAGCGCTGTCGCTGCTGATGTTCGGTCGCCCGCTCAGCAGCGCCGGCGATACCGACAGCGAACAGCTCACCGACGCCGCACTCGCGGTCGGCGGCAACCTGCTCGCGGCGCGCCTGGGTGCGCGGCTCGGTTTCGACACGTTCGAGCTGGCCAGTTCCGATGCGCTCGGCGGCACCGCATTCACGGTCGGCAAATACCTGTCGCCTCGGCTGCAGATCAGCTACGGCATCTCGCTGTTCGGCCGCGGTCAGGTGCTGAGCCTGAGCTACCTGATCCGCGAGCGATTCGAATTCCAGCTCGAAACCGGGGACGAAAGCCGCGCGGCGTTGAACTACCGGATCGAGCGCTGAACGGAGCCGCAACGCCGATCGACCGATGTCCGGTTACGTCGCTCGGCCGGAACCGGGCTGCTACACTGCAGGGCTCGGTCCGCCCGCGTTGATCGTTGCGGTCCTCCTGTTGATTCTTCGTTTTTCGTTAAGGAGCTGCCGATGCGCGCCCCGTTGATCCTTGCCCTCGCTGTCGCCGTTTCACTGTCGGCCTGCAACAACGCCGCACCGCCGCCGCCGCCGCCGAAGGCGCAGGTTCCGGCCGGTCCGCCGCCGGTGCCGGCTGATGCGACCGCGCTGCGCGGCAAGCTCAACATCGCCGGTCTCAACGACCTGCCGAAGGGCCTGCAGTTGCACCTGCGGCTGCTCGACATGACCGATCCGTCGATCGTGCCGCCGGTGGTCGCCGAGCGTCGCGAACCTGCACCGACCAGCCTGCCGGCCGACTACGCACTGCCGTTCGACAGCGCAAAGATCAACGAGGAAGGCCGTTACGTGCTCGAGGCGACGCTGACCGCCGACGAATTCGTCATGTACTCGACGCCGGCACCGATGCCGGTGCTGACCCAGGGCGGTGCGCCGGCCACCGCGAAGATTCCGCTCGAACTGAGCCGTGGCGGCCCGGTCGCGGCGCCGGACATGGCGCCGGCCGATGTGCTGAAAGGCGAGTTCGAACGTCTCGAAGGCTCGATCGGCGGCATGCGTCGGCTGACCGGCCAGCGCATCGAGAACAATGTCACGGTCGGCTGGGACGCGTTCGCCGATGCCAGCGGCGTGCGCTTCGTCCGCGAAGTGATCGATTTCGGTGACGCCGGCACCGGATCGTTCCGCTACGCGTTCCGTGATGGCAAGCCGTGGGTGATCGCCCGCGAGCAGGGCGGCAAGCTGACGCTGGTGGGCTGGAACGACGAAGGCACGCTGCTGCTGAACCGCGTCGGCGAGAACAACGGCGGCGCCGACGAAGCCGATGTCAGGAAGCTGCGCGAGATGGCCGAAGCGGCCCACAAGATCGCCGCTGCCAAGGCCTGATCGGCCGACCCCGGGCGACCGCCGCGGTCGCCCGGTCCTTGCCGCGCTGGCTGCTGCTGCGGCCGACACACAGCCGCATCGGCACGCACGAATTCGACGGCGCGCGGTCGCAGTTGCCCGCTCTCGGCAGTGAGCGCGATCGCGTCGGCGGCTCAGCACTCGATCACGTTGACCGCCAGGCCGCCGCGCGAGGTTTCCTTGTACTTGTCGCGCATGTCGCGGCCGGTGTCGCGCATCGTCCTGATGACCTTGTCGAGGCTGACGAAATGTTCGCCGCTGCCGCGCAGCGCCATTCGTGACGCATTGATCGCCTTGACCGCGCCCATCGCGTTGCGTTCGATGCACGGGATCTGCACCAGTCCGCCGATCGGATCGCAGGTCAGGCCGAGGTTGTGTTCCATGCCGATCTCGGCGGCATTCTCGATCTGTGCGGCGCTGCCGCCGAGCGCAGCGGTCAGGCCCGCCGCCGCCATCGAGCAGGCGACGCCGACCTCGCCCTGGCAGCCGACTTCGGCGCCGGAAATCGACGCATTTTCCTTGTACAGGATGCCGATCGCGCCGGCGGTGAGCAGGAAGTCGAACACGCCCTGTTCGCTGGCGCCGGGGCAGAAGCGATCGTAGTAATGCAGTACGGCCGGGACGATGCCGGCGGCGCCATTGGTCGGCGCGGTGACGACGCGGCCGCCGGCGGCGTTTTCCTCGTTGACCGCCAGCGCGTACAGGTTGACCCAGTCGAGCACGGTCAGCGGATCCTTCAACGCCGCTTCCGGTCGCCGGCCGAGTTCGGCCGCCAGCGACGGCGCCCGCCGCGCGACGTGCAGGCCGCCCGGCAGCGTGCCTTCGCTGCGCACGCCGCGCGTGACGCAGTCCTGCATCGCCTGCCAGATCTGCGTCAGGCCGGCGCGGATCTGCTCGGCGCTGTGCCAGGCCTGTTCGTTGTCGAACATCAGCGCCGCGATCGACTTGCCCGATTCGCGGCTGCGTTCGAGCAGTTCGTTGCCGGACGAGAACGGATGCGCGACCGCGGTCGTGTCGGCGACGATGCGGTCCTCGGCTGCTTCGTCCTGATTGACGACGAATCCGCCGCCGACCGAGTAGTAGTCGCGAGTCGCGAGCAGTCGATCGTCGCCATCGAATGCGCTGAAGCGCATGCCGTTGCTGTGGTACGGCAGCTTCTGGCGCTTGTTGAACAGCAGGTCGCGCTTCTCGTCGAAGCCGATCGGATGGCGGCCGAGCAGCCGGATCGACTGCTCGCCACGGATCCGCGCCAGCGCGTCCGGAATCCGGTCCGGATCGACCTGGTCCGGCCATTCGCCTTCGAGGCCGAGCAGCACCGCCTTGTCGGTGCCGTGTCCACGGCCGGTCAGTGCCAGCGAGCCGAACAGTTCGACGCGAATGCGCTGCACCTCGCCGAGCCGACCCGATTCGTCGAGCCAGCGCGAGCAGAAGCGCGCGGCCGCGCGCATCGGCCCGACCGTGTGCGACGACGACGGCCCGATACCGATCTTGAACAGGTCGAACACGCTGACGGCCATGACTGTTTCCCGAAAGTGGCCGGCTATTCTATTGATCCCGCCTGCCGATGTTCGAACGCCTCGCGCAGTTCGTGTTCCCGCCACCCGTCGCGGTCGCCGGCGCGGCGTGCCGCCGACCTGCGCAGCGAGTGAAGCCATGAGCGCCCTGATCCTGTACCAACGCGACGAATGTCATCTGTGCGACCTGGCATTGGCGGTATTGGCCGAGGCGCGCGTGCCGGACTTCGACAGCGTGTTCATCGACGACGATCCGCAGCTCGAGGCGCGCTACGGCATCCGCGTGCCGGTGCTGCGCGACGGCGCCCGGCAGATCGAACTCGACTGGCCGTTCGATGCCGCCGCGGTGCGGGCGATGCTCGGCGCATGATGGCGCCGGCCAACGACGTCGCCGCCGCGCGTGGGTCGGCCAGCGGCGAGCGGCGCCTCGAGGCGATCGGGCTCTGCCTGCTGCCGGGCGCGCTGCTCGCCGTGGTCGTGCTCGCCGCCTGGCCGGGCTACCTGAGCTGGGACTCGGCCTACCAGTTCTGGCAGGCGCGCCATGGCCGCTTCGGCGACATCGCACCACCGTTGCTGCCGCTGCTGTGGCGTGGCTTGCTGCAGGCGGGCCTGCCCGGGCCGGTCGGTCCGTTGCTGCTCGCGTGGCTGCTGTACGCGATCGGATTCGCCACGTTCGCGGCCACCGCGCTGCGTCGTGGCCAGCGGCGGCTGGCCTGGACGATCGCGATCGCCGGACCGCTGTGTCCGACCGTGCTGATCCTGCTGCCGCACATCTGGACCGACGTGCTGCTGGCCGGTAGCGCATTGAGCGCGGCTGCGCTGATCGCCGATGACCGGCGCGGCCCGCTGCGCACGCTGGCGATCGCGGTGTTGCTGTGCGCGGTCGCGGCGTTGCGGCACAACGGCATACTGGCCGCGGCGCCGTTGCTGTTCGGCGCGCTGTGGCTGCGTCTGCCGCGGCGCGGCGCTGGCGCGCGGCGATCGGCCATGATGCTGTGGACGGCCGCGCTCGTCGGCATCGTCGGCATGTACTCGGTGGCGCTGCTGTTGCGCGATGCGCTGGTCGAGCAGCGCGTCGATACCTGGGCGGTCACGCCGCTGTACGACCTGCAGGCGGTGTCGATCGCGACCGGCACGCAGCGGATTCCGGCCTCGCTGGTCGGCGCCGGACTCGATGTCGACGAGCTGGTCGCGGCATTTCACCCGCATTCGGCGACCTGGCTGTTCGCCCGCACGTCGAGCGGCGTCGTCGATCCGACCTCGGCGCCGTTGAGCCGCGAGCAGCGCGACGATCTGCGCGCGGCATGGCGCGAAAGCTGGGCGACCGCCGCCTACTGGGCGCATCGGACGCGCCTGTTCGTCGCGCTGCTCGGCCCGCAGCACGGCGACCTGCGCGGCCTCGCCGAAAGCCCGCGGATCACGCCGTTCGCCGACAACCCGCCGATCGAGGGCGGCTGGCCCGGCGCGCATGCGCGCTATCGCGCGCTGCTGTCGGGCCTGCATCGTGTCGGTCTGTACAGTGGCGGCGCGATCTGGCTGCTCGGCTCGCTGATCGCGGCAGCGCGGGTGCGGCGTCGCGAGCGACGCCATCGGCAGGTTGTCTGGATGCTGCTCGGCAGCGCCGCCTGCTACGCCATCCCGTATTTCTGGATCGCGCCGTCGGCCGAGCTGCGCTACCTGCTGTGGCCGGCGCTGGCCGGCTGGATCGCGCTGCTGCTTGTGCTCGGCGCGTCGCGGGCCGAACGCAACGCGCCGCCGTCATGAGCCCACGCACCGGCGAGTGAGCCGGTGCCGGTCAGCCGGCCGATCGGGAAAACGCCGGCCGGAGGCAGGCCGTTCTGTCTGCCGGGCAGCGACGCGGACGATCCCTGCCCGAATCGCTGCGGCGAGGCCGGATCGGCGCCGGACTCGCGAGGCAGGCTACGGCAGCAGCAGGTTCTCCGGCGCCGGAACGGTGCTGGTCAGCAGGTAGCCGGCCGACCCCGCGGTGGCCGCCGTGAACGGCGCGCCGAAAAACGCATTGCCGCCACCCGCGCCGCCGTTGCCGCCGCAGGCACCGCCGCCCTGGCCGACGGTCGTCGTGCTGCTGCCCTGGACGTCGGTGCCGGCGGCACCGCCATTGGCCTGCGTCGTACCGGTCACCGACGGCGTCGACGACGCGATCAGATGGATGATGCCGCCACCGCCGCCGCCACCGCCGCCGGCGCCATTGGTGCCGCCGTTGAAGTCGAGGCCGGCAGCACCGCTGCCGCCGTTCGCGCGCAACGCGCCCGCAACGCTCAGGCTGCCCTTGGCGGCAATCACGATGATGCCGCCGGCACCGCCGCCGGCGCCGCTGACATCGCCCGAGCTGCCGGTGTTGCTGCCGCTGGCGCCATTGGCATTGATCGAACCGCCCGCGAGGACGCTGACGTTGCCCTGTGCGGCGATCAGCAGCGAGCCGCCGCCCTGGCCGCCGCTGCCGCTGGTGGTCAGATCGCCCGATCCGCCGGCGGCCGCCGGCGGCCGGGTCAGTGACGCCGCGCCGAGCATGCCGAGGCCGACGCCACCCACGCCGTTGCCCGGAGCCGCCAGCGACACGCCCGGATGCGGCGGCCCGGCGCCGTTGTCCTGCGCGCCGGTAGCGACCGTGATCGTGCCACTGACGATGACATCGCCAGTGGCGCGCAACACGGTGCCGCTCGGCACGATCAGGGTGCCGGAGACGGTGATCGACGTGAACTGCAGGTTCTGCTTGCCGGCCAGGCTGTTCACGCCTGCCGTGGTGGTCAGATCGAGCGTGTTGCCGACCGAGACGCTGAGCGAACCCGCCGAGCCGTCGCCATAGACGCCGAGTGCGCCCGACGGGCCCTGTGGACCGGTGGCGCCTGTCGCGCCTGTGTTGCCCTGCGGGCCGGCCGGACCTGTCGCACCGGTGTCGCCCTGCGGACCGGCTGGGCCCTGCGCGCCGGCGTCGCCCTGCGGACCGGCCGGGCCTTGCGGCCCGGTGTCGCCCTGCGGACCGGCCGGGCCCTGCGGCCCGGTGTCGCCCTGCGGACCGGCCGGGCCTTGCGGCCCGGTGTCGCCCTGCGGCCCGGCCGGGCCTTGCGGCCCGGTGTCGCCCTGCGGACCGGCCGGGCCCTGCAGGCCGGTGTCGCCCTGCGGACCAGCCGGGCCTTGCGGGCCGGTGTCGCCCTGCGGCCCGGCCGGGCCTTGCGGGCCCGGTTCGCCCTGCGGACCGGCGGCGGAATTCAGCGCGAACAATGCCACCGGCACCGCCGTGACCGGCTGTCGCGGCGACAGCACTTCGCCATCGATGGCGATCTCGAGCCAGCGTTGTTCGCCGGTGAACGCGCCCGGGAACGACAGGTCGATCGTCAGCAGTCCTTCGAGCACCGGGTAGTCGTTGGCGACGATCGGATCGCCGACGGCAGCACCGCCGGTCTCGGCGTCGTACAGCGTGAACGTCAGGTCACGGATGCCGTCGACGCGCTGGCTGTTCATCACCAGTGACCCCTGGTAGGTGAACGACGTCGTCTGCGGCGCGCCCGATGCGCTCCCGGCGATTGCCAGTGCCAGTGCCAGCCCGGTCGAGCGTGTGCGTGTCCACATGTTCACTGTCCCCTCTGTTCGAATCCATTGGCGAAGACGATCGCGTGGCTGCCGGTGCGGTCCCAGAAACCAGCGCCGGCGGCGTGGCGTGAGTCCGACGAGGCGCCGACGACGGGTTGCCCGATCGTGCCGTTCAGCACATGGTCGGTGCCGCTCGAGCTGCCGCCGCCGCCGGCAATCACGTGGCGCTCGATACGCGTGTCGGCGAGTGCGCCGAACGCAAGTGCGGCAGCGAGCAGGCAGGCGAGCAGGCGTCGGAGCCGCCGGCCTGCGTTCGAAGTCGAAGGCACTGGAACCTCTCCCCATGAACGGCCGGCGCGCGCCGGCATCGGGCTGACCGAATGCGAACGTCGGAGACGTTGCGCCGGCAACCACTGCATCCTTCGGATGCGATCGGGCGCGGTGGCCCATCGGTCCGGAGCGCCGCGCACAACGCGGCAGACGTGCGAGGTTACACTGCGGCCCGGCTTGCTCGCCATCGGATCAGGTCGCCGACTGTCGGGAATGTGATGTCGGTGGCGGTAGCGGATCCGGGCCCTCGTTGAGATGGCATGCACGCAGCAGCATGCGAGTTGTCCGCACGCGACTGAATCGCCTCTCGAACGGCCGCCATCACCCGAAGCGCGCATCCGTGGCGTGCGCCTGCGCGAGGTAGCGCTCGACGCTGCATTGCCCGCGTGCTTGCCGGTGTTCTGCAGCATGCTACCGTCCAGCCATCCTGACCGCCCGGACCCGGAATGCACTGCTATCAACGCTCCCGCGCACGCCGCGACGATGTGGATGCGGCTGTCACGCTCCGGCGCGGCGCGCTGTTGCTCGCCGTGCTTGGTCTGGCAGCGGCGCTGCTGACTGGCTGTGCCGGAATGGAGTCTCGTCGGAACATCGGTGACGAAGCGGTGCGAGCTGCCAGCTTGCGCAAGGCCGGATCGTCCAGACAACTGCTCGCCTATGTCGACGCCAACCGCACCTGGTTCGAAGAGGCCGATGCCCACCGCCAACGAAGCTTCTGCGCGTTGCCGGCGAACCTCGGTCATTGGTCGTGCAAACCCCAGGAGGAAGGCGCCCATCTCGATCGAATCGAGGTCACCGGGAGTCGGATTGATGCCGCCGACATCATCACCAACAACCAGGAGCAGGGCGTCGACGAAGGCGACATCGTGAAGAAGCTCGGAGACCGGCTGTTCGTGCTGCGCGAAGGCAAGCTGCACGTGATCGACCTTGTCGTCGACCGCCGCCCGGATCTCCGCGTTTCCGACACGCTGGTCGTCGCCACTGATATCGAGGACGACCGCACGACCTGGTACGACGAGCTGCTCGCCGTAGACGGCATGCTCGTGCTGCTCGGCTTCAACTGGAGTTCGGAGGCCGCCGAGCTTTCGCTGTTCGACGTCGCTTCCGACGGACGACTGACTCATCGGCTGCGCTACTGGCTGCGCGTCGACGACTACTTCAGCGGCTCGAACTACGGTGCCCGCATCGAAGGCGAGAATCTGCTGATATCGCTGTCGATGGCGCTGGACGGCGCTTCCGGACACTGGCCGGAGTGGAGCCGTCGCGATCTCGATCCGGCGCAGTGGCAGTCGTTGGTCGAGCCCGAGGACGTGCATCTTCCGCTGGCGATCGTCCGGCATCCAAAGCTGCACGTCGTACTGCGCTGCCCGTTGCACCGGCTTGCCGCCGGCAGCATGGAGTGTCGGGCTACCGGCCTGATCGGATCGAGCGAGCACGAGTTCTATGCCTCATCGCATGCCGCCTATCTCTCGATTTCCGAGTGGCACGAGCGCGTCCATCTCGATCCCCGTTTCGAGCGCTGGCGCGTGAACTTCGATGACACGCTGCGCGACCTGCGTGCGCAGCGCTACACGCTCGTCTATCGCATTCCCTTCGACGATGCCGGCGAGCTCGGCGTGGTTCGCCTCGACGGCATCACTGGAAACCAGTTTTCGTTCCTGGAGCGTGATGGCGACCTGTTCGTCACCACCGACCGCGAACTCGGGGACGACCGTCGCGAAGTGACGCTCTGGCGTGCGGCGTCCGCTGCGTTCGATGCGTCCGGCGAGCATCCGGCCGATGTCGTGGCGCGGCTCGCAGTGGCCGATGCGCATCGAACCTTTCGATTCACCCGCAATGCCTTGTGGATCGGTGCGCATGCCTGGTCCATGCGCGAGCTGCCCGGTTCCGACACGATGCCGCCGTTGTTGCGGCAGCCGCTTTCCGGCGCGTCGACGCAATCGATCCCCAGCACCCATTCAGTCGAGCTGATCGAACCGCTTGGACCGGTGGTGCTGACCTCGGGCACCGACCCGGAAGGGAACTGGCGGCTGTCGCTGATCGACGACAGCGACGCAGCGGTGGTGGCCAGCGACAGCCTCGCGATCCCCGGCTACGTGCCGTCGGAGTCGCGAAGCCACGCCTTCAACGCCGGCCGCATCGATGGTCGTTGGGTGTTCGGCATGCCGGTAATCGGCGATGACGTCGATGACTACTGGGAGGTCGTCAGTGATCTCGCGCTGTTCGAGCTGCCGCACGGCCGCCTCGATGCACCGGCGATCGTCGACATGCAGCAGGCCGTACACTGCGACGAGCATTGCTACGACTGGTACGGCAACGCCCGCGTATTCTTCATCGGCGATCGCCTGTTCGGTCTGAGCGGCGGCCTGCTGCGCGAACTGAAAATCGACAGCGGTGCGCTCTCGATCCTGCGCAGCATCGAGCTGAACTGACCGGTAGATGAGCCCTGAGAGTGTGTGCTCGTGCCGGCGCTGGTCGCCTGCACTGGCGGAAGGGGGCGGATGCGGAGCGTCGTTTCAGATCGCGGTGCGTTTGCGACTTCGGTGTCGGTGATCGGCCCTGTCGTACTTGCTACTTTCTACAGCTACCTGCCCGGAGAACGGCTGCCGACGCCGGCCCGTTGGATCGTGATCGGCCAGACCGGCCCGGTTCGAGTCAAGGCGCTGCAGTCGCGGCCTGATCGACAGGAGCTGGCCGACACGATCGATGCGGCACATCGCTTCGTACGCGGGCTGACCGAAGCTGCGTCTGGACACCTGCATGAACGCAAGGCCTCACGGGATCGTGATTGCCGTGTCTGCGCGCTGCCCGGGCGGCAATGCGCAGACAGTCATCCGAGAGCTGCTGCCAGGCGCTGGATCAACGCTTCGATGTGCCGGCGCAACGACGCGGCGGTGTCCAGAAACGCCTGCTCGATCGCAACCGGGTTGCCGTGGACGCTGGACGGATCCGCATGCTCCCAGTGCTCGCTGTGCGGACGTCCGGGCCATGCCGGGCAAGCCTCGCCGGCGGCATTGGCGCAGACGGTGATGACCAGATCGAGGGCCGGAGCGCCGGGCCGCGCAAACTCGTCCCACGACTTGCTGTGCAGCCCGTCGGTGGCGATGCCGAGGCGGCGCAACGTCTGCAGTGCGTAGGGATTGACGCGTCCGGATGGATGGCTGCCGGCGCTGCAGGCCAGCAACCGGCCGTTGCCGAGGTGGTTGGCGAGCGCCTCGCCGAGGATGCTGCGCGCCGAGTTGTGGGTGCAGAGAAATAGGACGCGATGGGGCGGGTCGTGTCGGGTCATGGCAATGCTCCGGATGATCGGGTGACACGCTCACGCGCGTGGCGGATCGCGTAAGCGGCGAGACGTCGGAACGCATGGTTCGACCGGCGCCACGCGACGCCACTGCCGACGCCGACCGCAGCGACGCAGATGCGGAGCTTGCTGCCCGGCAGATGGGGCGCTTGTCGGTATCGAGATCGGCGCGAATGTCCGCGGCGTGGCGTCAGGCGGCCTGCTTCTGCTGCAGCAGGCCGCGCGCGAGAAACCGTTCGATCCGCTCGAGCGGGATGTGGTCGGCGGCGTCGCGGCCGTAGTACGTCTCCACCACCCGGCCCTGCTCGTCGATCAGGAAGTCGGCCGGCAACAGGTTGCCGGTTGCCATCCCGGCCAGACCGGTCTGGCGCAGGCCGCGCAGCATCGCTCCGGCGCGACGGAACATCGCCCGCAGCTTGCCTCCCATCGAGGACTCGATGCCGTACCGCTCGTGGGCCCGCCGATCGAAATCGGCGACCATGCGGAACGGCCGCGGTTGGCGGGCGATGAACTTGCGTACGTCCGGCTCGCCGGAAGCGAACACCGCGACGATGTCCAGACCCATCTCCGACAGGTGCTGGAAGTTGTGGGTCAATTCGTAGACGCGGAAGTTGCAGAACGGGCAGTTGGCCTCGCGGAAGAACGACAGCAGCATCTTCCTGCCACTGCCGCCGATTCCCACCGGTTGGCCATCGATATCGATCAACACCATCAAAGGAGCTGGACTGGGGGCCGAGATGCGCATCGGTGCGGTTCCTTGCGTGGAGTGACGGGGATCGCGACAGGGCTCATCGAGCCGTTGCGGAGGCCGCCGCGATCGGTTGACGGCGGTTCCGGGCGAGCGCGGCCAGTGACGTGGCGGGGCGGCCTCGCTGGTTACCGGCGATGAATGCAGCGAGGATGCTCTCGGCCGTCGCTTTCGGAACCCGGAACGCCGGGTTGGCGATGATGTCCGAGGCACCTGCCAGGTTGGGGGCGAGCACGACCATGGCGTTCTCGATGCCGGCGGTCGCCAGGCGTTCGACTTCGATGGCCGGATCGGAAAACGCCTTGCCGGCCAACGGCAGCAGCATCGGGACATGCTGGTTGCCGAGCTTTTCCCTGAAGGCGATCGCCAGTTCGACACTGTCCATGCCGATCGCCGCGGCCGCCGGCGAGACGTCGGCGAGCATCGGCGCGGGGGCAATGGGAGACAGGATCAAGGCGGGGCTGGCGGAGCCGCGGATCGCTCGGACCAGTGCGTTCAGATCATCGCGGTTCCGGGCGACGCTGCCGAAGGTCGCGTCCTCGCCGGCAAGCGTCTTGATCAGTTTTCTCACCCGATCGCCGTAGAACGGCAGTCGGCCCAGGTAATGAACTTCAAGCGTCATTGGGCTTCCGGTTGGCGTGCATGGGTGTGGACCCGGCCGGCGGCCGTTCGCGCTCGCGCGCGGCCAGGTAGCGGGCGAACGCCTGCACCACGAAAGGAACGAGGAACGGCACCAGGTAGCCAAGGCGCGCGTCCCTGGCGAGAAACGTCAGGCTGCCGACGGCCATCGAGCCGAGGTAGCTGTACGGGTTCGACAGGGTTTCGCGCGTCGCTCGAATGATCGATGTCACGCTGCTTTCTCGCCTTCCGGTGCCGGGTGGGGCACTTCGTCCATTGCCAACAGAGAGGCGGGCACGGGCGGAAAGGATTCGCGACGGATCGAACATCCCGCACTCTCGTCGCTCGTCCTCAGGCCAGCGCGCCACCGCAGCTCGATCCCTGCCCGGCGGTGCAGCCGTAACAGTGGCCGGCCACGGCGATCCGGCGCGGTACGTTGCCGTCGAGCAGGTCGTGCAGATGAGACGGCGCGTCGTGGCCGCCGAGATTCAGGCCCAGCATCTGGTTGAAGTCGCAATCGTAGAGTTGGCCGCGGTAGTCGACGCTGATCAGGGTTCGGCACATCACCGCGTCGAGGTTGTCGTCGCGGTGCGCCGCCTGCAGGGTGCCGAGGTAGGCGTCGAAGCGGCCCTTCGAGATCAGCCACGAGCCGAAGCGCTGGATCGGCATGTCGGCCAGCGCGTACAGACGGTCGAAGCGGATGCCGAAGTTATCGGCCAGCAGACGCTTGTAATCGGCTTCCAGGCGGTCTTGCGGCGGCGGCAGGAAGTCGCCGTTCGGGTTGTAGACCAGATTGAGCACGTGGCGCGTCTCGCCCTGTCCATATCCGAGCGCATTGAGCCGCTGCAGGGCGCGGATCGAGCTCTCGAACACGCCGTCGCCGCGCTGCGCATCGACATTGGCCTGGCTGTAGCAGGGCAGCGAGGCAACGATTTCGACCTCGTTCGCGGCGAGGAAGTCGCCGACCCAGTCGTAGCCGGGCTCCTCCAGGATGGTCGGATTGAGCCGGTCCATCACATGGATACCCTGCTCCCTGGCCGACTGCACCAGCCAGCGGAAGTGCGGGTTCATCTCCGGCGTGCCACCGGTCAGGTCGAAGGTCTTCACGCCCAGGCGCGCGGCCACCGTCAGCGCCAGCGCCATGGTGTCGCGATCCATCAGCTCCTTGCGGCGCGGGCCGGCGTTGACGTGGCAGTGCACGCAACTGAGGTTGCACAGATAGCCGAGGTTGAGCTGCAGGGTGGCGATGCGCTCGCGCGTCAGCGGCGGAAAGGCGATCGCCTGCAGGCGGGGCAGGGTGTCATGCATGCGGGGACTCCGGATCGGCGCTGCGAGTGGTGAAGGGGTTGGCGAGGGTGGCGGCCAGGCCTTGCCAGCGCGCGGCGCGCCAGTCGTCGAGTCCGATGCGCATGTCGGCGTGGCCATCGCGCGGCTGGGCGACGGCGGTAGCGAACAGCCGGTCCCACAGCGACAGCCAGTTGCCGAAGTTGCTGTCGGTCTCCTGCCGGTGCGGCGAGTGGTGCACGCGGTGCCAGTCCGGTGTCACCAGCAGCCGGCGTAGAGCGGCGTCGAGTCGCCGCGGCACGGCGATGTCGGCATGGCTGAACAGCGACATCGTCAGCAGCAGTGCCTCGTAGCCGATCGCGGTCGCCGGCGCTGCACCGAGCGCGATCACCAGCGCTGCCTTGAACGCCGCCGAGGCTACGATTTCCAGCGGGTGGAAGCGCAGCCCGAGGCTGACCTCGAAGCCGTCGGCGAGGTGGTGCACGCGATGCGCGCGCCACAGCAGCGGCACGGCGTGGAACGTGCGGTGCTGCCAGTAGATGGCGAGATCGAGCAGCAACCAGGCCAGCAACCATTCGATCGACAACGGCAGGTCGAGCAGCGGCAGCAGGCCGTAACCGTTCGTCTGCGCCCAGCCGGCGGCGACGCCGATGCCAAGCACTGGCAGCAGCACCAGTGTCAGCGTGGAGATCGCCGCCAGCGACAGGTTCACTCGCCAGCGTCGCAGTTGCGCATCGCCGCGCCGCGGCCACCGCTGCTGCGACAGCGCCAGCGCCGGCAGCAACACCATCAGCAGCGCCGGCTTCAGCCAGCTCGCGCAGGTCGGCACGAAGGCATTCATGCGCTGGCCCCGTTGTGCAGTCGCTGGTCCTCGATCCATTCGCGCAGGCGCTGCTGCGCAGGTGTCGGCTCGGGCAGCATGGCCAGTGCCGAGAACGCCGGCGGCAGGTCGTCGAGGCGATCGATGTCGTGCAAGGCGGGCAGCCGCAGGAGGCGCGCGCTGCGCGGCAGCCTCGCCTCGAACTGGCAGGTCGCCCGCGCGCTGCCATACTCGGGCCGCAGCCACGCCGCGGCCGGCGGCGCGACATTGCCTCCGAACGACCAGAAGCCGCCATCCGCGGCCGGTCCGAGCACCAGCCGCGGAGCCTGTCCGGTGAGCCAGTCGCAGGCGTGCAGCAGCGCGCTGGCGCGCATCTGAGGCACGTCGGCCCCGAGCAGCAGGGCGCGGCCGTGCCGCCGCAGCAGGCACTGGAAGATGCTGTGCATGCGCTCGCCGAGACCGCCCTCGCCTTGCGCCAGGCGGGGCAGGTCGGCCCACGTCGCGGCGGTCTCGTCCAGACCTTCGGCGACTGCCCAGTACACCGTGAAGCCGCTGCGCAGCGCCGCCTCGCGTGCCACCGAGGCGACTGCCTCGGCCGACAGCAGGTGCAGCGTTTCGGCGCGCGGCCGGCCGATGCCCGCCGCCAGTCGCGTCTTCAGTGGCGACAACCCTGGCGTCTTGACGAAGATGGCGATGCCGCCGCTCATGGCCTGCTTCCGATGGTCGCGGCGAACGCCAGCGCCTGCCTGCAGGTGAGCCCGACGTGCCGCGCGGTGGTGCGCAGCCAGCCCTGCTGCGCGTACTTGCGCGCACTGGTGTACAGCGGTGCGCCGATCCGCTGCAGCGGCACCCGCTGCCGTCGTGCGGCCCAGACCAGTGCGTGGTCTTCGCCGTTGTCCAGGGATTCGTCGAAGCCGCCCAATCGCTCGAACACGGCACGCGGCAGCAGCAGGCCCTGGTCGCCGAAGGGCAGGCCCAGCCAGCGGCTGCGCAGCGCGGCGCCGAAGGTGTTGAAGTGCATCCAGCGCGGTCCGTCGTCGAGGAAGCACAAGTCGAAGTAGCCGAGCGCCGCTTCACGGCGGGCGATGAAACCGGCCAGCGCCGGCAGTGTCGCCGGCGCCAGCCGCGAGTCCGCGTGCAGGAACCACAGCCAGCCTGCCTGGGTGGCGCGGGCGCCGGCATTCTGTTGGCTGGCGCGGCCAGCCGGAGCGACGGCCAGCAGCAGTCGCTCGTGCTGCAGCGGCAGTGGTTCGCCCGGATGCCCGCGGGCCAGCACCACGGCGATCTCGTGGGCCGGTGCCGCCGCCAGTTGCGGCAACAGGCCCTGCCAGGCGCGATCGCCGGGGCCGACCGGAATCACGATGGCGAGGTCGTCGCGCATGGCTCAGCAGCAGTTGCCGCTGGCGGCCATCGCCGGCGCTGACGTGCTGCAGTCGAACAGGCCGAAGTGCCGGCTGGCGTCGCCGTGCAGGTCGAAGTGGCCGGCGAAGCGGCTGCGGGCGAGCATGTCGAAGGTGTTGCCGCAGACGCGCTCGGGTCTGCCGGCCTCGAAGCGGTGGTGGTCATCGAGCACGAAGGCATGCGGCAGGCCGGCCATGCTGCCGCGGTAGGTGGCGATCTGGCCGTAGTCTTCGCAGCGGTCCTCCAGCGCCAGCTTGAACGCGCGCACGGTGAGCGAGCGGAACGCGACCATGCCGATGCGCGCTTCGATGTCGGTATCGAACAGCGGCACCGGGCTGGCTGCCACGGTGCGCACGTCGGCGTAACCGAGGCGCAGCATCAGACGACGGAAATCCTCCTCGTACAGCGCGCCACCGAGGCACTCGCCGAGCAGTACCGGATCGCGGCGCAGGGCATCGGGAATGCGCCGGTCGGCGAACACGTCGGAGAAGTACAGCTCGCCGCCGGGCTTGAGCACGCGGTCGATCTCGGCGAACACCCGCGCTTTCTCCGGCGACAGGTTGAGCACGCAGTTGCTGACCACCACGTCGACACTGGCGTCGGCGATGCCGCAGCCCGCCAGATCCTCGATGTAGCCCTCGACCAGGGTCACGTTGGATTCGCGGTAGCCGTAGCGGTCTGCCTGCCACTGCCGGTGCCGGCGCGCCACCGCCAGTTGCTCGGGTGTCATGTCGACACCGATGACGTGGCCACCGGGCCCGACCAGGCGCGACAGCAGGTAGACGTCGCGGCCGCTGCCGCAGCCGAGATCGAGCACGGTCATGCCTTCGAGTGCGGGCGGCAGCGGCGAGCCGCAGCCGTAGAAGCGCTCCTTGATTTCCGGGTGCACGTCGTCGAGCAGGGCGCGCAGCGCCGCCGGCATCGCCTCGCTGCTGCAGCAGGCGCCGGTCTTGAGGTCGCTGCTGGAAGACAGCACCTTGCCGTAGTAGCGGCGTACATCGTCCAGTGCGTTCGGATTCGGAAGGTCGGTCATCGTCGTTTCTCACAGGCCGGTCAGGGGTTGCGTGGGATGGCCCGGTGCTGCTGCCAATGGCTGCGTTGCCAGCGCCAGGACCGCGTTGTCGTCATCGGGCGGCTTCGTCCAGTCCGCGGTGCATTGGTCGCTCCGCGCCCGGATTGGATGGCGGCACGGAGCCGCCTGTTGCCCGAAAGAGGCGCGCAGTGGCGGAAAGGATTCGTGGCGGCGGCCACTCCACCGGGAGCCCGCATGTGCGGCCGGGCGCGAACGGCTGCCGGGCGGTCGATCCCTGTCATCTCCGCGATATCCAGGCCGCCACCCGCTTGGGCGGCGGCCATGCGTGTCCACTCAGCCGCGCAGGCCCGCCACATAGGCCGCGGTCAGCGGATCTGTCGGCATCTCGAACAGACATTGGCTTCGTCCGAACTCGATGAGCTTGCCGACCCGCTCCTTCATCCAGAAAAACGCGGCGTAATTGGCGATCCGACGCGCCTGCGCGAGGTTGTGCGTGACGATGACCACGGTGTAGCGGCCGCGCATGCGCTGGATCAATTCTTCGACGACGCCTGAAGCGATGGGGTCGAGGGCGCTGCATGGCTCGTCCATCAACAGCACCGATGGCTCCAGCACCAGGGCGCGGGCGATGCACAGGCGCTGCTGCTGGCCGCCGGAGAGGGCCAGCGCCGGTTGCTCCAGGCGATCGCGCACCTCTTTCCACAGCCCCACGTCGTGCAGCGCCGTTTCGATTTTTTGTTCGATCAGCTCGCGGCGGCGCACGCCGTGCTCTCGCAGCGGCAGCTCGAGGTTGCGGCGGATGGAAAGCGGAAACGGATTGGGTTTCTGAAAGATCATGCCGATGCGCCGGCGCAGGGCCAGCACGTCGAGACCCGGGTCCAGCAGGTCGGTGTCCTCGAACTGGACGGTGCCGCCGACCCTGGCCGCCGGGATCAGGTCGGTGAGGCGGTTGAGGACCGAAAGAAAGCTGGTCTTGCCGCAGCCGGACGGGCCGATGAGCGCGGTGATGCAGCCCCGGTGAATGTCGAGAGAGACCCCGTCCAGTACCGTGGTCGCGCGATAGGAGACGGAGAGTTCGCGGATGCTCAAGTGCCTCACAGGCTTGCAGCAGGGCGGTCCCGACTTCATGTCGCCGAGGGTGTAAACCGCTTCGTGCGCTTCGTTCATGGCGTAATCCTCCTGCGCAGCCAGCGATCGGAGAGGGCGAAGGCACCGGCATTGATTGCGATGATCAGCACGATCAACACCAGGGCCGAGGCGTACGCGGCCCCGTCGCCGCCGGTGACGTTCATCGACAAGTCGTAGATATGCACGGCCAGGGCGCGGCCGGAGTCGGACAGCGACTCCGGCATGCGATCCACGTAGCCGCTGGTGAAGATCAGTGCCGCCGTCTCCGCCGTGGCACGGCCGATGCCGAGCAGCAGCCCGGCGGTGATGGCAGGAGCGGCGGCAGGCAGCAGGACATGCCAGAGGGCGGCAGCGCGGGTCATGCCCAGGGCGTGCGCTCCATGACGCCAATCGTCACTGACCGCGGCAATGCCCGCCTCGCTGGTGCGGATCAGGATGGGAAGGATCATGCAGGCGAGGGTGAGTCCGCCCGAGAGAATCGAGAAACCCAGCTTCAGGGAGATGCAGAAGAAGGCGTAGCCGAACAGGCCGAAGACGATCGACGGCACGCCCGCCAGGGCATCCAGACTGAGCCTCACCGCACGGCCGAACGGGCCGCCGCGGCGGGTGTATTCGGCGAGCCAGACCGCGGCGCCGAGCCCCAGCGGGACGGCTGCCACCAATGCCACGACGAGAATCAACAGCGTCGCGACGAGGATGGGCGCGATGCCGCCAGCGCGGCCCGCATTCTCCGGCTCCGACACCAGAAACATCCAGGACAGACGCCCCGCGCCCTGCCAGGCCAGGTCGCCCAGCAGCCACGAGAACGCCGCTGCCACCAGCAGCGCCGCGCTCCAGACGGCGACTGTGAACAGTCGGTCAGCCATGGTCGGCTCTGCTGGTCGCCAGCCACGCCAGTACGAGCGCCATGGCCATCAACAACAGCCCCGAGGCGAACAGCCCGGCGCGGTGGTCGCCGGTGGCGTAGGCCATCTCGAGGGCGATGTTGGCTGTCAGCACCCGAACCGGCTCGAACAGGCCGGTGGGGTTCTGCACCACGTTGCCTGCGACCATCAGCACCGCCATCGTCTCGCCCATGGCGCGGGCCGTGGCCAGCAGGACAGCGCTCGAGATGCCGCGCCGCGCCGCCGGGATCGCCACGCCGATGATGGTGCCCGAGCGGCTCATGCCGAGCGCCGCCGCGCCCTGGAGCAGGTCCGCAGGCACCGCACGCAGGGCCGAGCCGCTGATGAGAGCCGCGGTGGGCAGGATCATCAGCGCGAGGATCAGGATCGCGGTGAACAGTCCCGCCCCCGGTGGCTGCCAGAGCGCGATCAGCGGTACCACCACCGTCAGTCCCCACAGACCGAACACCACCGACGGAATGCCGGCCAGCAACGCCAGCATCATGCGGTAGGTCTTCGCCAGCAGCGGCGGTGCGAAGAACATCTCGAACAGGGTGGCGGCCAGACCCAGCGGCATGGCCAGCGCAATGGCCCCGAGAGTGACGGCCAGGGTCGCCCACACCATGGGCAGCAGGCCGAAGTGGCCCTCCAGCGGATGCCAGCCCGCGTCGGTGAGGAACCGCAGCCAGCCGCCACTGCGCAGCAGCGGCCACGACTCCCGCAGCAGGAAAACCAGCACCAGCAGCAGGATCAGCGCCGCGCCGATCGCCAACGCCAGGAGCAGCGGCGCCAGCCGCTGGTCACCGTTGCGGCGCGACGAAGTACTGGGCTTCAACGAGGTCATCGACGGCATTCGACCGGGCAAAATCAATGAAGCGTCGCGCCAGCGGCGATGGCGTGCCGCGGGTCAGCAGGTTGAGCGGGCGCGACAGCGGGAAGCTGCCATTGCGCACATTGGCCACGCTGGCGATCACACCTGCCATCGGCAGGAGCTTGATGGGAGTGCCCTGGGCTGCCTCGAACTCGGCGGTGCCGATCGAGACATAGCCGACTGCGTTCGGATTGCCGGCCACCGTCTTGATGCCCTGCTGGTTGTCGCCGATGACCAGGTGGGGCCTGACGTCGCTGTTCTTCAGTTTGAAATGGTCGAGAAACAGCTCCAGCGTGGAGCGGCCCTCCGCCTTGTTCACCACGGTGATGCGTGCATCCCGGCCGCCGACTTCCCGCCAGTTGCAGATGCGGCCGGTGTAGATGGCGATGACCTGCTGTTCGGTCAGCAAGGGCACCGGGTTGTCGCGGTGCAGGATGATGCCGACACCGTCCAGGCCGATGGTATGGGCGGTGAGGTCGTTTTCTTCCGGTTTGAGCGCGCGGGAGGCCATGCCGAAGTCCACCAGACCGGCGCGGGCCTCGTTGACGCCGCGTGTCGAACCACCGGTCTGCACGTCGACACGCACGCCGGGGTTGAGCTTTTCGAAGCGCTTGCCGATCTCCAGCGCCAGCGGCGCGACGGTGCTGGATCCGGTCAGCGTCAGCCGTTCATCGGCTGCGTCCGACAGTGATGGCAGGAGCAGGACGAAACCCGCCAGCGCGCGTGCGAGCGTCGTTCTCACCGCCGTGTCTCCGGCAGTGAGGGATCGTTCGTCGGCAGTGGCCTGCGCACGGTCAGTGAGTCGATGTTGTTGCCGCCGAAAGCCCGCAGGCTGTGGCTGATGGAAAGCAGCAGGGTGACGATGATCAGCGTGATCAGTTCCATGATTGAACTCCCGGGGAGGTGGGCTGTCCGGTTATGCCGCGTTCGCCGCGCAGCCAGCGCCAGGTGTCGGCGACGTCGAACAGCAGGGAGATGCCATTGGCGGTCAGCAAGGCGATGGCCAGCGCGTGCTCGCTGCCAGCCATTCCGCCGGCCTCGTGCAGACGCCGCCAGAGCCACAGGCAGAGCGGACTCCAGACGAACAGATGCGGCAGCGCCATCAGGCGCGTCATTCCGCGCGCCTGCAGCATGATCGGCAGGTTGCTGGCGAGGATCAGCAGCGACGACGCGATACC
This sequence comes from Lysobacteraceae bacterium, assembly GCA_041687455.1. Classification (GTDB taxonomy): domain Bacteria; phylum Pseudomonadota; class Gammaproteobacteria; order Xanthomonadales; family Xanthomonadaceae; genus JAWLBY01. The sequence goes on along the minus strand of JAWLBY010000008.1, from coordinate 24,314 downwards.
GGCCTGTCCGGTCGGCGTCCAGAACAGCAGGAACGGCGCAGCATTGACCGGCACCAGTACGCCGGCGACCCAGACCTGCACCCAGGCCGGCAGCGCACGGAAGGAACGGCCGCAGTCGCGCCAGCGCCCGCTCATGGTCGGCTCCGGTTCAGCGACCAGTCGTAGGCCAGGAATTCGATACCGATGTCACCGCGTCGCACGGCCTCGGTCTCCTGTGCATCGAGGTCGAGCGCGGCGCCATGATCGGCAAGAAAGCCGGCGATGCCGCCGACACCGGCGAAGTCCTCGCTGTACCAGTTGAAGATGCGCGAGACCTGCAGCCGTTGCCGCTCGCGATCGAACCGGTTGCGGCTGCGGTCGCGCAGGAAGCGCTGCGTCTGGTCATCCAACTGTGCATGCAGCCTGTCCGCGGCATAAGCCTCCGGATGCAGCGCCGGGCAGCCGACCGAGGCGCAGTTCACAGCGAAATGGATCCGCGGTTCGGCGAATCCGGGCGCTCCGCGCAGCAACACGTGTTCGATGTCGTCGAGGCTGCGCGTCTCGCCCAGCAGTTCGACGAACGGGCGTTGCCACGGCGTGCGCAGCCAGCCACCGAGCTCGCGGATCGATTCCAGCCGCGGCCAGCGCTGCTGGATCAGCTCGACGGTCGCCGCGTTGTAGGTGTTGATCAGGAAGGCCTGGCGCGCGGGCTCCGGCCAGTCGGCGAACTGCCGCGCCGTGACGATGGCCAGTTGCTGCAGATAGCGTCGCAGTTGATCGCGCTCGGCAGCGAAACCGGCGTAGTCGGTCTGACTGGCGCTGCCGTCGCTGGTCCACCGCACGTGCCGCTGCAGCAGTTGCTCCCAGACCGCGTGGGCAGGATCGAGCCGGCCTTCGGCCGTGCCGGGATCCATGTTGCGTGTCGCGCGATGGTTGCAAGCAGAATCAAGACGGATCCCGGCATTCGTCGGGATGACGGTATCTCGGGATTCGGCACCGGCGATGTTCCCCGGGCAGCAGTGCGCAGCGGCGGGAAAGACCAGAAAGACCAGCACGAGCCGCAGCAGACAGCGGACGAAGACACCCATGACTCAGCCCCGCCGCCAGCGGAAGTAGCGTTCGGCCAGACGCAGCGCGGCCTGCGGCGCGTGCGCGCGCTTCCAGTTGCCGGCGGTGTATTTCGCCGCCTCCGACCAGGTGGGATAGCTGTGGATGGTGCCGAGCAGTTGGTTCAGTCCGATGCCGTGCTTCATCGCCAGCACGAATTCGGCCAGCAGTTCGCCGGCGTGCTGGCCGACGATGCAGGCGCCGAGGATGCGATCGCTGCCGGGCGCAGTCAGCACCTTGACGAAGCCATGCGCGGCCGAGTCGGCGATGGCGCGGTCGAGGTCGTCGAGGCCGTAGCGGGTGACTTCGACGTTGACGTCCTGCGCCCGCGCCTCGTCCTCCGACAGGCCGACGCGCGCCACTTCCGGATCGGTGAACGTCACCCACGGAATCACCCGGTAGTCGGCCTTGAAGCGCCACCACGGTGCCAGCAGCGCGTTGAGGCTGGCGTACCAGGCCTGGTGCGCGGCGACATGGGTGAACTGGTAGGGGCCGGTGACGTCGCCGCAGACGTGGATGTTGGGGAAGTTGGTGCGCAGCAGAGCGTCGGCGGCGACGGTGCGTCGCGGCGTCAGTTCGATGCCCAGCTCCTGCAGGCCGAAGCCCTCGACATTGGCCTGGCGACCGAGCGCGAGCAGGATACGGTCGAAGGGCAGACGCACTTCGCGGCCGTCATGCGCGCAGACCAGCGCCTGTCCGTCATCGTCGCGCTCGACGCGAAGGGCCTTGTGCGCGGTGGCCAGCCGCACGCCTTCACCACGCAGTTGCGCTTCGACCTCGGCGGCGGCGTCGGCATCCTCGCGCGGCAGCAGCCGCGGCGCCATCTCGACCTGGGTCACCGCACTGCCGAAGCGGGCGAAGCACTGCGTCAGCTCGCAACCGATCGGGCCGCCACCGAGCACCAGCAATCGCGGCGGCAGTTCGCGCAACTGCCATACGGTATCCGACGTCAGGTAGTCGACCGCGTCCAGGCCGGGAATCGCCGGCACCAGCGGCCGCGCGCCGGTCGCGACGATCAGGCTGCGTGCACTCAGGCGGCGACCGTCGACCTCGACCTCCCACGGCGAGACGATCCGCGCCTCGCCGCGGATCACGTCGACCCCGAGCCCGGTGTAGCGCTCGACCGAGTCGTGCGGCGCGACCTCGGCGATCACCCGTTGCACCCGCTGCATCACCTCGGCGAAGTCGAACTCCGCCGGCATGCGGGCGATGCCGAAGCGCTGCGACTGCCGCGCCTCGTGCAGCGCGCGCGCCGAGCGGATCAGTGCCTTCGAAGGCACGCAACCGGTGTTGAGACAGTCGCCGCCCATGCGTTCGCGCTCGATCAGCCCGACCCTGGCCTTGACCGCGGCACCAATGTAGGCCGACACCAGCCCGGCCGAACCGGCGCCGATCACCAGCAGGTTGTAGTCGTAGCGCCGCGGCCGGCGATAGCCGGCGGTGCGCCGCCGGGCCGACAGCCAGCCGGCCAGCCGCCGCAGCAGAAGCGGCAGCACGCCGAGCACGGCGAAGGCGGCGAGCAGCCCCGGAGACAGTACATCGCCCGGCGTCTCGATTCGCGCCAGTCGTGTGCCGGCATACACGTAGGCGATGGTGCCGGGCAGCATGCCGATCTGGCTGACCCAGTAGAAGCGCCAGGCCGGCAGCGCGGTCAGGCCGGCCAGCAGGTTGATCAGGAAGAATGGCACCACCGGCACCAGGCGCAGGGTGAACAGATACCAGGCGCCGTCGCGGGCGATGCCGCGGTCGAACTCGGCCAGGCGCACGCCGTAACGGTTGCGCAGGCCGTCGCGGAAGAAGAAGCGCGAGGCCAGCATCGCCAGGGTGGCACCGATGCTGCTGGCGAACGACACCATCAGCAGGCCTTCGAACAGCCCGAACAGCGCCCCGGCTGCCAGCGTCAGGATCACCGCGCCCGGTAGCGATACCGCGGTCGCAACGGCGTAAACCAGAAAGAAGGCCAGCGCCGCCGGCAGCGGATGCGCGGCGACGGCGGCGTCCAGTGCCGCCTGTCGTGCCTTCAACGCCGCCAGGCTCAGTTCGGGCAGCAGACCAGTCTGCAAGAGCAGCAGCGCGGTCGCCACCAGCGCTGCCAGCAGCATCCACTTGCCTCCCGGGCCTTGTATGCGCATGTCGGATCCTGTCGGTGGAAGTCGGGGTGCGAGCCCCTTGCCAGCCAACAAGAGGACGGCAGCGGCCAAAAGGATTCGCGTGGCTGTTGTCATCGGCCGCGAATCCTTTCGCGCTTACCGTGCCTCTGACGAGCAACCCCCGCGGAGGACGTACGATGGCTACGGGATCAGGAACCAGGCTGGCCCTGCTGTTGACTCTGGTGGCCGGCGCCGCGGCGGCGCAGTCGCGTTGGAGTACCGACATCCTCGCGGAAACGTTCGGCTACGGTGCAGACAGCGAGGCCGACATTCCTCTCGCCGAGCTCCGTCAGGGCTGTCCGCAGCGGGACTGCATCCCGTCGATCGATGCGCCGCGGTTCGTGCCGGCGTCGCAGGCGCGCCATGTGGCCGACGACGACCTGGTGCTCGCGCTGGATCGCGCTGGCGTGGCGCGAGCCTACCCCGTCTTCATCCTCAACTATCACGAGATCGTCAACGACAGCATCGCCGGCGAGCCGATCGCCATCACCTTCTGCCCGCTGTGCGGCTCCGGGCTGGCGTTCCGGCGTGTGCTGGACGGTCGCGAGGTGCAGTTCGGCGTTTCCGGGCTGCTGTTCGACAGCGACCTGGTGATGTACGACCGCGGCGGCAATTCGTTGTGGCTGCAGATCAGCGGCAAAGCGGTCGTGGGTCCCGCGCGCGGTCAGATGCTGGAAAGCGTGCCGCTTGCCATGACGACCTGGCGCGAGTGGCGCCAGGCGCATCCGAACACCGAGGTATTGGCCATCGGGCCCGGCATGGGCCGCGACTACGGCAACAAGTCACCCTATGGCGATTACCAGACCAGCGCGAGCACGATGTTTCCGGTACGCGCCAACGATCTGCGCGTGCATCCGAAGACCGTGGTGTTCGGCGTGAAGCATGGTGATGCCGCCGCCGCGGTGAGCGAGAGACTGCTGGCTGAAACGGGTGAGCACAGGCAGATGCTGTCGGGCGGCACCGTTCTTGAGTGGCGGCGTGAAGACGACGGCACGGTGCGCGTCGCGGTCGACGGTGGGCCGGAACTGCTGCCGCACCGGATGTTCTGGTTCGCCTGGTACACCTTCCATCCGCACACCGAATTCGCAGATCGTCCACGTGCACAGGCCACCGCGGAACCGGAGGAGGAACGTGAACGCCGCCGATGAGCATCGCCTGCAACGCGACGCATCGACGCCGACACGAGCCGACGGTCCGCTGCGGCCGCTGGGCTGGCTGGCCAATGACGTGCGCCGGAGCCCCGCCGCAGGGCTTGCTCATGGCGCGGTGGTGCTGCTCGGTTCGCTGCTGCCGGCCATCAAAGCCCATCCATGGATTCGCGCCGCGGCAGTGCCCGGCTTCCTGCGGTTCGGACGAAAGGCCGCGGCGCCTGTTGCAGGCCGCGCTACCATTGGATGACTGACGGCGGCGCAACTACTCGCGCCGCCGCCACTTTCTGGAAACAGGACTTCCGCATGGGCAATGCCATCGAACCCGAGCTCGTCGCCGCGGCTCGCTCCGGCGATAGCGCCGCCCTCGAGCGACTGCTGGCCTGCTCGCGGCAGGACCTGCGTCGATACGCCGAGCACCACTGCGTGGTGAACGATGTCGAGGATGCGGTGCAGGAGACGCTGTTCATGGCTTCGCGGCGCCTGCGCGATCTGCGCGAAGTCGAGCATTTCACTTCCTGGCTGTTCCGCATCGTCAAGCGCGAGTGCAACCGCATGCGTCGCGGCTGGCGCCTGTTGACCAATCAGGAGCAGGACGAGCGCTACCAGCCGGTGGTGACGCCGGCGCCGATGGAGTGGCGCCTGCAGATCGCCAAGGCCCTGGCCGAGCTGCCGCCGCACTACCGCAGCATCCTGTTGCTGCGCGACGTCGAAGGCCTGACGCTCGAAGATATCGCCGAGACGCTGCAGCTCAGCCTCGCCGCGACCAAGTCGCGCCTGCACCGCGCCCGCAGCGTGGCGCGCGAACTGCTGTCCGGCGGCGACACCTGCCCCACGTTCGACGATCCCTGAGCGCAGACTCGTGCCGCCGCCCCCGGCAGCTCCGGGGGCATTTGCGAGCTAGGCGCGGCTGGAGTCGAGCAGGCGCGTCGCTGTCAGGGCCAGCACGCCGGCGCCGGCCAACGCCAGGCCGAAGGTCGGCAGCAGCATCGCGATCGGCAGGCCGAGCGCGATCGCGAGCAGCGACCAACCCAGTGCGTCGGCATGGGGCTGCCGGATCACGTCGCACTTCAGCCAGCGTGCGAGCAGCGCATCGAGACTGGCGCGTCCGGCGCCGCGCAGTACCAGCGGCAGCAGCATGATCAGGAAGATCAGCGGCAGTTTGTAGTTGCCGTGGCCCTTGTCGGTGATGGCATAGCCGAGCAGCAGTTCGCGCGCGCTGGCCCAGTCGGCCGGCCAGTGCACCGAGGCGATGGCGACGATGGTCAGGATCAGCAGGCTGAAAGCGAAGAAGCGCGTGGCAAGTCCCAGCGCAAGGGCGATGCCGCCGATCAGCTCGAACCAGGTCGCCATGCTCCAACTGAGATCGCTGGGCACTCGATCGAAAGGGAAGGGGAAGCGGTCCTGGATACTCATGAACCAGTTGCTGCCGGCGAGCTTCTCGCGCCCGGCTTCCCAGAATTCCCACGCCAGCAGCAGGCGCAGGCCGAGCGGCGCGAGCCACTGGTCCAGGCCTTCCAGACGCGCCACGGTGGCGTACCAAAGTTTGACGATATGTTGCATCCGAGCTCTCCAGTCGTGAACGCGGGGACCGCGTTGCCATGCAAGAGGGCATCCATGCGGAAAAGGATTCGCGCAGCCGGGATTGCCCGCCCATAATGCGATGCGCATCCCGATCCCGAGCGCGTTCCAGAGCGCGACCGCTGCGAGAGCTGCCTTGCAATGACTGCTGGATCCACCGATGACAACGACCTGCTGTCCGCCCTGCTGCGGCGGATCAGTCTGCGCGGTCGCGTCTACTCGCGGCCGGTCGGCTGCGGCGACTGGCAGGTGAATCCGAGCGGTCACGCGCGCGCCAGTTATCACCTGGTGGCCAGCGGCACCTGTTGGCTGCATTTCAAGCCGCCGGCAGCACCGGTCGCGCTGGCGGCCGGTGACCTGCTGTTCTTCAGCGAGGACGTCTGGCATCTGCTGTCGGCCAGTCGAGAACCGCACGATGCCCTGACCCGTCTGCCGGCCGTCGACGGCGGCAGCAGCGTCACTCAACTGGTTTGCGGACTGTATGCCGCCGATGACAACGATCTGCGGCGTTTGTTGCGCGGCCTGCCGCCCTGGGTACTGATCCGCTCGGCCGCAGGTGGCGCCAGGCTCGCCACGCTGGTGGCGATGCTGGCCGGGGAAAGCGACGAAGACGCACCGGGCGCCGCCGCCGTGCGTGATGCGCTGTCAGATGCGCTGCTGGCGCTGGTGCTCCGGCATTGCCTGCAAACGGAGCAGGTGCAGGGCGGCCTGCTGTCGGCCTTGCGCGACCCGCGCCTGGCGCCGTTGTTGTCGGATCTGCACGCCGAACCCGGCGCGCAATGGAACGTCGAGCGCATGGCCGAGCGCGCGGCGCTGTCGCGCAGTGCGCTGGCCGAGCGCTTCCGCAACACCGTCGGCTGCGCCCCGGTGCAGTATCTGGCCGAACTGCGCATGCAGGAGGCCAGCCGACTGCTGCGCAGCGAGGGCCTGTCGGTGGCGGCCGTGGCCGAGCGCCTCGGCTACGGCAACGAAGCCGCCTTCCGGCGCGCTTTCCGGCGCGTGGCTGGCACTACGCCCGGTACGTTGCGAACGCGCTAGACCAGCGGCGCCGCCCCCCGGCGCTGCCGGGGCAGCGGCAGGAGTTCGATGCATCGCCCGGCGGGTCCACGCGCGAATCGCATGGCGCCGCGTGACCGCTCGCCCTTCGATACCTCAGGGCGAACGGCCAGGTGACATGTCTGATCGTCCACGAAGCGCCGTGGCAGGCGAACAGCGCGTCGAGTTCGCCACCATGCCGGGGAGCAGCCATCCAGTTCGCCACGACGCAAGACGACCGATGTGTCCAGTTCGCCACAACGCAAGACGAACGGTGTGTCCAGTTCGCCACGACACAAGACGTAACGGTGTGTCCAGTTCGCTACGACGGAAGACGAGCAGCGCGTCGAGTGCGTCTCGGCATCAGGCGAGCAGCGCGTCGAGCTCGCCACGACGTTCCAGTGCGGCGAGATCGTCGTAGCCGCCGACATGGCGATCGCCGACATAGATCTGCGGCACCGTGCGCCGACCGGTGCGCTCGATCATTCGTTCGCGTTCCTGCAGGTCGCGGTCGATGGCGATTTCCTCGAACTGCTGCACACCCTTGTTGCGCAACAGTTGCTTGGCGCGCACGCAGAAGGGGCAATGCGCGCTGCTGTAGATGATGATCTTCGCTGACATGTGCGTACTCCGCTCGGCAAGTGCGGGCAGCATCGATTGTTCAGCAATGACGCAACAGCTCCGGATGTCCTGTCGGTGTTGCCGGATGTCCGGCTGCGTCGCGTGGCGACGCAAGTCCGGCGGATCGGCAACAGCCATCGGCGTCCCGGCGCTGGGACGCGTGGGAGCCGCGAGCGAATCTGGGGTGGGCGGCGATACGGCCGTCGAACGTGCATCCACTACCGGAGAGATCCCATGAGCCTGCTTCCTGTTCCCAGCCTCGACAACGTTCCCGATGCGGCACGCGATACCCTCGCGGCCGTGCAGGCCAAATACGGGTTCGTGCCCAACCTGCTGGCCGGACTGGCGCACGCGCCGGCCGCATTGCACGGTTATCTCGCGCTCGCCGATCTGGTCGCCTCGACCAGCCTGAGCCCGGGCGAGCAGCAGGTCGTGGCGCTGGCGGTCAGCACCGAGAACGGTTGCGGCTACTGCGTCGCGGCGCACTCGGCGCTGGCCGGTCCGGTGCTGGGCGCAGGGCAGATCGCCGCATTGCGCCGCGGCGAACCGACCGGCAACGAGCGCATCGACGCACTGGCGCGCTTCGCGCGTGCGGTGGTCGCGGCGCGCGGCCGGGTCGAACCGCAAGCGCTGGATGACTTCCTTGCCGCCGACTTCGCGCGTGCGCAGGTGCTGGAGGTCGTGCTCGGTGTCGCCTGGAAGACGCTGTCCAACTACGCCAACCACCTGCTGGAGACGCCGCTCGACGCCGCTTTCACGGCAGTGCGCTGGCATCCGGCGGAACCGCAGGCGGCCTGATCGAGCGTGCTCGCTCGCCCCGCGGTCACGCGAGCGAATCCTTTTGCTCTCTGGCGGCCTCCGTCGTTGTAGCGCACGAATCCGTGCACGCCCGATGCGTGAAGGAGGGTCAGGATGAGCTGGATCCAGGAAATCGAGGAAGACGCGGCGACCGGCGAGCTGGCCGACATCTATGCCAGGTTGCGTGAACAACGCGGCCGGGTCGCCAACATCCTGAAGGTGCACAGCCTGCGGCCGCCAGCGCTCGTGCACCACCTGGACCTGTACATGGGTTTGCTGTTCGGCCCCGGTCGCCTGACCCGCGGACAGCGCGAACTGCTGGCGGTGGTGGTGTCGCGTGCCAACGACTGCGAGTACTGCGTGCAGCACCACCGCGAAGCGCTGTCGCGTTACCTGCGTGATGGAGACTTGCTCGATGCCGTCTGCCGTGACTACCGGCAGGCGGCCCTGGATGCCAACAGCCGGCGGCTGGCCGACTACGCGGAAAAGCTCACGCGTACGCCCGCGGCCGTCGGCCCGGACGACCTGCAGTCGCTACGCGAATCCGGTTTCTGCGACGAAGACATCCTGCTCTGCAACCTGATCGTCGCCTACTTCAACTTCGTCAATCGCATCGCCCTCGGTCTCGGCGTCGCCCACAGTGCCGAGGAAGTGCAGGGCTACAAGGTATGAATGCGGCCGTGGCCACCGGCACCATTGCGGCAGCGCCCCGGCGCAGCGGCGTCGGGCGCTGGCGGCTGTGGCGGCATTACCGCTGGCGCGGCGCCCTGCTGCTCGCAGGGGTGGCGGTATTCGTGCTGGTGCTGTTGCTGTCGGCACTGACCGTGCGCGCGCTGGCGCAGGCCAGCGAGGACCACGCGGTGCTGGAGCAGGTTCGGATCATCGAGGCCGCCGCCGAGCGCATGTTCCGCGACGCCGGCAGCTACCACGCCAACGCGCCGCGCAACTACGAGGACTACGCGCGCGACACGCGGATCTATTACACGCAACTGCAGCACGACCTGGCGCAGCTCGATGCCGCCGTCGATACATTGCACGCGCTGGCCGTCGGTGAGCCGGAGCGCGTCGATCCCGTGGCTGCTGCGACCGTTTCCTTGCGGGCTCGCTGGCACGAATACCGGGAGGAATTCGATGCGCAGCTCGGCGACGCTCCCGAGCAGCCGCGGCTCGAATGGGGCGCCGCCCATCTCGCGGCGCAGGCGCCGACGCTGCGCAGCGACATCGACCGACTGGCCGCATCTGCCATGGCGCGTGTCGACAGCCGCCTGCAGTCGGCCCAACGCACGGCATCGGTCGCCGTGCCGAGCGTCGTCGGCGCCTTGCTGCTCTGCTTCGCCGTGCTCGCGGTCGCCCTGGAGCGCCGCATCGCGCTTACCGTGGCCAGTTGCCGGGATCTGGCACAGGGCCGCTTCGGTCGTCCTCCGCACTACGGTGGCGAAGACGACCTGTCGCCGGTCGATCACGGCATCGCTACCGCCTCCGAGCGAATCGCCATGTCGCTGGAGCTGATCGACAGCATGCAGCGCGCGCGCAACCTGCCGGCATTGCTGGAAGGCTTTCGTGGCGCAGCGGCACGCGCTCTGCCGCTGGATTGGCTCGGCCTGTACTACGTCAACCGACAGAACGGCCTTGCCAGCCGCCGCGGTGTCAGCGGCAACTGCCGGCCCTTGCCCGACTGCCTGGACCTGCTGCAACCGCCGGAGGCGGGCTGGGTCGGCATCGACCACGTGCGGGTGCACGGGCCTGCCAGGGCGGATGCGCACAGCGCGCTCGCGACCGCGGTGGGCGCGCTGTGGATGCCGTCCAGCGCGTCGGAAGGCTTCCTGATGCTGCTGGGCTCGGCGCAGCGCGGCGCCTTGCCCGAGTCCGACCGCAACCTGCTGGCCGAACTGGCACCGCTGCTCGGGCATGGTCTGGAGAAGAGCGAACTGACCGAGCGCCTGCTGGTTTCCGCCGTCAGCGGCCTCGCCAAACTGGCCGAGAGTCGCGACCCCGAGACCGGCAACCACCTGCTGCGCATGAGCGAATGCAGCCGGCTGATCGCCATCGGCCTGCGCATGACCGGCAGCGCGGACGCCCGTGACATCGACGATGCCTTCGTCGAGGACATCCACCGCTTTGCGCCGATGCACGACATCGGAAAGGTCGGCATACCCGACGCCATCCTGAAGAAGCCCGGCGCGCTCGACCCGGCCGAGCTGGCGGAAATGCGCCGGCATCCGGTGATCGGCGGCGACGTGTTGCGTCTGTGCCGCGAACAGTTGCCGCAGATCGATGCCGCGCTGTTCCAGCTCGCCATCGACATTGCCGAAGCGCATCACGAGAAGTTCGACGGCAGCGGCTATCCCTACGGCCTGCGCGGCAAGGCGATTCCGCTCGCCGGGCGCATCATCGCTGCCGCCGACGTGCTCGACGCACTCGCCTCGCGTCGCCCCTACAAGGAGCCCTGGCCGATGCAGCGCGTCTGGGAGTACATGGTCGACGGCAAAGGCAAGCACTTCGATCCGGACATCGTCGACGCCGCGCTGGCGATGCGCGAGCAGATCGATGCGGTGCAGGCGCGTTACGGGCATGCGTAGCGCGTCATGTAGTTGCACAGGCCGCCCCCGGTGGCGTCGTAGCCGCCGGCGCCGGCAGGCGGGATCTCCCCGGCCGGCGCTGGCGAGCCCTGGAGGAATTGGATGAAACACGATCACGTGCCGCTCGTGCTGAAACAGGCGATCCATGCACAGGTCGAGAATGAACGGCTCGATCCCGAGGCGTTGTCGGCGTTGCGTCGACTCGTGGCGGGCCGGGCGATCCCGCCACCACTGACGACCGGCTGAACCCACGGTTACCCATGGCCCCGCGGCCGTCCGACGCATGCAGCGTTCGAAGGTCGCGTCTGCCCCTTGCCCACGAAGGAATCTCCGATGACGAACCGCCTGCTGATCCTGATCGTTCTGGCCGCGTATGTGCTGCTGTCACCATTTGCCCGCGCCGCGGCTGCCGCCGAACCGTACACCGCTGAGCGCCTCGCGGCCTTGCAGGCTACGGACGCACCGGTGCTGATCGATGTCCGCGCCGACTGGTGCCCGACGTGCAAGAAGCAGGCAGAGGTCCTGTCGGTTCTGCTCGCCGAACCCGCGTTCGCCGGCTTCCGCGTGCTGAACGTCGACTGGGACGCCCAGCGCGATGTCGCGCGTGCGCTCGGCGCTCCTCGCCAGAGCACGCTGATTGTCTTCCGCGGCAGCGAACAGCGTGCGCTGTCGGTCGCCGAAACCGACATCGGACGCCTGCGCGACGTTCTCGCGACGGCCGTGGATTGAACGATGTTCGGCCTCGACATCGGCACCGCGACCATCGGCCTTGCGATGCTCGCCGGCGTGGTCACGACGCTGTCCCCGTGCGTGCTGCCGATCCTGCCGATGGTTGCCGCAGCGGCGACCGGCCGTCACCGCGCGGGTCTGCCGATGCTCGCGCTCGGACTTGCGACGGCCTTTACCGTTGTCGGAGTCGCGGTGGCGTCGAGCGGCCACCTGCTCGGCATCGACGAACGTAGCCTGCGACTCGGTGCCGGCGTGCTGATGGCGCTGGTCGGCGCCGTGTTGGTCAGCGAAGCGCTGCAGCGGCGGTTCGAAGTCTGGACCGCCGGCCTCGCCAACACCGGCCACGGCTGGCTCGGACGGATCGCGAGTGATCACCCGCTGGCGCAGTTCGCGATCGGCGCGCTGATGGGCGTGGCGTGGAGCCCATGCATCGGGCCGACGCTCGGTGCCGCGATCGCCCTCGCCGCCACCGGCGGCGGAACCGCCGAGGCGGCGGTGACGATGGCGAGCTTCAGCGTCGCGGCGGTCGTGCCGCTCGCCGCCGCGGGCCTGGCCTCACGGTCGGTGTTCATACGCCGCCGCGACGCAGCCGCGCGCATCGGCCGCGTCGGCCGCCGGGTCGCCGGGTGGACCCTGCTCGGCATCGGCCTACTGGTGCTGACCGGCATCGACAAGGCGCTCGAAGCCTGGCTGCTCGATCACGCGCCGACCTGGCTCATCGACCTGACCACCCGCTTCTGAGACGCCCCGCTTGTGGCAGCATCGATCGGCCTCCGCAGTGATCGAGCCAGTCGGTTGGCATGCCGCGGCCGAGCCACTCCGCGCGGCGTCGCTGTGCGCCGCGACCGCACTGAGCGGGCTGCCGGGCTATCCCTCGAAGCCGTTCCGGAAGATGAGGTCTGGACGCGACAGCTCCGCAGCGTCGAACTGCAGCCCGAAATCCAGCGTGGCACAGCTTCCGGTGTCGGCGCAGGAAAAGCTCAGCCAGCCGAGGTTCTCCGACCATGCGAAGCCCTCGACGACGCCGGTGGCGGCGTGCACCTGCAAGCCGTAGTCGACCTGTGCGCAGGTGTCGGTGGTCGCGCAGTGGGCGACGATCCAGCCGGCGTTTTCCGACCAGGCCATGCCGACCAGTCGCAGGAAGCCGGGCGCGTCGGGATCGGTTTCCAGCCGCAGGCGGTAGTCGACGTCGGTGCAGCTTTCGGTATTGCCGCAGCCGGCGCTGATCCATCCGGCATTGGATGACCACAGCCATCCGGACAGCAGGCCATCCTGCAGCGTCAGTGCGGCTGCGGGCTGGCCATCGGGCAGCGCGTCGATCCAGCCGACGTTTTCCGCCCAGGCATGATGCAGGCCCAGGCCGTCCGGATCGACGCCGGCCGCTGTCGCATCGACCGCCCCGCACAGGACGACCAGCGCGAGCATCCGGCCGAGCACGGGGGAGCGCTGGAGCGGGAAGGCGCCCATCGTCAGGGGATCAAGGAGTCAAACACGGCGGTGCAGCTGAGGTTGTTGATTCCGTTGTCTCTGGCGACGGTCTGCGTGACCAGCGCGGGCCCGCCGAGACAGTTCACGCCGAATCCGTTGTTGTTGGCCACCGAGCGCGAGGCGCTCGAGCCGGTGCCGAGCACGATCCCCGACAGGGCGTTGTTGTTGGCGCGGACGCCTTCGATAAGCACGTTCAGGCCGCCGACGCCGATGCTGCCGTTGTTCGAGTAGGTCCCGCCGACCACCCGCATCTGCGCGCAGTTCGCGCCCGATCCGGCGTTGTGGACGGCGTTGACGTCGAGCAGCGTCACCCATCCGGAGTCGCAGCGGATGCCGTCGCCGTCGGCATTTCGCACGGTGCCGTTGCGGATCGTCACGTTGTCACCGGTGACCAGGATGCCGTGCCCGTCGACGACCTCCAGATGGCCCTGCACGGTGAAGCCGTTGAGATCGAGGGTGACGTTGCTCGCGCTGATGGTGATCGCGGAATGGTCGGGAATCGCCGTGACGTCGCCGGTCAGGTAGTACGACCCGGACTGATCGATCAGCAACGGCGCGATCACGTCCGGATCGGCCTGCAGCACGGTGCGGGGTTCGATCTCGCCGAGGGTCTTGAAGGTCGGACCGGGCGGGCCGGGTGGGGTGAGCGAGCCGGCGCTCGCATGGCCGGCAACTGCCAGCAGCACGAGGGCGGCACGGAACGGGTGAGCGGTGGCAGACATGTGAGCTCCTGACGCGTTGCGTATTCGGGTCTGGCAGCTTGCTGAAAGACGATCGTCCGAGTCGTTTTCAGGTCGCGAGTCCGGCGCAGGTCCTGATTCGCTTCCGGTGGACCAAGCGCCTGCGCGCTTGCCGCGGCGAGCCGCCAACCGTGGCGGCGCGTTGCAGGCAGTGCGTCATCAGCGCCTGCATGGGATCGCGGCGAGCCTATGCGGCCTGATGTGAAGGCGACGTGATCCGGCGCAGTCGATTGCGACCCACCGGAACACCGACAGCCTGCCGATGTGGGCTGCGCCTGCGATGAAATACGCAGACGCGCTGGCGTCCGGCGATCCATATCGCTACCCGCATGCAGGTGATTGCGTGGCGAGCTGCTCGCCGCGGCACCTTTCGAACACGAGGTGCGGCGTAACGGCTCGTGCGGTGGACTGCGAAAGGATGGAGTGTTTCCTACTCCGCCCGAAGTGACTGCGCGGGATCGACACGCGCGGCCCGCGTCGCGGGAAGCCAGTTGGCGAACACCGCTATGCCCAGGAGTACGAGCGTCGCACCCATCAGCGTCACGGGATCGGCCACCGTGACGCCGAAGACAAACGATCGCAGGAATGGTGCCGCCATTGCATACAGGACGAAGCCGGCAGCGAGGCCGCCTGCGGTCAGTGCCATCCCGCGCGTGGCGACCAATCCCGCGATCCGCTTCGGATCCGCCCCCAACGCGATGCGAACGCCGAACTCGCGGGTCCGTAGGGTGACCATGTACGCCATCACGCCGTACAACCCGACCGTGCCCAACACCAGGGTGATTGCCGCGGCAGCCGTCATCAACGCGAGCGCCAGTGAAAGGCGCGCCGTCGACGCACGAACCACCTCGTCCATTGTCTGGACGTTGTAGATGGGAACCGTCGGGTCGAGTTCGTGCACGATCCGCCGGATCGCCGGTACGAGCGCGCCCGCCGGTCCGCTCGATCTCACGACCAGCGCCATGTTTCGTCGCGGGCTCGGCTCAACGGTCGGATCGATCGGCACGACCAGTGGCCGGTAGACCATGGCCGAAGGCGTCGTCGCGAGGTCCTGGTCGCGTACATCACCGACGACACCGATGACGGTGTAGTCCGGTCCCGACGGCGCGAGCGTCAACCGCTTTCCCACTGCCGTCGTCCCGACCGGATCGCCGAACAGGGTCGCGGCCGCCTGCCGGTTGATGATGATGTCCGTACCCCGTTCCAGTTCGAGTCGCCGGAAGCCGCGACCGATGAGCAATGGAATCGACATCGCCGCGAAGTAGCCGTCGTCGACGACGGTCACGGGCAGGGACCGCGTTCGCCCCTCGAGGTCGATCTGGAACGTCTGCTCGAGTGTCCCGCCGCTTCCCAGCGGCACTTTCATCGTCAGGCCCGCGCCATCGACAGACGGCAGTTGGCGCACCTGCTCGGTCAACCGGGCGTAGAACGCCACCGCGGCCGAGTCGCCATAGCGCGCAAGAGGCAGTTGGGTACGGAGCGTCGTCACCTGTGTGGTGTCGAACCCCGGATGCACCCGGTACAGGCCATGGGCGGTGCGCAGCAGCAAGGCCGAACTGATCGTGACGACCAGCGCCACGGCGATCTGCAGCATGGTGATGCCGGCGCGCAGGCGAAGCGGGGACTTTCCTGTGGAGGCGCCGCGCCCGCCTTCGCGCAGGTTGTGCGTCAGGCTTGCTCGCCAGGATCGACCGGCCGGCACGGCGACACACACGATCACCCCCACGGCCGTGATCAGCGCGGTGAACGCGATGGCCGGCAGTCCGACGCCGAGTTCCGCGAGTCGAGGAACGTCGGCCGGCCCGAATGCCACCAGTGCCTCGACGGCGCCGTACACCAAGAGCAGTGCAAGGGCGCCGGCCGTCGCTCCCAGCAGCAGTGCTTCTGCGAGGAAATGGGAGGCAGCGCGCAGGTGACTGGCGCCGAGCGCTGCGCGGACGGCGAGCTCGGCCTGGCGGCCGTCGGCGCGGATCAGCAAGAGATTGGCCACGTTCGCCCACGCAACCAGCAGTACCAGCCCCGCCGCCGCGCCAAGCATCCACAGCGTGCGCGCGATTCCGCCCGTGAGCTCGTCGCGCAACGGCAGCACGATCGGCGTCGGTCTCACATCAGCAAGCCACGTCGCTGTTGAACTCCCCAACACGCGGCCATTGGCGCGGTCGATGATCGTGTGCTGCAGGTGCGGGAACGACTCCGCCATCCTTGGCAACACCGCGACCAGCTCGCGCTGCGCTTGCTCGGCGTTGGCTCCCGCGGCCAGGCGCGCCACAGCGGAATAGGCGAAGTCGCCGACGGTTGCGTTGTCGATGCGCTTGGCGGGAAGCCAGACCCGCGTCGCGGCGGTCGGGAAGGAGAAGCTCGCCGACATGACTCCGATGATCTCGCGACGAACGCTGTTCACCATCAGCGTCTTGCCGATGACGTCGGTCGCCGCGCCGAAGCGACTTCGCCACTCGGCTTCGCTCAGGATGACCGCGTTCGGTCCGCCACGGAGCTCCTCGTCGGCAGTGAACGAGCGACCGAGCAACGGAGGGACCTGAAGCAGCGGCATCATCGATGCCGTCACCCACGTCGCGATGACGCTCTCGGCGACGTCGTCGCTACTCTCGGTCCAGATGTTGGTGCTGCCGGTTCGGTAGAAGCCGACGCCGTCGAGGGTCTGCGCGAGCTCGGTGTAGGTGACCTGCAGGGCCCGCGGCTGCCGGATGTCACCCGACTCCGGTGCCTGAAGCCGCACGCTGACCAGCCGATCCGGCTCTCCGTACGGCAGCGGCGCCAGCAGCACGCCGTACACGATGGCGAACATCGAACCGACCGCAGCGATGCCCACGGCCAGGGTGAGAACCACCGCGGCCGTGAACACCGGCGTGCGCTTCAATGACCGCAACGTGTGTCGAATAGCCATCAGTCGTGCTGGCTCGGTCGGATCGAGGAAAGGGCGGTCCGCCCGAGATGATATGGGCTTGCACGCGATTCCTGGTCCACGAATCTGATGGTCAAGGGTCAGGAGTCGGGGCCATTCTCTACCAGGATCGCTGTTCGGCGCCGACGACGCGGGGCTGGCTGGCGAGGCTGTTGCGCGCTGCATGGGGAACGGAGCGCGGTCGCCGCTCAAGTGGTAGGCACCCGCGACGTGCCTGCTGCTGCGGCTCAGCGGCGTGCTGGAGTTCCGGACACGAGAACGCACTCGGCCCGGATTACGAACGCGACCCGAGGGCGTCGGGTCTTTCCACGTTGAAGAAGGCACTTCGGCCGCCCTCCTGTCACTCCCGGCGGCGCGGCGGCTGCATGTCGCGTGCTTCACGCAACTCCGTGCGCAGCGCACGCAGCTCGTCGCGAAGCTCGGCGATCGTCCGCCCATTCACGTCTTCGCTCGCATCGCGGCCGACGAAGTACGCCGCGAGCGCGGCGGTGATGTAACCGAACACGCCGACCGCGTACAGCGCGAGCAGCAGGCCGAGCATGCGGCCCTCCGCGCTGCGCGGCCAGTACTCCGAACCGAGCGAAGTCATCAGCATCGCCGTCCACCACAGCGCATCGCCGTAGCTGTCGAAACCGTCGCCATGCGCCTGGGCCTCGAACGCGAACATGCCGGCCGCACCGACGGTGGTGACCACCAGCGTCGACAGCAGAGCGAAGCCGAAGCCGCGCTTCCGCATCTGGCTGCGCAACGCACGCAACCCGCGGTTCAGCGAACTCAACACCCGGATCAGCCGCGCGCCACGCGCCGCTGAAACCACCCGCAGCACGCGCAGGACGCGGACGATGCGCAGCGCCGGCACCAGCAATGCAATCAGCTTGAGCCAGTTGCGAGCGAGGTAGCGCCGCTTGCGCGGAGCGAGCGAAAGTTCGATGACGAACTCGAGCACGAAGACCGCCCAGATGACATAGCCGGCAGCCTCGAGCATCGGCGACAGGCCGTGCAGCACTTCGACCAGGAACAGCGCCAGCCAGACGAGGGCCAGCACCAGCAGCGGCTTCTCCAGCCAATGGTCGAGCTGCACGAGCAACCGGACACGCTCGCGCACGGCCCGCTCGGTGGTGGCGGCGGCCCCGGGCATGGCGCAAGTGTCGGGGCCGCTGGCTGAACGCGACGGCTGTCAAACGGCGCGAGGCGGCGACATCGGTCTTCGGGGGTACCCTGCAAGCGCATGTGACGCCGCTATCCGGTCACCACACACGTCCGACGAGGTTCCCGGCCGGCACGAAGCCCCAGTATCGGCTGTCTTCGGAGTTGTCACGGTTGTCGCCGAGCACGAAGTACTTCCCATCCGGGACCTGCCAGGTGCCCGGCGGCGACGCATGGAACGGCCGCTTCGTTCGCGCGATCGAGTAACGCAGGTCGCCGATGAACTCCTCGTAGATCCGATGGTCCACCGTTTCGCTGATCAGGCGCAGCTCGGCAGGCTGTCCGTTGATCACCAGATCGCCGTTGCGAAGCTCGATCCGGTCACCCGGAACACCGATCACACGCTTCAGGTAGAGCTGGTCCGGATCACGCGGGTACTCGAACACGATCATGTCGCCGCGATCCGGCAACCTCGACGGCGGCTGGCGAAACACGAACAACGAATGGCGACCGTAGTAGCCGAAGCCGAATTTCTCGACCAGCACGAACGAGCCGCTCGGGACCGTCGGATACATCGCGCTCGACGGAATGCGAAACGGCTCGACGATGATGCTGTGGACGGTCGTCACCAACACGAAGGCGGCGAGCGGCAACCCGAGCACGCCATACCAACGCGAATACCACGGCCGTGCCGCCGGTGCGGTCGCACGCCGCGCGAGCAGGAATGCGTGGATTGCGCAGATGACCGGCAGCGCCACCAAACCGACCGCCGCACAGGTCGCCACGCTTGCGGTTCGAGGCGCGGCCCACATGCCGAACACGCCCAATGCCAGTCCCGCAGCCAGGTAGGCAAACGCCGCCAGCGGTCGGATCACGTACAGCATCGCCGGCCATTGCAGCAGCAGCCCGAGCGTGCCAGCGATCCACGGGTTTGGTTTCCAGTTCATCCGTGCATTTCGTCGTGACGGAGAAAAAAGCACTTTGACCCACACTCTGGCCCACACTCTGAAGACTCATATCGCCGCCTCCTGCGTTTGGCGGTACCGTCAAGGCACCACGCCTGATGGTGCGTCAAGCTACAGGAGACGGCCATGACACTTTACGCAGCGATCGACCTTCATTCCAACAACGGCGTGCTCTCGATCATCGATGAGCACGATGCCGTTCGCTTCGAGCGGCGGCTGCCGAACGAGCTTCCCGCGGTACTGCACGCGCTCGAGCCATTTCGTGACGACCTGACCGCCATTGCGGTCGAGTCGACGTACAACTGGTATTGGCTGGTCGATGGCCTGATGGATCACGGCTATCGCGCTCGACTGGTGAACACCGCCGCAGTGCCGCAGTACGACGGTCTCAAGCACGGCAACGACCAGTCGGATGCCCGCCATCTGGCACATCTGCTGCGCCTCGGCATTTTGCCAGAGGGCTACATCTATCCACAGTCGAAGCGGGCGCTACGCGATCTGTTGCGCCGGCGATTCCACCTGGTACGCCAAGCGACCGCACGCATGCAATCGGTACAGTGTGCATGGTCCCGTCGAACCGGTACCGGACTCAGCGCCAATCGCTTCCGCCAGCTGAGCGGCGCGGAAATCCAGAGCTCGATACCGGATGCAATCGAGCAGCACGCGTTACTCGCAGAAATCAGCATCTGGCGCGCGATCGACGCGCAGGTTCGGCAAGTGGAAAGGTGGGTTCTCGACGAACTGAAGGCTTCCGCTACGCTCAAGGCGCTGCGTAGCACGCCAGGCATCGGGGCGGTGCTCGGCATGACCATTGAACTCGAGACAGGCGAGATCAGCCGCTTTGGCGATGTCGGCGACTACGTTTCGTACTGCCGCATGGTCGAGAGCAAGCGGATTTCGAACGGGAAACAGAAGGGACGCGGCAACGCCAAGTGCGGCAAGCGCAACCTATGCTGGGCGTACATCGAAGCTGCGAACTTCGCCGTCCGTCACTGCGAGGAGGCGCGCCGCTGGTGCGATCGCAAGGTGGCCAAGAGCAAGCTACGCGTCATCGCGATCAAGGCTGTTGCGCACAAGCTCGCCAGATCCAGTTACTACCTGATGCGCGACGGAGGCGTGTTCGACGCGAAGCGTGCATTTGGCTGATTCAGCTTTCCTTCGGGCCACGCGCTCTGATGGACGACGACGGCGCGCTGCTCCAAGTGCTACTTGGGAAGATCTTTCACCCGGACAACGCCGCGGCGATCTCCGCAACGATGGACAGCGTGCCCGACACCACCGTCGCCGGCGGCTGGGCGCAGCGGTTGTTCCATGGGCACGACACCGACTGGCTCGTGCAGCAGCTCAATGAAGGCGCGTCACCCGCGATCATCGTCGAGTGGTTCAGCCCTGTCTGGGCGAGGGACTTCTGGCCCCCTGGAGGAAGCGCGGGGGCGCGGCCAGCGCTGCGAACGGTGACCAGTAGCCGTCTATCGTCGGCAGGATCAACCACCGGCGCTCGGGCTCCGCGGTCGCCCAATCCAGATACTGGGTCGCCCATGCCTCCGCGGCGCCAGTTGGGAAAGTCCACATGTCCACGGATGCGGTGCGCGGTTCGAAGGGATCGAAACCGCAGGCGCAGCGGCCGAGCCGGCCGGTGCCGTCGAACCGGGCCCAGGTCTGCTTGCCGCACTGCCGCAGCGGCTGGTGAGCCGCCTACCGTGCCATGGGCAGGCCTCTATCGATGGCAGCGCGCAGTGGTAGCCGTGAGCCGCACAATCCGCGCACTGGCGGACAGGCCGGAGACACTAGTCGAAGGCGCCCTCCAGCCGGCTCGGGCTCCACATCTCTGGCGACCAGAAGGCCGACATGCGTGTTGCGATAAGGCCCGTCGCCTCCAGCAATCGCTTGCCGTGGGCTCGAATAGTCTGGGTCGCCTGAAGGACGTCCAGGGTGGGGCGATTCCGAAGGCCAATTGCCGAGAGTGGTGGGGCGTGGCGTTGTAGTTGGCGATGATGACCTCGAGCAGCTCCTCGAACAGGTGTGGCTGGATCGGCACGTCGTCGGACGTTAGGCAAGACCGTCCCCGATGCAGCGGGGGGCACGGCTTGACGCTCGCCAGCCACGCCGACACACTGCGCGCGCATTCTCGTCTAGTGCGAGACTCGGCCGAGCGGTGCTCCACCACGCTCGGTAGCGGAGTTCCGATCGAGAGGCCCCCTCTCGATCCCGGGGGGGCTTGTCACGGCACACGATCCAGTTCACTTCTGGAAATCGCCACCTGTGCTGCGGTGTTTGGTTCGACCGAGCACGAGTGCCGGCGGCTCGGAGCATTCGAGGGGCCGGTGTCGATTCCCGGACCTTGGAGTGCGGTCGAGGCGGCAGAGCAGGTGGGTGCTGGCGAAACCATTGACACTTGCCGGCTTCTCCCGGCGGAATGTCTTGCAGGAGAAGCAGTTCCGCATGCTCTACGACGTTGCCGGGACGATCAACACCATCTTCATTCTTGTCAGCCTCGTCGGCGTCTGGTCGCAGCTCGAGAAAATCTGGCTGCGCAAGCGAAACGCGGCCACTGCATCTGAGCCTACGGCCATCCTCTCGCTCAACCAGTTCACGGTCAGCTTCCTCGCCTACTTCTCGTTCTTCGTCTACGGCTACAGCATCGAGCCGTTCAATCACTACATCGTCTGGCCTCGCCTCATCGCGTCGCTCCTGGTCGTGATCATCCTCTACGAGGTCTGGCGCGATCGCCGTTCTCCTCGATCAGCCGGTGTGCTGGGTGCATCGCTGATGGTTCTTCTGTTCGGCGTCTTGGGGCTGATCTGGGGCGATCGCTACACGGACGAAGGCAAACTCATCTCGGCCTCGCTTATCGTCGCTATCACCCTCCTCATCGCGCAGGGCTATGTACACCAGATCATGCTCATCTGGCGCTCAGGGCAAACGGGAGCGGTCTCGCTCCGGATGAGCCAGTTCATCCTGATGATGGACATCTCCACCATCGCCTTTGCTTTCGCCATGGGGCTGGTCAATGGCTGGCCCCTGCTCTTGCTGGCCACGGTGAGTGCAATCACCAAGCTGGTCATCATGTGGCTTTTCCGCTGGGAGAAGACAAGTCCCATGGCCGAGGCCAGGAGGCTGGCTTGGCTCCCCGTTGCGAAGCAGCAGGCATAGGGAACGATCAAGGAGCCGTGACATGCCTATGCCTCGCATTCGAGCGCGGTGCTGAGGCTCCTGGCGATTCGGCATCGCATCCCTACGCGGACGGCCCGCGCGCATCAGAACGTGCCACAGGTCCATGCGGACTCGCAGGCCGGCTTTCGGATGGGACTGGATTGCCGCAGGTGTGTCGGAGCCGAACTGCCCGCGCCGTTGACGGAACGCCCGTCCGCATCGAGCAGCGATCCGTGACTGGCTGGGGTGGACGATCGGGCATCGTCAGCGGATGCAGGGGGATGGTCGCTCGCCCGGGGATCGCTGAGACTCGGGCCATGAATCACATGCCCCCTCCGGCTGGTCGGCCGCTGCTACATCACAGCAGTCAAATCCAGAGTCGCGGTGCCACAACAGATTCCCGTCCCGGCTTCGACAGGCCGGGGCGGTGTCGAGCGGCGGTCACTGAAGGGACGTGCATCAGCCGCGAGCGGCCCACTGCCTAGGCACCCAAGCGATCTGCGAAGTCGAGGGCGCGGCGGGGAACAACCCGGGGCCTCACGGCTCGGGCACGACTCAGATGTTAGAAGGAACAAGAACGACAGCACATGGATACAGTCTTCTACTCTCTCGGCTACTTCGCGATCATTCTCGTTGCATTCTTCACGCTCCGTCCGTTCGACACGCGATTGGCTTATCGCTTCGGCTTGCTGTTCGTCATCTACATTGTCCTGGACGACATGGTCACCGGCTTGCCGTACGCGATCGACATCTTCAATCTGAATCAGGCACGCTGGAACTGGGCGGGAAAAATATACTCATTGGTACTGGCTGCAGCAGTGATCTTCGTACTTCGAATGGATCCCAAGGCGACAGGGCTGGTGCTGCCAACAAAGAACGTAGCGATGGGGGCGCTGCTTCTCATTCCGCTTGTTCTGATGGGCGTCGTGTTGTCGCTGGTGCATCAACCCGCATCTCCTTCAGCAGAAACCCTGGCGTTTCAGTTGTTGATGCCTGGTCTGGCAGAAGAGCTGGCATTCCGCGGAGTTGCGCCAGCTTTGCTGCTCGGGCTTACCTACGGGAAGCCTCCACCGGACAGGATTCCCTGGGTGGCGATCGCTATTGCAGCGGTGCCCTTCGGGCTTGTGCACGGATTGGGGTTCTCTGACGGCGCCTTCTCGTTCGATCTGGGGCAAGGGTTGTGGACCGTGAGTGGCGGACTGGTCTACGGATGGCTCCGGTTCAGTACGGGCAGTCTGCTGTTCCCGTTGCTTGCTCACAGCTTCACAAATCTCGCGTTTCACCTGACTCCTCTTTTCTGGGCCTAGGCTGCGTGCTTCGATGGTGCTGCGCCATCAGGCCAGATTGCAGCCTCCGAGTAGCCGCTTCTCGCCGGTCCGCTCCAGTCAAGCCAGGATGAGTTGGGAACCCGAACGCGACGGCTCGAATACGATGTGATCTCGCTGCGGCATGAGGAGTGACGGGCTGTGCGGACTATTCTTGCCAATGAGCGGCTATGTATCGATATGGGTTGAGAGTGTGCTGTGGCAGAGAACGACAGGTGGGCTCACGACCGAAGCGATGGCCGGAGATTGCTGCTCGCCGAAGCGGATCACGTCGACCCGGCGCGGCCGGTCAGTCACGCCTTGATAGCCTCCGTCCCATTATGTCGAAGGCGGACGCTAAATTGCTTTGCACCTACTTGAACCACTGTCGCTCATGATCCGGTTTCCTCGCCCGTTGAACGCGGGCTGCACAATCGCGGTGACGGCGCCGTCTTCCGGTGTGCCTGGCAAAATGCACCGGCGACTTGATCTCGCGCTCGAGGCATTGCGAGCGCGTGGCTTCATGGTCGTCGAAGGTGATTGCCTGCGTGAAAGTGACGGGCACGCGGGTGCCGCTGCCAGCGCTCGTGCCAACGAGCTGATGCGATTTCTCGAGGACCCGTCGGTCTCTGCGATTATGCCCCCGTGGGGAGGCGAGTTCGCTCTGGAACGTAAGCGGTAACTCCGCACCGTACTTCCCTACCGCCATGCTCCATGCAGGAGCGAGCGCAGCGGGTTCGCCGCAAAGTGCTCTTTCCACAGTCGCGGGGTCAGTTCGGCGACGCGCGATGCCGGATGCTGGCCGACGCGCTGTAGTACATCGACCAGATAGGTGTAAGGATCGATGCCGTGCAGGCGGCAGGTGACC
>JAWLBY010000007.1:6005-185787 GCA_041687455.1 Lysobacteraceae bacterium | reverse complement strand
TCTGGAAGTGAGTTGGCGCTCAGGGGTTTAACCCCGAACTCCAGACACCGCAACACTTTCGTGAGGCGCGCGCGGATTTTCCCCGGACAGCAGTGGGCGAAAGCCGGGATCCACTTTGATTCTGCTTTCGGAACCAGCCATTGCGCGAAAAGCCACATAAATCCCGGCGTGTGCCGGATGACGAGCAGGTGCGTCGCGCAATCCCGTCGCCGGGCGCCAACAGGCGCCGCGGAGCGGAGCAACGAAAGACGTTTTGCATGTTCATCTGGCGATCTTGCCCGGACAGCACTCCGCGAAAGCCGGGATCCTGATTCCGCTTTCGACAGTCAGCGGGTCTGCTGCCAGAAGCTGCGGAACCGTGGCGGAAACATCGCGGCGTCCGGACTCAGCGAAGCCTGCACGGACTTGGCGGCACGCACGTCGGCGCGGGCCGGGTCGAACGCGGCGCCGTCGCGGCCGTCGAGTTCGGCCTGCAGGTAGCGCGCGGCGGCACGCAGCATCAGCAACTGCGCGCGCGCAGCGGCGTCGCCGATGCCGTTCGGGTCGGCCCGTTCGAGATCGCCGTAGCGGCCGGCCAGGTACTGTTCGACCGCCGACGCCAGCAGCGCCGGCGCGGCGCCGCGCGAGATCGCGGCCGGCCTGGCCGGTGCCGGCGAACTCGCGACTGCCGGCGTCGCAGCGGCCGGGCTGGTCCGTGCGGCCGACGGCTGCGCCGGCTTGTCGGTGCTGGCGACGCGGGCGCTGTCGCGCGCGGTGGCGGCGGCCGCCGTCGATGCCGGTGGCGTTGTCGCCGGCGCCGCTGCGCTGGCGGTCGGAGCGGTCGTGGCCTTCGGTTCCGCACTCGCAACCAGCGTCCGGTTGCATTCGGCGAGGCCGCGTGCGCGGTCCTGGCCGGGCTGCGGATCGCGCACGTCCGGCAGCACGGCGGCCAGGCCGGGCGCATTCCAGTAGTCGACCGCGGCCGCGCAATCACCGCGCTGCCAGGCCGCCATCGCAGCGTAGTGCTGCGGCAGGTACGGCTCGAAGCGGGTGCCCTGGAAGCGTTGCCGCGCGGCCGGCTCGGCTTTCTGCCGGATCGCCGTGCGGAAATGGCCCTCGGCCTCCTGCCAGTCGCCCTTCTTCAGCGCGCGCAGGCCGAGGTCGTAGTCCTTCATCCAGTCGGCCCGTGCCTCGGGCGCGGCCACGACCAGCAGCAGTGCGAACGCCAGCGGCAGCCTACGGTGCATAGCCGGCCCTCCGCAGGTACTCGCGAGCGTCCATGGTCGGGAAGTTCGCACTGGTGCGGGCATCGCCGCGCGGCTGCAGGCTGATCACGCGAACCACCGGCTGGGCGACATCGGGATGCCGGAACGTGACCCGGTAGGTGCCCGGCGGCGCGCTGAGTCGCAGCGGGGTCGAGCGATCCTTCGGCAGCTCGAGTGCCTGTTTGCTGCCCTGCTCGACGATCGATTCGACGTTCGCCCACGGATGCGCGTCGAGCAGCAGCGTGCCGGCCAGTGCGGCCAGCCGCTGGCGTTCCTCGGCCTGCAGGCGGTCGGCGCGTTGCGCGTAGTCGCGACGCAGCGCCGCCACGTCCGGGCTGCGCGCGCCGAGCGCGGATTCGACTTCCTTCAGCACGGCGTCGATCGCGGCCAGTTGCTCGGAATCCTGCACTGCGTCGAACGCGTGGCGGACGCCCTGCAGGAAGGTGTCGCGGATCTGCAGCGCATCGGCATCGTCGAGGTCTGCCTTCTGCAATGCCGCGATGCCGGCGGCGATGCGCCGCGCAATGTCGGCATTGAGCTGGCGGCGCGCCAGCAGTTCGCGTAGTGCGGCCAGCCGCTGGTCGCGCTGCGCGGCGGCCTGCGCCTGATCTCGCTCGGCGCTGATCCGCGCGATCAGGCGGGTCGTCTCGGCGTCGCCGCGATCGCGCTTGCCGACCTCGGCCAGCAGCGCCAGCGCGTCGTCGTGACGACCTTCGCGGGCGAGCGCGGTGGCGGCGTCGCGAGCGTAGCTCGGCAGTTCGCTGACGAGCCGCTTTGCGGTCGCATCGGCCGGATTCAGGGCCAGCGCCCGATCGAGCGCTTCGCGTGCATTGTTGCCGGCCGGCGCGTAATAGCGGCGTTCGCGGATCGCGGCCTGGGCATCGGCCAGCGCGCTGGTGAACTGCCGCTGCTGTTCGCCGAGCCGCTGCTCGATCGTCTGTTTCGCAGCCAGCCACTCGGCCTGCTGCGGCACCGCCCGCAGCGCCTGTTCGTAGAGGCTGTAGGCCAGCGACGGGTCGCCGGCGCGATCGGCCTGCTGCGCCTGCCGCACCAGCGCCTGGCCGGCGTCGCGCGCCAGCCTGGCGGCCGCGGCGTTGCCGCTGTCCAGCTCGCCGATCCGGACCAGCGATTCGAGCACGTTGTCACCGGCCGGCTCGGCGATCCGTCCGGCCTGGAGCTGGCGCCGCGCGGCGGCCAGCAGCGCATCGATCCGCTGCTGCTGCGCCAGCCGCTCACGGGCGTCGGTCAGTTGCTGCTGCAGCGCCTGCCAGGCCGGTTCGCCAGCCAGATGACTGCCGCGCGCATCGAGCAGCCGCTCGGCGTCGTCCAGCTTGCCGGCCGACAGCGCCTGCGTGACCGGCTGCAGGATCAGTGCAGTCAGTTCATCGAGCGCCTGGCGCGCGGCAGCGTGGCCGGGATCGATCTCCTGCGCCTGTCGCAATGCGGCAAGCGCGCTGTCGCCGCCGTCGCCGAACAGTCGACCGGCCTGACGCGACGTCGCAGCCTGCTCGAGCAGGCCGGCGATCCGCGCCTCGCGTTCGGCGGCGAGCCGGGCCAGCTCGATCTTCTTCTGCAGCGCGAGCACTTCGGCGTCCTGCGGCGCGACCGCCAGCGCCTCGCTGATCCGGGTCTCGGCGGTCGCGAAGCTGCGCGCCGCCAGCGCCTTGTCGGCCTGTTCGCGCAGCCGCGCGACGATCCGCTCGATCCGCGCCTGCGCCTCGCCGTAGCCGGGCGCGGCCTGCAGGATGTTCTGCAGTTGTTCGTAGGCATTGTTGCCTTCCGGCGCGACCAGCCGGTTCTGCTCGATCAACTGGTCGACCGCGACGAGCTGGGTGTCGAGGATCTTCTTCAAGGCCGGATCGATCCGATCGCCGCTGCCGCCGAACAGCAGCCAGCCGCCGATCGCCAGTGACAGCACGCCGGCACCGACCGCCGGCCACAGCCAGCGCGGCCTGCTGCCCGGCTCGGGACCCATCCGGACCCCCGGACCGCCGCTGCGCGGCCCCTGCCGCTGGCCGGTCACCGCCGGGGCCGCGCCGGAAATCCGCGCCGCGCCGGTGTTGATCTGGCTCTCCGAGAAGCCGAGTCCGCGCAGCCGCTCGGAAGCGGTCTGGTTCGGATCGATCTGCAACCGGTGCATCAGGCTGTCGGACGAGGCCAGCAGCGTCTTCAGTTCGCGACTGAAGGTGCGCAGGTCCGGGTAGCGGGCATCGCGATCCTTGGCCAGCAGACGGTCCATCAGCGGCTGGAAGAACGCGAACTGCACCGGCAGCGACGGCGGCGGCGTGTTCAGGTGCGCGAGCACGACCTGGATCGGCGTTTCGCCTTCGAACGGCGGATGCCCGGTCAGCATCTCGAAGAACAGCACGCCGAGCGAATACTGGTCGGAACGGCCGTCGATCTCGCCGCCGGTGGCCTGCTCCGGCGACATGTAGGTCGGCGTGCCGATCATCATGCCGGTCTGGGTCAGCCGGGTCGCGGCCGGGTCCTGCTGGCGGGCGATGCCGAAGTCGGTCAGCACCGGCGTGTGCTGATCGCGAAACATGATGTTGGCCGGTTTCAGGTCGCGATGCACGATGCCGTTGTCGTGCGCGAACTGCAGCGCGCCGGCCACCTGCACGACGATCGAGATCGCTTCGGCGAGCGTCAGCCCGTCGCGCAACCGGTCCGACAGCGTGCCGCCGTCGAGGCACTCCATCGCGATGTAGTTGATCGTCTCGTTCTGGACGATGTCGTAGACACCGACGATGTTCGGATGCGGCAGCCGGGCCATCGTCCGGCCTTCCAGCAGGAAGCGCTTTTCGGTGTTCTCGTCGGCAAGGCCGCGGCGCATGACCTTGATCGCGACGCGACGTTCGAGCGAGGACTGGATCGCCAGGAACACGGTGGCCATTCCGCCGGCACCGAGTTCCTTGACGAGCTGGTAGCCCGGGATGTCGATCGCCGGTGATGTCATGCAGAAATGGCCGCCCCCGAAATGCGACCGGATCATAGCATCGGGCCCGCGCGCGCCAAGCCGCGGCGGTCGACAAGACGGGGTGGCGTCGGGACGGCCGAGCGCGGTCGCCGACGCGCGGAACGCCCATCCGGATGTTGCCTCCGCGCGGCGCCTGCGGCGCGCTGTGCACCCGCGGTCGCGGCTGCTGCCGCAGCGCCCGGCCGCGGGCATGGCCACTGCTGCCCGCGCGTCGGGTAACGAGCGAGTCCGACACCCGGCTGCGACCGTTTTCCCGTTTGCCGCATCCTGTCGAACGTGAGCGCCCCCTCGTCCTTTGCGATCGATGTCCCGCCGAGCCTGCTGGCTGGCGCCCGCCGCGGCGACGAGGCGGCGTTCGAACGGATCTACCGTCTGTTCCAGCGGCCGGTCCATGCGCTGGCGCTGCGCATGCTCGGCGATCCCGACGAGGCGATGGAAGCGATGCAGGACACGTTTTTCAAGGTGTTCGACCGGATCGCGGCGTTCCGCGGCGACGCTCCGTTCTGGGGCTGGCTGCGGCAGATCGCGATCAACGAGGCACTGATGCGGCTGCGCCGGCGCCGGCCGCTCGACTACGTCGAGCAGGTTCCCGAGCCGGACAGCGGTGCCGACTGCGACGAACTGCGGCTGCCGCCGGCGGCCGCCGAGGCCGCCGTGCTGGAGCGGGCGCTGGCCGACCTGCCGCCGGTCACCCGCAGCGTGCTGTGGCTGTATCACGGCGAGGGCTACACGCACGACGAGATCGCGGTACTGATGGGGCGTACGACCAGCTTCTCGAAATCGCAACTGGCGCGTGGCACGCGTCGCCTGCGCGAGCTGCTGAACGTTCACGGCGAGGAGCAGTGTCATGTCTGAATGCAACGAGGCCCGAGCGATTCCGATCGCCGATGCGATGCAGGCGCTGCCGTTGCCGCAGCCGCCGCGCGACGGCTGGCCGCTGGTGCGGGCGCGACTGCACCGTCGCCGCCGGCAGCGGGTCGTGTTCGCGCTGGCCGCGAGTATCGCGCTGGCCGGCGTGCTCGGCGTCATGACCAGTCGCTGGCAGATGCCGGACGAGCCGCCGGCAACGGTCGCCGTCAGCGCGCCGTCGACCGACCCCGCCCTGCAGGCACTGCAGCACGAGTCGCGCGAACTCGAGGCGCTGCTCGCCTGGAGCGGCGAACCGTGGGTCGACACCGGCGACAGCGCGCTGATCGACCATGAACTGAATGCCCGACTGCAGCAGGTCGACCTGCTGCTCGCATCCACCGCGCTCGACGACGACACCCGCCTGTTGCTGTGGTCGGAGCGCGTCCACCTGCTGCGTCAGCGCAGCGAACTGGCCGGTGCCCGGCTGCTGCTCGCCGATGGCGAGCACAGCGCCGGCGACGTGCTGCTGACCCTGTGATCGAAGGAGAGAACCGATGACGATCCGCCCCCATCGACTGGCAGTCGCGATGCTCGCCGTGCTGGCCGTCGCGCCGGCGGCGGCGCAGACGCCGTCCGCCGAGCAGGCCGCCGAGGCGCGCCGCATCGCGATCGAACGGCACGAGCTGCACAAGGCAACCAGCGACGAACTGCGCGAGGCGCACGAGGAACTTCGCGCGATGCAACAGCGCATGCACGAGCTGGCGCGGGTGATCGCACGCGACGAAGCGCAGCGGGCGCTGGTCGAGGTCCGCGGCGTGCGGCCGCGGATCGGTGTCGTGCTGCAGCAGGATCCGGGCGGCGGGGTGCGGCTCGCCGGCGTCACGCCGGACGGCCCGGCCGCGCGGGCCGGCCTGCGCGCCGGCGACCGGCTGCTTGCGGTCGATGGTCGTCCGATCGAGGGCGACGATCCACCGCAGCGGGTCGCCAACGCGACCGCGCTGATCGGTCGACTGCAGGATGGCCAGCGGATCGAACTGCGCTACCAACGCGACGGCAAGGACGCCAGCGTGACGCTGCAGGCCGAATCGATGCCGGCGTTCAGACGCTTCGACGGCGACCTGCCCGACCCGATCGAACTGCATCGGCAGATCGCACCGTACATCACCGAGCAATTGCCGTTCGAGATCGCCCGGCTGGCGCCGTTCGCGTACTGCGACAGCGACGATTCCGTTGGCTGCGCGCGCAGCGCGGTGCTGGTCGATGCGCTGCGCTGGCGCGGACTGCGGATGGCGCATCTGGACGCCGACCTCGGTCGCTACTTCGGCACCAAACGCGGCGTGCTGCTGCTGGCGGTCGACCGCGAACAACTTCAGCCGCTGCAAAGCGGCGACGTGATCCTCGAAGTCGAAGGTCGGGCGGTCGATGCGCCGGGCGACCTGATGCAGGCACTGCGAGACAAGCAACCCGGCCAGTCCGTGGCGCTGAAGATCATGCGCGACAAGAAGCGCAGGGACATCAGCATCGACGCGCCGAAGTTCAGCCGACTGCCGGCGCCGCCGGCACCACCGGCACCGCCCGCACCGACGGCGCCGCCACCCGCTCCGCCCGCACCACCATCTGCACCGGAACCACCGCACGGCGTGCTCGGTTCGGTGCTGCTGCGCTGACCGGAACCGCCTGATGATCGTTGGCGGCGCGCGGATCGGAGCGGCCTCAGCCGCGATCGCCGCACCGCTGCGGCGCGTACCGGAGACCGCGATCGGCCGTGCCACGGAAGGCGCGGCGCAACCGCGGCGCGAGGTCGCGGAACACACGCCGACCGCGGCGGTCGAAGCGTGCAGTCCGATCCATGCGATGCCCGATGCCGATGCCGATGCCGATGCCGATACCGATGCCGAAGCTTCTGCTGTTCCGCTCCCTGGCCTGCCTGCTGGCGATCGCCACCGGCACCGCACACGCCGCGTTGCCGACCGACGTCGACGGCCAGCCGCTGCCGTCGCTGGCCCCGATGCTCGAACGGGTCACGCCGGCGGTCGTCAACATCCACAGCAAGACCGTGGTCCGGGTCCGCAATGCGCTGGCCGAGGATCCGTTGTTCCGCCACTTCTTCAACCTGCCGGCGGTGCCGCAGCAACGCGTGCAGCAATCGCTCGGCTCCGGCGTCGTGGTCGATGCCGAACGCGGGCTGGTGCTGACCAACAACCACGTCGTCGACGGCGCCGATGACATCGCCGTCACGCTGGCCGACGGTCGCAGCTTGCCGGGCGAGTTCGTCGGCGCCGATCCGGACACCGACGTCGCGCTGATCCGGATCCCGCCGGAGCGGCTGGTCGAACTGCCGCTGGCCGATTCGAACCGGCTGCGGGTCGGTGACTTCGTCGTCGCGGTCGGCAATCCGTTCGGGCTGGGCCAGACGGTCACGTCCGGCATCGTCTCGGCGCTCGGCCGCAGCGGACTGCAGGGGCTCGGCTACCAGAACTTCATCCAGACCGATGCCAGCGTCAATCCGGGCAACTCCGGCGGTGCGCTGGTCAACCTGCGCGGCGAACTGGTCGGCATCAACACGGCGATCTTCAGCCCGTCCGGCGGCAATGTCGGCATCGGCTTCGCGATCCCGTCGGCCCTGGCCGGCGACGTGATGCAGCAACTGCTGGCCTACGGCGAGGTCCGTCGCGGCAGCCTCGGCGTGCAGACCCAGGACATCACGCCGCCACTGGCCGAACTGCTGAAGATCGAACGCAACGGCGGCGCGGTGATCGCGCGCGTGCTGCCGGGTTCGCCGGCCGAGCGGGCCGGCCTGCAGGTCGGCGACACCATCGTCGCGCTGGCCGGCCAGCCGATCGCCAACCGGCGCGGACTGCACAACGCCGAAGGACTGCTTCCGGTCGAACAGCCGATCGCGATCCGGGCACTGCGCGACGGCCGCGAGATCACGTTGAGCGCGGTGCTGTCGCCGCGACCGCGGGAACTGGCCGGCGACACGCTCGATCCGCGGCTGGCCGGCGCGCGGCTGGTCGAACTGCCGGAGGCGCAGAAACGCCGCGGCCTGCGCGGCGCACGGATCGGCGAGGTGCAGCCCGGCAGCCGCGCGGCGCGCAACGGGCTGCGCCCGGGCGATGTCGTCGCTGCGGTCAACCAGCGCGAGATCGCCGACCTGCCGACGCTGCAGCAACGGCTCGCCGAAACTCCCGAGGTGCTGCTGCTGACGATCCTGCGCGGCGGCGGCGCCTACATGGTCGAGATGCGCTGAGCAGCGAGTCCGCCCGCGTTTGTCGGGGCTTCGGCCCCGACCGGACGCCCTGAGCAGGCGCCGCCGCCCGCTCCGGTGCGGCTTCTCCGGCGGGAGCCTCAGCCGCGATCCTTGCTCGTGCTTGCGGCAGAGCCGGAAAGCTCGCGGCTGAAGTTGCTCCCAGGCAAAACGGAGCGCTGATCGCGGCCCGGATCGGAACGACGAGGGCCACGCGGACCGCGTGCTATCGTTCGCCATCGAATGCTGCACCGCACACCCGTGATCCGCGCCCTGACCCTCGACCTCGACGACACACTGTGGGCAATCGCTCCGGTCATCGAGCTGGCCGAGCGCGCGCTGCATGATTTCCTGCAGCAGCACTGCCCGCAGGTCTGCGAGCGCTATCCGCTTCCGGCGATGCGCGCGTTGCGCGAGCGGATCGCGATGGAGAATCCGCATCTGGCGCACGACTTCAGCGCCCAGCGGCGGCTGTCGCTGTCGATCGCACTGGCCGACGCTGGCGCCGATCCGGCGTTGCTCGACCATGCCTTCGCGGCATTCTTCGCCGCCCGCAACCGGGTCGAACTGTTTGCCGATGTCGGCCCCGGGCTGCAGCGGCTGCGCCGCCGGCGCCGGCTCGCGGCGCTGACCAACGGCAACGCCGACCTCGGCCTGATCGGCCTGGCGGGACATTTCGAATTCTGCCTCGGCGCCCGCGAGCACGGCGCCGCGAAACCGGCGGCGAGCATCTATCACGCCGCCTGCGAACGGCTCGACTGCCGGCCCGACGAAGTCCTGCACGTCGGCGACGATCCGTGGCTTGATGTCGCCGGTGCCGCCGGCGCCGGGCTGCCGACCTGCTGGATCAACCGCACCGGCGCACGCTGGCCGTCCGAACTGCCGCGCCCCGACCTCGAGGTCGCCGATCTCGGCCAACTGGCCGAATGGCTCGACCGCAGCCACGCACCACAACGGAGTACCGCATGAGCCTGCCCGCCTGTTTCGCCACGCCCGATGCCGCCGAACGCGCGACCCCGCTGCTCGCGATCGACAAGGCCGGCCTCGGTGCGTTGCTGGCGCGGCAAGCGCCACGGGTCGCGCGCTGGGCCGAAGCGATGGGCTACGCCGCCGAACCGGCCAGCGTGCTGGTCGTTCCGGACGACCACGGCTCGCCGATGCTGGCACTGATCGGCATCACCGATCCGGCCGATCCGCTGGCGCTGGCGCCGGCACCGCTGGCGTTGCCACCCGGCGACTACCGGCTGCACGACAGCGACGGGCTGCGGATCGGCGTCGGCGACGCGCTGCTCGGTTGGGGGCTCGGTGCCTACCAGTACCTGCGGCACCGGAAACCATCGCGGGCCGCCGCGCGGCTGGTGCTGGCCGACGACGCCGGCCAGCAGTCGGAAGGCTTCGCCTTGCTGAAGGCGGCGACGCTGGTCCGCGATCTGGTCAACACGCCGACCGAGGAACTTGGTCCGGAAGAGCTCGAAGCGGTCGCACGGCGGGTCGCGCATGCCTACGGCGCGGTCGCCAACGTGATCCGCGGCGACGACCTGCTGAAGGAAAACTTCCCGACCATCCACGCGGTCGGCCGCGCCAGCCACCGCGCGCCGCGGCTGATCGAGCTGAACTGGGGCGACCCGCAGCATCCAAAGCTGTCGATCGTCGGCAAGGGCGTCTGCTTCGACACCGGCGGCCTCGACCTCAAGCCGGCCGACGGCATGCGCAACATGAAGAAGGACATGGGCGGCGCCGCGCATGCGCTCGGCCTGGCGCAACTGGTCATGGCGCGCAAGCTGAAGGTGCGCCTGCAACTGCTGATTCCGGCGGTCGAGAACGCGGTCGGCCCGAACAGTTTCCGGCCCGGCGACGTGATCCGGACCCGCGCCGGCGTCACCGTCGAGGTCGACAACACCGATGCCGAAGGCCGGCTGGTGCTGTGCGACGCACTGAGCCATGCGGTCGAAGGCAAACCGGAACTGCTGCTCGACTTCGCGACACTGACCGGCGCCGCACGGATCGCGCTGGGTCCGGACCTGCCGGCGCTGTACTGCAACGACGACGCGCTGGCCGCCGAGTATCTGGCCGCCGCCGAGCGCAGCCGCGACCCGCTGTGGCGAATGCCGCTGTGGGCGCCGTACGTCAGCTACCTGAACAGCGGCATCGCCGATCTCGCCAACAGCGGCGGTTCGCGGATGGCCGGCTCGATCACCGCGGCGATCTTCCTGCAGCGCTTCGTGCCGAACGAGATCCGCTGGGCGCACAGCGACGTCTACGCCTGGAGCGACGCGCCGCGCCCGGGCCGGCCGGCCGGCGGCGAGGCGCAGGGCCTGCGGGCGGCATTCGCGCTGCTGAAGCAACGCTACGGGCAGTAGCGCGCCGCTCCTCGATGGCGTCCCCGGAAGGGGTGTAACAGCGAGTGCAGGATCGGGGCGCGATCCGTCCGGTTCGCTGACCCGGCCGCTCGACACTCACCGCCCGCACAGTGCCGATCGCGTACCCTTGCGACTCCGTCGATCACCGTGCGAACCGTCCGATGAGTGACAGTGACCCGGCGGCGTTGCTCGCCGAACTGAAGATCGATCGTCGCCAGCCGCGCAAACGCCGTCGCCGCTGGCCGATCGTCGTCGTGCTGCTGCTCGCGCTGACGGCCATCGCGCTGCTCGGCATGAACCGGCCGCTGGCAGTCGAAACCGCCGCGGTGCGGGCGGCCGACGGCAGCGGCCCGGTGTCGGTGCTCGATGCATCCGGCTACGTGACCGCGCGACGTATGGCGACGGTGTCGTCGAAGATCACCGGCAAGGTCGAGCAGGTGCTGATCGAGGAAGGCATGCGGGTCGAACAGGACCAGTTGCTGGCCCGGCTCGATGCGACCGATGCGATCGCGCAACACGAGCTGGCCGCGGCCCAGCTCGCCGCTGCGCGCGGCCAGCTCGGCGAGGCGCGCGCGCAACTGAAGCTGGCCGAGCAGCAACTGGTCCGCAATCGCGACCTCGCCGCGCGGCAACTGGTGCCGCAGGCTGCGCTCGATCAGGCCCAGGCCGAGCGCGACGCCCGCGCCGCGCGGCTCGATGCGTTGCAGCGACAGGTCGCGGTCGCCGGGGAACAGCTCAACGTCGCCGCGATCGCGGTGCGCAACACCGAGATCCGCGCGCCGTTCAGCGGCGTGATCGTCGCCAAGGCCGCGCAGCCGGGCGAAATGATCTCGCCGATCTCGGCCGGCGGCGGCTTCACCCGCACCGGCATCGGCACGCTGGTCGACATGGAGTCGCTGGAAGTGCAAGTCGACGTCAACGAGGCGAACATCGGCCGGGTGACGCCGGGCCAGCCGGTCGAGGCGGTGCTGAATGCGTACCCGGACTGGACCATTCCGGCCAGTGTGATCGCGATCGTGCCGACCGCCGATCGCAGCAAGGCGACCGTCAAGGTGCGCATCGCGCTCGATGTCCGCGATCCGCGGATCGTGCCGGACATGGGCGTGCGGGTCAGCTTCCTCGGCGCGCCGTCCGGCGATCCGGCCGACGCCGGCGGCTTCTGGGTGCCGGCCCGCGCGGTGCTCGGCGAAGGCAGCGACGCGGCACTGTTCGTCGTCGCCGACGACGGCCTCGCGCGCCGGGTGGCGGTGCAGGCCGGCGCCACCCGCGACGCCGAACGGCAGGTGTTCGGCCCATTGGCAGCCGGACAGCCGGTGATCCTGTCGCCGCCGCGCGACCTGCGCGACGGCCGCCGCGTCCAGCCGGCCGGCCCGTGAACACGGCAACGGCGCGGACGACCGACCGCGGCGCCGACGCGGTAACGCCGCTGGTCCGGATCCGCGCGCTGTCGAAGGTCTACCAGCGCGGACAGGAACGGATCGAGGTGTTGCACGGCATCGACCTCGACATCGATTCCGGCGACTTCATCGCGCTGATGGGCCCATCCGGCTCCGGCAAGACCACGCTGCTGAACCTGATCGGCGGCCTCGACACCGCCAGCGGCGGCCTGCTGACCGTCGACGGCACCCGGATCGATGAACTCGGCAGCGACGCGCTGGCGGCGTGGCGCGCCGAGATGATCGGATTCATCTTTCAGAGCTACAACCTGATGCCGGTGCTGTCGGCGCAGCGCAACGTCGAACTGCCGCTGCTGCTGACCGACATGCCGGCCCGGGAACGGCGCCGCCGTGCCGCGCTCGCGTTGCAACTGGTCGGCCTCGCCGACCGCGCCGAGCACCGCCCGACCGAGCTGTCCGGCGGCCAGCAGCAGCGCGTCGCGATCGCCCGCGCGCTGGTGTCGGATCCGCGACTGCTGATCTGCGACGAGCCGACCGGCGACCTCGACCGCCACACCGCCGACGAGATCCTCGGCCTGCTGCAGCAGCTCAACCGCGAATTCGGCAAGACCATCGTGATGGTCACGCACGACCCGAAGGCGGCCGAGTACGCGCGGCGGATCGTGCACCTGGACAAGGGCACGCTGGTGGCCGCGTGAGCACCAGCACGCGCCGCGCTCGAAAGCCCCTCTCCCGCCGGGAGAGGGGTTGGGGTGAGGGTCCGGCCGGAGCGCACTGTCGGACACTCGCGACGCCGGTGATCGCTGCAACCGGCGATCGATTCGCTTTACGCCCGCTCCCCCTGCGTCGCACTGCCGATCCCTCACCCCCGGCCCCTCTCCCGACGGGAGAGGGGAGCAAGGCGGATGGTCGGCTGGCGAAGTCGGCATGAAATACCTTCCCCTCGTCCTCGCCGCGCTGCTGCGCAAGAAGGCCCGCACGCTGTTCACGCTGGCGTCGCTGGCCACCGCGTTCCTGCTGATCGGCGTGCTGCAGGCAGTCAATGCACTGCTCGCCAGCGGAGCCGACTTCCTCGGCGCCGACCGGCTGATCGTGCAGGCGCGGACCAGCTTCACGCAGCCGCTGCCGCTGCGGATGCTGCCGCAGCTCGAGGCGATCCCCGGCGTGCGCCGGGTCGGTTTCTCGCAGTTCTTCGGCGGCCAGTACCAGGATCCGCGCAACTTCTTCCCGCAGTTCGCAGTCGACCCGCAGCGGCTGTTCGACACTTACCCGGAATGGGTGCTGCCGGCGACGCAGAAGCAGGCCTTCGTGTCGACCCGAAACGGCACCATCGTCGGCCGGCAACTGGCGGAAAAATTCGGCTGGCGGATCGGCGACACGATTCCGCTGACCTCGTTCATCTGGACCCGGGATGGAAACGAGCGCGACTGGGAATGGCGGCTGGTCGGCATCTTCGACGGCCGCGACGAGGAATGGCAGTCACGCACCAACCTGATGTACCTGAACTACGCCTACTTCGACGAAGCCCGAACCGGCGGCAAGGGGCTGGCCGGGGTGTTCATCGTCCGCGTTGGCGACCCCGACCGCTCCGAACAGATCGCCAGCGCGATCGACGCCGCATTCGACAATTCGCCGGACGAGACCAAGACCCAGACCGAGCAGGAATTCCAGCTCGGTTTCCTGCGCCAGCTCGGCGACATCGGCTTCATCGTCAATGCGATCTCCGGTGCGGTGTTCTTCACGATCCTGATCCTGACCGGCTACACGATGAGCCAGGCGGTGCGCGAGCGCATTCCGGAACTCGCGGTGCTGAAATGCCTCGGCTTCACCGACCGCCGCGTGCTGCTGCTGGTGCTGGCCGAAGCGCTGTCGCTGTGCGCGCTCGGCGCATTGCTCGGCATGGCATTCGCCTACCTCGCGCTGGCGCTGCTGCCGTCCGAATACTCGGCATTCAGGATCTCGCCGACGGTCTGGTGGGTCGTGCTCGGCAGCGTGCTGACGCTGACGCTCGCGACCGGCCTGCCGCCGGCCTTGCGCGCGATGCGGCTGAAGATCGTCGATGCTCTGGCCGCTCGATGAGCGGCCGGGATTCGGGATTCGGGATTCGGGATTCGGGATTCGGGATTCGGTGGAGCATGCAACGTCGATTCACCTGGGGCGACGCGCAATGACCGAATGACGCCTCGTTGACTCGACAGTGCCGCCCATTCGCACGGTCGCGCCGCGACGAATCCCCGATTCCAGATCCCGAATCCGCAATCCCGAACCCGACATGCGCCAGACCCTCGAAATCGTCGCGATGAACCTGCGCAGCCTGCCGCAGCGGCTCGGGGCGTCGCTGGTGATCGTGATCGGCATCGGCGGGGTCGTGGCGGTGCTGGTGGCGATGCTGTCGATGTCGTCGGGGTTGAACCGGACACTCGGCGCGACCGGCGATCCGAACCGCGTGATCGTGCTGCGCGGTGGTGCCAACACCGAGATCTCGAGTTTCCTCGATCGCGGCCATACCACGCTGATCAAGCAGGATCCGGCCATCGCGCGCGGACCGGACCGGCTGCCGCTGGCGTCGTCCGAACTGATCGTCATCACCGAAGTGCCGCGGGTCGGCCAGCGCAGCGGTGCCAACGTGTCGCTGCGCGGGGTCGAACCGGCCGGCTTCGCGATCCGTCCCGAACTGCGGATCGTCGAGGGCCGACGCTTCCGGCCCGCGTTGCGCGAGCTGATCGTCGGCCGTGGCGCACAACGTCAGTTCGCCGGCCTCGAGGTCGGTCGCGAGCTGCGCTTTCGCGGCTCCAACTGGCGCATCGTCGGTGTGTTCGAGAGCGGCGACGCGCACGACTCGGAGCTGTGGGCCGATGCCTCGGCGGCGCAGTCGGCGTTCGGCCGCAGCGGATTTTCCGCAGTGGTCGCGCGGCTCGGCCATCCGGACGCCTTCGCGGCGATCGAGCAGCGGCTGACCACCGATCCGCAGTTGTCGGTCGATGTCATGAGCGAGTTCGACTACTACCGGGCGCAGTCCGCCAACCTGACCCGGCAGATCGGCTTCCTGACCAACATCGTCGCCGCGATCATGGCGGTCGGCGCGCTGTTCGGCGCGCTGAACACGATGTACTCGGCGGTGTCGGCGCGTACGGTCGAGATCGGTACGCTGCGTGCGCTCGGTTTCGGCCGGCTGCCGGTGATCGCGTCGGTGATGGCCGAATCGCTGCTGCTGTCGCTGGTCGGCGGGCTGTTCGGTGCAGCGGTCGCGTGGCTGCTGTTCAACGGCTACGAAGTGTCGACGCTGGGCGGCGGCTTCTCGCAGATCGCGTTCAATTTCGCGGTAACGCCGGCGCTGCTGCTGCAGGGCCTGCTGTGGGCGCTCGGGATCGGCTTCCTCGGTGGGCTGGCCCCGGCGTGGCGCGCGGCCCGGCTGCCGGTGACGGTGGCGCTGCGCGGCGGTTGATTGCGCGCATGACGGCCAATGCGCGGGAACGGCGGCATTCTGCGGAAGCGGTTCCTTCCACCGTGGAAGCCGCTGGCCGCCTGTACCGCCGGTCGGGCATTCCTCCGGCCGGACATCGGGTTGACCCGCTGCGGCCGATAATCCGCCGATGACCGACCGGCCGACGCCCGCGCTGCCGTTTCACCCCGCCGTCGCGGCGTGGTTTCGTGCGACGTTTGCGGCGCCGACCGAGGTCCAGCTCGCCGCCTGGGATGCGATCGGGTCGGGCCGGCATGCGCTGATCGCGGCGCCGACCGGCTCGGGCAAGACGCTGGCCGCGTTCATGGTCGCGATCGACCGGCTGGTGCGCGACGGGCTGGCCGGCGAACTGCGCGACGAGACCACGGTCGTCTACGTGTCGCCGCTGAAGGCGCTGTCGAACGACATCCACATCAACCTCGAACTGCCGCTGGCCGGGATCCGCGCCGAACTCGCGCGGCGCGGTCTGCCCGAGCTCGAGATCCGCTCGCAGGTCCGCACCGGCGACACGCCACAGGGCGAGCGCGCGGCGATGAAGAAGCGCGCGCCGCAGATCCTGGTCACGACGCCGGAGTCGCTGTACATCCTGCTCGGCTCCGAGTCCGGCCGGTCGATGCTGCGCAGCACGCGCAGCGTGATCGTCGACGAGATCCACGCGCTGGCACCGAACAAGCGCGGCAGCCATCTGGCATTGTCGCTGGCGCGGCTGGAAGCGCTGTGCGAACGGCCGCTGCTGCGGATCGGCCTGTCGGCCACCCAGCAGCCGATCGACGAGGTCGCGCGCTTCCTGGTCGGCAGGCCGAACGTCGAGGCCGACGGCACACCCCGCTGCCGGATCGTCGACGTCGGCCACCAGCGTGCCCGCGACCTGCAACTGGTCGTGCCGCCTGCGCCGTTGGCGCCGGTGATGTCGAACGAAGTCTGGGAATCCGTCTACGAGCAGCTCGCCGGACTGGCCCGCGCGCATCGCACGACGCTGGTGTTCGTCAACACGCGGCGGATGGCCGAACGCGCCGCCAGGCACCTGTCCGACCGGCTCGGCCGCGATGCAGTCGCCGCGCATCACGGCAGCCTCGCCCGCGAGCTGCGACTGGATGCCGAGCAACGGCTGAAGTCCGGCGCGTTGCGGGTACTGGTCGCGACCGCCTCGCTCGAACTCGGCATCGACATCGGCGATGTCGAACTGGTCTGCCAGCTCGGCTCGCCGCATTCGATCAGCGCGTTCCTGCAGCGGGTCGGCCGCTCCGGCCACGCGATCGGCGGGCTACCGAAAGGCCGGCTGTTTCCGCAGTCGCGCGACGACCTGGTCGAGTGCGCGGCGCTGCTCGATGCAGTGCGCCGCGGCGAACTCGACCGGCTGCAACTGGTGCGCAATCCGCTCGACGTGCTGGCGCAGCAGATCGTCGCCGAGGTCGGCGCCGGCGAGATCGGCGAAGATGCGCTGTACGCGCGGATGACCGCCGCATGGCCGTTCGCGACGCTGCCGCGCGACACCTTCACTGCGGTCGTGCGGATGCTCGCCGACGGCTTCACGACCCGCCGCGGACCGCGCGCCGCCTACCTGCATCGCGACGCCGTTCACGGCGTGCTGCGGCCGCGGCGCAACGCGCGGCTGACTTCGATCACGTCCGGCGGGGCGATTCCCGATATCGCCGACTACCAGGTGGTGCTGGAGCCGGCATCGATCGTGATCGGCACGATCAACGAGGATTTCGCGGTCGAATCGCTGGCCGGCGACGTGTTCCAGCTCGGCAATGCGTCGTACCGGATCCTGCGCATCGAGCAGGGCCGGGTGCGGGTCGAGGATGCCCGGGGCATGCCGCCGAACCTGCCGTTCTGGCTCGGCGAGGCGCCGGGCCGCTCGGATGCACTGTCGGCGGCAGTCGCGCGGCTGCGCGAGGAGATCGAACGGCGCCTCCCTGCAGGTGAAGCATCCGCCAATGCCGCGCTGCTCTGGCTCACCGACACCGTCGGCCTCGACGACGCCGCCGCCCGCCAGCTCGTCGATTACCTGATGGCGGCGCGCGCCGCGCTGACCGCATTGCCGACGCTCGACACGATCGTCATCGAGCGCTTCTTCGACGAATCCGGCGGCATGCAGCTCGTCGTGCATTCGCCGTACGGCAGCCGGGTCAACCGTGCCTGGGGGCTGGCGCTGCGCAAGCGCTTCTGTCGCAGCTTCAATTTCGAACTGCAGGCGGCGGCGACCGAGGACGCGATCATCCTGTCGCTGTCGACCAGCCACAGCTTCCCGCTCGCCGACGTGACCCGTTTCCTGCATTCGAACACGGTCCGCGACGTGCTGATCCAGGCGCTGCTCGACGCGCCGATGTTCGGCGTGCGCTGGCGCTGGAACGCGTCGATCTCGCTGGCGCTGCCGCGCTATTCCGGTGGCAGGAAGACGCCGCCGCAACTGCAGCGGATGCGCGCCGAGGACCTGCTGGCGACGGTGTTTCCGGACCAGGTCGCCTGCCTCGAGAACATCGTCGGCGAACGCGAGATCCCGGACCATCCGCTGGTCGCGCAGACACTGCACGACTGCCTTTCCGAAGCGATGGACATCGACCGGCTGGTCGAATTGCTGCGGCAGGCCGAAGCCGGCGCGATCCGGTTCGTCTGCCGCGACCTCGCCGCGCCGTCGCCGCTCGCCGCCGAAATCCTGAACGCGCGGCCGTATGCATTCCTCGACGACGCGCCGCTCGAGGAGCGCCGCACCCAGGCGGTGCAGAACCGCCGCCTGCTCGATCCGCAGCAGGCGGCCGAGTTCGGCCGGCTCGATGCGGCGGCAATCGCGTCGGTCCGCGACGAGGCGTGGCCGACGCCGCGCGACGTCGACGAGATGCACGCGACGCTGATGGAAATCGGCTACATCACCGACGACGAGGCGCAGCGCGATCCGCGGTGGCACGACTGGCTGCACCAGCTCGCCTCGTCCCGCCGCGCCACGCGCGTCACCGGCACGAGCCGCTTCAGCGGCGATCGCGAGGCCATTCCGGCCGGTGCTGTCGAGGCGGAACGTCAGACCGCGGTCGCCGCTGAAGCGGCGGCTCCTGCAGGCGACTCCCTATGGACCGCCGCCGAACGGCTGCCGCAACTGCAGGCGCTGCATCCGGACGCGACGCTCGCACCGCCGATCACCGCGCCGGCCGAGTACGCGGTCGGCTGGGACGTCGACCATGCGCTGGTCGAGCTGCTGCGCGCGCGGCTCGCCGCGCTCGGGCCGGTCACCGTCGCCGCGCTGGCCGCGTCGCTCGCCATGGCGAACAGCGAGATCGAGCGGGGCCTGCTCGCGCTCGAGAGCGAAGGCTATGCGATGCGCGGCCGCTACGATGACGCGGTCGAGGCCGAGCAATGGTGCGAGCGTCATCTGCTGGCGCGCATCCACCGCTACACGCTCGGCCGGCTGCGGCGCGAGATCGAGCCGGTCGAGCCGCGCGACTTCGTCCGCTTCCTGCTGCAGTGGCAGCACGTCGCGCCCGGCGCGCAGGTCAGTGGGCCGGAGGCGCTGGCCGGCGTGCTGTCGCAACTGGAGGGCTACGAAGCGCCGGCTGCAGCCTGGGAGGCCGAGCTGCTGCCGGCCCGGGTGGCTGGCTACGAGATCAGTTGGCTCGACGAGCTGTGCCAGGCTGGCCGGATCGGCTGGAGCCGATTGCGGGCGCCGGCTGCCGAGCACAGCGCCGGCCCGGTCCGGGCGACGCCGATCGTGCTGTCGCCGCGCCGTGCGCTGCCCGGCTGGTCGGCGGTTGCTGCGCTCGGCCAGCGCAGCACGCCGGCCCGGATCGGTTCGCGCGCGCAGAAGGTGGTCGATGCGTTGCGCGAGCACG
Organism: Lysobacteraceae bacterium; assembly: GCA_041687455.1. GTDB lineage: Bacteria > Pseudomonadota > Gammaproteobacteria > Xanthomonadales > Xanthomonadaceae > JAWLBY01. The sequence goes on along the minus strand of JAWLBY010000007.1, from coordinate 166,426 downwards.
GCGCGTCGTTCTTCGACGAGCTGCTGGAATCGGCGCGGCTGATCGAAACCGAGCTGGAAGCGGCGCTGGCCGAACTGGTCGCGGCCGGGCTGGTACAGGCCGACAGTTTCATCGGACTGCGAGCGCTGCTGGTGCCGGCCGGCAAGCGATCGAGCCGGCACGGTCGCGGCGGCCGACGCCGGCTGTCGCCGTTCGGGATCGAGAATGCCGGACGCTGGTCGCTGCTGCGGCGGCCGACCTTCGATGACCCCGGCCCGCGCCGCGGTCCGCTGCGCGCCAGCGCCGAACAGCTCGAACCGGTAGTCAGGACGCTGCTGCGCCGCTATGGCGTTATAGGCGCGCCGCTGCTGCAGCGCGAGGCGCCATGGCTGCCGCCGTGGCGCGAGCTGGTGCGGGTCTGCCATCGGCTGGAGGCGCGCGGCGAACTGCGCGGCGGCCGTTTCGTCAGCCGGCTCAGCGGCGAACAGTTCGCGTTGCCGGAAGCGGTCGCGTTGTTGCGGCGGGTCCGCCAGCAGCCGGCCGACGGCACGCTGGTGTCGGTGGCGGCGGTCGATCCGCTGAACCTGGTCGGCAGCATCGTTGCCGGCGGTCGCATCCCGGCCCTGCTCGGCCATCGCTTGCTGTACCGCGACGGCGTACCGATCGCCAGCCTCGGCGGCGGCACGTTCACGCCCCTGGCCGAGCTCGGCCCGGCCGAGCGCGAGGCGGCCCGGCGGGCCTTGCAGCCGCTGGCGACACCATCGCAGCGGCCGGGCCTGCCGCACAGCGATGCCATCGCCGCGACCGCCGGGCTCGACGGCAACAGGCCGCCGTTCCGCTGAATCGTCGGCGTCGACTTGTTCGATCGCGCACGGAGCGCGAGCGGCCCGCACCGTTAGCGTCAGTCCGACATGGATGCCGCTTCGCCGCCCGATCGGAACGGCGGCGCGGCGCTGAAAGGACGTCGCGATGGACCCCGCCCTGCAACCGCCTGCAACGCTGCTCGCACGTCCCGTTCCGGTTGCCCCGGAGCGGCCGCGGCCGAGTCTGCAGGTGCAGCGGGTCTGCGACCGGGACGGCTTCCTGGCACTGGCCCGGCAGTGGGACGCACTGGCCGCGCGCTGCGACGACCAGCCGTTCTTCCGCCACGGCTTCCTGCGCCTGTGGCTCGACCATTTCGGCGCAGACGCGAACTGGCGGCTGCTGACCCTGCGCGACGGCCGCGGCCGGCTCGCGGCAACGCTGCCGCTGCTGTACGGAACGACCCGGATGTACGGGCTGACGGTGCGCGAGCTGCAGTCGGCGGCCAACGCGCATTCGTGCCGGTTCGACCTGCTGGCCGACGACGCCGGCGTCGCGGCCGACGCGTTCGTGAGCCACCTGTGCGAATTCGACGACTGGGACATGCTGCGGCTGGTCGACGTGCCGCCGGGCGGCCGCGCCCATGCGTTGTTGCCGGCGGCCGAACGCGCCGGACTCGCGGTCGGCCGCTGGTCATCGCTGCAGTCGCCGTACATCGAGCTGCCGGCCCACTGGAGCGAATTCGAGTCACGGCTGCGAACCAAGTTCCGGGCCAACCTGCGGCGTCGGCGTCGCCGGCTGCACGAACTCGGCGAGGTCAGCGTGCTGCGGGTCGACGGCGGCGCGACGATGATCGACTGGCTCGACCACGGGTTGCGGATCGAGGCCGGTGGCTGGAAGGGCCGCGCCGGCACCGCCATCCTGCAGAGTCCGGGCACCCAGCAGTTCTATCGCGCATTGGCGCAGCAGGCGGCCGACGACGGCCGACTCGCGCTGTGGTTCCTGCGCCTTGGCGAGCGCGTGATCGCGTTCCAGTTCGCGCTCGAACAGGGCGAGCGGCTGTACCTGCTGAAACCGGCCTACGACGAAGGCCTGGCCGATGTCAGCCCGGGGCATCTGCTGATCGAGGACGTGCTGCGCGATGCGATCGGCCGCGGTCTGCGCGAGTTCGACTTCCTCGGGCCGGACATGCCGTGGAAGCGCGACTGGACCGATCGCTTCCGCCTGCACAGTTGGCTGTACCTGTTCCGCGGCGTCCGCGGCCGCCTGCTGCACCGGCTGAAGTTCCAGCTCGCCCCCACCGTCAAGCGGATGACCGGCACCCCATGAGCCCGTCGCTGTACGTCCCCGAGTGCCCGACTCTGTTCCCGCGGATGCTGTGGCACCGTGATCGTCCGGGCCGGGACTTCCCGCCGTTCGACGGCGGCCGCACGCACTGGTTCTACTTCGCACGCAACGCGGTCTGGCATCTCGCCCGGCGGCTCCGGCTCGACCGCGGCGAAGTGCTGGTGCCGTCCTACCATCACGGCGTCGAGATCGAAGCACTGGTGCATGCCGGGGCGCAACCGGTGTTCTATCGCGTCGACCAGTCATGGCAGGTCGACCTCGACGACCTCGAGGCGAAGCTCGGGTCGCGAACGCGGGCGATCTACCTGATCCATTACGCCGGATTTCCGGGCCCGGCCGCCGCGATGAAGCGGTTGGCCGAACGCCACGGCGTGCCGCTGATCGAGGACTGTGCGCTGTCGCTGTTGTCGTCGGACGGCAGCACCCCGCTCGGCTCGGTCGGCGACTACGGCATCTTCTGCCTGTACAAGACGCTGCCGGTACCGAACGGCGGCGCGCTGACCGTCAACGGCGACGACGACCTGGCACTGCCGGCGCTGCCGCCACCGCCGCCGGCGTCGGTGTTCAGCCATACCGCGTCGGCATTGCTGAAGAACATCGAGATGCGCGGCGGGCGCTTCGGCCGCGCCGCGCGCTCGACGATGCGCCGGCTCGGGCATCGCGCGGTGCGGGCCGGTGGCGTCGAGCGGGTCGCGACCGGCACGATGCACTTCGCACCCGAGCATCTCGAACTGGGCATCAGCCCGTTGACGCTGCGCCTCGCCCGCGGTCAGGACTTCATCGCGATCGTCGAGCGGCGCCGCCGCAACTACCGGATCCTGCGCGATGCACTGGGCGACCTCGCGCCGCCGCTGTTCGAGACGCTGCCGCCCGGCGTCTGTCCACTGTTCTACCCGCTCGAATGCAACGACAAGCAGGCGCTGCTGCAACGGCTGTGGGCGCACGGCATCGAGGCGATCGATTTCTGGCGCGACTACCACCGGGCATGCTCGCCGGCGCAGTTTCCCGACACGATGCGCGCACGCCAGCGGATCGTCGAGATCCCGTGCCACCAGGATCTCGACGGCGCGACGATGCAGAGGATCGCCGGGCTCGTCCGTGCAGCAATGCCGCCGACGAAGTCCGGCGTGCAGGTTCCGGACATCGCTCTCCAGAGGCGGTCACGGCTGACATGCCGTTCGAGCTGATCCACGACTGGCCTGAGGCACCGGACGCACGGCGGCGCCTGCGCGCGCAGTGGGACGGGCTGCTCGACGAGGTCGACGGCGCGACCGTGTTCCAGGGCTACGACTGGCACGAAGCGTGGTGGCAGACGTTCGGCCGCTCCGACCGGCTGCGCCTGCTGCTGGTCCGCGACGAGCACGGGGCGCTGGTCGCGATCGCGCCGCTGGCGCTGACCACGTTGCGCCGGTTCGGCCTGCGACGCGAAGTGCTGATGCTGATCGGCACCCGCAATCACGCATCGGACTACGCCGACTTCATCGTCGCCCGCGGCCACGGCCGCGCCCGCCAGGCGATCGTCGACTGGCTCGCGGGCGAGCGCTGGCATGCGCTGGAACTGCGCAACCTGCCGGCGTGGTCGGCCTCATTGACGCTGTTCGAGGACGACGACCGGCTGCCGCGCGCGCTGCTGCAGTGCTCGGCCGAGGCGCCGACCCGTCGGCTCGGCGATACCGCGGCCGATCGCCAGGCCGCCAACAAGAAGAGCCTGCGCCGCCATCTGAACGGCTTCGCCCGCGAGGCGCCGGTCACGCTGCGGCGGCTGCTGCAGCACGACGAGATAGAAGCGCATCTGGAGCCATTCTTCGAACAGCACTGCGCACGCTGGGCCGGCACGCCGACGCCGAGCCCGTTCAACGACCCGGCGCAACGGGCGTTCTATCGGCGGCTGGCAGCGCGGCTGGCTGCGCGCGGCGAACTGCACTTCACCGCCGTGTTCTGGAACGACTGCGCGATCGCCTACCACTTCGGCTTCGAACGCGACGGCGTGCTGACCTGGTACAAGCCGAGTTTCGACCCGACGCTCGAGCGTCGCTCGCCCGGCGAGGTGCTGATCAAGCTGCTGCTCGACGACGCGATCGAACGCGGCCTGCGCGAACTCGATTTCACGGTCGGCTCGGAGTCGTTCAAGTTCCGCTTCGCCAACGCCGTGCGGCACGTCTACCGGCTGCGGCTCCAGCGGCATGCGTGGGAGCGCTGGCCGGCGCTCGCGCGCGAGGCGCTGAAGCGCCGCTGGCTGGCTTGGCGAGGTGCGGCGCGTCAGACGCCGGCGGCGGACATCGACGCAAGCTCGGCGGCCGCCGATCGCGCCCTCACGCAGTCACGACGCGACGGCCGCGCTGACACAGGAACGCGTCGAGTCCGCTGAGCTTGAAGCGGAAGCTGTCGAGGGTGTCGTGGTGGTCGATCATGATCCGCGGCAGCGCATGCGGATGACCGGCGTGCTCGCGCTGCCAGTGGCCGGCCCGGGTGGTCAGCGCAAGCGTGAAACCGTGCTCGGCGCACAGGCCGAATTCGCGCTGACCGGCTTCGTCCGGCCCGCCGAACGGGTAGGCGAAGAACGGTACCGGATGACGCAGTTCGCGTTCGAGCCGGGCCCGCGACTCGCCGATCTCGCGTGCGGCACGGTCATGATCGAGGTTGCGCAGCACCGGATGATTGACGGTATGGGCGGCGATCGTGATCAACGGGTGGCTATCGAGCGCGCGGACTTCGTCCCAGCTCAGTATCTCGGCATCGTAGTCGTAGCGAACCTGCGACTGCTCGCGCAACCGCTGCATCAGCAGCCGCTGCCGGTCGGGCTCGAGCTCCCGAAACAGCGCCGCCACATCGGCGTACGCCGCCCAGCGCGAAGCGCAGTCGTCGAGCGCGTACTGCCAGTGGCGATCGGCCCAGTCGAACGCCAGCCGATCGCCGCCGCAGACGATCCGTTCGAGTTCCTCCCACCACAGCAACGCGCTCCGGTCGACCAGTCCGGTGGTGATGAAGATCGTCGCCGGCAGGCCGTAGCGTTCGAGGATCGGCAACGCGACCGCGAGATTGTCGCGGTAGCCGTCGTCGAATGTGATCGTGACGCTGTCGCGCTCGAGTTCGCCGTGGCGCAACGCCGCGACCGCATCGGGCAGTGCCAGGCACCGCCGGCTCGCCTGCAGTTCGCGCATCTGCTCGTCGAACCGCGCGGCGCTGACGGTCAGGCACAGGTTGGGCCGGAACGCCGCACGACGCTGCAGCTTCGGCTCCGGCAACATCGTCGCGACGCGGTGGTACATCAGCGACGTCGACACGCCGCCGTAACGACGCGCGAGGCGCTTCGACAGCGGCCCGAACCAGTCCGACCTGAGGCAGCTTTCGGCCTGCCTGCGCAGGCGCCGGCGCCACTCGGGCAACGGCGTCGGGCGCCGGTCGCGCGCCGGCGTGACCGCGGTTGCGCGCCGCTGCCCGCCGGTCCGATCGTCGATCGTCACGTAGTGCATGTCGGTCGACCTCCGCTTTGCGCCGCATCGGTGCGGCGAGGCTGTGGGATTCCGATGCTGCCCGCCCGCGGCGCCGGCTTTCCGCGCGCTGCCGCACCGAGTCGATATCGCGGCGGTTCAGGTCCGCGCCGCGCCGGCATGACTTCCGGGCCATGGACGCCGCTGCGCCCTTCTTCTACAACTGTCGTATAGACTCGGGAGGAGCGGACATGGAAGACCCGGCGGACGACGACATCGCGCTCAGCGAACTGCAGCTCGACCTGATGCGCGTGCTGTGGCGACAGGGCGAGGCTTCGGTCGCCGAAGTGGTCTCGGCGCTGGCCGGGCAGCGCGACCTCGCACACACGACGGTCGCCACCTTGCTGACCCGGCTGGCCCGGCGCGGCATCGTGACCGGCGAGCGCGACGGCCGACAATGGCGCTACCGGCCGCTGGTCAGCGAACGGCAGGTCCGCCGGACGATGGTGTCCGGCATCGTCCGCAGCCTGTTCCGCGGCAACGCACAGGCGCTGATGGCGCACCTGGTCAATGAACGAGAAGTCGCGGCCGACGACCTGCGCAAGATCCAGGCCCTGCTCGACGAGGCCGACGATGAATGATTCCGCACTGAGCCTGCTGTCGACACTGGCCGTTCACTCGACGCTGCTGCTCGCCGCCGGGTGGGCGATCGGACGCGCGGTCGGCGAGCGCCATCCGCGACTGGCCGAGGCAGCCTGGCGCAGCGCCCTGCTGCTGCCGCTGCTGACTGCGCCGGCAGCGCTGCTGCTGGCCGCGCTGCCGAGCGCGATGACTGCTGCGGCGCCGGCTGCCGCGGCAGCCATGGAGACACCGGGCATTCCGCTCAGGCCGGCGAACCCGATCATTGCAGCAACAACGCCAGTGTCGACGGTGCCGATGTCGTCGACCCGGCCGCCGGCAGTTACGGCCACGCCCGCCGCAGCGGCGCCGAACGTGCACCGCCTTCCTGCGCCCGACGCAGGCGGCTGGCGCATCGATGCCGACGCAGCCCGCTGGCTGCTGCACGGCTGGCTGGCCGCGGCGATCGCGTTGTTGCTGATGACGCTGTCCGGCGTCGGCGGCGTGATCCGGCTGCGCCGCAGCGCACGGCTGCGCGCCGCGCCGGCGCCGCTGCAACGGCAAGCCGACGCACTGGCGGGCACATTGCATCTGTCGCGCGCGCCGCGACTGGCGATCCACGACGGCATTGCCAGCCCGCTGGCGCTGCCGGGCGCGCTGATCGTGCTGCCGCGCTGGTGCCTCGGGCTCGGCGCGCCGCAGCAACGCGCGCTGCTCGGCCACGAGCTCGCCCATCTGCAACGCGCCGATCCGCTGTGGCGAATCGCCGATCGCGCGGTGCTGGCCGTGCTGTGCTGGCAGCCGCTGGCCTGGCTCGCGCTGCGCCGGCTCGATGCGCTCGCCGAACGCGACTGCGATGCGGTCGCGGCGCGATTGCTCGGCAGCGGCCGTCCGCTGGCCGAATGCCTGGCCATCTGCGTCGGTCGCAGCGCCGCACGACGTGCGCCGCGGCTGGCCGTCGCGATGGCCGCTCGCGACAGCGAAGTGGTACGCCGCGTCCAACGTCTGCTGAAGGAGAAAACGATGCCTGCTTCATCCTGGTCCACGCGGCAACGCCGCCTGTTCGGCGCCGCTGCGGCGTCGCTGTCCGCACTGCTGGCGATCGCCGGCGGTGTCGCCGTCACGGTCGACGCCCGCGCCGACGTCGTCCAGCTCGAGTACCGCGGCCGTGGCGACTCGGTACGACTGGTCGACATCGATGGCGACCGCCGGATCGAGATGGCGCTGTCCGGCCGGATCGACATCAGCGACGATGAGCGCCGCATCGACGCGATGGCCGACGGCGCACGCCTGCAGATCGAACAGGCCGCCGCCGGCATCGAGCGCGAACTGCGCCTGCGCGGCCGCGCAGGCTCGATCGAACGCGACTACCGGATCGACGGCACCGTGCGTCCGTTCGACGCCGATGCCGAGGCGTGGCTGGCGCAGATGATCGCGACGCTGTACCGCAGCGGCGGCTACGACGCCGAGCGCCGTGCGCAGCGGCTGCTGCAGCGCGACGGCGCGGCCGGCCTGCTGGACGAGATCGCCCGGATCGACGCCGACCACGTCCGCGGCATCTATCTCGGAGTGACCTTCGAATCCACGGCGCTGACCCCGGCGCAGCTCGATCGCGCGATCGAACTGATGCACGCGATCGGCTCCGACTTCGAGCTGCGCCGCACGCTGACCCGCGCGATTGCCAGCCCGCGGTTGGCGGCCGGACAGCGCAGCCGCGTGCTGGCCGTCAGCGGCCGGATCGGCTCCGATTTCGAACGCGTCGAAACACTGCTGGTGGCGACGCCGCTGCTCGCTGGCGACGCCGCGCTGCTGGCGGCCTGGAGCGAGTCGGCGGCCGGCATCGACAGCGGCTTCGAACGCCGACGCCTGCTGCAGCATGCGCTCGGCCAGGCGCCCGATGACGCGCTGCTGGACCATGCGCTGCGGCTCGCAGCGGCGATCGACAGCGATTTCGAAAAGCGCTCGGTACTCGATGCGGCCGCCCCGCTGGTCACCGGTCGCGCCGCCGCGCTACCGGGCTATGTCGACGTCGCGCGAACCATCGGCAGCGACTTCGAACTGCGCACTGCGCTGCAGCGGCTGATCCGGCAGGGGCCGCTGGAGCGCACGGTGGCCGAGGCGATTCTCGACCTCGGTGGCCAGATCGACTCCGACTTCGAACGGCGACAGATACTGGTCGCATTGGCCGCCGCGATGCCCGCCGACGCCGGACTGATCGAACGCTACCGTCGGCTGCTGCGCGACATGGGCAGCTTCGAGCGCGGCGAAGCCGAACGCGCGCTGGGCCGGTTCGCCGCGCGCTGATCGTTCTCGGCCGATCACGGCCGATCCGACGACGCTGACTGGCCCGCGTACGGCCATCAGGCCGCCCCGGTCCGGCCCGGCAACCGCAACGGAACGAGCGAGCGATCGGGGTCAGCACCGATTTAGGCTGTCGGTTTATTTCTGCCGTCGCTTGCGTTACCGTGCGCTCACTGTGTTTGCCGGGGTCACAGTGAATCGTGGCCAGGATGCAGACGACCGATCCAGACGATCGATCCCTGTGTCGTTACACCTCGCTTCCTCCTAGCAACTCAGCACTGTCCCGGATTGGCCGGGGCGCTTTCACCACGCGTTACTGGGAGTGAGTCATGTCGGATCGTGAGACCGGAACCGTCAAGTGGTTCAACGACGCCAAGGGCTTCGGCTTCATCAGCCGTGAGGGCGGTGAGGACGTGTTCGTGCATTTCCGTGCCATCCAGGGCACGGGCTTCAAGTCGCTGCAGGAAGGCCAGAAGGTCTCCTTCGTCGTGACCCGCGGCCAGAAGGGCCTGCAGGCCGACCAGGTCCAGCCGCTGTAAGCGAGCGGATCCAGCGCTGACGAAACGCCGGACGGAGCAATCCGCCCGGCGTTTTCGTTTGTAGCCGGCATCATGGCCGGCAGCCCGCCCCGCCCAGCGAAACGATCCCCGGATGACCCGCCCCGCCGCGCCCTCGTCGGTGCTGCACGGCGCGAGCGCGCGCTGGCCCGGCCGCGGCGAACGCGGCAGCCTGATCCTGCCGCTGGCCGACACCGCGTTCGAGCGGATGCCGCCGACGCTCTCGCTCGGCGAACTCGCGCTGCAACGCAAGAATGAATTCCATCTGACATTGCTCGACCGCGAACAGGCCGCACGGCTCGACGCGGCCGCCGTGCGCCGACTCGCCGCCCGCTTCGAACGGCTCGACTGGAGCGTGCGCAGCCGCGGCCACTGCTGGTTGGCACGCAAGCCACATGCCGGCGGTCACGCGCTGTCGGTCGTGCTGGCGGTCGAATCCGCCGCACTCGCCACGTTGCGCGCCGAGCTTGCGGCTGCCGACACCGGCATCGAACCGCCGTGCCCGCACGTGACGCTGTACTGGCTCGGCGATCCGGCCGGCATCGGCCTCGCCGGCCCGTCGCAATGGCGCGAGCGGGTGCTCGGCGAGCTGGCGATCGACTGGTCGCGCGCCACCGCCCGGCCCCGCTCCGATCGCTGGCGCCTGGCTTGATCGGCACCTCCGCGATGCCGTGATTCCGCTTCATCGCGGCTTGTGCCGCGGCGCCGGAAAATGCTTCCCTTGGGCTATCACATGAAGGGAGTGAACCGATGAAATCACGTGCCGCCGTGGCCTGGAAAGCCGGCCAGCCGTTGTCGATCGAGGAGATCGACGTCGAGGGACCGCGCGCTGGGGAAGCGCTGGTCCGGATCCATGCCACCGGCGTCTGCCACACCGATGCGTTCACGCTGTCGGGCGACGATCCGGAAGGGCTGTTTCCGGCCGTGCTCGGCCACGAGGGCGCCGGCGTCGTGGTCGAGGTCGGGCCGGGCGTCAGTTCGGTCAAGCCCGGCGATCACGTGATCCCGCTGTACACGCCGGAATGCCGCCAGTGCAAGTTCTGCCTGTCCGGCAAGACCAACCTGTGCCAGGCGATCCGCGCGACCCAGGGCCGCGGCCTGATGCCGGACGGCACGACGCGGTTCTCGCTCGATGGTCGACCGATCCATCACTACATGGGCACCAGCACGTTCTCCGAATACACCGTGGTGCCGGAGATCGCACTGGCGGTGATTTCGAAGGCGGCACCGCTCGACAAGGTCTGCCTGCTCGGTTGCGGCGTCACCACCGGCATCGGTGCGGTGCTGAACACGGCCAAGGTGCAGCCCGGCTCGACCGTCGCGGTGTTCGGCCTCGGCGGCATCGGCCTGGCGGCGATCCAGGGCGCGGTGATGGCGAAGGCCGCGCGCATCATCGGCGTCGACATCAACCCCGGCAAGTTCGAACTGGCGAAGCAGTTCGGCGCCACCGACTGCGTCAATCCGCGCGACCACGACCGGCCGATCCAGGACGCGCTGGTCGACCTGACCGATGGCGGCGTCGATTACAGCTTCGAATGCATCGGCAATGTCGACGTGATGCGTTCGGCGCTCGAGTGCTGCCACAAGGGCTGGGGCGAGAGCACGATCATCGGCGTCGCCGGCGCCGGCCAGGAGATCCGCACCCGACCGTTCCAGCTCGTCACCGGCCGGGTCTGGCGCGGCAGCGCATTCGGTGGCGTGCGCGGCCGCACGCAACTGCCCGGCATGGTCGAGCAGTCGATGAGCGGCGAGATCGCACTCGATCCGTACATCACCCATCGGCTGCCGCTCGAACGCATCAACGAAGCGTTCGAGCTGATGCATCGCGGCGAGAGCATCCGCAGCGTGATCGAGTTCGCGCCGTGAGCGCCGAACACCTGCAGTGCGTCGAACACCACGCCAGTTTCGGCGGCTGGCAGGACGTCTGGGTGCATGAGTCGGTGCTGCTCGGCTGCCGGATGCGGTTCGGCGTCTACCTGCCGCCGCAGGCCACGCACGAGGCCTGCCCGGTGCTGTACTGGCTGTCCGGCCTGACCTGCTCGGAGCAGAACTTCATCACCAAGGCCGGCGTGCAGCGGCATGCCGCCGCGCACGGACTGATCGTGGTCGCTCCCGACACCAGCCCGCGCGGCGACACCATCGCCGACGACCCGGAGTACGACCTGGGCCAGGGTGCCGGCTTCTATGTCAATGCGACGCAGGCACCGTGGGCAGCGCATTACCGCATGTACGACTACGTCGCCTGCGAACTGCCGGCGCTGGTCGAGCGCAGCTTCCCGACCACCGGCCGGCGCAGCGTGTTCGGCCATTCGATGGGCGGCCATGGCGCTCTGATCGTCGCGCTGCGGCATCCGGAACGCTACGCATCGGTGTCGGCATTCGCACCGATCACCTCACCGAGCACCGTGCCGTGGGGGCAGAAGGCACTGTCGGCATACCTCGGCGATGACAGCGCAAGCTGGGCCGAGTACGACGCGACCCGCCTGCTGCGCGAGGCCGGCCGCCGGTTCCCGGGCACGATCCTGCTCGACCAGGGCGGCGACGACGAGTTCCTCGGTCGCTCGCTGACTCCGGACGACTTCGAGCAGGCCTGCCGCGACCTCGGCCAGCCGCTGGAATTGCGCCGGCACCCCGGCTACGACCACAGCTACTACTTCATCGCCAGCTTCATCGGCGAACACGTCGCGCATCACGCGCAGGCGCTGCGAGCGATTGAACCGTCGGCGCAGGCCGACGGCTAGTGGGCTGTAACGGACAAATCGAAAGTAGCTCGCTCGGTCTGGCCGCGTCGTACTTGCTCCTCACTCGACCGATAGCTTCGGCTATCGGCCTCGCTCCGGAGCGGCGTCCACCACGCCCATCCCGTCGCGATCCCACTTCCGCTTCATCCGTTACAGTCCACTAGACGCGCATGGGAGCCCAGGCTGTGCCGGGGTGGCGGCAGGAGTTTGATATCTGCAGCAGGACAGACCGGGACCGTTCGCCCTGAGGTATCGAAGGGCGAATCCCGACGTTGCCGCGCCCGTCCGGACTTCGATACCTAAGTCCGAACGGGTGACGTTCACGGGCGAACCGGGCGATGACCAAGGCAGCAGTCATCAGATCAGGGCTCGGGTCGACGCGGCTGCTTTCTCAAGCCGCCTTGAGCGGCTCATTCAAAGCCCCCGGCGTTGCCGGCATACCTGGCTCGAACGGTGGCATGCACGCTGCCGCCCATCGGGCAGCGGCACATCGGATCAACGCGAACCCTTGATCGAAGCTCGCGCCGCGCGCTCAATCCTCGATGACGCAGCCGTCCGGCAGCACCACCCACGGATGCCGATGCTCGTCGTACACCGCGACCCGCGGCGTCGGGAAGGTCGGATCGGCGAATGCGCCGACCGGCACCGCGATGAAGCCGGGGGCGACGTCGAGCGTGTAGTAGACGGTACTGCCGCACTGCGGACAGAAGTGCAGCCGGATCGCCTGGCCGCTGTCACCGTGCCGCACGAACTGCCGGCTCTCGCCGGAAATCGTCACTGCCTCGGCCGGGAACCGCGCCTGCGCACCGAACACGCTGCCGGTGCGGCGCTGGCAGGCCTGGCAGTGGCAGATCGAGATCCGGACCGGGTCGGCGTCGACGCGGACCGACAGCGCACCACAGCCACAGCATGCTTCACGGGACATCGGCATTCACCTCGGCACGGAACGGTCCGGGCGATTGTGCCCGTCCGCGGCCCTGATGGTGCGTCACGCCACTGCCGGCTGAATGCCGTCACGCCATGGGTGCGGCGCGGCGGCCGCGCGCCGTGCATCATCGGTGCTCGTTCCACCCCGCCCGAAGGATTGTCCCGCATGACCCGACTCTGCCTGATCGCACTGTGCTCGCTGCTGTTGACCGGCAACGCGCTCGCCAACCGCTTTCCGAGCCAGCCGCACATCTACGTCACCGGCGAAGCCGAACAGAAACTCACGCCGGATTTCGTCGAGGTCGGCTTCACCGTTGCGCGCACCGGTGCCGACGTCGCCGCGACCATGCAGGAGGTCGACGCGATCACCGACCGCGTCTGGCAGGCGGCGCAGAAGCTCGGCATTCCACGCGACGATTTCGAGGCGACCGGTTTCGCGGTCAATCCGATGTTCGATTTCGAGGACGGCAAGCGCCATTACCGCGGCACCCAGGTATCGCGCCAGTTCACAACCCGGCTGCGCGACATGGATCGCTTCGACGACTGGAGCGAAGCGCTGGTTCGCGCCGGCGTACAGGACGTGCCGGGCATCCGCGTCGACGTCGACCGCCGCGAGGAGCGCGAAGCCGCGCTGCGGGTGACCGCGCTGCAGAACGCCCGCACTGAAGCCGATCGGCTGGCCGCCGCGCTCGGCCAGGCGATCACCGGCGTGCACACGATTTCCGACACGCCGATCGGCGATGGCGGCGGTGTGCAGTTCCGCGTCTCGGCGATGGCGCGCACGCCGGAACAGGCGCCGACACTGCCGGATCAGGTCGAACTGCGTGTCGAAGCCTACGCGGTATTCCTGATGATGCCGAAGTAGGCTCGCGTCATGCACCCGACGCAACGTGCATCCGGCATGTCGCGGCAGTCGCCGCGTCAGCGCGGCTCGGCAGGCAGCAGCGTCACGATCGTCGAACGCACCAGCGCGGGCATCTCGGCCGCCGGGATCCGCGCGATCTCGGCGAACGAACGGCCCTGTTCGAGCAGCCTGCCGACCACCAGCCACCCGGTCAGGTAGGCCTCACGCTCGATGCCGGTCGTTCCGCTGCCCATCGTGTAGCGGAATACCGTCTCGCCGTCGGCCGCGTCGAGTGCCGGTTCGATGCCGCGCAGGATCGCCGGCGCACGCGCCATCGCCGTCTGGTACCAGCCGGCGCTGTGCTCGATGTATTCGCGATCCTCGCGGCCCGGAAGCAGGACCCTGACCGCGTGCATCGCGAGGCCCTCCTGAATCACCGTTTCGGCAATCGAGCGTTCCCATCCGCCGGACAGTCCGGCGGTCGCGATGTGCACCGCGTGGGTCATCTCGTGGCGGAACACCCGCTCGCGCAGGTCGCGATCCATCTCGAGGGGAATGGCGACCAGCGGAACGCCATCCTGCGCGGCGGTGAAGGCATTGCCGTCGAACGCGCCGACATAGGCGAAGACCTGCATCGCAAACGGTCGATCGAGACCGAGCAGCGCGGCGACCTCGCGCAACACCGGCATCGGCGCCGGTTGCATTGCCGACGCGCCGGCCTCGATCACCGGCAGGGCGGCCGGGTAGTCGTCCCAGGCAGCATCGAGCATCGACCGCGCCATCGCCATGCCTTCGTCGGTCGGCGGCACCGCGGCGAATCCGTAACGCTCCTGCCACAAGCGCCAGCGCGTGTCGGCATCGGCGTCGCGCGCCGCCGCATGGAAATCGAGGAACCGCGGAGCGAGATCGACCACGGTCAGCGACAGATGGCCATCCACCTGCTCGCTGCGCTCGAGCGGAAGTTTGGCCGGTCGCTGCTCGGATGCGCCGGCAACCGACCACCCCGACAGCAGCGCCAGCGCTGCCAGCATCCAGCCAGTCCTGTTCACGAACGCTATCTCCCCGGAGGTCAGGCGGCGGATCATACGGGAGGCGCCGCGCAGGCCGCAGGTGACGAACGGAATGCCACCGGCGGCGGCGACCGGAGGCCGCCGCGGCGCATCCTCCGCGTCAGGCGACCTTGACTGCCGCGCGCACGGCGACCTGCGGCCGCAGCGCCTCCAGCGACGCCCCCGGCTCGTAACCGAATTCGATCGCGATCGCATCACCGGCCCGCACCGGCAGCGGCGTATCGAGCGGCACGACCAGGTAGGCGTTGAACCAGTCGATGCTGTCGCGTTCGTGCAACCGCAGCGCCAGCAGGTTCTTGGTGATCAGCCGCAGCGCGTTGCAGACGCCGTCGCGCTCGGCGATGAACTCGCCCTGCCATTCGCAGCGGCTCGGCAGCGGCTGGTCGTAGAAGAACTGCTGGAACACCGCCGGTGACGCCAGGCCGAGCGTGCGGTCCTGCGTCGCGACCGGATTCTGGAACAGCATGACCGGTGCGTAATAGCCTTCGTAGGTGAAGTCCTGCTGGATCGGCTGGACCGCCTGCACGCAGGCTTCCGGCACGAACGCCGGCAGCGGCCCGCCGAATTTCTCCAGATACCGCCGCTTGAACGAATCGAGCACAGCGATCTGCTTCTCGCGCAGCAGGCCGACATGCAGCATCTCGCAGACCACGACATCGACCGGCTCCGGCGGCAGGTAATCGAACGCATCGGCCTGCACGATCTCGATCCGCTGCCCGTTCGGATTCAGCGCGCTGATCCGGCGCGCCTCTCGCACCAGCGCCGGATTGCGCTCGACGCACCAGACCCGCGACGCGCGGGCGGCGGCGAAGAACGACAGCACGCCGGTGCCGCCGCCCAGTTCCAGCACCCGCGCGCCGGGCTTGACGACATGTTCGAGTGCGGCGCGGAAGCCGCTCATGCGCGCTTCGTCGAGCAGCATGTTGTAGTGGTAGTGGACCGGGATGAATTGACCCAGCTCGCGGGCTTCGTCGTTGTGCTGCATGTGTCGGTACTCCCCTGGCAATGAACCGCTGTCGACGATGCCGCGGTTTGGTACGGCCACGCGGCGTCGCTCCCGGCGTGCAATTGCGGGGCCAACGGCGCAGGCCGTTGATCGGACGACACTTTTGTCGAAGCATCGGCCCGTTGCGGGTGCGATGTGGGCACGACCGTCAAGGATTTGGCTGCGGTCCGTACCGGGTGGGCGATGCACCCGCCACGTTACCGACAACGGCAGCCGCTACGGGCTCGCCGCCGGACTGGCGCAGAATCGGCATCCGCACCGGCCGCACATGCGGTCGGCCGAGTCACGCGAGCGTCGATTGCGACGCGACGACTTCAATTCCACGATCCGGAACCATCTCCGCATGTCCGACGATTTCCGGTCGAGCGACCACGCCGATCTTGCCAGAACGATCGCCCGACGCTTCCTGCCCAGCCGCTGGCACTATCACTACGTGCGGTCGAAACTCGCGACCGATCCGTTGTACCCGGGCGTCGCCGCCGCACTTGCCGGTCGCGAGCTGCCGTTGCTCGACCTCGGCTGCGGCATCGGGCTGCTGGCGCATTTCCTCGACGGCAGCGGTCGCCGCGGCAGCTACCTCGGACTCGACAACGACGCCCGCAAGATCGCCCAGGCACGCACCGCCGCCGCAGCCGCAGGCCTTCACCGGACGCGCTTCGAACAGGTCGACCTGGCGCTGCCGGCCGACGGCGCACGCGATCGCGCCGCCGCCGAGGCGGCCCACGCCCATCGCGGCGATGTCGTGATCCTCGACCTGCTGCAGTTCCTGCCACCGACCGCACAGGCACCGCTGCTGGCCCAGGCGGCCGCAGGCGTTGCCGCGGGCGGACGGCTGGTGATCCGTACCGGGCTGGCCGGGCGCTCGTGGCGTGCGCGGGTGACCCGCGCGGTCGACTCGCTGTCCCGACTGCTGCGCTGGATGAACACCGGGCCGAAGGCCTATCCCGAACGCGGCGCGCTGACCGCGCAACTCGAAGCCGCCGGGCTGCAAGTGACATTCACGCCGCTGTGGGGCGGCACACCGTTCAACAACTGGCTGGTGGTTGCCGAGCGCGCAGCCGACACCGCCAGCGACGACGCCATGTGCTGAACTTCGCCACCGCAGCATTCACGCAACGGCGGCTGGCCTCGGCAGCACCCGCCAGGCGCGCCTCACCCAACACGCCAGCGGCAGCTCGGCCACCGCCGTGTGGCGTGGCGCCGCGGTATCCCGACGAACACCAGACACGGTCACAGTCACCCATCGTCAAGGCGACCAGACAGCGGCCGGCAAGACGATCACCGAATGCTGCGGATTCGCAGTGCCAGGCGGCGCCGCACAGCGCGTGTTTGGTGCCCCTGCTCGCTGCAGGGCGCTGCCGCGGTGCACGCTTTACCATCCGCGGCGCCTGGGCCAGACTGCGTCGGCACCACGCGATCGATCGATGAATGGACATACTGTCGGCGCCACCGCTATCGAAGGTCATGGATCTGCTGCTCGACGCCGTCTGCGTCGTCGACGAGACCGGTCGCTTCGTGTTCGTCAGTGCGGCCGGCGAACGGATCTTCGGCTACCGGCCGGACGAGATGATCGGCCGACCGATGATCGATTTCGTATTGCCGGAGGATCGCGCGCGGACGCTGCAGTCGGCCGCGGCGATCAACGACGGCGGCGAGCACCGGAACTTCGAGAATCGCTACGTCCGCAAGGACGGTTCGATCGTTCATCTGATGTGGTCGGCGCGCTGGTCGGCGAGCGACCGAATGCGCATCGCCGTCGCACGCGACGTCACAGCTCGAAAGGCAGCCGAAGCCCGGGTCGAGCACCTGGCCCTGCATGACCAGTTGACCGACCTGCCGAACCGGGCGTTGTTCTACGACGTGCTGCGCGCCGCGCTGGCGAGTCCGCGCGGAACCGGCTCGCGGCTCGCGCTGCTGTACATAGACCTCGACCGCTTCAAACAGGTCAACGACTGCCACGGCCACGACATGGGCGACCAGTTGCTGTGCCGGGTCGCTGAACGCCTGCGCGCCTGCGTGCGGTCGTCCGATCTGGTGGCCCGACTCGGCGGCGACGAACTGGTCGTCGTGCTCGACCACGTCACTGCTGCGCGCATCGAACAGGCGGCCGAGAAGATCCGCGCCGAGCTCGAACGACCGGTCGATATCGGCGGCCTGACGCTGAGCGCGTCAGCGAGCATCGGCATCGCGCTCTACCCGGACCACGGCCGCGTCGCCGAGCATCTGGTGCGGCACGCGGACCAGGCGATGTATCGCGCCAAGGCCGGTGGCGGCAACCGGATCGCGGTCGCCGCCACGGCCGAATCCTGCTCCGAGTCCGGAACCTGAGCTTGCTCCGGCGGCGTGGACTGCCCGGCATTGGCAGTCGGCGGTCGCCTCCCTGTCCCGCCTGCTGCACCGGGGAGGCCGGCGCGACTGCGGGCGCTACGCGCTGCGTGCATCGAAGCGCTCGTGGCCGGCCTGACGGCTGGAAGGCCGGCCCGGTGGCCAGCGCGGTCCGCTATTGCCCGCCGGCGCCCGGCGATGCCGGCGCGGTCGGCAGCCGCGACGAGTGCGATGCGGCCAGTTGCCAGACACCGTCGCTGCGCAACCAGACGCGGGTGAAGCGGAACTGACCCTCGAACGGTACGCCGTTGCCGACGCCGCGCTGCAGGGTCCGGCCGGTCACGATCGCGACATCGCCGTGCTGGCGCACCTCGACGTCGAAGTTGTCGATCGCATGGTTGACGCGCGAACCGCGCCCGAGATCGCCGACATAGCTCCGCTTGTCCTCGACCCGCCCGTCCGAATGCGTCAGCACGAAGTCGTCGCGCAGCAGCCGCGCGAGGCCGTCGACGTCCGACGCCAGCCGCAATGCATTCCAGCGTGCATCGATTGCACGCAGCTCCGCCTGCGCGTCGGCGCGGGCAGCACAAACGACCAGGCAAAACAGACAGCACACCTTGACGATCAGGCGCATGACGGACTCCGGCGGTACGAAAGGGAAGCAGGTGACGACGCGACTGCATCCGCATGTGCCGCGCCGCGCAATGAAACCGCATCGCCCTCATCGCGGGCAACCGCACTGCCGACCGGCGGCCTGCGGCTGCAGCAGCGTCGACCGGATCAGACGACGATCGTGTTGCACTCATCCGGTCGACGTCCGGGCGCCCCCACCGCAGCCAGAGCGGCCGCACCACGGGTTCGACGCGACGTTCGAACACCTGCGGGGCAATCCGGGCGATCATGTGTCATGAACTTCGACCAGATCGACCTGCCGGCCGCGCTGCGGCCCGGCCTCGACGCGCTCGGCCTGCAGCAGATGACGCCGGTGCAGGCCGAGGCGCTGCCGGCCCTGCTCGCCGGCCGCGACATGCTCGCCCAGGCCCCCACCGGCAGCGGCAAGACCGCCGCCTTCGCGCTCGGCCTGCTGCAGCGGATCGATCCGTCGCGGCGGCAGGTGCAGGCGCTGGTGCTGTGTCCGACCCGCGAACTGGCCGACCAGGTCGGCAAGCAGATCCGCCGGCTGGCGACCGGCCTGCCGAACCTGAAGCTGAGCCTGCTGTACGGCGGTACCGCGCTCGGTCCGCAGATCGCATCGCTCGAACAGCACCCGCCGCAGGTCGTCGTCGGCACGCCCGGCCGCGTGCAGGAGCTGATGCGCAAGAAACACCTGCAACTCGGCACGATCGGCGTGCTGGTGCTCGACGAAGCCGACCGCATGCTCGACATGGGTTTCGAACCGGCGATCCGCGAGATCGTCGGCAGGCTGCCGGCGCGACGGCAGACGATGCTGTTCTCGGCGACCTTTCCCGACCAGATCCGCTCGGCCGCGTCGAACTGGCTGCACGATCCTCACGAAGTCCACATCGCCGACGTCGCGACCGCACCGGTCATCGACGAACGCTTCCACGAGACCGGCCTTTCCGACAAGCCCGAGGCGCTGGCCGCACTGCTGCGCGCCGAAGCGCCGGAGTCCTGCGTGGTGTTCTGCAACACGCGGCAGGACGTCGACAGCGTCGCCGGCCACCTGCGTGCACAGCGCATTTCGGCGCTGGCGCTGCATGGCGACATGGAACAGCGCGATCGCGAGGAAGTGCTGGTGCGGTTCGCCAATCGCAGCAGCCGCGTGCTGGTCGCGAGCGACGTCGCCGCGCGCGGACTGGACATCGACGAGCTGGCGATGGTCGTCAACTACGAATTGCCGTCCGACCCGGACACCTACCGACACCGGATCGGCCGCAGCGGCCGCGCCGGCCGCGAGGGTCGCGCGCACAGCCTGGTCACGCCACGCGAGATGCCGCGCGCCCTCGCGCTCGAACAGGCCGGCGGCGCGACCCTGAAATGGTCCCGGGTGCCGACCCCGCGCGGTGCCGGCGGGCTGCAGGCGCCGATGGGCACGCTGCGGCTCGATGCCGGCCGCACCGACAAGCTGCGCGCCGGCGACATCCTCGGCGCGCTGACCGGCAGCGCCGGGCTGCCGGCCAGCGCGGTCGGCAGAATCGACATCTTTCCGACCCGCGCCTACGTCGCGATCGCGGTCGAGCAGGTCGGACAGGCGCTCGCGCGGCTGCAGTCTGGCCGGATCAAGGGCCGATCGGTGCGCGTGCGGCGGCTGTAGCACGTTCGGCCGGTTGCCCGACCGGTCGATCGAAGCTGCCCGCATCGATCGCCTGCAGCCTGCCGCCCGGCGCGGAACGGTCGCGCCCGCTGAAGCCGTCCGCGCCGATCGCATTTACAATGGCCTCCATGCGCGCGCCCCCGTGGCGCCTGCTCGGTGGCTGTCCGGCGCCGACTCGCAGGCACCGCCATCCGGCGCCGCAGGCTCCCGGCCCACCATGACCGCGCCGCGCTGACGCTGCCCCGCGTCACCGCCGCCGCGGCGCAGAGGACGCACGTTCGATGAATACCCGCCACCGCAACACGCTGCCCGGCACCGAACTCGACTATTTCGACGCACGCGCCGCGGTCGAGGCGCTGCAGCCCGGCGCCTGGGCGACGCTGCCCTACGTCTCGCGGGTGCTCGCCGAGAACCTGGTGCGGCGCTGCGAACCGGCGATCCTCGACGACTGCCTGCGGCAACTCGTCGAACGCCGCCGCGAGCGCGATTTCCCGTGGTTCCCGGCCCGCGTGGTCTGCCACGACATCCTCGGCCAGACCGCGCTGGTCGACCTCGCCGGCCTGCGCGATGCGATCGCCGAACGCGGCGGAGATCCGGCAGCGGTCAACCCGGTCGTGCCGGTGCAATTGATCGTCGACCATTCGCTGGCAGTCGAGTGCGGCGGCAACGACCCGCAGGCGTTCGAGAAGAACCGCGCGATCGAGGAGCGCCGCAACGAGGATCGATTCCACTTCATCGAGTGGACGCGCAAGGCCTTCAGGAACGTCGACGTCGTGCCGCCGGGCAACGGCATCATGCATCAGATCAACCTGGAGCGGATGTCGCCGGTGATCGGCGTGGCCGACGGTGTCGCCTATCCGGACACCTGCGTCGGCACCGACAGCCACACGCCGCATGTCGATGCGCTCGGCGTCATCGCGATCGGCGTCGGCGGGCTGGAAGCCGAGAACGTGATGCTCGGTCGCGCGTCGTGGATGCGGCTTCCCGAGATCGTCGGCGTCGAACTGATTGGCCGCCCGCAGCCGGGCATCACCGCGACCGATATCGTGCTGTCGCTGACCGAATTCCTGCGCCGTGAGCGCGTCGTCGGCGCCTGGCTCGAATTCCACGGCGAAGGCGCCGCGGCGCTGACGCTGGGCGACCGCGCGACGATCTCCAACATGGCGCCGGAGTACGGTGCCACCGCCGCGATGTTCCACATCGACCCGCAGACGATCGACTACCTGCGGCTGACCGGTCGCAGCGACGAACAGGTCCGGCTGGTCGAAACCTACGCGCGCCACACCGGCCTGTGGGCCGATGACCTGAAGGCGGCGCAGTATGAGCGCACGCTGCAGTTCGACCTGTCGTCGGTGGTGCGCACGATGGCCGGCCCGTCGAACCCGCATGCACGGGTCCCGACCTCCGACCTCGCCGCACGCGGCATCGCCGGCGCCTGGCAGGAAACACCGGGCCAGATGCCGGACGGCGCGGTGATCATCGCCGCGATCACCAGTTGCACCAACACATCGAACCCGCGCAACGTGATCGCCGCCGGCCTGCTGGCGCGCAACGCGAACCGCGCCGGCCTGACCCGCAAGCCGTGGGTCAAGAGCTCGCTGGCGCCCGGTTCGAAAGCGGTGCAGCTCTATCTCGAAGACGCCGGCCTGAAGCCCGAGCTGGAACAACTCGGCTTCGGCATCGTCGCGTTCGCCTGCACCACCTGCAACGGAATGAGCGGTGCGCTCGACCCGGCGATCCAGCAGGAGATCATCGACCGCGACCTGTACGCGACCGCGGTGCTGTCCGGCAACCGCAACTTCGACGGCCGCATCCATCCGTACGCGAAGCAGGCCTTCCTCGCCTCGCCGCCGCTGGTGGTCGCCTACGCGATCGCCGGCACGATCCGCTTCGACATCGAGCGCGACGCCCTCGGCCATGACGCGAACGGCAATCCGATCACGTTGAAGGACCTGTGGCCGAGCGACGACGAGATCGACGCGATCGTCCGCGCCAGCGTCAAGCCGGAGCAGTTCCGCCGCGTCTACGAACCGATGTTCAATGTCCGTGTCGAACACGGCGAGCGTGTCAGCGCGCTGTACGACTGGCGCCCGCAAAGCACCTACATCCGCCGCCCGCCGTACTGGGAAGGCGCACTGGCCGGCGAGCGCACATTGCGCGGCATGCGACCGCTGGCGATCCTCGGCGACAACATCACCACCGACCACCTGTCGCCGTCGAACGCGATCCTGGCGAGCAGCGCGGCCGGCGAGTACCTGGCGAAGATGGGCCTGCCGGAAGAGGACTTCAATTCGTACGCGACCCACCGCGGCGACCACCTGACCGCGCAGCGCGCGACCTTCGCCAATCCGAAGCTGTTCAACGAAATGGTCGTCGAGGACGGCAAGGTCAAGCAGGGCTCGCTGGCGCGGCTGGAGCCTGAAGGCAAGGTCATGCGCATGTGGGAGGCGATCGAAACCTACATGGAACGCCGCCAGCCGCTGATCATCATCGCCGGCAACGACTACGGCCAGGGCAGCTCGCGCGACTGGGCGGCGAAGGGCGTCCGGCTGGCCGGCGTCGAGGCGATCGTCGCCGAGGGCTTCGAGCGGATCCACCGCACCAACCTGATCGGCATGGGCGTGCTGCCGCTGCAGTTCAAGCCGGGTACCGACCGCAAGACGCTGGGGCTCGATGGCACCGAAACGTTCGACGTGATCGGCGAACGCAGCCCCGGCGCCGACCTGACGCTGGTCGTGCGGCGGCGTGACGGCCAATGCATCGAAGTGCCGGTGACCTGCCGCCTCGACACCGCCGAGGAAGTATCGATCTACGAGGCCGGTGGTGTGCTGCAGCGGTTTGCGGACGATTTCCTGGCGGCGCGGCAGGCGGCTTGAAGTGGGTGTGAGGGGTGGGTCGCAGCTCGCTGCGCTCGCCCCCCTCTCCCCCGCCCCCTCTCCCGCGAGGGGAGAGGGGAGACAAGCGCGACGCGCGGCATCAGGCGCTACGGAACCCACGCCTTCGAGCCCCTCTCCCCTCGCGGAAGAGGGGTCGGGGGAGAGGGGGCGCGGCGCGCAACAGTCGCAGCCACCTGAAAGCCCCCGCGAGAGAGGGGTTGGGGAGAGGGGCGCGGTGCCCAACAATCGCAACCACCTGAAAGCCCCCGCGAGAGAGGGGTTGAACAGAGAGCGCGGTACCAAACACCCGCGACATCCTGAAAGCCCCTCTCCCCTCGCGGGAGAGGGGTTGGGGAGAGGGGGCGCGGCGCGCAACAATCGCAACCACCTGAAAGCCCCCGCGAGAGAGGGGTTGAACAGAGAGCGCGGTACCAAACACCCGCGACAGCCTGAAAGACCCTCTCCCCTCGCGGGAGAGGGGTTGGGGAGAGGGGCGCGGTGCCCAACAATCGCAACCACCTGAAAGCCCCCGCGAGAGAGGGGTTGAACAGAGAGCGCGGTACCAAACACCCGCGACATCCTGAAAGCCCCTCTCCCCTCGCGGGAGAGGGGTTGGGGAGAGGGGGCGCAGTGCCAAACAATCGCGACTTCGCCAAGCAGCTCCGCCGCGACATGACCGACGCCGAGCGCCTGCTCTGGTACCACCTCCGCGCCCACCGCTTCCTCGGCCACAAGTTTCGCCGCCAGCACCCACTCGGCCCGTACATCGTCGACTTCGTGCACCTCAAGGCCCGACTGATCATCGAAGCCGATGGCAGCCAGCATGCCGATCAAGCGGATGCCGAACGTGATGCATGGCTCGCACGCAACGGCTTTCGCATCCTGCGCTTCTGGAACAACGACATTTTGCTGCGCACCGCCGATGTCCTCGATGCCATCCATGCCGCACTGACGACGCCGACTGCTTCGAGTACCGACATCGAAGACCACACACTGCCGATTCACCCGGAGAATCCCGCATGAAATTCCCGCCCCAGCTCCGCATCCCCGCCACCTACATCCGCGGCGGCACCAGCAAGGGCGTGTTCTTCCGCCTCGAAGACCTTCCACCCGCCGCGCAGGTGCCGGGCGAGGCGCGCGATCGGTTGCTGATGCGGGTGATCGGTTCGCCGGATCCCTACGGCAAGCACACCGACGGCATGGGAGGTGCGACATCGAGCACCAGCAAGTGCGTGATCATCTCGAGCAGTTCGCGGCCCGATCACGACGTCGACTACCTGTATGGACAGGTCGCCATCGGCGAGGCCTTCGTCGACTGGAGCGGCAACTGCGGCAATCTCAGCACCGCGGTGGGTCCGTTCGCGATTACCAGCGGCTTCATCGACAAGGCACGGCTGCCGGATAACGGCAGCTTCGCAGTGCGGGTCTGGCAGGCCAACATCGGCAAGACCATCGTCGTGCACGTGCCGATCAGCAATGGCGCGGTGCAGGAAACGGGTGATTTCGAGCTCGACGGCGTGACCTTCCCGGCCGCCGAGATCGTGCTGGAGTTCATCGACCCTGCCGACGAGGGTGAAGGCGATGGCAGCGGCGCCATGTTCCCGACCGGCAACCTGGTCGACGAGCTCGACGTTCCCGGCATCGGCAAGCTGCAGGCGACGATGATCAACGCCGGCATCCCGACCGTGTTCGTCAATGCCGCCGACATCGGCTACCGCGGCAGCGAACTGCAGGACGCGATCAACGGCGATCCACAGGCGCTGGCGATGTTCGAGACGCTGCGCGCGCATGGCGCCGTACGCATGGGGCTGATCAAGGACATCAGCGACGCATCCCGGCGCCAGCACACGCCGAAGATCGCCTTCGTCGCGCCGGCGGCCGATTACGTGACATCCAGCGGCAAGCAAATCGCCGCCAGCGACATCGACCTGCAGGTGCGCGCGCTGTCGATGGGCAAGCTGCACCACGCGATGATGGGCACCGCGGCGGTCGCGATCGGCACCGCGGCGGCGATTCCCGGCACGCTGGTCAACCGCGCAGCCGGCGGCGGCACCCGCACCTCGGTGCGGTTCGGCCATCCTTCCGGCACCCTGCGCGTCGGCGCCGAAGCAGCGCAGGTCGATGGCCAGTGGACCGTGCGCAGGGCGATCATGAGCCGCAGTGCGCGAGTGCTGATGGAAGGCTGGGTGCGGGTGCCAGCGGACGTGACCGGCGGCTAGCGCGGATATCTCAGCGGGGGGCGCCGGGTTTTGCGGCGAGCGCAAGGCACGACGCCCCCGAGGGGCAGGCCCCACTTGGGAGAGGAACACCGCAGCGATCGCCGCAAAGAACCAGCGAGGGCCGCGCCAGCGGAGAATCGCGGCGGACCCGCCTGTACCTCGCGCGTTCTTACTGCGCAGTGAGCGATCCCAGCGAAACCCATGGCGATTCTCCGCGACCTCATGAAATATCCTGGCCAGGGCTCACCCTGCACCGACATGAAGACCTGGATCGCCCTGCTTCGCGGCATCAACGTCGGCCGCACACGCAGCCTGCCGATGAAGTCGCTCGTCGAGCTGCTGCATCGGCTCGGCGCCAGCGAGGTGCGCACCTGTATCCAGAGCGGCAACGTGGTGTTCCGCCGCCCGGCCATCGACGGACTCGCCGAGGCCTTGCGCGCAGCCATTCACGCCGAGCATGGATTCGAACCGGAGATCCTGCTGTTCGACTGCCCGCACCTGCGCGCCGTGATCGACGCCAACCCGTTCCACGAGGCCGATAGCGCACCGACCACGGTGCACATCTTCTTTCTCGACCGCCGGCCGGCCACGCCCGACCTCGCCATGCTCGACCGCCATCGGTCGGCAACCGAACGCTACGTGCTTACCGCGCACGCGCTCTACCTGCACACCCCGGACGGTTTCGGCAAATCGAAACTCGCCGGGCGCGCCGAGCGTGCACTTGGCGTGCCGGCAACCGCCCGCAACGTCCGCACTGCGATGAAGCTGCTGGAACTGGCCGAATCGCGCTGACCCAGGGCACGCCCAGTCTCGTCGAATGCAACCGCCCCGACCCGGCCTGCGGCGCCGCGCGACCGCGGTTCCGTGCCGCACTCATTGGGGCATCGACGCCGCATACGGCGTGTGCTTGAAGATGTACTCGCCCATCGTGCGTTCGCCACCGCCGTCAACGGCGACCAGCCGCAGGCGGATGACCGATGATGCATTCGTCCCACATCGAGGAAGTCCGCCATGATCACCGACGCACAGTCCGGCACCAATGTTCACGAGGTCGCCGACGGCATCTACCGCATCAATACTCCCGTCCGCCTGCCCGGCGGCGACTTCAGCTTCAACCAGTACCTGATCGTCGACCAGCAGCCGCTGCTGTTCCACACCGGGCCGCGACGCCTGTTCGTGCTGACACGGCAAGCGATCTCCGCGGTGCTGCAACCGGAACGGCTGCGCTACATCGGTTTCTCGCATTTCGAGGCCGACGAATGCGGCGCGCTGAACGACTTCCTGGCGATCGCGCCGCAGGCCGAGCCGGTGTGCGGCCGGGTCGCGGCGATGGTGTCGGTCGACGATGTCGCCGACCGCCCGGCCCGCGCGCTGGCGGACGGGGAAACGCTGGACCTCGGCCGCCATCTGCTGCGCTGGTTCGACACGCCACACCTGCCGCATGCGTGGGAATGCGGTTTCATGTTCGACGACAGCACCCGCACCCTGCTGTGCGGCGACCTGTTCACGCAGGGCGGCGACGGCGAGGCGCCGCTGGTCGAGACCGACATCCTTGGCCCGAGCGAAGCGTTTCGCGTGCAGATGGACTACTTCGCCCATGCGCCCGACACCGGCGCGATGCTCGAACGTCTCGCCAGCGAATGCCCCACCACCCTCGCCTGCATGCACGGCAGCGCCTGGCGCGGCGACGGTGCGCGATTGCTGCGGGAACTGGCCGCTTCGGTCGAGCGAAGTCAGGCGCAAGGCGCTCGATGAATTCAGCACGCCGACCGCCGTGCCCGCTCGTGGCCGGTCGGCTTGCTGAAGTGTCCCGGACGCTGCCGGCTCGGACGAGGCAGCGTCAGTCGAACCTGCGCCGCGGCGGCCCTCTGTCACTCGGTCGGCGCGGGCCTCCATTCGCCCGCATGCAGCGGCTGCGTGCCGGCGATGTACAGATCCGCCAGCCCACCGGCGCCCGTCCCGCGCTCGACCGCGCCGTCGATGCGACGGTCGCTCGCGAACGACAGTTGATGACCGTCGGCGCTGAACGCCGGCGTGAAATCGAAACCACTCGAGTTGTACGGTGGGGGCAGTCGTTCGGCGGTAGCAGACCAACCGGCGCCATCACGGCGGACCAGGAACAGGTCGCCATCCGGGCGATCGCCGCGGATGCTCCAGAACAGCGCGATGCGTCGATCCGGCGAGAGCGTCATGTCGCCCTGCGCCCTGCCATCGTTGAACGGCGCCGGCAACGCCGTCGGCTCGGAGAATCCGGCGTCGGTCCGCTTCGCCTGGTACAGACTCAGCATGGCCGGCCCACCCGGCCGCGAACTGTTGAAGTACAGGACGCCGTCGTGCAGTTCGGGTCCAAGTTCCTGCTGCTCGCTGTTGACCGCCGGCAGATGCTCCGGCTGTGTCCAGTTGCCATTGGCGTCACGTGCAACCCGCCAGATATCGAGATCGGTTCGGTCCTCCGCGCGAGCGGTGGCCGGTCGATCCGAGATGAAGTACATGATCCGGCCATCGGGCGTCAGCCACGGATCGGAATCGCGATGGCGCGCATCGGTGAATGACACCGGCTGCGGCGCGCTCCAGCCGTCGCCGCGCCGTTGCGAGACCCAGATCCGGCTGCCGGCGAAATCGGCATCGGAACGTGCGAACACCCGAACCGTCGCCGCTGCGTCGGTGCTCATGTTGTATTCGTTGCGCGGCGTCGACACGACACCCGGAGCCACGCGCAGTGCGGTGTCGTGCGGAACGTGCCGCTCGACGTCCGCAATGGCCGCGAGCGCGATGTCCGGCAACGCCGGATCGATGTCGAATCGCACGTCCTCGAACGCAGCGCGGACGTGGCGCCCATCGGTGCGGGTCACGTCGAATTGCATCGGCCACTGCACGCCGTCGATCGATCGGTAGCCCGATTCCCGGGCGATCGTTCCGTCCTCGAAACGATTCTGCGCAATCAATCCGGTGGCCGGATCGGTCAGCACGTCGAACGGCGCGCCGTCGGCTGGCTGGATCCGCAGCCAGCCGTCTTCCAGCGGCGTTGCGCCGGTTGCCGGATCGCTCCACAGACGCAGGAAATGCGTGCGCACGTGGGCGGCCAAGGGCGCCGCTGCAGCATTGCCGAGCGACAGCAGATCACCGTCGGCGTTCAGCCGCCATCCGCGCTGCCCATCCCACCAACTGCGGCTTCGATCGCGGCGATCCTCGACATGCAGCCGGCCGCTGGCCGGCGCCAACCGATAGCTCGCATCGCGCAGCAGCGCTCCGTCGTCATCGGTGATCCGCAGCGTGTAGGCAAAGGTTGGCCTGCGGTGCAGATCATCGACCCCGAACGCCTGCCGCAAGTCTTCGAGCGGCGACGCGGCAAATACCGGCGACACCAGCGTGGCGCTCAGTGCCGCAAGCATTGTCAGTCTCATCAGCTCACCTCATTGTTTCGGCCGTCAGCGACCCGATAACCGAGTCGGCGGTTCCCGAGCCGGCGCCGAACCGACGCATTGTTCCGGCCGGCCGACGCCCCGACCACGCTCGTGCTTGTCGCGCGCGCACCCGGCTTTCGGCGCGCGGCCACGAACCGGATGCAACGTTTTCGCCGGAGCGCCCGCCGCCCGCGCCAGCCCGATCATCATTCGTGTCCCGACCGACCGCGCCGGCCGTTAGGCTGCAGGCCCCCGATGCCGGAGCACCCCGATGAGCAAATCATCCAAGCCGATGCTGCTGTTGGCGCTGCTGTTCGCGCTGCTGCCACTGGCCGCGTTCGCGCAACCGACCGCCGACGAACTGGCCGCGCGCTACCTGCCGCTGCAGATGCAGGCCGGCACCTGGGATGCCGAGGTGACCTTCTACAACAAGGGCCAGCCGAGCGGCACGGCCAGGGGCGTGCAGGTCAATCGCCTGCTCGCCAACGGCCACTGGATCACCAACGAGTTCTCGATCCCCGCCACCGACGCGTTGCCGGCCTATGAAGGGCACGGCGTGTGGGGCTACGACCCGGCCGCCAAGACCTACGTCGACACCTGGGTCGATACCAACGACGGCGCCGTGCGAACCAGTTACGGTTACTGGAACGCCACCGACACGACGATGACGTGGTCGTCCAAGTTCAACGACGCCCAGGGCCACTTCATCGATTACCGGATCACCGAGGAATTCCGCGGCGACCAACGCATCTTCACGTTCCACCAGCTCGGCATCGTGACGCCGAACCTGCATCCACTGGTGCGGATCGTGTTCACCAGGCGCAGCAGCGACTGATCCGCGACGTTGCACGCCGCAGGTCAGCATCAGTGCAGCGGAGTCAGCCGGCGCGTCGCCGCACGGGCGTCCGGTTGCGGCCGCAACAGGCGGGCGGTTTCTTCGCAGGCTCTCAGCTTTCCAGCGCCCGCAACACCTCGCGGATCTTCGTCCCGTCCGCCTTCGACAGGCAGCCGATCACGCTCGCCGACTGCCCGCGCGTCTCGATCGTTACCCGGTCCCAGAACAGGCCCGAGTGATAGTCGAAGCCGGCCACCTTGCGCCACGGGATTTCCTCCTCGCGACAGCTCAGGTTGAACGGCCCCGGCGTGCGCACGACCAGCTTGTCGCGCATCAGCTCGATCGACTGGGCGAGCAGCCGGTGGCGCTGCAGGAAGGTCGGCAACAGGCGCGCCTCGACGCGGAACGGCGCGAACTCGAGCTGCACCCGACTCTGCTCGAACGGGTTGCGGCACCAGCGACACAAGGTCGCCTGCGGCCAGTTGCGCGCGCCGCAGGCGCTGCACGGCTTGCCCTCGACGCGTTCCCCGCAGTGGCGACAGAACGCCGCCTCGGTCGGAATCTCGGCAAGGCAGTCGGGGCAGGTCTTCATGCGAGGGCTCGGCGCGGTCGAGCGTCCGATGGTACTCCGGCCGAGCGCGCCGCATGGCCGTCCCGCGCAGTCCCGAGCGGCGCATGCGCAGCGCATTGCTGCCGACTCGGCATCCGATCCCGCGGTTGCACGGAGCTGGCTGCCCGCGATGGCAGCAGGAGCGGACCGGGCCCCCGTGCTACAACGCAAATTGCCCCGCCCGCGCAGGCTCCGCATCATTCGCAGTCCACGCCACCCGATCGGGCCACAACCATGAAAACGCTCGCCAGATCTGCCGCCTTCACCGCCGCCCTGCTCGCCCTGCCCGCCGTCGAGGCCGTCGAGCGCAGTGCCGACGGCTACGGCGACGTACTGCTGTTTCCGTACCTGATCGCCAGCGACCCGTTCGCAACTGTGCTGACGATCTCGAACCGCGACACATCGACGGATGCGCAGGACGGCGCAACCGCGGTTCGCGTCGCGTTGCGCTTTCCCACCGCCGACGGCGGCGCGCCACCGTCACCCCGGCTGATCGACGTGCTGCTGGCCGACAACGACAGTTGGACCTTCGCCGTGGTGCAGGCCGCCGAAGGCGCGACGCTGCACAGCGCCGATGCGTCGTGTGCGCTGTCCGCCGACGGCGCCATCGGTCCGACCTCCGCGACCACGCTCGCCGCCCGCGAAGGCTGGATCGAAGTGTTCGAGATGGGCCGCATCACATCCGCCGAGGTGCTCGACCATCTGCAGCGCAGCGATCGCAACCAGGCTTGCGCCGACCTCGCCGCCCTGCTGCCGACGCTCGACGCGGCGGACTGGCTCGCCCCGCCGGCGAATGCGTTGCGCGGCACCAGCCATGTCGTGGCCGGCGCATCGGGCACCAGCTTCACCGTCGAACCGCTGGTGCTGCGCGACTTCCGGGATGCACCGGTTTCCCCATCCATCGCGGAAGACGTGCCGACGCTCGCCGACGTGCAGCCGCCGCAGACACGGGTCACGCTCACCGACGGATCGCAGCGCATCTCGACGTTCGCGCAGCACCCGATCGACGCGGTCAGCGCGGTGCTGATGAGCACCGAGTGGGAGCTCGACTTCGAGATCGCGCCGGAGCTCGGCGCGGCCACTGACCTCGTCGCGACGTTGCCGACACGGCGCTGGTACATCGACGATGGCGATCTGCTGCCACCGTTCGCGCATCCGGAACGCAGCGACGGCTCGGTGGAGATCAACGCGCGGGTGTCGAACCGCGACGGCCGGCAGCCCGACGACGCCGTCGCAAAATGCACCCCGCCCGCGCCGCGACCGGACGCCCTCGGGCCGCTGATCGACAGCGAGCTCGTGGTGATCGAGTTCGGCGCGAACGGCCTGTTCGACAGCGCCCGCGCCCAGCCGCTGAGCTACGCCGCGGTCGATCCGTTGCAGTGCGTGACGGGCGGCCTGTTTCCGCAGACGCTGCCCGAGCATTTCGACAACGGCCGCGTGACGCTGCAGTTCATCGACGGGCCGCGCGCGCCGGTCGACAGCGCCGACTTCGGTCGGCTGGTATCCGATGAAGGCCACGTCTTCCGCGGCTTGCCGCTTATCGGTACCGCGATGACCACTGTCACCAACACCGACGCAGTGCCCGGCGTGCTGGCCAGCTACGGCCTCGAGCAGCCGCTCGTCAGGCGAACGGACTACCAGCCCTGACACCCGCGCGGCCCGCGCACCGCCGCGCGCATGCGCTGCGGTTGAGTTCGCGCATTGGAAGGAACGCTGCGCCACGTCCTTCCCACCTCACTCCCGCCCTCCTTCTGGATGGTTTTCTCGCGAGATGCGCATGCGACCCATCAGACACCCCCGATCGCGCTGGCAGTGCGCCGTCATGCTGCTCGGCCTCGTTGTGCCTTGCATGCCAGCCGTCGCGCAGCAGTTCGACGTCGAGCGCAGCGGTCGTCCGCATTCGCCGGTCCGCGATCCGATCTCGGCATGGCAGCGTGCACGTCAGGAACTCGAGCCCGGCGCACGCGTACGTCGGCTGGCGTTCGCCGATCACATCCTGTTCGTTTTCCATTCGGACCCGGACTCCGACCGCATACGGTCGCTGGCGCTGACGCCCACCGCGGAAGGCTTCGAGGTCGAAGACGACGGCGAGCGCGACGCAACGCTCTGCCATGCAGAAGGCGTCGATGCTGCGCGCGTCGAGCATGCCCTGCGGCGCGTCGTCGACAGCGAGCCGTGGCAACGCGACCGCGCGCGCATGAACTCGCTGATCCTCGAGTGCATGGGCCCTGAGCTCGTCTGGACGCTGATGCCGATACCGGACGGCGGCTTCCGCGCCGGCGTTGCGATCGACACCGTCAGCGTGCCGTTCGAGCCGGGCGTGCAACCGACCTTGCCGGATCTCGAGCGGTAGCGACGTCGACGCTCCCGCGAATTCCGACGACCGACTTCGAGTCGCAAGCGTCTCCTCGCGACCCGGCTGGCATGATCGGCGGAACCTCCTCTCCGCGGAATCCCGTCGGAGTGAGGCCAACCCGATTGTTCCCGTCCAGCCGACGTGAATCTGATCGGGCCCCGGCTCGTTGCGAACTTTCGTGCTGCGCTGGATCTGCCTCGTGAGATTCGGTCCGCTTCGTCGGTGTCCGGGTCTGCGGCGTCCCGCTCGCAGTCGAGCAGCTCACCCGGTTCGCAATCGACCACCGCGCACATGACAAGGCCGGCGGTGCAGAACGCGCCGTTGTCGGCCGGCCGGGAAGCCGCCCTGACCCCATCCTGTGATCGAGACACCCTGGCCCGCCCTTCCTTGATGCCGACCCGCCGTCAACGTGGGCGAAGAACTCGGCGCGACACCGATCCGTACCGCAAGGTTCGTCCACTCAGGCATGGGCGGTGAACACCGCGGGATGCATTTTACCCGGGCACTATTGATTTCTACTTTTTACCCGGGCATATTTCGCCCATGAACATCGATACGAACGACATCTATACGGTCTTCCAGGGCCCCCGCCGACTGGCCAGTGGCCCCTTGGAGGAAGTCGCCGTCACGGCCGCCCGTGCGAGCTCTGGTGGCGGCGCTGCTGTACTTGTGTTCAACGACGCAACCGGAATCCAGGTCGACCTCGATCTTCGCGGCGACGAACAAGAGGTGCGTGAGCGCCACCGTCCCAGCCCTGTGATGCCCACGCCGCAGGCAGGCACATCTCCGCGCGGCCGTGGGCGTCCCCGATTGGGGGTGGTGGCGCGCGAAGTCACCCTGCTGCCGCAACAGTGGGAGTGGCTCGCGGGCCAACCCGGTGGCGCGTCAGTCACATTGCGCAAGCTCGTGCAGCAGGCGCAGCGCACCGACCCATCACGCGACCGCGTCCGCAAGGCGCAAGAGCGCAGCTACAAGGTGATGGTGGTCCTCGCCGGAGATCGACCCGGCTTTGAAGAGGCGGCGAGATCCTTGTTTGCCGACGACATGCCGGCCTTGCGCAGCAGGATCGAACGATGGCCTCGTGACATTCGCGAGCACGTGCTACGGCTCGCGGACCCAAACCACCCAGGCACGTCGAGGGGATCTGAATGAGCAACGCCCACGGACAGTTGTCAGCGGCCGAACGGCGCCGGCTCTCCCGCCAGGTGCGTGACGCGTTTCCACCCATGGGGATCTATGTTGTCCGTGACCAGGCCAGCGGGCAGATCTGGCTGGGATCCAGCCGCGACGTTTACGCCGTTCTGAACCGCATTCAGTTCCAACTGCGGCTCGGCGTGCACACCGACAAGGTGCTGCAGGAAAAGTGGAGCAGCGATCCCACGCGTTTCTCGTTCGAGGTGCTGGACCTGGTGAAAGAGCGCTCGGACCCGGATTTCGACTACCAGGAGGAATTGCGCACGCTCCTCCAGTTCTATCGGGACGAACTCGGCGTGAGCAATTCGCCTTGAACATGGTCGCGCTCCATCCACGGACCGCGACCGCGCCAAAGCGGTGTTCGACCTTCACCAGCCCCCGACGCTGAGAATTCGTCTACCAACATCCCGGAACCGAACGCCTGCACTGCCTTGCGTTGTCGACGTCAGGCGGGATTACAGGGCCAGGTGACGACGCGGCACCGCCGCCGCCGACAGGCGAGCGGCTCGAGCACCTGTTGCACGCATTCGATGTGCCCGGGCTCGATATGGCGTTGCTGTCCGACTGCATGGTCGACCAGGTTCAGGTGGCCGGCATTGTCGACTTGCAGACCGGCTCGGCAGTCACGCGGCGCACCGCATTCGAGGCCGAATCGGCGTCCAGGCCGGTTTTCGCATGGCGGGTCGTGGCGCTCGCCGACGGCGTGGACAAACCAATCGGCACCACGTTCCGTGCGTCAATCCTTGGGACCGCGAAGCGCAGGCGTCGCTCGGGCGTTGAACAGGAGCGCCCGGTAGCGGCGAGCGAAACGCCTCTGACCGTCGCGCTGCCCTCAACAACGAACCTTGCGGAAGAAGCTGCGAAGATCCTCGGCCAGCAGCTCAGGTTCCTCGAATCCTGGAAAGTGCCCGCCACGCGGCATCGACGTGAAGTGCACCACGTTGTAGAAACGCTTCGCCCATTCGCGGATCGGAGGGTTGGTATCAGCGGGAAAACTCGCGATGCCACACGGCGTTTCGATTCGTTCGCCAGCAGCAAGCGTCCAGGGGTCGCACGTGTACTCGCGGTACAGACGCATCGATGACGTGATCGATTGCGTGGCCCAGTACGCGACCACGGTGCAAAGAATTTCATCCGGTGTGAATCGCCGCGCGATGTCGCCACCGCAGTCGCTCCATGCGCGATAGCGATCGACGATTTCCGCAGCGAGACCGACCGGGGAATCGTTCAGTGCGTAGCCCGCCGTCTGCGGCTTGGTCGACTGCACATGCGCATAGGCACCCTCCCGCTCGTACCACTCGGCACGTGCCGCCGCCCTCGTCCGCTCGGACTCCGAAAGCGCGCGGTCTCCGGGGTACGGGACTGACGGCGTTCCGCCGGAGGCAGTCGTTACATGGAACCCGAGCACGGACGCCGGGTACGCATGAGCCAGTCGCGCCGTGATGCTTGCACCCCAATCGCTGCCGTGCGCGCCGAAGCGGGCATAGCCGAGCACGTCGGTCATCAATGCATGCCAAGTGTCGGCCACGCGCTGGACGCCCCAGCCGCGGGTGGTCGGCTTGTCGCTGAACGGATATCCGGGGATGGCCGGAATCACCACATCGAATGCGTCGGCCGGGTCGCCACCGTAGCGGGCCGGGTCGGTCAGTAGCGGAATGACGGCGCGCAATTCGGCGAACCAGCTCGGCCAGCCGGGGGTGAGCACGATCGGCATCGGAGATGGCCCCACGCCACGCACATGGACAAAGTGCAGGCCGATGCCGCAGACCGTCGCCCTGAACTGCGGCAGTGTGTTCAGCTCTGCCTCGTGCCGGCGCCAATCGAATCGCGTCCGCCAGTACGCGACCAGCGACTCGAGATACGAGCGATCGACCCCATCGCCCCAGCCGACGCATTCCAACTGGTCAGGCCAGCGCGTCCTTGCGAGTCTGTCCGCAAGGTCGCCGAGAACCGCGTCCGGCACCGCAATCGCAAACGGTTCGATCATTTCGGTGCTCGAATCGGGAGAGGTTCCTGAAGGTACGCCGGATGGGTGCGCGATCCGCCGCGCACCGCAGTCCGCCTCGGTGATGTCGACCCTGACCCGGTCTCCCTACGGAGCGACAGGCCGACCGACCATCATGTGCACGCTTCGGAGCGCTCGTCGGACCGCACGAACCGAATGGGCTGATGCGGATTCGAAAGCCTGATCCATCCGTGGCGCAGGAGTTGATACACATCCGCGCTCATCGGGTTCGCCCCGGACCAGTGCTCGGGATGCGGGATCGTCACCAGGTAGACGTCGGATTCGATCGGATCGAGCAGCTCTGCCATCACGGCCGCAGCCCAACCCACCAACGGCGTCGCTGCACTGACGGCGAGCACCTTGTTGTCGGCCTGCGCAACTACCAGCTTGTTCAGATCGATCAGCACGTCACGCGAATCGGACCGATTCAGCTCGCTCTCGACGACCCATAGCGCACGCGATACCGCGAGCAGATCCTTGCCATTCGCCGACTTCACCGGCCTCGTCTGCGCCACGAGTATGTCGAACAACAGTTCGTTGATGCGAAACTGGGGCCGATTGGATGAGTCGCTGCGGCAAAAGGCTGCCACCGAATCGGCCGCGTGCAGCAGCTTCAGCCGGGCAGCGAGTGCGCCCACCCATCTTGCACTACGTTCTGCGTGCGAAAGTGCGTCGCAGGCTTTCGCTGCTTCCTGCAGTGCAAGCTGAAACGTGTCGGCGATCGTGGAACCGTCTTGATAAGGCACTCTGACCCTCACTCTGCAACACGGGTGCCATTGCCACCGTTGACGAAGAGCACGACGCCGTCACGCGTCTCCGGCGCGAAATACACGAACACGTGCTCGCCGTCGAGGACGTCGAGCACAGTGCTGACGGCCACTTTCATCGGCGTACTACTCCACCCAACAGGGCCCCTCGCAGCGGTTGCCGGGTCGCGCGGATAGAGCGGGCTCCGAAAAGCGCTCGTCGACGACCGGATTTTCTGCGGCATGTCCAGCGGTGACACCGGAATCAACGACAACGGCTTCAGCTCGTGCGCGAGATGCACCTCGCGCACGAAGAGGAACGTGGGGAACAAGACCGCGTGCGCATGGATGTGCGGTTGCGGATGGGGCCGATATCCTGGATTGTGCGCCGCGCCTACAGCGCGTCTTCGAATCCGTCCTCGAACACGACGTCGCTCGGAAGCGGTTCGAACGACACGGTGATCGCGCAGTCCGTGGTGACGGCGCCGGTCGCGTAGGTCGGGAACGACAGCGTGCCACTCGGACAGTCGCCGCCGACGCCCTGGACCTGGTAGCCGTCGTCCGGGGACAGCGTGATGCTTGCCTGCAGCCCGTAGGTAATGACCTGCGTCGTCGGCGACACGCTACCGTGACCGCCATCAACGGTCGCGCTGACCGTCACCGGCCCGCTCGGCGCAGCGCAATTCACCTGCACATCGCCGACATCGCCGGTCGCGGTGCCGACGCCGTTCGCGACAGTGCATGTCTGTTCGGGAGCGCTGGGTTGCGTCGCGACCGTCACCTCATACGTACCGCCATCGAGTACGGGAGCGGTAAAGCTGAATGCGCCGTCATCCGCTATCGACAGCAGTTCTCCGCCATTGAGCTGCAGCACCAGCCCGCTGCCGACGAGGCCCGATACGCTGCCGCCGATTGCATGCAGGGCGGGCGCACCGACCGTGCCGGAAACACCGAACGCCGCGTGATCCATGTTCACCGCGATCGAGCCGGTGCCGACCTGGGCGCGCAGCCACACGATCACGCTGCGCGTGCCGCTCGGCAGTGCATGCCCGAGCAGGTAGTGCAGATGCCAGCCGTCGCCTGCGGCTACCGTGGGCACGGTCCGATAGTCGATGTAGCCGATGCAACCGGCGCTGCCGAAAGTCGACAATGCGACCGTTCCGATTTCCCCGTACGTCGCTTTCGAGTACGCGAACAGATCGATCGGGTTGCTGTCGTCGATGTCGACGCACTGGTAAACGTGCGACTGGTCGCCAGTCAGGTTTGCGACCAGCGCGACCGAGCCGGGCGTCGGATTGCCGTCGTCGCCGTCCCACGCCACATACGCGCTGCCGCTGCCGGCTGACTGGCTCCATCCGAACAGGCTGCTGTCGAAGTCGGGATTGTCGAGCAGGTTCGGCGGCAGCGGCGGCAGGCCGGCCGAGCCGGTCGGACCGAACGCGACCTGGTCCATGAACACGCCGATTGACGTCGAGTCCACGGGCAGCTTCAGGAAGATCATGACGCTCTGCGTTGTCGCCGGCAGCGCGTAGTCGACCAGTCGATGCATCACCCAGCCGTCGGTCGCAAGACGCATTCCGGCGCGTGCGTAGGCGATGTAGCCGCCGCTGCAGTCCGACGTACTGAAGCTGGAGATGCCGACCTCACCGAAGTTCTGGTCACCACCGGTGTAGTCGATCCTGGCGTAGGCCGCGAGGTCGACCGCCTGGCTGGATATGTTGATGCATTGACGCGCATCCGGCGAATCACCGACAAGACCGGCGACCAGCCCGAGCGATCCCGCGGTCGGATAGCCGGTCGCGTCCTCCCAGTAGGCGAAACTCGATCCGTTGCCGCCGCCGAACGTCCATCCTGAGGCGTCGCTGTCGAAGTTCGGATTGACGACGAGATTCGCGGAAAACGCCGAGAACGGGACGGCAAGCAGCAGAAGCGCATTACGTAACGGACGCATTGGGGAGCCTCTCTGGGTCCGCCGGACAATGGGTTCGGGCGGGGTAGCCGCCACAGTAGCAGGTCGCTCGATCAGCACGCCACGCGGCGCAGTGTGGAGGCATCGCCTCCAAGCGGGCCGAGGGGCGCGTCGGACAGCCGCTGCGTCGCCGCATCCTCGGTGTCCGCTGCCTCCGCTGAGTGGGTCTGGCCGCTGCGCTCCACGCGCAAGCCGCTGGCTGATCCACAGCCTTCGGCGCAAACGCCGGACAATGACGAATGAGGGCTGCGCAGGAAGTCGTACCGCCCCGCAGGATGCAAGCAGTTGATCGCGACCGGGTATCGGTTTGGCACGCGACCATCTCTGCGCGGCCGCTCGTGACTGGTCTACTCGAACCCCTCGCGGAATACGCCCATCTGGTGTTCTTTCACGAGAAGGCTCAGCACACCCCGCTCAAGGCCGGCTTCCGCTGAAAGCGGGCCGATCACGGGGCTACAATCGCCGCTGCCCCGTCGATCGAACCGCCACATTCGTGACCGCTCCTGCGTTTCCGAACATCCCCGGTTTCGAGTTCACTGCCGAACTGGGCCGTGGCGGCATGGCGGCGGTGTACGCGGCGACGCAGCAGGCGCTCGGGCGATCGGTGGCGATCAAGGTCGTCACGCCGACCGGCAGCGCGGCTGCGGAGCAGTTGCAGCGGCTCGAGAACGAAGCCCAGGCGCTCGCCGGGCTGCATCACCCGAACATCGTCGACATCTACCAGTTCGGACGCACCGAGGAAGGTGCGCTGTACTACGTGATGCCGCTGCTGCGCGGCGGCGACCTGCGCGGTTGGCCGCGGCCGGTCGCCGAGCAGCGTGTCATCGACCTGCTCGACGACCTGCTCTCTGCGCTGGTCGAGGCCCATTCGGCAGGCATCGTCCATCGCGACATCAAGCCGGAGAACATCCTGTTCGACCAGGCGCAACGACCGCGATTGGCCGACTTCGGCGCGGCGTTGCGTGCCGCCCGCTCGCGACTGACCGGCGAGGGCCTCGTGCTCGGCAGCAGCGGCTACATGAGCCCCGAGCAGGCCCGCGGTGGCGACATCGATGCGCGCTCCGATCTGTACAGCCTGGCAGTGGTCGGCTACGAGCTGCTGACCGGCGCACTGCCGTTCGACGGCCCCGACGACCTCGCGATCGCACTGGCCCAGTGCGAGCAGTCGGTACCGCGGCTGCCGCGGCGCCTGGCCCACTGGCAGGCCTTCTTCGACCAGGCCTTGCATCGCTCGCCTGCGTCGCGCTTTGCCGATGCCGGGGCGATGCGCCACGCCCTGCAGGCGCCGCGCTCGCCGACCGCCCGGCTGAACCGGCTTCGTGCCCGGCCGGCCATGCTGGCCGGCATCGCCACGCTCGTCGTGATCCTGCTCGTGACCGCAGCGTGGAGGGTCGGCCTGCAGCGCATCGAGCCCGCGGACGTCGCCGAACTGATCGAGCGCGGCGCCCTGCTGCCACCGGACGATCCCAACGCCCTCGACGTGCTGCTCGAGCAGCGCGTGAGCGGAGCGGCTCCGGCGTTCGACCCACTGGTCGAGCGGCTGCTGACGCGCCTCGCCGACGACATGAAGCCGGCCCTGCTGCTCGGCGACGTCGACGCGCTGCAACCGCTGTGGCAGCGCTGGCACGATGCCATGCAGGCGTTGCAGGGCGAGGAGCTCGCGGCAATGCAGCCCTACCGCGCCGAGGTCGAACGCGTTCTCGGACAATCACTCGGTCACGCCGCACGTGACTTCGACCGCCGCAGCGCCGCGCCGGCGCTGGCGCTGCTCGACGCCGGGGCACCGGTCTCGCCGGCAGTGCGGGCGCTGGCCGCGGAAATCCGTGCGCTGCCGCTTCCCGACCGCAGCTTCCACGACGATGGCGGCCCGGACCTGTGGCTGGTCCGCGGCCCGTCGCGAGGCAAGGCCGGGTTCGCGGTGATGTCCGCACCGGTATCCGCCGAGCTGTACGCCGCATTCGCCGCCGACCGCGGTCGCCGGCAGCCCGAGTGCGCCGGTGCTCCGTCGCCGATCCAGGGATGCATCGGCCTCGACGACGCCAGCGCGCTCGCCGACTGGCTCGGCGCTCGAACCGGACAGCGCTACCGCGTGCCGACCCGGCCCGAACTCGAAGGCTCGCTGCAACGGATCGACGATGTCGCAGTCGTCGCATGGACCACGAGCTGCAACATGGTGACCTCGGTGACGCAGCCGAACGTCGCCCAGCGCGCCTGGGGTGGAGTGCGCTCGGTGTTCGGCGGCCAACGTGCGCAGCCGCGGGTCGAGCGCAGTTGCAGCGGCCATCTCGGACTGCCGCTCGACGGCGTCACCGCGTCACCTCGCGTGCTGCATCGTCCCGGCGACGATACCGCCGTGGTGCTGATACGCGAGGTCAGGCCGCTCGACATCGAGGCGACAGGCAACTGAACCAACCACTGCCGCGACAGGCACGCGGGCCGGAATGCCTTTGCGACACGCGAATGCAGAAGATGGCCCCGCCCGCGATCCCCGTGCATGTCGCGGGCATGGCTGGCCCCTACACTGTGGCCGGGCCAGCGGGAGAATCGGATGAAACCGACGATCGATATCGAGGAACTGGTGCTGAGCGTCGACATGGTTTCGTCGCCAATGGGCGAAGCCGAGGCGTTCGTCAATCGCAGGGACGGCCGAATCGCCTGGGTCGGCGACATGGCCGATGAGGAACCGCCGGACGACCTGCACGACGAGCAGGCCTGGCTGGCCGTTCCGCACAAGCACGAACTCGACCTCGGCAGGCGGCTGGTCGACCGGTTCGTCCGATCGCAGTGCCCGGCGCTCGGTGACGAGATCGACGAGGTGTTCAGACGACGTGGCGGCTGGCGTCGGTTCAAGGATCTGCTCGATCATCGCGGACTGCTCGACGCCTGGCACGCGTTCGAGGACGCCGAGACGACGGCTGCGCTCGAGGCATGGTGTCGCGAGAACGGCTTCGAGCCGGCTGGCAGATCCGCCGCAGGGGCAGGTATCCCCGGCAAGGCCGGGGGCTTCAGTCGATGAGCCGCTCGAGGCGGCTCGGCCCGGAGCCAGCAGTCGCTTCGACCAAGGCTCTGCTGGCGGCGGTTTCGGGCTTTCGCCCGGTTCGCGGCATCGCTGCCATCCGTTCGTATTGAGGCATCGAAACACGATCGGCCGCGTCGGCGCATGGGTTCGCCCTTCGATACCTCAGGGCGAACGGCTCCGGTGCGTACGGCTGGAAACATCACACTCCTGCCGCCACCCCGGCAGCGCCGGTGGAGCTCCGTTGCCGGTCTGGCGGTCTTGTGAAAAGCACCCGTCGTGGGCGTTTTTCGGGTCGCGCGTCCGGCGCATGTCAGAACGCGCTCCAGGCGAATCGATCGCTGACGCGCTTGCTGGCCGCGCCGCCACGAGCGGATCGCCGACGGCTCAGGGATGCGGTCGCGGCGTGCCGTAGGTGTCCGCCAGGTAGGCCAGGATGCGGTCCGAGTCGGCGACGTAGGCGCGGCCGGTCGCCTCGCTGCGGCGGGCGAGCGGATGGCCGGCGTGCGCTTCCGCCAGCAGGATCACCGGACAGCTCTGCGCCTGCTCACCGAGCAGCTCGACAAGCGGCCGGCGCGGCCTGGCGAAGCCGATCCGCTGCACGTCGACCTGCGCCTTCAACGCCGGCGCATAGGCCAGCAGGCCCTCGACCTTGGCGCAATACGGGCAGAACCACGAGGTGCCGGGACCGTCCTCGAAGCCGGGGGCGAGCAGGAACAGCACGTCCTTGTCGTCGTTCACGCGGCGCCTCCACTCCCGATCGATCCGGAACCAAGCATACGCCGGCCGCTGCGGCTGGCCGCATCATCGAATGCACGCATGCGCACAACGCGCGTCGGTCGGCGATCGACCAAGGCCGCCGCTCTGATCGGAAAGCGCAGACGACACGACCGTGACGGATCCGATGCCTGCATCAGCCGACTGGCGCCGCTGCCGGCTGCTGCTGCAACGCCCGCGCCGCCCGGTAACCGCCCCAGACGAAGAACAGCACGAAGGCGTGGAAGCCGACGCCGACCCAGTCCTCGATCAGGACGAAGATCACGCCGTCCGCCGCGAACAGCAGCATGCCGAGCAGCAACAGCCCCGGGCGACTGCGTCCGTAGTAGCCGAGCGCACCGAACGATGCCGCAAACAGCAGGCTGAGCAGCAGGCCGACGCCACTGCCGATCTCGGCAGTGCTGGCGAACAGGTCGATCAACTGGGTGATGCCGAGCCCGATCACGAAGCGCCAGTCCGAGCCGGTGAAGGCCGAGAACGTGTTGATCAGGGACAACGCTGCCACCCAGTAGAACCAGGACGCACCGCCATCACGCTGGCGTTGCAGTTGGACGGCCGAATCGATATTCGATTGGGGTTCCATGTCGATCTCCGGTCGGGAGTGGCGACTCTGCCACGCCGGGGCGCGGCTGTCTGTCGGAGAAAGTCCTATACGGACGGGCGAATGCTGACCGGGTGCGTCCGCAGCAACCCGTGCCGCAGGCCTGGTCGGTTCGGCGATTGCGTTCGACCTGAGCCCCGGCTCGGTCGTCGCGCTCTACGGCGTCGAGGCGTGTGTGTTCATGTCAATGCGGATTGCGATCGAGCACCGATTCGAACCCCACGGCGGTCCGGATCGGCATGCTCTGCTCATGTCATGTTCGCCTTGCGTTCGTTGCCGATAGCGACACTGATCAGAGGATTCATCGTCGGCTTCCTCACGTTCGCGTTGCTCGGGCTCATTTGCGCCCGGGAAGGGCTGGACGGATTCGTCATCGAGGTCGTTGATCGCGACGGCCTTGCGCTCGGGATTGCCTGCGTAACGGTGACCAAACTGATCGCGGCGATCGGCTATGTGCGCCGGCTGGCCGTCGGTGAGCCGATTCGGAAAGCGTGCGGACGAACTGCTGCTGACCCTGCTGCGCGTCGCAGTGCTGCTGTTCCCGGCAGCGATGGTCGAAACGATCGAATTGAGCGGCACGACGGCTGGCTGGATCCTGGTCGCATTCATCGTGCCGGCGGTCCTGTTCCACGATGGCATGCCAACGATCGCGGCACAGACGCTACACAGGTAGCCGCGACGGAGCAGGGGCCGCTGGAACCGGGCCAGAAAGTGACTCGGTCAGAGTGCCGTCGTCGTCGGCTGCCATTGCGCCAGCCGCAGCCTCTTCTGCTTGCACACCCGCGGGCTGAACGCCCGGCCGGCCGCGATCGCTGCAGACCGACGAGGGCGCCGGGAGGAGCGGCATACTGGACATCGCTGGATCGGGAGCCCGCCCATGTCTCGCCACGAATCGATCCTCGAGACGATCGGCCACACGCCGGCCGTACGCGTTCGCCATCTCGTGCCGGCGGGCGTCAACCTCTACGCCAAGCTCGAGGCGTTCAACCCGATGGGCTCGGTCAAGGACCGGCTGGCGCTCGGCGTGATCGCCGACGCCGAGCGCCGCGGTGAACTCGCGCCCGGGCAGACCGTCATCGAGGCGACCAGCGGCAATACCGGGATCGGGCTCGCCATGGTGTGCGCGGCCACCGGCCATCCGCTGGTGATCGTGATGAGCGAAAGCTTCAGTGTCGAGCGCCGCAAGCTGATGCGCTTCCTCGGCGCGAAGGTGGTGCTGACACCTGCGGCCGAGCGCGGCACCGGCATGCTGCGCAAGGTGGGCGAGCTGGTCGACGCGCACGGCTGGTACTGGACGCGGCAGTTCGACAACGAGGCCAATGCCGACATCCATTCCCGTACCACCGCCGAGGAACTGCTCGCCGATTTCGCCGATACCGGCATCGACACCTGGGTGACCGGCTACGGCACCGGCGGCACGCTCA
Organism: Lysobacteraceae bacterium; assembly: GCA_041687455.1. Taxonomy (GTDB): domain Bacteria; phylum Pseudomonadota; class Gammaproteobacteria; order Xanthomonadales; family Xanthomonadaceae; genus JAWLBY01. Next base: position 122,172 of record JAWLBY010000007.1, on the reverse strand, counting down.
AGGGCGTCGCCCGCGTGCTGCGCGCGCGTTCGCCATCGACCCGCATCGTGATCTGCGAGCCCGACAACTCGGCGCTGCTCGGCAGCCACATCGCGCAGGCACGAACGCCCGACGGCGCGGTCGCCGCCAGCCACCCGGCGGCGCGGCCGCATCCGGTGCAGGGCTGGGGACCGGATTTCATCCCGAAGCTGACCGAAGACGCGGTGAGCGCCGGACTGCACGACCGACTGCTGCCGATCGACGGCCGCGACGCGCTGCGGCTGGCCCGTGAACTGGCGACCCACGAGGGCATCTTCTGCGGCATCTCCGGCGGCGCGACCTATGCCGGCGCACTGGCGGTCGCGCGCGACGCGACACCCGGCAGCACCATCGTCTGCATGATTCCCGATACCGGCGAACGCTACCTGTCGACGCTGCTGTTCGACGGCATCCCCGAAGAAATGACCGACGAGGAATGGGCGATCTCGCGCTCGACGCCGAACGTCCGCTTCGACGTGCCGGGACCGCCGCCGCCACCGGTGCCCGATGCGGCGATCGATCCCGACGCCGCCGCCTTCGTCGAGCAGGCGCTGCGCGACCGCGACCCGCCCGTCGTGATGTTCGCCCACCAGTGGTGCGACTTCTGCGCATCGGTCCGGCGCTACTTCGACAGCGCCGGCATCCCGTACCGATCGATCGACATGGATTCGGTCGCCTATGCCGAAGGCGACCGCGGATTCAGGATCCGCCTCGCGCTTGCGGCACGCACCGGCATGATGACCGTGCCGCAGGTGTTCGTCGGCGGCGAACTGCTCGGCGGTTGCACCGAAGCCCTCACCGCGGCGCGCGACGGAACGCTGGCCCGGCGGCTCGGCGCGTTCGGCATCGTGCCGAACGATGCCAGCCAGACCGGCGATCCGCAGGGCTTCCTGCCGAAGTGGCTGCAGCCGCGGAAGTGAACCCGTACCGTGATCGCCGGAGACTATGCTCGACAGCACATTGGTGACAGCGTTGCCAGGCCGGCAGACCCATGCCGCCCGGGCGCTCGTGCTGGCTGGAAATGACTCTGACCCAACTCTGACCGAGCCTGTGGCGAGGAATCCACCGGCTGCTGCTACCACTCGACGTGCCACAGTTCACGATCTCGATGTTCTGGCATCCGCGGCTGAATGCAGATCCCGCCCACCTGTGGCTGCGATCTGTGGTGCTCGATGTGTGCGGCCGCGATCTCTCCGACTGATTCAGCAAACCCCGCCGCCCAGCGTCCGCTTTTTGGCCGACCGCAGTCATTCAGTGATGGCTGTGGGGCACCACCGCCAGGCCGCGAGGCGAGCTACGTCCCAGGACTGACGTATCGTTGTGGCTCGGGCGAGTGCAGACCACGGCCCCCCGAGGTCATTGTGCTACCGCGCCACATGCATCCCGTCCGGCGCTCTCCTACAAACTCGCCTCCCGCGCCGCCGCCTGGATCGCCTGCGGTGCGATCCAGGCGCGCAGGCTGGCGTAGCGGCGGCGTTCACCGATGTCGAGCCACGGTTTCGCGTGCTGCGGGCACCACAACAGACGCGGCAGCGTATTGCGTTGCCCGTCCGCATCAGCGAAGCGCAGGCCCGCGACCAGTCGACAGTCGCTGATCGCTGCATCGTCGATCGCAACGGCGTCCGGATCATCCGTCGCCTGCGCCATCATCGCGAGCCATTCCTGGTTGACCTCGGCTGCGACGTCGCGCCATTCAGCGACTTCCGCACTCGGCAGCAGCTGCAGCGGCGGAAAGCCGTCATGCCGCGCGAGCACCGCGCGCAGCTCATCCGGCAGCGGCGCGCCGAGTCGTTGCGCAGCGGCATCGAATGCCTGCTGATCGGCCGCGTCGCCCCATGCGACATCGCCGGCCAGTAGGCTCACCAGTAGATCCCGCGGCTGCCAGGCATCGATCAATGCATCGACTGGCTTGTCGGCCCATTCGGCCTCGATCCGTTCGCGCACGGCATCGAATCGCGCGGCACGCGCCTGTCCGGCACGCAGCGTCGCCCACTGACCCGCGAGCGCCGTGCGCAGATCGGTGCGCGTCACCGCGAAGCCGTAGTCGAGCTGCAGCAGCCGAACCCCTGGCAAGCGCGGCTCATCGACCGGCAGATACAGCAGACGGTATTCGGCATCGCCGCCGATGTCCCACCACTGGCCCAACGTCGCACGGTCGATTTCGACCTGCGTACCATCACCGCGGTCGACTAGCAAGCTCGGTGCATCGAGCAACAGCGCGTCGATGCCAGTATCGGCGGCGCGCGCAAGCTCGGCGACCGGCCGCAGGCCGAACGCCGGCAGGCCATCGGTCAGCGCATAGACCGCGCGCAACTCGTTCGGCAGCGAATGGCCGAGGCGTGCTCCGGCGGCCGCGATTGCCGCTTCGCTGGCCGGCGGCAGGCGCGCGCTGCCGGCTCCTTCGGACAACGCGTCGACCAGCGCGGCAAGATCGAGCGAATGCGCTTCGGCGGCAAACCGCTCCTGCTCGGCCGTCCAGCGTTCGGCACTCGCGATATCGCTTCCGATGTCGCTGCTGGAATAAACCACCAAGCCCGCCACCGGCACGATCAGCAGGCTGATGTAGACCAGCGAGATCAGCGCTCGCGAGACGTGCCCCATCGGCCGATTGTCGAGTCGCAACTGCACACGCAGCGCCAACTGGATTCGCGTGCTCGCGTCGGTCACCGGCCCGAGCGCGAAATTCATCCGGCGCAACACGCGCAGCAGCCTGGCGTTGCGATGCAATCGGCACAGCTCAGGATCCGCAGCGAGTTCCCGTTCAACGCCATGCAGGCGCCATTGTGTCGGCAGCGCAGGCAATTGCAGCAACGCGAGTGCCGTCAGCAGCACGAAGTCGAACTGCCAGGCCAGCCACGCGCCGAGCAGTGCGGCGACACCGACGAACACCGTCTGGACCCGTGCCCAACGCAACGGCAGCAGCGATTCGACGACATGCGCACCGTCCAGCGGCGGCACCGGCAGCACGTTCAGGTAGTTGATGAACAGGAACACCAGGGCCAGCGGAAACAGCCAGCCATCGGTCCAATCGAGTCCACCGAACATCGACACCAACAGCAACGCCCAGCCGATCACGATGCCGGGCAGCGGCCCCATCAGGCTCATCCACGCGCGCCGCGCCGCCGCCGGCTCGGCATCCTCGCCGATCGCGACGCCACCGACCAGCGGCAAGGCCAGCATATGCACGTTGCGATAGCCGAATGCGCGCATCGCCAAGAAATGCCCGAGCTCATGGATCAGCACGACAACCAGGATCGCGAGCGCGATCTCGACATTCCAGATCGCTGCACCGGCCAGCATGAACAGGGCGACGCTGAAGCCGAACAGGCCCCACTGCACGCGCTTCGGCGGCGCCCGATGCCGCACGGTCTCCTGCACCCGCGCCAACAGCGCGAGGCGTTCCGCCGACACCGGGCGCTTGTCGATCGGTAACTTGGGTGTCTTCAGGAACGCCCGCAACAATGCCAGCGCGAAGCCGACCCGCGGCAACGCCAGATCCGCTGTCACCGCGCGCAACTGCCGATGCTGCAGCAACCACTGCCGGTGCCTCTCGATCAGGGCCGCATGCTGCTGCGGCGCATCGTCGCCACTGCGATCTGCGGCACTGCCGCCGAGCGATTCGATCCAGGCCCGATGCGCCTGCCACTGCGCCGCCAGCGTCGGCTCGGCGGCCGTCCGCCCGACGATCTCACCGCCCTGCGTCGCGGCGAAATAGACATCGAAAGGCTGGCTGACCGCAGTGCGTCCGTCGGCCAGAAGATCGGCGAAAAACAGCGTATGCCGATGCGGCTGTCGCGCGTTCAACGGCGTCCCGACCCAGGCCGTCCCGTGTCCGCTCGCATGGCGGAACATCGCCCGCAGCGGCAGCGTATCGGCACCGCCGTCGACACGGCTCACGCGCACCCAGCGCGCCGCCTCGAACCCGAGCGTCGCGAGCTGCGGCTCGAGCTCTGCGATCCAATCGGCGAACACCTTCGGCGGCGGCGTCCCCAGCCAGCGCGCGGCGATCCGCGGAAAGGGCAGGGCGAGGATCGTGCGCAGGAGCTGCACCAGCACGATCAGCGCGATGGCCGCGGCGAGGGCGGCAAGGTCGAGCAGCATCGGATGTTCCCCTGGCGCCGCGGCCGTTGCGGCGGTCGAAAAGATAGCACCGCGCCGGCGGCGCGGTTCGCTTTCCTGTCGCCGGCGGCGCTACATCTGGCTTGACCCGTGACGGGAGGTGGCCGAAGCGGACACACTGTCGGAACGTTGATCCGCTGAGTCTTCCTGCATGGGTAGTTGGAGCGCGGCACCGTTTGGCAATGACAGTGCCATGGATTGGCTCTCCGGGCTCACGCCGCACCCTGATGGGCGAGCATTGATAGCGGCGCCCCTGTCCCGAATCACTTCGACGGGCGTCGCGGATGCTTCCAATTGCGAAGAAGCCATTGCCGCGGTAGCGGTGATCGCTGCCGCGGCTACCGACCCGGCTGGAACCATCGGAGCGGAAGCCAAGCGTTGGATACTTGCAAGCGGATTCGCACCAGATCCGGAGCTCATCGATCGTGCGCTGGAGATGACGTCCCAGACCGTGAAGTAACAGCGAGCGGATCTTCCGATCTTCGGAAGAAGCCGCTGGATATCGCGCCGCTCCTGCAACGCCGCGGCCGAAAGTGACTTGCGGCCGAGAGGAATCAGACAGGTGTCCGATATCTCGAAGATCGCTGTCCCGATGCTGGACCTTCTGGCTGTTACGATTCACCCGGCCGGCATATCCTTCGCCCCCCGACATCGAGGAGTGTTCCATGTCAGCAATGCGATGCGCATCCGTGCTGTTGAGCCTGGTGGTGTCTGCCACGGCGCAGGCCGGCTATCTGCAACCGCCGGAGCCATTGCTGAGTGTCATGCGCGCACCAACGATCCCGGCGCCGTCGCGTGACCCGACCGGCCGCTACCTGCTGCTGGTGGAGCAGTCGCGGTTTCCGACGATCGAGCGGGTGGCCGAACCGTACATCAAACTGGCCGGCGTACGCGTCGAGCCGCGACTGCATGCGCGGCACGACATGTCGAATGGCTATGGCATCCGCACCTGCCTCGATGGCTTCCGCGTGGTCGAGATCGCGAACCGGCTCGAAACGGCGGTCGCGCTGCCCGAAGGCGGTTGTCCCGGCTGGCCGAGGTGGTCGCCGGACGGCACGCAATTCCTGTTCACCAATACGACCGACGACGGCGTGCAGCTGTGGATCGGCGAAGCGGCGACCGGCCGCGTGAGGGCAATCCCCGGCCTGAAGCTGAATCCGATTCTCGGCGACGAGGCGGCATGGCTCGCGGGCTCGGAGCGTCTGCTGGTGAAGCGCATCCCGCCCGACCTGGGCGACGCGCCGACGCGTCCTGCAGTGCCCGCCGGCCCCGAGATAAAGGACGCCGATGGCGAAGGCGAAAGCAGCACCTACGAGGCACGCGACACGCTGTCGAATCCGGCGGACGAAGCTCTGTTCGACCACTACGCACGCTCGCAGCTCGCGGTCGTCGAACTCGACGACGATTCGATCGTTCCGTTCGGTGCGGTCGGCGTGCATGGCGACCTCTTCGCGGCGCCCGACGGCCGGCACGTGCGTGTGCAGACGTTGAAGCGCCCGTACTCCTATGTGGTGACCTGGAAGCGGTTCGCGTTCGACCTCGCCGTGCACGATCTCGAAACCGGCACGCGGCAGCTGATCGCGAGCGTACCGGCAGCCGAGAGCGTGCCGGTCTGGGGCGTTCCGGTCGGCCCGCGCGCGTTCCAGTGGCGCGCCAACGAACCGGCCACGCTGATCTGGGCGGAAGCGCTGGACGGCGGTGACTGGAAATCGGATGCGGCCGAGCGCGACCGCGTGCTGCAGCTGCGCGCGCCGTTCGACGGTGAGCCCACCGAGATCGCCCGCACGCAACAGCGTTTCAGCGACCTGTCGTGGTTCGAAACCGGATCGCGTGCGTTGCTGTCGCAGTACGACGCGAATCGCCGCACCCAGCGGCTGTCGCTGGTCGATGCCGCCCGCCCCCGGCGCGACGAGAAGGTGCTCTGGGATCTGTCGTGGGACGAGAAGTACGCCGATCCGGGCAATCCGGTCATGCGCAACCTGCCGACCGGCTACGCAGTGCTGCATGAGGACGCGGGCGCGATCTTCCTGCGTGGACAGGGCGCGACCCCGAAGGGCAATCGCCCGTTCTTCGATCGCTTCGACCTCGCAAGCGGCAACACCGAACGCCTGTTCCGCAGCGATGAGGACGTGCTCGAAACCGCATTCGCGTTCGCCGGCGACACGTCGCGCCTGCTCACCTGGCGGCAGTCCCCGCAGGACCCGCCGAACGCGTTCGTGCGCACGCTCGGTGATCGCCGCCCGGACGCCGCCGCCGGCGAGGCCGCATTCGCCTCGTCGCTGCAGCCCATCACTGCGTTCAAGGACCCCGCGCCGCTGGTACGCGAGGCGAAGAAGCGACTGGTCACTTATCGGCGCAAGGATGGCGTCGAGCTGTCGTTCACGCTGTACACCCCGCCCGGCTACCGCGAGGGTGAGCGCCTCCCGGCGGTGCTGTATGCGTATCCGCTGGACTACGCCGACCCGAGCCAGGCCGGACAGATCAGCGGCACCGATCGCAACTTCGTGCAGTTGTCCGGCCATCAGCTGTTGCTGCTGGCCGGCTACGCGATCATCGACAATGCCGCGTTCCCGATCGTCGGCGACCCGAAGAACGCATACGACAGCTACGTCGAGCAGCTGGTGGCCAACGCGGAGGCGGCGGTGGACAAGGCGGTCGAGCTCGGCGTGGTCGATCGCGACCGCATCGCGGTGACCGGCCATAGCCACGGCGCGCTGATGGCGGCCAACCTGCTCGCGCATACCGACCTGTTCCGCGCCGGCGCCGCTACCAGCGGCGGCTACAACAAGACCCTTACCCCGTTCGGCTTCCAGAGCGAGCGCCGCTCGTACTGGGCTGCACCCGAGGTGTACGCACAGGCATCGGCCTACCACCATGCCGACAAGATCGACGAGCCGCTGCTGATCGTGCACGGCGCCGACGATGCGAACCCGGGTACCGATAGCACGCAGTCGCCGCGACTGTTTCAGGCGATCCGCGGCAACGGGGGCGTAGCCCGCCTGGTGATGCTGCCGTTCGAACCGCACTGGTACACCGCGCGCGAATCGAACGAGCACGTCGTTGCAGAGCAGCTCCGCTGGTTTGATCGACACGTGAAGAACGCGCCGCCACGCAACCAAGTGCGGAAGTAGATTGGCGGTCGGCGCTACGGCGGGGCTCGCCGGGGTTGACCCGCGCCCCCCGTTGCGTCGTTGACGTCCCGGTTCTGAGTAGCGGCTCGCGGGCGACGGGCACGTTTCGACCCAAGGTGGACGTTCAGAGGACACCGTTAGCCCGTGCCCGTCCAGAGTTTCTACCTAGCACATTGAACAGCGTCTTCCTGTAGCCGTCAGTCTCAGCGCTTTGCAGATCGTGAGGAGCGTTGATGGCTATATGCGCGCGATCGGAGCCCAAACCGGCTTGCACGCGTGCACCAGTGTCTGGGCACGAATCGAAGTGCCGTCGCCGTCTAGGCCAGCCCAAGCCGTGCCCCCCCTACTACGGATGCGCTCCGGGCGGCAACTCACTTGCGGACCCAGCGTCAACGGGCCAGAAAGCGGATTGAGCAGGTGGCAGCTAGGCCACGGCTGCGAATCGCGGCCCAACCCCGATCCTCCTGCCCCGTTACGCAATACCATGAATGCGTCACGACGATTCGGAAGTTTATGCGCACCCCGAACTACTCAGTATCACAACGCATTGGCACACTCGGGCTCCGTGTATTCCAAGGCGGGCATCCGGATCAGTGGATGCCCGAAGGCGCCCCGCAAGAAGGCGGTGACTTCGGTTTCGACGGCCAGATGTGGCTGGAGAGCCTGGGCAAGGTCGCTGGTCGCTTTTCAATCCAGCTCAAGGCAGGGGCGAGCGTCAAGTGGGCGGGTGATGACGATGCCTACGTGGCCGTCCCGCTCCGGCCCGAGACCTGCAACATCTATCTTGGCGACGGGCATCCTGTTCTGCTCGTGTTTGTGGCACTCGGTAGCGAGACGTCAACTGAAAACGCATCCATGTACTACCTATGGATCGAGGATGCGATTCGCGAGCGCCTCGGCGAACGCGAAATGTTCGACGATTCCGATCCCGACGAGATGTCCTTCCGAGTTCCGGCTGCAAACAGGCTGACGAAGCAGACAGACATTTCTGAGCACCTACATCGCCACTGGGAGCACAATCGACTCACCGGCCGGCTCAGGTCCGCCAACGGAACGCGAGCACTACGCACAATCTCCGGCCTCAGTCCTCGCGGACTGTCTGCGCTGACCGGGACAGGTTCCAAGCAGCTGGATCGCTGGCTGTCCAATGACGCGCTCTCTGGGGACAGCTTCTGGCCTACGCCGAAGACGGGTACGGTCGCCGCAAAACTCAAGCAACTTTCGGATGCCATCACGCAAGGCAATCTTTGCGAAAGTGATCGCCTGATCGCTCGACTTCTCACCGAGGTAGGTGAGGATCCGCAGCTCATTGCAGAACTGGACTATCAGTGCGGGCGGCGCGCTTATTTCGACGACAACACGGCCGAGGCGGCTCGCCTGCTTGCGCGCGCGTCTGACGCAATACCGGACCACGCTCGGTACGTCGCAGCAGCCCTGGAAGCAGCCGTCGCCGCTTCGTATGAGGACCTTTCCAGCCTGCCTGAAAGTTTGCGTCGACGCGCCGACGGATGTGCAGACGACAGTGACGTCCGATTCCAGCTAGCGCGCTTGGCAGCGTTGGAGGGCGATCACCCGCGTGCCGATGCGTTGGTTGAACAACTGTCAGGGCCAAGCCGTACGAAGGCGGCACTACTATTGTTGGTGATCGCTGGCGATTGGGAAGGTGTGCTGGCACAAAGCAATCGCGCCGATCCGGAGGCCGATCCGCGTACTCGGCTGTTCTTTGAGATGTTCAGGGCCCGCGCGCTGTTGCATCAGGTAGCTGACGACGAGGGAGCGATCGCAATCGGCGGGACGCCTGAGCTCGATCCGAAGATCGTGGCCCAGCTGCGCGACGCGACCGTCGAAGCGCTGCGCGACGCCCAGTCCCTTGGCTGGCCGTCCAACTCCCACTTGCTGCTCGATTGCGCGTCCGCGGTCGCTGCAACGGTCGGTCCCGGTCGGGACATTCTGGAGCTTGTGGCCGACCTTGCCCGCAAGCGACCCCACCTGCGAGATGTCCGCGACGCAGCCGCAAGAGTGGCCACGTTCGCGGATGTTCCAGATGATGCGATCGATGCACTTGAAGGTATTCGCGACCCGCGGCTGGAGGACATCGCGCATCGAATCCTCTTGCTCAGCGAGACAGGCAGGCACGAAAAGGCCGTGGAGCTGGCGGTTGACAAGCTGCCGGGTATGCCGCACGAGTTGCTGACGGACATGGCCGCTGTGTCCGCGGCCGTGTCGGCCTATCGTCTGCAACTGACGAGCGAAGAGCGACAGCTCAGAGACTACGTCGCATCAGGCCTCTCTACAGCGCAGAGCCTGCTGCGCTACATCAGCGGGACCCTACGCCAGCCAGGGGAGCGCCAAGCGCATCTGGACCAGCTTTGGGCAGACGCGACTGCTGGTGACGGTGATCCGCACCTGCAAAACAACCTGTTCCAGTACCTGCGGCCGGACCGGGATGAGGACGTCGACCGACTCATAGAACTGGCGCGGCGAACTCTGGAACGACGCAACCTGCTCGCTCCAGAGGCGGCGAAGTATGCGACCGCACTGCTTCGGCGCGATCAGTTCGACGAAGTGGTCGCGTTCACGCACCGTGCGCTGGCGTTTTATCCGAAGAACGAAACGATCGGAGTGGTGCGAGCCATCGCGCTCGATAAGCTGGGACAGACGGCCGCCGCCGAGAGCGTGCTTCGACAGTTCGAATGGTCTGATCGCAATGACCTAGTAGACGCGCGCACGCAGCTCCTGCTCCGGTCGGGCGAGGTGGAAGCCGCGGCTGCCCTGGTCAGGCGAGCACTCGGTGCGGCTGTGGAGCAGGAGGCCAAATTTCACTATCAGCGACTGCTTGCCACGCTGTATTCACGTACCGACCGCGCCGAGCACCTCCGCGCGGTTGTACGCCTGGGTGAGTTGGCTCGGCCGGATGTCGAGCGTGAAGAAGGCGTTTACCTTTTGTACCTCCTGATGGCGCGCCGGGATGCAGGTGAACCCATCACTGAGCAGGACGCCGAAGCATTCCAGCGTCGCGTAGCCGCCTTCACGGCGCGCTTCCCAGATTCCAGAATTCTGCGGGTCGGTAACCTTCCCGAGAATGCGACGGCTGCACAGCTGGTCGCTCACCTGCAGGCGATCTCAGGCGTGTCCGACGCTGAAGTCCGTCTCCAAGAGCGCCGGCGAAGGTTTGGAGCAACCAGCGGTTCCCATATTCCGTTCGGGTTCCGGCCATGCACGTTCGCACCGTTCGCTGCAAATGTAGTAGACCTGTTGCGAATCTGCGTCGAGCATTGGCATGACGGCGAGGCCTCGCGACTGCTGGTATCGGTTGACGGCACACTCGGGCCCGAGCCTGAAGCGCCGCCCATCCTTGATCTGGTCACCGTTTTGGCCTTGGTTGAGCTCGATCTCTTCGACACCTTGTTCTTGCGATGGTCGGCAATTGCGATCCCCAAGGAATCCATAGCCTATCTGACCGAGCTGATGTTCGCGCCCCTTGAAGTGGGTAATACCGCGCTTGTCGACCGCACGGTTCAAGCGATTCGCCGCTGGAACGCGAAAATCCTCCAGCCCTCGGCAGGTGCGGAGGCGGGCGACGATTATCCGGCGGGTGAGACGGAGACGCTGCGACACGAAGTGGGAGCGGGTCGATACGCCTATCTGAGTGTTGACGCGGCAGCGGCCGCACTGATGGCAATGGACGATCAGATGGCCGGACGTTGCATGACCCTATGGCGCTTCCTTGAGCAGGTTCTGCGCTCGGGCGCTCTCTCGTTGGTTCAGGTGAGCGTCGCGCGCTTACGTATCGCATCGTGGAACAGTCGGGGCGTGCCGCTGAGCGTCGACGATGTATGCCTCGCCGCGCTCGGAGAAGTTTCGAGTGGTTCAAGGGATGATCGCAGCGCGGCGGCGCGTGCTGCTCGCGCAGCGATTACGCATAAACCACTCGCCGAGGCACTCCGCCAAGGGGCCGAGATAACCGTGAGCTTGGTATGCAGTGAAGGCCCGGGCATCCTCGCCGCGTCTTGGTTTTTGCGGCTATTTTACGTGGAGGCGCTCCTGACAAGGGCCATCGGATTCACAGGGACGGCGGACGACCTCACGGCGCGTCTAGCGGCGCTTTGCGCCAAGGGCGTATACGAACACGCTGACGCCGAGTTAATCGTGCCTAAGCTGTGGTCGATGTTGAACGAGCAGCGAGCTGCCTGGGGTGGCACACCCGATCGTGACGAGTTTTTCCGGCACGTCGGCGTCACCGCGGCCGTCGTGTTCCACCCGATCGCCAAGAAGTACGGCATTGCCGCAATGGGAGCCGAGGAGCGGTTCAGGACGCTTCTGTTTTCTTTAGCCACTCCGGGTACCCAGGACCGTGAGGTGCTGACGAACGCCTTCTTCACGAAGACGATCGAGCTCCAGAAGCCTCAATAGCGCCACAGTAGGGCGAGCCAGCTGCAGCGGCCAAGATCACAGCCGCTCGCGACCATCAGCCGCTCCGCCAAGCTGTGAGGCGTGGCCTTGGGTGACTGACGGGGCGAGTCGCCCCGCATTAGTGCGTGATCTGCGAGAGAAGGGGTCAGGCTAGCAAAGACGCGTGATTGCTTCGACTCTAGACTTGACCCCGCGCCCGTGCTGGCGTCGCGTGCGCGATGCGATCCGCGACGACATCGAGCGCCATGGCTGGAACGCCAAACGAGGCACTCATCAGCGGCTCGCCGATGATTCCCGACTGCAGCGCCGTCGATCTGACGAAGCGGATGAAGGGACCTCCCCACACGCCTGTAAGGCTTGCCCGACAGACGGCAGACCATCACCGTGGTACATAGCGCTCCGATACCCCTCCGCAATCCACGAAACGATGGGTTTCTATCTCCGCAAGAGCATCAGCGTTGGTCCACTTCGGTTCAACCTGTCGAAGTCCGGCGTCGGCGTGTCGGCCGGCTTCAAGGGCTTCCGAGTGGGCATGGGGCCCCGGGGCAACTATGTGCACATGGGGCGAGGCGGTCTCTACTACCGGGCCACGATCCCATCGGCCTCGCCAACGTACCGCTCGGGTGCGATGGCGAATGCTCAGTCCGCTTTGCCAAACGCCACGCCCCCGGAGGCATCGGTCGGCCCCATGGTGGGGATCGAGTCCGGTTGCGTCACCAAGATGGTCGATTCGAGCTCGGCCCAGCTCCTGGAGGAGCTCAACGGAAAGCGCAAGCTGCTGCGATCGTGGCCGTGGGTGCTCGTGATCGCGCTCAGCGGTGCGCTGTACGCGATGCGGGCGGCCTGGCCCGAGTGGGCACTGGCATCCCTGATCGTCGTCGGAGCGCTCGGCACGATCGCAGCGTCGGTCTATGACCGCCTCCGCAAGTCCGTGGTTGTCTTCTACGAGATGGAGCCGCAGATCGAGGCCGCATTTGGCGAGTTCCATGCTGCGGCCACGGCGCTGGCCGGCACCAAGCGGGTTTGGCACAAGCTCGCTGCTGCCCGAGTTCGCGATTCGAAGTACCACGCCGGGGCCGATCACCTGATTGAGCGCCGCCAGACCAGCGTGCGGCGCGCGGAGCCGCCTTACGTAAAAACCAATGTGGAAACTGTTGCCATCGGCGTCGGTCGGCAGACGCTGCACTTCTTTCCCGATCGCGTACTTGTGTTCGACAGCAACGGTGTCGGCGCAGTCGGCTACGACACGTTGCGGATCGCCGTTGGAACCACGAGCTTCATCGAAGAAGAGGGCGTTCCGAGCGACGCCAAGGTCGTGGACAAGACGTGGAAATACGTCAACAAGCGAGGCGGGCCGGACAAGCGCTTCAAGGAGAATCGCGAGCTCCCCGTTTGTCAGTACGAGACGATGCACTTTTCCAGCGATAGCGGTTTGAACGAGCAGATCATGCTATCGCACTGCGGCGCAGGCGCGCCCTTCGGAGCGGCGATCGCCAAGCTCGGCGCGGTGTTAGCGCGCCAGCCCGCAGCGCAACCGGAGGCGCGGAAGCACAATCGAGCGTCTGCATCGGCCTGACTTGGTTGAAGAAACTTTGAATTACATCGGTCAGGCGGCGCTCGCGGGTGGCGCCAGCGCATTCGGTATGCCATGCGCAGCAGGAGCATCCGCGACAATCCCACCCTATCAAGGTAGGGACGGGCCGCAGTCGACCCGAAGTGGACGTTCGACGGCGCGATCCTCCTCAACAAGATCAGACGTCGCGAAACAAGCGGTTGTACTCGAACAATCGAACAATCGTGGCCCCAATTTGTCCTGCGTCCGGGTGCCGGGGATTGATTACAGCTGCTGGTTCCTCGGGTACGATTACCGATGGAACCTCGAGAATCGCGGACGAAGTGCTTCGCAACCATTCGGCACCCGCTTGGACGCTTACTCGCCCGGCGGGTATCGATGCCCAGCTGACTGGAAGCTTGGAAACGTCCATGACGGTCCTTGCTACCCAAACGCTGTCCGGCACATCAATGCGGACAAGATACTTGTTGAGAGGCAATCCTGAATCGTCGACGTGAGCAGCCGTTTCCAGGACGGCGATTGCGATCGTTGGCGCCGCGTAGACGGCATTCTGCCCTTCGTCATTCCACCTGCCCGGATTCTTTGCAGCACCGGCTCCACTCAGATCGTCAGCTGCGTACTTGCGGGTTTCTGCCGCAATTCGCCACAGAATCACTGGTAAGAACCGCTTTCGATAGCACCCAGGAGCTTTGCCACGACATCTATTCCAGTGGGTGTGTCGATGAGCGATGCCGGCTTGCGACCGCCCAACGCTGGTTGCGGCCTTTCCAGCCATTGTCCGAGCCACTTGGCCGAGTCGAAGTGCTTCGCTTCGGGCGCAGTCGAGTCCCCGACGATTTCCTTGGCGATTCCTAGCAGCCGGGCCATGCCTAGCGCAGCTCGTCCACCGCTCCCGGACAGCAGCTCGCCGGCGGAGACCTTTTTCTCGGCAGTAGCCTTGGGAACGCCGAGCATGGAAAACATTCTTTGCGCAGGGATTTCCATGCGCTTCGACAGGTCCTTGACGAATACCCCGGCCACGCCGACGCGCTCCGCTTCTATCAGAACCAGTGGATCAGCTTCGTAGACCTTGGCTACAAAGTCATCAATACCCTTGCTCTGCACATAGAGAATCCGAAACCTTGACCGCTCGGGACCGTGACTCCGAAGTCCCTTCATTGAGCGCGACTTGGCCTTTGGTTCTGCAGCCTTCATCTTTCCGGCGCCTTGCATCGCCTTTTGCTTGACCTTGCTGGCGCCGGAGCCGTGGGTGACATCCTTGGGTTCGGTCATCGCTGGCGTCTCCGTCTACGTCTGGACGGACAGTAGCATATATCGAGACGGACCGAGTGAATCGAACCGAGATCGCCGAGAGGCACTCTGGCCCCGCCCTGAATGGCCGCTTCTGGCCGAAACGGGTCAGCCCCCCGAGAACCGTCCAAGTCGGGCGAACGAAATGTTCGTCTGGCGAGCCAAGACGCAATACTGCCGCCCACCCCGTATCGGCAAAGCAAGCAGTGGGAAGCCACAGTCAGCGCAGCAACACATCCAGCGCCGCTCTGAAACGTCGACTGCCGTTTACTTGTGCCCCATTCTTGAGCAGCACGACGAAGTCGCCATTGAACAGCGGCTGCACTTCGCGAATCCGGGCGATGCTGACGATCGCCGCGCGCGACACGCGCACGAACCGCTCTGGATCCAGGCGGGCCTCGAGGCTGGTCATGGTTTCGCGCAGCAGGTGCTGTTTCCCGCTCGCATGGATTTCGACGTAGTTCCCTGCGGCAACGATGCGGCCCACCTCGTCGATGTCGAGCAAGCGCACGCGGCCGTCGGAACGAATCGCAAGACGCGAAGGGTATCGCTGCAGGTCTCCGCGATCGATTGATTTCAGCGCTTCGGAAACGCGGCGAACGAAGTCGCCGTCGGGCTGCGCCAGGCGTGCGCGAGCGCGCTGCAGCGCGCGGCGGAAACGTTCCGGATCGATGGGCTTCAGGACGTAGTCGATCGCTTGCGCGTCGAACGCTCGAACGGCGTGCTGGTCGAACGCGGTCACGAACACGACCGCTGGCATGCGGTTGCTGCCGACGGCTTCGATCACGCCGAACCCGTCGAGCTCGGGCATCTGCACGTCGAGGAAGACGAGGTCGGGCGCGAGCGCGCTGATCGCCGCGATCGCTGCGGCGCCGTCACCGCACTCGTCGACCACGTCGATGTCCGGTTCCTGCTTCAGCAGCCGCATGATCCCGCGGCGGGCGACCGGCTCGTCATCGACAATCAGTACGCGAATGCTCATGGGGAAGTGCGCCAGGGGAGCTCGATTTCGGCGATGACGCCGCCGTCTTCGGAATTGCGTATCTCGAACCGCTGTCTGTCCGCGTAGAGCAGACGCAATCGTGCCCGGGTGTTCGCCAGTCCGACGCGTTCGGTCGTCGCCGATGGCAGTCCTCGGCCGTCATCGCGAACGCACAGCCTCAGGAAGTCGCCATGCCGTTCCGCCTTGATCTCCACGCGCCCGGGTCCGGCGCGCGTGGCGAGGCCATGGCGCAAGGCATTCTCGACCAGGGGCTGGAGTATCAGATTCGGAACGCGGGCGTCGAGCACCCGATCATCGGCAATGACGCGGTAGCTCAGGCGCCCGCCGAAGCGGGCCTGCTCGATCTCGAGATAGTTTTCGAGGAATCCGATTTCTTCGCCGAGCGTCACCTCGTGCGCGTCGCTGCTGTCGAGCGCACGGCGCAGCAGAGCGCTGAGCTGCAGGAGGATCCGGTCCGCCGCGTCGACGTCCTCGTGCATCAGAACCGAGATCGTGTTGAGGGCATTGAACAGGAAGTGCGGCTGCAGCTGGGTGCGAAGCGCCTGCAGGCGGGCATCCGCCAACTGCGCTTCCAGGCGGAGCTGCCGACGGTCCTTTTCCCGGGCGATCCGCACCAATCGCTCCACCTGTGCCGCGGCGATGATGAGCCAGTAAACCGGCAGGTTCAGGAGGAACGTGGTCCCCAGCAGCCGGCTGAACGTGCCGAGCCAGGTCGACTCTGCCTGGGTGGCACCGATGATCGGTGCCGCCAGCGCGAACACCGCCAGGTTCAGCAGGGCACAGATCGCCGAAGCGGCGCCGTGGACCGCAAGCGCCCCCAGGACGCGCGATCGCTGCAGCGGGAAGCGTGCCGCAAGATGGAGCGCAATTGGCGTCAGCGCAGCCCAGGTCGCTGCCCACGCAAGCCAGATGGCACTCGCGCGGGCCCAGGCCAAGGGTTCTCCGCGCACCTGGGCAGCGAACCAGGCCTGGCCGGCAAGCAGCATCGCGACCAGCGTCCATGCCGCCAGAACGGCGACGCCACGGCGGCCGATTCCGTACGCGTCTGCAAGCACCGGTCGCACCCCTTGATGCACTGTTCCAGCGAGATGTTCCACCGGCTGCGTTGCCTCCAGTCGCCGACGCCATTGCAGGCGTTGGCAGCATACTCAATTGCCTCACCCGCCCGGACGACTCGCCGCATGGGTGCTTGGCGATTGCGAGCGGAACGTCCTTGCTGAATGGTCGATCTGCCGGAAGGCGGGCGCGAACCCACGCTTGCTCGATTGGCCTGAACGCAGTGCAGGCCAATCGCATCCAGGAGGTTGCCACCACGCTCTGTCGGCTCGCCCTCAGCGAGTCGCGGCGCCCGTCGCGCTGCTGCGCGTGGACGGCGCCGCTGCGGGGGCTGGCAGCAATCCCAGTTGCTTCATCAACCCGAGCGAATTCGCGCAGGTCCATTCTTCGGCGATCTTGCCGTCGGCCATTCGGAACAGCGTCGTGCCGGAGATCTGCACGGCCCGGCCAGTCGCAGGAATCCCGTTGCCGGTGCCGGTATTGGTTCCGCGCGCTGTCCAGCGCACGGCCACCAGGTCCTGCTCGGCCACCTGCTTCTCGACCGTGATGTTCAGGTCCGGAAACGCTTCGCGCCAGCCCTTGGCCTCGGCCATGCCGTCGGCGTGCGTGAAGGTCGAGGAGCCGCCGTGGCCGATGAAGTCCTCGCTGTACGGCACTTCGAACCTGCCCTGGTTGAGGCCTTCCTCGTAAACCCGGCGGGTGATCGACTTGTTGAGCTCGAGTGATTCGGCACGAGCGCCATCGGACGCGTTCGCCCCGCACGGCAGGACGCCCGTGAGCGCAACGACGGTGGCGACCGCGGACAGCAGCATGTTGCATGTTTTCATGACCAGCTCCCAGACGCAGAAGTGCGTGGTGCGCATGGTGAAATGTCCCGCGGTGGCTCGCGCCCTGTTGGTGACAGGCGGAGGCTTCGGTGTGGGGAGTGGGGGCTGCGACGTGACGGGCCATTTCGTTTCGGATCGCAGGTGAGCCGCGACGGGTTGGATGGTGGCAGTCACAGCCAGCGGTGTCGGCAGCGGCGAAGTGTGGGAAACACGGCTGCGTCCTGTGGATTGCCCAGCGGACGCAATGGGAACGTCGCCGGACGAATGAGCGCTTGGCGTGCACCGGCACTCCCCCGCCCTGCTGCCGCCCTGCTGCCGCTCTGTCGCCACTCACCCCGCTGCAGCTACGATCGGCCCGAGTCGATTCCGAGGACACGCGCATGTGCGGCCGCGACACCGCGTTCTACAGCTGGCGTGACGTTCATGCGTTCTCGCAACCGATGCTGGTCGCGACGCCCGCCGAGGATCCGGAGCCGGTGTGGAACCGGGCGCCGACCAACGTCGGTTGGGTGCTGGTCGCGGCACCTGATCTGGCGCCGGGCGGCGGCGCCGAGGCGCGGCCGATGCGTTGGGGACTGATTCCGTCGTGGGCGAAGGATGCCAAGCTCGGGCTGTCGACGATCAACGCGCGGGTGGAGACGGCCTGCAGCAAGCCGACGTTCCGCAACGCATGGAAGCACCACCGCTGCCTGGTGCCGTCGTCGGGTTACTTCGAATGGCAGCTGCAGCCGGACGGCAGGACCAAGCAGCCCTACTTCATCCATGCCGCCGACGCGCCGATCCTGATGTTCGCCGGGTTGTGGGAGCGCTGGCGTGCGCCGGATGGCCAGCTGGTCGACAGCTACAGCGTGGTGACGCAACCGGCTGCCGGAAGCACGACGCCGCTGCACGACCGCATGCCGCTGGTGCTGCCGCGCGAGCGGCTGCATGACTGGCTCTATTGCAGCCCGGAACAGGCGGTCGAGCTGGCACGCGAGGTGCCACCGCCGGCACTGGCCTTCCATCCGGTCGACCGGGCGGTGGGCAACGTGCGCAACCAGGGGCCACGGCTGATCGAGCCGATCCCGACGCAACCACCGCTGCGGTAGGGCGGCGCCGGTCGCAATGCGTCGGGTCCTGCAATTGCGCGTAGCCCCCGGCCTCGCGAGCTGCTGTCCGGAACGTTGCGGTCGCAGAAGCAGAAGATGACTCTGACCCAGACTCTGACCCCATTCTTCGGCGCCGGCATCCCGTACCGATCGATCGACATGGATTCGGTCGCCTATGCCGAAGGCGACCGCGGATTCAGGATCCGCCTCGCGCTTGCGGCACGCACCGGCATGATGACCGTGCCGCAGGTGTTCGTCGGCGGCGAACTGCTCGGCGGTTGCACCGAAGCCCTCACCGCGGCGCGCGACGGAACGCTGGCCCGGCGGCTCGGCGCGTTCGGCATCGTGCCGAACGATGCCAGCCAGACCGGCGATCCGCAGGGCTTCCTGCCGAAGTGGCTGCAGCCGCGGAAGTGAACCCGGACCGTGATCGCCGGAGACTACGCTCGACAGCACGTTGGGCAGCGTTGCCAGGCCGGCAGACCCATGCCGCCCGGGCGCTCGTGCTGGCCAGTAATGACTCCGCTGACCCCGATTTTCCGCGTCGCGCGACGAACGACCGACCAGCATCGCGCGATCGTGAGCAGACCACCGACTGCCCGTCGGTTACGTGCATCCTGCAGCGGGCGGTCGATCGTGTCTGTCAGGAATCACCTGCCATGGGATGCGACGGCGCGGCTGAAAATTCGTGCGGTTCGGCAACCGCATTCCAATGGCCCCATCCCTGCGACCGTTGCGGGCCATGGACGTCGGTGGATGCAGCCCCTGCAGGAGCCGCTTCAGCGACGACGGTTGCTCAGAACCAGCTCTTGAAGGTGTTCCATGCGGACTCGGCCGCGTGCTTCACCGCGTCCCAGGCTTCCTCGGCCAGATGGGCAGCCTCTTCGGCCGTGTAGACAACGCCGTTGTAGATCGCCAGTCCGGCCTGCTTGATGTCCTCGGCCGTCATTACCGCGCCCTTGTAGATGTACAGACCGGCCTTCTTGATTTCGTCCTCCGTCCACACCGCGCCTTCGTAGACGTAGTAGCCGAGCTTCTCGACCTCGGCGATCGCCTCCGAGATCAGGTCGCTGTTGCCGCAATCCTTGGGCAGGCCGATGTTGCCGATGGCGACGCAGTTCTTCTTGCCGATCAGCTCCGACAGGCAGCCGATCTTGCCGAGGCAGGCGGCGGCGGTGGCCGACAGGTCACCGACGTGAACGTTGGTCGTGGCGCCGTTGGGAACATTGATGTTGCCGACGTAGATACCGGAGCCGTTGCCCAAGGCGACCGCGACGGTGCTCGACAGGTTTCCGGTGCTCACCGAGATCGAGTTGCTCGCGCTCGAGGCAGTCATCACGTTGCCGATGAAGATTTCCGAGCTGGTCGCGGCGCCGGCATCCACATGGTTGTGTATATCCCCGGTCGTGATGTTGATTCGCGTGGTACCGGTGACGCCGTCGACGACGTTGCCGACGCGGACGATCGCCTGGCTGCTGATCGATATCGCCTCGACCGTGATGTTGCCGACCGTGATCGAACTGTCGCTGACGCTGCCAGCACCGTCGAGATTGCCGATCTGCACGGTCGCGATGCTGTCGATGCCGTAGGCGCGGCTGGTGATGCTTCCGCCGTGAATCTGCAGCGACTGGTTCCGCGCATCGCTGGCGTCCGCCACGCCGATGCTGACCGTGCTGACCGACTGCGATCCGCCTGCGGATGACGTGACATCGGACAGGCTGATGTCGAGTTGCACGTTGCCGGCCGAGTTGCCGCTGACCTCGCCGATCGTTTCGACACTGCGCCCCTGGCCGAGCACGCCCACGCCGGTTCCGGAGACGTCGCCGAGGCTGACCTGCACGGAAACGTTCTGGTCCTGCTGGCCGGACACGATGCCGATCTGCTGGTTCACGCTGCCGCCACCGAGGACGCCCACCGAGACACCGGTGATGTTGCCGGCCGTGACCGAGACGGTGTCGCCGCTCGCCTGTTGGGATTCGATCTCGCCGATTGTCTGCGAGGCGCTCGCGCTGCCGGCGAGCGCCGCGGCAACATTGGTGACGTTGCCGGCGTCGACGGTCACCGAGTCGCCCTGCAGATTCGTACCCTGGATCAGGCCGACTGTCTGCGTGGCACTGCTCGAACCAGCCAGCGATGCGGACACGTTGGCCACGTTCTTGACGGTCACGCTGAGCTGGTCGTCGGCCGCCGTGCCTGATGCGGACAGCACCCCGATCTGCTGGGTGGAGCTTGCAGCGCCGGCGATGGTCGCCGATGCATTGGTGAGGTCTCCGGCGACGACCGTCACCTTGCTGTCGCGGAGGTCGCCGCTTGCGTTGATTTCGCCGACCTGCTGGGTGGCCGAGCCGGATCCGGCGATGCCAGCGGATACGTTGGTGATGTCACCCGCCTGCACCGACGCCGACGAACCGCTGATCGAACCGCTGGCATTCAATACGCCGATCTGCTGTGTGGCGCTGCTGCTGGCGGCGATTCCCGCTGCGGCATTGGTGATCGCCTTGGCGTCCACGCTTGCGGAGGAACCGGTGACGCTTCCCTTGCTGGTGACCACGCCGACCTGCTGTGTCGCCGAACTCGAAGCGGCCAGCGCGCCCGACACGTTCGCGATGTTGTCGGCTCGCACGCTGATCTTCGTCGCGTCGACCGACCTGCCGTCGACGGTACCGATCTGCTGCGTGCCCGTCGCGGCACCGGCAAGCGCTGCCGATACGTTTTCCGCCGCGCCGATGTGCACCGTGTCCGTCACATTGCTGACGCTGCCGCCGGACGCCCGCACGTCACCGACGCGCTGGGTTGCCTGTGCATAGGCACCGACTGCGGCGTTGGCATTGATCAGCGCCTTGGCATCGACCGTCACCACGCTGTTGTCGACCCGGTCGCCGCCCACCGACGCCACGCGCTGCGTGGCCACGGCGTCACCGCCGACGGCGCCCGACGCATTGATCACCGCATTGACCTCGGCGTACACCTGATCGGCGCTGAGCGCCGTGGCATCGAGCGCACCGAGTTCCTGCTCGGCTTCGCTATTGGATGCCGCGCCTGCGGCGAGGTTGGTTACCGCGCCGTTGACCGACACGTCGTCGGTCAGCCCGGACACCTCGTTCGCGGTCGACGAGGCAATCGTCTGCAGGGCCTTCACGCGCCCGGTGATGGTGCCGTCCGCATTGATCACCACGCCCTTGATGTCGGCGCGCACGCTGCTGGCACCGCCCAGCGGCGGCGCACCTGCCCACGATCCGAAGCAGGCCGCCGCCAGGAAGACCCCGCACAGTCGGGCTAGCGCCCGCGCCATGGGCTACTTCCCGCTTGCCGCCGACGCTGACGCGGCAGCGGCCTGCTTGACCGGCTGCGCGCCCGGCAGGGGCATCCACCACAGGCTGGCGACCTTGTCGCCGCTCGGCGTGAACAGGTTCATCATGCGGAACGTCGCGAAGTCGACCTCGCCCGTCGCCGTCAGCCCCATGTGCTGCTGGTAGGCCTGCACCGCCTCCTGCAACTCGTCGCTGACGTGCCCCGTCTGAGGCCCGGTGTAGTACGACAGGTGCGCGAGCACTTTCTGGGCGCCCCTGATCAGCTCCGCGGATTCGTGGTCGCGCAGGTGGAGATAGTGCTGCGCCAGTTCCCGGTCGCGCTCCTCCATCGCGCCTGCCTGTGCGAGGCAACGCCAGTACGGCACCTTCTGCAGCTTGCCGATGATCTCGATGGCGCCGACTTCGATCAGCGAGCGCAGCAGCGTGTTGAAGTCGTAGTTCAGGCTGTCCGAGAACGAATAGGTGTAGCCGATGTCGCCGATGGTCAGGTCGATGTTGGTCGCCTTGCCCTTCATGTTCTCGAGCGCCAGCGTGTTGGCGGACGCGGCACCGGGCACGATCTGCAGGGTCGAGATGAAGCCCGCGCTGAGGTCGAGCGTGAGCGTGCCGTAGGTGGCGCTGGCCGAATCGCTGGCCGACACGTCTTCCTGCCCGCGCAGCGTGAAGAAGGTGCCGCCGTCGATGATGTCCGGTTCCTCCAGCTCGACCGAAGCACCGCTGCCGCGCTGCCCCGACCACAACGACTTGTTGTGCTGGGTGATTCCGCCGCGGATGAAATAGTCCGGAACACGGAAGTCTGCGTTGTTCGGATGCGCGCCCTGCAGCGTCATCATGTTCTGGATGTCGGAGTTGTAGTTGACGAACCGCACGCCATTGCTGCGGATCGCCATCTTGGACAGTGCAGTGATCAACATCTCCATGCCGCCCGACGAGAGCGAACTGGTCGACGTGTAGTTGACGATGCCCTGCGACGACACGTACACCGGGGCGACCTGATGCAGAAGCATCAGGTTGTCCATGCAGGCCAGCGTCGCATTGAAGTTGGTGATGGTGCCCCGCGGCAGGTGGGTCGGATTCAGCAGCCTGACCTCTTCCGGCACTTTCGGCGGTGCCACCGTCTGGCAGCCGGCGAGCAGGGTGAGCAGCGCAGCGCCGCCGAGCAGGCGGGATCGGGGCAGCCTTCCGGGCCGAGTTTCCTTGAACACGCAGTTCACCTCTGTCAGGGTTGCTTCGCGGGCGCGTCTGCAGCGCCGTCCGCCGCCGCAGGCGCCTGCCTGCGACCGTAGCCGGTGAGCTGGCGGACGATCGTGCTGCCGTCATCCATCACGTAGGCCATCCGCACCAGCCCACCGAGCTCATCCGAATAGTTGAGCAGCGAGCGCTCTCGGCCATCGACGCGGCAGAGGATCTGCCACGTTTCGGCCGAGCCGGCCTTCACCGTGATCTGCGCCTGGTCCTGGACTTCGCATTCCCAGGTACCGTGGAAGGTCAGCCCCGGCCTTGCCCCCATCGTGTCCTCGCGGAAGACGATGCGGTTGCCCTTGGCCAGCGGATGCAGCGTGCCTTCGATCCTGGTCAGGTGGCGGGCACCCGCCGAGTACGTGGAGGCCCACCGCAGCTTCGGCAGCACCGCCGACCACGTTCCCTTGGAGTAGCCGCCCTGACCGTCCCGGTAGTCGATGAAGTGGTCGCCGATGGCGACCACCTCGAGACGCTCGACCGGGTTGTCGTAGACGAACACGTCGCCGATCCGCACCGGTGCAGAAGCCAGTCCGGGATCAAAGGCGTCGGAAGACACCGATGGCCCGGACAGGAACTGCGGGGGACGGATCGCTTCCTTCGCACAGCCGCCTCCCAGCAGCGTAGCGGCCACGCACACGGCCCAACCTGTCGCGCTCTTCACCGAGAGATCCCTCAACTGTTCTTGTTGATGGTCGCGCTCATGAAATTGACTTCGAAGAAGAACAGGCCGACCAGCATCGACAGCTTTTCCTGGTCGTCGTGGGTCAGGAAGCTGACCGGCATCGAGATGGTCAGGTCGCCATTGCTCGACCGTGCCGCCTTGCTGCGCAGGCGCGAGGTGACGTGGTTCCACTCGTTCAGGACGCTGTCGGTGACCTTGGCGTTGGCAGGGAACGCGGCGTAGAGGATCAGGTCCTCGCACCCCTTGCTGCCGCAGTCATCGAAGAACACGGCCACGTCGCGTGCCTCGCCGACCTTGTCCTTCACCACCAGGTGAGGATTGCCCTTGGCGTCCTCGTGCAGGGTGGCGTCGCTGCCCAGGGCCCGGATCGAGCCAAGGACGGTCTTCGCACCCAGTGCCATGCTGGCGTTCTCGCCGGGCACGTGGGCGGGCGTCGCCTCGGCCGCATTGACCGGTGCATGGAACGCGAAGGTGGCGGCAAGCGCCGCAGCAATCACAAGCTTGTTCATCGCGGTTGTTCCCTCTCGAGGTTTAGTTGCAGCGGTTGTTGCCGTTGTAGACGTGGCCGTGGATCAGGATGGTGGTCTTGTGCGGCCGGTGGTCACCGGCAACCGGATGGACGTTGCCGATGGCGACGCCGCCACAACCTGCCTCCTGGTAATGCGCCGCATGCGGTCCGCCGCGCCGGGCGTTGAGCTGGTGCTGCTGGATGCCGGGCGGGCTGGTCGACGGTTGGTGGCCGTTGAGGAAGCGCGCCTTCATCTGCAGCGTCTGGGCATTCAGCCCGTCATCGACCAACGCCTGTTGCGCGGCTGCGGGCAGCGCCATCGCCGCCAGGAGCAGCACGATGGGCGTGCGCATCATCATGTCCCGCAGTCGCTGCCGATGGTGCCGACCGACTGGCAGGAGGTGACCTTCGCGCCCGATGCGCCGGCACCGACGTTGAGGATCGCGCCCTTCACGTCGACGGTGTCGGTCAGCGAGCCGCTGATCGAACCGGCGAGCACCGACGCCACGGCCTGCTTGGCCGAGCCGGTGAAACCGGATGCACCGGCGCCGACGTTCAGGATCGCGCCCTTGATGTTGACGCCGATCGACGCCTTGCCGGCGATGGTGGGCGCGGTGGTGGCCAAGGCGGGCACGGCGAACAGTGCGAGCACCGCGGCGGAGCAAAGAACATGGCTTCGTTTCATGTTGACCTCACTGGTAGTGGCGGAGAAAGACCAGGCGCGGAACGGCACGCCGGCACGCGACACGTGTCGGGCCGACCCGATACCGGGCTGAACGCTAGTGCGGAAAATCAGGAGGAAGCGCGCTCGCGGTGGCCGGATGAGATCGGCCGATGAAGGACGAGGCGACGACCGCGCGCACGCGGTCGAAATAAGAACTGCACCGCTCGTGTCATGTGCCCCCCACACTGACTTCGGCTGCCGGATGACGCTCGAGTTGTCGTTGCACTGGCTGGCTGGAAAGCATCAGCGCGACCAGTGGCTGTAGATATATCGCGCGACGGTCGGCGTGGCAAGCCCGGGGAACAGGGGGAATCGCGCCCTGAAGTCGAGTTACGCCGCACAAGACCAGCCAGCCCGGGCTGACCCCACCCTTGCGACATGCGCAAGTTGTTCGATGGCTTGTTCGCGCTGACGAAGAACGAACTGCAACACGATCCGATCCGCGGCCGACTGTTCGTGTTCGTCAGTCGGCGCGGCACGTGAGAACGGGATCAAAGTGGGATCGGAATGACATGCGCCTGCAAGCCGCGTTTTCGAAGCTTCACAGCGCCGGAGCGGTCAATTGCATCCGTCCCCTTGCACGGTCCCAAGCGCCTGGAGTCGCCGGCAGCAGTGCTGGACAACCTCACCCCATGCAGCTCCCGGCGCGCGCCGTATGAGGTCGGTCTCGGGATACCAGGCGGAGGTCGTGCTCTCCAGGCCCCAGCGCCAGTCGGCATCGGCATCGAGCAACAGCCATGCGGGCTTGCCCATCGCACCGGCCAGGTGTGCGAGCGCGGTGTCCACGCAGATCACCAGGTCCAGTTGCTCGACGAACGCCGCGGTGCGCGAGTAACCATGGATTTCGGGCTCGAGGTTCTCCACGCCATGCTGGCGCAGGAACTGGATTTCGTCACCTGAAACCGGGAATTGCATGCTGAAGAAGCGCGGGCCGGACAACGCGAACAGCGGTTGCCAGGCCGCGAGCGGAATCGAGCGCCGGCGGTCGTCCTTGTGCGTGGCGCTTCCCTGCCAGGCGATGCCCACCTTGAAGCCCGCGCCCAGGGCTCTGACCCGGATATGCGGCGGCCGCTTCACATAGGGCTCGGCCATCCGCAGCGGCTCGATCATGCCGAGGCACTGGGGCAGGTTCATCAGCGGCACGTAGCAGTCG
The DNA here is from genome assembly GCA_041687455.1 of Lysobacteraceae bacterium. Lineage (GTDB taxonomy): Bacteria > Pseudomonadota > Gammaproteobacteria > Xanthomonadales > Xanthomonadaceae > JAWLBY01. The sequence continues at coordinate 96,034 of JAWLBY010000007.1, read as the reverse complement.
AAGCGATCGCGCGGGATATTGCCCGGGATCCGGCTTTCGTCCACGCCAGCCACACTCGCGGCCAGTTCACTGAGCTTCTCCGGCCCCGCGTAGACGAGCTCCGCGCAGCGTTCGCGGGCCGGCGCGAGGTAACGCCAGAACTGGATCTGGTCGCCATTGCCCTGCTCACTGTGCACCAGCAGGCGTTTGTCGCCGATGTCCTCGCCCTGCCACTCCGGCTGCGGGCAGCGGAACGGCGTGAATCCGGGCAACTGCCAGCGCCAGGCGTACTCACGCCAGCCTTCGGCGAAGCGGCCGAGCTTGAGCAGCGTCAGCCCGCGGTTGAAGTGAGCGAGGGCGAACTGGCGGTCGACGGCGATCGCGCGTTCGAAGTACTCAAGCGCCTCAACGTGCCGCCGCAGGCGCGACAGGCACAGGCCCAGGCTGTTCAGCGCTTCGGCGTTGTCGATCTGATCGGCAATCACTTCGCCCAGCACCGCAAGGCCTTCCTCCCAGCGTTCGGCATCGACCAGGGCGAGGCCGAGGTTGTGCCTTGCCTGGCGGTGCGTCGGGCGCTGCCCGAGGATGTCGCGGTAGTCGGCGACAGCCTTGTCCAGCTCGCCAGCGGCATGCGCGCGCTTCGCTGCGGCAAGGGCGTCCTGCACCGGATCGCCCGGCACCACCCGCTGCAGCGCCGCCTGTGGCAATTCGTAGGAGCTGGCCAACAGCGGGGAATGGGCCTCGACCACGGTCGGGGCGCGATGCGGCAACAGATCGAGGTCGAAGATCTCGCGCACATCGCCGGTGAAGTGCAGGAAGCCGACGGTCTGGCCGGCCTCGATGTCGACCAGATACACCCCGCACCGGCGCTCCTCGACGCGCCGGGTCAGCGGCAGGCCGGCGAACACCGCCGTCTCGCGCACCTGGGACAGTCCGACCAGGGCATAGCGGCCGAAGAACGTCAGCCCGCGGGTGAAACCCGGGAGTTCGACCACCGTGCTGACCGAGCCGTCGGACTCGACCCGCTTCAGGGCGCCTTCGCCGGAAGCCAGAAACCACACCTGATCGCGATACCAGCGCGGCGAGTGCGGCATGCACAGGCCATCGACGACGAGCGAGTCGTCACGGATGTCCATGATCCGTCCGCCCTGGGTCTTGTTGCGCCGCCAGCCACCCGGCTCGTCGCTGGCGCCGAGCATGCTCACATAGCGCGGAACGCCATCGCGAAACCCCAGGCCATTCAGATGGCAGCGATCGAGCAGGTCATAGCCGGTGATGAAGGGCGGATGCCACTGCGGCACGACGCTGGCGTCGTCGGCCAGCGTGCACAGGCAGCTCATCCGCGTGTTGATCAGCCACAGCCGCGACTGGCTGTCGTAGCCCATCTCGTGGATGTCGATGTCGCCGGTGACGTGCGTGGCGCGAAACAGGTAGGCGGCGTCGTAGGCGTGCTGGTCGATCTTGCCTCCCACCGCGGGCAGATTGCGGTAGAAGTCGATCCGGTGGGCATCGCCGATGGTCAGGCGCGTGCCCCCCTCCACGGCGATGCCCATCGGCCGGCTCATCGCCACGAAGTGCGTGTTGACGCCTTGTTCCTGCGGCCTGACCAATACGAGCTGGCCGGCCTGGTAGGTCGACGCCACCAGCGACACGCCGGCCTGACGCAGGAACTCGGCAAAGGACTCGGTGTGCTGGCTGGCGAACGACTGCATCGGTTCGGGAATGCGTTGGCCGACGTCGCAAGACTATCCCGGATGGGTGAGTCGGCGGCTCACCATTGCAGCTCGACCCGCTCCCTGCGCAACGCACTCCACGGCCCTTGCGTCCATTCGCGCTGTTCGAACCGGCTGATGCGCAGCTCGATGCCGCCGGCGTTGTGTCGTGCGTGCACCAGCACCATGCCTTCGCTCGACTGCGCCCGCGCGATCAGCACCGGCCTGTGCCCCGCATCCGGCGGCAACCGCTGCACGACCTCGTTCTGCGTGAGCGTCATCGTCCGTGCACCGAAGCGCTTGGCGAGCACTATGCTCTCGAAGCCATCGCGGAACCGAAGATCGGTCTCATCGACATCGGTTGCGTTGTTGTTGCCGGGCACGCTGTCGGTGTAGCCGTCCGGAGCCGTGACGGTGGCGGTGTTGCTCAGCGTGCTGCCTCCGGGCCGTTCGGCCATCGTCGCCATCAGCTCGAACACCACTGCATCGCCCACGGCGATGTTCACCCACTCGTCGATGTCGCCGCTGCCACTGGCATTGGCGCAGGCCGTGTCCGCGCTCGGCGGTACCGCCTCGCAGGTCCAGCTTGCGTTGCGAAGGTCCGCCGGCAGCGTGTCCTGCACGCGCGCATCGACGGCGTCGACCGGTCCATTGTTGACGACGTTGATCGTGTAGGTCAGCACATCGTTGGCGGCAACGCTGCTGACGCCGTTCGACTTGCTGATCTCGAGATCCAGCGACGTCGCCGACAGTACGTCGATCGTCAGGTTGCCGGTCACGTTCACGTGGCCGTCGGTCAGCGTGTAGTCGAACGTCGCGCTGCCAGTCGTCGCGGGCGCCGTGTACTCGAAGCTGCCGTCGGCGGCCAGCGCCAGCGTGCCACCGACGCCGCCCGCCGCAAACGTGCCGGCGGCGACCGCCAGCGAGTCATCGTCGACATCGCTGTCGTTGGCGAGCATGCCCTCGCCCGCCGGGACGCTGAGCGTCTGACCGGCCACGACCTGATAGTGATCCGCGCCCGCCACCGGTGCGTCGTTGACGCCGGTGACGGTGACGGTCACGGTGCCGATGCCACTGTCGAGACTGCCGTCGTTGACCTTGAACTGGAAGCTGACGTCCTGCGACTCGCCCTCCTTCAGCGACTCGAACGCGCCGGCCGGATCGAAGATGAATTGCAGGTTGTCGCTGTCCAGGCTGACCGTGCCGGCGCTCGCTGCAGTGAGCAGCGTCGCGGTCAGTGCATCGCCGTCCACGTCGCCCGCCGGAAGGGCGTCGGTGATCGGCAAATCCTCGCTCGTGCTGGCCGAACCGGTTCCGGCGAACGGTGCATCGTTGACGCCAGTGACCGTGACCGTCACCGTGCCGACGCCGCTGTCGAGGCTGCCGTCGTTGACCTTGAACTGGAAGCTGACGTCCTGCGACTCGCCATCCTTCAGCGACTCGAACGCGCCGGCCGGATCGAAGGTGAACTGCAGATTGGCGCTGTCCAGGCTGACCGTACCGGCACTCGGCGCCGTGACCAGCGTCGCGGTCAGCGGATCACCGTCGACGTCGCCGGCCGGCAGGGCGTCGGTGATCGGCGAATCCTCGATCGTACTGGCCGAGCCGGTTCCGGCGAATGGCGCGTCGTTGACGCCGTTCACGGTGACGGTGGCGGTCGCCGTATCGGTGCCGAGGCCGTCGCTGACGGTGTAGGCGATCGCGCTCTGATAGCTCTCGCCCTCGCCGGCCGAGTCGTCGGTCGGGGTGAAGGTCGCGCTGCCGTTGCTGCTGATATTGAAGATGCCGCCGGCCACTGCGATGTCGACGCCGATGTTGCCGGCAACGCCATTGACGGCGACGACGCTGAAGGTCGCCGTGTAGTCGTCGTCCGGATCGGTTTCGTTGGCCAGCACGTTGAATGTTACGTCGACGCCCTGGCTGGCGCTGACGCTGTCGTCGACGGCAAAGTCGACGACATGCTGGAACTCGACCGCACCGATGTCGCACTCGCTGGCCGATGCCGAAGCATCGCCGTCGCTGCCGCGCGGTTCACCGCGCTGGTCGTTGCCGCTGCAGCCATCGAACGCGTCGATCAGTGGCGAACCGAGCTGCGGCAGATGGGTCAGCGTCGCGCCGCCGTTGTCGGACAGGGCACCGAGTTTGGCGTCGATCACGCCACCGCCGGCTGCATCGCCGATCAGGTTGTTGTCGGCATCCGGGCTGCCCAACGGTGCCTCGGTCAGGCCGGCGCCGGTGGCGTCGCCGATCAGGCTGTCGCTGAAGGCGATCGTGCGGTCTTGCGGAAACACGTCGGGGCTCGGGGCGGTGGTCGCGTGGTCGCTGTTGCCGGCGATGACGCTGTTCCGGACCAGAAACTGGCCATTTTCGTTGCTCGAACTGTTGAGGCCGAGTCCGCCGCCGCCACCGGAATCGTTGCCATCGCTGTCGGCCACATTGCCGACGATCGTACTGCCCTCGATGATCACCCGACCGGTGCCGTATTCGCCGTAGGCATAGGCATACACGCCGCCGGCGTTGCCAGCGGCCGAGTTGCCGCTCACCGTGCTGTCGCGAAGCGTGACGTCGCTTTCGTACGCGCTAAGCGACACGCCGCCGACGCGACCGGTCAGCGCGCTGTTGCCGGAAATCGTGCTGCGCTCGATCACGGCCTGGCCGGTGCCGGAGGCCGACAGGAGCATGCCGCCGTAACGCGCGGCGCTGTTGCCGGCGACCGTACTGTCGCGCAGCGCGAAGTCGAAGGCAGCGCCGCCTTCGTTGCCCAGGTAGATCCCGAGTCCGCCGCGCTCCCTGCCGGCGCCGGCGGTGTTGTTCAGCACGTCGACGCGATCGAGGCGGATATGGCTGCCCGCCCCGCCGTAAACGCTCAGGCCGCCGTCGCTGGAATCCGACTGGTTGCTGCTGAAGGTCGAGTCCTGGATCAGCAGCGAGCCGCTGCCTATGTTGATGCGGCCGGCGCCGGAACTGGCCGCGATGACGCCGCCCATCGTGGCGGCGTGGTTGTTGTCGACGTGGCAGTTCGCCAGTGTCACGCTGCTGCCCGGCGTGGTCGCGAACAGGTGCAGATTCATTCCGCCACCGTCACCGCCGGTGTTGCCGGATATCGTCACCTGGTCGAGCTGGATGTCGAGCCCCGCGCTGCCGTCGGGCGGGTCGACGGCGAGCGCGCCGCCGCGGCTGGGCGAGGTCCCCGAGTTAACCACGGTGTTGCCGCTCAATGTCATCCGTGACAACTGCAGGCTCTCGCGATTGCGGATGGCGCCGCCGCCCGGCGCGCCGACCACGCGGCCGTTGCGCAAGGTCAGATCGGATACTGCGACGGGCAACGCCGTCGCCATGCCGCCATCGTCGATCGTGAAATGGCGCGATGCCGCGTTGGCGTCGATGGTAAGCAGCGCCTCGCCCGGCCCGGTGATGGTCAGCGGCGAGCTGATCGCCATTTCGCCCCCAGCGAGGGTGATGGTTTGAGCGCTGGCGAAGGTCGCCGGTGCGAAGTCGATCGAGTCGCTGCCGCTGCCGGCGGCACATTCGCCGGCGCTGGTGCGCCCGTTCTGGCTGTCGTTGTTGGCGTTCTCGATCGCCTCACGCAAGGTGCAACTGCCGTCGTCGGCGCTGCTGTCGGCGGTGCTGTCGACGGTGATGGTGGCTGCGTGAGCAGCACCGAGCGTCGCGGCCTGGGCGATAGCCAGGGCGAGAAGTTGCTTGCGGGGCATGGCGGGCTCCTGCGGGCACCGCGGCCCATCAAATGCGCTGCGCTGTGCCGATCGCGGTGAAGGACAATCGATGGCTCGATTATCTGGAGCACTCAGCCAGGCTCAACTGGCAGATTTGCTAGTCTTGCCGGCATGGACGTCGAGCAGCCAGCCGAGGACGCGTCATGACCGGCGCGACGGCGACATTCGCACGCGAGCTGCAGACGCTGCTGAGCAGCCCGGACGCGGAAACCACGCAGGCGTCGCTGTTTGCGTCCTGTGTTGCCCGCGACGTGGCCGGCGCCATGTTCTTCAGTTGCCGGGAACGCGTGCCGCTGCGCGAGTCGCTGCAGTTTCACTGGTTCCGCGACTTCTCCGGCCAGCTCGGCGACACTTCGCCACCGGACATCGCCCAAGGCATGTTGTGCAAGGCGCCGCGCTGGCTGTTCGACTGGGTCACATTGCGCAGCAACCCGTTCTGGCTCGGGCGGCTCGACCGCTACATCCCGTACACCAGTTCCTTGTTGCTCCGCTCGTCGGCGCCGCCGGGCAAGCCGCGGCTACGCGACATGATCCTGGTGCCGTACCGACACAAGGGGCACTGCCATCTGATGTTCTTCGGCTTCCACGCGCGTGCCGACACTACCGTGATGACCGAGCTGCACACGCTGGCGCTGTCCTACGTTGCCAAGTGGCTGACCGAACTGGTCACCGAGCAGCAGCAGGAAAATGCTGCCCGTGGCGAGCGACTGCTCCTGAACGAACGGCAGCTCGAGTGCCTGCGCTGGATCATCGCCGGCAAGTCGGTGCAGGAGGTCGCGCTGATCACCGACATGAGCTATGCCAACGTGCGCTACCACCTCGACCGGGCCAAGCAGCAATCCGGCTATGCGAGCCTGCAGCAGTTGATGGTGCACGCCGCGCTCGAATACGGCCTGTCGCCGCTGGGGCCGGACAACCGACAGGTGTCGTCATCGGCGAATCGGTAAGCCTGGCGGCCGGAGGGCGTCCTGCTGGCGCCGGCGGGGCGTGGAGTCGAACAGACCTGGGTTGCATCGTTGCAACCCGGCCCCACCGAGAACGGGGTCAGAGCGGGTCAGAGACAATTTGTGAGAAGCGGGGGCGCGACCATGACGACCGTGGGTCGCCCGCCGCTCTCACGCACATGCAGAAAATGACCCTGATGAATCGCGGAACGAGACGAGACCGTCCCCAATCAACGCTCACCTGCATCCTGCGGTCGAAGCCGCATGCTCAGGCCACGAAGAAAATTGCGCAGCAACTGGTCGCCGCACAGACGATAGTGCTTGTGACTGCGGTCGCGGAAAAATGCGCTCATCTCGGGCTTGGTGACCTCAAACCCGGAGGACTCGAAGATCTCGTGCATGTCGCTGTCCTTCAGTTCGAAGGCGACCCGAAGCTTCTTCAGCACCACATTGTTGCTGACGTGCTTCTCGACCGCGCGCGGCGGGGCACCCGGAACCCGCCCGCGCCGGAATATCACCAGGCCATCGAGGAAATGCGCCAGCACGGCGTCACTGCACTCGACGAAACCTTCCTCGCCCTCCTTTCGCGTCAGCCCGCGCACCACCGCCTTGTCGATGGGGAAATCCGCCTTCGCCAACTGGCATATCTCGACTACCTTCTGGTCGCTGAGGTCCAGCATGTATCGCAGGCTGCGGAGGATGTCGTTATGGATCATGAGGGCGTGTTCCTGGAAGGGTCGAGTGAACGGAAGCAACACCAGCAAGGGGTCGCCAGAAAGGGGTCAGAGACAATTTGTGAGAAACGGGGCGCGACCATGACCACCGTGGGTCGCCCGCCGCTCTCGCGCACATCGCACATGCAGAGAATGACTCTGACCTCTTTTTCGCAACCGTGCTAGACCTGCCCCATTCTTCCGCCGATCCAGCTCGTGATGGATCAGCACCACGCACTGGCGAGGCGAACAGCATCGTCCGCCCGAGCGCGATCCGCGGTTACAGTAATTGCCTCCGTCCCCTTTCACCGTGGTTACCGCCGGTCCAGCTCGTGATGGATCAGCACCACGCACTGCGAGGCAAACAGCATCGTCCGCCCGAGCGTGATCCGGGACGCGCCGAGTCGGTCGAGGGTGTGCAGGGTCTTCTTCGGCATCGGGATGTGGTCGGTCAGCAGGAAGCAGGGGTTGCCGTCGAACGGCTGCTCACCGATCGGTGCGCCTTTCCTGTCCATCACGAACACCTGGTGATCTTCGGCGAGGTGTTGCACCAGCCGTTCGAAACTTTCGGTGCGCACCGTCACGCCCGGTTCGACCGGACGGGTCTGCTCCTTGTCCATTCCCCGTGACGCATCGAGCGCCCTGGCCACCTTGGCCAGCAGAGTCTGCTCGTCGAAGCCGCCGATGTCCTGCATCGCGTTGGCTTCGAAGCGGATCGTGCGGGAGAAGTCCGCCGTGCTTTCGAGGACCAGGTAGACGACCACGTCCGGTCGATGCGCCTGGGCGACGAAGATCGCGTTCATCAGCGTGTGGGCCAGGATCTCCGGGTGCGCCCCCGTGCCGACGGACGCGAGCAGTTTCGCGCTGTCGGTGGAGGCCGCCCGCGCTTTCAGTACGAAGGTTCGCATCGGTGTCGTCTTGGATCCGTGGCCAGGGCCGGCAGATGATAAGGAAACGTGAACCCAGTCAGCTGCCATTCTGACGCAACTGCCAATCCAGTCGGTTCAGCGCGCGGAAACCGGCGCTCTGCAAGGGTTGGCATGTTGATGCCACGGAGATGCGTCATGACGGCTGCCACCGCGATTACCGGTGAAGCGTCCAGCAGCAAGCTGGCCGCCGTGTTCCGCGATCCGTCGGCTGCGCGTGCGGCGGCGCAGGCGGTGGCCGCCGAGCTGGCGCTGGCGCCGGAGCAGGTGAATGTGATCACGCCCTCGGAGCCGCATGCGGGTCGCAAGCTGGAGCCGGAGGAGGGCGGCATCTGGCACACGTTGTTGCGCGCGCACCTGCGGCTTGGCGTGGTCGGCAGCACCGCCGGCTTGCTGCTGTTCGCCGTGCTGTTTGGGCTGGGCGTGCAGCTCATCGTCAGCGCGCCGATACTGTCCGCGGTCGTGCTGCTGTTCTTCGGCGCGATGGCAGGCCTGATGCTGGGCGGGCTCGTCACCTTGCGACCGGACCACGACCGCTATATCGACGCCGCGCGGCATGCGATGGCGCACGGCGAGACGACCGTGGTGGTGCATGCGTTCAGCTCAGCGCAGCGCGAGCGGGCGGCCGAGCTGCTGCAGCGACAGGGTGGGAAGGTGACATCGACCTTGTAGCCGACCTGGATGTGTGCGGTGCGTTGCAGCTTAGGCGCGCGCTCGCTTCGGTGCGGGTTCGAGCGTCCGCCCACATGCGGCACATGCGTGGCCGGTGCGAGTGCGCGGTGCAGCGAAACCGTTGTGTCGGGGTACGGACGGCGTGGCGGCGTGCGGGCTCGCCCTTCGATACCTCAGGGCGAGCTTCGTGAGGGCTCGCGCTACGATAGCTCGGGGCGAGCGGCTTCGTAGGGGGCCACGCCCCTCGATACGCAAAGGGAAGGGCAGCGCCTCGCGCCTTCAATATCTGAGGGCGAGCGGCCCGGTGCGGACTCGCTGATCAGTACCTCACGTACTGCAGCAGTCACGCCCAAACATCATCGCACCCCGCTGTACGGCCGCTTGCCGGCGTCGAGCATGGCGGCGCCTGTTGGTGCGCGAGCGAACGGATGCTCCGCGATACGAGGTTCGAGATGGGAGATTCGAGCCACCGACCGGAGGAGACGCCATGCATGCACTCGCCAACGTCGTGCGTATTTCGTTGTTCGCGATTCTGCTCGCGGGACCGGCGGCCGCGAAACCGCAGCCGGCGGGCTACACGTTCACACTGCTGGACTACCCCGGCGCGAACGCGCACATCATTGCCCGCGGCATCAACAATCGCGGCGACGTCGTCGGGCAGCTGGCCGAGCCGCCGGACGGAGGCAGCGATGCCGGGTTCATCCGGTTACGCGGTGAGTACATCCTCGTCCGCTACCCGGGCGCGACGATGACCGACTTCGTCGGCATCAACGAGCGCGGTCAGACTGTCGGCGTGGCGACCGTCGACGGCGTGCTCGTGCATTTTCTGTACGAACGCGGCAGCTTCACGCCGCTGTCGCTGCCGGGCTTGCCGACCGACCTGAACAATCGCGGCGAGATCGTCGGAAGCCATGTCGACGGCACCGGCACACACGGTTTTCGCTATCGCGATGGGGTCGTCGAGACCATCGACGTTCCGGGCAGCACGATCACCGTCGTAAGCGGCATCAACGATATCGGCGAGATCGTCGGCTGGTACGAGGCGGCAGGCATGTCGGTGCGTGGATTCATCGAGCAGGACGGCGAGTTCGCGACGCTGGCGTTTCCCGGCGCGCTGGAAACCCGCGCCGTCGACATCAACAATCGCGGCGACATCGTCGGCCAGCTGCAGCAGAGCCTGGGCGTGCGAGGGTTCGTCTACGACGGTGAGTTCCACGCCTTCGTGGTGCCCGAGTCGGTGCATTGCGAGGGCGGCAACGCGTACCCGGCGACGTTTCCCGACGGGATCAACGAGCGTGGCGTGATCGTCGGCGAGTGGTACGGCTACGCCGCCGGTGAGTTCGGCGGCTTTGTCGCGACGCCGTCGCGCCGGCCGGGGGCCGCTGAGCTGCCGCCTTGCGAGTGACCTCCGGGTATCGGGTGTCGGGTGTCTGCGTTGGCAGAGCATCCGGCGGCGTTGTCCTGGACTGAGCGAGGACCACGCTGCGCAAGGCAACGGGCTTGACCATGCGACGACACGAACGGAGGGCGACATGGCACGTCGAATCGTGATCATCCAGGGGCACCCGGACCCGGCGCCCGAACGCTTCTGTCGCGCACAAGAAAGGGGCCCACAAGTGGGTCAGAGACAATTTGTGAGAAACGGGGCGCGACCATGATTACCGTGGGTCGCCCGCCGCTCTCGCGCACATGCAGAAAATGACTCTGACCTGGCTCTGACCCCTTTCGCAGCCGGGCATCCGCGGAGGTGAGTGCGGATGCGGCGAGGAGCACGATCGGATATTTCCGGAGGCGAGTGCGAATGCGGCGAGGAGCACGGACATAGCTCATGATCGATTTTCGATAGCGTCGATGGGCCCCTTGCCGAGGGCGGCGGTTCACGCAGTGGGACAGCGGATCGACCGTTCCGTTCCGGAGCAGTCGGACCGAGACAAGCATCGGGCTCGGCGCCGGGCGATCGTCGATCAGCGGGAAGACGCCGGCCCCTTGATGCCACTTCATCAGCACGCGCGCGGCCGGTCGCGTCGGCAACCTGTCGGCCGGGCCGGCGCCCGGCGCGCCCCGAACACAAGGCAGGCGCCTGAAGTGCTCGATCCGGGTGGGTACGGAATCGGTGGAAGCCCGAGGGTGGGCTGGTCTCCGTCCGTGGCCGCATCGCTTCGCGGGTGGTCAGCGCAGTTCAGCGAGACGGTGCTGGAGCTGCTCGGCCGCATGGGGGGTTGCCTCGCCAGCGAGCAGCTTCTCCAGGATCAGGATCTGGGCGTGCGCAAGGGCGTCGTCGGCGTCGATGGCGATGTCGGGCACCACGCCGACACCTTCCCAGTCGGTATGCGTGATCGGACTGATCGAACGACCGGTCGGCACGATCGCGCCGAAGTGATCGTTCAGTCGCCGGGCTGTGGCCGGATGGGCACCGCCGCCGGTGCTCGCACCGATCAGCGTGGCACGACCGAGATTCTTCAGCGCGTAGGCGAAATCCTCGGCGGCGGAGAAGGTGTCGTTGCCGATCAGCAGGTAGACCTTGCGCGCGACGCCGTATCGCGGCCCCGCCAGGGTGTCGGTGGTCCAGTACTGCTGGGTCACGTTGCTGCCACGTTCAAAGATGTCGTTGAGGCGGGTCGGTTCGTCGAACAGGTAGCTGGCCAGCAATGCGACCGCCCTGGGGTCGCCGCCACCGTTGGCCCGCAGGTCGATGACCAGCGCGCGGGTGTCGGCGAGCAGGGTCATCGCGGCCGCCAGCTTGTTTGCCAGCAGGTCGGCCGGTGCGAACCCGCGCAGGTCGAGGTAGCCGATGTTGAACGGCAGCCGTTCGACGCGCTCGAAGCCGTGGTTGCGCCGGCGCAGGTCCTCGGAGTCCGTCGGCGCGGCTTCTTCGGCATCGGTTTGCGCTTGCGAAGGAGTGATTGCCTCGCTGTAGTCGACGTGCAGGTGGCGGTCACCGGTGACGCGCTGGAGGTCTGCGGTCAGCGTCGCGGCAAATTCCTCCGCGCTCGTGATCGTGGCGTACTCGCCGCGCTGCTGCCGGCCGCGCAGATCCTTCTCCACCGCCGCTGCCTGCTTCTCGAACACGTAGAAGCCGTTGACGTTGGCGATCAGTCGCTCCAGCACTTCGGTGCGCATGGCCTCGTCTATCACCATGTCGTTCTGCGGTGGCCCTCGCCGTGGCATCTGCAGCGGTGACGGCATGACGCCGGTGGCGATCAGCACGACCGCAACGATCATTGCTGAGAAGGCGGCAGCAGCCGCTTTCAGGAAGGTGTTCATCTGCGTGGGTCCTTGAAGTGCGCCGCATCGTGCGGCGGCGTGGCGTTGGTCGATGCGGCCGGCCGCGGCACCCGCGATCGGGCGCGGAGCGGTGCAGCCGGTCAACGGTTGTCGAATACCCGCATGGTGGCTCTTGGTGCCGCTCGTCTGCTGTCCGGCAGCGGACATGCAGCGCGCAGGCGTCGGTTGTTTTCGTCAGATCAGCCGGGGCAGCGGTGTCGCGCGTGCACGCGCTGCGTCGGCATCCGCTCTTCGCTGGGCCCGTCGCGGCGGCGACGCGACCGCGCGCGAATGTGCGCGTCGATCGCACTCACTGCTGCGTCTGCAGCGCCTGCTGGATTCGCTCGTCATACGACCGGCGTGCGAGCGCCGCCAGCGCGGCCTCGAGGCACGGTCCGAGTGGTGGATCGAGCTCACGGTCGAGGCTCTCGGCGGCGACCGCCGTGGCCATCCAGCAGCTCTGCAGCGCGGGCACCAGGGCGCGGCCCTTCGCGGTCAGCCGCACCACTCGCTTGCGCGCGTCATCGACACCCGCTCCGATCGCGACGAGGCCGGCGTTCGCCATGATTCCGATCGTCTGGGTCGCCGACGGCTGGCTGATGCCCGCCGCCTCCGCGATCTCACCGACGCTGGCCGAGCGCCGATCGATCAGTACGCGCATGATCGGCGTGTATCGCGGCCGGTAGTCCAGACCGAGCTTTTCGTATGCGCGCTCGACGGCGCCGTCGAGCAATTCCAGCAGTGTGCGCAATTGCGTTCCAAGCGTTCGATTCATGCAGCAGCCTGTATCGGTTCTGGTTGAACGGCAGGTCATCGCCGCGCCGGCTGACGAGCAGCGCGTCGGCGACGGCAAGGGTCGGCAGATCGGCGACTGATCCCGTCACCCACGGGCGGATTTCCCATGCGCACTAATATAACCGCTTATCTAAACTGCGCAAGCACGGGCCCGGCAAGTCGCTCAGAGTTGGGTCAGAGTCATTTCCAGCCAGCGCGAGCGCCCGGGCGACATGGTCTCCCGGACTGGCAACGCTGCCCAACGTGCTGTCGAGCGTAGTCTCCGGCGATCACGGTCCGGGTTCACTTCCGCGGCTGCAGCCACTTCGGCAGGAAGCCCTGCGGATCGCCGGTCTGGCTGGCATCGTTCGGCACGATGCCGAACGCGCCGAGCCGCCGGGCCAGCGTTCCGTCGCGCGCCGCGGTGAGGGCTTCGGTGCAACCGCCGAGCAGTTCGCCGCCGACGAACACCTGCGGCACGGTCATCATGCCGGTGCGTGCCGCAAGCGCGAGGCGGATCCTGAATCCGCGGTCGCCTTCGGCATAGGCGACCGAATCCATGTCGATCGATCGGTACGGGATGCCGGCGCTGTCGAAGTAGCGCCGGACCGATGCGCAGAAGTCGCACCACTGGTGGGCGAACATCACGACGGGCGGGTCGCGGTCGCGCAGCGCCTGCTCGACGAAGGCGGCGGCGTCGGGATCGATCGCCGCATCGGGCACCGGTGGCGGCGGCGGTCCCGGCACGTCGAAGCGGACGTTCGGCGTCGAGCGCGAGATCGCCCATTCCTCGTCGGTCATTTCTTCGGGGATGCCGTCGAACAGCAGCGTCGACAGGTAGCGTTCGCCGGTATCGGGAATCATGCAGACGATGGTGCTGCCGGGTGTCGCGTCGCGCGCGACCGCCAGTGCGCCGGCATAGGTCGCGCCGCCGGAGATGCCGCAGAAGATGCCCTCGTGGGTCGCCAGTTCACGGGCCAGCCGCAGCGCGTCGCGGCCGTCGATCGGCAGCAGTCGGTCGTGCAGTCCGGCGCTCACCGCGTCTTCGGTCAGCTTCGGGATGAAATCCGGTCCCCAGCCCTGCACCGGATGCGGCCGCGCCGCCGGGTGGCTGGCGGCGACCGCGCCGTCGGGCGTTCGCGCCTGCGCGATGTGGCTGCCGAGCAGCGCCGAGTTGTCGGGCTCGCAGACCACGATGCGGGTCGATGGCGAACGCGCGCGCAGCACGCGGGCGACGCCCTTGAGCGTGCCGCCGGTGCCGTAGCCCGCCAGAAAGGGGTAGAAAGGGGTCAGAGACAATTTGTGAGAAACGGGGCGCGACCATGACGACCGTGGGTCGCCCGCCGCTCTCGCGCACATGCAGAGAATGACTCTGACCTCTTTTTCGCAACCGTGCTAGACCTGACCCCATTCTTCGGTACATTCTTCGGTAGCGGGCGGCGAGATCGGGCCGGGCGTCGGAATCGATCCGCACGCAGCGGCACGTAGTGCTCGGCGATCGCCCGCTGCACCGCGCTGTCGGCGTAGGTTTCGTGATCCATCACATGGCACCAGTGGCACCAGACCGCTTCGAGGTAAAGCAGCACGAAGCGCTGCTCGTTGCGGGCACGCTCGAATGCCGCCTGGTCGTCGCGCAGCCACGGCAGTGGATCGGCCGCGACGGCCACGGTTGAAAGCAGCGATGCAAGTACGACCAGCAGATATCGGAGCATGAGCTTCCCAGGCGATATCCGCGGCGCGGCGTCCGGTCAGGCCTGAACTGTAGGCGATCAGGCGTTTCGGCGGCGTGAGCGACGCTGCTGCAGCGGCCGAGCCGGACGATGTTTCCGTTGGAATCGTCGTGGCACGAGTTGACGTGGCCAGAACGCGCGCCTGCAGCTTCCGGCGGACAGGGCTGCGAACTCTCACGGAATTGCGGAGCAGGTGCCCGAACGGGGCAGCGATGCCCCGTCCGCCGCGGGCCGCCTCACGGCATTCCGCTCGCTGCTCAGCAGCAGAAAGGCCCGCGTATCATCCATGGATGATCATTCGGCCCGCGATCCCCGGCGACATCGCCATCGGCCTGGCGGCGGCGGCAATGTCGTCGGTACTGCTCGCGCTGGCGACGCCCGGCGTGGCGCCGGTTCCGCAGCCGATGCTGGCCTGGATCGCCTTTGCGCCATGGTTCGCGATGCTGCCGCGGATCCGTCTGACGTCCGCGCTGGTTTCAGCGCTGGCGCTCGGGCTCGGATACACGATTCCCGGCCACTGGGAGGCCTTCGGCGTGGCCATTGCGGCGGCGCCGGGTGCGGCCGCTCACCGCGACCTGTTCCTCGTGCTGCTGTTTGCCAGCTTCGCCGTTCCGTTCATGCTGTTCGCGTGGCTGGACGCTGCGCTGATGCGCAAGGCACGCATGCCGACCTGGCTGCGACCGTTGCTGCAGTCGGCCATCCTTGCATCGCTGATCGCCGGGATGTGGGCGCCGTTTCCCTACACGCCCACGCTGCTGATCGTGCCGCAGACCGTCATGCTGCAGATCGCCGGCATTGGTGGGGAAGTGCTGCCACTGTGGCTGCTGCTGTGGAGCAGCGCATGGCTGGGCGGGCTTGTCGCCGCGCCGAGACAGTGGCCGACCCACCGCGCAGGCGGGCTGTTGCTGGCGACGATCGCGTGCGCATGCCTGGGTTATGGCGCGTGGAAGATCGACACGCTGGACGCGCAGGAGGCCGCTGGCGACGGGGTCACGCTGCAGGCGTTGCCGTTGCAGCTCGATCTGCCGGATCACGCCTCCATCCGCACGATGCTGTCGGATCGCGCCGGACATACCGGCTCGGCGCTGGAGCTCTCGCGGGACGGACTGCGCGAGCAGCCTCGATGCGAGATCGCCGTCTGGCCGGAAGTGCCGATTCCCCTCGATCGGGTCGGTGCGCTGTGCGTGCGTGGGCCGCAGATCGCGTCGGGGCTCGAAGCCGCGGTGCTGATGCAATGCTCACGGGTCGTCGCAGACCGCTTCCAGGTGACGGCCGCGCTGTTCGAGCCCGGGGACGCGGAGCCAAGGATCCACGCGAAGTCCAGCCTGGTGCCGCTGTACGAGCGGCCCCTGTTGTCCAGTGGTTACGTCGAACCCGGCGCGGGTGGCTCGATCTTCGATTTTGGTGCCGGCCGGCGCCTGGTCCCGACGCTGTGCTACGAACTGCATTCCCGCGATCACCTGCGCGACGCGTCGCTGCAGGGTGGCAACATCATCATCCACATGGCGAGCTTCACGCCGTTCGAGCGACACGTGGTCGACGAGATCGACCTCGCGATGGCACGCATTCGCGCGATCGAGTTCCGCATGCCGATCGTGCGCAGCGCCAACCGGGGCGCGGCCGGATGGATCGACGCCGCGGGCCGCACGCGCACGCTGAGCGGTCGATCGGGAACATCCAATCAGTGCGTGACGGTCGTCGCGCCCGCCGATGGGCCGAGTCCGTTCGCGCACGTCGCGCCGGGCGCCCCGTGGGTGCCGGGTGGCCTGGCGCTGCTGCTGGCGGTGCGGCTGCGGGCACGCGCGGGAAGATCCGCGCCTACTGCCGACGCCTGACCAGCTTCGCGGCCGTCGCCACCGCCCGCGATTCGAAGTCGCTGCCGAACACGAAATGCGGGACCTTGCCCCAGGTGTAGCCGAGGTCGAACGGACCCGCGAACTGGAATTCGGCGGGATTGCCGCGCTGGGCATCGATCAGCAAGCGTATCGGTCGATTGGCGGCATCCAGGTCGTCGACGAGATCCGGATCCTCGAAGTCCTCGCCGGGGATGTAGTGACGGCGCTCGATGGCGAAACCGTTGCCCAGCACCTCGGCATTCATGACCTTGACGATGTAGACGAACCCGGGCTCGCTGATCCGATAGGCGATGGTCGACACCTCCAGCTCGTCACCCTCGTACAGGAAATCGGTGCGCTCGAAATTTCCGCTGGCGTCGGAAATGTCCATGACGGCAACGAGCGCGTCACCCTGCGCGTCGGCGACGAAATACATCGATGCGTCGGCGGCTGCATCCGGATAGCTCGCGTAGTCCCGGCCGGCTTCGCGCAGCAGGACATAGGGAACCCAGTTGATGGTGCAGTCCGCGGCGGCGCAGGCGTCGATCACGGCCGCATCGGTGCGGAACTCCGGAAACGCGTCGTTCGGCTGTGGCTGGTAGCCATCGGCCAGCTGCAGCGTTGCCAGCAGGCGCGGCACCTTGGCCGGGTCGGCGACGTCGAAGTCCAGCCAGTAGATGGTGCGATCCCAGGCATCCACGCGATAGCGGGTGCCGTCCACCGGCGGGCCGACATCAAACCCGCGCAGCAGCACCTGCGCCTCGAATCCGGAGTCGGGAAAACGGTAGGGAAATGTCAGGTAGGCGTCGACGGTGTCCCATGCGCCGGACAGTTCACCCTCCAGCGGCAGCCCCGGCGTGCCGGGTGCGATGCCTTTCGCCGCAGCCTTGGCGGCCACGGCCGGACCGGCGCGACGCTGGCGGGATCTCAGGTCCTGGACCGATACCGCCTCGAGGGTCGGTTGCAGCGACTTGCCGGGCGGAGGAGGCGGGCCTCCGGGCCCGTTCAACGACGTAGGCGCCGCTGCGTCGCACCCCCCGTACCACAGCGACGCGCAGACACAGGCGAATACCACTGCTCTCATGATCGGCCCCCTCGACGTCATCGATCGCTGTGGACGCATTCTCGCACGATCGTCGTCGCACGCAACCCTGGACGGCGAGTCTCGCTGTCCGTGAATCGCCGGACGAGCGCGCGGACCAGCCGAAGTCGGCACGCTGCAGAACGGGCCAGCAGGTCAACAGTCGACGCAGCCACGCCGCCGCGGCTCCCGCTTCGCTCGGTGCTCTGCCAGACTTCGTCGATCCAACCGATTGCGGAATGCCATGCGGACACTCGGCCTGATCGGCGGCATGAGCTGGGAATCCACGCTGCCCTACTACCGTCTCGTCAACCAGGGCGTGCAGGCGCGCCTGGGTGGGCTGCACTCGGCGAAACTGATGCTGTGGAGCGTCGACTTCGCCGAGATCGAAGCGCTGCAGCGCGCCGGCGACTGGGAGACCGCGGGCGAGATGCTGGCCGATGCCGCTCGACGCCTGCATGGCGCCGGCGCCGAGGCACTCGTGCTGTGCACCAACACGATGCATCGCGTTGCCGATGCGATCGAGGTGGCCGCGCCGATCCCGCTGCTGCACATCGCCGATGCGACTGCTGCCGCGATACATGCCGCCGACATGTCGTGCGTGGGGCTGCTCGGCACCCGCTTCACGATGGAGCAGCCGTTCTATCGCGATCGCCTGCTCACGCGGCACGGCATCGATGTAGTCGTGCCCGGGGACGCCGCGCGCGCGGAGGTGCATCGCGTGATCTACGAGGAACTCTGCCGTGGGCGGATCGAGGATGCGTCCCGCGAGACCTATCGGGCGATCATCCGCGACCTCGTCGACGCCGGCGCCGAGGGCATCATCCTCGGCTGCACCGAGATCGGCTTGCTCGTCGGGCCCGTGGACGCGCCTGTGCCGGTGTTCGATACCACCGCGCTGCATGCGGCGGCAGCGGTGGACTTCGCGCTCGGCGCCGGGTGATCGGAGCGTGTTCGATACCGGCGCCTGGGTCGCACCGGGAGAATTTTTCTCGCGCCTCTTGACGGCGGCGGCGAAATGGTGACCCCGTTTGCGCTACGGCCCAGCACCGGGAGACACCGAGTCGCTCCATCCACCAGGGTTACGGGCAAGAACGCAACAGAGCGCTGATAGCAAAAGAAGACCGAGCATCGCAGGGCCGCTATGAGGGGCGGCTAATATCGCCATCGAAAACAACCCGATGAATGCGCTGTAGGCGCCACGAGCTAGTTTGTTATCTTCTACGTCGACAGTGCCCGAGCTACCACTTGGAGGGATCCCGTTGTTTCCAGTTTCACCGATAGCGCTACTTCTAAACTGTTTCTCATAAATTTCAAGATCGAAGCTTTGGACCACAGATATTTCAGCAATTGGAAGCAAAACCCTGAATCTATCTGCTATGTCCTGCGCTTGAGCTTCAGTGAGACCTCTCTGTAGGCGCGAGTATGCCGAATTATAGTCGGTCGTAAACTTTATTTTTCCAGTAGCTGTGCGAAACCCGGACATAATAGGGAACAACGCGATCCACTTGCGATCATCATCGAGGGTCGACGATGCAGCTGGAAGCCCGACGTATACCTTTCCGCTCTTGAGCGTTACGGCAATGGAAATGCCTGCAGACAAGGCGTTTTCCATGGTGGCTTCAATCGCGTCTAGCGCACCCGCTTGGATAAGGGTGGTCTTACGTAGCGATGAATTTCTGAGGGGCCAGTTGAACAGCGCAGCAAGAGGGCGGGCGAGGACAAGCGCCCATACAGTCGAAGCTGCCAGCATGGAGACAATAGAGCTGTCCTCACGCGAAGAAACCGAGGCCGGGAATGCATCGAAAAAGGCGTCAACTGCCGTCCCGTAAACGAGCGGACCACAGCGCGAAAGAGCTACGTGAACGCTGCAGCCAATCGCAAGCAAATACGCTGACGCAACGAGAGCAGAGAAGTATTGCGGGTGCCCGGCGTCTTTTAGCGCACGATAGCGCGTTCTGAGCCAAGCCCGGATAAACAGCCATCCCGCACCCAAGACTAGGACATAAAGCGCAACAGCGCTCACAAACTACGTCCTTAACCGGCGCGCTTGCGGCCCGAGCCCTTTTTGCTTATGTGTTCAGATATCTTTCGGGCAGCTTCAATTTGCCCTAATGCGCGGCTTGAAGTCAGCAGTGAATACGCATTCACGACCAAGGCACCGTTTCGATCAAAGGTACTGATCGGCTCCACAGCCTTCTTCTTCGTCAGCGTGCTCATGAGCTCCTCCCCTGAAGCACGCGACGTATATCACAAGGCGCCACCCGATGTGTGAACTATTTCCACGGCTTGTTGTAACGCATTGATTCACATAGCAATAACGCTCGAAAGCCCGAGATCACAAGCCCAACTCCCTGCTGTCTCTGCTGTCGATAATGCAACGGTGTTTCAGCCGCACTTGCTATACCCACACGACAAACACGTCTGACACCCATCCATCACAATCACCGCCTGCGTGTTGCATTTGTGGCACATCGTCGCGCCGGGCGGGTAGCCGTTGTCCTTGGCTTCTTTCGCAGCAGCAGAAGCAGAAGCGCCCTCTCCCCGGCCCTCTCCCGCTTTCGCGGGAGAGGGAGAAGTGAGGCTTCCGTCGCTCAGGTCAGTGTTTTTTTTTAGGCCGGCCTCGTAGGCGGCGCGCTTCTCGGCGATCAGGGCGAGCTGCTCCGGCGACAGCGCCTCATCGACGATCAGGCCGATCGTCTTCAGGTGGTCTTCGACCACGGCGCCGATCTCGGCGACGATCGACGGCATGTAGACGCCGCCGGCCTTGAAGTAGCCGCCGCGCGGGTCGAACACGGCCTTCAGTTCTTCGACCAGGAAGGTCACGTCGCCGCCCTTGCGGAACACGGCCGACATGATGCGGGTGATCGCGACCACCCACTGGAAGTGGTCCATGTTCTTCGAGTTGATGAAGATCTCGAACGGGCGGCGCGATTCGTGCGGGGTGCCGGGGTTCAGCACGATGTCGTTGATGGTGACGTACAGCGCGTGCTCGAACAGCGGGCTCTTGATCTTGTAGGTGGAGCCGACCAGCACGTCGGGGCGCTCGATCTGCTCGTGCATCTGGATCACTTCGGCGCCGCGACGTGGCTCGGCGACCGGGGCGGGGGCAGCGGCGGCCGGGGTGTCGGCGGCCTTGGCCCTGTCTTCGGCCGTCTGCACCGAGAATCCCTTGATCTTCTTGCCGATCTTGATCGCCACGTCGCTGCTCCTGCTCTGCTGCGGCGGCCGGTCGGCGCCGCGTGTCGGGGCCGGCATCAGCGATGCCGGGGTTCATCCGCTGGACGCGGATGTTCAGTGTGGGTCACCGCCCGCGGCATGCCGCGGGCGGTGGGTGGGCTCAACGCCGGCGGGGCGCCTTTCTTGCCGGTGCCTTGCGGGCACTGGCCTTGCTGGCACTCGCCTTCTTCACTGCCCGCTTGGCCGGTGCTTTCTTCGCGATGGCCTTGCGGGCGTTGGTCTTCTTCGCTGCGACCTTGCGCGCCGGAGCCCTGGCTGCCGGGCGTGCGGTCTTCTTCGCTGCGGCTTTCTTCACCGCCTTGCCTGCGGCGGTTTTCCTCACCGCTTTCTTCGCTGCGGTTTTTCTCGGTGCGGCTTTCTTTGCTGCGGCTTTCTTCGGTGCGGCTTTCTTTGCGGCCGGGCGTTTGCTGGCGACCTTCCGGGCCGGGGCCTTGGTCGCTTTCTTGGCCGCGGTCTTCTTGCCGGTGGCCTTGCGGGCGGCGGCTTTCTTTGCCGGTTTCGCCTTGCCGATCCGGCCGCCGGTGGCGTCCGACACCGCCTTGCGGGCGGACTTCTTCACCGCGGCGGTTTTCTTGGCGACCTGTTTCCTGACCTGTTCGACTTCGCGCTTGGCGTCGGCGACTGCCTTGTCGACCGCGGCGCGGGCCTTCTTCACCGTGGTCATCGCCTTCTTCTTCGCCACGTTGGCTGCCTGTCCGACCTCCTCGACGGCCTTTTCGACCGCGGCCTTCGCTTCGGCGGCGACTTCCTGGGCCTTTTCGCTGACGGCGTCGACCGCCTGGGAGATCGTCGATGTCACACCATTGCCATTGCTCATACGCCCCTCCTCGTCATGGGCCTTGTTCGAGCATCGTCACTGCGGTTCGGGCATCTCCGCGGCCCTGCCGCGCCTGCGCTGCGGTGTGCCGCAGCGGCTGTGGTGCCGGATGGAACCCGGCCACGTCGTCGCTCCGGACGGCGTGTGCGGAAACATTAGCGCGATGTGCGGTGTATGGCATCTGAGGGTGGGGGTCTTGCTTCGCTCGGGGTTCGTCGTGGTTGTCGAGGCTGGTGGGTTCGGGCTTCGTCGGTGTTCGTCCTTCGATACCTCAGGACGAACGGTGTCGGGGGTGGTGGTGGGGTGCGGTCGCGGCTGAAGCCGCTCCTACAGGGGATCGGCTTTGCAACGCGGGCGCGGCGCTGCGATGCCATGCGATTCCCGAGTCCCGATTCCCGAGTCCCGAGTCCCGAGTCCCGAGTCCCGAATCCCGAGTCCCGAATCCCGAATCCCGATTCCCGAATCCCGAATCCCGAATCCCGAATCCCGAGTCCCGAGTCCCGAGTCCCGAGTCCCGAGTCCCGAATCCCGAGTCCCGAGTCCCGAATCCCGAGTCCCGAGTCCCGAGTCCCGAGTCCCGAGTCCCGAGTCCCGAGTCCCGAGTCCCGAGTCCCGAGTCCCGAGTCCCGAATCCCGAATCCCGAGTCCCGAGTCCCGAATCCCGAATCCCGAATCCCGAATCCCGAGTCCCGAGTCCCGAATCCCGAGTCCCGAATCCCGAATCCCGAATCCCGAATCCCGAGTCCCGAATCCCGGCTCCTCTAGAATTTGCCGTAATAGCCCTCTTTCAAGGCATCGAACAGGTTGGCGGCGGTGTGCATTTCGCCGTCGTATTCGATTTCTTCGTTGCCCTTTGCCTCGACGATCGAGCCGTCTTCGAGTTCGAAGCGGTAGGTGGTGTTCTCGAGGTCGGATTCCTTGACCAGCACACCCTGGAACGCGGCCGGGTTGAAGCGGAACGTGGTGCAGCCCTTCAGGCCCTTTTCGTGGGCGTAGCGGTAGATGTCCTTGAAGTCCTCGTACGGGTAGTCGGTCGGGACGTTCGCGGTCTTGCTGATCGAGCTGTCGACCCAGATCTGGGCGGCGGCCTGGATGTCGACGTGTTCCTTCGGCGTGATGTCGTCGGCGGCGACGAAGTAGTCCGGCAGCCTGGCCTTCTCGTCGGTCGTGTACGGCATCGCGTCGGGGTTGACCAGGGTGCGGTAGGCGAGCAGCTCGTAGCTGTAGACCTCGACCTTTTCCTTGGTCTTCCGGCCTTCGCGGATCACGTTGCGGCTGTAGTGGTGGGCGAAGCTCGGCTCGATGCCGTTGCTGGCGTTGTTGGCAAGCGACAGCGAGATCGTGCCGGTCGGGGCGATCGAGCTGTGGTGGGTGAAGCGGGCGCCCTTCTCGGTCAGCTTCTGGACCAGGTCCGGCGCGACCGTCGCGACCTTCTGCATGTAGCGGCTGTACTTGGCGTGCAGCACGCGGCCCTTGATCTTCTGCCCGACCTTGTAGCCGTCCTTCTTCATCTCCGGCCGCTTGCGCAGCATCTCGGCGGTGACCTTGAAGTCCTCGTCCATGATCGGCGCCGGACCCTTTTCCTCGGCCAGCGACAGCGCGACTTCCCAGCCGGCCACCGCCATTTCGCGAGCGACTTCCTCGGTGAAGGCGCAGCTCTCGGAGGTGCCGTAGCGCATCTTCAGCATCGTCAGCGTGCTGCCGAGGCCGAGGAAGCCCATGCCGTGGCGGCGCTTGCGCAGGATCTCGTTGCGCTGCTGTTCGAGCGGCAGGCCGTTGACCTCGACGACGTTGTCGAGCATGCGGGTGAACACGCGGACCACTTCGCGGTATTCGTCCCAGTCGAAGCGGGCGCGGTCGGTGAACGGCTCGCGGACGAACATGGTCAGGTTGACCGAGCCGAGCAGGCAGGCGCCGTAGGGCGGAAGTGGCTGTTCGCCGCACGGATTGGTCGCGCGAATCGTCTCGCACCACCAGTTGTTGTTCATCTCGTTGACGCGGTCGATCAGGATGAAGCCCGGCTCGGCGTAGTCGTAGGTCGAGACCATGATCATGTCCCACAGGTGCCGGGCCTTGATGTGGCCGTAGACCTTGCAGGCGACCAGGCCGTCGTCGCGGACGATGTACTTGTTCCTGATCGGCCAGTCGCGCCAGACGACCTTGTCGGCGTCGGACAGGTCGATGTCGTCCTGTTCCTTGGCGTTGACCGGAAACACCAGCGGCCAGTCGGCATCGGCATGCACGGCTTCCATGAAGCCGTCGGTGATCAGCAGGCTCAGGTTGAACTGGCGCAGCCGGCCGTCCTCGCGCTTGGCGCGGATGAAGTCGCGGACGTCCGGATGGGAGACGTCGAAGGTGCCCATCTGGGCGCCGCGGCGGCCGCCGGCCGACGACACCGTGAAGCACATCTTGTCGTAGATATCCATGAAGGACATCGGGCCGGAGGTGTAGGCGCCGGCGCCGGCGACGAACGCGCCGCGCGGGCGCAGCGTGGAAAATTCGTAGCCGATGCCGCAGCCGGCCTTCAGCGTCAGGCCGGCCTCGTGAACCTTCTCGAGGATGCCGTCCATCGAGTCCTCGATCGAACCCGACACGGTGCAGTTGATGGTGCTGGTGGCCGGCTTGTGCTCGAGCGCACCGGCGTTGGAGGTGATCCGGCCGGCCGGGATCGCGCCGCGACGCAGCGCCCACAGGAACCGCTCGAACCAGTACTTCTGCTTCTCCGGGGTCGGCTCGGCCTCGGCCAGGGCGCGGGCGACGCGCTGGTAGGTGTCGTCGATGGTCGCGTCAACCGGCTCGCCACGCTTGGTCTTGAGCCGGTACTTCTTGTCCCAGATGTCCTGGGAGGCCGGCTGCAGCGGGATCTGGGTCGGTTCGTTCCTGACCGCCTCGAGGCGCACCGTGCTCATTGAGAATCCACCCTCCGGGTTGGGCGGCCCGTGGGTCCGGGCCTTGTAATGGTCGCCGGGGACAGTCGTGCGCGCCGCGGGCGCTGCACAACCGACCCCAATCTGTAGTGGTCGCCCGCCCGTCAACCACAACATCTAGTGGCTGCGGCGGGCGGAGATATTCCCGCCGGGGTCGCCGGCTGTCAACACGATCGGCCAGCAGATTTTTCAACGCGGACGGTCCGCGCACGCCAAAGCGAGCACTGGCGCGCGTTCCGGCCGGCGGCCCGCGCGGATGGCGAGGGCCGAATTGCGGCAGCGCAGCATCGGTCGCCCGCGCTGTAGGATGGGCGGCCCTTTGACTGTCGCCCCCGGTGTCGTTTGGAAAAGCTGTTGCTGCTTGGCCTGCTGCTTGCCGCTCTCGCGCTGTTCGCGTCGGAGCGCGTGCGCGCCGATCTGGTCGCGCTCGGCCTGCTGCTGGCGTTGATGCTGACCGGCATCCTCGGCGTCGAGGAAGGCTTCTCGGGCTTCGCGAGTCCGGCGGTGATCACGGTGGTCTGCATGTTCGTGCTGTCCGGCGCGCTGGTCCGTACCGGCGTGGCCGACGAGATCGCCGCCTGGGTACTGGCGCGCGGCGTGCGCCATCCGATCGGGCTGACCGTGATCGTGATGCTGCTGTCGGGCGCGATGTCGAGCTTCATGAACAACATCGCCGCGGTCGCGATCCTGATGCCGAGCGTGTTCGCGATCGCGCACCGCTCCGGCACGCCGGTCACCAAGCTGCTGATCCCGCTCGCGTTCGGTTCGCTGCTCGGCGGTCTGACCACGCTGGTCGGCACGCCGCCGAACCTGCTCGCGTCGGAGGCGCTGGCGCGCGCCGGCCACGCGCCGTTCCGGATGTTCGAGTTCGTGCCGACCGGGCTCGCGGTACTCGCCACCGGGCTGCTCTACTTCGTCGTGATCGGTTCGCGGCTGGTGCCGGTGCGGACGCCGGCATCGACGCCGGACGAGAGCAACGGCCTGCGCCATTACGTGACCGAGGCGTCGGTGCCGCGCGGCTCGGCGCTGATCGGCAAGTCGCTGGACGCGGCGCGCCTGAAGGAGACCCTCGGGCTGTCGGTGCTGCGCGTGCACCGGCGCTTCGAGGTCGAGCGCGGCGAGAGCGCGCACGACCGGCCGTGGCTGCGCTACGGCCGCTACGGCCGTGACGAGGGCGACGGCAGCTACTCGTTCGTGCCGTGGCCGGAAGCGGTGTTCCGCGAGGACGACCACCTGCAGGTCGAGGGCGATCCGTCGGCGCTGCTGCAGAAGCAGGGCCGCGGCATGCTCGAGATCGTCGATCCCGAGCGCACTGCCGAGGCGCTGTCGTCGAGCGGCGAGCAGTTGATCGGCGAGGTCGCGCTGGCGCCGGGTTCGCGCTCGCTCGGGGTGTCGATCGGCGAGGCCGACTTCCCGGCCCGCTACGGTGTCGCGGTGCTCGGCCTGCGCCGCAACGGCCGGCAGCAGGACGAGCGACTGAACCAGTTGCGGCTGGAGCCGGGCGACGTGCTGCTGGTGCGCGGATCGTCGGCCGCGCTGAACGAGCTCGGCCACAATCCCGACTTCCTGGTCGTGAACCGGCTGTCGAGCGGCAGCCGCGATCATTCGCGACGCTGGCTGGCAGTCGGCATCATGCTGGCGACGGTGCTGGCGGCCGCGGCCGGCCTGGTGCACATCTCGGTCGCGGCGCTGGCCGGCGTGCTGGCGATGGTCGCGACCGGCTGCATGCCGGTTCGCGACATGTACGCGCAGGTCGACTGGCGGGTGATCTTCATGATCGCGTCGCTGATGCCGCTGTCGCTGGCGATGGATGCGCAGCACACCGGCGCAGCGGCGTTCGTCGCCGAAGGCCTGATGTTCTTCACCGGCCATGACAGCCCGTACGCGGCAATGCTGCTGCTGATCCTGCTGACCGCCGGCCTGACCCAGTTGATGTCGAATGCCGCCTGCGTGGTGCTGGTGGCGCCGATCGCGATCCAGCTCGCGCACGACATGGGCATCGATCCGCATGCGTTCGTGATGGCGATCGCGATCGCCGCATCGACCGCGTTCATCACCCCGATCGGCCACCAGGCGAACCTGCTGGTGTACGGCGTCGGCAACTACCGGTTCGGCGATTTCATCCGTGTCGGCGGTCCGCTGACGGCGGCGATCGTGGTCGTCATGATGCTGGTCGTGCCGTGGGTGTGGCCGTTCGTGCGCTGAGCGGCGGCATAGCGCCCCGCTGTACAATGCCGCCGCTTCCATCGGGGAGTAGTCCCGGCAGTACCACTGCCGTCGACGCGTCAACATGCTTGGCCGCAGGCCATGGCGCTTCGGGTGACCGGTCCGTGACCGTGCCGGACAAGACCGCTGGTTGATGCCGTGCGCCCGGCCGGGCCGCGCGGTATCGACGGCGCGTCGACTGCCCGGCCCCGGAAGGAACCTCATGGAAGCCCTGCTGTTCTCCACGCTGGCCGTTGCGATCGCCGAGATCGGCGACAAGACGCAATTGCTCGCACTGCTGCTCGCGGCCCGGTATCGGACGTTCTGGCCGCTCGCGTTCGGCATCCTGGTCGCGACGCTGGCCAATCACGCGCTGGCCGGTGCGTTCGGCGCCCTGCTGGCCGACCACGTGCCGGCACACATGCTGCGCTGGCTGCTCGGCGGCAGCTTCGTCGCGGTGGCGTTGTGGACGCTGAAACCGGACACGCTCGACGATGACGACGATGCCATCGTGCCGTCGGCACGGAGTGCGTTCATCGCCACCGCCGCGGCGTTCTTCCTCGCCGAGATGGGCGACAAGACGCAGGTCGCGACGGTGCTGCTGGCGGCCCGCTTCGACGCGCTGGCCGCGGTGATCGCCGGCACCACGCTCGGCATGCTGGTCGCCAACGTGCCGGTGCTCGCGCTCGGCGCGAAGTTCGCGCACCGGATCCCGCTGCATGTCGCGCGCTGGACCGCGGCCGGCGTGTTCGGGCTGCTCGGCGTCTGGGTGCTGATCACGAACGGCTGACCGGCCGCACCGGATCGCCGGGCGCCGCCATCGCGCACCCGGCCCGGCCGGTTCCGACCCGGTGCGCTTGCCGGCCCGCCCCGCTCGCCCTACCCTGCGGCAGTTTCGCCGCGACACGGGGTCGGCGGCATCCGGGGGATCTTCATGCTCGCTGTCCTGTTCGGCCTGATGGGCCTCGCCATCCTGCTCGGCATCGCCTGGGCCTTTTCGCGCAACCGGCGAGCGGTCGACTGGCGGCTGGTCGCGACCGGACTCGGCCTGCAGATCGCGTTCGCGCTGTTCGTGCTGCTGACGCCATGGGGCGCGATGATCTTCGGCGCGCTGTCGGAGGGCTTCGTCAAGCTGCTCGGCTTCACGGCGCAGGGCGCGCAGTTCATCTTCGGCGACCTTGCGCGGATCGACAAACTCGGCTTCGTGTTCGCGTTCCAGGTGCTGCCGACGATCATCTTCTTCGCCGCGTTCATGTCGGTGCTGTACCACCTGGGCGTGATGCAGGCGATCGTCAAGGGCATGGCCTGGGTCATCACCAAGGTGATGCGGGTGTCCGGCGCCGAAACGCTGTCGGTCTGCGCCAATGCCTTCATCGGCCAGACCGAGGCGCCGCTGGTGGTGAAGCCCTACATCGCGAAGATGACGCCGTCGGAACTGCTGACATTGATGGTCGGCGGCATGGCGACGATCGCCGGCGGCGTGCTCGGCGCCTACGTGCTGATGCTCGGCGGCGGCGATCCGGCGCAGCAGGCGGCGTTCGCCAGGCACCTGATCACGGCCAGCATCATGGCCGCGCCGGCGACGCTGGTGATCGCCAAGATCCTGGTGCCGGAAACCGGCCAGCCGCTGACGCTCGGCAAGGTCCGGGTCGAAGTCGAGCAGAACACCGCGAACGTGATCGATGCGGCCGCATCGGGCGCCGCCGACGGGCTGCGGCTGGCGCTCAACGTCGGTGCGATGCTGCTCGCGTTCATTGCGCTGATCGCATTGATCAACGCGCCGCTGACCTGGCTCGGCGAGGTGACCGGTCTGCAGGCGCTGCTCGGCAAGCCGACCGACCTCGCCGCGCTGCTCGGCTTCGTGCTGGCGCCGATCGCCTGGGTGATCGGCGTGCCGTGGGCCGATGCGACGACGGTCGGCGGGCTGATCGGCACCAAGGTCGTGCTGAACGAGTTCGTCGCCTATGCCAGCCTCGGTGAAATCCTCGCCGGCAACGTCGAAGGCGTCAGCCTGAGCCCGAAGGCAACGCTGATCGCGACCTACGCGCTGTGCGGTTTCGCCAATTTCAGCTCGATCGCGATCCAGATCGGCGGCATCGGCGGACTGGCACCGGAGCGCCGCTCCGATCTCGCACGGTTCGGCCTGCTGGCGGTGTTCGGCGGCTCGCTGGCGACGCTGATGACGGCGACGATTGCCGGAGTGATTTCCGGGTTGTAACTCCGCTGCAGGAGCCGGCTCAGCGGCGACCGGCCGGTCGCGCATGGCACCAGCGCCCGTGTTCGTGCGGACGGTCGCAGGATCGGAACCCTTGTGGCATGTTGGACGCCGAGGTCGCCGCTGGAGCGGCTCCTAAAAATGCGGCCGGGAAGATTCGGATGGCGACGACGCGCAGCACGCGACGCAAGGCGAACAAGACCGCGGCGCAGGTCGTCGTGGTCGGCAGCTTCAATCAGGATCACGTCTGGCAGACCGCGCGCTTCCCGCAGCCGGGCGAGACGCGGCTCGGCCGGTTCTCGACCGGCCCCGGCGGCAAGGGCTTCAATCAGGCAGTCAGCGCCGCGCGGCAGGGCGCTGCGACGCTGTTCGTCGCGGCGATCGGCAGGGACCCGCTCGGCGACGCGGCGATGGCGCTGGCGAAATCGGAGCGCATCGACGGCCGCTGGCAGGTCGTCGCCGGCGAGCCGACCGGCACCGCGGCGATCCTGCTCGACGCCCAGGCGCAGAACATGATCGTCGTCGCGCCGGGCGCCAATGCGGTGCTGTCGCCGGCACAGATCGAGGCGCAACGCGCCGATCTCGAAGCGGCGCAGGTGCTGCTGACCCAGCACGAGGTGCATCCGGCGGCTTCGCTGCGCGCACAGTCGATCGCCCGCGCGGCCGGCGTGCTGTGCATCCACAATCCGGCACCGCCGCTCGACGGCGGCGGCGACGCGCTGATTTCCGGCGCCGACGTGCTGACCCCGAATGAAACCGAATTCGCCGCGCTGATCGCCGCGCGCGACGGCGACAGTGTCGATGCCGATGCGCTGCTCGCGCTCGACGACGACGCGCTGCATGCGCTGTGTCGGCGCTTGCCGACGACGACCGTGGTACTGACGCTCGGCGCGCGCGGCGTGTTCGTCTCGCACGCCGATCCGGCCGCGCGCAACGACAGTGCCGCGCATTACCGGTTGCCGGCCGAGGACGTCCGCGCGGTCGACACCACCGGTGCCGGCGACGCGTTCAATGGCGGACTCGCGGCCTGGCTGGCACTGCATCCGCAGCGGCCGTTCCGCGAGGCAGTGCAGTACGCGAACCGGGTCGCCGGCCTTGCGGTCGAGAGTCATGGAGCGGCACTGGCGGTGCCGCGGGCCGACGAAGTGCGCAAGCGATTCGGCTGAGGCGGTGCTGTCCAGCGGCTGATGTTGCCCGCGTGCGGGTCGGGCGATCGAACCGCGCGGCTCAGCGCGGCGGGCGCCCGAGGTCGCTGGCCGGCGACGCCATCGGCAGCCCGGCGGGTACTGCGGCCGGGCGCCGCAGATGCGCGGCCAGCAGCCGGGTCCAGCTCCGGTCGATCAGCGCGTATTCCGCTGCGCACTGCCCGGCACGCGCTTCCGGCAACTGCCAGTCGTCGATCAGGAAGCGATGCGCCTGCGGCGCGCTGCCGTAGACCCAGCACAGATGGTTGAAATAGCGCTGCCGGTCGAGCGGGTGTTCGCCGGCCAGCGCGTCGCGAGCGGCATCGGCATCATTGGTGCCGGTGTCGTAGGTCGCCGCGGCGCCGAGCACCGCGGTGGCCTCGCCGGCCTCGATCAGCAGCCAGGCGGCGAGCTGGTCGACGGCGTCTTCCTCGCGCCCGGTGATC
Organism: Lysobacteraceae bacterium; assembly: GCA_041687455.1. GTDB lineage: Bacteria > Pseudomonadota > Gammaproteobacteria > Xanthomonadales > Xanthomonadaceae > JAWLBY01. The sequence continues at coordinate 65,636 of JAWLBY010000007.1, read as the reverse complement.
GGCAGTTCGAGCACGTCGACCAGCGCATGTCCGGCCTCGTGCAGCGCGGTCGCGATGAATGCACCGGCCAGCGCGTCGGCGTAATCGTCCTCATGGTCGAATTGCGGCTGCAGCACCGTCGCGATGCCGTCGATCAGTTCGAGGCACAGGCGGATCTCGGTCGCTTCGCTGTCGTAGAACGCGTTCGGCTGGTCGCATTGTGCGAGCCGCAGGCCGATATCGCGCGGCAGCACGAACATCGCATTCAGTTCGTCTGCTATCTGCGACAGCGTGTGCCTGTGCTCGAAGGCGGCGGCAAGCTCGCGCAACGCGTCGCTGCGCACCTCGGCGGGCCGAGCCACGAAGCGACCGTCGTCGGCGGCGGCGGTCGCGCCGGCCAATGCCAGCATCAGCAGCAGCGCGGATGACGGCAGGCGCATCGGACTCCCCGGTCGACGGTCGGCGCGGTCAACGATACAGCGGCGGCAACGTATCGGAGCGATCGTCACCGCCGGCGGCCGGGCGCCAGCGCGGGCCGCCGGCCAGGGACCGGCGCAGCTCGGCTATCGCGGCGGCGGCATCGTCGCCGGCGTACAGCGCGCGTTCGAAGCGACGCACCGCATCGGCCTGTGCTGGCTCGGCCAGACGATCGGCGACCGCGTCGAGGCCGGCGACCGGTCCGTCCGGGGGGGCCGCGCGCAGCGCCATCGCGATCGCCGATGGATCATCGCCGGCCAGTGCGGCGGCCAGTGCCGGCGCTTTCGGCCGGGGCGGCGCGGGTTCGCCGGACGGTCGCTCACGCCCGCCGCCTGCCGGTGCCGTGCGACGGCGCCAGCCCCAGCCCAGTGTCGCCAGCCACAGCAGCGCCAGCGCTGCGGTGGCCCATTGCCACAGTCGCGACTCGGCGCCGCCGACGTCCGGCTGCGCCGGGCCGTCAACCGCATCGGCTTCGACCGGCGGTGACGGGAGATCGGTACCGGCGGCGGCCGGCAGCACGCGGATCGTGCGCGACGGCAACTCTGCCTGCTGCGACTGATCGCGGTCGGTGTTCCACCAGCCGATCCGGATCGTCGGCAACGTCAGCGTGCCGGCCACGGTCGGTACGATCGCGAACTTGCGCACCCGCTCGCCGCGGAACCACTCGGCGGCCTCGACCGTCTGCGAGCTTTCGCGATCCGGGTAGACCTGCGCGCCGTCGATCGGCGGTAGCGCCAGCTCCGGCAACTGTTCGGCGAGCAGGCCGGTCGCGGCCACCCGCAGCGACAGCGTCAGCGGCTCGCCGACCCGGACCTGATCGGGCCAGGCGCCGCTTTCGTCTTCGAGCGTCAGCTCCGGCGTCGGCAACCATGGCGTCGCTGCCTGCGGCGGTTGCGGGCGCACGTCGAGCGTCAGCTCGTCTCCACGCGCCTGCAGCACGCCGCCACCGCCGCCGAACAGGCCGCCGCCGGCCGAACGGCCGCGAAACCGCGGCGCCGGCAGTCGCAGCGTGCCGCTGCGTTCGGCAGCGAGTGCGTAGCGGCGTTCGACGACCTGGTAGCGGCGTCCTTCGATCACGCGCTGATAGCTGAGATCGTTGCCGATCCGCTGCAGCCGGGCGCCGTCGACCTGAGGTTCGTCGAGCTGCCCCTCGAGCAGCGGCACCGCGTAGTGCAGCCGGATCGTGTAGCGGACCTGCTGCTGCACGTACGGATCGAGCGGCGCGGCTTCGACCTGCAGGAACGCATCGTCGCCGGGGACACCGCTGGCGCCGGCCGGGGCCGGCAGCACGGTCAGTGACAGTGGTGCGGTTGCGTCGCTTCCGAACTGCAGCGCAGGCACCGCGATCACGCCGTCGTGCAGCGGCTCGAGCGCGACTGCCCACAGCGTGCGCGCCCGACGCTGGCCGTTGACCAGGTTGACCTGGGCACTGCTGGAGGTACCGATGCGGCGGAAGTCGCGGTCGAGCAGCGACAGGTCCGGCTGGTTGCCGAGTACGCCGTCGACCTCGACGTTCAGCGTGACGGTTTCGCCGAGCGTGACCGTCTCGCGATCGAACCAGGCTCGCGCGGCGGCGCCGGCATCGACGGCGGCAATAGCGAACAGAATGAACAGCAGCACGCGCATCAACGATCGTCTCCTTGCTGGACCCGCCGACGGTGCTCGAGCGCGAACTTGCGCCGCAACAGTCCGCCCGGGTCGTCCGGGATCCGCCGCAAGCGCTGCTCGACGGCCTGCGCGGCCTCCTGTTCGGCGGGATCGCGGGCCGGTTCGGCGGCGGCGGGCTCGCCGTCCTGCTGCTGCAGCGCTTCGTCGATCTGCTGCTGCAGGGCCTGTTGCTGCGCCTCGGCCTCCTGCTGTTCGGCGGCGTCGGCGGGTGCGTCATCGCCGCTGTCGGCCTCTGCGTCGTCGTTGCCATCGGACGGCTGCTGCGACGGCGACGCATCCTCGCCGCCATCGGCCGGTTCGCCGGATTCGCCGGACTCGCCGGATTCGCCGGACGACGACGGCTGCTGCGACGACTGACCGTCGGCAGGCTGCGGCTGCTGATCGCCGTCGGCGGGCGGCGATTCTCCGCCCTGTTCGCCGTCCGGTTGTTCTTGCTGCTGTTTCAGCAGCGCCTCGACCGCGGCGCGATTGGCCAGCGCGTCGTCCATGTCCGGCTGCCGGGCGAGGGCGTCGTCGTAGGCAGCGATCGCCTGCTCGAGCTGGCCGGCGCGGGCCAGTGCGTTGCCGCGGTTGTAGTGCGCGTCGGCGGAGTCGGCGCCGGTGAACGCCGCGATTGCCGCTTCGTAGTCGCCGGCGCGGTACGCCGCACTGCCCTGCCGCAGCGGGTCGCGGGCCAGCGCACGCGCGCGGTCGTGCTCACCGCGCTCCAGCGCCTGCTGGGCGCGCTGCTCGTCGCGTGCCCACAGCGATGTCCAGTCGAACGCCTGTGCCGGCATCGGCAAGCCGACCAGCAGCAGCGGCAGGCAGGCCAGCCAGCCACGCCGGAAGGCGAGCGCCGCGAACGGCAGCATCAACAGCACCAGCCACGGGCCTTCGTCGCGGAAGCGCGGCACCTGCTCGCTGGTGGCGCGCTCGATTGCCGACGGCGGCGGCGTCAGCATGCCGAGCTGCTGCAGATCCTGCGCGTCGGCCGCGATCGGCACGAAGCGGCCACCGCCGGCCTCGGCCAGCGCGGCCAGCGCGTCGCTGTCCAACGCGGCCATCTGCGGGCGGCCCTCGGCGTCGGTAGCGAAGCTGCCGCCGGCGAGCGGAATCGGCGCGCCCTGCGCAGTACCGACGCCGAGCACCGACACTTCGATGCCGGCCGCGCGCGCGGCCCGCGCGGCCTCCAGTGCGGCCGGCTCGGCGCGATCGGTCAGCAGCAGCACCTGGCCTTCGCTGAAGCCGGCGTCGGCGATCAGCGCCCGCGCCTGCTCGATCGCGCGTGCGGCACGCTGGCCGGGCAGCGGCATCACGTCGGGTTCGAGCGCCGCCAGCAGCGATTGCAGCGTCGCATGGTCGGACGTCAGCGGCGCGACCGTGAACGCATCACCAGCGTAGGCGACCAGGCCGATCTGCCCGTCCTGCCGCGCCCGCAGCAGGTCCATCAACTTGAAACGGGCCCGCTGCAGCCGATTCGGCGCGAGATCGGCCGCCTGCATCCGCTCCGACAGGTCGAGCGCAACCACCAGCGCGGTTTCGTTGCGCAGCAGCGGTTGCGGCAGTTCGCGCCAGGCCGGGCCGGCCAGCGCGAGGATCGCCAGCAGCGGCAATCCGACCAGCAGCCACAGCGGCGACGCGCCGCGTCGCTGCGGCCGGCGCTCGAGCAGCGCCGGCAACAGGTGCGGGTCGACCACCTGCCGCCACGGGTTGCCACGCGCCGACTGCCGCCGCCACAGCCAGACCAGCAGCGGCAGGCTGGCCAGCGCGACCAGCCACAGCGGGCGCAGGAAGTGGAACTGCTGCCAGGCGCTCATGGCAGCGCCTCGCGGCGCCGCGGCAGCAGTCGCGTCGCCGCCAGCAGCGCGGCAAGCAGCAGCGCCGCCGACAACGGCCAGACGAACAGTTCGACGATCGGACGCAGCGTCTCGCCGTGCTGCTCGGCCGGTTCCAGCCGATCGAGCTCGGCGTAGATCGCGGCCAGCTCCTGCGCGCTGCGGGCGCGGAAATAGCGGCCGCCGGTCGATTCGGCGATCCGCGTCATGGTCGCCTCGTCGATCTGGTCGGCGACCTGCGGCATCAGCATGCCGAACATGCCGCCGTACTGGCTGTCGCCGCCGATGCCGATCGTGTAAATCCGCAGGTTCTCGGCACGCGCCAGCTCGGCCGCCTCGAGCGGCTGCAGCGTGCCAGCGGTGTTGACGCCGTCGGTGAGCAGCACCAGCACGCGCTGCGCCTGCGGCTGTTCACGCAATCGCTTGACGGACAACCCGATCGCGTCGCCGATCGCAGTCTCGCGGCCGGCGATGCCGATCGCGCTGGTCTGCAATTGATAGGCGACCGTGCCGCGATCGAAGGTCAGCGGCGTGACCAGATAGGCCTGGCTGCCGAACAGCAGCAGGCCGACCCGGTCACCGACCCGGCGCTGCAGGAAGTCGGTCAGCACGCGCTGCACCGCGGTGAAGCGGTCGACCGGCCGACCGGCGATCCGCATGTCCTCGGCCGCCATGCTGCCGGACACGTCAACCGCGAGCAGCAGGTCGCGGCCGCTGCGCGGCGGAATCTCGATCTCGCCGGTCGACTGCGGGCGGGCCGCGGCGACGCACAGCAGCAGCCAGACCAGCCAGGCCATCGTCATCGAACCGCTGCGGCCGCGGCGCCGTTGGCTGTCACCGACCAGGCCGACCGCTTCATCGAAGAACGGCAGGCGCAGCGCTTCGCCGCCGCTGTCGGCCGCCGGTCGCCATGCACGGCGCAGCAGCCATGGCAGCGGCACTGCCGCGAATGCCCACGGCCAGGCCCAGTCGAGACTGGCGAGCCAGTCGATCATCGGCCGCCGTCCACCAGCCGCGGCAGCCGGCGCGCGACCAGCGCCAGCACTTCGCGCGCATCCTCGACCGGCACGCTCGGCCGGAACGGCCCGTCGAGCAGCAGCCGGCCCGGGCCGGCACTGAACGGTTGATCGGCGAGTCCGCGATCGAGGAACGCGAGCCAGGCGTCGCCGGTCAGCGCGACGGCGTCCGGCGCGTAGCGGCGGCAGGCACGGCGCAGCAGCTCCGATGCCGCCGCCAGCGCCGCTGCCGGCTCGCGCTCGACCGGATGCGCCTGCTGCACCGCAGCGAGCTGCTCGATCAGTTGCCGTCGCGCACGCCGCTGCCGCCATCGGCGGCGCGGTCGGCCGGCGACCCACCACAGCACGGCCACGGTCAGCAAGGCCAGCAGCCACCAGCCGGGCGCCGGCGGCCACCACGACGGCGCCGGCGGCAAATGGATGTCGCGCAACTGCAGCGCGGCGGCGGCGTCGCCCGGATTCATGCGGCGGCCTGCGGCAGGCCACGTCCGTGCAGCAGGTCGCGCAACGCCTGCAGCGGATCGTCGTCGGTGCGGACGATCCGCGAACGCACGCCGCACCGCGTCAACAGCCGTTCGGCATGCCGGTGGCGATCGGCGAAATGCGCCTGCCAGGCGTCGCGCGCCGGCGCTTCGTCGAACGCCAGCAGCCGGCGCAGGCCGGCCGACACCACCGGGTAGCGGGCGGCCGGCGGCGGCGCGATCTCGAGCGGGTCGACCAGCAGCGCGGCGACCAGGTCGTGATGTGCGCGCAGCCGGGCCAGCGCCTGACGGGCAGCGTCATCGACACTGCGCGGATCGAGCAGCAGCAGGATGTGGCTACCGGGACGCAGCAGGCGCCCGAGCCGATCGAGGGTCGGCGCCAGCGTGGCCGCGGGCGTGTCCGGCAGTGGCAGCCGAGCGCCCTCGACCAGGACCTCCAGCACCCGCAGCGCACCGCGCCGGCCGCCGGCCGGCGGCAGCAGGTGCTCGCGGCTGCCGAACGACGCGGCGCACAGGCGGTCGCCCTCGGACAATGCGAGCCAGGTCAGCAGGGCACCCAGGCGCGCGGCCTGCACGCTCTTGAAACAGCGGCGCGTGCCGAACGCCATCGTCGGCGAGGTGTCGACGACGATCGCGGTGATCCGCTCGCGTTCCGGCTGGAACAGCTTGCTGTGCACGCGACCACTGCGGGCGGTCACTCGCCAGTCGATGTGGCGGACGTCGTCGCCAGCCGCGTATGGACGCGATTCGGCGTACTCCATGCCGCGGCCGCGGAACGGCGAACTGCGCGTGCCGCTCATCGGCTCGCGGCTGGCGCGCGGCTTGCCCGCAGCCAGCCCGAGCGCGGCCGGCCGCAGGCCGATCAGCTCGGCCAGCGTGACCTCGACGCCGTTGCCGATGGCGTGCTCCACAATCAAGGCTGCGGCACGCACTCGAGCAGTTCGCGAACCAGTTCGGCCGACGACTGGCCTTCGGCCTCGGCCTCGAACGACAGCAACACGCGGTGCTGCAGCACGTCGACCGCGACCGCCTGCACGTCCTGCGGGGCAACGTAGTCACGCCCGGCCAGCCACGCATGCGCGCGCGCGCAGCGCTCCAGCGCGATGGAGCCGCGCGGACTGGCACCGAACGCGATCCGGCCGGCCAGTTCGCGGCCGTAGTCGGATGCGCCACGGGTCGCCAGCACCAGCTCGACGATGTAGCGCTCGAGCGCCGGTGCCAGGTGAAGGTCGAGAATCGCCGCCCGCGCGGCGAACACGTCCTGCTGTGTCAATGGCGTGACCGGCGCCGTCGCGGCGACCAGTTCGTTGCGGGCGCGCTCGCGTGCCAGCCGCAGGATGTCGGTTTCGGCAGCGGCATCCGGATAGCCGATCCGGACATGCATCAGGAAACGATCGAGCTGGGCTTCCGGCAGCGGGTAGGTGCCTTCCTGCTCGATCGGGTTCTGCGTCGCCATGACCAGGAACAGCGCCGGCAGCGGATAGGTGACGCGGCCGACTGACACCTGCCGCTCGCCCATCGCTTCGAGCAGGGCCGATTGCACCTTGGCCGGCGCGCGGTTGATCTCGTCGGCGAGCAGCAGATTGTGGAAGATCGGACCGGGCTGGAACTCGAAGCGGGCGTCCTGCGGTCGATAGATCTCGGTCCCGGTCAGGTCCGCCGGCAGCAGGTCGGGAGTGAACTGCACCCGGTGGAAGTCGCCTTCGATTCGCCGCGACAGTTCCTTGATCGCAGTGGTCTTGGCCAGCCCCGGCGCGCCCTCGACCAGCAGGTGGCCGTCGGCGAGCAACGCGATCAGCAGACGTTCGATCAGCGCCGGTTGGCCGACCACGGCGGCGGCCAGGTCGTCGCGCAGCCGGGCGAACTCGGCGTGCAGTTCGGAGGGGTGTCGGGCGGCTCCGTCCATGGTCTTCTCGATAAAAGGCGGCTGGCTTGGACAGCGCCGGGTCCGGCGGGTTCCGCTCGCTTGAGCGCGCAGCGGACTCGCTGTGCCGCACATGCCGCAAGCGCGACCTGCTCAGTGGCCCGGCGATCGCATCGCGCGCCTCCGGCGCGGACGGCTCAGCTATCGACCGGACTGAAGGCGCCGGTCTCGAACGCCAGAGCGTCCGGCAGCAGCAGTGGCTTGCCGATCAGGTAACCCTGCGCGTAACGAACGCCCATTTCGGCGAGTGCGGCGAGCTGCCGTTCGCTCTCGATGCCTTCGACGACGACATCGGCGCCGATCGCGTGGATCATGTCGACGATCGAGCGCAGCAGCGCCATCGCGCGCGGCGACTGGAACATCTTGCGCGGAAAGGTCTGGTCGACCTTGACGGTGTCGAACTCCAGTTCGTACAGATGCCCGAGGTTCGAATAGCCGGTGCCGAAGTCGTCCATCGCGACCTTGATGCCGAACTCGTGGCAGCGCTTCACCAGCCGCCGCACGGTCGGGTAGTCGACCATCTGGCTCTCGGTGATCTCGACCTTGATCCGGTCCGGCGACACGCCGAGCGCCGCGGTGCGCTCGACGATCCGCTCGATCAGGCGCGTTTCGGCCAACTGCCGCGGCGACACGTTGATGCCGATGAACGGCCCGACGTCCTGCTCGCCGCGCAGCGCGCGCAGCGATTCGATCGCGGCGTCGAGCACGTACTCGCCGACCGGATTGATCAGCGAGGTTTCCTCAGCCAGCGTTATGAACTCGAGCGGCGATATCGGTCCCCGCTCGGGGTGGTTCCAGCGCACCAGCGCCTCGAACCCCGTCACCCGGCGGCTCGGGATCTCGTACAGCGGCTGCAGCCGCAGATCGAGCCCACGGGTGGTCAGCGCCTCGCGCAGTTGTGATTCGAGCCGGAACTTGCCGATGCTGAGCTGCTCGCTGGCGCTGACTGCCGGCGTCGCTGCGGGCGTGGGGGCGCCGCCACGCCCCTGCATCGCCGCCAGCGCGCCGCGGTAGCGACGCAACTGGCTCTCGAGCAGGGTCCGGATGATCGGGTCGGCCTGCTCGAGTCGTTCGCCGATGGCGGCGCGATCGATCGCCAGCAGCAGGCACGGCTCGGCGGCAGTCGCGGTTGCGGTGCGCGGGGCGTCGTCGATGATCGCCATCTCGCCGAGCAGGTCTCCGGGGCCGAGCGTAGCCAGCCGGATCGTCTGTCCTTCCCGCTCGGTCGTGACGTCGACGCGGCCTTCCTCGATCAGGAATGCAGTGGTCGGAGCATCGCCCTCCCGGAACACGAGGTCTCCCGGAGCGAGCGCAATGCGTACGGTGCTCATCGAACTCCTGTCGCGGTCGAGTCTGTCCGCGCAGGCTCCAACCAAAGCCAACAAAAAGCAAGGGCCGCCCGGAGGCGGCCCTTGTCTATCCGATATCGCTCGGACCCGGATCGGTCAGCAACCCGGCGGTGTCGGGCTGAAGCCCAGGGTGCAGATATCGACGCCCTGGAACGGCACGGTCACCGAAGCCGATTCATCAGCGGTCTTGAACTCGCATTCGCCACTGCCTGCCGCATTGATCTGGTTCAGGTTGGTCGCCACGACATTGACGCTGGTCTGACCGCTCGCATTGGTCGCTCCGGGGCCACTGGTGACCTGCAGGGTGGTCGGTGCCTCGGCGGTGCAGCTCGCGACGAGCTGATAGCCGGACTGCGGCTGACCGCTGGAATTGAGCAGCGTCAGCGTGATCGTGCCGCTGCCGAACATTGCGCTCGGGTTGGCCTGCAGGATCAGGTCGCCACGCTCGATCGACACCTCGTCGCTGTCGCCGCCGCCGAAGAACACGACCAGCGGTTCGCCATCGCCGACGCCCGACGTCGTGACCTGGGCGAGCACGCAACCGCCTTCACCGGTCACGTTCGCGTACGGGCCATCGCCGAGGAACTCGACCGTGCCGCTGCCGCCGAGATCCTGGAACTCGGCTCCGATGCCGACGCCGGCGACGCCGACGCGCAGCGCATCCGAAACGCAGACCGTCACGAGCGCCGAGGTGTTGGCCGGGATCGTGCTCGGCGAAGCGGTCAGTGTGCCCGGCGCGACGCCGGCGAACACCGCGACATCGGCATCGGTCACCGTCTCCGGCGAACCGCCGACGATGTCGCCATTGCCCTGCGCCCAGACCACGACCACCTTGCCCAAGCGGCTGACCGGGTAGGTCATCTTGGTGGTCGCGACGCCGAGTTCGTTGGTCACCGCACTGGCGACGATGTTGCCGTCGGTGGCGCGACCGATCACGTACGGCAGCACGCCCGGCGACGGAACGGCTACCGAACTGCCGGTGTCGTCGTTCATGTTGAAGCGGCGGGTCACGTCGAGACTGGTCGCGCTGTTGACGCGAGCGATCTGACGCGCGCTCTCGAGGTCACGGTAGCCGTGCGGCGGTTCGTCGAGACCGAATGGCAGTGCGCCTTCGCGCTTGCCGAACACGACCAGCGTGTCACCCGGGCCCGCGCCGCCGCCGGCGGTCGTGAAGGCACCCGACAGCGCGGTGAAGTTGACGCCACCGACCTGCGGCCGGCCATTGTTGCCCGACAGCAGGAAGTCGCCGAGCCCGCTCACCTGCGGCTCGTCGATCAGGCCGAAGTTGATCACGGTGCCCGGCAGTACCGGGTTGCCGAGACGGTCGGTGGCGATGATCGACACCGTCATCGAGTAGGTCGCGTCCGGCTGCTGCGGAATCACGATCTCGCCATCGGCCGCCGGCTCGGCGTCCTCGTCGAACGGATTCACGAACAACGCATTGACGACCGGCCGGGTGATCTGCAGGTCGAACAGCACGCCGTCGGAAATGACGATCGTCCGCTGACCCGACACCGGATCACTGAGGCCGTTGTCGACGTTGTTGTCGGCGCGGTCCGAGGTCGCCTGCAACTGCAGGCTGCCGGCACGTTCGGCACCGGAGACGGTCACCGCGGCGACGCCATTGACGGTACGGACCGCTATCGACGTGCCGCTGACCGACTGACCGGCGGCGTTGATGCCGCTCAGCCGCGCACCGAGATCGTCACCGAGGATTTCGACCCGCACATTGTTGAATGCGGTGCTGCCGGACACCGGATCCGGAACCGGCTGCGACAGCGGATCGAGCACCAGGATTTCGACCTGCCCGCTCGAATTGCCGCCGGACGACGCGATATAGACCGGGCTGACCGGCTCGCTGATCGAAAGCTGCGCCGGCAACGGCGGCAGGTTGCTGACGATCGTGAAGGTACGGGTCGCCTGGAAGTTCTGCTGGTCGGCGCCCTGATGGGTCACCGTCACCGTCGTGGTGCCGGCGAAGTTCAGTGAGTGCAGGAATACCGTCGCGCGACCGGCGACGACATCGACCGGTCCCTGCCCCATCCGGACGAAGAATTCGTTCTCTTCGGTCGCCGGATCGTCGAGCGTGGTGAAGCCGCCGGTGTTGCCGATCGGGTTGACCGAAACGACCACGCCATCGGGCTGGTTGACCAGATTGCCGGCCGCGTCGCGCACCGTGATCGTCAGTTCTGCCATGTACGGCGAGCCAACGAACGGATCGACGTTGAAGGCGTTGATCGGCAGCGTGTCGCGGGTCGCCTCGATGGTCAGACGACCCTGCCCGGCGGTCACGTTGATCGTGGTCGAGGCAGTCACGGTACGGCCTGTTGCGTTCGGGTCGTTGGCCGAGAAGGTGACCGTCGCGGCACCCTGGTTCTGGCCGATGAATCGGAAGCTTGCATTGCCGCCGCTGGTCGTCGCAGTCGGAACCGTCGTGACCCCACCGGTGGCATTCACTCCGAACACATTGCCGACCGACGACGGGCTGACCGACGCGGTCACCGTGGTCCCGTTAGGGACCGGCGTGCCGCCATCGTTGGTCAGGCGCACCGAGATGTCGGTCGAATTGCCGGCGGGCAACGAGCTCTGTCCCACGGTCACCGTCATCTTCGATCCCGGCGGCGTGAAGCCGGAATCGCTGTCACTGCCGCCGCCACCACCACAGGCGCTGACCAGCGCCGTGATCGCGAGCAAGGCGAAACGCCGAACTGCATTGCAACTCATGAAATTCCTCCGCGGGCGACGCGCGGTCGCAATCAAATCAATGGGAGCCATCGGTGCTGCCTCGGACTGTGGCATCAGCGCGGGCTCCCGCTAACGGCAAGGATCCTCGGCGTGACGAAGATCAACAGCTCGGCCTTCTCGGTCGAACGGCCTTTCTTGCGGAACAGGTTGCCGAGCACCGGCACGTCACCGAGGAACGGCACCTTGTTCAGGTCTTCACGACTGCTGAATTCGTAGACACCGCCGACCACGACCGTCTGCGAGTTCTCGACCAGCACCGCCGTGCTGACCTCGCGGGTCGCGATCTGCGGCACCTGACCGATCGATGTGTCGACGAAGCCGGAGACCTCGTCCTTCTGCACGTTCATGATCATGTAGACGCGCCCGTCCTGGGTGATCGTCGGCGTCACGGCGAGTTGCAGCAGCACTTCCTTGAACTGCACGTTCGGGATCGGGATCGTGCCCTGGGTCGGCGAGATCGTCACGTAGCCGACCTCGTCGCCCTGGCGGATGATGGCCTCGCGCTGGTTGGCGGTGATCACGCGCGGGCTGGAGACGACTTCGCCACGGCCTTCCTGCTCGAGCGCCGACAATTCGAGATCGAGCAGGTAATCGGCGCCGAGGATCGCGAAGCCGATCGTGCCGGACGGGCTGATGACCGGCAGGTTGACGTTCAGGCGATCGGCCAGCGACGGCACCAGCACGCCACCGCCGGTCGCGCCGGGCGCGGCGACCGGCAGGCCGCCGCCGCCGTTGAAGCGGTTGGCGAGCGCCAGGTTTGCCATCCGATCGGCACCGAGCTGCGAACCCGACGAGGTCACGATATTGCCATTCGAGTCGCGATAGCCGCCGCTGATGCCGAACCGGGCGCCGAGCTCGCGGGCGAACGTCTCCGACGCGATCACGATGCGTGCTTCGATCAACACCTGGTCGACCGGCCGGTCGAGCAGCGCGATCAACGCCTTGATCTCACGGATCTTTTCTTCGGTGTCGTTCAGCAGCAGTGTGTTGGTGCGCTTGTCGAACGAAACACTGCCGCGACCGGACAGGAAGCCGCTGCCACTCTGGCCCTGGCCGGCAGCGCCGCCGCCGCTACCACGCTTTGCGTCCTCGGTCAGCAGCTTCGAGATCTCTTCCGCGCTGCCGTAATTGATCGGGATGTACTCGGTCACCAGCGGCGAGCGCTGCTCGAGCGCCAGCTTGGCTTCTGCCAGCGCCTGCTCGTAGCCGGCGATTTCCTGCTGTGGCGCCACCCAGACCACGTTCCCGTCGCGACGCTGGTCGAGGCCCTTGGCGCGCAGCACGATGTGCATCGCCTGATCCCACGGGACATTGACCAGCCGCAGCGTGACGTTGCCGCTGACCGAGTCGGCGGCGACGATGTTCAGGCCGGATTCCTCGGCGATCAATTGCAGCACCGTGCGGACCGGAATGTTCTGGAAGTTGAACGTGACCGGGGTGCCCGTGTATTGGCGGTCATCCTCGAGCACGCCGACCCCGCTGGGCGCAGCGCCGTCTTCGGTAGCGATCGGCGTGATCTCGACCACGTATTCGTTGCCGGTCTGATATGCCAGCGTCTCGTATTGACCCGACGCGGTCAGGCTCAGCCGCGCTCCGGAACCGCCCTTGCCGCTGCGCAGATCGACGAACTGCACCGGCGTGGCGAAGTCGGTCACGTCGAGCCGCTCCGACAGTTGCGCCGGCACCGACGCGTTGTCGAATTCGACCACCACGCCACCGTTGTCGTCGCTGAGGTCGGCGCTGACGTTGTCGTTTTCGAAGCGGACGATCACGCGCCCCGACCCGCCCGCTCCGCGACGGAAATCGATGCTGCTGACCGGTACGGACTGGCCGCGCTGCTTGGCCGGATCGACGGTCGGCACGCCGCCTGCTGCCACCTGGCCGACGCTGCCGTCGCCGACCCGCAGGACCAACTGGTTGCCTTCAGCGCGGGATTCGAATGACGCCGGCCGGAACAGGTCGACGATGACCCGGGTGCGGCCATTGGCTTCGAGCGCGGTAATCGCGCTGGTCGCCCCGCTGCCAACCGTGATGCGTCGGCGGTCGACCGCATTCCGCGTGTCGGGCAGGTCGATCGCGACGCGCGGCGGATCGTCGGTGGTGAAGACCCTGGCGTCATCGGCCGGCCCGGCCAGTTCCAGCGTCACTTCCACCGCTCCGGACGGCGAAGCCGTGTAGCGGATGTCGTTGAGCACGTTTTCGGCGGCCGCGCTTCCGGCTCCGATCAGTGCGAGCAGGCCTGCATACGCGAGCGAGCGCAGGGCTGCGCGTCCAGCGCAAGTTACGTTCATAGAGGTCGCTGTCATCGTGGTTGCCCCCTGCCTGCTCATTGCTGCTCTTCCAGCGCCACCGACGCCCGGCGTTCCATCCAGCCGCCGGCACCGTCAGGCACGAGTTCGATCAGATCGACGCGGTCGACCGCGATTGCGACGATCCGCCCTTCGTTCTGGCCCATGTAATTGCCTACCTTGACCCGGTGCACGACCCGCTCGGGGTCGAGGATCAGGGCGACCATCGCGGCGCCGGTTCCTAGTGTGCCGACCATGTCGAGGCTGTCGAGCGGCACGCCCTCGAGCAGTTCACGGCGCCGGTCGGGATCCGGACGTGGCCCGGAGGTGGCGGTGCTGCGCTCCTCGCGCGGGTTGCTGAACGGGTCGCGCATGCCGTGCGCGGCATATTCGAACGTCTCGAACTGCTGCATTACCGGCAGCGGGTCGAGCGGCGGACCCGGACGCGACTTGACGTCGGCCACGTAGGCGCGCAGGTCGTCCATGCCTGGCGTGCAGGCCGACGTCATCGCGGCGAGCGCGATCAGGATCGCGAATCGACGCATAGGTACGAACTGCCGCGGGTCGCTGTTGAGGAAACGCCGCATCACTGACCTCCCTGCGCGTCGGCGGTTTCGTCTTCGTCGAGATAGCGGTACGTGCGCACGGTGCCTTCGAGCACGAGCGGGCTGCCGGGACCGATGGTCTGGCCGGAACGCGGCTTCAACGAGATGTCGTGCATCGTCATGATGACCACCCGCGGCAGCGACGCGACGCCGCTGACGAAATCGCCGAACTGGTGGTAGGTGCCGATCATGCGCAGGTTGATCGGCTTCTCGGCGTAGAACTCCTTGCGGTTCTCCGGGCCGGGCTGGAACAGCTCGTTGGTGATGCCGCTGGCGAGCGCAGTCTGCGAGATGTCGATGATCAGATCCGGCATCTCGGTCCTGCTCGGCAGTTGCCGCAGCATCTGCTGCAGCATCACTTCCATCTCGGCGAGCTGCTCCTTCAGCGCCTCGAGGTTGACCGCCTTGCCCTGCTTGTTCTCGAACTGTGCCCGCAGCTCGGTTTCCTGCCGCTGCAGGCCTTCGAGCTGCTGCTGCTTGTCGTCGACGAACAGATACCAGCCGAGGAACAGGATCACCGCGACGACGATCAGGCACGCCGCCGCCTTCAGCGGCGGTGGCCAGGCGCCGGCGTTGTTGAAGTCCAGGTTTCGAAGGTCGACGCTGCTCATTGATCACCTCCGACGAACGCTACCGGTTCGATGCTGTCGTCGGTTTCGCCTTCCTTCTTCGGCTTGGTCAGCGTGACCCTGAGATTGAACTGGTACGGCAAGGCCTTGTCCCCACCCTTGGCTTCGATGACCGACAGATCGGGGTTGCGCATCCAGCCGGACCGCTCCAGGTTGCGCATGTAGGACGAGACGCGGGCATTGGACTGGGCGACGCCCTCGAGCGTCAGTTGCGTACCGGTTTGCCGGATCGAATTCAGGCGAACGCCGTCCGGCAGCGTGCGGACCAGCTCATCGAACAGGTGGACCATCTGCGAACGGTTGGCCTGCAACTGTTCGATCACCTGCTTGCGCGCCAGCAGCGCCGCGCGTTTCTTCTCCAGCCCCTCGATTTCGGTGATGCGGGCGTCGAGCGCGGTGATCTCCGTGCGCAGGTAGCCGTTGCGTCCTTCCTGGTTCTCGATCAGCGTATCGAAGTATTTGATGACGCCGAATGCCGCCACCACCGCGAACACGGCGCTGACGCCGAGCAGCGACAGGAATTCCTTCTGGCGCTGCTTGCGGCGCTCCTGGCGCCACGGCAGAAGATTGATCTTTGCCATCAGTCGAAGCTCCTCAGCGCGAGGCCGCAGGCGATCATCAGCGACGGCGCGTCCTGCGCCAGTGCCTGCGCCTGCACGCGGTTCGACAGCGACATGTTGGCGAGCGGATTGGCGACCGTGGTCAACACGCCGAGCTGCTCCTCGACCATTTCGGCGACGCCTGCGATCGATGCGCAGCCGCCGGCCAGCACGATCTGGTCGACCCGGTTGAACTCGCTGCCGGCGTAGAAGAACTGCAGCAGTCGGCTGACCTGCTGCACCATCGCTTCCTTGAACGGCTCGAGCACCTCGATCTCGTAGCTCTCGGGCAGCCCGCCCTGGCGCTTGGCCAGCCCCGCCTCCTCGTAGCTCAGTCCGTAGCGGCGCATGACCTCGTCGGTCAACTGCTTGCCGCCGAACACCTGCTCGCGGGTGTAGATGCTGCGTTGCTGGCGCAGGACGTTCAGCGTCGTCATCGTCGCGCCGACGTCGACCAATGCGACCAGCGCGTCCTTCGGCACCGACAACTGGTCGGCAATCAGCCGGAACGCGTTCTCCATGGCGAACGCTTCGACGTCGACGACCTTGGCCGTCAGTCCGCCGATGTCCAGCGCGGCGACCCGCACGTCGACGTTCTCGGTACGCGAGGCGGCCAGCAGCACCTGCACCATCTCGGGGTTGTCCTTGACCGGTCCGATCACCTCGAAGTCGAGGCTGACCTCCTCGATCGGGTACGGGATGTACTGCGAAGCCTCGACCTGGATCTGGTCCTCCATCGATGCCTCGTCCAGATCGGACGGCATCGGCACGACCTTGGTGATGACCGCCGATCCGGCGACTGCCGCCGCGGCCTGTCGTGTCTTGCTGCCGGAACGGGCGACTGCGCGCTTGATCGCCTCGCCGACCGCCTCGACCTCGACGATGTTCTTCTCGACCACTGCATTCGGCGGCAACGGCTCGACCGCATAGTGCTCGACCCGGTAACGGCCACCGGCCTGACTGAGCTGCAGCAACTTGACCGCGGTCGAACTGATGTCGACGCCGAGGAGCGGTGCCTTGCCTGATGAGAAAAGACCCACGGTTTCTCCCCTTGCCACGGGCTCTTACGAGCACTAACTACGCGTTAACATTAAATAACGGCAAGAAGTGAAAGGCAACAATGGGATTTTCGCTCCGCCCACGCGGACCCGAACGCCCATCGGCCGGCTTGCCGCCGCCAATCGCGCAGGCGCCCCCCGGCATGCTTCGCCCATGCGTGCCGATCTATACTCCTTGCCTCGATTGTCTGTAAACCCTCGGACGCCCCCAATGCCCAAACTTCGTCGCCTGTTGCGACTCGGTCTCGTCTTGTTGTTGCTCGGCGGCGTCATGGGTGTGAGCGCGCTCGCAGTCCTGTACTGGATCATCGCGCCGAACCTGCCGGCGGTCGAAACGCTGCGCGACGTGCGCCTGCAGGTACCGCTGTCGGTCTATTCGACCGACGGTCGGCTGCTCGCCCAGTTCGGCGAGACGCGCCGCTACCCGGTCGCGATCGAGCAGGTCCCGCCGCTGGTCAAGCAGGCCTTCATCGCGACCGAGGATGCCCGTTTCTACGAGCACCCCGGCGTCGAGTGGCGCGGCGTCCTGCGCGCGGTCTGGCTGCTCGCGACCACCAGCGATCGCCGCGTGCCGGGCGGCAGCACGATCACCCAGCAGGTCGCCAAGCAGTTCTTCCTGAGCCCGGAATACTCCTACACCCGCAAGCTCACCGAGATGTTCCTCGCGCTGCGGATGGAGCGGGAACTGACCAAGGACGAGATCCTCGGCCTGTACCTGAACAAGAGCTTTTTCGGCAACCGTGCCTACGGCGTCGCGGCGGCGGCCGAGTTCTACTACGGCAAGACGCTCGACCAGTTGTCGCTCGAGGAAGCGGCGATGCTGGCGACGATCCCGAAATTCCCGTCCAGTGGCAATCCGGTCGTCAATCCGAAGCGCGCGATGATCCGCCGCAACTACGTGCTGGACCGGATGCAGGAGGTCGGCTTCGTCAGCGCCGAGCAGGCAGCGGCAGCGAAGGCGCAGCCGGATCGCGCGCATCCCCACGAGCCGCCGATCGAACTCGATGCGCCATGGGTGGCAGAAATGGCGCGGCAGGATGCGATCGCCCGCTTCGGCGAGCAGGCGATGGTCGACGGCTACCGGGTCTGGACCACGCTTGACAGCCGTGCGCAGGAAGCGGCCAACCGCGCAACCCGCGCGAGTCTGCTCGAGTACGACCGGCGCCACGGCTGGCGCGGCGTCGAGGGCCATGTCGAGTTGCCGAGTCCGGACGATCCGACCCGCTGGCCGGCGCTGCTGCAGCCGTATCGCGCGATCGCCGGCCTGCTGCCGGCACTGGTGGTCGAGACGTCCGAGCAGGGCGCGCTGCTCGCGCTCGCCGACGGCCAGACCATCGACCTGCCACTGGAGCGGATCAAATGGGCGCGCCCGTACCTGAGCGAGAACAGCCGCGGCCCGGCCCCGGCATCGCCAGCGGCGTTGCTCGGTCGCGGCGACGTCGTGCGGGTCGCGCGCGACGGCGAGGGCGAATGGCAGTTGGCGCAGATCCCGAAGGCGCAGGCGGCGCTGGTCGCGCTGGACTCCGATTCGGGCGCTCTGCGCGCGATGGTCGGTGGCTTCAGCTACGCGCTGAACAAATTCAACCGCGCCACCCAGGCGCAGCGCCAGCCCGGCTCCAGCTTCAAGCCGTTCGTCTACGCAGCCGCTTTCGAGCGTGGCTTCACGCCGGCCTCGATCGTGCTCGACGCACCGGTCGTGTTCAACGACACCGGAGCCGGCCAGAGCTGGCAGCCGAGCAATGACAACGAACGCTTCTCCGGTCCGATGCGGCTGCGCGAGGCGATGGTCAGCTCGAGGAACCTGGTGTCGATCCGGCTGATCGATGCGATCGGCGTCGGTTACGCCCGGCGCTACGTGCAGAACTTCGGCTTCCCGCCGGAGAGCCTGCCGGAAGCTCCGTCGCTGGCACTCGGCGCCGGTAGCGCACCGCCGCTGGCGATGGCACGCGGTTACGCGACGTTCGCGAACGGCGGTTTCCTGATCGAACCTCACTTCATCGAACGGATCGAGGATCGCGACGGCCAGCCGGTGTTCGAAGCGGCACCGCTGCGTGCCTGCCAGCGCTGCCCGGAGCGGTTGGCGGCCGAGGCCGGACCGGACGGCGCGGCAACGATCGACGGCTTCGACCTCGGCAACGGCGGCAGCCCGGTCGTCGATGCCGAGCCGAGCGACCACGCGCCACTGCTGGCGCCGCGCGCAATCGACGAGCGCACCGCGTATCTGATCCGCTCGCTGCTGCGCGACGTGACCCGCCGCGGTACCGGCAGTCTGGCCGGGCGCGAGCTCAAGCGCGCCGACATCGGCGGCAAGACCGGCACCACCAACGACTACCGCGACGGCTGGTTTTCCGGATTCGGCGGGCCGCTGGCGGTGACGGCGTGGATGGGCATGGACGATTTCTCGTCGCTCGGCGACCGCGAGTTCGCAATGCGTACCGCGCTGCCGATCTGGATCGAGTTCATGCGCACCGCGCTAGAAGGAGTCGACGCGCAGCCGGAGTACATGCCGGAAGGCATTGCCACCGCGATGGTCGACCCCGACAGCGGCCGGCTGGCCGGAGCCGGCGTGACGGGGGCGATCGCCGAGATCTTCAAGATCGAGGATCTGCGCCGGCTCGAGGCCCGCGGCACCGAGGCGGCCCAGGAGGATGAGAAGGAGGCGTTCGACATCTTCTGAGCGAGCCGGAGCTGCGCGGGAACGCGTGGCCGGTGACACGGCCCGGCAGCTTGCAGCATGTTTCCGGACGGAGGCCACGATGGGCCGATTCCAGCGCAAGGGAAGCCGCGACGCCGCGCAACTGCGCGCCACGCTGGCCCAGCACTGCGCCCGGCTGATCGCCGACGAGGGCATCCGCGACTACCGCCGCGCAATCCGCAAGGCGGCCGAGCGCTACGGCGTGCGCGACGAAGCGCTACTGCCGGACGCCGCCGAGATCGACCAGGCGCTGCGCACGCACCAGCGTCTGTTCGCCGCTGATCGGCAAGCCGATGCATTGCGACTGCGCCGCGAGAGCGCACTCGAAGCGATGCGCTTCCTGGCACCTTTCGAGCCGCGACTGGTCGGCCCGGTGGCTGACGGCACCGCCGACCGGCATTCACCGGTGACGCTGCACCTGTTCAGCGACGACGCCGATGCCGTCACGCTGTTCCTGACCGAGCAGCACATCCCACACCGACGCTCGGCTCGCCGGCTGCGCTACGCCGGCGATCGCGCGATCGAGTACCCGCTGCTCGGTTTCGTCGCCGACGACATCGAGTTCGAGTTGCTGGTGCTGCCGCGTGATGGCCTGCGCGAGGCGCCGCTCGACCGTGCTGCCGAGCGGCCGGTGGCGCGGCTCGGTCGTGCCGCACTGCAACGGCTGCTGGACGACGAGCGGCCGGACTGAAGCCCTGGCCGGAATCCGATTCGGCGCCGCCCGCCCGCCAGGCGACAGCGGCGCCCGACCGCGGGCCGCGCGCAAGAGCGCGAATGCGAGTGCGGCACCGGCAACGGCCGGCCGAACCCGCCGATCCGGGGCCGCCCCGGCCGATCAGCGCTTGTCGATCGCGACGTAGTCGCGCGTGTCGGCGCCGGTGTAGATCTGCCGCGGGCGACCAATCTTGGCTTCCGGATCGCTCTGCTGTTCGAGCCAGTGGGCGACCCAGCCGGCAGTCCGCGCGATCGCGAACATCACCGTGAACATCTCGGTCGGAATCCGCAGCGCCTTGTAGATCAGACCGGAGTAGAAGTCGACGTTCGGATACAGCTTGCGGGCGACGAAGTAGTCGTCCTTCAGCGCCGCCTCCTCGAGCCGCATCGCGACCTCCAGCAGCGGATCGTCGACGCCGAGCTCCGCCAGCACCTGGTGGGTCATCTCGCGGATGATCGCGGCGCGCGGATCGTAGTTCTTGTAGACGCGGTGCCCGAAGCCCATCAGCCGGAAGCCGGAGTTCTTGTCCTTGGCCTTCTCGACCGCACGGCCGACCTGGTCGGCGGTGCCGATCTCCTCCAGCATCTTCAGCACCGCCTCGTTGGCGCCGCCGTGCGCCGGCCCCCACAGCGCGGCGATGCCGGCTGCGACACAGGCATACGGGTTGGCACCGGTCGAGCCGACCAGCCGGACCGTCGAGGTCGACGCGTTCTGTTCGTGGTCGGCGTGCAGGATGAACAGCAGGTCGAGTGCCTTGGCCGCGACCGGCGGCAGCGTCAGCGGCTCGCTCGGCACCTCGAACATCATGTGCAGGAAACGGGTGACGTATTCGAGGTTGTTGCGCGGATAGCGGATCGGCCAGCCGATCGAGTAGCGGTAG
This sequence comes from Lysobacteraceae bacterium, assembly GCA_041687455.1. Lineage (GTDB taxonomy): Bacteria > Pseudomonadota > Gammaproteobacteria > Xanthomonadales > Xanthomonadaceae > JAWLBY01. The sequence continues at coordinate 44,713 of JAWLBY010000007.1, read as the reverse complement.
CAGGCGGCCGCGATCGTCGGCACCTTGGCGATCAGGCGCACCGCGGCCAGGCGGCGCTGCTCCGGATCGTCCATGTCGAGCTGGTCGTGATAGAACGCCGCCAGCGAACCGACCACGCCGCACAGCATCGCCATCGGATGCGCATCATGGCGGAAGCCGTTCAAGAACGACTTCAGCGCCTCGTGCATCATCGTGTGGTGGGTCACCTCGTGCGAGAAGCGCTCGAATTCCTGCTTGCCCGGCAGTTCGCCGTTCAACAGCAGGTAGGAGGTCTCGAGGAAGCTCGACTGCTTGGCGAGCTGCTCGATCGGATAGCCGCGGTACAGCAGCACGCCGTTGTCGCCATCGATGTAGGTGATTGCACTGCGGCAACTGGCGGTCGAGACGAAGCCCGGATCGTAGGTGAACTTGCCGGTTTCCTTGTACAGCTTGCCGATATCGACGGCCGGCGCACCGAGCGTGCCGCGCAGCACGGGCATTTCGGTCGTCGTGCCATTGGCGGAATCGGTCAGCACCACGCTCTGGTTCGCGGTCACGGCATCACTCCTGCAGGGCATGCGAAAATCGAGAAACGACGGGGAGCCGGGCTCACCCGTGGCCGGTCGCACAACATACGCGTGCGTACCCAGGCCAGCCGCGAAGTATCGCATAGCGCCCTCGGCACCGACACCGCGGCTGGATCAGGTTTGCGCCATGCGGATACGAAAACGGCCCGGACATGCCGGGCCGTCTTGCATCGCGATGTCCCTCGCCGCAGCGAGGGCGGCGATCACTTCGCGCCGTAGCGACGACGGAACTTGTCGACCCGGCCGCTGGTGTCCAGCACCTTGTGCTTGCCGGTGTAGAACGGATGTGAAGCGGACGAGATTTCGATCTTGATCAGCGGGTACTCCTGCCCGTCTTCCCACTTGATCGTTTCCTTGCTGCCCAGCGTCGAGCGGGTCAGGAAGGCGAAATCCGAGGAGACGTCCTGGAACACGACCGGCTGATACTTCGGATGGATATCGGCTTTCATGACTGATCCTGCTCGGGAGCACGCTCCCGGTTGGCGCCGAACGAACGGCATTGGGGAAAAGGCGGGCATTTTAACGACGGGACCCGGCGTGTTGCAAGCGACATCGCGTCCCGCGGGGCCGCCGCTGCAGCGGCGGCTTCGGCCGCGACCGCCCGCTCATCCGTCGCGAGCGCCGAAAGGATCACGGCTGGGGCCGCCAACCGGCACCCGCTCAATCGCCGAGCAGCGCGGCGATGTTCGACAGATGGTCGCGGGTGCGCTGCTGGCGCACTTCGGCGAACTGCGGCGCGTCCTCGCCGTCGCGCAGCAGGTCGTCGGCCGGCAGTTCGTCGAGGAAGCGGCTCGGCGTCAACCGCTGGATTTCGCCCCAGCGCCTTGATTCGCGCGAGTAGCTCAGCGTCAGCACCGCGCGGGCGCGGGTGATGCCGACGTACATCAGCCGGCGTTCCTCGTCGAGCCGGCCTTCCTCGAGACTCGCCTCGTGCGGCAGCGTGCCGTCCTCGACGCCGACGATGAACACGTAGTCGAATTCGAGGCCCTTGGCCGCGTGCATGCTCATCAGCCGGACCGCGTTGCCGGGTTCGCCGCGATCGGCGTGCCCGAGCAGGGTCAGTTGTGCGGCAAGGCTGTCCGGCCCGCTGCCGCGGGCGTGTTCGAGCCAGCTCGACAATTCATCGAGATTGGCGCGGCGGCGCTGGAAGCTCGCATCGTCCTTGCACTGCGCACGCAACGCCGCCAGCAGTCCGCTTGCCTCGATCGTCCGGCGGCACAGTTCGGCCGGAGTCGCATCGCGCGCAGCCTCGCGCAGCCGGTCGAGGATCGACGTGAATTCGGCGAGGCCGGCCCCGGCCCGGGCCGGCAACTGTTTCAGCAGGCCGATCTGCGCCGCGGCCACCGACAACGGCCGCCCGGCCTGTCGCGCCAGCTCGGCCAGCCGGGCCAGCGACGCGGTACCGACTTCGCGCTTGGGGGCGCCGATCGCACGCAGGAACGCGGCGTCGTCGTCGGGGTTCGCGAGCACCCGCAGCCAGGCCAGCGCGTCCTTGACCTCGCCGCGATCGAGGAACGCGGTGCCGCCGGTCAGGTGGTATGGAATCGACAGCAGTTGCAACGCCTTCTCGAGCGGTCGCGACTGGAAATTGCCGCGGAACAGGATCGCGAAATCGCCCCACTCGCCGCGTCGCGAGTTCTTCAGGAAGGCGATCTCGCCGGCGACCCGCTCGGCCTCGTGCTCGGCGTTGCGGCATTCCCAGACCCGGATCGGCTCGCCTTCCTTGTGTTCGCTCCAGAGTTTCTTGACGTGCAGGTGCGGATTGTTCGCGATCAGCACGTTGGCCGCGCGCAGGATCCGCCGCGTGCAGCGGTAGTTCTGTTCCAGCGCGACGATCTTCAGCGCCGGGTAGTCGCGCCCGAGCTGCTCGAGGTTCTCCGGGTTGGCGCCGCGCCAGGCGTAGATCGATTGGTCGTCGTCGCCGACGCAGGTGAACGCGCCACGCGGTCCGGCCAGCAGCTTCAGCAGCCGGTACTGCGCGGTGTTGGTGTCCTGGTACTCGTCGACCAGCAGGTAGCGCAACCGCTCGCGCCAGCCACCGGCGCGTTCATCGTCGGCTTCGAGCAGGGCGACCGGCAACCGGATCAGGTCGTCGAAATCGACTGCGTTGAAGGCGGCCAGCCGCCGCTGGTATTCGGCATAGGCCTCGGCGGCCTCGCGCTCACGCGGGCTCTGCGCGCGGGCGGCGGCCTGTTCCGGAGTCAGGCAGTCGTTCTTGGCGCGCGAAATGAGTCCCCGCAGCGCGTCGACCGCATCCGGCTTGGCGCCCTTCGGCAGCAGCTCCTTCAGCAGCCCGGCGCTGTCGTCGCTATCGAAGATCGAGAAACCGCGCCGCAGGCCGGCTGCCTCGTGCTCGATCTGCAGGAAGCGCAATCCGAGCGCGTGGAAGGTGCTGATGATCAGGCCCTCGGCGGCACTGCCGTCGATCCGCTTGGCGACGCGCTCGCGCATTTCCCGCGCAGCCTTGTTGGTGAACGTGATCGCGGCGATCTTCGCCGCCGGCATGCCGCGCCGGGCGATCAGGTGGGCGATCTTCTCGGTGATCACCCGGGTCTTGCCGCTGCCGGCACCGGCCAGCACCAGCAGGGGACCGTCGCAGTAGCGAACCGCTTCGAGCTGGGGTGGGTTGAGACCGGACATCGAGGCGGGGCGGCGGCGGGGTGCGCAGTCTAGCAAGCGGCCCCGGAGTCGAGCCGCCGGTGCACCGGCAGGCTGCGCCGGCGCAGCGACCGAGCCCTGCCGCGCCGGCCGGTTCCGTCGTTGCTGAATCCACGCGCCGCGCTTGGGCCGGCGCGGCGGGCAGGGGATAATCCCCGCCCCTGTTCCCCGGACCGCCGCGCGTGGCCAAGCTGTACTTCTACTACTCGGCGATGAATGCCGGGAAGACGACGACACTGTTGCAGAGCGCGCACAACTACCGCGAACGCGGCATGCGCACGCTGATCCTGACGCCACAGCTCGATGATCGCTACGGCCGCGGCGTGGTCGCCTCGCGGATCGGCCTGCGTGCACAGGGCTCGGTGTTCGGCCGCGAGGAAGCCCTCGACGCGATCGTCGCCGACGACATCGCCGCCCACGGCGAGCTGCATTGCGTGCTGGTCGACGAGGCGCAGTTCCTGAGCCGACAGCAGGTCTGGCAACTGACCGAAGTGGTCGACCGACTGCGCATTCCGGTGCTGGCCTACGGCCTGCGCACCGATTTCCGCGGCGAGCTGTTCGAAGGCAGCCAATACCTGATGGCCTGGGCCGACACGCTGTCGGAGATCAAGACGATCTGCCACTCCGGCTCGAAGGCGACGATGGTGGTCCGGGTCGACGCCAACGGCCGCGCGATCACGTCCGGCCCGCAGGTCGAGATCGGCGGCAACGAGCGCTACGTGTCGGTCAGCCGGTCGGAGTTCAAGAAGATCGTTGCCGGCGAAGGCCGGATCGAGCTGCAGCAACCCGAACTGCCGCTGGAGAGCCGCGGTTCCTGACCGCCGGCGCGAATCGATGAACGGCGTAACCCTGCTGCCGGGTCCGCGAAGCCTGAATCCCGCCGTTTAACACCTTTCTAACGCAGCCGCGGCACCGCGGCCTTTAACCTGCCGCAACCGTTCGCCAGCCCCGTGCTGGCGCTTTCGTCTGGCCTGCCACGGATGTATCTCGACTACTACGGGCTCCGCGAGCCGCCATTCTCGATCACTCCCGACCCGCGCTTCGTGTTCCTGTCCGAGCGCCACCGGGATGCGCTCGCGCACCTGCTGTACGGCATCGGCCAGGGCGGCAGCGGCGGCTTCGTGCAACTGACCGGCGAGGTCGGTACCGGCAAGACCACGCTGTGCCGGCTGCTGCTCGAACAGTTGCCGGACAACACCCGGATCGCGCTGGTGCTCAATCCACGGCTGTCGCCGCTCGAACTGCTCGAGACGATCGCCGAGGAGCTGAAGATCGACCTGACCGGCCGGCGCGGCAGCCTGAAGGGCCTGGTCGATGCACTGAACGCCTACCTGCTCGATGCCTATGCGCAGGGCCTGCGGGTCGTGCTGATCATCGACGAGGCGCAGAACCTGTCGAACGATGCGCTGGAGCAGGTCCGGCTGCTGACCAATCTCGAGACGCCGACCCAGAAGCTGCTGCAGATCATCCTGCTCGGCCAGCCCGAGCTGCGCGACGTGCTCGGCCAGCCCGAGCTGCGCCAGCTCGCGCAGCGGATCACCGCGCGCTACCACCTGACGCCGCTGTCGGCCGACGAGACCGAGACCTACGTCCGCCATCGGCTGACCGTCGCCGGCTGCAGTCGCTTCCCGTTCACCCGGCTCGCATTGCGCCGGTTGCATCACCATTCCGGCGGCGTGCCGCGACTGATCAACGTGATCGCCGACCGCGCACTGATGGCCGGCTATGCGAAGAACCTGCAGCAACTCGGCGAGCGGCAGATCGACGAGGCGGCGGCCGAGGCGATGCCGCCGCCGGTGCGGCCGCTGCCGAAGGTGCGGCCGGCCTGGGTGGTGGCCGCGGTGCTGACGGCGGTCATCGCGATCGCCGCGCTGTGGCCGAAGCCGGTGGCCGAGCCGGAGCCGGAAACGCCACCCGCTCCGATCGCCGCGGGCGGCCCGCCGCAACTCGACAGCAACGCGCTGGCCGCGGCGATCATCAACGCCGGCAATACCGAAGCCGGCGCCTGGACCCAATTGCTGTCCCTATGGCTGCTGCGTGCCGACGAAGCCGACGTCCGGACCGCCTCGCGCTGCCCGCCGCAGCTCGCTCCCGGGGTCTACTGCCTGCGCGGCGGCGGCACGCTGACCAAGCTCGAAACGCTGCGCCGGCCGGCCATCCTGCGGCTGTCGGCCGACGGCCAGGAGGCCCGCGCGGTCCTGCTCGGACTCAGCGCGACGCGCGCGCGGATCGCGCTGGCCGGGGAAACCTTCGACGTCTCGCGACGGCAGCTCGAACGGGTCTGGCTCGGCGAATTCCATGTCGTCTGGCGCGCCCCGACCTTCATTCCCGGCCATCTGCGCCGCGGCGACAGCGGGGTCGCGGTCGACTGGGTGCGCGAGCGGCTGTACGAGCGCGGGCTGATCGACCGGGTCGCACAGGGGCCGGCGATGTTCGACGCCACCATCGAGGACGCGGTGCGCCGGCTGCAGGCGTCCCACGGACTGATTCCGGACGGCATCGTCGGTCCGGAAACGCTGCTCGCGCTGACCGCCGAAGAGCCGGGCGGCCCGCGGCTGCGGCGCAGCCTGTCGTAGCGGGCGCGCCGATGTCGCTGATCCTCGAAGCGCTGCGCAAGTCGGAAGCTGAACGGCAACTGGGTCGTGCGCCGGGCCTGCTGACACCGATGCCGAGCGCGGCCTGCCGCCGGCCGCGCTGGCTGGCGATCGCCGCCGTGGTGCCGATGCTGGCGCTGGTCGCCGCCGGCGGTTGGTGGTTCGGCCGCGGCAGCGGCGCGGAGCCCGCGCCGTCGTCGCCGAGCGCCGCCAGGGGCGTTCCGGCGCCGTCAGCCGAGCCGGACCGATCGGCCATCGATGCGCCGCCCGCCGCAGCCGCGCCCGCCAGCCAGCGGCCAGCCGCGGCCAGCGCGACACCCTCGCCCGCGACGCCGGAACCGGTCCGGTCGACCGCAACACCGGCTTCTTCGACCAATGCACTGCCCCCGATCGCTGCAGCCACCGCGGCGACGCCCGCCGCCGGCGGACCGACCGCGCCCGCCGAACCCCAACCGCCGCTCGACGACGCGGCGCCGGCGGCGGTCACGGCCGCCTCTGCCGTCGCAAGCGAACCATCGCTGCCAGCGGTGCCGCTGCTCGATGCCGACACCCGTCGCCGGCTGCCGCCGTTGCGGATGAGCATCCATGTCTACGCCGAGCAGCCCGAACAGCGCTTCGCGTTGATCGATGGCCATCGCTACGGCGAAGGCCAGCACATCGACGATACGCTCGAAGTGAGCGAGATTCGCCGTGACGGCGTCGTGCTGACGGTCGACGGCCAGCCCTACCTGCTGCCACGCCAGTGAGCGGCGCGCCGCCCGTGCGCTGACGCGATCGCCCGGGAGGCCCGCCCATGTTCATCGACGTCCCGTCGCGCCGCCGCGCCCCGCCGGTCTGGGTCACGCCGCTGCTGGTGCTGGTGTCGGTCGCCGCCTACGTCGCGCTGGCACTGCTCGATGCCGAGCCGCGAATGCTGTTCCTGCGCCGCTGGGGAGCGGTGCCGGAAACGCTGTTCCCGGGCGGCGCGACCTGGCAGGGGCTGCTCGAACTGCGGCCGCTGACGCTGGCGACGGCAGTGTTCATCCACGTCGACTGGCTGCACCTGATCGGCAACCTGCTGTTCCTCGCGATCTTCGGCATTCCGGCCGAGCGCGCGCTGGGGCCATTGCGGTTCCTGCTGCTGTACGTGCTCGGCGGCGCACTGGCGAACCTGTCGGCCGTGCTGCTGCTGGATTTTCCGCGCTCGGTCGTGATCGGCGCGAGCGGAGCGGTGTCGACGCTGATCGGCGCCTATCTGGCACTGTTCCCTCGCGCGCGGCTCGGTTTCGTCGTGCCGCTCGGCCTGTTCCTCGAGTTCGTTCGCACGCCGGCGTCGCTGATGATTGGCCTGTGGGCGGCGCTGCAACTGATCTTCACGTTCGTCGGCCCCGGTTTCGGTGCGGTCGCGTGGTCGGCGCACCTGGCCGGTTTCGTGCTCGGCGTCGTGTTCGGACTGGTCTCGCGGCCGGCGATCAACCGGCGGATGCGCACCCTCGGTTCGAACCGACGGCTCGGCTGACCGGTTTCATCGATTCGAAACCGACGAGCCCGATCGATGCCGAGACCGCATGGCGCAACGGCGGCGTGCGCTCGAAGGCCGGCCGCCAGGCGAGCGACTGTTGCCTTCCCCTCACCCGCCGTACAACGCCTTGCGCGGCGCGCCGCTGAGCTCGGCGGCGATCCGGGCCGCCTGCGACGGCGGCAGATGTTCGACCAGCGCGCGGTACAGCCGCCGACCCTGCTGCAGCGCGCGGTCGTCGCTGTCCGGCGCCCCGTCGACGATCACGACGAACTCGCCGCGCTGCTGGTCCGGATCAGCGACGACCCGCTCGGCCAGCATGGCAAGCGGCCCATCCAGTACGGTTTCGAAGCGCTTGGTCAGTTCGCGCGCGAGCACCGCCGGCCGATCGGCACCGAAACCGCCTGCCATGTCGGCCAGTGTCTCGGCAATCCGGTGCGAACTCTCGTAGAACACCAGCGTGCGCGCTTCGTCGGCCAGTTCGGCGATCCGTTGTCGTCGGGCGCCCGCCTTGGCCGGCAGGAAGCCCTCGAAGCAGAACCGGTCGCTCGGCAGCCCGGCCACCGACAGCGCCGCGATCGCCGCACAGGCGCCCGGCACCGGACTGACCCGCACTCCCGCCGCCCGTGCCGCCCGCACCAGCCGGAACCCGGGATCGCTGACCAGCGGCGTGCCGGCATCGGAGATCAACGCGAACGACTCGCCGGCAGCCAGCCGCTCGACCAGCCGCTCGGCCAGGGCCGCCTCGTTGTGCTCGTGCAGCGCCAGCATGGGCCGGTCGATGCCGAACTGCTGCAGCAGCGGCCGGCTGTGGCGGGTGTCCTCGGCGAGGATCGCATCGACCGCGCGCAGCACGTCGATCGCCCGCGCACTGATGTCGCCGAGATTGCCGATCGGAGTCGCGACGACGTGCAACACGCCGGCCGGTTTCGCTTGATCCATGCGTCGAAGCCTGAGGAAGTGGGAACGCCGCCGACGGCGGGGGACGCGACCGCGACAACCGATCGGCGATCGCCGCACAGGCACGGCTGCGCCGTCGGCGAAACCGCACGCGCGACCATCCGCCGGGCAGCGAAGCGTTCAGCCCGCCCGCCGGGGCCGGCGGAGCCATCCGCTATCATCATGCCATTCTCGCTTGCCGAAGCTGCCCATGCCCCGATCGCCCGTCATTGCGTCGTTCGCCGTCGTGCTCGTCGTGCTGCTGCTCGTCGGCTGTGCGCCAGGCGGCGCGCCGGGCGTGCGCGACCTGCCCGCCGATGCCAGCCAGGCCGAGGCGCTGTACCGCGACGGCGACTTCCGCGGCGCTGCGCTGGCCTGGCTCGACGCCGCCGAACGCAGCCGGGCACACCGTGACTACTACCGGCTGCGCGCCGCCGAAGCCTGGCGCGAGGAAGGCCTGCTGCAGCAGGCGGCGCAGGCGCTGGCCGACGTGCGCAGCCGCGCGCTCAGCGAGGACGAGCGGCAGCGACTGCTGTTGCTGCAGGCCGAGCTGGCGCTGGCCGACGGGCAGCCGCAGCAGGTCGCGACGCTGCTGGCATTGGCACCGTCGCGCGTGCTGCAGCCGCACCGCGCCCGCTTCTTCGAGCTGCGCGGCCGCGCCGCCGAAGCGCTCGGCGACCGGTTCGGCGCCGCCCTCGAGTACGCCGAACTCGATCCGCTGCTCGGCGGCACCGAGCGCACCGACAACGCGCGGCGGATCCGCCAGTTGCTGAACACGCTGAGCGACCACGCGCTGCGCGACGGCAGCACGCGGCTGCCTGCCGGTGCAGCATTGCAGCCGTATGCTGCGCGGGCGCTGACCGCTCGCGGCCTGGCTGTGCCGGAGGCGATGCGCGCCCAGCGACGGATGCCCGACGGCACTCTCCCGGTCGGCCCCGGGCCGGGCCGGATCGCGCTGCTGCTGCCGCAGTCGGGTCCGCTCGCGCTGGCCGCGGCGACCGTCCGTGACGGATTCATGAGCGCGTATTTCGACGGCGGCAGTCCGCGCCCGCAGGTCCGCGTGTTCGACAGTGGCGAAACGCCGGAACAGGCGGTCGGCGCGTACCGGCAGGCGGTCGCGGCCGGCGCCGACGTGGTGGTCGGCCCGCTGTCGCGCGACTCGGTCACGATGCTGTTCGCGCAGCCGCAGTTGCCGGTGCCGCTGCTGGCGCTGAACCGCAGCCTCAATCCGCTGCCGCCCGGCCACCTGAGCTTCGCGCTGGCACCGGAGGAAGAAGCGGCGGCAATCGCGAGTCGGCTGCAGCAGAACGGCCTGCGCCGGGTGCTGGCGGTGGTCGGCATGGACGACTCGGCGCAGCGTGCGCTCGGCGGCTTCACCGCGCGCCACCTGCAGGCCGGCGGCGAGCTGCTCGGCACGGTCCTGGTGCCGGACGAAGGCGTCGACTACCTCGACCCGATCCGCAACACACTGCTGGCTGCCAACCTGCCGACCTCGGCCCCGACCGACCTCAAGATCGCCCACGACGCCGGCTTCGATGCGGTGTTCATGGCACTGCGGCCGAGCCAGGCACGGCTGGCGGTGCCGCAGTTGCGGATCTTCGGCATCACCGAGGTGCCGATCTTCGCAACCTCCAGCATCAACGCCGCCGACGACGGCAACCGGCTCGACCGCGATCTCAACGGCATCGAATTCACCGAGGTGCCGTGGCTGGTCGGCACCCTGCCCGGCCTGCCCGATCGCGACGCACTGGCAGCCCGCTTCGACAGCGCGCGCGGCCCGGCGGCGCGGCTGTTCGCGTTCGGCATCGACGCCTACCGGCTGCTGGCCGAGCGCGAGCGGCTGCTGCGCGACGGCAGCGCGCTCGACGGCGCGACCGGTCGGCTGCGGATCGATCCGTTCGGCGAAGTGCGTCGCGAGCCGGGCGTCGCGACCTTCCGCAGCCAGCGCGCCCGGCTGGTCAATGCCAACGCGCTGCTGCCCGGCCCGGTGCATGCAACCGATCGGAGCCCCGATGGCGGACCGGCTGGCTGAGGGCGCCGCGCGCGAGGACGAGGCCTGCCGCGCACTCGAGCGCGCCGGGCTGCGGCTGCGCCAGCGCAATGTCCGCTACCGGGTCGGTGAGCTCGACCTGGTGATGGACGACGGCGACATGCTGGTATTCGTCGAGGTGCGCTATCGCCGCGGCGCCGGCTTCGGCGGCGGCAGCATGTCGGTCGATCGCCACAAGCAGCACAAGCTCGCGAAAGCCGCCGCGCTGTATCTGGCCGATCACCCGCGGCTGGCGCAGCGGCCATGCCGGTTCGACGTCGTCGCGCTCGGCGCCGACCGGCCGCTCGAGTGGATCCGCGACGCGTTCCAACTGGACGGCGGCTGGTGACCGCGCTGCCGACCGTGGTGCTCGATGCGCTACGCGCGGCGCTCGGCGACGCCGGCCTGCTGACTGCGGCCGCCGACTGCCTGCCATACGGTTACGACAACTCCCGCCGCGATGCCCCGCCGCAGGCCGTCGCGCTGCCGACCGAGCACGCGCAGGTCGAAGCGCTGCTGCGCGCCTGTGCCGATCATCGCGTGCCGGTCGTCGCCCGCGGACGCGGCAGCAACACCACCGGCGCCAGCGTGCCGCTCGCCGGCGGCGTCGTGGTCAGTTTCGAGCGGATGAACCGGATCGTCGCGATCAACACGGCTGACCGCTATGCCGTCGTCGAGCCCGGTGTACTGAATGGCGAGCTGCAGGCCGCACTGGCACCGCACGGCTTTTTCTGGGCGCCGGACCCGACCTCGGCGCCGTACTCGACGGTCGGCGGCAACCTCGCCTGCAATGCCGGCGGCCCGCGCACGGTCAAGTACGGCGCCAGTCGCGACAACGTGCTGGCGCTGCGCGCGGTCGATGGCCGCGGCCGCGGCTTTCGCTGCGGCGCTCCGATCACCAAGAATGCGACCGGCTTCGACCTGGCCCGCCTGCTGGTCGGCTCGGAAGGCACACTGGCGCTGATCACCGAGGCGACGGTCCGGATCACGCCGCTGGCACCGGCGCGGCGCGGCCTGCGCGCGCTGTACGCCAGCGTCGACGCCGCCGCCGCCGCAGTCGCCCGGCTGATGGCGCAGCCGGTCACGCCGGCGGCACTGGAGTTCATGGACGGCGCGGCGCTGGCGCTGGTCCGCGCTCGCGGCGCCGACGTGCCGGCCGCCGCCCAGGCGCTGCTGCTGTTCGAGGCCGACGGCCGCAGCGAAACGATCGACGACAGCGTCGCCGCGCTGGCCGCCGCCGCCCGTGGCGACGGCCTGATCGAGGTTGCCGCCGCACGCAGCGCCGACGAGCTGGCGACGCTGTGGGCAGCGCGACGCGCGCTGTCGCCGGCGCTGCGCTCGGTCGCACCGGACAAGATCAACGAAGATGTCGTCGTGCCGGTCAGCCGGCTGCCGGAGCTGGTCCGCGCAGTCGCTGCGCTCGGCGCGAAGCACGCGATCACGACGGTCTGTTTCGGCCATGCCGGCAATGGCAACCTGCACGTCAACCTGATGTTCGACGGCAGCGATCCGCGCCAGGCCGCGGCCGCCACGACGTGCTTGAACGAGGTGTTCGACGCCGTGCTCGCGCTCGGCGGTCTGCTGTCGGGCGAACACGGCATCGGCGTCGCCAAGCGTGATTACATGGCGCGTGCGCTTGATCCGGTCACCTTGGACCTGATGCGCGCGATCAAGGCCGGCTTCGACCCGCACGGCATCCTCAACCCGGGCAAGTTGCTGCCGCCCGCATGAGCCCGGCGCGGGCCGGCATGGCGTCGGTCCCATCCGACGCACGGCATGACCCGGCTTTGGCGGGCCGGGCCGGGCCGGGCGAAATTCCGTGACGCACGAACATCGGCAACCGGTGCCGATGCAGGTACCCTTCGGCAACCCGCAGACACCCCAGGCGCGATGACCGATCCGCTGTCCACGCTGCTGACCGAAATCGGCGCCTGCCGCCGCTGCGAGGCCGAGCTGCCGCTGGGCCCGAACCCGATCCTGCGTGCGAGCCCCACGGCGCGGCTGTTGATCGTCGGCCAGGCGCCGGGCACCAAGGTGCACGAGAGCGGCATCCCGTGGAACGATGCCAGCGGCATCCGGCTGCGACACTGGCTCGGTCTCGACCGCGAGCGGTTCTACGATGAACGCGAGGTCGCGATCGTGCCGATGGGCTTCTGCTATCCGGGGCGCGGCGCTGCCGGCGACCTGCCGCCGCGGCCGGAATGTTCGAAACTGTGGCACCCGCAATTGCTGCCGCTGCTGCCGCAGGTCGAGCTGACGCTGCTGATCGGCCATTACGCCCAGGCGTATTTCCTCGGCAGTCGGCGCAAGAAGACGCTGACCGACACTGTGCGGGCGCACGCCGAGTACCTGCCACGCTTCATCCCGCTGCCACACCCGAGCCCGCGCAACCAGTTGTGGATTCGCGCCAATCCGTGGTTCGAGGAGCAGGTCGTGCCGTTGCTGCGCGGTGAAGTCGCGTCGGTGCTCGGCCGCGCGTAGCGCGCAGTGCCGGCGTCAGCCGCCGAGCTGCTGCCACCAGGCCAACAGGTTCGGTGCCTGCCACGCGGCAAGCTGCAGCAGCGCGAACGCATACAGGCCAGCCAGCGCGTCGTCGAACATCGCGCCGAAACCGCCCTTGACGTGGTCGTCGACCCAGTTGACCGGCCACGGCTTGAGAATGTCGAACAGCCGGAACAGCGCGAACCCCGCCAACACCCAGATCCAGCCGGGCGGGGCGAGGAACAGCGTGATCCAGACGCCGATCCATTCGTCCATCACGACGACGCCGGGATCCTCGATCTTCAGTTCCGCGATCACGTCCTGCGCGGCCCAGACGCCGAGCGCGAACACCGCGGCGGTGATCGCCAGGTATTCGTGCCAGGGCAGCGTGCTGAGCAGCGCCCACGGCAGCAGCGCGACCGCAGCGCCGACCGTGCCCGGCGCGATCGGTGACAGTCCGGCGCCGAATCCGGACGCGAACCAGAACGCCGGCCGGCGGATCATCTCGTCGATCTTCATGCGCTCGGCCGGTCCCTGTCCGATGCCACCAATGCCGGATCGAAATGCTGGTAGCCGCGACGCGGCGGCTGCCACGGCCGGCCGTCCGGCTGGCGCACCGCGCAGCCGCTGCCAGCGACGATCCGTCCGATCACCGCGCCCGGCGTGTCCGCACGCTGCAGCGCGGCCTGCACGTCGGCCTTCCGCGCCGCCGGCGCCGTGAAGCACAGCTCGTAGTCGTCGCCGCCAGCCAGTTGCAGCTCCCAGCGCGCCGGCCCGTCGACGGTCCGCGCCAATGCGGTCGACACCGGCAATCGTGCAAGGTCGAGCTCGGCACCGATGCCGGACGCCTCCAGCAGGTGGCCGAGATCGGCCAGCACGCCGTCGGAGACGTCGATGCAGGCACTGGCGAGCCCGCGCAGCTCGCGGCCGGCCGCGACCCGCGGTTGCGGCCGATCGAGACGTTGCTGCAATGCCGGTTCGACCGGCTGCCCGACCTGCCGACGCTGCAAGGCAGCAGCCGCATCGCCCGGCGTGCCGGTGATCCAGATCTCGTCGCCGACCTGCGCACCGCGCCGGCACAGCGCGTCGCCCGGCGCGACGAAGCCATGCACCGCGATCGACACCGACAGCGGACCGCGGGTGGTGTCGCCGCCGACCAGCGCGACGCGGTGCTGCGCCGCCAATGCCGTGAAACCGTCCATGAAGCCGTCGACCCAGCCGGCGTCGTCGGCCGGCAACGACAGCGACAGCAGGCACCAGGCCGGCTCCGCCGCCATTGCGGCCAGGTCGCTCAGATTGACTGCCAACGCCTTCCAGCCGATCGCGGCCGCCGGCGTGTCGAGCGGGAAGTGCACGCCGCTGTTCAGCGTGTCCTGCGCCGCGACCAGCAGCCGGCCGGCCGGCACCCGCAGCAGCGCGGCGTCATCGCCGATGCCGAGCACGACGTCGTCGCGTCGGCCGGCGCGCGCGGCGATCCGGGCGATCAGCGAAAACTCGGCCATTGCCACATGCGCGGATGACCGAAGCGGCGTCGCGCGGTCAGCGGCGCGGCCCCGATTCGGCCGCGCGCCAGTTGGCGGCGGCGCGATCCAGCACGCCGTTGATGTAGGTGTGTCCGTGCTCGGCGCCGAAGCGCTTGGCAGTCTCGACCGCCTCGTTCAGCACCACCCGGTACGGCACGTCCGGCCGGTGCAGCAGTTCGTACGCGGCCAGCCGCAGCACGCCACGCTCGATCGGGTCGACCTGTTCGATCTCGCGGTCGGTGAACTCGCGCAGCGCCAGGTCGATCTCGGCCAGGTGTTTCTCGAGCCCGTGCAGCAGGTCGTGGAAGTAGGCCAGGTCGGCGATTTCCTTGGCCTGCTCATGGGCGAACTGCTCGATCTGGGTCGATAGCCGGCCACCGGACAACTGCCAGGCGTAGACCGCCTGCAACGCCCGCCGCCGCGCCCGCGAGCGCAGCACCGGATCGATGCCGTCGTGCCGCCGCGGCTTCATGCCAGGCTCCCGAGCGGTGCGTCGGCCTCGGCCGGCAACGGCAGGAGTTCGACCAGGTGTGCCATTTCGATCGCGACCAATGCAGCTTCCTCACCCTTGTTGCCGTGCGCGCCGCCTGCGCGCGCCTCGGCGTCCTCGAAGCGCTCGACCGCCAGCACGCCGTTGGCGACCGGCAAACCGTATTCGAGCGCGATGTCCATCAGGCCGTCGGCGCAGCCGTCGGCGACCTGCTCGTAATGCCGGGTGTCGCCGCGCACCACGCAACCGAGCGCAATCAGCCCGGCATAGCGCTCGCTCGCGGCCAGCCGCGCGCAGGCCAGCGGCAGTTCCCACGCGCCGGGCACGCGCACGATGTCGATCGCTGCGGCCGGTACGCCGTTGCCTTCCAGCGTGCGGCGTGCGCCGTCCACCAGTGCGTCGGTGATGCGTGGATTCCAGCGGCTGGCGACGATCGCGAAACGCGCATCGTCGGCCACCCGGAGTTCGCCTTCGTATCGGGCCATGGGCAAGGGACAGCGAGAGGGCCGGCCAGTTTACCGCGTGGCGCGCCCGGAAGCCCTCTCCGACCGGCGCGGGTGCCGACGCCTGAGCTTGCAGCGCCGTCCCGGAGCGGCTGCGGAGCGGACTTTCCGCTGCACCTGGCCGGAGATCAGCAGATCAGGCCCGACCGGCGCAGTCCGCTGTTGCCGTACGCCCGCTCAGCGCGGCGCGGGATCGACGTACTCGACCACTTCGAGCCCGAACCCGGCCAGACCGACCTGCCGCCGCGGCGTGCCGAGCACGCGCAGCCGGCCGAGCCCGAGGTCAGCCAGGATCTGGCTGCCGACACCGTTCTGCCGCCATTCGCGCAGGCTGTCCTCGCGCCCCTTCGCGGCGGGCTGCTCGGTGATCCGCGCCAGCAGCGCGTCGGCGTCGCCGCCGTCGGCCAGCACCACCAGCACGCCGGTCCCGTCCGCCGCAATCGCCGCCATCGCCTCCGATACCGACACGCCGAAGTCGGCCCTGCGCCAGCGCAGCACGTCGGACAACGGGTTCTTGACCTGCACCCGGACCAGCGTCGGCCGTGCCGCCGATGGCGCGCCGCGGACCAGCGCGAAATGCAGTTCGTGACTGAGCCGGTCGCGGTAGCTGAGCAGCCGGAACGGCCCGAACTCGGTCGCGATCTCGCGCTCGTCGACACGCTCGATCGTGTGCTCGGTGGCCAGCCGGTAGCGGATCAGCTCTTCGATCGAACCGATCTTGAGCCCGTGCTCGGCCGCGAACCGTTCGAGCTCGGGCCGCCGCGCCATCGAGCCGTCCGGATTCAGGATCTCGACCAGCACGCCGGCCGGCTCGAGCCCGGCCAGCAACGCGAGGTCGGCGGCCGCCTCGGTGTGCCCGGCGCGGGTCAGCACCCCGCCGGGTTGCGCCATCAGCGGGAAGATGTGGCCCGGCTGGTGCAGGTCGTCGGGCCGGGCGTCCGGCCGCACCGCGGTGCGGATCGTGTGGGCGCGATCATAGGCCGAGATGCCGGTCGTGACGCCCTCGGCCGCCTCGATCGACACGGTGAAATTGGTGTGGTGCTGCGACCGGTTGACGCTGACCATCGGCCCCAGTCCGAGCTGCCGGCAGCGCTCGCGGATCAGCGACAGACAGACCAGCCCGCGCGCATGCGTGACCATGAAATTGATGTCCGACGGCCGCACCAGCTCGGCCGCCATGATCAGGTCACCCTCGTTCTCGCGGTCCTCGTCGTCGACGATGACGACCATGCGACCGGCACGGATTTCTTCCAGCAGTTCGGGAACGGAGGCGAAGGGCATCGGCAGGCAGCCACCGGCAGGAGCAGGGCCGGCATTCTACTCCGTCGTGTTCGCGCCCGGCCCGGCCGGTACGGCCGGCCGCGACCCGACCGTTACCCGGGCGGGGAGCGGGTTCGACGGCCTCGGTGGACTCACCTCACCGAACCGATCAGCGTTGGACGGCGCAGTTCAGCGTGCCGACGCAGGTGCATCTTCTGGCGCCACGCAGCCGGATGCCGTCGTATCCGTGATGGCTCGCAAGCTAACTGTACCGTTGATGCCAGCGAATTCGGCGGCCCAGTCGCTTTCGTCAAAGTGGTACACAAACACTCCATTCACGCAATTAACAAACTCGACATGCGCGGTACCAACCCGATACGTGTTGCTCGTGGGCGCTCCATTGAACCCGCCGACTCTGTCGCCAAACCTGCCCCCGATCGTACGCAAGATATCGAGAGCGTACCGCCGCTCGCTGACCTTGCTCCCAATCATTGTGAACCAGTGATGATGCCGGTCATCGTCGAATCGGTTCTCAACATCGTAAGTAAACCAGGCACCAGCAAGCATGTCTGCCTGGGGGCCGACCTGCTGCAATGCGAGGCCCTGCCCCGGCGCCGAAGGATCATGCCAAAAGCCAGTGGTAACCACCTCCTCGGCGTTGGGTTGGTCGGCCCCGCAATCGAACAATCGCGATGTAATCCGACGCAGATGCAGGACGCGGGTCTCGGGCTTCAATCCTTCGCTTTCAGCCAGATCGTAGCGCAGCTCCAGCTCGTCGCAAGCGAGCCATGAGATGGTCGCTGTCCCGACTGTCTCCGAATCCGTAGTCCCTTCGCCGAAGTGGCCGCCGATGTTCCGATAGATCGTGAGCTCGGAATCAGTGGCACCGGGCTCAACATTGCCGGCCAGCGTGTACCAGCGCAGCCCCCTGCGGCCATCCTCGGGGCCGTATGTGAACCAAGCGGCCGCGATCGATGCTCCTGTCGCCCTCGGCACGTGTTCGAACAGCAAGCCCTGACCAGCGTGATCGGGCTCGTGCCAAGCACCGGACAACGAAGCATGGTCGAGCGCCAAACGCTCGTCGCTCATCGCGTAATCGGGACCAAGCCGCATGATGGTGCCGTCGTCGTAGCTCGCAACCAGACCACCGCTGGCATCCACGCTCACAACTGCCCCAGGTCTCGGCAGCAACCTGCGGCCACGTTTGACGCCAGTCAGCAAATCGAATCCCTCCACGGCACCAGCAATCGGATCTATGCGCCAGAATCTCTGCGCCCCTGGCGCAACGATTGCAAAGTCGCGAATACTTGCCGGGATACGCGAATTCCAAACGGTGGAGCCCGTCAAGTCCAAGCGAGCAACGTCAAGTACCCGTTCTTCGTCGTCGTCAGGCGACAGATTCAACTCGCTCAAGAACCAGCCGTCGTCGAGCATGCTCCATCTGGCATCGCGCACGGGTATCGGCGCTGTCCAAGCAACGTCACCACTGAGATGGTAGCCGGTGGCTACACGATGGTAATTGTTAACAACCACCACTTCACTTCCGCGATCAAAAACGTAGTCTGGTCGCGCGTGCTCAACCTGCTTTTGGAACTTGATATCACCAGAAGCCCCGACTACACGCACAAGGCGCTCCGGCCAAGTCGAATAGCCGAAGCTCCCGTTCTCCGACAGAGTCTCCGACCAGATGTCGGTATTGCTCTCCAGCACACTGGCCGGATGGATATCTCCGGTTTGTGTAAACGATGTGCGGGTTAGGTTTCTACGGCCAACGGTTACGAAGTATCCGCTGCCATCCGATGAAACTGAGAGATAAGCTCCATCGCGAGGATTGTCGTAGGGACCGACGAGTCCGGATACGTTCGACCGGAACAAGATGGACCCATCCAGTGTGCTGCGGCATACAAGTTCCGCCTGCAGCCCATACTGCGATTGCCAAGAGACGTTGCATATCCGGCCATCGGCAAGCGTCCACGCGCCGACCCACGCATCCGAGCGCACACTCCAAGCAGGCTGACCGTCAGCCGACAGAGCAATCAACTCTCCGCCGATCGATCCTGCTGATACGGCAAACGTCAGATCGGCGGAACCAAGAACCGACTGCAGTTTGCGACGGACAGGAACGAGAGGCAATTCAAGAACTTGAGCGCTCTCTCCGTCGAGGATGATTGGCTTGCTGCCCAAGACGTTCCGGTCGGCGCCGACCACAAGACGGCCGTCAGCCAAGCGGACAAAATTGGTGAGCCGTTGCAGCGGTAGCTGCTCGAACGGACCTTCGATCCCGTTGGCGAGTGATAGCTGGACCACACGCCTCCCGACATTTGTGCTGATGTTGACCAACCGATTATCGAAATCGCCCTGATCGGGTATGAAGGCGACAATGTTGCCCGGCACCCTGTACTTGTCGCTGACCAGCCCATCGGGATCGACGAGCAAGATATTGTCGCCATGGGCGAGCAGCAGACGGTCCTTCCAGCGCGTTATCTTTTCCAACCGGTGAGTCTCGGAGTGAATCGGCGCCCACCTGTGAATACCATCCGCCTTGATGCGGTGGAGATCCCCACCCAGCACCAGCAGTGCATCTCCGTTTGGATGTGCGCCAAGTTGCGTATGGGAGTGACCGGACCCGAGGTTCATCGACCAAGCGACGCCGTCCTGGTCGATGCGGAGAAGTCGGGCATCGGTGTTGCCGGAATTATCCGGCTGGGAAGCTAGCACGTAGGCTGCCCGGGCATCCGGAGCATTTGCAAGCGCGACGTCAGCGGCGTCAATTTCTGCAACGATCCGGGTTGTGCAGTCAGGATCGATTCGGACAATGGAAGCACGACCGGGATCCTCACCCCAGCGCGCAGCCCATGTGCCGCCACCCACATCGAGGAGCATGCGAAATTCGCTTGCATCAAGCGCCTGCCGACTCAAAACCCGCTTGTGTCCTGGCGCCCCGAAAGGAATGGCCTGGCGGTAATTTCGCAGAACCCGGCGTTCATGCCCGTCCGACAGACGGTTTCTAACGCACAACGAAAGCGGATCCCGTATGAACGCTTCGGAGTCCAGCAGCAAGAGCTCGGTGTCGTGATCGAAAAACAAGCCTTCGGTCTGCGATGCAGCAGGTCGCCAAGCGGACGCGGGCTGACCATCCGCTCCGAACACCATCTCGTAGTCCTGCGTAAATTTCCCTACACGCACGACGGCCCCCCCCCCTTCTGCCACGGGACGCACCGAGAGCACGGGAAAGCCGGAAAGTTCCGGGTCTTGGTTCACTCGGGCCGTCCATGTCGACTCCGCACCGGCTGCGGATACGAGTGCGAGGAACGCGAAACCAGATAGAGCGGGGTGGGGGGCCATGATGCGAACCTCGGTTGTTTATTCAAACGTTAGTTGCGTTAACGAGATACCGAGTTAGAAGTGGTCATGAGTTGGTCGTGAGCGGAATGCAAACGACCAAGCCACCCGAACGGCGAAGACGCCAAATCATCTCCTCCGGCGCCAACGGCGCCGGACGCGGCTCGAATCCGGACTCAACCGCGCGCAGCCAGCAGCCGTTCGACGTAGCGCGCAACCTGGTCGACTTCGAGATTGACCGCGGCTCCGACCGCGCTCGATCCGAACGCCGTGTGCGTCACCGTATGCGGGATCAGCGCGACCTCGAAGCCGTTCGGGTCAACCGCGTTGACGGTCAGGCTGACGCCATCGATCGCGATCGAACCCTTCTCGGCGACGTAGCGCAGCAGTTCGGCCGGCGCGTCGAAGGCCCAGCGCTGCGCACGCGCGTCCGGCGTGATCCGGCGCACGCGGCCGATGCCGTCGACGTGACCGGAGACCAGATGGCCGCCGAGCCGGTCGCCGACCTGCAGCGCGCGTTCGAGGTTGACAGCCGCGCCGACGTCGAGCGCGCCGAGCGTGGTGCGCTCGAGCGTCTCGCGCGACAGGTCGGCGGCGAACGAGCGTGCGTCGAATGCGACGACGGTCAGGCAGCAGCCGGACACGGCAATGCTCTCGCCGGGCTCGACTGCATCGAACGGCAGCGTGCCGACGTCGAAGGTCAGCCGCAGGTCACCGCCGCGCGGCTCGATCGCCGCGATTCGGCCGACGCCCTGGATCAATCCGGTGAACATTTCCCTCTCCCGCTACCGTCGTTCGTGTGAATCGCAATTCCACCCCGTGGGAGCGGCTTCGGCCGCGATCGCCAGATCGGAAATGGCCCGAGTCGCCGCCCCCCCCGAGACGCAACGATCGCGACTGGAGTTCCCTTCGGCGGCTGCCGCTTGCTACGCGGCGTCCGACTTCGCGGCGCGCAACAGCAGGCGCATGTCGTTTCCGACCTGCCGCGTCTCGACCATCTGCAACGCGACCCGCCCTCCCATGTCGCGCGGATCGATGCCGCCGAGCAGCGGCCGGCCGCGCTCGCCGAGCAGCAGCGGTGCCTGATAGACCAGAAGTTCGTCGACCAGACCGTGCGCGAACAGCGCGCCGGCCAGCCGTGGACCGGCTTCGACCTGCGTCTCGTTGATGCCGCGCGCGGCAAGTTGCTGCAGCAACGCCGGCAGGTCGACGCCGCCGTCGCCATCCGGCAGCGACAGCCACTCGACGTCGACTCCTGTCGACGGCTCGCGCGGCTGCGCCTGGTCGGCATCGACGATCAGCACCGGCCCGGGCTCGCGCCATATCGCTGCTTCGCGCGACAGCGATCCGGCACGCCGGGTCACGATCACGCGCAGCGGTGGAACGCAGTCGCCGTCGACCCGCGCGGTCAGCCGTGGATCGTCGGCACGCACGGTCTCGCCGCTGCTGATCAGGGCCCCGGCCCGCGCGCGCCAGTGCTGCACGTCGGCGCGAGCGGCCTCCGATGTGATCCATTTCGATTCGCCACTGGCCAGCGCGGTGCGGCCGTCGAGGCTGGTCGCCAGCTTGATCCGCAGCCACGGCCGGCCGCGTTCGAGCCGCGACAGGAAACCGCGGTTCTGCTCGCGTGCCTCGGCTTCGAGCAGGCCGACGTCGATCGCGATGCCGGCCGCGCGCAGCGCCGCCAGTCCGCGGCCGTCGACATGCTCGAACGGGTCGCCGAGCGCGCAGACCACGCGCCCGACGCCGGCGTCGATCAGCGCGTCGCAGCACGGCGGCGTGCGGCCGTGGTGGGCGCAGGGCTCGAGCGTCACGTAGGCGGTCGCGCCGCGCGCCCGCTCGCCGGCCGCGCGCAGCGCGAATACTTCGGCGTGCGGACCGCCGGCACGCTGGTGCCAGCCCTCGCCGACCACGTCGCCACCATGCGCAAGCACGCAGCCGACCATCGGGTTCGGCCGCGTGGTCCATGCCCCGCGCTCGGCCAGCCGCAGTGCACGGGCCATCATTGCGTGGTCGGTCGCGCTGAAACGGCTCATGCGGCCGCGCCGCTCCGCCGCGCCGCATCGATCCGCATCAATGTGACGACGATGCCGTCGAAGCGTTGTCGGCCGAGCGATTCCCAGCCGAGCGCCTTGTAGAAGCCGGCATGCTTCGGCGTCCACAGGTGCAGTTCTGGAATGCCGAGCCGGACCGCCTCATCGACCGCCGCCTGGACCAGCCGCGCACCGATGCCACGGCGACGCGCGGCGGGCCGCACGTAAAGGGTCGCAAGCCATGGCGCATAGCGCCGCGGCGCCGGCGGATCATCGGCGATCAGGCTGACCGATCCGAGCACATGATCGCCGCTGCGAGCGATCAGCGTGGTCGGAAACTGGTGCCGTTCCACGTGCGATCGAAGCTCGTCGATCGCCTGCTCGACCTGCCAGTCGTTGACCCATTCGGCAAACTCGCGGACATGCCATTCGGCGAGCGTCGCGATGTGCCGCGGGTGGTCGCCGAGCCAGTCGATCGTGACCGGCTGCGCATCGAGGTCGATCTCGATCAGTTCGTTCACGCGCGACGCTCAGCGCTTGCCATCGCCGCCCTTGCCGGCCGGCAGCGTGGCGTCGCCGAGCAGCGGCAACTGCAGGCCATCGAGCGCCGGTAGGTCGCGCTCGAGCCGCTCGATCTCCTCGCGAAATGCCTGCACGTCCTCGAACCGGCGGTACACCGACGCAAAACGCACGTAGGCGACCTGGTCGAGCTTCTTCAGCTCGGCCATCACGAATTCACCGATCCGCAGCGACGGCAGCTCGCGCTCGCCGGAGCGGCGCAACGCGCGAATCACCTCGTCGACCGCGCCATCGACCTGATCCTGCGACACCGGACGCTTCTGCAACGCACGAACGAAACTCGTACGCAGCTTGCGCTCGTCGAATGGCTCGCGCCGGCTGTCGCTCTTGACGATCGTCGGCAGCTTGATCTCGGCGGTCTCGAAGGTCGAGAACCGCTCGCCGCAGTGCGGGCATTCGCGCCGCCGCCGCACGGTGCTGCCGTCGTCGGTCAGCCGCGAATCGACGACGCGGGTGTCTTCGTGCTGGCAGAACGGGCAATGCACTTCGAGCCGTGATTGGTGATTCGTGATTGGTGATTCGTTGAAGCGGTGTGCGCCCGGTAGAAGCCGCTTCAGCGGCGACCGGCATGGCGCAACGAAATGGGCGCGCGGTCGCCGCTGAAGCGGCTCCTACAGTGGCTCAGCCGTAGACCGGGAATTTCCTGCACTGCGCGGCGACCTGCTCGCGCACGCGGGCGATCACCGACTGGTCGGTCGGCGCGTCGAGCACATCGGCGATCCAGCCGGCCAGCTCGGTGCATTCGGCTTCGCCGTAGCCGCGTGTGGTCACCGCCGGCGTGCCGATCCGCAGGCCGGAGGTCACGAACGGCGAGCGCGGATCGTTCGGCACCGCGTTCTTGTTGACGGTGATGTGGGCGGCGCCGAGCGCGGCCTCGGCATCCTTGCCGGTCACGTCGCGGCCGATCAGGTCGATCAGCATCAGGTGGTTCTCGGTGCCGCCGGACACGATCCGGTAGCCGCGCGCGATCAGCGTCTTCGCCATCGCCTGGGCATTCTTCACGACCTGCTGCTGGTAGGTCCTGAACTCCGGCTCCAGTGCCTCCTTGAAGGCCACCGCCTTGGCCGCGATCACGTGCATCAGCGGCCCGCCCTGGGTG
This sequence comes from Lysobacteraceae bacterium, assembly GCA_041687455.1. Taxonomy (GTDB): domain Bacteria; phylum Pseudomonadota; class Gammaproteobacteria; order Xanthomonadales; family Xanthomonadaceae; genus JAWLBY01. The sequence continues at coordinate 21,119 of JAWLBY010000007.1, read as the reverse complement.
CCCGGGAACACCATCGACTGCAGCTTCTTCTCGATCGCCTCGTTGGCGCGGGCGAGGATGATGCCGCCACGCGGGCCGCGCAGCGTCTTGTGCGTGGTCGACGTCACCACGTCGGCATGCGGCACCGGGTTCGGATAGACGCCGGCCGCAACCAGACCGGCGACGTGCGCCATGTCGACGAAGAACAGCGCGTCGACCGACTTCGCGATCGCCGCCATCCGCTCCCAGTCGATCTTCTGCGAGTAGGCCGAGAAACCGCCGACCAGCATCTTCGGCCGGTGCTCCTGCGCCAGCCGCTCGATCTCGGCGTAGTCGAGCAGGCCGTTCTCGTCGACGCCGTACTGCACCGCGTTGAAGAGCTTGCCGCTGAAATTGACCTTGGCGCCGTGGGTCAGGTGGCCGCCGTGGGCGAGGCTCATGCCGAGGATGGTGTCGCCCGGCTGCAGCAGCGCGAGGTAGACCGCGGCATTGGCCTGCGAGCCCGAATGCGGCTGCACGTTGGCATAGTCGGCGCCGAACAGTTGCCTGACCCGTTCGATCGCCAGCTTCTCAGCGATGTCGACGTATTCGCAGCCGCCGTAGTATCGCTTGCCCGGATAGCCTTCGGCGTACTTGTTGGTCAGCTCGCTGCCCTGCGCCTCGAGCACGCGCGGGCTGGCGTAGTTCTCCGAGGCGATCAGTTCGACATGGTCTTCCTGCCGCTGCCGTTCCGCGGCGATCGCGGCGGCCAGTTCAGGATCGAAGTCGGCGATGGTCATGCGGCGATCGAACATGTGGCGGATTCCGGGCGGGAAGCAGTGACGTATGATAGACGGTCGCCGCCTTCGGCGCGTTCGGCAGCCGCCGAATGCCCCGGCCGAAGCGAGCTCGACCGGTTTCCGACCCCGCACCGATGACCGCCGCCGTTCAGGATCGACAGTCGCTCGCGCGGCACTATGCGGCGCTGCCGCACGCCGCCGGCCATCCCGAACGACGGCAGCTTGCCGCGCGGCTGGCCCGCTCCGGCGGCAGCCACCTCGACTGGATGACGCTGGCGTTCGAGGAATTCTCCGGCTACCGCTTCGCCGCCGGACATGCCGCACTCGACGAGGTGATCCGCCGCGCCCCGGCCTTCCTGCCGGCCCGCTGGTTGCGCTTCCAGTACCCGCCGGACGTCGCCCCCGCCAGCGCCGACCAGGCCGGGCAGTTCCGGGCGCAGTGGCAGGCCGGGCTCGCCGCGTTCGAACGGCTCGATTTCCGCGACCCGCGCTGGCAACCGCAGGTGTGGGGCTGCGTCGGTGCCTGCACTGCGTTCTACCGTCACTACATCGATGACGACATCAGCAACGAACAGCGTCGCTATGGGGCTCTGGTCCACCGGATGATGGCAGCGCTGGACCGCGGCGACCCGCCGCGACCGATCCGCCGCGGCCGCCGTCGGGTACTGTTCTGCTCGCCGTATTTCTACCGGCATACGGTTGCCCGGCTGTTCCTGCCGTTGATCGAAGCGCTCGATCCGGCCGCGTTCGACCTGCACCTGCTGCATTTCGGCGCCGAAGACGACGCGATGAGCGCACGCGCGGCCGCCATCGGGCAGTGGCACCGCGGGCCGCGCGCGGCGCCGGCATGGCGCCGGCTGATCGCCGAACTCGCACCGGATGTGATCGTCTACCTCGATCTCGGCATGCATCCATTGCCGCAGGCGCTGGCCGCGTTGCGGCTGGCGCCGGTGCAGGCCTGCCTGTGGGGTCATCCGGTCAGCACCGGCCTGCCGACCATCGACACGGTGCTGAGCCCGGATGCGATCGAGCCGGCCGATGCGCAACGGCATTACAGCGAACGCCTGGTGCGCCTGCCCGGGCTCGGCCACGGCCTCGATCCGCACGCCGATGACCGACCGCCCGCCTGCCGCGACGACGGTACGCTGGACCTGCTGTGCGGCCAGAGCATCTACAAGCTGCAGCCCGGCCAGGATCGGCTGTTCGCACGGATCCTCGCCGCGTTGCCGAATGCGCGGCTGCAGATGATCCCGCACGACAGCGCCGAGGTGCGCGAGCGGCTGCGCGAACGGATGCGGCCGGTGTTCGCCGAACACGGCGTCGACGTCGATGCGCGGGTGCGAATGCATGGCTACGGCCCGCTCGAGCACTACCTCGAACTGGCCCGCGGCTGTGCGCTCAACCTCGATTCGATCGGCTGGTCCGGCGGCATGAGTTCGCTCGACCTGCTGCAACTCGGCCTGCCGACCGTGACGCTGCCGGGCACGACGATGCGCAGCCGGCAGTCTGCCGCGATCCTCGACCGGCTCGGCGTGCCGGAACTGATCGTCGATGACGAAGACGCCTACGTCCGGCTGGCCATCGCCCTTGCCGGTGACGCCGAGCAGCGTGCCGCGCTGTCGCGCAGGATCCGTGCCGGCCTGCCGCGACTGCACGAGCGCGAGCGCGTTGCCGCGGCACTGGCCGACTTCCTGCACACCTGCGAACCGCAGCCGACGTGAACGGCTCGCCGGCCTGCGGCAACCGAGTTCCGAAATCCGAATCCCGAATCCCGAATCCCGAATCCCGAATTGCCATGTTCAACCTGATCGGTTTCGACGGCGACGACACCCTCTGGCACAGCGAAGGCTTCTACCAGCACGCCCACATCGAATTCGAGCGGATCGTCGGCAACTACGTCGACCTCGCCGATGCGCGCCTGCACGACCGGCTGCTCGAAGTCGAGCAGCGCAACATCCGGCTGTTCGGCTACGGCGCGAAAGGCATGACGCTGTCGATGGTCGAGGCGGCGATCGCGCTGACCCACGAGCGGATCTCGGCCACCGACATCCACCGCATCGTGCAGCTCGGCAAGCAGGTGCTGGCGCATCCGGTCGAACTGTTGCCTGGCATTCGCACGGCGGTCGAAACGATCGCCGCGCGCTGGCCGATCGTGCTGATCACCAAGGGCGACCTGTTCCACCAGGAGGCGAAGATCGCCGCCTGCGGGCTGGCCGAGCTGTTCCCGCGGGTCGAGATCGTGTCGGAGAAGGACCACGCAAGCTACGTCCGCGTGTTGCGCGAATGCGAAGTCGCGCCGGAGCGGTTCGTCATGGTCGGCAACTCGTTGCGCTCCGACATCGAGCCGGTGCTCGCGCTCGGTGGTTCTGGCGTGCACATGCCGTATCACGTGACCTGGGCGCACGAGCTGCAGGCGAACGTCACCAGCGATGCACCGCGGCTGGCGACGGTCGCCAGCGCCGACGAGATTCCCGCCGCGATCGAGCGGCTGGCCGGCATCGCCCTGTAGGAGGGGCTTCAGCCCCGACCCTCGCCGAAGCGCAGCGAGGCGTGCAGGACGGCGATCTGTGCGGTAGCCCAGCTTTCCGATGCGCCGACCGCCCGGTCGGGGCTGAAGCCCCTCCTACAGGAAGCGGCCGACGATCCCGGCCGTCCGGGCAAGACACATCGGCCCGCCGAGGCGGGCCGAGCGCCCACACGCAAATCGGCCCGCCGAGGCGGGCGGAGAGCCCAAACACATCGGCCCGCCGAGGCGGGCGGAGTGCCCAAACAAATCGGCCCGCCGAGGCGGGCCGATGCTCACATCACTTCAGGGCCTTGAACCGCAACCGGTGCGGCTTGGCGCCTTCGTCGCCGAGCCGGCGCTTCTTGTCGGCCTCGTACTCGCGGTAGTTGCCCATGAAGAACTCGACGTGCGAGTCGCCCTCGAACGCGAGGATGTGGGTCGCGATGCGATCGAGGAACCAGCGATCGTGCGAGATCACCAGCGCGCAGCCGGGGAACTCGAGCAGCGCATCTTCCAACGCACGCAGCGTCTCGACGTCGAGGTCGTTGGACGGTTCGTCGAGCAGCAGCACGTTGCCGCCCTGCAGCAGCGTCTTGGCCAGGTGCAGCCGGCCACGCTCACCGCCCGACAGCGTGCCGACCAGCTTCTGCTGGTCCGGGCCCTTGAAGTTGAAGCGGCCGATGTAGGCACGCGACTGGATCTCGATGCCGTTGATGGTGAGGATGTCCGAGCCGCCGGACACTTCCTGCCAGACGTTGTGGTTGCCCTCGAGCTTGTCGCGGCTCTGGTCGACGTAGGCGAGATTGACGGTCGGACCGATGTTGACCTCGCCCGAGTCCGGCTTTTCCTGGCCGATCAGCATCCGGAACAGCGTCGACTTGCCGGCGCCGTTCGGGCCGATGATGCCGACGATCGCGCCGGGCGGAATCGTGAAGCTCAGGTCATCGATCAGCAGCCGGTCGCCGAACGACTTGCTGACGTTCCTGAACTCGATGACGTTGTTGCCGAGCCGCTCGCCGGGCGGAATGAAGATCTCGTTGGTCTCGTTGCGGCGCTGGTAGTCGACCGACTGCAGCTCGTCGAGCCGGGCCAGGCGCGCCTTGCCCTTGCTGCGGCCGCCCTTGGCATTGCTGCGCGCCCACTCGAGCTCGCGCGCGATCGCCTTCTGGCGCGCCTTCTCCTGCGCCTCTTCCTGCTTCAGGCGCTCGTCCTTCTGCACCAGCCAGTCGGTGTAGTTGCCCTTCCACGGAATGCCGCGGCCGCGGTCGAGTTCGAGGATCCACTCGGCGGCGTTGTCGAGGAAGTAGCGATCATGGGTCACCGCGACGACGGTGCCCGGATAGCGGGCGAGGAACTGCTCCAGCCACTCGACCGATTCGGCGTCGAGATGGTTGGTCGGTTCATCGAGCAGCAGCATGTCGGGCTTGGAGAGCAGCAGCCGGCACAGTGCGACACGGCGCTTCTCGCCGCCCGACAGGTTGCCGATCTTCGCGTCCCACGGCGGCAGCCGCAGCGCATCGGCCGCGACCTCGAGCTGCTGTTCCAGCGTGTGTGCATCGTTGGCGGCGAGGATCGCCTCGAGCCGCGCCTGCTCGGCGGCCAGCTTGTCGAAGTCGGCATCTTCCTCGCCGTAGGCGGCGTAGACCTTCTCGAGTTCGGCCTGCGCGCTCATCACCTCGCCGACGCCTTCCTCGACCGCCTCGCGGACGGTGTGCTCGGGATTGAGCTTCGGCTCCTGCTCGAGATAGCCGATCTTGATGCCCGCTGCCGGCCGCGCCTCGCCGACGAAGTCCTTGTCGATACCGGCCATGATCCGCAGCACGGTCGACTTGCCGGCACCGTTCAGGCCGAGCAGGCCGATCTTGGCGCCCGGGAAGAACGACAGCGAAATGTCCTTGATGATCTGCCGCTTCGGGGGGACGACCTTGCTGACCCCGTTCATCGTGTAGATGTATTGCATGCGCGTGCCCCTGGGCCGCGGCGATGGCCGCGTCCGGTCGGAAGTGGGAAAGCCGGGCATTATCGGCGATCGGGCGGCGGCAAGCGAGTTCACCTGCAGGCGGGCGATCGGCGCCGGCTGGGGGCTTTCCGACGTCCCGACGTCCCGACGTCCCGACGTCCCGGCTTTCCGGCTTTCCGGCTTTCCGGCTTTCCGGCGTTCCGGCTTTGTGGCCTTGTGGCTTCCGACGTTCCGGGCGCTACCCACCCGTTCGTCCTGAGGTATCGAAGGACGAACGGGCACCGGACCCCACCGACCGCCGCTCTCCTTCGATACCTCGGCACGAACGGCCATTTCCTCGCAGCCACGCTTCGATCGCGGACCCGGCGCACCGCCGGCCACGCCCCGGTCGGCTCACCCCCGCGGATGATGCTTCTCATGCAACCGCTTCAACTGTTCGCGCGCGACCAGCGTGTAGATCTGGGTCGTCGACAGGCTGCTGTGGCCGAGCATCATCTGCAGTGCGCGCAGGTCGGCGCCGTGGTTCAGCAGGTGGGTCGCGAACGCATGCCGCAGCTTGTGCGGACTGACCTGCTCCGGGTCGATGCCGGCCTTGACCGCATACCGCTTGACCGCACCCCAGAACTGCTGCCGCGAGAGCCCTTCGCCGCGGCGCGAGACGAACAGCATCGGGCCGGCATTGCGCGCGGCGAGCTGTGGCCGGGCCTCGGCGAGATAGCGCTGCAGCCAGTGCAGCGCCTCGTCGCCGAGCGGCACCAGCCGCTCCTTGCTGCCCTTGCCGAGCACGCGGATCACGCCCTGGCGCAGGTTCACGTGGGTACCGACGATGCCGACCAGCTCGCTGACCCGCAACCCGGCCGCGTACATCAGCTCGAGCATCGCGCGGTCGCGCAGGCCGAGCGGGGTGTCGATGTCCGGCGCCGCCAGCAGGGCATCCACCTGGCTCTCCGACAACGCCTTCGGCAGCGGTCGGCCGAGCTTGGGCGACTGCAGCAGTGCGCTCGGATCGACCTCGATCCGGCCGAGCCGCAGTTGCCGGGCATAGAACGCCCGCAGCGACGACAGCAGCCGGGCATTGCTGCGCGCGCTGTAGCCGAGCCCGCTGCGCAGACCGAGGTAGTCGAACAGGTCGGCGCGATCGCAGTCGAGCAGGCCGCGACGACGCTCGACCAGCCAGCGCGCCAGTCCTTCGAGATCGCGCCGGTAGCTGTCCTGCGAGGCCCGCGCCAGACCGTTCTCGGCCCAGGCCTGCTCGACGAACTCGCCGATCAGTTGCGCCTGCGCGGCAGGCAGCGCCGGCAACGCCAGTGCGTGGGCGCGGCGTTCGGCCGGCGTACGGGGGCGGCTCGGCGTCGACATCGGCTCGGTCGGATCCTGCGGAAGCGGCTTCAGCCGCGATCTTTCCTCGTTTGCGGCCACCGCGCAAAGCACCGCGGCTGAAGCCGGCCGCGCATGACGGTATGCTGCGCGCCCGATGAATACGCCCCGCCCTTCCGCCGAGCCGGCCCATCCGGGCTGGCGTCTCGTCGCGCTGGTCTACGACAGCCTGCCGGTGATCGCGATCTGGATGCTGGTCAGCGCGATCGTGCTGGCGCTGCGTGGCGGCACACCGGTGCCGCCGTGGAGCGCGGCATTCTGGCTGCAGGCGGCCGCGCTGTGGCTCATCACCGGCCTGTATGCGGTCGGCTCGTGGCGGCGCGGCGGGCAGACGATCGGAATGCGGCCGTGGCGGCTGCGGGTCGTCGACGAACACGGCGCCACGCCATCGACGCCGCAGCTCTGGCGCCGCTACGGCTGGGCGACGCTGTCGCTGCTGGCGGGCGGGCTCGGCTTCCTGTGGTCGATCGTCGATCGCGACCGCCGCACGCTGCACGACATCGCGTCGGCGACCCGTTTCGTGCGTCTGCCGAAAGCCCCGAAGTAGCGGCTCTGCCGCGCCGCTCAGAACTGCCTGCGAAATCGCCACCAGGCGGCCAGCGCGATCGCCGCCGGCGGCAGCGCGTTGCCGAGCCTTGGATCGAGCCGGTAGACGTTCGACAGGTCGACCGCGACCCGCTGCAGCAGGAAGAACACCAGCCCGAACACGATGCCGATGAATACCCGCTTGCCGAATCCGCCGTCGCGCAGGGTGCCGAACGCGAACGGCATGGCCGCGAAGCACAGCACGAACACGTTGATCGGATAGAAGAAGCGCGCCCAGTAGGCGGTTTCGAATTCGCCGGCGTCGAGCCGGTTGCGCTGCATGTAGTCGATGTTGCTGCGCAGGTCGGCGGTCGACAGGTAGCGCGCCCGGCGCAGCGACTGGCTCAGCAGCTCCGGCTGCAGCGCCGAATCCCAGCGCTGCTCGGCGATCGTCGTGCTGGTCGCGCTGCGCTGGTGGAACTCGGTCCGGCGGACCTCGTAAAGCGTCCATTGCCCGTACCGGTGTTCGGCGCGCCGCGCCAGCGACAGCGCCTGCAACCGGCCACTGTCGGCGAACTCGAACAAGCGCACCTGGTCGAGTTCGACGTAACTGTCCGGCGGCTTGCCGACCAGCCGGCCCTGTTGCGCGTTGAGGAAGGTGTCGCCCTCGCGCGCCCACAGGCCGGACCAGCGGGCCACCGCCAGGTCGCGCGATTTCGCCGACACCTGCAGCGCCTGCGCCCGTTGCTCGCCCCACGGCCCGACCGTCTCGGCCGACAGCAGCATCGCCAGCGTCAGCACGGCGATCGGCAGGCTGGCGCCGACACCGATCCGCAGCCGTGACAGGCCGGCGGCGCGCAACGCGGTCAGTTCGGACGTGGCGGCCAGTCCGCCGAGGCCGATCAGCGTGCCGATCACGGCCGCGGTCGGAAACAGCTCGTAGGCACGCCGCGGCAGCGTGAACAGCACATGCAGCATGGCGCTGCCGACCGTGTAGTCACCCTCGCCGATCTCGTCGATCTCGTTGGCGAACGCGGCGATGCCGTCGAAGCCGACCAGCACCAGCCAGACCAGCCCGATCGCAACCAGCACCGCGCCGGCCAGCAGGCGGTCGCTGCGCCGCAGCAGGGCGCGGCTCACGCGCCGCCCTCCCGCCGCGGCGTCGGCCGCTCCGCACGCCACAGCAGCCAGCCGGCGGCACCGAACACGACCAGATGCACCCACCACAGGCCGAGCACGGCCGGCACGAACCCGCCAGCGATGCCGGCGCGTCCGAGCGCCAGCGCGTTCATGTAACCGATGTAGGCCAGCAGCGCGAGCAGCATGCGGCCGTAGCGCGCCGCCCGCGGCGGCGTCCGCGCCAGCGGCAATGCCAGCAGCGCGAGGCCGAGCGCCGCCAGTGGCGACGCGAGCCGCCAGTGCAGTTCGGCCCGCGGCCCCGGCTCGCGCGCCGCCACCAGGCTCAGCGAGTCGAGCAGCAGTTCGTCGCGCGCGGCGGTCGCCTGCTCGGCCTCCGGCACTCGGATGTCGTTGCGTTCGAAACGCATCATCCGGTAGTCGTCCTGGCCGACCACGCCCTCGATCTGGAAGCCGTCGTGCAGCGACAGATAGCGCTCGTCGCCGACGCTTTCGGTGAACAGCTCGCCGCGCTCGGCGGTGATCACGTCGACCCGGCCATCACGCTCGGAGTGCACGAACAGCCGGCCGAAGCGGCTGCCGTCGTCGCTCATCTCGCCGAAATAGATCACGCTGCGCCGACCCGGCAGTTCGAGGAAGCGACCCGCCTCGAGCCCGGCCACCAGCAGCGACTTGTTGGCTGCTTCGATCATCGCCAGCGAGGTCCGCAGCGCCGCCGGCGACAGCCACAGCGAGACCAGCCCGACCGCCAGCACGACCGGCACGGTCAGCACCAGCAGCGGCCGCAGCAACTGCCTTGGACCGAGCCCGGCCGAACCGAGCACGGCCATTTCGCTGTCCCGGTACAGCCGGCTGTAGCCGAGCAGCACGCCGAGGAACAGCGCCAGCGGCAACACCAGCGGCAGCGCGTCGACCAGCCGCAGACCGAGCTGCGACAGCAGCAGCGCCGCCGGCACCTTGCCGCGGGCGATCCTGCCGATCAGGTCGACCAGCACGCCGGACAGACTGGCCAGCAGCAGCACGGTCAGGCTGGCGCCGAAGCTGCCGAGCAGCTCGCGCAGGATGTAGCGGTCGATGGTGCGCAAGGGTCGACTCGAAGCGGCGGGAAGACGGCAACAACGGGCGGAACGAGCGGTTCCGGCGGGCGGAACCACCTGCCGGGCTGGTAGACTCGGCGGCTCCGCGTCTGCGCCGCGGGCCGCTCCGGCGCCGGCGCCGGCCGCAGTATCGCCTCCACCCCTGCTTCCGGAAAAGCCATGACGCTGAATTCTGCGCTCGCCACCTCCCATCCTGCCGAGATCGACAGCGATTGCGTGATCGCCGCCGTGTTCGAGGACGGCAGCCTGTCCGACGCGGCCGCCGCGCTCGACGCGCGCGCCGGCGGCCGGATCGCGGGCCTGGTCAAGAGCGGTGACGTGTCCGGCAAGCCCGGTCGCACGATGCTGCTGTTCGGCATCGACGGCATCAGCGCCGCGCGCGTGCTGCTGGTCGGGGTCGGCCCGAGCGGACCGCTCGAACCGGGCCGCTTCCTGAAGGCGGCCGGTGACGCCTTCCGCGCACTGCGCGGCAGCCCGGTCCGTCGCGCGCATTGCACGCTGTCGCAACTGGCGGTCGCCGGTCGCGACGCGGCCTGGACGCTGCACCAGACGCTGCTCGCCGCCGAGCACGCCAACTACCGCTACACCGCGACCCGCAAGAACGGCAACGGTGAACCGCTGACCGAGCTGACGCTGGCGGCCGATCCGGCGCAGCAGCCGGTGCTGGACCAGGCCCGCGGCATCGCCGAAGGCATCCGCTTTGCCCGCGAGCTCGGCAACCTGCCGCCGAACATCTGCAACCCGACCTATGTCGGCGAGGTGGCACGGCAGTTCGCCGGCAAGCACGACGTGCAGTGCGAAGTGCTCGGCCGAACCGAGATGGAAACGCTCGGCATGGGTTCGTTGCTGGCGGTGGCGCGCGGTTCCGCCAACGAGCCGAAGCTGGTCGTGCTGCAGTACCGCAACGGCGGCGATGCCAAGCCCTACGTACTGGTCGGCAAGGGCATCACGTTCGATTCCGGCGGCCTGAACCTCAAGGTGCAGGGCGGCATCGAGGAAATGAAGTTCGACATGTGCGGTGCGGCGACCGTGCTCGGCACGTTCGTCGCCGCGGTCGAGGCGAAGCTGCCGGTGAACCTGGTCGTCGTCGTCGCCGCGGTCGAGAACATGCCGGACGGCAATTCGTACCGGCCGAGCGACGTGCTGACGTCGATGTCCGGCAAGACCATCGAAGTGCTGAACACCGACGCCGAGGGCCGGCTGATCCTGTGCGATGCGCTGACCTACGCGCAGCGCTTCGAGCCGGCCGCGCTGGTTGACGTCGCGACACTCACCGGCGCCTGCGTGATCGCGCTCGGCAAGCATGCGTCCGGCCTGATGAGCAAGCACGACGACCTCGCCAACGAGCTGCTGAGCGCCGGCGAGACCGCCGGCGACCGCGCCTGGCGGCTGCCGATCTGGGACGACTACCAGAGCGCGCTCGATTCGGCGTTCGCCGACGTCGCCAACATCGGCAACAAGTGGGGCGGCGCGATCACCGCCGGCTGCTTCCTCGCCCGCTTCGCCGAAGGCCAGCGCTGGGCCCACCTCGACATTGCCGGCAGCGCCTGGGACGAAGGCCGCAAGGGCATGGCGAACGGCCGGCCGGTCGGGCTGCTGACGCAATGGTTGATGGATCGGGGCGCCTGACGCGCCCCGTGATGGGTGTTTCATGATGGGTGATTCGCAGGAGCGTCTCACCAACCCGACGCCGCCGCTCGTGGTTCGATACCTCACCACGAACGGCTCCCGGTGCGAACGATGAGTCCCGGATTGCCGAGGGCCCGTTCGTCCTGAGGTATCGAAGGACGAATGGCGTCCGGAGCGCGGGCGTCGTTCCGACGTACAAGGCCGACACGTGCCTCGAGCGGATTTCTACCTGATCAGCAAGCCACGCTTCGCCGATGACCCGCTGAAGCTGGTCTGCGAGCTCGCCAAGCGCTGCCACGGCACCGGCAAGTCGACACTGATCCTGTGTCGCGACACCGAGCAGGCCGAGGCGCTCGACGAGCAGTTGTGGGCGTTCGAGGACGAGGCCTACATCCCGCACCAGATCGCCGGCCTCGACGAGGACGACGACATCACGCCGGTGCTGCTGGCGACGCCGGACGCCGACGCCGCCGATCGCCCGCTGGTGATCAACCTGCGCGATGAAGCCTTCGCCGGCCGCTGCGAGCGCGTGCTGGAAGTCGTCCCCGCCGACCCGGCCGCGCGCGAACCGCTGCGCCGGCGCTGGCGCGACTACCAGGGGCGTGGGTACGAGATGTTCAAGCACGATATGTGAGGGGCCGGGATTCGGGATTGGGGATTCGGGATTCGTTGAAGCAGTGCTGCTCTGGCCCGACCCGCCTGAATCGACCGGCTCCCGATGTCGTCATCCCGGCGAAAGCCGGGATCCATTGTGCCGTTGAGTGCGCCCGCGAACGGCGACAACGAAAATGGATCCCGGCTTCCGCCGGGATGACGAGCACGAGCGACGCGCTGCAGCCTGCCGCAGCCCGCTCCCACCGAATCCCGAATCCCCAATCCCGAATCCCGGCTCCCCCATGGACAAATCCTTCGAACCCGCCACCCTCGAGACCCGCTGGTACCAGCACTGGGAAGCGACCGGCTGCTTCCGGCCGTCGGGCAAGGGCGAGCCGTACACGATCCTGCTGCCGCCGCCGAACGTGACCGGCACGCTGCACATGGGCCATGCGTTCCAGCACACGCTGATGGATGCGCTGATCCGCTACCACCGGATGCGCGGCTTCGACACGCTGTGGCAGGTCGGCACCGACCACGCCGGCATCGCCACCGAGATGGTCGTGGCGCGCAACATCGCCCGTGAGGGACTGACCCGCGACGGCCTCGGCCGCGACGGCTTCATCGATCGCGTGTGGCAGTGGAAGGAGGAATCCGGCAGCACGATCACCCGGCAGATGCGACGGCTCGGCGCTTCCGGCGACTGGTCGCGCGAGCGCTTCACGATGGACCAGGGCCTGTCCCGCGCGGTCGTCGAAACCTTCGTCCGGCTGCACGAGGAAGGCCTGATCTATCGGGGGCAACGGCTGGTCAACTGGGATCCGGTGCTGAAGACCGCGATCTCCGACCTCGAGGTCGTCAGCGAGGAGGAGGACGGCAAGCTGTGGTCGATCGCCTACCCGCTGGCCGACGGCAGCGGCCAGGTGGTGGTCGCGACGACCCGCCCGGAAACGATGCTCGGCGACACCGCAGTGATGGTGCATCCGGACGACGAGCGCTACGCGTCGCTGATCGGCAAGACCGTGCGGCTGCCACTGTCCGACCGCGAGATCCCGGTCATCGCCGACGACTACGTCGATCGCGAGTTCGGCACCGGCGTGGTCAAGGTCACGCCGGCGCACGACTTCAACGACTACGCGGTCGGACAGCGTCACCAGCTTCCGCTGATCAACATCTTCACGCCGGACGCGACGATCAACGACAACGCGCCGTCAAGATTCAGCGGCCTCGATCGCTTCGAGGCACGTCGGCTCGTGCTCGAGGAGCTCGCCGCGCTCGGCCTGCTGGTCGAGGAGAAGCCGCACAAGCTGCAGGTGCCGCGCGGCGACCGTACCGGCCAGATCATCGAGCCGTACCTGACCGACCAGTGGTTCGTGAAGATGGACGAACTCGGCCGCCGCGGCCTCGAACTGGTCGAATCGGGCAAGGTGCGCTTCGTGCCGGCCAACTGGATCAACACCTATCGCCACTGGATGGCGAACATCCAGGACTGGTGCATCAGCCGGCAGCTCTGGTGGGGCCACCGGATCCCGGCCTGGTACGACGATGCCGGCGCGATCTACGTCGGCCGCGACGAAGCCGAAGTGCGCGAGAAGCACGCCATCGCCGCAGAGGTTTCGCTGCGTCGCGACGACGACGTGCTCGAAACCTGGTTCTCGTCTGCGCTGTGGGCGCACTCGACGATGGGCTGGCCGAACCCGACCGACATGCAGGCCTACGGCTTCGAGCGCTACCTGCCGACCTCGGTGCTGGTCACCGGCTTCGACATCATCTTCTTCTGGGTCGCCCGGATGATCATGATGACCGACCACTTCACCGGCGAAGTGCCGTTCCGCGACGTCTACATCACCGGCCTGGTGCGCGACAGCCACGGCCAGAAGATGTCGAAATCGAAGGGCAACGTGCTCGATCCGATCGATCTGATCGACGGCATCAGCATCGAGGATCTGGTCGCCAAGCGCACCTCCGGGCTGATGCAGCCGCAGATGGCGGCGAAGATCGAGAAGGCCTCCCGCAAGGAATTCCCGGACGGCATTCCGGCCTTCGGCGCCGACGCGCTGCGCTTCACGTTCGCGTCGCTGGCAACGCACGGCCGCGACATCAAGTTCGACCTGAACCGCTGCGAGGGCTACAAGAATTTCTGCAACAAGCTGTGGAACGCGGCGCGTTTCGTGCTGATGAATTGCGAGGGATTCGAGATTCCGGATTCGGGATTGGCAAAAGCGAACAGCAACAGCCTCGCGAATCCCGGCTCATCCGAATCCCCAGTCCCCAATCCCGAATCCCGGGCATCGGTCGCACCGGCGACCGATGCCGAACGCTGGATCCTGTCGCGCTTCGCCGCGCTGACCACCGAGATCCGTGCGCAGTTCGCCGCCTACCGGTTCGACCTGATCGCGCAGGCGGTGTACGAGTTCACCTGGAACGAGTTCTGCGACTGGTTCGTCGAGCTGGCCAAACCGGCGTTGAATGGCGACGACAAGGCGGCTGCCGACAGCACCCGGCACACGCTGCTGCACGTGCTTGAATCGCTGCTGCGCGCGCTGCATCCGCTGGTGCCGTTCGTGACCGAGGAGATCTGGCACCACGTCGCGCCGAAGCTCGGCATCGACGTCGCCGGTGCCAGCATCAGCCTGCAGGCGTATCCGGAACCGGAGCAGTATCCGTTTGCCGATGCCGAGGCGAGCCGCGGCATCGAATGGCTGCAGGCAGTCGTGTCGAACCTGCGCCGGCTGCGCAGCGAGATGAATCTCGCGCCGGGCAAACAGATCACACTGCTGCTGTCCGGCGGCAACGCCGATGATCGCGCGCTGGCAACGCGCTACGCCGATTCGATCGGATTCCTCGCCCGCGTGCAGTCGCAGCGCTGGCTCGAGGCCGGCGAGCCGGTGCCGGCCGCCAGCGCCGCCGTGATCGGCGACCTGACGCTGCTGATCCCGCTGGCCGGGCTGGTCGATCTCGATGCCGAACGCGCGCGGCTGGCGAAGGAGATCAGGCGCGTTGAAGGCGAGATCGGCAAGTGCAACGGCAAGCTCGGCAACGACAACTTCGTCGCCAACGCGCCGGCCGCCGTGGTCGAACAGGAGCGCCAGCGGCTGGCCGACTTCTCGGCCGAACTGGCCGCGCTGCAGCAACAGGCCGAGCGCCTCGCGAACACCTGAGACTAGCTCTGTAGGAGGGGCTTCAGCCCCGACCGCAGGACTCACCCTGCCGACACGGCAGGATCAGGCGATACGGTCGGGGCTGAAGCCCCTCCTACAGGGCCACGCGGTTGAGGAGGCGATCCGGTTGAGACCGCCCCTCCTGCAGGGCCACGGCGCGGGCCGGCGCCCGACCATCGCGGTTGAGGCAAACCGGCGCGGCAGGCGAGAATCCTCGGACGACAATTTCGTCGCCAATGCACCGGCCGCCGTCGTCGAGCAGGAGCGGCAACGGCTGGCCGACTTCTCGGCCGAACTGGCCGCGCTGCAGCAACAGGCCGAGCGCCTCGCGAACACCTGAGACTAGCTCTGTAGGAGGGGCTTCAGCCCC
>JAWLBY010000007.1:0-5905 GCA_041687455.1 Lysobacteraceae bacterium | reverse complement strand
ATCCGGTTGAGACCGCCCCTCCTGCAGGGCCACGGCGCGGGCCGGCGCCCGACCATCGCGGTTGAGGCAAACCGGCGCGGCAGGCGAGAATCCTCGGACAACGTGTCCGGGGGAAACCACACGCATGTCGAAGCGCCTCACGCTGTACAGCTTCGTGCCGTTCGACCGCGGCGGCCGGGTGCGCTGGCTCGCCCACGAACTCGGTATCGAGATCGACGAACGCAAGCTCGACTACGCCGGCGGCGAGCACCGGCGCTTCCCGCATCTCGGCCGACATCCGTTCGGCCTGGTGCCGGCAATCGAGATCGACGGCAATACACGCTGGGAGTCGGCTGCGATCTGCCAGTCGCTGGCCGAGCAGCATCCGGAGAAAGGGCTGGCCGTGCCATTGGCGGCGCCGCAGCGCGCCGAGTACCTGTCGTGGCTGTTCTTCGCCGCGGCGACCTTCGACGCGGCCGCATTCCGGGTGTTCCGTTACGCCGCGCTGGCGCCCGACGAGGAACGCCGGAAGGAGGCGCAGGCCGAGCTGCTGCCGCTGCTGGTGCAGCTCGCCCGCCATCTCGAGCGCAACGATTACCTGCTCGGCGAGCGCTTCCTGCTGCCCGACATCGTGCTCGGCCACGCGGTGCAGTTGCTGTACCTGATCCGCGTGCTCGATGACATGCCGGCCCTGCTCGACTACCGCAAGCGGCTCGCGGCGCGGCCGGCGGCGCGGGCGGCGAAGATGTTCACGCCGCGCCCCGGCTGATCCTCAACTGCGCTCGACGTCCAGGTCGCGCGCCATCACCAGCGCGTCCTCGCGGCCGTCCGGCGCCGGGTAGTACTTCGGGCGACGGCCGATGTGGCGAAAACCGAGCGATTCGTACAGCGCGATCGCGCGGTGGTTGGACGGCCGCACCTCCAGATACAGCCGATCGGCGCGTTGCCAGCGCGCGAGGTCGATCAGCCGACGCATCAGGTGGCGACCGTGCCCTTCGCCCTGGAACTGCGGGCTGACGCAGACGTTCAGCACGTGGGCTTCGCCGGCGCCGGCACTGAGCACGCCGTAGCCGAGCAGCAGACCGTCACGCTCGAGTACCCAGCAGCCGTAGCCGGCGCGCAGGCAGTCGCGGAAGATGCCCAAGGTCCACGGATAGGGATAGGCCTCGGCTTCGATCTCGGCGACCCGATCGAGGTCGTTCTCCTGCATCGCGCGGACGCGCGGGGCCGACGCTGCAACGTACTGTTGCAGCTCGGCGCTCATCGACGCCGGGCCAGTTCGGCGCGGCGCAGGCTGCGCAGCGCCTTCCACAGCGCACGCTTGGCACCCGGATCGCGACGCAGTGCCTGCGGATCTATCCAAAGCTCGTCGCGGACGTACTCGACCGCGACGCCGTTGCTGGTCAGCCGCAGGCCATTGGCCTCGGCACGCAGCGGATCCATCGCGCCGGCCACGAGCAGCGCGTTCCAGAGCCGATCGGTCGACGCGATGACCGGCGCGGCGCGATGCACCGGCGCCGGATCGACGGGCGCCGCCGAGCGCGTCGCGGAAGCTTCGGCAGCGGCCTGCGCCGGCGCCGCGGCGGCCGCATCGGCCCGGACCAGCACCTGGTAGCCCATTGCCTCCAGCAGCCGCGCGCGCGTGGCGTCGAACATCGATCGTCCCTCGTTGCCTGTCAGTCGCGGGCCCGCTCGGCCACCGGTGCGGGGCGATCGGCGACCCGCACCAGTTCGGCGACGAACTGCGCGTAGATCGCATCGACCGCGGCGCCGATCGCGCGCACCGCGTCGGTGATCGAATCGCCGCCTGCCGGCCGCAACTCGCGATAGTCGCGCAGCAGCCGCGGCACCGCCTCGTTGCCATGATCGGCCCGCAACTGCAGCGCCACCTGAACATGCCAGCCATCGTCGCGGCGGATCCGTTCGAACGCTTCGATCTGGCCGCGGATGCGCCAGCGCTCGTCGCGCGCCGGCAGCCGTGCCGCGACCACCGCTGCGACATTGGCATCGCGCAGCGTGCCAATCAGCCGCCGCTGCAGCATCCGGGTCGGCGGGTCGACCCACAACTGGTAGTGATACGCGCGCAGTTGCTGGCCTTCCGGATCGAGGCTGTACAGGATCGCCTGGTCGGAGTGCACGCCGTCGGCGAGGAACGGCTCAATCTCGACCGGCGCGCTCAGCGGCGGTGTCGAAGCGATCGCCTCGGTCTGCCGCGCCGGCAGTCGGAAGTAGCTCGAATCCGGAATCCCGGGCGCGCCGGCACAGCCGGCCAGCAATGCAGTCAGCAGGACGATCGGCAAGGTCCACGACGCGATGCGCATGCTCATTGCTCCACCTGGTCGGCCGGCGGCGTGAACAGCAGCCGGTTCGGGCTGCGACGGATCTCGCGACTGAACTCGTCGATGTTGCGGCTCGACGATTCCAGATGATGGGTGATCGAGTCGATCCGCTCGGCGATCACGCCGATCGTACGCTCGAGATCGAGTACCGACTGTCGCAGCGCCGGCCGGTTCTCGCCGACCGTGTCGGTCAGCGATCCGAGCAACTGGTCGGCGCGCTGCTGGGTCGATTTCAGCTCGGATGCGACCGTCTGCACGTCACGCAGCGTGTTCGCGATCGCATCGCGGTTCGGCTTGGCCAGCACGTCTTCGAGACCGCCGGCGGCGCGATTCAGCCGCTCCAGCAGCGAGCGCGATTCGAGCACCAGCGCCGGCATGCCTTCGTCGAGCGTGCCGGCGATCGAATCGAGCCGGGTCGACAGCGTGTCGATCAGCGGCCGCAACTGCTCGCGGGTCAGGATCGTCAGTTCGGCGGCGAGGTCGTTCATCGCCGAGAACACGTCGCCGCCGTCCATGCCGGTCAGCTCGCCGCCGGCCGCCAGCGGCTCGCTGCTGCGGCCTTCGCGGATGCCGATCGCCATGTCGGCGAGCAGGCCGGACGCCTGCCGCTGCGCGATGCTGTCAGCCGGAATCATCCAGTCCGAACGCACTTCGAGTTCGACCCGGTAGCGCGTGCGGCCGGCCTCGCGCAGCGGCTCGATCGTACCGACCTGGCCGATCCGGAAACCCTCGTAATAGACCGGTGCGCCATAGTTCAGCCCGCTGACGTTGCCGAACTGCACGTAGTACGAGCTCGCATCACCGCCGCGGCCGGTGATCGCGAACAGCGTTGCCAGCAGCAACACGAGCGCACCGAGCACCGCGGTGCCGACCAGCAGGTAGTTGACGTTGTCGCGTTTCATCGCAGGGCCGGGATTTGAAATTCGGGATTGGGGATTCGTGACAGCGGGTGCGTCGGACAGTGTAGGTGGCACGCTCCGGAATGTCTTCGCGACGATCGGGTGAGTGCAGGCAGGTGCTTCTCCGAACCCCGAACCCCCATTCCCGATTCCCGGCTGATCACCCCTGCTCCTCGGTCAGCCGGCGCAGGTAGCCGTCGACATCGACTTCGACCTCACGCGGGCGGCGGTTCAGCAGGTCCTGGATGCGCTGGTTGCCGCTGCCGCGGACTTCGTCGACGGTGCCGGTCAGCAGCACGTGGCCGTGGTCGAGCACGGTGATCGTATCGGCGATCTTGAAGGCCGATTCGAGCTCGTGGGTCACGACGACGATGCTCATCCGCATCGCATCGCGCAGTTGCAGGATCAGTTCGTCGAGTTCGGCCGATACGACCGGATCGAGGCCGGCCGACGGTTCGTCGAAGAACAGCAGCTTCGGGTCCATCACGATCGCCCGCGCCAGCGCGGCGCGCTTGACCATGCCGCCGGACAACTGGCTCGGCATCAGGTCGCCGAAGCCGCCGAGATTGACCACCTCGAGCTTCAGCCGGCTCATGATCCGGACCGTGTTCTCGTCCAGGTCGGTGTGCTCGCGCAGCGGTAGCGCGACGTTGTCGCCAACCGTCATCGACGTGAACAGCGCCCCGCCCTGGAAACTGACCCCCATCTGCCGCCGCAGCGCCAGCAGCTCGGCCGGCGACGCCTTCTCCAGCTCGCAGCCGAGCACGCGCACGTGGCCGCGCGCCGGCCGCTGCAAGCCGAGCAGATGGCGCAGCAAGGTGCTCTTGCCTGAACCCGACCCGCCCATGATCACCCGGATCTCGCCCGGCATGACCCGGAAGTCGACCCCGTGCAGGATCCGCCGCCGGCCGTAGTAGGCCTCGAGGCCGTGGACGTCGATGATGGGCTCTGCAGCGCTGGGCGCTGCAGAGCCGGGATTCGGGATTCGGGATTCGGGATGGGTCACAGCGGCGAGCTCCCGACGTTCCAGCGAGATGATGCGCCCTTGCTCGTCATCGCGAGCCTCGAGCGCGAATCGGCACACTGCGATGGCCAGCTCGAACGAATCCCGAATCCCGAATCCCGAATCACGGTCCGTCACCGATTCAGGAAAAACGAGAACAGCATGTCCGCCACCACCAGCGCGCTGATCGACAGCACGACGGCGCGGGTCGTCGCGCGGCCGACGCCTTCGGCGCCACCGCTGACCGAGAAGCCGGTCGAGACGCCGATCAGCGTGATCAGTGCCGCGAACACCACCGATTTCGACAGCCCCTCCCACAGGTCGCGCGGGGTCAGTTGCTGCATCGTGGCATTGAGGTAGGCCGCGAGGCTCATGTCGAGCGAGCCGCTCGAATACAGGCCGGCGCCGAGTACGGCGACGAAGTCGGCCAGCATGGTCAGCACCGGCAGCATGATCAGCATCGCGACCAGCGCCGGAGCGACCAGATAGCGGACCGGTTCGATGCCGAGCACGGCCAACGCATCAATTTCCTGCGACACCGTCATCGAGCCGATTCGCGCCGCGAACGCCGAGCCGGAGCGGCCGGCGACGACGATGCCGGTGATCAGTGCGCCGAACTCGCGGGTGATCGACTTCGCCGTCGCGACGATGACCTGGCTCTCGGCGCCGAACTCCGACAGCGCGGCGATGAACTGGATACCGAGCATGACGCCGATCGTCAGCGACAGCATCGATACGATCGGAATCGCGTCGACGCCGACCTGGCGCATCTGCTCGAACACCATCCGGATCCGGACCGGCTGGCCGATCCGCCAGCCGACCAGCAGGAACCACAGGCTTTCCAGCAGCAGCATGCCGGCGTAGCCGAGATCGGCCAGCGCCTGCACGGTTCTGCGACCGAGCCTTTCGATCGGCTGCAGCACTGCGTCCACGGTCAGCCGCCGAGCTGCTCGCGCAGCGTGAACACGCGGTCGAGCCGGGCCAGCTTCAGCACCGCCAGCACCGCGTCGCTCGGCTCGACCAGCACGAAGCTCTGGCCGCGGCCGCGGGCGAGCTGGAAGCCCTCGACCAGCGCGGCAATGCCGGACGAGTCGATGTAGCTGACGCCGGCCAGGTTGATCGCGACCTTGTCCGACTGCCCGAGCGCATCGAGCACTGCGCGGCGGACGTCCTGCGACCAGGACATGTCAACCTCGCCGCCGAGCCGGATCACGCGGTAGTCGCCGTCGGTTTCGCTGATGCAGTGTCGTTCGGTCATGGTCGGAATGGGGAATGGGGAATGGGGAATGGGGAATGGGGAATGGGGAATGGGGAATGGGGAATGGGGAATGGGGAATGGGGAATGGGGATTCGGGATTCGGGATTCGGGATTCGGGATTCGGGATTCGGGATTCGGGATTCGGTGTCAGCTTCGTCGGCCGGCGGGTGCTTCGTGAAGCAGCCGCCAAACCGGCGCAAACCGGCGCAAACCGGGATGATCCGGTCCATGAGCCCTCATCGCCAGCACCTGCACTCCGGATTTCGGCCCCTGCGGCCCCGGGAAAATGGCCGACGCAGGATCTCGCGACACCGTCATCCCGGCGAAAGCCCACTGCTGTCCGGGGAAAATCCGCGCGCGCCTCACGAAAGTGTTGCGATGTCTGGAGTTCGGGGTTAAACCCCTGAGCGCCAACTCACTTCCAGAC
>JAWLBY010000006.1:58159-191288 GCA_041687455.1 Lysobacteraceae bacterium | reverse complement strand
CGAGCTGGACTCGCTGGCCGCGACGCGCGCGGAGGATCGAACTCAGGAGTGGAGTAAGCGAAAAGCTGCGTGACGGAGGCGACAACTATCTTGACGCGCACCGGGTAGGTCGAGGAGAACTGCGACATCCTGCAATACTGAGCGCTCCGATCCGTAACAGGCGAGGCCTTCAAAATTCATCTCCTCAGCAACGGCGTCCACTTTGTGCGCCTGAGCAAGCTGAGTCAGCGTTGCCTGAAGGTTCTGTGGGCTGATCTCGCCCTCGCAATGCTTGCCACACTGGGGCCAATGATCTGTGCCTACGATTGCGACAAACTTCACCATGATACCCAACGCCGCGTTAAGCGGCAGCGGGCCGATACAACATCAGGAAACACGATGGTCTCTCCCCGCAGTCCGCTTGAACGCATAGTTAGCCTTCGCCACGGTGAAGGCCCAACCGCTCCATTCTTTGCCGCTCCCGAGCCTCGTGTTCTTCTCGTTCGTGCTTGATGAAATCAAGGCGGGTCTTTTCGCGCTGCATATTCAGATTCTTCATGTGGCCGATCGCGACGGTACACCCCACTGCGGTGGTGGCGCCCGCCCACGCGACCGGACTGCTAGCGATTCGTGACAGCGGGACGTAGTAGGAGGCGAGCAGTTCGTTGACGTAACCGAACTCTGTTGCCGCTGTGTAACCGAACAGAAAAGCACCAACGAGCAGAAGAAAGACAACGAGCAGCATGCCCGAAAGGTATGCAAGGGACGTGGTGAGATTCCAGGTCGCTGCAACGATCTCGGGCGAAACGTTGACGGTGTTGAGCATTGCCTTAAGGGCGCGATCCACCCAACCGCTTTCATTCCCCGGAAACACGAAGCGAAGAAAAATCAAAACAAAAAGCGCGGCGACGAATAGTTGAAACGCGGTGAAAGCAATCTTCAGAAACTCCATGCATCCTCCAGCGAAGGCTAACGACGCGTTAAGCGGCTGCGGCACGACAGAGCATCAGGAAACACGATGGTGTGTCTCCGCAGTCCGCTTGAACGCATAGTTAGATGTGCCACGCGTGAACCGGAACGCCGCTACAAGCACCAGAACCGACGCGGTGAGCAAGACCGCCTCTCGGAGGAGAATGGCGACCAGCAAAGGAGACCCCGAGGTATCCAAGCCCAGACTAGCCGAATGCTCGGCTGCTATGTACTGGGAAATGAAGCCGAGACCCTCTGCCGCCGAGCAATACAGGAACCCCAGCGCTGAGAGAAGTAGCAGCCTTGGACCAACTTCCCTGCGAATGAGAAAGAACGCCGCGCCCAATGCCGCATACGCAAACGACAAATAGAGCGGGACCATGGAGATCAACTGAAGCTTGATGTTCGGTTCTTGCATGGACGCTACGCTAAGATGCGGCTCGGGGGATACGCAGAGTGGCTGCAGGCACATCTAACGCCGCGTTAAGCGGCAGCGGGCCGAAAGAGCATCAGAAACACCATGGCCTGTCCCCGCTGTCCGCTTGAACGCATAGTTAGATTGCACCGCCACGCCCTCGACCAATAACGCCGAAACGTGCCAGAGTAAAAACTACTGCCGGCCAAAATATTGTGACGACAATGTCGTGTAGGCTTGCCGCCCACCGCCAATAGCCAATAGATGCAAGGTCATCGATAGCATCTACTGCCTCGCCAGTGAGCGCAACTATTACAACCACAGTGATGGGTAGCACTGACTGCAATGGCTTGCGAAGCAGTATGGCGGCCAGAAAGAATGCGGCCAGACCTACTGATATGTGCAGGGCATCCTTTGAAAGGCCGAGGGCCGAGATGAGGAAAAGCTTTGCGGACTGTACGACAGACGGATCCATTGCGATCTAACGCCGCGTTAAGCGGCCGCGGGCCGACAGAACGTCAGGAAACTCATGGAATGTCCCCGCAGTCCGCTTGAACGCATAGTTGGATGGCAGCACCGGGAGACCTACTTGGCTGGAAGATGAGGCGCAACCCGAGCTTCTAGAAGGCTGACCAACTCAGGCTGCATGTAGCTGAACTTGTCCGGCACCTCAAGGCAGATCACCCGCTTGCCGCCAAGGTGCTTGCGGAACCCTTGTGCGAGTTTAGCCCGATGCGACCGCTCCATGACGAAAATGACGTCGGCCCAAGCGAGGAGCTCAGGGCACACCGGAAACTCCGCTTCGTTCTTCAAACCGGCCGACGCGGTCTCGACACCTGGCCACGACGCGAAGACATGCTCGGCCGTTGGGCTTCTCAGCTTGTTCTGGCCGCAGACGAACAAGATACGCTTCACCCGAACTGCACCGCTACTCTTGATCTCGCCGGAGCCAAAAGCAGGCGTGCGACAGAACGCTCCAATGCCATCCAACTACTATTAGACGTCAGCACTGACGCGTAATCCTGACGTGTAACACCGCCAGGAAAGACGTCGGTTCTGGAACATTCGTACAAACATCATAGGCTTGCCTTGATCGTGACGTGTAATCCCGACGTCTAATCCCGACGCAATCTTCGGTGTTCGTGACGGGCCGTGGGATCGTCGCACGGCGGGGCAAAACGGACAATATCGGCGGGGCCGTGGCGGGCTGCGGGGGGCTGCTGCAATGGAACTGCGGCGGAGTTGTTGCTGCGTACAGCACGCGGCCGTGTCGGGCGGGTTCGCTTGTGCGGCTAGTGGAAGTCCCGGGAGCGGACGTCGAGGCCGTCGAGCATCGCGGTCAGGTCGTGCAGTCGGCGCACGACCAGGTGGCGGACGCCATGGTGTGCCTGCAGCACTGCGTCGACGCCGAGCAGTCGGGATTCGAGCAGTTCGCGGCGCTGCTGTTCTGCGACCTGTCGCCATACGATCAGGTTCATCATGCCGGTTTCGTCTTCCAGCGTGATGAAGGTGACGCCGCTGGCGGTGTCCGGTCGTTGGCGCAGCGTGACCAGCCCGGCGGCGCGGACCGGCATGCCGTCGCGACAGCATTCCAGTTCGCGAGCGCTGCGGTAGCGCCGTTTCGCAAGTTGCGCGCGGATCACCTGCAGCGGGTGCATTGCAAGAGAGAGTCCGGTGCTGGCGTAGTCGGCCTGCATGTCGGCGACGGCACTCGGCAGCGGCAGGGTGACGCGTTCTTCGGCGATCCGCGCGCCTTCGAGCAACGCGGCCGGGGCATCGCTGCCGGCCACCGCCCAGAATGCGCGATGCCGGTGGCCGGCGAGGCGGCGCAGGGCACCGGCTGCGGCGAGCCGTTCGCGTTCATCGCGGTCGAGCCGGGCGCGTGCGACGAGGTCGGCGACATCGCGGAATGGTCGCTGCGCGCGCGCGGCGGCGATGCGCTGGGCACAGTCCTCGCTGATGCCGCGGATCTGGCGCAGGCCGAGCCGCAGCGCGAGCGGTGGAGGCGATCCGGCAGCGATTCGATTCGCGGTCGGCTGATGTGTTCGTCTTGCAGCGGCGGGGACGGAGAAGATCGCGGCTGCAGCCGCTCCCACCGGGGGAGCGGTCGTGGAAGCTGCCAGCACAGGGGGCGCTGTGGGCGCTGTGGTGGAAGCTGCTCGTATGGGGGATGTGGCCGCGGGAAGTGCTGCCACGGTCGGTGTCGTGGCCGGAGGTGTTCGCGCAGGGGCGGGGATCGCTGCAGGTGCTGTTGCGGGAGACGCGATCGTCGTGATGCGGTGGTTCGTCGGCAGTTGGGTGCGCGCTGCGGAAGCCCGGTCTTCCAGCGTGCAGTCCCAGTCGCTGGCGAGCACATCGACCGGCCGCACGTCGACGCCGTGCCGGCGGGCATCGGCGACGATCTGGGCCGGGGCGTAGAAGCCCATCGGCTGGGCGTTGAGCAGCGCGCAGGCATAGGCGGCTGGCTCGTGGCAGCGCAGCCACGACGACACGTACGCCAGCAGTGCGAAGCTTGCCGCGTGCGATTCGGGAAAGCCGTAGCTGGCGAAACCCTTGATCTGTTCGAAGATGCGTTCGGCGAACTCGCGTTCGTAGCCGCGTTCGAGCATGCCGTCGACGATCCGCTGGTACCACTTCTCGATGCCACCGCGGCGCTGCCAGGCCGCCATCGAGCGGCGCAACTGATCGGCCTCGCCGGGCGTGAAGCCGGCGGCGACGATCGCCAGGTGCATGACCTGTTCCTGGAAGATCGGTACGCCGAGCGTGCGGCCGAGCACCGCCTCGAGATCCTTCGATGCGAACACGACCGGTTCCTCGCCGCAGCGGCGGCGCAGATACGGATGCACCATGTCGCCCTGGATCGGACCGGGACGCACGATCGCGACCTCGATCACCAGGTCGTAGAAGTTGGCCGGTTTCATCCGCGGCAGCATCGCCATCTGTGCGCGCGATTCGATCTGGAACACGCCGAGCGTGTCGCCGCGCTGGATCATTGCGTAGGTCGCCGGATCGCCTTCCGGAATCGATGCCAGCGCGTGGCGGATGCCGCGATGCCGCTGCACGAGGTCCATGCAGCGGCGCAGGCACGACAGCATGCCGAGCGCGAGGCAGTCGACCTTCAGCAGGCCGAGCGTTTCGAGGTCGTCCTTGTCCCACTGGATGATCGTGCGTTCGGCCATTGCTGCGTTTTCGACCGGCACGAGGCGCGACAGCGGATGCTCGGAAATCACGAAGCCGCCGACATGCTGCGACAGGTGGCGCGGAAAACCGCGCAGCTCATCGAGCAGGATCAGGAAGCGGCGGATCGGCGGTGCATCAAGGTCGAAGCCGTACTCGGCAAGCAGCGCGCTGCGCTCGATGCCACTGTTGCCGCGTGCAAACGCCAGCGCGAGCTGTTCGAGCTGGTCCTCGGAGAAGCCGAGCGCACGGCCGAGATCGCGGGCCGCCGAGCGGGTCCGGTAGCTGATCACGGTCGCCGCCAGCGCCGCGCGGTGGCGGCCGTACTTGCGGTAGATGTACTGGATCACTTCCTCGCGCCGTTCGTGCTCGAAATCGACGTCGATGTCCGGCGGCTCGTTGCGCTCCTTCGATATGAAGCGTTCGAACAGCATGTGGATGCGGTCCGGTCCGACCGCGGTGATGCCGAGGCAGTAGCAGACCACCGAGTTGGCGGCCGAGCCGCGGCCCTGGCACAGGATGCCCTGCGACGTCGCCCAGCCGACGATGTCGTGCACTGTCAGGAAGAAGGCTTCGTAGCCGAGTTCGGCGATCAGCGCGAGTTCCTTGTCGATCAGCTCGCGCGCATCGGCCGGCACGCCGTCGGGCCAGCGGCGTGCAGCGCCCTGTTCGGTCAGTGTGCGCAGGTGTGCGCTCGGCGTGCAGCCGGCCGGCACCAGTTCGTGTGGATATTCGTAGCGAAGGCTGCGCAGCGAGAAGCGGCAGCGTCCGGCGATCGCGACCGATTCGGCCAGCAGGGCCGGCGGGTACAGCGATTGCAGCGCATCGATCGTCCGCAGATGCCGCTCGCCGTTCGGAAACAGCGCGTGGCCGGCATCGGCGACGGTCGTGTTCAACCGGATCGCGGTCACCGCGTCCTGCAGCGCGCGGCGGCGACGGACGTGCATGTGCACGTCGCCGGCGGCGACCAGCGGGATGTCGTGCCGGCGGCCGAGCGCCGACAGGTCGTTCAAGCGGAGCGCGTCGCGGCCGTCGCGGTGCAGTTCGACGGCGAGCCACAGGCGATCGGGGAACAGGGCTTGCAGCCAGCGGGTGGTGGTGGCGAGGGCAGGGGGCGAGCTGTGGTCGGGAGAGGCTGAGGTGGCTTCGAAAGAGGTCGCGGTTGAAGCCGGTATCAGGGAATGTTCGGCTGAAGCTGATCCTGTGGCGGGTGTCGCGGCTGAGGCCGATGCGGCCGCTGCAGAGGCGGGGCGACGCCGCTCTGCGGGGGCGGCTTGAGCCGCGATGGCCCGTTTCGATCGCGGTCGACCGGCCGGCTTGATCGCAGGCTGACCTGACGCTGCCGTCGATGCAGCTTCCGCCACCCACAATGCCAGCAGACCGTCGGTGCCGATCGCCTCGAGATCGCTTCGCTGCAGCCGATACCGGCCCTTGTCCGCGGCCCGCCGCCCGCGCGTGATCAGTTCGCACAGGCGCGTGTAGCCGTTCTGCGATTCGCACAGCAGCACCAGCTTCAATCCGTCGGCGAAGCGGATCTCGCTGCCGACGATCAGCGCCACGCCGTGCAGTTCGCTCGCTTCGAGTGCGCGGACGATGCCGGCCAGCGAACATTCGTCGGTGATCGCCAGCGCCGAGTAGCCGAGCCGGGCGGCCCGTTCGAACAGTTCGTCGGCGCTCGATGCGCCACGCAGGAAACTGAAGTTCGACAGGCAGTGCAGCTCGGCGTAGCGCGCTGCCGGTGGTCTTGCCTGGATTCCGCTTTTCGAGCCACTGGTTGTTTCGAAAGCAGGATCAGGAGGGATCCCGGCGTTCGCCCGCTGCTGTCCGGGGGCACACGACGGCGGCTTCATCACCGCCTTGTCCTTGTTCGTCGCCCCCGCGAAGGCGGGGGGGCAGCGACTTGAACCGGCAGCACGGCACTGGCCCCCCGCCTCCGCGGGGGCGACGGCAAACGGATCGTCGGTCGCCGGCACTGTGCGCAGCGCGCGCCTGTGCGGTGTTTCCGGTCCGCCCGGTCGTCGGGTGGTCGGTTCGCGACTCATGCGAACCAGCCGTGCAGCATCCAGCCGCCGCGGTTGCCGGCCTCGCGATACAGCCAGGCGCGCTGGCCATCGGCCAGTTCGGCGACGACGTAGTCGCGACGGACGTCGGCATCGTCCCACCAGCCGCTCTCGATCCGCTCCGGATCGGTCAGCACGCGGACGATCGGTTGTCGCAGCGGTTGCGGGCGGGGCAGCAACCACAGCGGGCGGGCGGCACCTGGCGGAGCGACCACCGCTGGCCGTTCGGTGCCGTGGTGCAGGCTGCGCCAGGCGCGTTCGGGACGATGGTCGGAATGCAGCCGCAGCGTGCGGACGGCATCGTCACCGAGCCGTGCGCGCAGCCGTTCCTGCAGTTCCGGCCAGCCGAGCTGGCCGCGCGGTGTCGGGTCGAACAGGCCGCGACGTTCCGGAATGAAGGCCGGCAGATGGTCGGCGCACAGGCCGAGACTGCGCACCGGGCCGGGCAGGGCGACGCGCTCGAGCCGGCCGCGGGCGGCCTCGAACAACGGCTGCGGGTCGCGCTGGGTCAGCCGCAGGCCGATTTCGACGTCGGTCGCCGGCACGTCGTCGTGGCCGATCCGCAGCACGAAATGCTGCACGCCGCCATCGCGTGCCTGCAGGTAGGCGGCCAGTTCCTGGCACAACCGTCGCAGCGGAAACGCCAGCGCCTCGAGACTTTCGAGCGCGGCATCGAAGTCGATCAGGCGTTCGAAGCGATCCGGTGGCCGATACAGCGGGCGCGGATCGGCGGCGCTGCCGAGCAGGCGGTCGAGCCAGCCGGGCAGTTCCGGGTCGAATCGCCGGGCCAGTTCGGCGCGTGGCGCCCGCAGCAGGGCATCGAGCCGCCGCCAGCCGACCGCATGCAGCGAGCGGACGGTGCGCGCCGGCAATCCGCAATCGCTCAGTGCGACTGCCGCCAGGGCATTGCGCAATTGCGCCTCGGCGACCACCGCAAAATCGTGGCCGGCGCGTGCCAGCAGCAGCGCGCCGGCCGGGCTCGGAGCGGCGACCAGGTGATGCCGATGGCCGAGTTCGGCGAGGCCGGCCCGCAGTTGCCGTTCGAGCAACGGCCAGCCACCGAACAGCTTCAGGCTGGCTCCGACTTCGAGCAGCACCGCATCGGGCGGCTCGATCGCGACCTGACTGCTGAAGCCGTAGGCCCATGCCGCCAGCGTCGACAGTCGGTCGCGTTCGACCTGCGGCTGCCGGCGTCGCACGTCGAGCGTGGCGGCGAAGGCGCGGGCAGCGGCAAGGCCGTGACCGACGCGGACGCCGACTGCCGTTGCGGCCGGATCGGCCTGCACGATCTGCGGCCGGTTGACCGGACCGTCGATGATCGCCCGCGGTATGCCGATCGCGTCGTCGAGACCGAACACGGCTTCGAGCGGCAGGTCGGGAAGGAAGAAACTGGCCCAGAGCATGACGGCATCGGATCAGCGGACGGAATGCGCATTGCGCATCCGGCGCATCACGGTGGGTGAGACAGGTTCATTGCCGGCGGTGGCGCAAACCTGCCGCGGACGACTGCTCCGCGGCATTTGAGCACCTGCACCTGGGTTCGATCGATCTGCAGCCGCAATGCCGCCGGGCTGGCGTTGGCGGCATGTTCGAGCGGCCGGAACAGCCAGGCATGCGCGTCGCCGTGCTCGGCCGCGAGCTGCAGCCGGCGCAGCGTGCGATCGTCGCCGGTGCGGCTCCACAGCAGGGCGCCGCCGAGACAGCCGGCGCGCAGGCATTGCTCGGCAGTCCACAGCATCCGGTCGTCGTCGGCGACGATCCAGACCAGGTGCGACAACGGCAGGCCGACCTGCGCCAGTGCGGGTGCGTAGGGCAGATACGGCGGCGCGATGAAGGCGACACGCTCGTCGCGCATCAGCCGGCGCAATGCCGGCAGCAGCAGGCTCAGCTCGCCGATGCCGTCGGCGGCATGCAGGATCTCGCTCAACGCACCGCGCGGAAAGCCGCCCCACGGCAGCACCGTGTCGAGGCCGTCGATGCCGCTCGGCAGACCGGCGCGTGGCGCGGCCAGCGCACGACCGCCACGGAACAGCCGGGCATCGCGCAGTGCAGTAGCGAGGGAGACGACGGCAGCCATGGGCGAACGGAATACTCCCGGCGGGAATGACGGGGCACGGTCAGTGGGCCGTGCGGTAGGCGCGATCGGTGACCGCGGTGCAGATGCCCTGCAAGCTTCGATCCGACGCGAGGTCTCCGGCTGAGCCGGGATCCGTTGCGTCTGCTCTCGCCTGACTCGAAAGCAGCGACACGGCAGATCCCGGCTCGGCCGGAAGTCGGGGCGGGCGAACGCTGCCCGGCGTCATGCGTCGAAGTGCAGGCTCGGCGACGCGATGCCGTGCATGCGCGGGCTGGCGTGGCTCCGGTTCATTCAAGCCCTCCTGATGCAGCCGACGTACAGGCCTTCGACCGCGAAGTCGCTGGCATCGGGCGGGACTTCGATCGGCCGGTAGGCGGCGTTCTCCGGCAGCAGCCACAGTCGCTTGCCGGCGTGCTGCAGTCGTTTGACGGTGATCTCGCCATCGAGCCGGGCGACGACGATCTGGCCGTCGCGGGCATCCGCCGTGCGATGCACGGCGATCAGGTCGCCATCGAGGATGCCGACATCGATCATGCTGTCGCCCTCGACCCGCAGCAGGAAATCGGCGCGCGGCCGGAACAGCATCGGATCGATCGCGTAACGGGCTTCGACATGGCCTTCGGACAGGATCGGCGCGCCGGCCGCGACGCGACCGACCAGTGGCAGCTCGGCCGTGTCGACCCGGGCCGGTTCCGGTAGCCGGATGCCGCGTGCCTTGCCCGGAAGCAGTTCGATCAACCCCTTGGCCGCCAGCGCCTGCAGATGCTTGCGGGCCGCATTGAGCTGGATGCCGAACGCGGCGGCCAGTTCGCCGGTGGTCGGCGGCAGACCATGCGTAGCGCGGTGGGCGTGCAGGAAATCGAGGATGGCCTGCTGGCGGTCGGTCGGCGTGCTCATGGTGTCAATTTATACACCATGAGTCGCTCGGCCGTGGCGGCCGTTGGTCGGAACGTCGCCGGGGCGATCGGGCTGGCCTCGGGATCGCGGCAACGGAGCAGGGGATAGACAGTCCTGGCCGCTGCACGGCGGCGTGATGCACCGTTCGGCCGGAAACGGAACGGCCGCCTCGCGGGCGGCCGTTCCGGTGCAGCAGCCGCGGAGCGGCCTACTTGCGGTCGACCACCGGCTCGTCGAGGCCGCGACGGATCAGCAGCGGTCCGATCTGCGGCGGGCGGCCGCGGAACGCTTCGAACAGTTCCATCGCATCGGCGCTGCCGCCGCGCGACAGCAGGGCCTTGCGGAACGTGTCGCCAGATTCGCGCTTCAGGCCGCCTTGCTCCTTGAACCACTCGACGGTGTCGGCATCGAGCACCTCGCTCCAGATGTACGAGTAGTAGCCGGCCGAATAGCCGCCGGCAAAGATGTGCGAGAAGTAGGTGCTGCGGTAACGCGGCGGCACGAACGGCAGCGCGACGCCGGCATCCGCGAGCGCAGCGGCTTCGAAGGTGAGCGCATCGGATGGCACGGTGTCGGGAGTCAACTGGTGCCAGCGCTGGTCGAGCAGCGATGCGGCCAGATACTCGGTGGTCGCGTAGCCCTGGTTGAACTTGTCGGCCGCCTGCACCTTGTCGATCAGCGCCTGCGGGATCGGCTCGCCGGTCTCGTGGTGTTTGGCGTAGTTGGCCAGCACCTCCGGCCAGGTCGCCCACATCTCATTGACCTGCGACGGGTATTCGACGAAGTCGCGCGGCACCTGGGTGCCGGAGAAGCGCGGGTAGGTCACGTTCGAGAACATGCCGTGCAGCGCGTGGCCGAATTCGTGGAACGCGGTGCCGACTTCATCCATCGTCAGCAGGGTCGGCTGGCCGGACAGCGGCTTCGGAATGTTCAGGTGGTTCGCTACCACCGGCTTGGTGCCGCGCAGGCCCGACTGCGAGACGTAGGCATTCATCCACGCGCCGCCCCGCTTCGAGGACCGTGCGTAGTAGTCGCCGAGGAACAGTGCGAGCGGCTGGCCATCGGCGTCGAACACTTCCCAGACGCGGACGTCCGGGTGGTAGACCGGCAGGTCCTTGCGTTCCTTGAAGGTCAGCCCGTACAGCTTGTTGGCGGCATGGAAGACGCCGTTCTCGATCACGCTGTTGAGTTCGAAGTACGGCTTCAACTGGTCTTCGTCGAAGGCGTAGCGCTGCTGGCGCAGCTTGCCGGCATAGAAATCCCAGTCCCATCCGGCCAGTTGGAAGTCGCCGCCTTCGCCATCGATGATCGCCTGCAGATCGGCCGCTTCCCTGCGCGCGTTGGCGGCGGCGGCCGGGGCCAGCTCGCCGAGCAGCTTGTTGACCGCGTCGGTGGTCTTTGCGGTCTGGTCCTCGAGCTGGTAGGCCGCATGGGTCGGATAGCCGAGCAGGCGAGCGCGCTCGGCACGCAGCTTCGCCGTCCTGACCGCGTTGTCGCGATTGTCGAACTCGCCACCGCTGCTGCCGCGGCCGATCGAGGCCTTGAACAGACGCTCGCGGGTGCCGCGGTGGGTCAGCGAGGCCAGCGGCGGCTGCTGCGACGTGTTCTGCAGCGCGATCAGGAACTTGCCCTCGTGACCGGCGTCCTTCGCCGCGGCTGCGGCAGCAGCGATCCGGGCGTCGGACAGTCCGGCCAGTTCCTCGCGGGTATCGACCAGCAGCGCCGTCGCATTGGTGCCTTTCAGCACGTTCTGGCCGAACGCGCTCTGCAGGCTGGCCAGTTCGCCATTGATCTTCTTCAGTGCTTCCTTGTCTGCGGCCGACAGCTTGGCGCCGGCACGGACGAAATCGGTGTGGTAGCGCTCGATCAGGCGGGTCGCTTCCTTGTCGAGACCGAGCTCGGCACGCTTGTCGTACAGCGTCTGCACGCGCTGGAACAGTGCATCGTTGAGCAGGATCGCGTCGATGTGCGCGGCGGCCTTCGGCGCGAATTCGCGCTGCACGGCGTTCAGCGTGTCGTTGGTGTGCGCGCCGACCAGATTCGAGAACACTGCGCCGGTGCGCTGCAGCAGGGCACCGCTTCGCTCCATCGCGACGATCGTGTTGTCGAACGTCGGCGGTTCCGGATTGCCGGCGATCCGGTCGATCTCGACCCGCTGTTCGGCCATGCCGCGATCCAGTGCCGGCGCGAAGTGCTCGTCACGGATCTTGTCGAACGGCGGCAGGAAGTATGGCAGTGGACTCGGTTCGAAGAACGGATTGACCATCTGCGCTTCTGCTGCGGCCGCCTGTTCCGCCTGCGCGTACAGCGGCGACAAGCAACCGAGAGCGGCGGCGAGCGCCAGGGCGAGCGGTGTCTTCATGCGGATCCTCGCGTCAACAGGATCGTGGAGGCTAGCGCACTCGGGCGCCGGGCGACCGTGACGAAAGGCATGGGTGCGCCGGGCCGCCGCTGAACGTCGCCGGCCGGAGTCTGCTGCTGACAGCAAGCTCGTCTGCGTCTGCAAAGGCCGATTCGATGCGCCGGGACGCCGGCTGAGCGAATCCTGGCGCAGCGCGTGTCACCACGCGCGGCCGGAGCGGTCGCGTCCGCTCAGCCTTCGAGAGCTTCCCAGCGATCGTAGGCGCCTTGCAGCTCGGACTGCAGCGTCGCCAGCCGGGCATTGGCGGTGACGATCGCGTCGCCGCCGCGCTGAAAGAACGCCGGATCGCTCATCGACGCCGTCAGCGCGGCGATTTCGGTTTCGAGCACTTCGATCCTGGCCGGCAGCGCGTCGAGCTCGCGCTGGTCCTTGTAACTCAATTTGCGGCGCGCTGGCGCTGCGGCGGCTGGTGTCGACGGGCCGGCGGACGGTGCAGGCGCGGTGATCGGCGCCGGCTCGACGGCATTGCCGGGTGCCGGGCGCTGCCGTTCCCAGTCGCTGTAGCCGCCGACGTACTCGCGGACGCTGCCATCACCGTCGAGCACGATCGTGCTGGTGACGACCGCATCGAGGAATGCGCGGTCGTGCGAGACCAGCAGCACGGTGCCACCGTAATCGCCGAGCTGTTCCTCGAGCAGTTCCAGCGTTTCGATGTCGAGGTCGTTGGTGGGTTCGTCGAGCACCAGCAGATTGGACGGCCGTGCGAACAGCCGGGCCAGCAGCAATCGGTTGCGCTCGCCGCCGGACAGCCGCGAGATCGGTGCGCGGGCGCGCTCCGGCGTGAACAGGAAGTCCTGCAGATAGCCGAGTGCATGCACGCGGCGACCGTTGATCTCGATGTACTCCCGGCCCTCGGCAACGTTGTCGAGGGCGTTCCAGTCCTCGCGCAGTTGCGAGCGGTGCTGGTCGAAATAGGCGGTCTGCAGTTGCGAGCCGAGTTCGACCGTGCCGCGTTGCGGTTGCAGCTCGCCGAGCAGCAGTCGCAGCAGCGTGGTCTTGCCGGAACCGTTGGCGCCGATGATGCCGATCCGGTCGCCACGCATCACGGTGGTCGAGAAATCATCGACGATGGTGCGCTCGCCGAACGCATGGTGCAGGTGCTCGACCTTGATCACCCGCTTGCCGGAGCTGGCCGCCTCGGCGACCTCCATCCTGACGTTGCCGACCCGTTCGCGCCGCTCGGCGCGCTCGCGGCGCAGCGTCTTCAGTGCGCGCACGCGGCCTTCGTTGCGGGTCCGGCGCGCCTTGATCCCCTGCCGGATCCAGACTTCCTCCTCGGCCAGCTTGCGGTCGAACAGAGCGTTCGCCTGCGCCTCGGCGTGCAGCCGCTCCTCGCGCCGGCGCAGATAGTTGGCATAGTCGCCGGGCCAACTGGTCAGCGCGCCGCGATCGATCTCGACGATGCGGGTAGCGAGCGCCTGCAGGAACGCGCGATCGTGGGTCACGAACATGATCGCGCCGTCGAACTCGCGCAGGAATGCTTCGAGCCAGTCGATCGACGGGATGTCGAGATGGTTGGTTGGTTCGTCGAGCAGCAGCAGGTCCGGCAGCGCGGCCAGTGCGCGCGCCAGCAC
The DNA here is from genome assembly GCA_041687455.1 of Lysobacteraceae bacterium. Classification (GTDB taxonomy): domain Bacteria; phylum Pseudomonadota; class Gammaproteobacteria; order Xanthomonadales; family Xanthomonadaceae; genus JAWLBY01. The sequence goes on along the minus strand of JAWLBY010000006.1, from coordinate 177,718 downwards.
GACACGTCGCTTCATGCCGCCCGACAGCGCAGCGAAATCGGCTTCGGGATCCAGCCCGAGGCGCTGCACGACCTGCTCGACGCGATGCTCGATCGCCCAGCCCTCGGCGGCATCGATCGCATCGTGCAGGTGCTGCAGCGCCGCGGTGTCGACCGGCAGCGCATGGCTGACCCGGTGATAGTCGGCCAGCAGTCGTCCGACATCGCCGGCACCGCCGGCCACGACGTCGAACACCGGCCCGGACAGCGACTGTTCGACTTCCTGGCTCATCCGCGCGACACGCAGGCCGCCCTCGCGGACGATCCGGCCGTCGTCCGGCTGCAGCTCGCCGGCGATCAGCCGCAGCAGGGTCGACTTGCCGGCGCCGTTGCGACCGACCACGCAGACCCGCTCGCCGCGTTCCACGGCAAGCTCGATGTGGTCGAGCAGCGGCGGGCCGCCGACGGCGAAATCGACCGATTGAAGTGACAACAGCGGCATGGGGACGGATCGATCGGCTCAGGGGCGGCGATTGTAGCGGGCCGGCCTCGCCACAGCCGTGGCTGCGTCCGTTTCAGACAGCGGCGAGATCCCGCGGTCGTATCTTTTTGAACGGGTTTCCGGTATCGTGCGTCGCACTGTGTTTGCCAGGGTCACAGTGAATCGTGGCCCGATGCGGTTGATCCACCCGATCCGCTCCATCGTTCACCTCGCTTCTCCTTGCAACCAGTCGCGCTCCGGGCATTCCGGTGCGATGTTTCATTTCAATGTTGTTTCAGGAGTTAGTGATGTCTGATCGTGTGACCGGAACCGTCAAGTGGTTCAACGATGCCAAGGGCTTTGGTTTCATCAGCCGTGATGGCGGCGAGGACGTGTTCGTCCATTTCCGCGCCATCCAGGGCAACGGCTTCAAGACGCTGCAGGAAGGCCAGCAGGTCTCCTTCGTCGTGACCCGCGGCCAGAAGGGCCTGCAGGCCGACCAGGTCCAGGCGCTGTAAGCCAAAGACTTGATCAAGTCGTACCAGACGCCGGGCGGACGCTGTCCGCCCGGCGTTTTTTTTTGGCGCCAACAGAGGAGATCGAGATGCTGACGATCAGTGTGCGCGGCCTGCCGCGCAGCATGAACGAACGGACCCTCACCGAGATGTTCCAGAGCCACGGCCGCGTGCACGGGCTGCGCATCGCCAAGGATCTGTTCTCGGGCGAGTGCAAGGGCTTCGCCGAGCTGCAGATGGAAGGGCACGAGGCGCGTGCCGCAATCGCTGCGTTGAACGGCGCGGCCGCCGGCGGCGAGATGCTGAAAGTCGGGCTCAAGAGCGAACTGCGCGGCCGTCGCCGCTGATCGCCAGTCCCCGTTGATCCGGGCCGTGGCCTGTCGTCCGATGCGTCGGCGTGCAGGCTCCGCCCCCCGCATCGTCGCGATGACGATGCCTTCGCCGCAGCGCCGAGGCGCCGGCGATCAGGCCCAGCCGATGATCCGCAGTATGGTCAGTAGCGCGCCGACGCCGGCCGCGGCGAGCAGACCGAACCGGATCCGCATCGCCAGGCGATGCCGTTGATCGGGCTGCGTCGTGCTGGCCGGCAGCGGCAGGAAGCTCGGTGCACGGGTCGTTTCGAGCAGTCCGGCTTCACGCAGCAGATCGCGCGCCCGCACCAGATCGTCCGCACGGACCACCCAGACGCCCGGCTGCGGCGCATGATCCGATGCGGCGTAGCTGAAGCGGCTGCGGCGATTGCCCTTGTACGAGCGCGACTGACTGGTGTAGGTCTCGATGCCGTGCTCTTCGAGCAGGCGGGCGACGCCTTCTACCGTCTCCAGCCGCGGTGACGTGAAAATCTGACGCATCGATCAACCTCGGGTTGCCGGGGGGATGACCCGGATCAGGCCTTCCTGGGCCGTGGATGCCACGAGCCGGCCGTCGTGACTGTAGATGCTGCCGCGGGCAAGGCCGCGCGCGCCCTGCGTGCTCGGGCTGTCGCAGGCGTACAGCAGCCAGTCGTCGGCGCGGAACGGGCGGTGGAACCACATCGCGTGGTCGAGGCTGGCCATCTGCACGTTCGGCTGCAGATAGGAAATTCCGGCCGGCAGCGTGGTGGTGCCGATCAGGTGGAAGTCGGAGGCGTAGGCCAGCAGCGCATGGTGCAGGGCCGGCTCGTCCGGCAGCCGCTCGCCCATCAGCCGGAACCAGACCTGCTGGTACGGCGGCCGCTTGGTCGGGTTCAGTTCGTCGCGGGCGTAGACCGGACGGAACTCGAACGGCCCGCGGCGCGACAGCCAGCGCTGCATCTTGGCCGGCAATTGCGCCAGCGTCTCCGGTGCCAGCGGCGCGACTTCCTGCAGGTCTTCCGGCCTCGGCACTTCCGGCGGCGACAACTGGTGCTCGGTGCCGGGCTCCGGTTGCTGGAAGCTGCTCGCGAACACGAAGATCGGCTTGCCGTGCTGGATCGCGGTGACCCGTCGCACCGAGAAGCTGCCGCCGTCGCGGGTGCGATCGACGTCGTAGACGATCGGATGCTCGATGTCACCGGCACGCAGGAAGTAGGCGTGCAGCGAATGCACGACGCGCGACGGCTCGACGGTCTGCTGCGCTGCCGACAGGGCCTGGCCGAGTACCTGGCCGCCGAACACGTACTTCGTGCCGATGTCGCGGCTCTGGCCACGGAACAGGTTGTCTTCGAGACGTTCGAGACGAAGCAGGTCGAGCAGTTCCTGAACCAGCGCGTCGTGTCCGTGGATGTTCATGCGGATCGGGTGTGAAGCGGGGCGCGGATTATACGGGGAGCAGGCTTAAGCGGATGTTCGGGCACGCGTGCCGTGCGGGAGGTCGGAACGTTCGCTTGCCGGTCATCCCGGTCCTTCGACAGGCTCGGGACAGACCGACCTTCGGCCGCGCCGGGATGTTGCTTTTCGCGCAATGGGTGATTCCGAAATATGCAGAATCAAGATGGATCCCGGCTTTCGCCGGGATGACGTTGTCGGGGGAATTGGCGCCTTTGCAGCGATGGACGGTGTCGGGTTCTGCGCGTGCATCGCGGGGCCGCGGTGGTGTGCTCGCGTGGTCGTGCCGGTCGAACGGGCCTACGGTCCCCCGCGTCGCTCCAGCGGCACCGCATCAAGGATGCGCCGCCACGGAAACAGTGGGCCCGGGTCGCGCTTGCGCGATACCTGCACGGCGGGATCGTCGCTGGCAGCGACCTGTTCGGTATCGAGATCCTCGTGACCGGCGATCCAGCGCAGGCTCGGCAGCTCTGCGCGCAGGTGCTGCAGCAGTGCGATCAGTGCGTCGATCTGGGCGTCGGAATAGGGCTCGTCCATCGCCTGGTGGTCGTGGTCGAGCCAGCGCGGATAGCGCCCGCGATTGACCAGTTCGATGCCGATCGTGGCCGTGTTGTGGCCGCGGACATGGTGGGCGATCCGATCGGCGGCGACGAACTGCAGCACGCGACCATCGCGATCGATGTAGTAGTGCCCGCTGTTGCCGGTGCCGCTCGGATACAGCGCACGCTCGCCGAAGTCGCGTGCGAGCGCGAGGTCCGGCGTCTCGGTGCAATGGATCACGACGCCGTCGATAGATGCGATCGTGCGCGGTTCCAGCCGCTGTTCGTACGGCAGCGGCCAGACGTCGATCGGCAATGGCGGCGCGTCGGGAATCATGCCGGCATGCTAGCATCGCGGATCGCTGTGGTCGGCTTCGTCGAGCGACGAGCTGCCCGCCACGGACGGCTAGAATGGCCGTCCGTCGATCCAATCGGACCACCCCGCCTGCCGATGAAAGGCCACTGCATTCTTTCCCACGGACTCCACAGCAGTCCGCGTGCGACCAAGGTCAGTGCGATGGCGCGGGCCGCCGAAGCGGTTGGCTGGAGCACCGAGCGACCCGATTTCAGCGACATCGATGCCGGCGGCAACATCGGCGATATCGCTCTGCGGTTGCAGCGGCTGGTCGAACGCTGCCAGTCGGCGCCGCGTCCGCTGGTGCTGGCCGGTTCCAGCATGGGGGCATTCATTTCCGGGCTGGCGTCGCTGCAGATCCGATGCGCCGGCCTGTTCCTGCTGGCACCGCCGGTCGTGCTCGACGGGTTCTCGCGTCGACTGAGTGCCGCCGTGCAGCCGACCGTGGTCGTGCACGGCTGGCATGACGAGCTGATTCCGGCCGGCGATGTCGTGCGTTGGGCACAGCGTCGGCACGATCGCCTGATCCTGCTCGACGACAACCATCGTCTCGAGGCGCACGTCGACTACATCGCCGACGAGTTTGCGCGTTTCCTGCAGTCGCTGGCCTGAGTCCGCCGATCGAATGAAACTGTTCGCGCCCTGCGCCAAGGGCCTCGAGTATCTGCTGGTCGACGAGCTGGCCGCGCTCGGTGCCGAGTCGGTCCGCGAGACGGTCGCCGGCGTGCATTTCGAGGCCGATGTCGAAACTGCCTACCGCAGCGTGCTGTGGTCGCGGCTGGCCAGCCGGATCCTGTGGCCGCTGGCCGAATTCGACGCTGCCGACGAGCAGGCGCTGTATGACGGTTGCCGGCGAATCGACTGGTCGAGCCACCTGCGCCCCGATGGGACGTTGATGGTCGACGCGCATCTGGTCGACAGCCGGCTCAATCACGAGCGCTACGCCGAGCAGCGGGTCAAGGACGCGATCGTCGACCAGTTGCGGATGGAGCACGGCCAGCGGCCGAGTGTCGACACCGAGGCGCCTGACCTGCGGATCGACCTGTACCTGCGCCGCGACCGCGCGAGCCTGGCGATCGACCTGTCCGGCGGCGGGCTGCACCGGCGTGGCTGGCGGGTCGGGCAGGGCGGGGCGCCGCTGAAGGAAACGCTGGCTTGCGCGATGCTGCTGCGCGCCGGCTGGCCGGAAATCGCCGCCGCCGGTGGCAGCCTGCTGGATCCGATGTGCGGCTCCGGCACGCTGCCGATCGAAGCGGCGCGGATGGCGGCCGACGTCGCACCCGGGCTGCAGCGACCGCACGACGGACTGCACGGCTGGCTGCGGTTCGATCATGCCTTGTGGCAGCGGCTGATCGACGAGGCCCGGCAGCGTGCCGCGCACGGCGTCGAATCGCTGCGCTGCGACATCGAAGGGCGCGACGCCGATCCGCAGGCAATAGCGATCGCGCGCCGCAATGCCGACGTCGCCGGGCTCGGCGGCAGGATCCGTTTCGAGGTCGGCGACATCGCCCGGCTTCCGGATGCCGGTGAGCGGCCACGCGGCCTGGTAATCTGCAATCCGCCCTACGACCAGCGGCTGGCCGCCGATCCGGCGCTGTACCGTGCGCTCGGCGATGCATTGCGACGGGGCTACGTCGGTTGGCGCGCAGCACTGCTGACCGCCGACGACGATCTCGGTCGCGCCACCGGACTGCATGCCGACCGCCGCTACGTGCTCTACAACGGTGCGTTGCGCTGCTCGTTGCTGCGGATCGATGCGGTCGAGCCGCCGCGCACGGTCCGCCCGGCGGCCAGGCAGCCGCTGTCGGCCGGTGCGACGATGGTGGCGAACCGCTTGCGCAAGAACCTGCAGCGATTGCGCCGCTGGCGCGAGCGCGAAGGGGTCGACTGTTATCGCGCCTACGACGCCGACCTGCCCGAGTACGCCGCTGCGATCGACGTCTATCGCGAATGCGACGGCGAGCGCCGTACCTTCCTGCATATCCAGGAATACCAGGCGCCGAAGTCGATCGACGAACAGGTCGCGCGGTCGCGGCTCGGCGAGCTGATCCGCGCCGCGGTCGAGGTGTTCGATCTGCCGCGCGAACAGGTCGCGATCAAGACCCGCGCACGCGGCAAGGGCGGCAGCAAGTACGGTGTGTTCGAGCGCAGCGATCAGCGCCTGGTCGTGCAGGAGCACGGCCTGCGGTTCGAAGTGAACCTGTTCGAGCATGTCGACACCGGCCTGTTCCTCGACCACCGGCCGGCGCGTGCGCGCCTGCGCGAACTGGCCGCGGGGCGCCGCATGCTGAACCTGTTCTGCTATACCGGCGCCGCCAGCGTGCATGCCGCGGCCGGTGGCGCCCTCAGCACGACCAGCGTCGACCTGTCGGCGACCTACCTCGAATGGGCCGCGCGCAATCTCGCGCTGAACGGATTTGCCGGCGATCGGCACCGATTGGTGCACGGCGACGTGATGCGCTGGCTGGACAGCGAACGCGCGCAGTACGATCTGATCTTCTGCGATCCACCGACATTCTCGAACTCGGCGCGTGCCGCCGATTTCGACGTCCAGCGCGACCACGTTCGCCTGCTGCAGGCGGCACTGGCGCGGCTGTCGGCCGACGGCGTGCTGCTGTTCTCGAACAATTACCGGCGCTTCCGCTTCGATGATGCGGCGTTCGCTCCGGGTACCGTGCGTGAGATCTCGACCTCGATGCTGCCGCCCGATTTCGAACGCAACCCGAAGATCCATCGGGTCTGGCAATTGCTGCACGCCGAGTCCTGAGCAAGGCCGGTCAGGCGTCGTCGACGGCCACCTCGCCGGCGCGACACAGATGGATTTCGACCGTCACATGGACGAGTTCGGCGTGCTGCGCCAGCCGCTGGCGCACGCGTGCCGCGTCGAGTTTTTTGTCGTGCGTCACGATCGTCAGCGCACACGCGAATGCATTGCGGCCCACCCGCCACAGATGCAGGTCGACCACCTGATCCTGCGCCTGCGGCCGGTACTGTTCGACCTCGGCCCGGATCTGCTGGACCAGCGGGTGGTCCATCTCGCGGTCGAGCAGGATCGTCGCCGAACGGACGATCAGGTTCTTCGACCACAGCACGATCAGCACCGCACCGACGATGCCCATGATCGGATCCAGCCAGGCCCAGCCGAACAGCCAGCCGCCGAGCAGCGCGCCGATCGCGAGCACCGAAGTCAGCGCATCGGTGATCACATGCAGATAGGCCGAATGCAGGTTCAGGTCGACGTGGCGGTCGCCCGCGCCAGCGGACGGCGCCTGGTCGTGATCGTGCTCCGAATGCGAATGCGGATGCGGATGCGAGTGGCCGTTGTGATCGTGGCTTTCGCCATCGCCGACGTGATCGGCATGACCGAGGATCGCGACGCAGGCGATATTGACGATCAGTCCGATCACCGCGACGACCAGCGCCTCGCGATACTGGATAGGTTGCGGGGCGACCAGCCGTTGGGCCGACTCCACCACCATCAGCACCGCGACACCGGCGAGTAGCACAGCGCTGGCGAAACTGGCCAGCACTTCGATCTTCCAGCTCCCGAACGCGAAGCGGCGGTCGCGCGAATAGCGCCGTGCGGCCGAATAGGCCAGTGTGCTGAGCCCGATCGCCAGTGCGTGCGTGCCCATGTGCCAGCCATCGGCCAGCAATGCCATCGAATTGAACCACCAGCCGGCGACGATCTCGAGCACCATCGCCGCGGCGGTGATCCAGACCACCCAGCGGGTGCCACGCTCACCGGCCGGGTTGCCGCGGTCGAACACATGCTCGTGCGACCAGCGGGAAGGGTTGTCCTTGTGCATGTATCGAGTTCCGCTGCGATCGCCCGATTGAACCAGCCTCGGGCCGCTCAGCGCCAGTCGGTCAGCCCGTCCCGGGCGTACAGTTCGGCAAACGACGGCAGTGCTTTCATCGCCGCGGCCAGCACAGCGAGCCGTGGCCAGTCGAGTGCCGTCCTCGGCAGGTTGCGCGACCAGCGCATCAGCATGGTCAGGTAGAAGTCGGCCACCGAACGTTCGCCGCCGAGCAAATGCGGGCCAGCGCTGACCAGGTGCTCGTCGATCCGGTCCCATATCGCTTCGATGCGACGCGCTGCGGAGGCCTTGACCGCATCAACCGCCGCGTCGCCGGCTACTTCGGCCGGGTAGTACCACTGCCGGAACAGTGGTTGCAGCGTATTGGCCAGGTGCAGCATCCATTGCAGGTAGGCGGCGCGCTGCGGTGAATCGGGCGCCGGTGCCAGCCGGCCGGCAGCGTGCCGGTCACCGAGATGGAGCAACAGCGCTGCACACTCTGAACACGGCTGGCCGTCGATCAGCAGCGTCGGCACAACGCCGCTCGGATTCAATGCCAGATACTCCGGCCGCTTGTGCTCGCCGGCGGCGAGATCGATGCGGCGCAGCTCGTGCGGAAGGTCCAGTTCGATCAGCAGCCAGTGCACGGCCATGCTGGCCGTGCCGGGTGCATGAAAAAGCGTGTACATCGGGCGATTCAGTGCGGATCCGGTCGGGCGAAAGCATGCATCAGCCGACGGATGCCGCGCCAGCGCCGGCGTCGCTGCCGGAATGTTGAGCCGCTCGGCTGCCGGTCAGCGGTCCGCCGCTACGGCGTCGGCCGTGCTCATCATGCTCGCGTACTCGGCGCGGTCGATCATCCGCATGCCCCGGATCGAACACTGGCGTCGCACCGAGGCATGTGCGCCGTGCGGCACGAGGCGATCGCCGACGTCGCCGCAGATCCGCCCGCTCGGGTTGTGACTGATGAAGCCGAGGAACGGATTGAGGTCAAGTTCCGGGCAGCCGTGTGCCAGTTCGATGACGTACTGCCGCCGACCGGCATCGACGACGACCCGATCGCCCTGGTTCGACCATGCGCGTACGCGCCCCGGGTCCATGCAGTCGGTGATCGGCTTGATCGGCCGCGAGGACGCATCGTCGCCTGCCCAGGCCATGCCTGCCGCCGCCGATGTCGATACGGCAAGCGCGATCGCCAGCCGCGACGCGCTCATGCGCAATGGCATATTGACCTCGATGCTTCGCGGCGCAATGCTCGGGTTCCGGGGGCAGATGCAGGCGAGGCAGCATGACGGGCGACGGATTAACACCGCCGAAACCAGCCACAGGCAACGAGATGCGCAAGCGGCACAGGTCACGCGGGTACGTCGACACGACTTCGCCGCAGTGGACGTTCTTTCGCCAATGGCTGAAGAATCCGTTGTCGATCGCGGCGATTTCGCCGTCCGGCCGGCAATTGGCGCGGCAGATGCTGGCCGAGTTGCCGGACGACTGCGAGCGGGTCGTGGAACTCGGCGGCGGAACCGGCGTCTTCACGCAGGCACTGCTCGATTTCGGCATCCTGCCCGGCAACCTGCTGGTGCTCGAACTGAATGAGGAACTGCACCAGCATCTGAGCCAGCGTTTCCCGGGCACCCACGTCGTATGCGGCGATGCCCGTGACCTGCCGCGCGTCGCCGAGCATGCCGGCTACCTCGGCGCCGGCCCGGCCGATGCGGTCATCTCCGGTCTCGGCCTGCTGTCGATGAACAAGCCGACCCAGCGCGCGATCCTCGGCGCGGCGTTCCAGGCGATGGGGCCGACCGGTCGCTTCATCCAGTTCACCTACGGGCCGAGCTGTCCGGTCTCGCGCGAAGTGATCGAACAGCTCGGCCTGTCGGTCCGCCGCGCCGGCATCGCCTGGCGCAACGTGCCACCGGCCACCGTCTATGTGTTCAGCCGCAGCCGTTCGCGCGCGATCCGACCGACCTCGATGCGCAACACCTGACGGCGATTGCCGCCTTCGGGCGGGTACTTGTGCGAGGCCGGACCTGTGCCGGACACGCGGTTCGAACGCGCACGCGACGGATGTACTTCGACAGGTCGCTAGAACTCGTCGACCATCTCGACCGTGACCTGCAGGTCGACCGCGACCGCATCGGCCAGGTTGCGGACCCGCTCGGCTGCGCGATCATCCGGCGCCTCGACCTCGATCGCGTGGACCGACAGGTTGCGAACATCGTGCAGGCCGGCCGAGCTGGAATCCTCGTCGTCCATGTGCGGCATCAGGTCGGCCACCTCCTCGATGTGTTCGATGCCATCGAGGCCGTGCAGCATGGAGATCATCGATTGCGTGTCGCTTTCGGTTCCGGTCAGGCGGATTCTGACGGTCGGCATGGCGAAGCTCCTCGGTGAAGATGTCGATCCTTTTCGGTGCCCCTCAGTGCGCGCGCCACTTGATCGAGCAGCCGATCGACGGGTGCTGCGGATGAATCGAGCGCCCGGTTTCGGCGATTTCGCCCATCGCCTCGACCAGTTCGCGCCGCATGCCCGGCGTCCGCGGGCCGCGCGCCGCAGCGTCCAGTCGGCCGCGGTAGGCGAGCGTCAGCTCGCGGTTGAAGCCGAAGAAATCCGGTGTGCAGACCGCGCCGTACTCGCGTGCGACCTGCTGCGTGGCGTCGACGAGGTACGGGAACCGGAACCCCCATTCCCAGGACTGCTGCTTCATGTGCTCGAGATCGTCGTTGCGACTGATCGACGGATCGTTGGCATTGATTGCGACGACGCCGATGCCGAGCGCGTGCAGTTCGGCGACATCGTCGACCAGCCGGTCGCGGACTGCCTGCACGTACGGGCAGTGGTTGCAGATGAACATCACCAGCAGGCCATTCGGTCCACGGCAACTGTCGCGCGTATGCACGAGGCCGTCGATGCCGGTCAGCGAGAACGCCGGCGCCGCCATGCCGAGCGACGGCTGTGGGGTTTCGGTCAGGACCATGCGTGTCTCCGCGCTGCACCGGGACGATCGGCGGGCGCACCAACGCGCGCCGGAACGACGCTCAGGCTCGCTCGGCGCGGCTGAATCGACGATGTGCAGCGGGCTGCCGGGCCGCGTCCGCTCCGGATCAGACCGCCGCTTCGGTGCCGACCCGGCGCCAGCACGGCGGTGGCAGCGCGAGCCGTCCGGCCAGTTCGCGCCACTGCTGCAGTGCGTTGTCGTCAGGTTCCTCGCCGACGCTGTACGGGTAGCTGATCGGCGCATCGATCCAGCCGACCAGCGCTGCCCGCAGTTCGATCTGGGCCGGCACGCCGAGGGTTGCGATGTCGGCCGTGAAACCGGACCAGTGCTCGGCGCCGCCGAGCAGATGGCGCTGGCCGAGGGCGTGGGCGTAACCGTAGCTGCGCAGCCGGCGTGGCTGGCCGGGCGCCTCGATGGTCTGCCAGCCGTGTCCGGCCGGCAGCGGATCGAGCGCGTCGGCGACGTTGTTGGCGAGCAGCGCGAGCCGCGGCATCGGCTCGATCGCGGTCAGCGCGGCATGCCGCAGGCCGTGGCGGCGGGCCGCCTCGACAAGACAGTCGGGCATGCCGCGAACCCGCAGATGCGCCAGCCGGGTCGGGCCGGCGGCCACGCGTGCGCCACGTTCGGCGGCCAGCTCGATCGTGCCGGCCAGCGTGCCCTGGGCGAGCAGCCGGGCGATGTCGCGGACCTGTTCGATCGCGCCGGCGCTGGCGTATGGCACGCCGAGCAGTGCGAGCGCATCGGCGATTCCGATCAGGCCGATCTGCAATGAGGGTTCGCCGTCGGCGCCACCGGCCAGCTCGATCGCATCATCGAGCAGCCGTACCGCCAGCGTCGCGCACTGTTCGAACGCCGAGCGGTCGAACTGCGCCCAGGCGGTGAACGGATCGCGGACGAACGCGGCCGCGTTCAGCGCCGCGCACAGGTCGGCGTTGCCCCACCCGTGGCTGCCGGTGCCGGCCGAAGACAGGATCCGCGGGTCCGGCAGCAACTGCCATTCGCCGAGCGCGTCGCGGAAGCGCTGCTGCCAGCGTTCCCGGTCGGCGCGTTCGACCGAGGCCAGTGCGGCGGCGACCCGGTCCCAACTGGCGTCGATCGTCAGGTCGCGCAGCTCGCCGTTGCAGCGCCAACGGACCCACGCATCCCACGCCTCGACGGCGCCGGCATCGAGGAACGGCGTGCTGGTGGACATCACGGCGGCGGCAGGGGGGTTGGAGCGCGACATGCAGCACACAGTAGAGGCGCCGGCCAGCACCGATCTTGACGGTCATCAAGTCGACGCCATCGCGCACCTGTTACAGGCCGTTACACAACGTTGCCGAGCTGTCGTCGTCGCGTTGCACGGTCCGCTCAAGCTGTGCACACACCGAGGACAACCGCCGGAAACGACCATGAGCCAGATTCTCGCCCCGACCACTGCCCCGACCAGGACTGTCCATGGCCGTGTACTGCCGACGCCGGCGTCGTCGGCGGTCGACATGCTCGACTTCGACGCGCTGAAGCGGGTGCTGCCGGTGGTGCGCCGGCCGATATCGGCGGGCCAGCACCTGTTTCGCAGTGGTCAGCCGTTCAAGGCCCTGTACCTGGTCAATGCCGGTTTCTTCAAGACCAGCGTCGCCGCCGAGGACGGCCGCGAGCGGATCACCGGATTCCCGATGCGCGGCGAGCTGCTCGGCATCGATGCGATCGGCACCGAACGCTTTGCGTCCGACGCGATCGCGCTCGACTCGGGCGAAGTCTGGGAGCTGCCGTACCCGCCGGTACTGATCGCCGCGCAACAGTTGCCGGCCTTGCAGGCACGGCTGTCCGCGGCACTGGCATCGTCGCTGCGCCATGAGCGTTCATGGACGCTGGCGCTCGGCACGCTCGGTGCCGAAGCACGGGTTGCGCTGTTCCTGCTCGATCTCGCCGCGCGCCAGGCCGCCGGCGGCTTCAGCGACCGGCGACTGGTGCTGCGCATGACCCGGGCGGACATCGGCAGCTTCCTCGGCCTGCAGCTCGAAACGGTCGCCCGCAGCCTGTCGCATCTGGCCGCTCGCGGTGCGATCAACGTGCAGCGTCGCAACGTCGAGCTGGTTGACTTCGATCTGCTGCAGCAGCTCAGTGGCAGCGGCTGCCGCGCCCACTGAGCCGCGATCCGCTCCTTGCCCGGTTCCTGACCGGCCGGGCCGCAGCAGGGCGGATCAGCCGGCCGTCGACTCCAGCGTGCGGCGCAGGGCGGCAGCCAGTTCCTCGCGTCGATACGGCTTGCGCAGCACTTCGAACTCGCGTTCCTGGCCGGCATCGCCGTCGCTGCCGCGTTCATAGCCGGAGGTCAGCAGCACCGGCAGGCCGGGCCGCCGGCGGCGCAGTTCGCGCCCCAGTTCGCCGCCGTTGAGTCCGGGGCCGAGCACGATGTCCGAGAACAGCAGCGCGATGTCCGGATGCGCGTCGGCCGCCGCGAGTGCCTCGTCGGCCGTGCCGGCCGCCAGCACCCGATAGCCGAGCGAGCGCAGGAACGCGACCGCGACGCCACGCACCTCGGGTTCGTCCTCGACCACCAGCACGCACTCGTTGCCACCGGTCGTCGAAGTCTGTTCACGCAGGCCGCCGCGGCCGTCGGTGACGGCCGCGGCCGGCAGGAAGATCCGCATCCGGGTGCCGTAGCCGAGTCGGCTGTCGACGGTCAGGTGGCCGCCGGACTGTTTGACGAAACCGTAGACGATGCTGAGCCCGAGCCCGCTGCCCTTGCCGGTCGACTTGGTGGTGAAGAACGGCTCGAACGCGCGGGCCAGCACGTCGGGTGACATGCCGAGGCCGGTATCGGCGATCGTGAAGACGACGTAGTCGCCCGATTTCAGATCGCCGTCGGCCTGGTCCGGTTCGACCCGCTCGAACTGCGCCGAGATGTTCAGCCGGCCACCGCGCGGCATCGCGTCGCGCGCATTCAGGGCCAGGTTCACCAGCGCCGATTCGAGCTGGCCGGGATCGGCGAACACCGGCGGCAGTGCGTCGGCGACCTCGAAACCCAGTTCGACCGTCGCGCCCAATGTCGGCCGCAGCATGCCGGCCAGGTCGTCGAGCAGGCTGCCGACCTCGAGCGCCTGCGGCTCCAGCCGCTGGCGGCGAGCGAACGCAAGCAGTTTCCGGGTCAGTTCAGCGCCGCGGCTGACCGCGCGCAGTCCGCTGTCGATCGATTCGGCGGCGGCAGTACCGGCCAGTTCGGCCTCGAGCAATTGCAGGTTGCCGGAGATGACGGTCAGCAGGTTGTTGAAGTCGTGCGCGATGCCACCGGTCAGCTTGCCGATCGCATCCAGGCGCTGGACGTGCGCGAGCTGCTCCATCGTCCGGTTGCGCTGCACCGCGGCGGCCAGCACGTTGGCGACCGACTGCAGGAAATGCAGTGCGTCGCGATCGAAGTCGCGTTCGCTGCGCGACAGCGCCAGCAGCGTTCCCATCGGCCGATCGAGATCGAACAGCGGTACCAGCGCACCGCTGGTGAATCCGGCACGTCCCAGCGCCGCGGCCGCCGCGTCGTCGCTCGGCTCGGCGAAGTCGCGGACCGCGATCGCGCGGCCCTCGGCAAACAGCCGCTGCAGCATGCCGTGGCCGTCCTGCCGCCAGCGCAGCGCATCCATCAACGGCGCGTCGATGCCGATCGCCGCACGCAACTGCAGGTGGCTGCGCTGCGGATCGGTCAGTGCGATCGCGACCGCGTCGATGCCGAGCGCCTCGGCGGTCATCTGCGGCAACTGCTCCAGCAGCAGGCCGTGGGCCGATTCGAGCGCGGTCTGGCCGATCCGGGCCAGCGCCGCGTCATAGCGCGCCCGCACCAGCGCCTGGCGGGCCCGCTGGGTTTCGGATATGTCACGGATCGATGCGACGAAATAGCGCACATCCTCGACCCGGATCGGACTCAGCGCGATCTCGATCGGGAACGCTTCGCCGTCGGCGCGCTGGCCGATCAGCTCCTGGCTGCCCCCCATCGGCCGGACCCGCGGCGCCTGCATGTAGCGATCGCGATGGTGGATGTGCGACGCGCGCATCTCATCCGGCATCAGCACCTCGACCGAGCGGCCGACCAGGTCCGCGGCCGGGTAGCCGAACAGGCGTTCGGCCTGCGGATTGAGCAGCCGGATCAGGCCATCGCCATCGACCACGATCATCGCATCCGGCGCGGTCTCGAACAGCGCGCGGTACATCGTCTGCTCAGTCACGCCGCACCCTGCCGGCGAACAGGTAGCCGGCCCCGCGCACCGACTTGATCAGCCGCGGCGGCTCGACGTCGGGTTCGAGCTTGCGGCGCAGGCGTCCGACCTGGACATCGATGGCCCGGTCGTAAGGGCCGGCGTCGCGGCCGTGGATCCGGTTCATCAGATGGTCGCGCGACAGCACCCGATTCGGTTCGTCGAGGAAGGCCTTCAGCAGCTCGTATTCGCCGTTGGTCAGGGCCAGCTCGCCACCGTCGGGACCGAACACCTGGCGGGTCGTCTGGTCGACCGCGAAGCCGTCGAACTCGACCCGTGCGGAGGCGGGTTCAGCGGTCGCTGCGGACACTGCAGGCGCGTCGACCGGCGGCGTGCGCCGCAGCACGCTGCGGACCCGTGCAAGCAGTTCGCGCAGGTCGAACGGCTTGGCGATGTAATCGTCGGCGCCGAGTTCGAGCCCGACCACGCGGTCGACCGATTCGCCGCGACCGGTCACGATGATCACTGCGCACTGCCAGTGGGCGCGCAGGTAACGCATCAGTTCGAGCCCGTCCTCGCCGGGCAGGCCGAGATCGAGAAGCACCAGGTCGGCCGGCGACTCGGCCAGCCGCTGGCGCATCTCGCCGCCGTCCGCCGCGCGCCGGACCTGGAAGCCGTGTCCGCTCAGATAGCGCCCGAGCAGATCGAGGATCTCCGGATCGTCATCGACCAGCACGAGCTGGCGGGCGCTGGCGTCCGGTGAGGAACTGTCGCGGATCGGCATCGGGACGAAACGGGGAACCGTTGGCGGCCGGGGTCGGCGGAACCGCTAGTGTAGTGCTTGGCGGTTACGGCTGCGTAGCGACAGTCGGTGGGTTTCGAACAGGGTCCCGCCGCAGACGTCGCAGGATGGCCGACAGGCGGGCGGATCGGCGGCATCCGCTCAGCCGACGCCGCCGAGCGGCAGTGACACGACGAAGGTCGAGCCGCTTCCGGGCGCCGAGAACAGCCGGATCCGTCCGCCGTGTTGCTGCACGATCTCGCGGCTGATCGCAAGGCCGAGCCCGCTTCCGCCGGCCTTGCGCCCGACCTGCACGAACGGTTCGAACACGCGCGCCTGCTCGGGTGCCGGAATGCCATCGCCGGTGTCGGCGACCGATATCTCGATCTCACCGCCGCGGCGCCGTGCGCCGACCTCGACCCGCCCGCCGCTCGGCGTGTGCCGCAGCGCGTTGCTGACGAGGTTGTCGAGCACGCGATCGATGGCACTGATGTCGACGTCGATCTCGGGCAGCTCGTCGCTGAGGTCGAGCGTCAGCACGACACCGGCTTCCTTCGCCGGGAGTTCGAAGCGGCTGGTGACCCGGCGCAACAGTTCGCGCGGGTCGATAGCGCCGAGTTCGAGCGGCGCGGTGCCCGAGTACAGTCGCGACAGATCGAGCAGGCGCTCGTTCAACGTCATCATGCGCTGCATTTCCTCGACCAGCGTCGAGAACAGTTCCTCCTCGCGGGTGCCTTTCGCGAACGGCGACTTGGCCTGCAGCAGCCCGAGTGCCATCCGCATGCTGGTGATCGGCGTGCGCAGCTCGTGCGAGGCACGCAACACGAACTGGGTCCGCAAATGCTCGAAACGGCGCGCCTCGGTGACGTCGCGCAGCACCAGGATCACGCCCGGTCGCTGGCTCTCGCTGAACGGCAACAGCGAATAGAGCAGTGTGCGCTGGTCGGCGCCGTCGCCGACACTGAGTTCCGGATGGGCCGGCAACGGAGCGTTCGGATCGTCGAGCAGCGTCCGGATTGCCCGGGCCAGTTCCGGTAGCGCGCCGAGCTGCTCCAGCGTGCGCCATAGCGCGGTGTCGGCATCGAGGCGCAGTTGCAGCGCGGCGACCGGATTCATCCGTTCGATCCGGCCGTGCTCGTCGAACAGCACCAGGCCGTCGTCGATGTCGGCGATCACCGCGTCGAGCCGGCGGCGTTCGTCGAGCAGGCGGTCGAGGTTGATCGCATGGAAGCGACGCAGTGCCGCGGTCATGTCGTTGAAGCTGCGGGCGACGCTGTCGACCTCGCGGACACCGCTCGGCCCGACCCGGGCTTCGAAATCCTGCTGGCTGACCCGCTGCACCGCCCGCGCCAGCCGCTCCATCGGCTCGCTGAGCCGCTGCGCCAGCCGCACCGATGCGATTACGCCGATCAGCACCGTGAAGCCGGCCAGCAGGCCGAGCGCGAGACTCAGTCGCTGGGCCTGCGTGCTGATCGACTTGCCGGCGCGCAGCATCGCTTCGTGGTTGAGCCGGTACAGCGACAACGCCGAATCGCGCAGTACCAGCAGCGCGTCGATCACGGCGGTCGGCACGCCGGCACTGTCGCTGTCGCGCAGTGACGCTTCCTCGACCGCGATCCGCAACTTGCTCAGCGCGGCGTCAGCGCGCTGCAACTGCTCGAGCTCGAGCACGCTCTGGCGCGGCCGGGTGGCGCGTGCGAGCAACTGCCGAGCGTCCTGCTCGAACACGGGCAGCAGGTCGAGCGCGCTCGCACCCGGCACCGACAACCGCTCGGTCAGCGCCAGTTGCTGCGCTTCGGACAGCCGGCGCAGGTCGGAGGCGACATCGATCGCGACGAAGTTCTGCTCGACCATCCGGCGACTGGCGTCGGCGAGCTCGCGGGCACTGCCGAGACTCAATCCGAGACCGATCACCGCAGTCGCCAGAACCGCGCCGAAGCCGAGCAGCAGGCGGGTGCGAAGACGCATCAGATTCCGTAGTGCTTGCGCTTCCGGTACAGCGTCGAGGCGTCGATGCCGAGCGTCCTGGCGGCGGCGTCGAGCGTCGCGCTGGAGGCGAGCACGGCGAGAATATGGGCGCGCTCCAGATCCTGCAGCGAGTAGCTCCCACCGATCCGCGGTGCCGACCCATCGTTGTCGGCGGCCGGGTCGGTCAGCAGGTCGCCCGGTGTCAGCTCCGCTCCCTGCGACAGGATCACCGCGCGCTCGATCACGTTGCGCAATTCGCGCACGTTGCCGGGCCACGGATAGGCGCGCAGGGCCGCCTTCGCCGCCTCGCTGAAGCCGCGGGCCGGGCGGCGGTAGCTCCTGGCGAACTGCAGCAGGCAGCGTTCGGCAATCGGCACGATGTCGTCGCCGCGATCGCGCAGCGCCGGCATCCGCAGCGTGATCACGTTGAGCCTGTACATCAGGTCCTGGCGGAAGTTGCCGGCCGTGACCATCGCTTCCAGGTCGCGGTTGGTCGCGGCGACGATCCGGACATCGGCGCGCCGGGTCGCTGAATCGCCGATCCGCTCGTACTCCTTGTCCTGCAGGAAGCGCAGCAGTTTCGGTTGCAGTGCATTGGGAAAGTCGCCGATCTCGTCGAGGAACAGCGTGCCGCCGTCGGCCTGCGCGACACGGCCCTGGGTGCTCTCGGTGGCACCGGTGAAGGCGCCCTTGGCATGGCCGAACAGTTCGCTCTCGAGCAGTTCGGCCGACAGCGACGGACAGTTGATGGTGACCAACTGGCCACGTCGGCGCGGGCTCCATTTGTGTATCGCCCGCGCGAGGACGCCCTTGCCGGTACCGCTTTCGCCGAGAAGCAGCACCGATGCATCGGTATCGGCAACTCGGCGTGCCTCTTCGAGCACCTGCGCCATCGCCGGAACCTTCGACACCATGTCGAAGTCGGCGGCACTCTTGTGCTCGCTCTCGAGCTCCTCCAGCCGCATTTCCAGTCGGCGCGCCTCGGTCTGCTTGTCGGCGGCGAAGCGGAGCTGGTCCGGCGAGCACGGTTTCATCAGGTAGTCGTGCGCTCCGGCGCGCATCGCGACGACGGCACTGTCGACCGACGAGTGCGCAGTCGCCACGACAATCCGCATCCACGGCGCGGCCGACCGCAGCAGCGGCAACAGGTCCAGCCCGGATTCGTCGCCGAGCCGCAGGTCGAGGAAGCAGACGTCGAATACATCGCGTTCCAGCGCCGCCATCGCCATTTCGCTGTTCTGGGCGGTGGCGACGCGGAAGCCGGCGTCTTCGAGGCAATAGCGGAACGTGCGCAGGATGGCCGGCTCATCGTCGATGAGCAGAATGCCGGCCGGGGGGGCGGAGACGGTGTCGGACATCGTGTGAAACCTGCGGGATGTGCGGGAAAAACGGGCGCGAAGACACATCGCGGGCGCCATGCAAATTGCATGGAAACACAAGGCCGATCACGCGACAACGCGCGATCCGAAACTAGTGAAAGTTTTGCAAGCAATTGAAATCGCGGCGCTTTGCATACGGTCGTCCTTGGCATGCCGCTTGTAGTGCTCCATGCGGAACCGCATCGCGGCAGGAGGATGTGTGTTGCTCTATGCGCTGGCCTGTCTGGTCGTGGCGTTGATCGCCGCAGTGCTCGGATTCCCGGCCGTGGCCGGGGCCGCGACCTGGGTCGCGCAGACGCTGGCGCTGCTGTTCCTGGTGGCGTTCGTTGCCGCGCTGGTGGCCGGACGCCGACCACCCCCGGCCTGAGGCCATGAATGATGCGACCGATCGCGCGACTCAGTGGCTACGGCATCGTGCTCGGCGTCGGCTTCGCGATCGGCCTGATGCTGGCGGCGTTTCCGACCGATGTCGGCGGTGCGCGCGAATCGGACGAGTCACTGCGTCGGCAGGTCGACGTGGTGATCGCGCTGCATCGTGCACTGCGCCCGTTCGACATCGCCGTTGCAGTCGAGCATGGGCGGGTACGGCTCACCGGCAGCGTCGACAGCGGCCTCGAGCGGGAGCTGGCGGCGCGGCTGGCGCGCAGCATCGGCGGCGTCGGCGCCGTCGACAATCGTTTGCTGGTGGAACCCGACCGCGCCCGCTGGCTGGGACGGCACAGCGCGGCACTGGGAGCCAGAGGTGACGTCGCGCTGGCCCTGGCGGTCGCCGCGCAGCTTCGCAGCAGCCATGCGGTTGCCGCGCTCGACGTCGATGTCAGCGTCAGCGGTGGCACCGTGGTGCTGCGCGGCTTCGCCCCGAGCCGACGCGCGCAGGAGACGGCAGGGCGGATCGCCGCGCGCACATTCGGCGTGCGCACGGTCGATAACCGGATTGCGGTCGCCCACCAGCGGGCGGGGCAGGGCATGCGTCGTCCGCTGCCGTGGCTGGTCGATCACTGGCTGCAGTTCAAGGTGCGCTCGGCGCTGCTGTATGCATCAAACGTCGAAGGACTCGATCTCGAGGTCGACGTGGCAGACGGCGTCGTCATTCTCAGCGGCCTGGTCGCGAACCGGACCGAACTCGACCTCGCGGTCGAGATCGCGGCCGGTATTGGCGGCGTCCGCGCGGTCGACAGCAGCCGTATCCGGATCAACGTCTGAAACCCCCGGAGAAATGATGATGGCCGACGTTCCGCGCAGTGAAGTGGAGGCGAGCGAGCAGGAAGGCCGGCAGCGCGAGCAGAGTCTGCGTGCACCGGAACGGTTCTATCCGCGGCCACAGGACGTGCTGGCCGATCCGAGCCTGAGCCTGGCCGAGAAGAAGGAACTGCTGCGCAACTGGCAGGTTGCGCTGCAGGGTCGCGGCGGCAGCCTCGGCGAGCCGCGGATGGATCACAATCCGGAAGACGACGAGGCGGTGCGGGCGCTGCAGCAGGCGCTGCGCCAGCTCGGCGCCGACTGAACTTCGTCCGGACGATTCATTGCGACAGCCGGTGTTGCAGGACCCGCAAGATGGCTGCGAGCAGCAACGGCAGGAAGCTGCCGATCGCCGCTGCGGCCAGTACGTCGGTCGGCCAGTGGACGCCGAGCACGAGCCGTGACGCCGCGACTGCCGTGATCCACGAGGCCGCGAGCGTGACCACGTACGGCCGTGATGCGGGCCACATGCGGCGGGCGATCAGAACCGCTGCAGTTGCAAACACCGCGGTCGACAGCGTGTGCCCGCTCGGGAAACTGCTGCCCCAGTACCAGTCGGTTTCCCAGAGCGCCGGCCGGTCGCGCCCGACCGCATGCTTGACCACGTAGACCAGCAGCCAGCCGCAGGCCATCGAGCCGCCCAACAGCCCGGCCTCGTAGCGTCGGCCGGCGAGCCACAGCAGCGCGACCAACAGCGCCGTCATCGGTGCCAGCACGGCAGTGGATCCACTGTTGGTGATCGTGGTGAACGCGCCGAGCCATTGCGGCGGTACCAGCGCGCGAATGCCGTGCATCAGCGCTTCGTCAACCGGCCCCGGGTCGCCGAAGAGCACCGTGGCGCTGACCTTCAGCGCGAGGACCGCCGCGCTCAGCGCGAACAGCACGCGGATCCGGTGGCGTTCGAGCGGCAAGATCCAGTGTGGCGAACGGTGCCGCACGTAGCGGCCCAGCGCGAGGAACAGGCTGGCGCTGACAAGCAGCAGCATCAGCAGTTCGACCAGTGCCTCGCCAAGAAGTCCCGGTGGCATCGGCTGATGGTGGCGGATCGAGCGCAGTTCAGCGACGGTGCCGCGGCGTCACGGCTGCAGGCGCTGCAGCCGCAACCGCACGGGCGGCCCGATCGGCCGGGTCGCCCGTGGCGTCGATACAGAGAAAGCGCGGGCCGTGCGGCCCGCGCGCAATCACAGGTCGCGCTCGAAATCGCGCACCCGTTGCTCGGCCTGGTCGCGTGCGATGCCGTAGCGCTCCTGCAGCTTGCCGACCAGATATTCGCGGTGGCCGGCGGCGACGTCCAGGTCGTCGTCGGTCAGCTCGCCCCATTTCTCCTTGATGCGTCCCTTGAGCTGCTTCCAGTTGCCTTCGATGCGGTCCTTGTTCATTGCAGGTCTCCTGTTGTTGATCCGTGGTCGTCAGTCGTAATCCTGTCCGGCCACGCGCTCCTCGGGTGCAATCGCCAGTTGCGAGGCGTCGACACGGCGCACGCCGACCACGTCGCGTGCGAGTTGCACCGCCAGTTGCTTCTCCTGCTGTGTGTCGACATTGCCTTTCAGCATCACGACACCGTCGCTGGTACTGACATCGATGTCGAAGCCATCGACCGAGCGCGAGAACAGCAGCGTGCTCTTGACCTTGGTCGTGATCCAGCCGTCCGGGCGATCGATGCCCTCGCTCTCGCGGTCGACCCGGGCCGTCTCGTCCAGGTCGGATTCGAACGCGGTACGCTCACCGGTACGAGCCTCCTCGCGGATACGGCGCTCTTCGCGATCCTCGCGACTGATGTAGGTGGCGCGGTCTTCGGCAGGCGTCGACGCGATGCCTTCCGCCGATACGTTCAGCCGGTTCTCGACCGAGACCACACCCTCGGTGTCGCGGGCGATCCGCTCGGCGAGTGATTTTGAGCTCTGGCTGTCGGCGGTGCCGGTCAGCGTGACGCGGCCGAACAGCGTGTCGACGCTGATGTCGAGTCCGTCGGTGCGGGTGTTCCAGAGCAATTTCGACTTGACCTTGGCGGTGGTCGTCGCATCGCTCAACGAGGTCGAGAAATCACGGTCGGATTCACGGAGGTTGCGGGTGTCGCGATCCATCCGGCTGGCGACCGGACGGTAGTTCGCGTCGATCCGGATCTGGTTGTCGATCCGCTCGATGCCCTCGACCGACAGCGCGATCTGCTCGGCGAGGTCGCGTTCGACCTGCGACTCGACCATTCCGCTCAGCTTCGCGCGCCCGCTGCGCACTTCGACGTCCAGTTCGGATTCCCGAAGTTGATCGTTCAGCGCGAAGCTGGTCCAGACAACCGCTTCGCGGCGGGCGTCGGTGGCCGACTGGCCCGGACGATCCTTGAGCTGCTTGCGGTAGCCCGTCTGCGTGTAGCGCTGCTCGCTGCTGCGCCGCTGATCCATCTGCCGGTCACGGTCACTGCTCTGCGACATGTAACGGGCGTCGCGTTGTTCCTGCTGTCGTGCGCTCTGCTCCTGGTAGCGGTCGCTCTGGGCGAGGGCAAGTCCGGGCACGGCCAGCGCCAGCGCGATTGCCAGACCGAGGCGGCGGGGCAAGTGGGGGGTCGCTTTCATTGAATCGTCTCCTGGGGACAACGGAACGAGGGGAGGGCAGCAGTCGCACCGGACCGAACCGCATGGAGCGGTTGCAGCTTCGGTGGACCGTGGCACCCGGCTTCAGCACCGTTCATGCCAACTGCATGGCTCCGGCAAACCCGCGGGCAGCGGAAACACCGACCACCATCGATGTCGCGCTTTGCAGGATCGACGTCGGGGCGGAATGCAGGCTGCACGGCGCTACTGCATCGGCAGCGATCGCTGCAGCCGCGCGCCCGCGTCGTTGCTGCAACGGACCGGATTGGCATGAGTCCTGCTGGCAAGCGGGCACGAGAAAACTTTCCCGATTCGGAGAACTGCCATGCCCGTGGTCGCAATGGCTTCGCTTGGGTTCTCGGTGACGGCGGCACTGGTTGCGATCGGCGAAATGTCGCGGCCGGTCGGAAATGTCGCCGAACTGCTGTTCGTGCTGTTCGCCGCTGTGTTCGTCGTCTCGGTGGTGTTCGGCGGTGAGCCGGCGAGCCCGCCTGCGCGCCATGCACCGGCGCATCGGTTGTCGCGCCGGTCGCCATGAGCGTCCGCGCCGTGTTTGTCGTTGCCGCTGCGGCAGCGCTGGCCGGCACGCTCAGCGGCTGCCACGACGAGGCGGCCGCAGCCGGGGCACTGACCGCGGCTGATGTCCGGGTGGCGAGCCAGCAGCAGGTCGACGACGTTCGCCGGCGCGCAGCCGACGCCTATCTGCGGGCGGCCGAAGCGGTTGCCGTCGCACGCCGTCGCGCACACGAAACGGCGCTCGCCGGCGAGCGCGAAATTGCGCGTGCCCAGGCGCGCGCCGATTACGACGTCAGCAGGAAAGGCTGCGAGACGCTCGGCCACGACGCACGGGTCGCCTGCATCGCGAAGGCCGAGAAGCGTTACCAGCAGGCGATGGTGGTCGCCGAGCGAATCGAATACGCCTACCTCGACTGATTCGCGAGTCGGCGTCGACGCAGGGGCGCGTCGACGGCTGGCATGCGATCTGCTGTGCCTTGTCCGAACCAGCGTGAGCGGCGGAGGCGGGCATGAACGGACCAACGCGGTGGGCGGTCGCGGTACTGGCTTGCTGGGGTCTGCTCGGCAGTGCGGCGGTGGTGCCGATGCCGCCCGAGCCAGTCGTCAATCCGATCGGCAGTGAACTGCCGCAGTCGAACTTCAGTGAGCTGGACCGCGACGCCGACGGGGTGATCCGTCGTGACGAGATTCCCGCCGGCCATGCGCTCGCCGGCCGGTTCGATGAGTTCGACAAGGACCGCGACGCGAGCCTGAGCCGGAGCGAATTCGACCGCTATCTGGCGGGCACCGACACCGACGAAGACGGCGAAGACGAAGACGGCGAAGACGAAGACGGCGAGACGGATTGAGCCGCTTGCTGCACGGCGCCCGTGGTGGGCGCTTTCAAATCGCGTGCTGATTCGCTGTGCCGTGCCGCCATTCCTGGCGGTTAGCCAACAACCACAGCCGGGCTGTGGTGCCGGTCAGCGGACGCAGCCGGGCAGATTCCGGAGCGCTGCGAGTGCCGCCGTTAGTGGACGCTGAGCGCGGCGCGCCGCGGCTCGGCCTTGCGGACCATCCACAGGTAGAACGCCAGCGTCGCGAACAGCGCCGACGACTCGCGCGGGATCGCCCAGACGTGCGGGTGCTGATCGGCCGAGTGCAGCAGCTCGCCACGGGTCAGGCGGTGCGGCGAATAGGAGCAGCTCAGCGCGACCTTGCGCAGCGCGCGGTCGGCCTGGATGCCGCCGATGGCGAGGTCGACTTCGGTGTCGGCCAGTGCGCGGGAAACTTCCCACGGCGCCAGCACGACGAACCGCACCGGCCGTCCCAGCCATTTGGCGAACGCCTTGACGTCCTCGACCTCGACGCCACCGAATATCCCGTTGCGGACCCACGCCCATGGCAACGCGAGCTGCACGCCGACGGTAAGCTCGACCAGCGACGTGCGCATCAGCGCGTCCTGGTCCGTGGCATCGACGAGCGCTGCGGAGCTTTGCATGGCGGAGGTTCCTCAGGATGGCGAGTAGCCGGACCATGCAGTTTCCCGGCCAGCATTCACGAAACCTGCACGGAGCCGGCGGCGCGTGTGCCACGCGGCAGCAGGCCGCTCTGTGGCGCATCCCACAAGTGCGCATAATGCATATTATGTAAACTCAAACGAGCACGACCGGTTGGCAGTAAGTTCAATCGTTTGCAACACATAGTTGAGCCGGCTTGTGCGGTCCGGGCGCTGCAGCGATCAGCTCCTCCCCGGCTGCCGCGGTAATGACGGTCTGTCACCTCGCGGCGGGCCGCGGTGCTGCGGCAGCGCTGTCGACCATGCTGTCACGGCTGCAGATTGCACGGCAGGCGTGCGGACGGAGCGGCGGAATGCACGCATCGGGGCACTCCGCCTGGTCACACCGTTCGTGGTCCGCGAGTTGCGACGCAGCGGCACACGCCTCGGCACACGCCGCCGGTGCTGTTCGTCAGACTCACAGCGACGCCGACGTGCCTTGCCCCCAGCGCCAGTTGCGGACCTCCGGCATGTCCTGTCCATGGCGACGGATGTAGGCCCGGTGCTCGATCAGCCGGTCGCGCACGAATTGCTTCAGGTAGGCGGCCCGATAGCCGAGCGACGGCACCCGGTCGACCACGTCGGACACCAGGTGGTAGCGGTCGATGTCGTTGCGGACCGCCATGTCGAATGGTGTCGTCGTGGTGCCCTCCTCCTTGTATCCGCGGACATGCAGGTTGCCGTGGTTGCGGCGCCGGTAGGTCAGCCGATGGATCAGCCACGGGTAACCGTGGTAGACGAAGATGATCGGCTTGTCGGTCGTGAACAGCGTGTCGAACTCGCGATCCGACAACCCGTGCGGATGCTCGTTGTGGTCCTGCAGTGTCATCAGGTCGACGACATTGACGACCCGTACGCGCAGATCCGGCAGGTGCTCGCGCAGCAGCTCGACCGCGGCCAGCGTCTCGAGCGTCGGCACGTCGCCGGCACAGCCGAGCACGACGTCCGGTTCGCCGCCGTGGTCGTTGCTCGCCCACTCCCAGATGCCGATGCCGGCGCTGCAGTGGCGGACCGCCGCCGGCATGTCGAGCCACTGCTGCTGCGCCTGCTTGCCGGCGACGATCACGTTGACCAGGTTGCGGCTGCGCAGGCAGCGCTCGGTGATGCACAGCAGCGTATTGGCGTCCGGAGTGAGATAGACCCGAATGATGTCGGCCTTCTTGTTGACGACGTGGTCGATGAAACCCGGATCCTGGTGCGAGAAGCCGTTGTGGTCCTGCCGCCAGACATGCGACGTCAGCAGGTAGTTCAGCGAAGCGATCGGTCGCCGCCACGGCACCTCGTTGCAGACCTTCAGCCATTTCGCGTGCTGGTTGAACATCGAGTCGACGATATGCACGAACGCCTCGTAGCACGAGAACAGGCCGTGTCGGCCGCTGAGCAGGTAGCCTTCGAGCCAGCCCTGGCAGGTGTGCTCGGACAGGATCTCCATGACCCGGCCGTCCGGCGACAACTGCTCGTCGTCGGCGTCGAGGCTGGCCATCCAGGTGCGGTCCGACGCCGCGAACACGGCCCCGAGCCGGTTCGACTGCGTCTCGTCCGGGCCGAACAGCCGGAAATTGCCGGCCGCCGCGTTGAGTCGCATCGTTTCGGCCAGGTACTCGCCCATCACCCGGGTGGCTTCGGCGATCACCGCGCCGGGTTGCGGCACGGCGACTCCGAACGCAGCCGGATCCGGCAACCGCAGATCACGCAGCAGCAGCCCGCCGTTGGCGTGCGGATTTGCGCCCATGCGCTGCTGCGGGATGCGCGGCGCCAGCGATCGGATCGACTCGTGCAAGCGGCCGCGTTCGTCGAACAGCGTCTCCGGCCGATACGAGCGAAGCCAGGATTCGAGCTGGTCGAGGTGCTGCGGATTGTCGCGCAGGTCGGCGAACGGCACCTGGTGCGAACGCCACGAGCCTTCGATGCGGCGGCCGTCGACCGACTTCGGGCCGGTCCAGCCTTTCGGCGAACGCAGTACCAGCATCGGCCAGCGCGGCCGTTCGCGCGACCCGCCTTCGCGCGCGTCGCGCTGGATCGCGGCGATCGCGTCGAGTGCCTGATCGAGCGCGGCGGCCATCTGCCGATGCATCTCGTCCGGTTCGCTGCCTTCGACGAACAGCGGCGAGTGGCCGTAGCCGACCAGCAGGCTCTCGAGCTCGGAGCGTGGAATGCGCGCCAGCACGGTCGGGCTGGCGATCTTGTAGCCATTGAGATGCAGGATCGGCAGCACCGCACCATCGCGGGCCGGATTGACGAACTTGTTCGAATGCCAGGCAGTCGCGAGTGCGCCGGTTTCCGCCTCGCCGTCGCCGATCACGCAGGCGACCACCAGCGACGGGTTGTCGAACGCGGCGCCATACGCATGCGACAGCGCGTAGCCGAGTTCCCCGCCCTCGTGGATCGAGCCGGGCACTTCCGGGGTCACGTGCGAGCCGATGCCGCCCGGAAACGAGAACTGCCGCAACAGCCGCCGCATGCCGTCGATGTCTTCGGTGACGTCCGGGTACAGCTCGCTGTAGCTGCCCTCGAGATAGGTGCAGGCGACCAGACCCGGTCCGCCGTGGCCGGGCCCGGCGACATAGATCATGTCCAGCCCGCGCTGGTCGATGACCCGGTTCAGGTGCGCGTAGATGAAGTTCAGGCCCGGGGTCGTTCCCCAGTGGCCGAGCAGCCGCGGCTTGACGTGCGCGGCGGTCAACGGTTCGCGCAGCAGCGGGTTGTCGAGCAGGAAGATCTGACCGACCGACAGGTAGTTGGCGGCGCGCCACCAGGCGTCGATCTGTTGCAGCATGTCGTCACTGGGTATCGTCATCGTGGGGCTCCGGTGGAGGCCGGCAGAACATCGCGGGCCTGGTCGGCAATCACGGCGGCTTCATCGACCGGGATCACCCAGATCGGCCGGGTCGAATCCGCCGGGCTGATGCAGGCTTCGCGCCCGATCGCGGCGGCATTGGCGCTGGCATCGATGCGCAGGTCCAGCCAATCGAGCCCGGCGACGATTCCGCTGCGGATCGCCGGTACGTGCTCGCCTGCCCCGCCGCCGAACACCAGCGCGTCGACACCGCCGAGCACGGCGGCACAGGCGCCGATGTAGCGACGGGCGCGATGGCAGTACAGCGCGACCGCGTGGCGTGCCGCCGGAGCCGGGTCGTCGACCAGTGCGCCGATGTCGGCGCTGCGGCCGGACAGTCCGAGCAGCCCGGAGCGCCGGGTCAGCACGTCTTCGGCCTCGTCGATGCCACCGGCGAGCCCGCGCGCCAGGCACAGCACTGCCTGCGGATCGAGGTCGCCGCTGCGGGTCGCCATCACCAGCCCTTCGAGCGGCGAATAGCCCATCGACGTGTCCAGCGGCTGGCCGTCCTCGATCGCACTGATCGAGCAGCCGCTGCCGAGCTGGAGCGTGATGATCCGTCCGCGCCCTTCGCGTTCCGGATGCAGGCGCGCCCAGTGCTGCCACATCGACTGGTGGGCCAGGCCGTGGAATCCGAAGCGATGCAGTCCGAACCGCTGCACCAGCGCCGCCGGCAGCGCATAGCTGCGCGCCACGGCCGGCATCTTCGCGAAGAACGCGGTGTCGAACACGGCGATCTGCGGTGCCGAGGGAAATCGCGCGCTGCAGGCGTCGATCCAGCGCAGCGCCAGCGGCTGATGCAACGGTGCCAGCGGGCTCAGGCGTTCGATCGCGAGGCGCGTGTCGGCATCGATCAGGCAGGCGCTGCCGAAGCGGTCGCCGCCGTGCACCACCCGGTGCGCGATCGCATCGATCGGTGGCAGGCTCGCTGGCAGAAACTCGTCGAGCAGATCGTTGGCCGCCCGACTCGGGGCGTCAAGACGACTTTGCGCGAGCACCCGACAGCCGGCTGCACCGCAGTCGAACACGGCCAGCCGTACCGACGAACTTCCGGTGTTGACGATCAGCAGATGCACGGCAATCCCACCCGATGGGTCTCTTCCATCGTCGGCATCGTGCCTGAACCGTTACGGCATGCGGCGCCAGCCGACGGGATCGCTGGATCGAGATCACCGCCGGCGCCGTGCATGCCGAGCGCGATCGCATCATTGCCCGCCAGCTCGCGCCATTCGCCGAGCCGACACGTGAGGCAGGGCCGAACTGGGCGCGGCAACCTCGGCCCATGGCGGCCCCGACCGCGATCGAACGTTCCAGCGGGAGCAGAGAGTTCTTCGGGCCGAGGGCCGCGCCGGCACGATGGCTTGGCAGGAGCTGCGCGCGGCATGTATTGCGACTTCCTTGCTTGCACACCGCAGCGAGAAGGCACGGAAGCCGGCCCGATCAGGCCGGCTTGACCCGTTGCGAAAGCCGTTGCGCATCGCGAATCCGCACTACCCCGCGACCGGTTTCCACCAGCCCGTCGGCCACCAACCCCCTCATCAGCCGGGCAATCACCTCGCGCGTGGTGCCGAGGTGGGAGGCCAGCTCCTGCTGGGTGATGGCGAGTATGCCCGCAGCCTCGGACGAGGCGTTTAGCAACAGGAAATTGGCCAGCCGCTGGTCGAGGTTGCAGGCATGCATCTGCTCCAGCTCTCCCATCAGCCGGAACACCAGCGTCGAGAGCGCCTGCACCGTCATGTCCTGAACCGTCCGCTCCCGTTCGAACAGGGTGCGGTAGAGCGGTCCGGGAATGACGGCGATGGTGGTGGCGGAGGCGGTCTCGACCCAGGCGGGATAGAGCAGGTCGTTGAACAGACAGTTGAGGGCGAGAACGCAGGTTTCACCCGGCCGGATGAAGTAAAGGGTCGCCTCGGTGCCCTGGGGGGTGTAGGTGAAGACCCGCAACTGGCCGCGGGTCACCAGATAGGCGCCCGAGACCCGCTGTCCCTTGTGGATGACATCGGTGGCCCGCGCGAAGCTCTTCTGCTGCACCCCCGCGCGCAACAGCCGACCGCCCTCGCTCGAAAGACCGAGCGCCCGTTCCAGCTCCGCCACATCCGGCATCACACCGCCTCCCGCGGGGCGGCACGTGCGTCCTGCGCGCCATATCCCCGCTCGACGCATCGGCCCCTGCCACTCCGGCGTTGGCCACACTTGGCGACGAATCGTACATCGTCCGACATGGATGCCCGGGGGCAAGCTCACCGGGCGTGCGGATTCGATGACTGGTGCTCCGGCAACGGCGCCCAGCGGCCGCGTGGCGTGCCGGTCGGCTCGACCGCCGCTGCGGTACCGGAATACACGACCGGGATGCCGCTGGCGACAGCCCGGCCATGCTGACGAGCCTGAAGGCGATGGCAACCGCGTTGGTGCCGAGGATGCCGATCAGCACCCAACGCTGGCCATCGGAGCACACCGGATCAGGCGAGGTGGAACTGCAGGTCTGCCGGGCTTGCGCTGGACACCTCGGTGATGTCGTCGAAGGGCAGTCCGACCCGCTCGTGGGCGCGGCGTACCGCTTCGGCATCGGGCGCCATGGTGAAGCAGAATGCGCGCCCGGCGCCCAGGCCGAGATGGACGCGCAGCAATGTCACCCCCTCTTGCCGGCAGGCCGCTTCGTACTGCACGAAAAAGGCCTGGAACTGCGCCGCATCGAGGTCGGCCGGGAAAGAACCGTTGTCGCGGTCGTGGGTATCCATGAAGAACTTCATTGCTTGCATGGTGGCGTCTCCGTCGTTGGTGGAAGTGGAAACGACGTTACCCAGCCAGCCCGCCTGCGGTATGTAACAAATGGTACGAACGGGCAACCGACGAAGGCATCGCGCCATCGCCCGCCATGGCCTGTATCCAAGGCCGGCGACAGCTACTGGCATCGTCCCGGAGAACGCGGCGTCGAACACGGCGGCCTGGCACTGCCAGCCTGCGTCCTGATGCGGCACTGAACGCACGGAGCGTGCAACCGTTTTCCGCCGTCGACTCTGCGGCGCCTGATGGCGCCGGTAGACTCGATGACCTAACGCGACGCGGCGTCGCGAATCCGCGCCAGGCCGATTCGTGAGCTGCCGGGCGCGTCGCCGGCCTCGGCCCAGACCAGCACAGCGACATCGCCGTCGCGGGCCAGTCGCGGGTAGCCGCCGACCTTGTGTGCGAGGGTCTGTTCGTCGATCGCGCGGCCGTCCGGGTCGAGCAGGCTCAGTCGCAGGCTGGGCACACGCTGTTCGGCCGATACCCGGCTGGCGAGCCATCGCCCGTCGGTCCAGCTCGCGATGTCGACCCGGCCGAGCTCGTCGGCGCCTTCGGCGAGCGCGACCGGCGGCTGATCGTCGATCCTGACCGCGACGTGCATCTCGCCCGACGCCATCGACGGCCAGATCGCCGCGACCCGACGCTCCTGTGCGGCGATCGCCGGCCCGTTGACCGGGCACGCGGCGATCGTCCAGCCGTCGGCATGCAGCGGCTCCGGCGGCGTCCAGCGCTGTCCGGTCCAGCGAACACGATGGATGTCGCGGACCTCGGCGTCGCTGCGGTTGCGGTAGACGACCACAACGTCGCTGCCGCTTCGAACCGCATCGGTCTGGCAGCAGGCGCAGGTCAGATCGTCGAGTTCATGCTCGTCGCTCAGCGCGCCGTCGCGGCCGAGCACCGCGCTGCGCAGCGTCATGTGTTCGGCTGCGCCATGCGCGTGCGGTTCGCTGGCAGCGGCCATTCGGCGGCCATCGAGCCAGACGGCCCGGACCCGATCGTCACCGGCCGGCACCAGCGACACGAAGCCGTGTTCGGTGTCGGTGCGGTCACGGTGCAGCGTGACCGGCGCGTCCCAGCGAGCGCCGGCGTCACGCGAGCGGGTCGAGCGGATCGAATACGAATAGGTGCCCGGCGACGTCTTCTGCAGCCAGAACGTCACCCAGTCGCCGTTGTCGAGGACGGCGAGGTTCGGAAAGTCGGCGCCGTTGACGAACCAGTCGGTGCCGCGCGCGATCGTGCCTTGCCGCAGCAGCGTTCCACTGCGGTCGACGACGGCGTAGCGCAGCGCATGGGCCTCGCCGTCGCGTTCCTGCCAGGTCAGCACGAAGCCTTCGCGCGGATCGACCGTCACCGACGGCTGCCCGGCGCGTTCGCCGACCGGCAGTTCGAGCCGATCGGCCTGCAGCGTCGCGGCGGCGGTCGAGGTCGCCCACTGGGCACAGAGCAGAGCGGCCGGAATCGCAAGCCGGAACAGGATCGGCATCGGTGGCTGGCTCCGCGGCATCGAAAGGCGGCATCGTGCCACGCTGCAATGCTGCAGAGGAGACCAACGCGCAGCAGCCGCCTTGCTCGGGCATCGTCCCGGCGCATGGCGCGTCGCGGTTCGCCCGGGCGCGACAACCGGTTGATACATCACGGCTGACTCGCCCTGCCCCGCAGCCGCAGCGCGTTGGCCACCACCGACACCGACGACAGGCTCATCGCCAGCGCCGCGATCATCGGGCTCAGCAGCAATCCGAACACCGGGTACAGCACGCCGGCGGCAATCGGCACCCCGAGCGCGTTGTACAGGAATGCGAAGCCGAGGTTCTGCTTCATGTTGGCGACCGTCGATCCGGAAATCCGCCGCGCGCGCAGGATCCCGCGCAGGTCGCCCTTGACCAGCGTCACCTGGGCGCTGGACATCGCGACGTCGGTGCCGGTGCCCATCGCGATTCCGACGTCGGCCGCGGCCAGCGCCGGCGCGTCGTTGATGCCGTCGCCGGCCATCGCGACGCGGCGACCTTCGGCCTGCAGCCGGGTGATCAGCGCCGCCTTGTCGGCCGGCCGCACTTCGCCGTGAACCTCGTCGATGCCGAGCCGGCGCGCGACCGCCTCGGCGGTGCTGCGGCCGTCGCCGGTCGCCATCACGATCCGCAGGCCGGCCGCATGCAGGGCGTCGATCGCTTCCGGCGTGCTGTCCTTGATCGGGTCGGCCACCGCCAGCAGGCCGGCGGCGCGGCCGTCGATTGCCAGATGGATCACGCTGGCACCGTCCTGCCGCAGGGCTTCGGCCTGCGACCGCAGCGGTTCGATATCGACGCCGGCATCGATCATCAGCGCGCTGTTGCCGAGCGCGAGCTGCCGTTCGCCGATCCGGCCGCGCACGCCGATGCCGGTCGACGATTCGAATGCCTGCGGCTCCTCGAGCACCAGCCCGCGCCGCCTGGCTTCGCCGACGATCGCTTCGGCCAGCGGATGTTCGCTGCCGACGTCGAGGCTTGCGGCCAGGCGCAGCACTTCGTCGGGCGGCAGGCCGGCGAGTGCCACGACATCGCGGAACGCCGGTCTGCCTGCGGTCAGCGTGCCGGTCTTGTCGACCACCAGGGTGTCGACGGTGCGCAGCCGTTCGATCGCTTCGGCGTCGCGGAACAGCACGCCGGCCTGCGCGGCACGGCCGGTGGCGACCATGATCGACATCGGTGTGGCCAGGCCGAGCGCGCACGGGCAGGCGATGATCAGCACCGAGACCGAGGCCACGATCGCATAGGTCCAGCGCGGTTCCGGCCCGAACAGACCCCAGACGGCCAGCGTGCCGATCGCGACCGCGATAACCGTCAGCACGAACCAGAAGCTGACCCGGTCGGCCAGCCGCTGCATCGGCGCGCGCGATCGCTGCGCCTGCGCGACCAGTTGCACGATCTGCGACAGCACAGTGTCGGCACCGACCTTGTCGGCCCTCATCAGCAGTGCGCCGCTGCCGTTGATGGTCGCGCCGATCAGCCGTGCACCGGGTTGCTTCTCGACCGGTATCGGCTCGCCGGTCAACATCGATTCGTCGACGCTGGAGTGGCCATCGAGCACCTCGCCGTCGACCGGCACCTTCTCGCCGGGACGAACCCGCAGCCGGTCGCCCACCTGCACGTCGGACAGCGGCACGTCCTCTTCGCTGCCGTCGTCGCCCAGTCGGCGAGCCGTCTTCGGAGCCAGTCCGAGCAGCGCGCGAATCGCCGCCGACGTGCTCGAGCGTGCCCGCAGTTCGAGCATTTGTCCGAGCAGCGTCAGCGAAACGATCACGGTGGCAGCCTCGAAGTAGACGCCGACCCGGCCGTGTTCATGGAACGAGGTCGGGAACAGGCCCGGTGCAATCGTGGCAATCACGCTGTACAGGTAAGCCGCCCCGACCCCGGTGCCGATCAGCGTCCACATGTTCGGGCTGCGATTGCGCAGCGACTGCGCCCAGCGCCGGAAGAACGGCCACGCCGCCCACAGCACGACCGGCGTCGACAGCAGCAACTCGAGCCAGGTTCGCGTGCGTACCGACAGCCCGCTCCAGTGCGTGCCGAACATCGCCAGCAGCAGCACGACAAGCGTCAGCGGCAACGTCCACCAGAAGCGACGGCGGAAGTCGGTCAGTTCGGGGTGCTCTGCGTCGTCCGCGCCCGGCATCATCGGTTCGAGCGCCATGCCGCAGATCGGGCAGTTTCCCGGCCCGTCGCGGATGATCTCCGGGTGCATCGGGCAGGTGTAGCGGCTGCCCGGCGCTGCGCGCGGCGCCTCCCGATTCGGGGCGACGAAGCGCCCCGGATCGGCCACGAAGCGGGCACGGCAGTGCGCGGAGCAGAAGCGATAGACGCGATCCGCGTAGTCGGCGCGGTACATGGTGTCGGCGGCGACGGTCATCCCGCAGACCGGATCGCGCCCGACGTCGTCGGGATCGGAGGGGTGCAGGTTCCTGCTGTCATGCGGCGGGCTCATGATCGATCCCCGGAGGATGGTCTGTTCCTGCGGCAAGCAAGACCCGCGCTACGTCACGGTCTCGCCGCCGCCCGCCGGCAGCCGATGACGGCGATCACTGCGCCGAGCATCGCCATCGCCGAATCCTTCTGTGCATCCCATTCGTCGCCCTGGGTGCCGAGGTAGGCCTGGCCGAGGTCGCCGCCGAACAGCAGCGCCGCCAGCCATTCGATCGCTTCGTATATTGCCGCGTGCGAGGCAATGAACGTGAACGGCAGCAGGTAGCGCCAGACGCCGCGCTGCGGCGCGCCGCGATCGAGCAGTTCGATCGCAGCCGGCGTGATCAGCAGGCCGTAGGCGAAATGCACCAGCCGATCGAAGTGATTGCGCTCGAAGCCGAGCCAGGCGCCGAGCGGTCGGCCGAACAACGCTTCGGACCAGCGGTCGTACGGCACCTCCGCATAGGTGTGGTGCGCACCGACCGCGTGCAGCACGAAGAACACGAACAGCGCGGTGACGGCACGATCGGACAGCCACCGCTGCAGGCCGAGCAGGACCGGCACGGCAACGAACACGAGCACGTTTTCGAGCAGCCAGTCCGCGCGATACCACGGATCGAGCGCCAGCACGAACCACCAGCAGGCGTATGCGAGCAGCAGCCCGAGCCGGTAGCGGTCGGCAGGCGCGACGGTCATGCACCGATGGTAGTGGCTGAACCGCGGCCGCGCTTGCTGCGGATCAGGACCACGCTGGCCGGCACCGGCCGTTCAGCGTGCGTGCAACTTGCAAGGCCGCGGCCGCAGGGCCGGGCAAATTGATCGGTTCAGGCTGCGTGCGTTCAGGGTCGCCGATAGCCGCGCTTGATCAGCCACGGGTGCAGGAACGGGTCGACCAGCGCAAACACGCCGACCGCTGCGGCACACAGCATCAGGAACGAGTTGACACCCTGC
This sequence comes from Lysobacteraceae bacterium, assembly GCA_041687455.1. Lineage (GTDB taxonomy): Bacteria > Pseudomonadota > Gammaproteobacteria > Xanthomonadales > Xanthomonadaceae > JAWLBY01. Next base: position 142,588 of record JAWLBY010000006.1, on the reverse strand, counting down.
TTTTCCGGCCAGGCCTCCAGATAGAAGAACGCCCCGGCGACTCCGATCAGCCACAGGAGCACGCCCAGCCGCCACTGACGCCAGTATTTCGCGGAAAAACCAATCATTTCGCACCGTTGTCGAATCGTTCGGGCCGCCGCCCTCGGCAGGTCAAGATTTCGCGTGGACGAAAGCGTGCGGCAAAGGCCGGACGCCTTCGACCGTCGGCGGGATATCCGGCCGATCGGCCCGACCCGGCGGACGCTTGAAAAATGTTCCAGAGCTTGCTGGCGCCTTTACGGGGCAGGCACGAAACCTGCTCGGCGCTTAACCGGAATCTGTCCCGGGCACGTCCGGGATCCGACCAGAGCAGGAGGCGCAGCGATGAATCCGATCTTCGATCGCCTGATCCGCGGGACGCGACTGGCGAGTCTGGCAGCCGCCGTGGCGGTGCTGTCGAGTGCGTGCGGCGTGCCGCGGGTGCACGAGGTCTATCGGCTGTCCGCGATCGAATCGACCGTCAGCAGCGAAGCGCGTCTCAGCGAAGCGCAGCGGGATCTGCGGCGCATGACCCTGCAGGCCCGGCAGATCCAGCCGAGAATGGCGTCCTACAGCACGGCGCTGGCGATGCTGGCGCCCGGCGAGCTGCACGAATGCACGCCGGATCACCTTGCACGGTTCACGGCCGCGTCAGCTCTTGCGCTGCCCGATGAACGTCGTCCGGCCTACGTGCCGGTCACGCTGGCCTCGCGTGGCGGCCTGTGAGCGCGCACGACCATCCGTGGCAGGCGGGGGCGGCGCACGGCGCCGAGCCGGCAAGGCCGCACGTGGGCGACGAACTGCGGCTGATCTGTCGCGCCAACTCGATGATGGCCGAAGTCGTCGAGCGTGTGCTGCATCAGGATCCGCGCTATCGCGAAGTCTGGCTGCGGCCGGCACAGTACCCCGGACGCATCGAGGTCGGCGGGCGGGTCGCCTGCCCTACGCTGCTCGGCCTGCTGAGGTACTTCGCCGACGAATGGGGCGGGGTCGAACTGAAGGTGCAGGTCGCCGGGCGCGACGACACCATCGATCGCGCATCGGGCGCACTGCCCTGCTGAGATCTTCGGCGGTCGCCGGGCGATCCACGGCCGGAGCCTGCGCCGTGACACGCGCAACGCGCCGGCTGAGTACGGTCGGATTCATCGCGTCTCAGTGTTGCCGGCCGCGCTGTTCCACGCTGCGCTCGACCCGCAGCCACGCCTCGTGCACGGCAGTACGGGCCTGTTCCCAGTCCAGCGACGAGCCGCCCCGCGCGGTGACCCAGCCCGTCGCCAGCTCGCGTTCGAACTCGGCGTTCCAGCGTCGGTGCGGATAGCGTCGCCGGGCGTAGGTGCCGTATCGGTAGGCCGGTCGGACATTCTCGAACGCTATCGCGCTGTGCCCGTCCCGGCGCCAACGGGAAGCGAAATAGCCGTCGGTGTCGCTGTACGCACTGTAGGTGCGTTCGGCGCGGATCCAGCCGTCGCGCACCGCGTCGCGGGCGTCGTCCCAGTCGAGCCGCGACTCGGCGCGGGCGGCGGCCCAGCCGCTGTGCAGTTCGCGCTCGAGCGTGACGTCCCAGGTGCGTCCCTGCAGATGCCGGCGGCTTTCGCTGCCATAGCGGTAGGCCGGCAGATAGTCGCGCTCGTATTCGTACTCCGGTCGGCTGTACGGTCGCTCGCGATAGCGCTCGCGCCAGAACTCGGTTTCGCGCAGCGGCTCCAGCACCTCGCCAGCGGTGAGGCCGACCGCGGCACCGGTCGTGCCGCCGGCCAGCAGCCCGATCGGTCCGAACACGGCGCCGATCGACGCGCCGCCGACCGTCCCGGCAATTCCGCCCATGCCACTCACACCACTTCGGGCGGGGGCGACGGATCTTTCGGTGCTGTCGTTGCGTTCCATCGCGTCCCCTTCGCCGTGATCGGGCCGCGCCGCCTGACCGCAGGCTTCGTCAATCGGTTCCGCTCGACATCAGCACTGGTAATACGGCCATGGCCGGTGTCGGCGCTCACACTGGGTTTCCTGCAGGTGTGGCCGATGGCCCGGATCCTCGTCAGCCGGCTCTTCCTCCGGCGTGGTCTTGAATGGCGTATGCAGATCCTTGTCGGAGCTGGCGTCGCCGCCCGGATCGAGTGGATAGCTGTAGTAGTAGCAGTTGGAATGCGGCATCGTCGGCTCCGGTCGATGGTGCGGTAGAGCCCGGTCGGCTGCCGGGCGTTCCGGCATGAGACCGAGGGCTCCGCTCGTTCTGGTCGATGCACGCGGCGCGCCAGTGCCGTCGGTGGCGCGGGATCGTGCCGTGGATCGCCCGCGACAGGCCTGCTGCGCGGCTGCCGTGGTTCGCCCCGGCGCTTTCCGCTGCATGGATGAGCTGAAAGAATTGCCGATCCGGGCAGCGGTTTCGCAGGCGGCGCCGGTTCCTTCCGGCATTCAATCACTTGCGGCAGACACGCCCGGCCGCTACAATCGCGCGCTTCTTGAATCCGTGTGTCGAGGCGTCGCCGTGAAAGTCCTTTCTTCCCTCAAGTCCGCCAAGACCCGTCACCGCGACTGCAAGGTTGTGCGTCGCCGTGGCAAGGTCTTCGTGATCTGCAAGAGCAACCCGCGTTTCAAGGCGCGCCAGCGCTGAGCTTCGCTCGCGAAAGCGTCGACGAAAGGGCCGCTTCTGCGGCCCTTTTCGTTGGTGCGCGTTGTCGGGCTGCACCCGGCGCCGCGGTTCGTCCGGCTGGCGATCGGGCGGACGCGGTGCGCTGCCGCATGGCGTCGAATGGATGCATTTGCGAGAATCGCGCCGCTGCCGATTCCGGCCCGCCTGGAGTTGCCCGTATGACCCGTTTCCGTCTCACCCCTCTCGTGGGTCTGCTGTTCGGTGTGGCCATCGCTGGCGCCGCCCATGCCGATGTGTTGCTGATCGAACGTGTCGAAGCGGCCAGGTCGATGGACCTGCCGCAGCGTGGCGAATCGATGGCGACCGTCGAACGCCGCTACGGCGAACCCTCGCTGCGCCACGCCGCGGTTGGCGGTGACCACCCGCAGCGGCCGCCGATCACGCGCTGGGACTACCCGAATTTCTCCGTCTATTTCGAGCGCGACCGCGTGGTCAACGCGGTGCTGCGTCGCTCGGCGGCCGAAGAGGCCGGTCCGAAGCCGGTCCGCTGATGGCCGAATTGCGTTTTCCGGCCGAATGGGAGCCGCAGGCGGGCATTCTGCTCGCGTGGCCGCACCGGGACACCGACTGGGGCCCGCGGCTGGCCGAGGTCGAGCGCACCTATGTCGCGCTGGTCGCGGCCATCACCCGCTTCGAACCGGTCGTGCTGTGCGTGGCCGATGCCGCACTCGCCGCGCATGCGAGCGGCCTGCTCGCTGCGCACGGCGTCGACCTGTCGCGGGTACGGATGATCGAAGTCGAATACGACGACACCTGGCTGCGTGATTCCGGCCCGATCACGTTGCGCAACGGCGGCGGTTTCCGGTTGCTCGATTTCCGTTTCACCGGCTGGGGCGGCAAGTACGAAGGCAGTCGCGACGACCGGCTGGTGCAGGCGCTCGCCGAACGCCATCTGTTTGGTTCGGCCGAGCGGCGCGCGATCGACTTCGCGCTCGAAGGCGGCGCGATCGAGACCGATGGTGCCGGCACCCTGCTGAGCACCTGGCGCTGCCTGCAGGAGCGCCACCCCGACGCCGTCCGCGATGACGTCGAGGCGGTATTCCACGATGCGCTGGCGCAAGAGCGCGTGCTGTGGCTGGAGCACGGCTATCTCGAAGGCGACGACACCGACGCGCACATCGACACGCTGGCCCGTTTCGCGGCGCCGGATGCGATCGTGTTCCAGGTCTGCGACGACCCGGGCGACAGCCATTACGCCGAGCTGCAGGCGATGGCGGCCGAGATCGCCGCGCTGCGCACCGCCGACGGGCAGCCGTATCGGCTGTTTCCGTTGCCGTGGGCGCAGCCGATCGTCGACGACGGCCGCCGACTGGCCGCGTCGTACGCCAATTTCCTGATCGTCAACGGCGCCGTGCTGATGCCGGCCTATGACGATCCGGCCGATCGAGACGCGGCGCGCGTCCTGCAGCAGGCTTTCCCGGATCGCGAGATCGTTCCGGTGCCATGCCGTCCGTTGATCTGGCAGAACGGCAGCCTGCACTGCGTATCGATGCAGTTGCCGAAGGGAGTGATCGATGAACAAGCCTGAGTTGCGCGTCGCGCTGGTGCAGGAGATCAACCACGGCAGCGCCGACGCCAATCTCGACGTGATCGAGCGTCGGGTCGGCGAAGCCGCCACGCAGGGCGCGGAACTGGTGCTGCTGCAGGAGCTGCACAACGGCGCGTACTTCTGCCAGCGCGAGTGCGTCGACGAGTTCGACCTCGCCGAACCGATCCCGGGACCGAGCTGCGAGCGGCTGTCGGCCCTGGCCCGCCGGTACGGCATCGTGCTGGTCGGCTCGCTGTTCGAACGTCGCGCCGCCGGCCTGTATCACAACACCGCGGTGGTGTTCGAACGCGACGGCACGCTGCTCGGCCGCTACCGCAAGATGCATATTCCGGACGATCCGGGCTACTACGAGAAGTTCTACTTCACGCCCGGCGATCTCGGTTTCCATCCGATCGACACCTCGGTCGGCCGACTCGGCGTGCTGGTCTGCTGGGACCAGTGGTATCCCGAGGGCGCACGGCTGATGGCGCTGGCTGGCGCCGAACTGCTGCTCTACCCGACCGCGATCGGCTGGGATCCGGCCGATCCGGACGACGAGCGCGCGCGGCAGCGGCAAGCCTGGATCCTGAGCCAGCGCGGTCACGCGGTCGCCAACGGACTGCCGGTGCTGGCCTGCAACCGGACCGGCTACGAGCCGAACCCGGAGGGCGGCCGCGGCATCGAGTTCTGGGGTTCCAGCTTCGTGGCCGGGCCGCAGGGCGAGATCCTCGCCGAAGCCGGTACCGATGCCCCGGAAATTCTGCTCTGCGACGTCGACATGAAGCGTTCCGAAGCGGTCCGGCGAATCTGGCCGTTCCTGCGCGACCGGCGCATCGACGCCTATCAGGACCTGCTGCTGCGCTATCGCGACTGACGGCAGCAAAGCATCGCCGTGTGCAGCGCCTTCGGCTGCACCGGCGGCCGGAACATTCGCACGGCTGCGCGGTCGGACGGCATCGCCGCATGCCATATCCCCGCCCCGCCCTCCCTGGACGACGCATGACCGACAGTTCCGTTCCCTCGCCGCCGGCATCCGACGCGCTGCACGGCCAGCCGGTGGTTGAGATCGAGCGCGATGGCGTGCACTACACGCTGCTCGGCACCGCCCACGTGTCGCGGGCCAGTGTCGACGCGGTCGAGGCGCTGATTGCCGGACGCGAATTCGATGCCGTCGCGGTCGAACTCTGCGACAGCCGCTTCGAGGCGATGCGCCATCCGGAGCGACTGTCACAGCTCGACCTGTTCCGGGTGATCCGCGAGGGCAAGGTCGGACTGGTTGCGGCGAACCTGGCGCTGTCGGCGTACCAGCGCCGGCTTGCCGAACAGCTCGGCATCGAGCCGGGCGCCGAGCTGAAGGCCGCGGTCGATCGCGCCGAGGAACGCGGCCTCGCGGTCTGGAAGATCGACCGCGAGGTATCGGTGACCCTGCGCCGGACCTACGCAGCGGTCGGCTGGTGGGATCGGCTCAAGATCATGTCCGGCCTGATGGCCAGCGTGCTGGTCGACGAGAAGGTCGACGAGCAGGAAATCGAGCGACTGAAGCGCGGCGACATCCTCGAGAGCACGTTCTCGGAGTTCGCCCGCCGCAGTGAATCGCTGTATCGCGCATTGATCGCCGAACGCGATCGCTTCATGGCTGCACGCTTGCGCGAGCAGGCCGAGCGCGACGGCGCACGGCGCGTGCTCGCGGTGGTCGGCGCCGGCCACCTGGCCGGTCTGGCCGAGCAGCTCGGCAGCGACCGCACGCCGCCATTGCAGGTGCAGCAGGCGGTCAGCGTGGTGCCGCCGCCGGGGCGCTGGGGCCTGTGGCTGACTGTGGTCCTGAGCGCGATCGTGTTCGGCGGCTTCGCCTGGGGGTTTTCGCAGAGCAGTCAGCTCGGCTTTGATCTGATCGTGAACTGGGTGCTGACCACCGGCCTGCTCGGCGCACTCGGCTGCCTGCTGGCCGGCGGCCACGCGCTCAGCATCGTCGCCGCATTCATCGCCTCGCCGCTGACACCGCTGCACCCGGCACTGGCATCCGGCACGGTCAGCGCGCTGGTCGAGGTGACGATGCGTCGTCCGACGGTGGCCGATTTCGCACGGTTGCGGGAGGATGTCGGCTCGCTGTCCGGCTGGTGGCGGAACCGAGTCGCCCGCGTGCTGCTCAATTTCTTCCTGACCAGTTTCGGCACCGCGATCGGCGTCTATCTGGCCGGTTGGCGTATGCTTGAGCGGCTGATCTGACCGGCTGCCCGGCAGCCAAACGATCCACGACAGGACGTCGCGCCGGTCGAGCGCGCCATCGCGGCATCGCACGACGGGAGCAGGCCCGGATCGACCGGGCTGGCGATGTCGGAGCCGTGACGGAGTGCGCGGAACCGACGCGACCACGCCGACCCGACCGCCTGCGGCCGGGTCGGATCAGGGGAATGTGGCATGAAGTCGGTACTGGTCGCGGAATCCTCCAGCACGCGCCGCCGTGCGGTGTCGGTGCTGCTTTCCAACAGCGGCTTCGGTGTCACTGCGCTGGCCGGGCTGGACGAGGCCTACAACCTGCTCAAGCGGATGGGCAGCAGCTTCGCTCGCTTCGATGCGCTGCTGATCGGCTGGCCGGAGTTCAACGACGGCGCCGCCGAAGACGTGTTCGGCCTGCTGCGCGATCCGCTCTATGAACACCTGCCGGTGCTGGTGCTGTGCGACGCGATCGATGCAGGCCCGCTCAACTGGCGGATGACCCGGCCGCAGACCTCGCTGCTGCCGTGGGCCGAGTATCACGAGGCGACGCCTGCGTTGAACCATCTGCTGTCGCCGAGCGACCTGCCGCTGCCGGCGACGGCCGAATCCGAGCGTAGTGGCCCGCCGCTGCGGCTGCTGCTGGTCGACGATTCGGCCACCGTCCGCGCCGCCTTCGGGCGGCTGCTCAAGAGCGACGGCTTCCTGGTCGACACCGCCGAAAGCGTCGACGAGGCGCTGGTCAAGCTGCGCGCGCAGCCGTTCGACATCGCCGTGGTCGACTATTTCATGCCGGAGAAGAACGGCACCGTGCTGCTCGCCGAGCTGCGCCGCGACCCGGCATTGCAGCGCGTGCTGCCGGCCGTGCTGACCGGCGCCTATTCCGACGAAGTGATCCGGCAGTCGCTCGGCAGCGGTGCGATCGAGTGCCTGTTCAAGAGCGAAGCGCGCGAGCTGTTCACGGCGCGGATCGCGTCGCTTGCGCGCACGGTGCGCGACCGCAAGGCGATCGACGCCGAGCGCAAGCGCCTGCACGGCATCCTGTCGTCGGTCGGCGACGGTGTCTATGTCGTCGACTCCGAGGGCGTGATCCAGTTGATCAATCCGGCCGCCCTCGAACTGCTCGGCTACGGCGACAGCGACGCGCTGCTCGGCGCCGATGCCCACGACCGACTGCACCACGCGCACGAGGACGGCACGCCGATCGCGCGCGGCAACTGCCCGCTGCTGCAGTGCTACGCCCGCGGTGGCGAGATGAATGGCTGGCAGACGGCATTCTGGACGGCACAGGACAAGCCGATCGCGGTCGAATGCACGGTCTATCCGATGCGCATCGACGGTGAACGCAGCGGTTCGGTGGTGGCGTTCCGCGACATTTCCGCGCGACGCCAGTTGGAGGCCGACCTGCGTTGGGCGGCCGAGCACGACTCGCTGACCGAACTGCACAACCGCGCCTGGTTCGAGCAGCAGCTCGAGCAGGAAATCGCCCGGCTGCGGCGCGCGCGACACAGCTCGCTGCTGGTGTTCCTCGACGTCGACCGCTTCAAGTACATCAACGACACCGCCGGCCACAGCGCCGGTGACCAGTTGCTGCTCGAGGTCAGCCGGCGACTGAAATCGCGTCTGCGCGGTTCCGACCATCTGGCCCGGATGGGGGGCGACGAGTTCGCGCTGATCCTGCGCAACGTGCAGGCCGAGGACGTGCAGGCGCTGGCCGACAACTTCCGCCGCGCGCTGACCAGCGCGCCGTTCAGCTACGGCGGCAAGTCGTACCGGATCACCACCTCGATCGGCGCCACCGTGCTCGACCAGCAGACGCTGTCGCCGTCCGAAGCAATGGCGCAGGCCGACATCGCCTGCCACCAGGCCAAGGCCTCCGGCCGCAATCAGACCCATCTGTACGCCCCCGAATCGGGCGAGCGGGCGGCGATGGACCGCGATCTCGGCTGGTCGGTGCGGCTCGAGGAAGCGCTGCGGCTCGACCGCTTCGTGCTGGTGTACCAGCCGATCATGCCGCTGGCCGGCATCTACGATGATCCGGTCGACGTGACCGGCCCCAATCTGTGGCAGCGCCAGCTCGACCGCAACCCGGAGCAGCCGGCGCTGTTCGAGGTACTGATCCGGATGCGCGATGCGCACGGCGAACTGATCCTGCCGGCGGCGTTCATGCCGACCGCCGAGCGTTTCGGCCTGATGCGCGAAATCGATCGCTGGGTCATCCATCACGCACTCGAGTCGTTGCGCGAGGTCCGCGACGCCGAACGGCCGGTCGCACTGACGATCAACCTGCACACGCAGAGCCTCGGCGATCCGGCACTGGCCCGCTACATCACCGGCAAGGTCGTCGAGTTCGATGTCGATCCCGGCCAGCTCAGCTTCGAGATCACCGAGTCGCATGCAATCGAGGATGTCGCCGGCGCGCAGCGCGTGCTGCACCAGATCCGCCAGCTCGGCTGCCGGATCGCGGTCGACGATTTCGGCACCGGCTTTTCGACCTTCGCCTATCTGCGCCAGCTCGAGGCCGACGTGCTGAAGATCGACGGTTCGCTGATCCAGGGCCTGCCGGACGACCCGCTCGACCGCACCGTCGTCGCCGCGTTGTCGAGCATCGCCGAGGCCGCCGGCAAGAAGACCGTCGCCGAGTGCGTCGAGGATCCGATGGCGCTGCTCGCGTTGTACGAATGCGGTGTCGACATGGCGCAGGGCAATGCAGTCGGCGCACCGCGGCTGCATCTGCGCGCGATCGCACCGAGTGCAGTCGATACCGGCGACCGCCGCACGGCCACACCGGCTGTCAGTCGCGGAGCAGCCGTCCGCTGATGCGATGCCGCGCCGCGCGATGACCAGCTTCCTCTGGTACGACCTCGAGACCTTCGGGATCGACCCGCGCCGCTCGCGGATCGCGCAGTTTGCCGCGATCCGGACCGACGCCGAACTCGCTCCGATCGGCCCACCGATCATGCTGTACTGCCGGCCGGCGCTGGACCTGCTGCCCTCGCCCGGCGCCTGCCTGGTGACCGGCCTGACTCCGCAGCAGGTCGCCGAACGCGGTCGCAACGAAGCCGAGACATTCGCCGAGATCGCCGCCGTCATGAGCGAGCCCGGCACCTGCAGCGTCGGCTGGAACACGCTGCGTTTCGACGACGAGTTCATCCGCTACGGGCTGTACCGCAACTTCCACGACCCGTACGCACGCGAGTGGGCCAACGACAATTCGCGCTGGGATCTGCTCGACTACGCCCGGCTGGCGTATGCGCTGCGTCCGGACGGCATCGCCTGGCCGTTGCGCGACGACGGTTGCCCGAGCTTCCGGCTCGAACACCTAGCCGCCGCCAATGGCATCGAGCATCTGTCCGCGCATGACGCACTGTCGGACGTCGAAGCCAGCATCGGCATGGCGCGGCGGTTCCGCGCCGCGCAACCGAAGCTGTGGAACTACTACCTCGGGCTGCGCGACAAGCGTCGGGCGCGTACGCTGCTCGATCCGCACCATCCGCAGCCGATGCTGCACGTGTCCGGCCGGTTCCCGGCCAGTCGCGGTTGCGCGGGCATTGTGCTGCCGCTGGCCGAGCATCCGGCCAACCGCAACCAGATCATCGTCTGCGAACTGAGCGACGACCCATCGGCCTGGCTCGACCGACCGGCCGACGAGATCGCCGAGCGGCTGTATACCGCGCAGGCCGACCTGCCCGATGGCGAACGCCGCATCGCGTTGAAGACCGTGCACCTGAACCGCTGCCCTGCACTGGTCGAGCTGCGCCACGTCACCGATGCCGAACTGGCAAGACTCGGGATCGATCGTTCGACCTGCATCGAGCACGCAGAACGGCTGCTCCGCTGCGGCTCGCTGCCGGAGCGACTGCGCGGTGTGTTCGACCGCAGCTTCGATGGCAACGATGACGTCGACCAGGCCCTGTACGGCGCGCTGCCGGACCGCCGCGACCTGCGCCTGCACCGCGAGATCCGTGCGGCCCTGCCCCAGCGGCTGGCCGGTTTTGCCGGCGCGTTCGCCGATTCGCGCGGCAACGAACTGCTGTTCCGCTACCGGGCGCGCAACTGGCCCGACAGCCTGTCCGGCGCCGAGATCGAGCGCTGGCGCGAGTACCGGGTCAATCGTCTCGAGTACGACAGCGGCCTGTCCGAATACCACTTCGAGCGCTATTTCGCCGAGCTGGCCGCGCTGCGGACGCAGCATGCGGCTCGGCCGAGCCATCTGTCGCTGCTCGCTGACCTCGATGCCTGGGGCCGACACCTGGCGCGCTTCCCATGACCGTGCCCGGCCGAGCGGCGGATCGGTGCGGTACAGGACAGGCGTCCCGAGCGTTCCCGTCAGGCCACCTGGCCCCGCCTGCACACGTCGAATCCGGCGCCGATCACCAGCAGCATCGGGCGCGCGGCGAAACCAACGACGTCGTTACGGGATGAACTCGGATCCGGGAAGCTCGAAATCGCCCCTCATCACGCGTGAATCGCCGGCTTCGTCGGCACCTGCGTCGACACGAACACCTTCGAGCCGCAAGCCACCGAAATAGTCGCTTCGCAACTTCTGCGGTGTCAGGCTGTCGACACCGGCATCGATCGCCGCACTACCCGGCGTGAGCCGATAATCGCCGCCGGTGGTCGGGTTCTCGAACGCAGCCGGAACGAAATCGACGAAACCCGGGTCGATGCCGATGAGATTTCCGAGTCCCTCGGGGATCGTCTCCGACAGGTCGGGATTGATTCCGTCCGAATTGCTGTTTCCGAACACCAGCGTGTTGTGCAGTGTGGTCGTGCCGTAGTTGGTGTACAGCCCTCCGGGCCCGTAGGAGCCTGCATTGCCGGCGATGGTCGAGTTGTGGATGCCGGAAGTGGCATGCGACGCGTAAAGCCCGCCGCCAATGAACCCGTAGTTGCCGACCACGATGTTGTTGGTGATGCTCGCGGCGCTCACGTTGGCGATGCCGCCGCCACGGAACGCGGAGTTGCCGGCAACCCGGCTCGCGATCAGACGCAGGTCGCCGGAGTTGTACAGCGCGCCTCCCTCGCCCGGCTCCGGCACGGTATTGTTCTCGAACACGCTGGCGACGACGGTGTGCACGCCGGAACCTTCCGTCGCCAGCGCACCGCCGTAGCGCGCGCGATTTCCCGTCATCAGGCAGTCCACCATCAGCAACGTGCCGCTGCTGGCGATGCCTCCGCCGACATCGGCCTCGCCGTCGTGCAGGCGGCTGCTGGTGATGGTCAACCGTCCCTGTGACCAGATCAGTCCGCCGCGCAGACCGTAGCCACCCTCGAGTCGCCCACCCCGTAGTGTCAGGTCGTGCAGCGTCACCACCGCATCCTCGGCAATGCTGAGCAGTTGCAGGTACGGCAAGGTCACTTCGCGCACGATCTCGCCGTGCTCGAGCGTCACCTGTCCGATGAGCTCCGGCAGGCCGAGCGGACCGCCGTATCCGTTATCCAGCATTGCGGCCGACAGCGTTACCGTTTGCCCGTCGAGATCGATCGTGTAGGGAGCTGCCGCCTCGTTGGCGCAGGAGATCGCCTCGAACAGCTCGGCCTGCGAGTTTCCGGTCATGACCCATGGAGACGGACCACAGGCCGCCTGCGCGGAAGGCGCGAGCAACGCGGCAGCAGATTCAGCAAACAATGCCGAACGACGCGTCCAACGTGCATGGAAGGCCTCAATCCCGAATTTCATGACCGCGCAAGACGGGCTTGTCGGCATGCGCGTGGCGCCGGCCCGGCGGCGCGAATATGCACCATGCAGACGCGCCGGTGGTGCGATACGCCAAGGGCTCCCAGAGGCCCGGGGCGCGGGTCCGCCGGGCTTGCGCAGCGGCATCGGCTGTCATCGGCGAGCGGCATAATGCCGCGATGCCGAATCCGCTCCCGTACTGGCGCCTGGCCAGCTTCTATTTCTGGTACTTCACGATCATCGGCGGGTTCTCGCCCTATTTCGCCCGCTGGCTGCACGGGCTCGGTTTGAGCGGCTTCGCGATCGGAACGGTCATGGCCTTGTGGTATGGCACGCGGATCGTCTCGCCGCCGGCCTGGAGCGTGCTGACTTCGCGCTCGGTGGCGCCCGAGCGCTGGCTGCACCTCGGCGCAGTCGCTGCCGCTTTGAGTTTCGCCGGATTCCTGTTCGCGCGCGACTACGTCGCCCTGCTGCTGGTCATGTGCGCGTTCGGATTCTTCGCCAACGCGATCATGCCGCAGTTCGAGGCGCTGACCCTGTCGTGGCTCGGCGAACAGCGCAGTCAGTACGGCCGGATCCGCGCCTGGGGATCGCTCGGGTTTCTGTTGGTTGCGGCTGGCTACGGGCCGCTGCTCGACCGGATCGGGCCGATGCAGTTGCCGTCGGTGATGTTGCCGTTGCTGACGGCGACGGCGCTGGTCGCGCTACTGAACCACTATCCGCCGCAGGCGCACGTCGCCGACCCGAGCCTGCCGCGGCTGCGCGACGTGCTGGCCCGACCGGCGGTGCGGCGCTTTCTGCTGATGGTGCTGCTGATGCAGACCGCGTTCGGTCCGTTCTACGTGTTCTACACGATCCATCTCGGCAACCACGGTCACCGAGGTGACGTGATCGGGCTGCTGTGGGGACTCGGCGTGATGGCGGAGATCCTGGTGTTCCTGTGGATGCCGCGAGTACTGCCGAGGATCGACGCCGGCCGAATCCTGCAGGTCTGTCTCGCCGTCACCGTGTTGCGCTGGTCGCTGGTCGCGTTGTTTCCGCAGTCACTGTCGTTGATGCTCGCCGCGCAACTGCTGCACGCGCTGAGCTTCGGTGCCTTTCATGCCGCCTGCATGCAGCGGATCGCCGAGTTCTTCCCGGGCCGGCTCGGCCAGCACGGACAGGGACTGCTGTACGGCCTCAGTTCCGGCGGAGGCGGCGTGCTCGGCGCGCTGATGGCCGGCGGCCTGTGGCAGTACGGTGCCGGGCAGGCCGCTTTCCTCGGCGGGGCGTCGGTGTGCCTGATCGCGTGGCTGCTGGCGCGCCACGAGGGACGCCCGACGCGCTGACAGGCATCGCACCGTTGCCTGCGATCAATGCAGGCCGCCGCCACGGCAGGCACAGTATCGGCATGAGCGAACCGACGACCGCGTCCGGGCCGGTGTTCGTGGCCCGCGGCCTGACCAAGCACTACCGCATGGGCGAAGTCGATGTGCCCGCGCTGCGCGGCATCGACCTCGACCTGTATCCGGGCGAGTTCGTCGTGCTGCTCGGTGCTTCGGGCAGCGGCAAATCGACGTTGCTGAACATCCTCGGCGGCCTCGACGCGGCGAGCAGCGGCAGCGTCATCTGCAACGGCCGTCCGCTGACCGGGGCCGACGACGCCGAGCTGACCCGCTACCGGCGGCAGTCGGTCGGTTTCGTGTTCCAGTTCTACAACCTGATCCCGAGCCTCACCGCACGCGAGAACGTCGCCCTGGTCACCGAGATCGCCAGCGATCCGATCGCTCCGGAAGAAGCCTTGCGACGGGTCGGACTGGCCGATCGCATGGATCACTTCCCAGCCCAGTTGTCCGGTGGCGAACAGCAGCGCGTGGCGATCGCGCGCGCGATCGCGAAGCGGCCGGCGGTGTTGCTGTGCGACGAGCCGACCGGCGCGCTCGACTCCGCCACCGGGATCGTCGTGCTCGAGGCACTCCGGCGCAGCAACGAGGAGACCGGTGCCCTGACGATCGTGATCACCCACAATGCGGTGATTGCGCGAATGGCCGACCGGGTGATCCGGCTCAGCGACGGACTCATCGCCGGCGAGAGCCGCAACGAGCGCAAGGCCGATCCCGGCGATCTGCACTGGTGAGCATGCTGACGCGCAAGTTGTGGCGTGATCTTCGCTCGCTCGCCGGGCAGACCGCGGCAATCGCGCTGGTCGTCATCGGCGGCACCGCGATGATGGTGATGGCGCTGTCGAACTACTTCGCGCTGGCCGAAACCCGCGAGCGCTTCTACAACGAATATCGCTTTGCCGATGTGTTCGCACGACTCGAACGCGCGCCGTCGGGCCTGCTCGCTCGGATCGCGTCGATTCCCGGCGTGCGGGCCGCCGAATCGCGGGTGGTCGGCGCCGCACGGCTCGAGCTGGACGGCTATCGGGAGCCGGTCACCGCGCAACTGATCTCGCTTCCGGCCCCGCAGACTTCGCTGAACCGGCTGTTCCTGCGCCACGGCCGCCTGCCCGATCCGTTGCGCGACGACGAACTGGTGCTCGGCGAGGCATTCGCCGCCGCACACGATCTCGGCGTCGGCGATCAACTGGTCACGGTGCTGAACGGCCGCCGCCAGCGCCTGCGCATCGTCGGCATCGGCCTCTCGCCGGAGACCATCTACCAGATCCGGCCCGGCGATCTGCTGCCCGACTTCGAGCGCTTCGCGATCGCGTGGATGGCGCGCGAGCCGCTGGCTCGTGCGTTCGATCTCGACGGTGCATTCAACGACGTCGTCGTGGCGCTCGACCGCGATGCCAGCGAACACGACGTCATCGATCGACTCGACGCGTTGCTGGCCCGCTACGGCGCCCTCGGTGCCCACGGCCGCGACCTGCAGATGTCGCATCGGTTCCTCGACGGGGAACTCGGGCAACTGCGCACGATGACGCTGCTGTTCAGCATCATCTTCCTGGCCGTGTCGGCGTTCCTTCTCAACATCGTGCTCGGTCGACTGATCGGACTGCAGCGGGAGCAGATCGCGGTACTGCGCGCGTTCGGCTACTCGCGCTGGCAGGTAGGCGCGCATTACGCCCAGCTTGCGCTGGCGATGGTCGGCTCCGGCGTGGTGCCGGGTCTTGCGGTCGGCCTGTGGGGCGGACGTGGCCTGGCCAACGTCTATATGGCGTTCTACAGCTTTCCGTACCTCGAATGGTCGTTGCGGCCGTCGGTGCTGCTGCTGTCGGTCGGTTTCGCGGCGCTGGTCGCCGCGATCGGCACGCTGGCGGCGTTGCGGCGCGCGTTCCGGCTGGCTCCGGCCGAGGCGATGCGGCCGGAGGCACCGCCGGTGTATCGACGTTCGCTGCTGGAGCGGATCGGACTGCTGCGCCCGGCTGCCGACACGAAGCGCAGCGGGTCGGTTGCCGGGCGCGTTCGTGGTGTGCTCGACTCGCTGTTCGATCCGACCGCGCGGATGCTGCTGCGCAGCCTCGAGCGGCGGCCGTGGCGCACCGGCCTGACCGTGGCCGGCATCGGCATGGCCTGTGGCGTACTGGTGATGTCGCGCTTCCAGGCTGGCGCCATCGAGCACATGATCTCCGTGCAGTTCGGTCTGGCGCAGCGCGACGACCTGATGGTGGCACTGGTCGAAGCCACCGCAGGCGACAGCATGCACGAGCTGGCGGCGCTGCCCGGCGTGCTCGCGGTCGAGCCGTTCCGGAGCGCGGCGGTGATCCTTCGCCACCAGCATCGCGAGTACCGCAGCGCGATCCAGGGTCTGGGCGCAGACGGCGATCTCAAGCGCGTGCTCGACAGCTCGCTGCAGCCGGTGACACTGCCACGGCACGGGCTGCTGCTGACCGACTACCTGGCCGACATGCTGCACGTCGTACCCGGCGATCTGCTCGATCTCGAGTTCATCGAAGGTCGGCGAAGAACGGTACGGGCGCCGGTCGCCGGCACCGTCAACGAGTTTCTCGGCGTTGGCGTCTATGCCGATCGGCATTATCTGAATCGACTGCTGGGCGAAGGCGATTCGGTTTCCGGCGCATGGCTGGCGCTCGATCCGCTCGCGCGCGATCACCTGCTGGACGAGCTGCACCGGCGGCCGCGGATCGCCTCGCTGACCGATCGCGCGGCGATGGTCGACAGCTTTCGCGAGACGATGGCCGAGGGCATCCTGACGTTCACGCTGGTCGCCAGCCTGCTGGCCGGCAGCATCGCGATCGGCGTTGTCTACAACTCGGCGCGAATCACGCTGTCCGAACGCAGCCGCGAACTGGCCAGCCTGCGGGTGCTGGGCTATACGCGCCGCGAGATCCGCGCGCTGCTGGCCGGCGAGTTGCTGACGCTGGCGTTCCTGGCGCTGCTGCCCGGGGCTGTGCTCGGCTATCTGATGTCGGCCTGGCTGGTGCGGGCATTCGAGTCGGATCTGTACCGGATACCGCTGGTGATTGCGCCGTCCGGCTATGCTTTCGCGGCGCTACTGGTGCTGGCTGCGACCGGCCTGTCGCTGTTGTTGCTGCGCCGACGGCTGGATCACCTGGACCTGGTCGCGGTGCTGAAGAGCAAGGAGTAGTCGATGACGCGCGCCCGCATCGTGCGCTGGAGTTTCGTGCTGGCTGCGGTCGCCGGGCTGCTGGTCGTGGCCTTGCGCCCGGAGGCGCGGCTGGTCGACACCGCGACGATCGACCGCGGCGAAGTCGAACAGGCATTCGAGGCCGAAGGGCGCACGCGGGTCCGAGACCGCTACCTGCTGAGCGCTCCGGTCGCCGCGCAGGCACGCCGACTCCTGCTGCAGCCGGGAGACCGCGTCGAGGTCGGCGATCCGCTGGTCGTGCTGGATCCACTGCCGGCCGCCGCGCTCGACCCTCGCAGTCGCGAGCAGGCCGCCTCCGCGCTGCAGGCCGCCGAAGCACGTCGGCGGACCGCGCAACAGTCGCTGCAGGCCGCGGAGACGGTCGCGGCTCAGGCGCGCGCCGACGCCGATCGTCTGCGTCGGTTGGCCGAGCGGGAACTGCTGGCGGCCGATCAGGCTGAACGTGCATCGCGCGCATTGCAGCAGGCCGAGCGCGAAGTCGCCGCCGCGCGCTTCCGGGTCGCCACCGCCGCGCACGAGCGCGACGCCGCACAGGCGGTGCTGTCGGTCGGCAGCGACCGTGTCGACGGCGCGCCGGCACTGACGCTGACGTCGCCGGTGGCGGGCGTGCTGTTGCAGCGGCATTACGAGAGCGCGCAGCCGGTGACGGCCGGTCAGCCGTTGCTCGAAGTCGGCGACCCGACCGAGCTCGAAGTCGAAGTCGACGTGCTCAGCGCCGATGCGGTGCGTCTGCGACCGGGCATGACCGTGCAATTGCTGCGCTGGGGCGGCCAGCCGGCGCTGGACGGCCATGTGGTGCGGATCGAGCCGGGCGGATTCACTCGATTGTCGGCGCTCGGCGTCGAGGAACAGCGGGTCTGGACCATCGTCGCGATCGACACCCCGGTGGAGCATCGGCGCTCGCTCGGCGATCGCTACCGGGTTGACGCCCGCTTCGTGCTGGATCGGCGCCGGGACGTCGTTCGCGTGCCATCGAGTGCGTTGTTCCAGGTGGGCGATGGCTGGCAGGTGTTCGGGATCGAGCGCGGCCGCGTCGAACCGACCGCAGTGGTGCGCGGGCTCGATGGCGGCATGTGGGTCGAAGTGGTCGATGGTCTCTCGCCCGGGGACCGGGTCGTCGTGCATCCCGATCGCGGCCTGAATGCGGGCGAGCGAATCCGGCAGCGCTGAAATCGCAGCCGACGAACGGTCGGTCCGATCGGTTCCGCACCCGCACTTCGGAACAGCCAATCCAAACTTGTGCCGCATCTTGTACGACGCCATCGGGCCGTTCCCGCCGATCGCAACGACCGAACGGATCGTGAATCGGTCATGTCAAGGTATCGTCTTGCCGCGGAATCATCTCGTTCTGCCGCCGCATCGCTGCGCCGCAACACCCTCTTCGTGCAACGGGCAATGGCTTCGAGTGCAAGAAATGGGTTAGTGTTATGCCATTCGATGGAGAGTGGCATGGCCAATATTGCAGCAGTATTGAAGGACGAAATTGCCCGGATCTCGCGCCGAGAGTCGCGCCGACTGGTGGATCCGCTGCGCAAGCAGATTGCATCGCAGCGGCACGAGATTGCCGAGCTGAAGCGTCAGCGCGCAGAGCTGGCGCGTGCGCTCGCGGCGGTGACCCGTCAGGCCGGCCGCGCTGCGAATACTGAGGAGCCGGTTGCGGATTCGTCCGAACGCAAGGCCCGTTTCTCGGCCGCCGGACTGCGTTCGCTGCGCCAGCGGCTTGGGTTGTCCGCTGCGGATTTCGGCCGCCTGATCGGCGTCAGCGGGCAGTCCGTCTACAACTGGGAGCAGGAAAAGGCCCGGCCGCGTCGGGCCCAGATCGAGCAGCTCGCGCGTGTGCGCGTCATGGGCAAGCGGCAGATCGCGAAGGCGCTCGACGAGCAGGAGTAGTCGACTGCGGGCGTTGAGCGCGACCGGCGGCGCCACAGACTGCGCCGGTCGATCTCGCAGCGCAGCGCAGCGCGGCCGCGGGACGGCTCCACCAGTTGCCGTTGAGTCCGTCGCTGCGCGCCGGCGGCTTTGATCCAGTTCATTGCGCGGCACCGATCATGTCCTGGCCCCGGGTCGGCCAGGAACCGTTGATCATGACCACGCGCCTCGATGTGGCGACGACGATCTTCTCGGCATTGCTGTCGAGGTCGGATGCCTACCAGTTGAGCCGGCTGTTCGAGGATTCCGCGGCGCTCGAGCGGATGGCAGCACAGGCAGCGCAGGCGGCCGACGCGGTCGTCGCCGCGGTCGAGCACCTGCCGCCACCTGTCCCCGGCGGACGCCGCCCGCTGCGGTCGACGTCGCGGGCCGCGGCGCGCAATTGATCCGCTCGCGGTCGCGGCTCGGCGGCACTGGCCGCGTTCGGCGCCGCTGGGCTGCGCGCAGCGTCTTCGTCGCGATACTGGTATTGGCCGGCAGCGTCGGTGCGACCGGCGGCGAGCGCGTCGGCTCGTCCGGCCCGGAGCCAGTCGTCGGGCCGCTGGCCGAACCGCTGGCGCCGGACTATTCCGACGCCGAACTGCTGCTGCGGATGCAGCAAGCCTATGTCGACGATCTGCAGCGGATCAGCCTGCTGCAGGCGCGACAGCGCGAGCTCGATCGCCAGTTCGAGCGACTGTCGACCCGCTTCAAGCACGCCGATGCGCTGCTGCAGTCGCTCGGGGCCAGCCCGGGCGAGGAGCGGCCACCGGAACCGGAACCGGAAACGGAAACGGAGCCGGCACTGCCGGCGGCGGACATCGCCCAGCTCGAGGAACAGTGGCGGGCGCTGCGCGACCAGCTCGATCTGTTGCTGCAGCGACGGCAACTGCTAACCCAACAGCTCGAACTGCTCGAACGCAAACGGATCGAACAGCAGGCGGCCGCTGCGCTGATCAGCTCCGGACGGCAGGTCCCGGGCCCGTCGCCGGATCCGGCGATGTCAGCGGCCACCGACCCGTCCCATCGCGAGGTCACCGTGCCCGCGGCGACGCCGGCAGACGACGCCGATGCGGCGGCGCCGCCGCGTCCGGGCATGCTCGCGCTGGCGCCGGCGGCAACAGACCCGGACGCGTCAACGGCAGCGGAACCGCCACCGACCGTCTACGACGCACGTGTCGCACGCGCGCTGCGCGAACGTGCGCGGCAGGACGCGTTGCTCGCCAGCACCGAACAGGCGGCACGGATGGCCGAGGCGTTGACGTCGCTGAACGAGGACGAGCATGGCCTGATCCGCGCGTCGATCGCGCTGGCAGAGCGGCATGCCGGCCTGCTGCAGCAGCAGGCCGATACGCTCGAAGCGCGCGCCGCCGAAGCGACGCCGGCGGCGGCCGCATCGGGCCTGCTGACCGCGTCGCCCGAAATGCTGCGCCGCGATGCCACGGCAGCCCTGCATGCAGCCAGCATCGATGGTGAACGGCTCGAGGTCGTGCGGGCGAGGCTGGATGCGCTGGCCCGGATCAACGCGCATCTCGAGGCTGCGCTCGATGCAGCCGGTGAGGCTGCAGCGCAGGCGCGGCGTCGGGTCGAGTTCCTGAGCAGCCCGTTTGCGCCGCACCGGATCGCCGACTGGATGGTCAGCGCGCTGCCTCGCGTGGTGGCCGCACTCGCCGTGCTCGCGCTGCTCTGGTTCGGCGCCCGCTGGCTCGCCCGTCACGTGGTCGGCAGCCTGGTGTCGCGGATCCGGCCGGCGCCCGACGAGCAGCGCCTGCAACGCGTCGAGACGCTGCGACGGGCACTGCGCAGTGCGCTGACCGTCGTGGTCGTGGCGATCGCCGCGCTGTGGATAATGCCGGAGTTCGGCCTCGATCCTCGCGTGCTGCTGGGCGGTGCGGCGGTGCTGTCGCTGGCCGTTGCATTCGGTGCCCAGTCGCTGGTCAAGGACTATTTCTCCGGCTTCATGATCCTGAGCGAGAACCAGTACCGGATCGGCAACGTCGTCCGGATCAACGACCTGGCCGGCGTCGTCGAGGACATCACGCTGCGGATGACGATGTTGCGTGACGCCGAGGGGACCGCGCACTTCATCCCGCATGGCGAGATCACGACCGTCAGCAATCTGACCCATGGCTGGGCGCAGGTCGTTCTCGACGTCCGGGTCGGCTTCGGCGAGAACGTCGACCGGGTCATGGAGGAACTGCTCGCCGTCGCCCACGCGCTGAGGCAGGACCCGGCCTTCGCTGCGCTGATCGTTTCGGAGCCGGAGTTGTGGGGAGTCGACGCGCTGACCGATTCGGCAGTGATCATCAAGCTCGCGCTTCGCACCCGACCGCTCAAGCAGTGGGAGGTCAAGCGCCAGTTGCTGCGTCGGGTGAAGAACCGCTTCGACGAACTCGGCATCGAACTGCCGACCGCCCAACTCACCGTGCGCGTGGACAGCGCGTCGCGTGGCGACCGGCTGGATCCACGCCTGGGCGGCTGAGCGACGATCCGCGCCCGCATCCGGATCGGCCGTTTCGGCTCCGCGCAGCCGTCCGAACGGATAGACTCTCGGTTTGGGCGTCGAGCCCGGGCATGGCTGCCCGCTCGGCGCGGCATGGGGACGAGCAAACCCGGTGGCGACGGTTGCGACGCACACGATCGGTGCGTGTCGCATCCCTGTGTCGCTCCCGGACCGTGGCGGGGGAAGGAATCGACATGGCGCAAACCGGAATCCACGAAGAACTGCTGATCGGTCGTCGCAAGCGGCGCCAGGTGCCGGCGTGGCTCGCCGCCTCGGCCGTATTCCTGGTGATTGCCGCGTCGATCTGCACGATCACCTGGACCTTCTACGTCCATGCACAGAAGGCACTGATCGAAGAGATCCACGACGGCCTGCTGCGGACGGCCGCGATCGCGCTGAAGGCGGTCGATCCGGAAGTGCACCGGACCTTTGTGTCGCCGGCGCAGGAGCGCAGTCCCGAGTACCAGGCCGCGATCGCCCCGCTCGCCGACATCCTCGAGGCCGATTCGAACGTCGCCTACGTCTATTCCGCGATCCTGCGCGACGGCAAGGTCTACTTCGTGCTCGATGCCACGCCGGCGCCGGAGGATCCGAACGAGGAAGACACCAGCGTCAGCATCATGGAGGAGTACGAAACACCGCCGGCGGACCTGCTGACCTCGTTGCGACAGGCGCGCCGCGTCGTCAGCCAGCCCTACACCGATCAGTGGGGCACGTTCATTTCCGCCTACCAGCCGTTCTTCGAAAGCGATGGCCGGCTCGGCGGCGTGGTCGGCATCGATCTCTCGGTGGAGAACTACCTGCGCCGGCTGAAACCGGTCCGCAATGCCGCGCTGGCGGCGGCCGGTGCCGGCATCCTGATCGCGTTGCTGATGTCGACCGCGGTCATCGTGATCCGCAAGACCGATCGCACCGCACGCGACCTCGCCCGCCAGTTGCGCATGACCAACTCGCTGCTCGCGGTGTCGCGCGCGATGGGCTCGACGGTATCGCTGACCGATCTGCTGCCGACCGTCGTACAGCAGATGAAATCGATCTTCGGTACCGGCGCGGCCGCACTTCATCTGGTCGCTGGCCAGAGGCTCACCAGCTACAGCGCGGACGGGCCGATCGGCGAACCGAATCGCGCCAGCAGCGGTCTGCTCGGCAGCGTGCTCGATCAGCGGCGGCCGCTACGGCTTGCCAAGGCCGGGGCCGATCCGCGCTTCGATCCGCGCGTCGACCACATCGACGACAGCGCCGACGGCGCGACCCTGATCATGCCGATCATGTCGGGCGACACGATCGTCGCATTGATGCATGTTGCTGATCCGTCCGACGCCGATGCGTTCGCCGACGACGAAACGCTGATCATCGCCGGCGCGGTCGGATCGCAGATCCTCGCCGCGATCGATCGCGCACGGCTGGCCGAAGCCTATGTAGAGAAGCTGAAACTCGACGAGAGCCTCAAGCTCGCTGCATCGATCCAGATGAGCATGCTGAGCAAGCAGTTCCCACCTCCTCACGAAGGCGCCGTCGAGCTGCACGCATCGCTGCTGCCGGCCAAGCAGATCGGCGGCGATTTCTACGATTTCTTCTGGCTCGATGACCAGCACCTCGCCTTCCTGGTCGCCGACGTGTCCGGCAAGGGTGTGCCGGCGGCATTGTTCATGGCCAAGGCCAAGACGATCATCAAGGTCCGCGCAGCGTCCACTCGCGACCCCGGCGAGATCCTCGCCCTGGCCAACGATGACCTGTCGGACGACAACGACAACGGCATGTTCGTGACCCTGCTGCTCGGGATCCTCGATGTGCACGCCGGCGTGATCGAATGGGGCAATGCCGGACACACCCCGGCCTACCGGCTGCCGGCCGACGGCGGCGCCCCGGAACAGATTCCGTTGCCCTACGACATCGCGCTCGGCGTCATGGACGGCATGCCGTTCGAGACGACCCGGCAGCAGCTCGTACCGGGCGAGCGCGTGTTCCTGTACACCGACGGCGTCAACGAAGCGATGAACGTCGACAACGAACAGTTCGATTATCCGAGGCTGGTCGAGGTGCTCGGCACGGCGCCGCTCGACACGGAAGGCACCGATACTCACGTGATCCAGGCGGTCGCCGAGTTCGCCGCGGGCGCCGAGCAATCGGACGACCTGACGGTGCTGTCACTGCGCTGGCGCGGGGTCTGATCGAACATCGACATGGCCGTTGGCGGCGACTGCTGCCTTCGGCCATCCGACGCGATCACCCACGCTCTGCTGCGCCGGAGATGCCTGTGCCGGAACGTTGCCCGACCGGTGCCCGATCGGCGCGGTCGCTGCCTGAGCAGACGGGCCGTACGCGAGCCCGGCCCGTCGTCCTGAACCGGACGAAGCAAGGCACGAGCTTGTTCCTGTTGCGCGCGCAGGTGGTGGGCTGAGGCCCGCTTGCACCGAAATGGCGCATTGAGGTCCGCCTTGCATCGGTCGGCGCAGGCGGGTTCGATCCGCCTGACCCAGCGTCGCCGAGGCCGCCCGCATCAGGCGGCGCGGCGCGGCGTTCCTTCAAGCGGCCCGGAACCGGGGCACCGGACGTCGGGCTATCGGGTGCGTCAGCGCACCCGATAGCGCGTCATCGCGAAGGTCAGGTACAGCAGCGACGCGAACATGATCAGGTACGGCAAGCCGTCGACGTCGAACGCTTCCATTGCGAAGCCGATGCCGAGGATGCCGACCATGCCGCCGGCGGCGTCCATGATCGAGAACGCCGCGTTGGCCTTCAGCAGGTCCTCGTCGACGAACCGTTCGGCCAGCATCGCCAGGCAGATCGAATACAGGCCACCGATCACGCCGCCCCAGACGAACAGCAGCACGCGGGCCTGCCATGTCTCGTAGATCGCGATCGGCAGATACACCGCCGCCACCAGCGACACCATCACCAGCCCCATCATCACGTAGCGGCGGTCGAAGAAGTCGCTGATCCACGCAAACGGAATCTCGAGCAGGATCGAGCCGAGCATGAAGCTGCTGAGCAGCAGCGACGCGGAGGTCAGGTCGAGACCGTTGCGCATGCCGTACAGCGTGATGAAGCTCTGCAGGCCGAGAATGCTGATGCCGCACAGGCCGACCGCGAACATGATCGCCGGCGCGCGGGCGATCACGTCACGCACGCCGCCCTGCGCAGTGACCGAATAGGAGGGCGCGAAGAAGCGCCCCAGCAGCACCGGCACGACCGCGAGGGTGCTGATCAGCGCGCTGAGATAGAAGTGCAGTCGCGATTCGGCCGGAATCGCCACATTGGCGACGATGCTGAATTGCGCTGCGAGCCACGCATCAATTGCGGTGATCGCCGGATCGATGAACGGAGCGAGCGTCTCGGCCCATTGCAGCACGATCGGGCCGGCCGCCAGACCGAGACTGATCGAGGTGCCGAACAACGCCATCGCGAAACCGCGCGATCGTTCGAACGGGATGCCGTTCAACCACGTCTGCAGCAGCGTGCCGACCAGGATGTTGCCGATGCCGTGCATGAACACCAGCACCAGCCACCAGCCGATGTCGGTCGTGTAGGCGAGCAGCGCCAGCGCCGGGAAGCGGATCAGTGCCGAAACCAGGATCCATGCATAGCTGCTCGCCCAGCTCAGCATCCGGACCAGACCGAAATTGATCAGGAACACCGACGTGAACTCGATCGCGAGCACGGCGCCGATGATCCAGGTCGCGGCGCCGTAGCTCTCGAGACTGGTCGGAAACACCACCGCGTTGATGCCGAGGGAAATCGACTGGATGAAATTCGCCGCGACCACCAGCGCCGCTGCGGTCCAGTTCCTCAAGTGACTCTGACTCATGCCCGCCCCTGTACGCCTGCGTCGTCGTGCTGTGTGGATTCAATGGACCTCGGTCCGGGCAATGCGATCGCCGTGCCCGGTCCGGTGCCGATGTCGTGGGTGCCGGGTCGCTCCGGCGATCGGTCAGCCCGGCAGCCGACGACGCAACTCGCGATGCAGCAGGATCCTGCGATCGTTGAGCCGGCGGACGAAATTGCGCAGGAACCAGACCAGTGTGCCGGCGAAGAAGCTGACGAAGAAACCGGCCACCAGCGCGCGCGTGGTCGCGCGGCGAATCGGCTCGAGGCGCTTGAAGTAGTTGCTGACCTCGATATCCATGCCGAGCACCGCGTAGAAATTGCCGTCGGCATCGCGCAGCGGGATATAGCCGGACACGAAGGTGCCCCACTGGTCGGTATAGGGTTCCTTGGACGTCACGACTTGCTGCGTATCGAGCGCTTCGAGGATCTCGGGGTTCGGGTCGTCGTACGGATCGAGCAGGTTGACCGACGTGTCTTCCTCGTTCGGATCCTCCGGCGGCGGGGTCGGATCGAGGATGAAATAGACCTTGCCGTCGTCGCCGCGAACCGCCGTATAGAAATACGCGATCTGCGGATCGGCGTTCAGGATGCGCAGCATCGCCGCATCGATCTGCTGGTACTCCGGCGTGTCCTGGTCGGCCGGATCGTCGAACGACTTGTGCAGCTCCGGGTCGATGATCGTCGACGCGACGCGGGCGGTACGCACCAGGCCCTCGCGGATTTCTTCCTTCTGCGCCTCTTCGGCGCGCTCGTAAATGAACGCACCGGTGCCCATCACGGCCGCCATGACGCCGATCGACACCAGCACCGCTTCGAGCAGTGGCCGGATCCGGTAGCTCGGCGGGTCGAACTCGTCCAGCAGTTGCCGGTTTCCCAGCGCCTGCAACTCGGCGTCGGCGCCGTTCGGCACCTGCACGGAATCAGTCATCGATGTCTCCCCTCGCCCGCTCCCCGGGGCGTCAACCTACTGTGCCAGCGCCGGCTCGGACAAGTTCCGGCCCTTCTGCTGGTGTGCGTTGATGCGATGCCAGGCCATGCCAGGCGCCGGATCATGTGCAGTCCCGAACACGCGATCCCACAGCGTGATGATCAGGCAGAGATTCTGCTTCGGGTGCACGTGGTGCTGCAGATGGAAATCGCCCCATGCGAACCAGTGCGTCAGCGGCCCGGTGATGCGCGGATTGTGGTCGAGCTGCGACTCGCTCAGGAACACTTCGTAGACGTAGTGGAACACCAGCAGCGGCACACCGACGTCCGGCGCGAACCAGGTGATCACCAGCAACGGCACGGTCATCTGCACGATCACGTCGAGCGAGCTTTGCCAGTCGCCGAGCCAGAACAACCACTGCCCCGGCTTCGGCCAGAGGGACGGCTCGTACTGCCGCAGGTACGGATGGCGATGGTGCGCCCGGTGCAGCTTGAACAGCGGATTCCATGACGATCGCCGGTGCGACAGCCAATGCATCCAGTAGATGATGAAGGTCCAGAGCAGGAACGCGCCGGCCAACCTGCCGATATAGGTCATCCATTCGATCATCGAGCGCCCGCCCCCTGATTCGCGCGTTCGTCCTGCCTGAATGCAGAAGGATACCCGTGCCTTGCCATGTGGCACAAACTACCGGCTCATGGCGTGAAGGCATCGTGACTGCGCCGATCGCGCGGTGCCGGCGGGAATGTCTGGAGTCTGCTTCGGGCTTTGTGTCAAAGTAGCCTGGCTGCCGCAACTCGGCAGGGCCCGTACGAACGGCATCCAGTGATGTCGCCGGCGGGCAGTCCAACCATGGTCGGGGCCATGTCGCGCAACGAGATTTTCCAGATCGCCAGGGATCGCAGGGACGTGTCGGCGTTTGCCGACCGCTTCGAGTCGTTCTGCAATGAAAGCGGCGTGCCCGAAGCGGTCGTGCGCGCGTTCCAGGTCGCCTTCGACGAGCTGCTGACCAACACCATCGATTACGCGCTGGCCGGCGTCGACATGCCGCGGATGGAAGTCCGCGTGCAGGTCGACGACACCGCCGTCAACGCCGAGATTGTCGACAACGGCATCGAGTTCGACCCGCTGGCCGAAGTCGCCACGCCGGATCTCGACCTCGACATCGATGAGCGGGAGATCGGCGGCCTCGGTGTCCATCTGGTCCGCAACCTGATGGACGAAGTCCGCTACCAGCGGATCGGCGAGCACAATCACTTTTTCATCAGCAAGCGGCTGTAGCCGCCATCGGGGACAACGGCATGTTGCAGATCAATGAATCGAACGAGGCAGGCGTGATCATGCTGGAGCTGTCGGGCCGGCTCGACACCGCGACCGCCGCCGACCTGGATTTCGCCGCCGAACCGCATCTGGACGGGCCGAATCGCCTGCTGATCGATCTCGGTGGAATCCAGTACGTCAGTTCGGCCGGGCTTCGCGTGTTCCTGATGATCGCGAAGAAGCTGCAGAAGACCCAGGGCCGGCTGGTGCTGTGCTCGATGACGCCGCCGGTGCGCGAGGTATTCGACATCGCCGGTTTCAGCAAGATCCTGACGATCGAGGCCGATCGCGCCGCCGGGCTCGCCAGGCTGGCCTGATCCGCGCGCACGCGCCGTCCGCCGAGGAAATGCCGATGTCGAACGAACACCCGCACGACGTCGCGATGTTCATGTCCTGCGACGTGGTCGGTTCGACCGCGTTCAAGGGCAGCGCCGGCCACGACGGCTGGCTGGAGGCGTTCGAGGCGCTGTTCCGGGAGTTGCCGCTGGTGTTCATCGGTGAAGTCGCGCAGGCGTTCTTCACCGAGGACGACGTGCCGGCCGCCGGGGTCTGGAAGGTCATGGGCGACGAGGTGATCCTGCTCGCCACGCCGGCCGGCCTGCGCGAGGCGGCGCTGCTCGCATCGGCGTTCCAGCGCACCGTGGTCGAATACGACCGCCGGCTCGCCGCGCGCTGGCCGCTGCGGATCCGCGGCTGCTGCTGGGCGGCGGAGGTCGGTCGTCGCAACCGGCAGATCGAGATTCCGGAGATGTTCGGCGGCAGCAACGGCCGGCCGTACCTGGATTTCCTCGGCCCCGACATCGACACCGGCTTCCGGCTGTCGGCCTGCTGCAGCGCAGGCGAGGTGATCGTCTCGCCGAACCTTGCCGAGGCGCTGGCGCGTTCCGCCGACGGTACCGACCTGCGTTTCCGCCGCACCGGCGAGCGCGTGCTCAAGGGCGTCTGCGGCGGTCACCCGTTCCCGCTGGTGCTGCTCGCCGGCGATGCCGACAGCGAAACCACCGGCGCCGAAGGGCTGGCCGACGAATTGCGAATGCTGCGCCAGCGGCTGCGCGACGACCACGGCGTCGAAATGGCGCCGCCGGTGTTCGAGCGCGACCACGCGGTCTGTTGATCGCTCCGGCTGCGCGCCTGCATGCCGGCCGGATTCGTACCGCCGGCGGCTTTCAGTCGAACGAATAGCCGAGCCGTTCGGCCAGCGGGCGCAGTGCGTCGATGTGCGGCTCGAGATACGGCCGATAGCGCTGCCAGCGGCCGTTCGCCCGCGTGTACAGCGCTTCCGCCACCTGCTGGTAACTGTTCGTGCGCACCCGTTCGCGGGTGGCCTTGCGCGCCGCGTCGTCGAGCATGGCCGGATCGGGTTCGATGCCGAGGAAGCGGCAGACGTCGGCCAGTGTCCGTGCCGGCTCGGCGATCAGATCCTCGTAGCGCAGGTAATGCAGGTTCAGGTCGAGCTGCGCCGCGGCGCGCTCCCAGAACGCCAGCACGCGGCAGTACATCCGCGTGCTGTCCTGCAGCGTGTCGAAGTGGATGAAGGCCTCGTTCGGCGCGTACTGCTGCATGAAACTGCTGAGCACGACATCGCCCGGGTGACGCAGCGCAAACAGGATCCGCGCCTGCGGAAACAGCCGCCGGATCAGCCCGACGTGCAGGCAGCGCAGCGGTAGCTTGTCGAGCACCAGCGGCGCCGACCGGGTACCGAGATGGCGGGCGCAGGCGCTGCGGTAGAGGCGTCGCAGTGCGGCCACGTCGTCCGCACCGAGCCCCTCGATCGCGCCGGGATAGCCGGCCGACGTGTGGGTGAGTTGCCAGATCACGTGCTCGAGCGTCGCTTGTTCCTCGATCGACACGACCTGCGGGTGGGCCGACAGCATCGTGTCGAGCAGCGTCGTGCCCGAGCGCGGCATGCCAACCAGGAAGCACAGGTCGGCACCGCTGTCGTCGGTCGGGTCCGCTGGCTGCGGACGCGAACCCGGAGCATCGCGGCCGAGCCAGTCGAACAGTTGATCCAGCTTCTGGTCGAATGCCTTCGGATTGATCGCCTGTCGCCGCAGGCTGCGCGCAGCGAGCGCGTTGCCGGTCTCGAACGCACGCATCGCGCCGGCAATATCTTCGCAGCGGTCGAGTGCCTGGCCCAGCTCGAACCAGTACTGCTGCGCGGTGCGGCTCGGCAGACGGCGCGGATCGATGCGGCGGAGCCGCTCGGCAGCGGCGCGCGCATCGCCGCGCCGGCGTTCGAGCTTGGCGGCTTCGAGGTTCAGGGCCGGATGCGCCGGCGCGAGTGCGAGACCGCGCTCGACCACCTGCGCGGCGTCGTCGATCCGGCTGTCCTGTTCGTAGACCCCGGCCAGCTCCGCCCAGGCCTCGACATCGTCCGGCTGCAGTTGCAGTGCCCGCTGCAGCGACGCGATCGCAGCGGCGCTGTCCCCGATCGCGTTGAGCAGGCAGCCGAGGTAGTAATGCGCGGCCTGGTGCTCGGGTGCCAGTTGCAGGGCGCGTTCGTAGTGCGCGCGGGCTTCCTTCATCCGGCCGAGCAGGTGCAGTGCAAGACCGGCGCCGACATGCGCCTCGACCTCGTCCGGCGTGCGGGCGAGTACCGACTCGAAGCAGTCCAGCGCCGGCTGCGGCTGGTCCATCGCGTACAGCGTGACGCCCAGTTGCAGGCGCGCTGACAGAAAACCGGGAGCATGCTCGAGCGCGGTCTCGAACGCCTGTCGTGCCCGATGAAGCTGGCCGCGCGCGCGCAACACGTGCGCGAGGTTGTGCCAGGCCTCGGCGAAATCGGGCGCCACCGCGACCGCGCGCTCGAATGCCGCCAGTGCCTTCTCGGTGCGGCCGAGATTGTGCAGCGCACGGCCGAGATGGTTCAGCGCGGCAGCGTGATCCGGGTGCTGCTGCAGCGTGCGCTGGCACAGCTCTGCCGCACCGGCCGGGTCCTGTGCGAGGTGACGCAGCAACGCCGCGCTGACCAGCGCTTCGGCATCGTCGCCGCTCGCCAGCGAACGCGCGACCTCGGCCGCCTCGGCCAGGCGACGCTCACCAACCAGCATCTCGCGCAGCCGCGCGGCACAGCGCCGGTCATCGGGCTGTGCCTTCAGCCGCTGCACGGCACGTTCCGGCTGGCCGCTGCGGATCTCCGCCATTGCCAGGTCGAATTCGGTGGTCGGGTGCATGGGAATCCTGAAGCGACAGGTACGTCCGGGGCGGCAATATTAGCCGGGAACGCGGCCACCTCCTCGTTTGCCGGGACCCGTCGCAGGAAAATGTACCGACACCGACAGGCCGCCCAGCGCGGCAGATCGATCCAGGGTGAGTGTCGCGCCGTGCATCTGCGCCACCCGCTGCGCGATTGACAGGCCCAGTCCGCTGCCGTCGACGCCGCTGCCGACGCGACGATAGAAGCGATCGAACACGCGCTGCCGCTCATCCTCCGGCACGCCCGGGCCGGAATCCTCGACCTGCAACGTGATGCCGTCGTGCGATTCCGAAACGATGACCTGCACGACGCCGGGAGCCGGCGCATAACGCGCGGCGTTCTCGATCAGGTTGCGCGACATCACCGACAGGCTCAGCGGATCTCCCTGCAATTGGCCCTGTCCTTCCACCCGCAGGCCGACCGTGACGCCTTCGGTCTGCCCGGCGTCGACCAGCTCGGCGATCACGTCGCGGACCAGTTCGGCGAGATCGACCTGCTGCGGCTCGGGAAGCTGCACGCCAGGTTCGAGCCGGCTCAGTGTCAGCAACTGGATCATCAGGCGCTCGAGTCGCATCAGACCGCGCTCGAGTTGCTGTTCGGCCCGGATGCGCTCGCTCGAGTCGGCCGCTTCGCGCAGATTGGCCAGTTGCACGCGCAGCGCCGCGAGCGGTGTCCGCAGTTCGTGCGCGGCATCCGCCGTGAATCGGCGTTCGCGCTGCAGTGCGGTGTCGAGTTCGGCCAGCAGCCGGTTGATCGCCTGTACCAGGCCGAAGACTTCCTCCGGCACATCGCGTTCGACCAACGGCTGCAGCCGATCGACCGCCCGCGACCGGACCTCGCCGACCACCCGCCGCAGCGCCCGTCTGCCGATTCCGATCGCGACCCAGATCAGCACGGCCGAGATCGGCAGCTCGATCAGCAGCGGAGCCAGTATGCCGAGCGCGATGTCGGCCGAAATGTCGGCCCGGACATCCTCACGTTCGCCCGCCACGTACCAGCGCCCGCTGTCGCTGCGCAGCACGAAACTGCGCCAGTTGTGGCTGCCGACGATGCGCTCGTGAAATCCCGGGCGCAGCGGTGCGAGCGGCTCGGTCGGCGCGCTGTCCGAACGCAGCAGCAGGCGTCCGTCCGCACTCCAGGCCTGGAAGGCGAGTTTCGTTTCGTAGCCGTGGCCGGTTGCGGTGGCGAGATCGGCGCCGTGCCCGCTGGCCGTGCCCGACCACACCGAGATATCGAGCGGCGTGACGTGCTCGGTCGCGTCGGCCTGGTCCAGCCCGGCATCGACCAGCGCACGCAACGTCCGTGCCGAATGGGCGAGCTTGGCATCGAACAGCTCGCCGACTTCGATCAGCCCGGCGCGATATGCCGCCAGGCCGCTGACGGCACCGCCGACGAGCACGACCGACAGCAATGCCAGCAGCAGCAACCGCGACAGCGACCTCATGCCGGTGCGGACAACAGATAGCCGACCCCGCGCACGGTACGAATGCGCTCGGCGCCGAGTTTCTTGCGCAGGTGATGCACATGCACCTCGACCGCATTGCTGGCGACATCGTCGTCCCAACCGTACAGGCTCTGCTGCAGGCGTTCGCGGCTGACGATCCGGCCGCCGCTTTCGACCAGCGTCCGCAGCAGCAGGAATTCCCGCCGGGACAGGTCGACCTGACGGCCGTCGACCTGCGCTTCGAAGCGCTGCGGATCGAGCACGACGCCGGCATGGGCGAGTTCGGTGCGGGTGCTTCCGTGCCGACGCCGCAACAGGGCGCGAATGCGCGCCAGCAACTCATTCGGATCGAACGGTTTGCCGATGAAGTCGTCGGCTCCGGCGTCGAGCGCATCGATCCGGTCCTGCACCCGGTCGCGGGCGGTCAGCACGAGGATCGGCAGATCCGCGCCGGCCGCTCGGGCGTCGCGGATCAGGCGTTGTCCGTCGAGCCGCGGCAAGCCGAGGTCGAGCAGCAGGATGTCGAACCCGCCGTCACGCACCGCGGCCAGCGCCGACAGGCCGTCGGTCAGCCAGTCGACGGTGTAGCCGGCCCGCCGCAGCGCGACCCTGAGGCCGTCGCCGAGCAGTGGATCGTCCTCGACCAGAAGCAGACGCAATGCGGTATTCCCGTGCAGACCTACCGCAATGTATCGACGACACCCGACGACGATCTTGCGTCAGCGCAACTTGCGGCGTGCCCGTTCGAGAGCCTGCAGGATCTCCTTGCGGCGTCCGGCATCGGCAGATTCCCGTCCGGCGCGGGCCGGCGCTGCAAGCGCCTTCTCGAGCACGCTCACCGCCTCCGCGTAGTGCCCCTGATCGAGCAGGAAGTCGCCGTAGAAATAGTTCGCGTCGATGCCGTCGGGAGCCACCTGCAGGCCGCGCTGCAGCATGTCGCGGGCCTTCTTGTCGTCGCCGAAACCGAGCGGCCAGCCAGGAACCTGGTAGTACAGGCTGCCGAGGCTGGTGTAGGCCGAGCCGTCGAGAACGCTTCCGTCCCGTGCGATGACCTGTTCGAAGTCCGCCTTGGCGCGCTTGCACAGCGCCAGCGCGCCGAGCCCACCTTGTGCACCGGCCTGGCTGGCCAGCGTGATGCCCTCCCAGACCAGCAGCCGGAGATCGTCGGGATGGCGCGTGCGCTCGTCGCCGATCTGCGTCGCCAGGGCCTCGAATGCCGCCACCCGGCTTTTCTCCGGCTCGCTGTAGCTTATTTCGGCCCAACGGGACTGGATCGCCGGCAACGGGTCGGCTTCGCCGTCGATGGCGGCGGTGATCGGCGCCACCGGCGCAGCTCCGTCGGACGGCAGCGCCCAGGCGGACGGCGTGACAACTGCAAGGACCAGCAGGACCACACAGCGGCGAGGATCAGACAGGATCATGGGCAGACTCCGAAGTGGAAGGGACCGACGTGTGCCGTGCGTGGCGCCGGATCGCGGCCAGCTTGCCGCGCAGGCCGCGGTCGACCAGCGTCGGCAGCACGCCGTTGATTCGGGCGAACAGTTTTTCCGGCCAGCCGAGCTGCTGCCGGGCTCGGCCGGCGACGATGGCATCCAGAAGCTGTCGCGCCACCCGCTCCGGTGCATCGACCGGTGTTGCCAGCTCGTGGTTGAGGGCCTGCACCGCCGGCGAGTTGAAGCTCGTGTCGGTCGCGCGCGGCGACAGCCACTGGAACCGCAGCGGCCGGTCGGCATACTCGCGGGCAAGCGCCTCGAACAGGCCGCGCAGCGCGAACTTGCTTGCGCTGTAGGTGGAAAATCCCGGGAAGCCGATGCTGCCGAAGGTCGAGCCGATCGCGACGACGGCGGCATCGTCCTGCGCCTCGAGCAGCGGCAGCAGCATTCGCGTCAGAGCCACCGGCGCCAGCAGATTGACCGCGAACAGCGCTTCGTCCGCAGCCTGGGTACCGTCCTCGAACAACCCGAACGCACTGCCGCCGGCGGCGTGGATCAGCACGCTCGGGCGCGGCAGTTGCCGCGCCGCGGCGACGATCCGCTGGCGGTCGCCGTCATCGGTGATGTCGGCGGCGAGCGGCACCAGCCGCCCCGGTCGTCCGGAACCGACGCAACGCTCCGACAGCGCCGCGAGCGATCGGCTGCTGCGCCCGATCGCCAGCACCTGCGCGCCGGCGGTCGCCAGTTCGAGCGCCAGTGCCGCACCAATGCCGCCGGTGGCTCCGGTCAGGATCACGCCGACGTCGCGCAGCGTCCTCATGCGGCCGCCCGGTTCGACTGCGCGCGATCGATCGCGCGGAAGATGTCGCCGTACAGACGGTAGAACCGCAGCGCCGCGTGAACGACGGCGGCCTGATCGTCGGCTCGATCGAGCCGGTCCATCAACTGGCGGAAGAAGTCCGTGTGGGCCTGGTCGAGGTGGCCGTGCGAACGCAGGTAGCGAAAGGCCGAACGCGGCAGGCCGAGATTGCTCTCGATCGCGTCGGCCGCCTGGGTTGCCAGCGCCACGCTGGTGCCCTCGAGTACCAGCACCATGCCGAAGAACGACAACGGATTGCTGCGCGCGATGGCATCGTAGGCGTAGGCGACCATCAGCTCGGTCTCGATCAGCGGTTCGCGCGTGGACCAGGTGTCGCGCCGTTCGCCGAGCGCCTCGAGGTCGTCGAGGATCCACTCCTGGTGACCAATCTCCTCGCCGATGTACTCGGCGACCGCGCTGCGCAGCCACTCCAGTCGGGCCGGCAGACGTGCGCCGCAGGCCATCAGCAGCGGAACCGTGTGGCGGACGTGGTGGTAGGCTTCGCCGAGGAACGCGGTGTAGTCGTCGCGTCCGATCGCACCGCGCAGCGCGCGCTGGATGATCGGTATCGTCTGCAGATCCGCACGGGCGGACGCCGTCTGATCGAGCAGTCGCTGATGGAAACTCATGGACAATTCTCCGTGGCGGATGAAAGCAGTTCGGGTTCCGGTGGCTGCCGGAACCGCATCCGGATCTCGCTGCCGTAGCGTTCGATCACCTCGGCCCGCCGCAAGCGACCGTTCGCGGTCGCCAGGCCGTTGTGAAGCGAGAACGGCTCGTCGATCCGCAACCAGGCGGCGATCCGCGCGTAGTCCGGCAGTCGCCGGTTGACCGCGACGAGCGCGGCGCTCAGGTCGCAGTCGCCGATGTCACGGCGTGATGGCACCAGCAGTGCGAGGTTCCACGGTTGCGCCTCGCCGGTGACCAGCGCCTGCGCGATCGCCGGCTCGGCGGTCAGCTCGGCCTCGATCCACTCCGGCGACACGTTGCGACCGTAGGCCGTGATGAACACGTTGCGCTTGCGGCCGGAGAGATGCAGGAAGCCGTCGTCGTCGATCCAGCCCAGATCGCCGGTCGGCAGCGGCCCCGGCGTCCGTTCCGGCCCGCCGAGATAGCCGAGATGACCGATGCCGTCGAGCCACACCTCGCCATCGTCGGCCACCTGCAGCCGCAGGTGTGGCAGCGGACGGCCCACCGAGCCGCTGCGGACAGCGTCGGGCCGGTTCAATGCCACTACCGACCCGGCCTCGCTGAGGCCATACCCCTCGAACACCGGCAGGCCGCGTGCCCGCGCGCGTGCCAGCAGCGTTTCTCCGACCCTGGCGCCGCCGACCGCAATCAGGCGCGGCACAGGATCGAGCGGGCCGCACAGATCGATCGCGTGCATCAGGCCGTCGAGCAACTGCGGCACCAGGATCAGGCTGTCCGGCCGGTGTCGCTGGATCGTCCGGTGCAGCCGGCCCGGATCGAGCCCGCTGGCGCCGCTGTATCCCAGTTCACCGAGCGATGGCACGCAGATCTCGGCCGCGCGACGCAGCGCGGCGTAGACGCCGATCGTTTCGAGCAGGGTCGACAGCGGGAGCGCGCACAGATGGCGCCGCGGATCGAGCCCGACGAACGCATCGGCGAGCGACGCGGCGACGGCGACGAGCGTTGCTTCGTCGAGGCAGACGCCCTTCGGATCGCCGGTACTGCCCGACGTGTAGGTGATGCACACCGTGCCGTCCGGCCATCCGCCCTGAAGCGGATCCGCCGAATGGCGCCGCCACAGGCGCGTGTCCGGCAACAGCGGATCGACCGTTGCCGACCAGCCGTCGCCCGGTGCCGGTGCCGCTGTCGGCAACGCGAGCCAGGCCGGCCTGCAGTCGCGCAATACATGCGTGGTCTGTTGCGGGCTGAAGAACGGCGGAATCGCGACATGCACGAGGCCGGCACTGCGGCACGCCAGGTCGACCAGCAGTGCATCGATGCCGTTGTCGAGACGGCTTGCGACGCATCCGCTGCCCGGCCCGATGCGCAGCAGATCCGCCAGGTGGTCGACCGCATCGATGGTCCGCGCGGCGTCGAGCCGTCGCGTGCCGTCGCTGAGCTGTGGTGTCCGCGGCGCAACGGCGGCGGTCGCACGCAACGGGCCGATGATCGTGTTCACGGCGCGTGCTCGGCGCACAAGGGACGCAACGGAGCCTGCCAGGCCGGCGCGGGTTCGAAGCGCTGCAGTGTGGCGATGTCGCCGAACACGACCTCGGGTCGGGCGTCGTAATAGCGTCCCCACTGGGCCGCATCGTCACCGAGGCAGGCGGCATCGGCCGCCGACAGATGCTGCGGCACCAGGCCGAGGCGGGCAAATGCGTTGCGCAACTGCCGGGTCGCGACGAACGTGACGAAACGCAGTCCGGCGTGCTGCAGCAACGGAATCAGACTGAGAATCAGCTCGCGCGCCGCACCGGGCGAGCACGCCGCGAAGTTTCCGAACTCGACGATGTCGCGGCGCGCCACATGATGACCGCAGCGCTGTTCGATGCTCAGGTCGGCCGGTGCGCCGAGATAGCGTTCGATGAACAGCGGGCCGTCGCCGCCGCAGCGCAGGCCGACCACGGCAGCCGTGCCGCGGCGTTGATCGTCGAACACCAGCAGTCGCGGCATCAGCTCGTTCAGTCGCGCGCCGTAGCGCACGGCATAAACGTGTCGAATGAACGCCTCGACCTCCGATCGCCGCGGATGGTTCGGGCCGACCCACTCGACGGCCGAGAACAGACGTATCGATGGCGGCAGCGAGCTCATGGCCACGCATGCTCGCGGGCTTCGCTTAAGACTGTCTTAGGCTGCCGTTAATCAGTGCTTAGTCGAACGTGAAAGTCTCGTTCGTGCGTTGTCGGCCGGATCGTCCCTCGTACCCCCAGCCGCACAGCGCCGCGAGCGCGGCGCAGCCCGCCGCAACGGCAGCGTCGACGCCGGTGAGCGGGCCCAGGTGCAGCAGCGCCGCAAGCGATGGCGTCTGCATCGCGATCAGGGTGGCGCCCGATGCAATCAGCACGAGCCAGCGTGCCGCCGACGTCCGCAAGCGACCGAGGCCTGCCACGGTGCCGACGATCACGCCGACCAGGATCGCGAGTGCGGCTGCGCGGGTGTGCCCGATCGCTGCGCCATCTGCATGGTGCCAGGCGAAACTGGCGAAGATCGCGAGCGTCGCGGCGCCGCCGCCGATCACTATCACCGCCCGGCCTGCCGGGTCGAAGAAGCGCAAGCCTGCGGCGCGCTGCAGCGGCAGCAGTCGATCGGCGTCGGCGCGGTGCTGGAATGCGAGCAGCGCGGCCGGGTGGATGATCAGTTCGAGCCAGACGATCGTGATCGGAAGATACGGCAACGGATAACCGGCCAGCGGGATCAGTGCGGCGGTCAGTACCAGTGGAATGTGCGCGATCAGCAGGAACGCGAAGCTGCGCCGCAGGTTCTCGAACAACTGACGCCCCTCGGCGATCGCATGCAGGATGCTGCCGAGCTCGTCATCGAGCAGCACGATCGCCGCCGCATCGCGGGCCGCGCGGGTGCCGCGTTGGCCCATCGCGATGCCAACGTCGGCACCGCGCAGCGCCGGCACGTCGTTGATGCCGTCGCCGGTCACCGCGACGATCTCGCCGGCGCGCTGCAGCGATTGCACCAGCGCCAGCTTCTGCGCCGGCAGGCAACGTGCGACCACATCGGGGCGCGGGCCATCGAAGTCCGCTTCAAGCTCCGAACCCTGCACCACCACCGGCGCAGCACCGCCGAGTCCGATTTCGGACGCGACTGCACGCGCGGTGCCTGGATGGTCGCCGGTCACCATGATGACCCGGATACCGGCCGCACGCGCCATGGCGATCGCATCCGCAACGCCATCCCGGACCGGATCCTCGAAACCGAGCAGGCCGAGGAATACGAATCCCGACTCCGGCTCGCCTGCGAATCCGGCCGGCAGTGAACGGCTCGCGCAGGCGATCACCTTGTGTCCCTGGTCGGCCAGCATTGCTGCCTGCCCGGCCCAGTGGCGGCGCTCGGAGGCGTCGATGCCCTCGCACATCGCCAGCACCGTTTCAGGCGCTCCCTTGACCGCGGCGAGCCGCATGCCGTGTTCGTTCGTGATGCCGACCTGGCGGCGGCGCGCTTCGGTGAACGCGAAGATCTCGACGTCGCCGATCGGCCCGTGCCGTTGCACGATCGCCCGATCCATCGGATCGGTCGCCTCGTCGTGCGACGCGATCGCCGCGGCATGCAGCAGTGCCTGTTCGGACGCCGCTGCGGCCGGCACGAGGTGCTGCAGTTGCAGGCGACCCTCGGTCAACGTGCCGGTCTTGTCGGTGCAGATGCAACTGACCCGGCCGATGTTCTCGACCACTGCCGCACGCCGCACCAGCGCCCGTCGCCGGGCCAGACGGTAGACGCCGACACCGAGAAACGCCGTGAACACGACCGGAAACTCCTCGGGAATCGCTGCCACCGCGAGTGTGATCGCACTCAGCAGCGCGTCGGTCCAGCCGAAGCCCTGCACCAGCCGGGCCGCCGCGAGCACCAGACACAGGATCACTGCGGCCAGCAGCAGCATCGCGACCAGCCGCCGGATCGCCTGCTGCAGCGGCGTCGACTGCTGCAGGCTGGACTGCGCCGATCGCGCGATCTCGCCGTACAGCGTGCCGGCGCCGGTGCGCACCAGATGCAGCGACGCTTCGCCGGTCAGCAGTCGCGTGCCGGCCGACAGCCAGTGCACGTTCGGCACCTCGTGGTTCGTCCACGGGTGCGGCAATGGCCGCTTGCGCTGCGGCAGCGATTCGCCGGTCAGGGCCGATTCGTCGACCTGCAGCGCGTCGCCGGCCAGCACGACGCCGTCGGCCGGCACGTAGGCGCCCTGCGGCACGATCACCAGATCACCGGGCACCAGTTCGGCGGCCGCAATCCTTCGGCGCTGGCCCGATCGCACCACCGTGGCCTCGCTGGCCAGCCGCGCCGCGAGCCCTGCGGTGCTGGCCTGGGTGCGTCCATGCAGATAGGCATCCATGCCCAGGATCGGAATCGTCGCGGCCAGCAGCAGACCGGCCTCGAAACGGTCGCCGAGCCACCAGAACAGTACGGCGGCCACGACCAGGAACCACAGCATCGGATCGACCAGGCTGGATCGCAGCAACGGCAGCCAACCGCTCGGTGCATCGGGCAGAATGGTGTTGCGCCCGTGGCGCGCGAGCAGCTCGACGATCCGCGAGTCGTCGAGACCGCTCGAGGCGGTGCTGGCATCCGGCAAGCGGTCGATCGAGTGCCGCATCGGGGCTCCGCTGCTGCGCGACAGTCAGTGTCGCACGCTGCCGGTAACGGCGCTTGACCGCTGTCAATTGCGAGCAGTAAGGCTGGCGTATAACAGTAACGTCACACCACCAAGGAGCGGATGATGAGCGACGCATACCGTACCGGAAGCCCGCTCCGCTGGCTGATCGCACTGCACTGGCTGACGGTCGTGCTGGTCGCCGCGGTGTTCGCGTTCAGCGAGTTCCGCGGGATATTTCCGCGCGGCAGCAGCGAGCGATCGATGATGATGACGCTGCATGCGCAGCTCGGCCTCACCGTGCTGGTGTTGCTGGTGCTGCGGCTGGTACTGCGCGCGCGGGCCCGCCTGCCGGCGGTCTCGCCACCGCTGCCGAACTGGCAGATCGTGCTGTCGCGGATCGTCCATGCCGCGCTGTATCTGTGGATGCTGGTGATGCCGCTGGCCGGTTGGGCGCTGCGCAGTGCCGAGGGCGTGGCCGTGTCGCTGTGGGGTATCCCGCTGCCGCCGCTGGTGGCCGAATCGCATGCGCTGGCAGAAGCGCTGGAGGAATTCCACGAAACCGCCGGCACCTTCGGCTACTTCCTGATCGGCATCCACGCCGGCGCGGCGCTGCTGCATCACTACCTGTGGCACGACGACACGCTGCGGCGGATGGCGCTGCGCCGGAGCTGATCGCCGCGGGCTCGATCGCGACATGGCCGGTCGCTCGCTTCGACCGGCCGCGCGCGTGCTCGCTATGGCATAACCACACAAGTTGGCGCAATCGATTCCATTTCGCCGGTTCAGCGTGTGATCATGCGGACTCCTGCGTGCCCTGAGCGGGCGCCGGCCACCGCCGCCACCAACGAACCGTCGCGATGCAGAGCCCTACGTCGACGCAGATCCGCACTGCGCTGGTCACCGACCTGGTCGACAGCACGCGCATGGTCGCGGCGATCGGCGACGTTGCCGCGCATGCGCTGTTCGGCCGCCACGATCGGCTGGCCCGCGACCTGCTGCGCCAGCACGACGGCCTCGAGATCGACAAGAGCGACGGCTTCCTGCTGCTGTTCGAGCACCCGGCACAGGCGGTCGGTTTCGCCCTCGCCTATCACCAGGCGCTGCGCGCGCTGTCGATCGAAACCGGACTGCAATGGCGGGCCCGGGTCGGCATCCAGCTCGGGCAGGTCTACCTGCGCGAGAACAGCGCCGAGGACACCGCCCGCGGTGCCAAGCCGCTGGAAGTCGAAGGGCTGGCCAAGGTCATCGCTGCGCGGCTGATGTCGCTCGCGCAGGGCGGCCAGACCCTGCTCGGTGCCGGTGCGTTCGATCTGGCGCAACGCTCCGGAATCACGCTGCCGGGGCAGACGCTCGGCTGGCTCGCGCACGGCCGCTACCGTGTCAAGGGGCTCGACGAACCGCTCGCGGTGTACGAAGTCGGCGTGCTCGGCCAGGCCGCGCTGTCGCCGCCGCCCGACAGCGAGAAAGCGCGTCGCGACGTCACCGAGGACGAGCAGCAGACGCTCGGCTGGCGGCCCGGCCCGGACCTGCCGCTTCCCGGTCGTCCGCACTGGCGCCTGGCCCGCAAGCTCGGCGCCGGCGGCTTCGGCGAGGTCTGGCTCGTGGTGCACGACGACAGCAGCGCGCAGCGGGTGGTCAAGTTCTGCCACGACCCGGAACGCCTGCGCTCGCTCAAGCGTGAAGTCACCGTGTTCCGGCTGCTGCGCGAATCGCTCGGCGACCGCGACGACATCGCCCGCATCATCGATTGGCAGTTCGACCACGCGCCGTTCTTCATCGAAAGCGAGTTCATTGCCGGTGGCGACCTGTACGCGTGGGCCGAAGCGCTCGGCGGCCTGCACAACGCGCCGATCGAGCAGCGCATCGAGATCGCCGCGCAGATCGCCGACGCGCTCGCCGCCGCGCATTCGGTCGGCGTGCTGCACAAGGACATCAAGCCCGGCAACGTGCTGATCCGCGACGACCGCGCCGGCGGCATCCCGCATGCGGTGCTGACCGACTTCGGCATCGGCCTGGTCACCGACAAGAGCCAGTTGCTCGCCCGCGGCATCACGATGGCCGGGCTCACCGAACTGATCGACGTCGGCCCGACCGCCGGCTCGCAACTGTTCATGGCCCCCGAGCTGCTCGAAGGCAAGGCGGCGACGACCCAGGCCGACCTGTACGCGCTCGGCGTGATGCTGTACGTGCTCGCCGCCGGCGAGTTCAAGCCGCTCGCCCCCGGCTGGCAGCGCGACATCGACTGCGAGCTGCTGGCACAGGACATCGCCGACCTGGTCGACGGCGACCCCGGTCGCCGCCCCGCCAGCGCCGCCCGGGTCGCCCGCGACCTGCGCGCGCTGCCGGAACGACGCGCACGCATTGCTGCTGAACGGCAGACGCAGCGCGACGCCGATGCGACCCGCCAGGCCCTGCTCCGGGCGCAACGCCGTCGGCGCTGGGCCGCCGGCCTCGCCGCCGCGCTGGCGCTGGTCGCCACGGCCGTCGGCTACAGCGCATGGCAGGCGCTAGAAGCGCGCGACGAAGCGGAACTGCGCCGCACCCAGGCCGAGCGCCTGATCGGATTCATGCTCGACGACTTCCGCAAGAAACTCGAACCGCTCGGCCGCCTCGACCTGCTCGACGCGGTCGGCACCGAGGCCCTCGCCTACTTCGAGCACACCGGCGACCAGCGCCTCAGCGACGAAGAACGCCACCGCCGCGCGCAGACGCTGTACCAGCTCGGTGAGGTGCGCGTACAGCGCGGCGAACTCGATGGCGCAGCGCGGGCACTGGATCAGGCCCTCAGCCAGTACCGCGCCCTGCTCGCCGGCCAGCCCGAACATCGCGAATGGCTGTTCGGGCTGGGGCAGACCGAATACTGGCGTGGCTTGGTCGAGTGGCGCCGCGGCAACCAGGAGGCCACGCTCGGTTTCTGGCAGCAGTATTTCGATGTCGCGCAGCGCCTGGTTGCGCTCGATCCGGAAGTTTCGCGCTGGCGGCTCGAGCTGATCCATGGCTGGAACAATCTCGGCTCTGTGTACCAGGCGATGGGCCGCAACGACGAGGCCCTGCATGCATTCACCGTGCAGGTGTCCGTCATAGACGCACTGCGGGAACAATCCTTGCGCACACAGGATGCCGAGGACATCGAACTACTCCGTCTGGCCGCCACGGCGCGCAACAAGCTGGGATCCTTGCTGTTGGCAATCGGCCGCCCTGCCGCCGCGATGACCGAGTTCGATGCCGAACTGCATTTGCGCGATGCGTTGCTGCATCGTGAGCCGGGCAACCTGCCGCTGCGGTACAGCGCCGCCATCGGGCTGGCATTTCGCGGCGGTCTGAGGCTGTGGCTGGACGAGATCGATGCTGCACGCGACGATCTTTCGATCGCCGCCGAGATGCTCGACCAGCTCAGCAACTCGGACCTCAACAACCGCAACTGGGCGCGGGCACTTGCCGCCGCGCGCAACACGCTGGGGCGCGTCGAACTGCTGCGTGGATCGCCCGAGGCGACGCTTCGGTTGACCGAGCTGGCCGAATCATCGATCGAGCCGTTGGCAAGGTCACAACCCAGCTATCAGCCGTGGCATGGCACGTTGTCGTCGATTCGCGCCACGCGCGCGCTGGCGCTGCTGGAAATGGGTCAGCATGAGGCCGCGTTTGCGTTGCTTGGACGCAGCGTTGCAGCCCTTGTGGACGCGAAGTCCCAGTTTACTGGCGAGGATGTGCTGGGCGAGGAGTTGTCGCAAGTCCTGATGCTGCAAGGGCTCTGCGAACTCGAACTGGGTAACCCTGGCCGGGCCAGCGCTTTGGTGTCGAGGGCGCGCCCGCACGTCGTCGCGAGCCTCGGGAAGCGGATGGACCCGAGCCTGGCCGCGCTGTTGCTGCACGTCGAGCGTCGCGCTGGCATGCCGCGCGACGATGCGCTGCTCGCACGGCTCAACGAGGCGGGCTATCCTCACTGGCGGCGCCTGCTGCCGCCCCGTCTGCGTGCCCTTGAGGAAGCCGCAGCCGGGCGAGTTCAGGCGTCGCAAGGGGGAATCGTGCAACACGCAGTGCCGGGCCAATGGCCTTTCGCGGATGCGCACGCACGTGTTTCGGATGAACGTTCCAATTCCTGAGGAAACGATATGCCGATCGACATCGAGGTATTCCTGGACGCTTCCGGCCTGCCGGCCTGCTCGCCTGATCCGGTGCGGGTAACCAGCAAGGGCGCCAATGTGCTGCGCTGGAGCATACGCAGCGGCGAGCCGATTGCTGCGATCACCGCGATCACCGGCCTGCCCGGCACGGTGTTCAATCCGCCGCCGCAGGCGCAGGGCAACGGCGCGGTCTGGATCAGCACCGACAACGCATCGACAAGCAACAACGGCACCTACAAGTACGATGTTTCCGTCCGCAAGAGCGATGGAAGCACCGTGACGCAGGATCCCTCGGTCGAGAATGACATCCCTGATTAGCGGCATCGCCAACCAACCCTCTGCTGCGGCTGGCGGTGGGATCGGCAGGTCGGAGCGAATCCTTTCTCGCGCTTTGCGGCGCGGCTGCGCCCAGCCGCCCACTGCGGCAGGCGTTTCCGCCTTGCCGAATGTCGTTGTCCAGCAGTGTCAGCGCTGATGCACCGTTCGAAGCATGCATCCACCAACCACAAGAACAACCGGAGACTCGCATGAAACCAGTTTCGTTGGCCGTGGCCGTTGGCCTGGTCGCTTCCTTCCTCGGCACGCCGGCAAACGCCGCCGACGTGTTCGCCGAACAGTAGTGTCCGCAACAGCGATTTGAACCGTCGCGGCCCGATGAGTCGTGTCGCCCTGCGAAACGATATCCCTGACTGGCGCCATCGCCGGCTGTGGCCGGCGGTGGGTCCCGGATAGATGCCCGGCAATCCTGCAAGGTCGACTGGAGCTGCCGCAGCATCCATCGCTCACGACAACAGCAACGGACGCGCCCGAATGCCGATGGCTCGGCGAGCTTCAGCGTTGGCAACGAGTACGATGTCGCGGTCCGCAAGGGCGATACGATTCAACGTGACAGCGAGTCGAAACCGGCGCGACTTCGAACATGAACTCCGTGCGCGTCACTCCACCCTCCCGGTCTGATCGCAGGCCGTGAATTCCTCCGCCGGCGCCCTGTCGACCGACATCACCCTGCTGCTCGGCGTCGACCTCATCGGCGCCGAGCCGTCGGCCTGTGGCGAACTGCTGCACCGTGCACGTCGGCTGGCGTTCGATGCCGGCGCCTGCGAAGCCGAGTGTGGCGGGCGGCCGCTGTGGCTGTTTGCCGACGCGCTGGCGCTGCTGCGCGTCTGCGCGGCGCTGGCGACGTCGTCAGCCGGCGTGCTCCGGATCGTCGTGCATGCCGATCGGGTCGAACTGGTCGAGCAGGCACCGGCGTGGCAGGTGCTCGGTGCTCCGCGCTGGACGGTGCAGACGCCGGGTGCGGACGTGATCGATGCGCTGCGGCGGATCGAATCGCCGATCGCAGTGCGCTTCTCGCCGACCGCGGCCGATCTGGC
Source organism: Lysobacteraceae bacterium (assembly GCA_041687455.1). GTDB lineage: Bacteria > Pseudomonadota > Gammaproteobacteria > Xanthomonadales > Xanthomonadaceae > JAWLBY01. Next base: position 97,735 of record JAWLBY010000006.1, on the reverse strand, counting down.
GCGGCGTGCGGCGGTCGGCTGCGAGCTGCCGCCGCTGCAGTGGCGCGTCGGGGATCTCGATCCGGAACTGCAGCCGGCACCGGACTGGGTCGGGCTGCACTTCGGCACGCCGCTGACCGGCGACGGCGACAAGCCTGCGATCGCGATGGTCCGCAGCGAGGCGATCGATCCGGAGCTCATCCCGACCGCCGGACACCCACTGCCGGATCTGCCGCACTGGTGGCTGCTGGAGGATCCCGACAACGACAGCCCGCGCCGCGCGCGGTTGCGGCACCAGAAAACCGGCCAGCTCGGCTGCGCCTGGTTCGCCGGCGGCGATGGCGCGCAGGAACTGCGCGAGCGGATCGCCGCACAACGTGCCGCGCAGGGTACGCCAGTCGCCGAGCTGCTCGTTCCGCTGTCGGACTGCCGGCTCGATCGCGCGCCGCGCTTCGTCGTCGCGCACTGGATCGGCATCGAGCCGCTGATCGATCGCTGGCAGCGGCAGCCGCTGTCGCCGGACGCACTGTTCGCCGCCTTCGCGCGGCTGTTCCGGCAACTGGCCGCGGCTCAGGCGCAGGGCCTGGCGCATGGCCAGATCGACGATCGCGACCTGTTCTTCGACAGCGACCGCGGAGCACTGCGGATCACCGGCCTGCGCCGCTTCGAACTGGCAGCGGACGCCGCCGAAGCCGCCGGCGACGACGCCCATGCACTGCTGATGCTGCTGTTCCGTCTCGCACTCGGCGGCCCCGACCGGCACCCCGGACCGTTCTGGGAAGCCGACCTGGTCGGGCCGGAGGTCGCCGCACTGATCCGCGCCTGCCTCGACCCGTCGCACCCAGCGCCGGTGCGCGGTCATCTGGCGACCGCCGATGCGATCGACGACCTGCTGCAGCGCCGGACTCGTGCAGCATCGGCACCCGCTCCGTCGACGCGGCGCTGGTGGCGGCGCCGAGCAGATCAGGACCCCGGGCACTGACCAGCCCGCGCCGTTGAAGGTGCGGGCTCGAAGGCTACGGGCTACTCTGCCGGGCGACCTTCCGCCGGGGTATCGGAAGTCTTCTGCCCAAGACGTCGGATGACGAGCCGCGGTATGGCTGTCGTCGCCGGAGCCGAGCGCCGCAAGCAGTGGATTGATGTCCGCCTGATCCGAGAACGCAAGGAAGGGTTCAGAGCCACGGTGACTCGACCTGCCCCGGCATCGGCTCGGCCGGCCGCCCTGCCTTGCGGTGCGTGACTTCCAGCACTGACCGCCGCCCTGCACCCGTGCCCAGTCTGCAGCCCCCGCTCGAACCGGAGCCCGTCGATGCTCAACGCCGCCGCGATTACCCTCGCCCTGCTTGCCTTGACCGCGGCCGAAGCCGACTGGAGACAGCAACACCGGACCTTTACCGTCGCTGACGGCATCATCACTTTCGTCGCTGACGAGTCGCCCGGCGGGATGGTGCAGGGCATGTCACCGTGATCAGCGGTCAGCAGCATTCGTTGCTGGTCGACTCAGGCCAGTATCCGGTGCTCGCCCGGCAAATGGTCGAACAGATCGCGGCCAACGGCATCCCGCCGGTGCGCTACCTGGTGAGCACCCACTGGCACGGCGGCCACCTGCTGGCCAACGTGTTCACCATGGCCTGGCCGCAGTTGGTGGTGATCCAGCATCGCGAGACCCAGCGTCACGTTCACAAGAACCATGCCGACTGGACCGAGTTCGCCGGACCGCGCGCCGAGGCCGCCCTGGCGACCGCCGAACGCATGCTCGACAGCGGCAACGACGCCAACGGCCAGCCGCTGCGCAACGAGCAGCGCCAGCAACTGCAGACCCGGCGAGTGCTTCGCCGCCTTCGCCGAACACGTCGCGGGCACCGCCAGGGCCCTGCGCACCCTGCCACCGGAACGACTGCTGACCACCAACCTGCCCTGCCCGCTGCTGGTCGACGGCCGCTGCAGCGGCTGCCCGGCGCGACTGCTGAACTGCCGCGCCCAGCATTCGCTGGACGTCCGCGGGCGCCCGGTCCGGCGGTTTGCCGAAAATGAGAGGCAGAGTCAGAGGCAGAGTCCTCGTTATCAGCCGGGTGTCCTTGTTGTCAGCCGCAACGCGAGCCTGGATGCGAGGGTTCGGGTCAGCAGTTCACGCAATCACGAGCAACTCGCCATCAGTAAGAGTTGAAGTGCTACGGAACATCCAGCTTGCCAAAGTCAGTGCCATTCGGATCCCTCCGGTCTGAATTTGGCCAGGTGTGTTGCATACCGCATCAGAGGAGATATGTCGTGGAGAGGTCTATGAGGTCTTATCTGTTCCAGGGAGCCATCTTTCTCGGTCTTGCGCTTTTCTGCACGATGTTTGGCGAGGCCATGGCAATCAGCGCCGATGATCCGGCGGTGAAGCAGGTTCACGAATATCTGGACGCGCGCGCCGAGGATCCCAAATTCAGTGCAGCGGTACTGATTGCGGTAGAAGATATTCCAGTCGTTCGGGAGGCCTACGGCAGAGCGGACTACGAGCTTGATGTACCGTTGCGGCCCGACCATGTCTTTCCAATCGCCTCGCTAACCAAGCCGCTTACTGCCACTGCGGCCTTGAAGCTGGTGGAGGAGGAAAGGCTGAGTCTCTCAGCATCCATTTGCGAATATTTGCAACCGTGCCCGAGTGTATGGCGCACAGTCTTGGTGCGCCACCTGCTTCAACATACTTCAGGGATACCCGATTTGTTCGGGCGGCTCGAATCGGTTCCGGTCGGCGAGACCGGAAAGGAGATCAGCAAACTGATAGGAAGTAGCGATGGCTTGGATCTGATTGCCGAGCCGGGCTCAACCTATGCCTACAGCAACTTCAACTACGTGCTGTTGGCAAACCTGATGGAAGTGGTCACTGGAGCGTTGTGGGAGGATCTTCTCGCCACCCATGTTTTCAAGCCCGCCGACCTGAGGGATACGCGCTATGACGATGTGTGGGCCGTGATGCCGCGCCGGCTGCATGGTTATGGGAGCGAAAATGGCAGGCTCAGGAAGTTCCCCTATATGGATCATGCGGCCTATGCAGCAGGCGGACTGGTCTCCACCGTCGACGACCTGATGCGCTGGCATGCCGCCTTCTGGCAGGGTCGACTGATCTCACGGAAATTGGTGATGGCTGCGCTCGAGCCCGGGGTTGGCGGTTACGGCTATGGCTGGCAAATAAAAAAGCAATTCGGGCGGCTTATGCACAACCATACTGGTGGAATGGCTGGATTCAATAGCCACATAGCGTTCTATCACGATGCTGAAACGTTGATCGTGGTTCTGTCAAATGTGCGTGGCGTCAATGCCGCTGCGACAGCTTGCGACCTAGCCGCGATAATGTTTTCTATCGAGCCGAGTTCAAGGAGTGATGCCGGATTGGCCTCGCGACCGCTGGCTGAATCCTGCGTGCGCTGACTGCTTGCATTCCCGCGGCGAACAACGGTGACGTTGTCCGGCGCCGACGCGGAGCAAAACCATACTCGACGCCTTCCACACCGCTCATTCCGCGCCATGCGTTCGTTCCTGTCTGTGCTCATTCTGGTCTTGTTCGCCATGCCGAGCCCGCCCGCTCCGGGGATCCGGCACAAGTCGTTTCGCAATGCCTGGACGCGCGGCTCGACGCCGTCGGCATCGACATTGATACCCTTGGCGGCCTCAGCGTCGCCGTTCTTCCGGTCGACGACGAGTGGTTATGGGTCGCGGCGCGCGGCTTGGCCGCTCGCGAGACCGGACAGGCGCTGACCACCGGCCACGCCTTCCGTATCGCCAGCAACACCAAGACCTGGACCGCCGCCGGCGTGCTGCGACTGCCCCGGGTCGAGCAGGGCAAGCTCGGCCTAGACGATCCAATCGCGGTCTTGCTCGCGGCGGTTACGACGTGCAAGCAATCCGCGTGCGCCATCTGCTCAACCACACTGCCGGTCTGCGCGAGCATATCAGCGAGGACCGGCTGAGACGACACGGCGCCAATCCGGACCGTGTGTGGACGGCACGAGAGCAACTCGACCTCGCGATGGCCGCCGGCACGCCACTGACCGAGCCAGGCGCCGAGTTTCATTACTCCGACACTGGCTACATTCTCCTCGGCGCGATGATCGAGCGTTACACCGGGCAGCCGCTGCATGCCGCGCTGCGCGCGATGCAGCGTTGGGATGCGTTGGGCTTGCAGCGCACCTGGTTCGAGACCCACGAACCGGCGCGCGCGCCGCAGGCGCAGCAGTACTGGGCCGGGCAACCGATCCGCCACTGGCATCCGTCCTTCGATCTGTACGGTGGCGGCGGCCTGCTCGCCACGCCTGCCGATAGGGCACTGCACTGCTGGCCGGCGAGCTGTTCGAGTCGCCGGCCTCGCTGGCGTTCATCCAGGCGCCGGGACTGCCGGACGCCTGGAACGGCTATGGAGCCGGCCTCTTCCGCCCCGAGGTCGATGGCGAACGACTGCTCGGGCACGCTGGCTTCTGGAACACGTTCGCCTTTTTCGCACCCGCCGACGGTGTGATCTACGCCGGCGCTACCGTCGAGAAGACGGGGCTGCCTTATCCACAGATCATTGCCATGCTGCGTGCAGTATTTCGCGCCTGCGCTCCGCCGGACTGAGCCAACCCCTGGAGGTTTCACTGTCGCCACTGAGCCTCTGCCAGGTGGGTCGCGGTTCAGACGGTGGGGCAGGACTGGAGCCACCACCTTGTTGCTTATCCCGGAAGTCATCATGACTTCCAGCCGATGGCCGCAAGCGGGTTCTGCCATAACGTGGTGCCCTTCATCGCACCCCGTGGGAGCAATGCAATGGGCATGAACCGCCGCGAGTTCGTCTTGGCGAGCGCGATCGGCGCGGGGCTGGCATCGACCAAGGGCTGGGCTGACAAACTGCAGACGCCGGCAGTGGAACGGCGCGACCTGTATCCTCAGGGGGTCGCTTCCGGCGACCCGACCGCCGACAGCGTGATCCTGTGGACGCGGCGGCCGCCGGCGGCAGGCCACGCGACCAGCCGGCTGATCGTCGAGATCGCGGCAGACCCGGAATTCTCCACGCTCGTAGCCGGCGGCAGCGCGGCCATAGGGGCCGAAACCGACTGGACTTGCCGCTTCCTCGCCACCGGCCTCGACTCGGAGCGGGAATACTGGTACCGCTTCGTAGATGAGCAGGGGTTTTCCAGCCGCGTCGGCCGTACGCTGACGGCACCAGCCGAGGGCGCCGACACGCCGGTGCGCTTTGCCTTCGTCAGTTGCCAGGCGCCGACCGAGAGTGCGCTCAACGCTTACCGTCGGATGATCTTCGAGGACGAGAAGCGCCCGACGGACGATCGGCTGCAGTTCCTGTTGCACTTGGGCGACTTCATCTACGAGGTCACCTGGTATTCCGAGGATATGCCGGACGGAAAGAACCGCGGGCGCACGATCCGCGACCTGTACCGCTTCCCCGACGGCGAGAAGGTCGGCGCCTTCCACTTGCCGGTCAGCCTGGAGGACTACCGCACACTTTACCGCACTTACCTCGAAGACCCGGACCTGCAGGACGCCCGCGCTCGCTGGCCGTTCGTGTGCGTATGGGACAACCACGAGTTCGCCTGGTCGGGTTACCAGAGCCAGTACATCGCGCCCGGAGTCAACCGGCCATCCCAGACCAAGAAGGTGATCGCCAATCAGGCTTGGTGGGAGTTCATTCCGGCCCGCGTCGAGAAGCCGGGCGACCCGGCGTTGGACCGCTTCGTCGCGCCAGCGGTAGAGGACGCGCCTATTGAGCGCTTCGACCCCGACGGTCTCGGCGACGAGCCGAGCAACCTCATCGCCATCAACAGCCTCAAGATTTACCGGACGCTGCAGTTTGGCCGCAATGTCGAGCTGTTTCTCACCGACAACCATTCGTTCCGATCGCCCGGACCGCACGCCCGTCCCTTCGCCGTGCCCGGCTTCCGCTGGGCCTGGCCGCAGGCGATCGACGAGATCCTCGACGACGGCCGAACGCATGCCGGTGGCCACGCGCCAGAGAGCATCGAGTTCATGGGGAAGACATTGCCCAACCCGGCCAAGGACGGCCCGGCGCAAACCTGCCTCGGCCGCCGGCAGCGCGCCTGGCTGCTCGATCGGCTTGCCGCCTCGCAGGCACGCTGGAAGATATGGGGCCACTCCTTCGGCACCCTTGACCTGCGCACCGACTACCAGAATCTGCCCGGATCGCTGGGAGTGCGGTGGCCGGCGGAGCTTGGCTACGGGATCTTCAACGGCGGCTTCTACCGCGAGAAAGCCGAGATCTTCGATTTCGTCAGGAATCGCGGGATCGCCGGCTTCGCCATCGTTGCCGGCGACCGCCACGCATTTCAGGCCGGGCTGGTCTCCAAGGCATTGCCGCCGGAGAAATTCGAGCCGGTCGGCGTCGAGTTCATCACCGGCGCCATCTCGCAGCAGACACTGTTCGAAGTTGCCGAGCAGACCGTCGCCAAGGATGACCCGCTGCGGGCCCTTTACCTGTACGACCGTCCCGACGGCACCGTGCTGCCGGCGATGAACGTCGCCGCCCTGCACGGCGTTCGCTCGGCGCTCGTACTGAAGGAAACCGGCGACATCGAAGCCGCGCGTGCAGTTCGCAACCCCGAGGTGGCACCGCACACAACATTCCTTGACCGCGGCGGTAACGGCTATGCCCGCGTCACCGCCAGCTCCACGCAGCTTGAGGTCGAATTCGTGGGTATCGAACGCCCGCTTCAGCGCAGCACTCGCCCCGACGGCGGTCCGATCAGGTATCGGGTAGTCCACCGCACCCCGCTGTGGCAGCCCGGCGAAACGCCGAGGCTCGAGCAGCAGGTGCTCGAAGGCGACGCGCGCTACTCGATCTGAGCGGGAAGGACGGAAAGTGGCGCACCGTTTCGCCACCCGCGTCAACAAGCATCGACGTTTATCGAGCGCTACCCGGCGACCAGTCAGGCGATACCACCACCACGTTCCGCCCGCCTTCCTTCGCCCGGTACAGCGCCGTGTCGGCGCAGCGCGATCAGTAATCCGAGCCCGGCCGCCATCGTCCAGGCAGCGTTGAAAACATAATGAATGGCAAACGGCGTCAGGGCTGCGGCGCTGGACAGGAGCAGGCCAATGGTGAGGTGGTCGTCGGGGCTGCTGGCAAACGGCGGCGCGCTCCGCTTGGAGTTCTGCAGGGGATCCAAGCGGCATGATGCGCGCTCCGGCGGGCCTGCGACGTGGGCCGTGCTGCCCGGCGCGTCAGCGGCGCTAATTACTTCAAATCGCAGGCGGCGAGCGGCCGCGAGAACAGATAGCCTTGGCCGAACTGGCAGCCCAACGATTGCAGTATCGTGTGCTGTTGTTCGTTGTCCACACCTTCGACGACCACCGATATGCCGCGCGCATCGCAGATGCCGAGCACGCCAGCATGATCCTGACGAGCAATCTGCCGTTTCCGCAGTGGGCCGGCGCGCTGGCTGACGACGCCACACTGACCGCGAGCGCTGCTCGACCGGCTGCTTCATCACGCGCACATCGTCCAGATCAGCGGCGACAGCTACCGGTTGAAGGACAAGAGGAAGGCAGGAGCGATCAGGGCCGGACAGCCGGCCTGAGGGGCCGGGGTGGGTCAGTTTTTAATCGGCGCTCTGGGGGCTAAGTGGGTCAGATTTCAATCGGCGTTGACACCTCGGCCGAGGCGCATTCCCCGTAGACCTCAAGCTCGACGGCGCCGCTGAACTTCGCAAGGATCGAATTGACTTCGTCGATCATCTCTTTCTCACTGGCACCTGGAAGCATCCTTCGAGCAGTCTCAAGCAAACGACTGCGCGTTAGGCGGCTGCGACGGAGGGTAAACGACTGGCCTTCCTTCAAATGGGTCGTCCATGTCGGAAATCGCAGAGAACCAGATCAGGCTGTCGACCAGAAGTTGACGCTCCTGCTCAGGTACACGTGCGTCGAAACTCCGGAATCGAACGTAGGCCTCGCCCGACTCGAGAAATCGCTCTACACCCTGGTAGTCGTCGAGTGCGGCCTTCATAGTGATTGCCGTAGTTTTGCCGTACCGGGAACGAAAAAGGCCCGCCGAAGCGAGCCTAAGTCGTTGTTTTTACTGGTGGGCGGTACAGGGTTCGAACCTGTGACCCCTGCCGTGTGAAGGCAGTGCTCTACCGCTGAGCTAACCGCCCAAACGAGCCCGAAAGATTATCCGTTCGCCGGCGACGGGTCAAGCCGGCAGCGGTCGCCCGGGTTCGCTTGCGTCGGATGCGACGACCCGGCCCCTGCCCTGCCGCTTGGCCGCGTAGAGTGCGCGATCGGCGCGCTCCAGCATCGCCTGGGCGTTCGAGTCTTGGTGGGCCGCACTGGCGACACCGGCGCTGATTCCGAGCGCAAGTTCGGTGCCGCGATGGTCGAGTGGCTGCGCACGGATCGCCGCGCACAGCGAAGTGACAATCTCGCGGGCGCGGGCCGGGCTGCAGTCGGGCAGCAGCAGCAGGAACTCGTCGCCGCCCCAGCGGACGAGCTGCCCACGATCGCCGACCACGGCGGAGACCCGAGCGCCGATTTCGTGCAGGCAGGCATCGCCGGCCGAATGCCCGTGCACGTCGTTGATGGTCTTCAGGTGATCGAGATCGAAGAACGCTATCGAGAACGCGCGACCGTGCGCCATGCAGGCCGTGAACAGCGAATGCAGCCGCTGTTCGCCGGCGCGACGCGCAAGGCCGCCGGTCAGCACGTCGTAGTCGGCGAGGTACTGCGCACGGTCGCGCTGGATGCGCAGCCCGAGCATGCGCCAGGCCAGTGCGAGCGACAGCACCACCGACTCCAGCGCCACCGCGAACAGCGGTGCGTACATCGTCAGCAGCGATGGCGTCGCGCCACCGAAACTGATCAGCGTGCGATAGGCGCCGAACGCGCCGAGCGGCAGCCACGCGAGCAGGAACAGGCCGGCCGAGCGCGACCCGGCGCGCCAGGCCTGCAGCATCACGAACAGCAGCAGCACCGGCAGCATCGCGAACACGGCGCTGGCGGCGGTGCCGACCCAGCGATGCGGAAATTCGACCGGCAGCACGAAGCCGAGTGCCAGAGCGAGGAATGCGAACAGCAGTGCCCGCAAGGCCCGATCGAGCAACGGATGGCGCGTCGGCAGGTCGGCGAAGTGGCGGGCGAACTGCAGCATCAGCGCGTTGGCCAGCGTCAGCAGCGTGCCGCTCAGGCTGCCCGGGTACTGGCCGAGCACGTGAACGCCCGGCAGCACGAACGCGATGCCGCTGGCGAACAGCACCCATGCCATCTGCGATGCGAGGAAGGCGACGTAATACGCATAGAGCCGCTCGCGCAATGCCAGCAGGAACACCAGATTGACCAGCAGCATCACCGCAATCGTCATGAAGCCGGCAGTGATCGCGGCGACGAAGGTTCGCTCGTGACGGTAGAAGTCCGCCGCCGGCATCACGTCGATGCCGAGGAACAGGCGTCCGCCGTGTTCGACGCACAGATAGACCGGAGCGTTCGGCGGCAACGCGTCCGGCAGGTCGAAGATGAATGTGCTCGGACTGAAATGCTCAGCGTCGGGAGCGAAGAAGCTGCGGGATTCGAGCGTGTAGCCACCGGCCGGCGTCGGCAGGTAGACCTCGAGTTCGCGCATCGGCAGTCGCGCGACCGTCAGCACCTGCTCGCCGGTTTGCTCCGCGGCATCGATTTCGAGTCGGAACCAGCGAGGTTGCCGCGACGGCTCCAGCGCAACCCGGGTCGATAGCGGAACGGAGAAATGCCGGTCGATCCGGCCGGACAGCACATCGGCCGCGGATACCTCCCCAGCACGCGGATCGAGCATGTGCAGTTCGAGCGCGGCCGCCGGAGCGACGCTCGCCAGCCACAGCGCCACGCAGATGGAAACGCACCAGCTACGGCCAATCGACATGACCTGCCTCGGGAGAGCGCTTCTGAACGTCCTGGCCGGCGTGACCGGCGCCCGGCCGCGGCCGCGGCCGTCGAGCATACCCGAACAGTGCGGCAGGTCCCGACCGGCGGCCGTCGGCTGCAGCTTGCGACTGCGGGTTCGGGATCAGGGTGGTGCCCGGGACCGGACTCGAACCGGTACGGCACAAGGCCGGCGGATTTTAAGTCCGCTGCGTCTACCGATTTCGCCACCCGGGCGTCCGTCCGAGGCTCGGAGCACGAGCCGATCGGGTCGATCGGCCCTCGGCCGATCGCTCCGCTCGCGGCTGCGGTAGTCAGGCGCGGCGAGCGGGGCATCGTAGCACGCAGGCCAGCGTGTACAGCGGCCCCGGCACGATGGCGCCGGAACCGGGTCGGCGCGTCGGCACGAGCGCTGCGTCGCATCCGCGGGCACAAAAAAACCCGCGCGAGGCGGGCTGTTCTGTGCGCTGTGAATCTGGAGGCCTGGGTCGGAATCGAACCGGCGTACACGGCTTTGCAGGCCGCTGCATGACCACTCTGCCACCAGGCCGGCGGCGCTGGCGAACCGTTGGGCTCGCCCTTAAAAAACAAAACCCCGGAGGCCCGAGGTTTTGTCGAATATGGAGCGGGAAACGAGACTCGAACTCGCGACCCCGACCTTGGCAAGGTCGTGCTCTACCAACTGAGCTATTCCCGCGTGAGCTGCGTATCTTACGAATTGCGCGAAATCTGTCAACCATTTTCGCGAACTTCGTTTCGTTGCTGCCGGCTTCGCGGAAGGCGCGAATACGTCAGCGACGATCAGCCCGGCAATTCTACATCACTGCTCGCGACCGTGCACCATGCAGCGAGCTCTTCGTCATCGCTGCGTGGTCGTGTTCGCGGGTCAGGATTCGCTGCGCATGACCGGCCAGGCCGCCCGCAGATAGGCGAACCCGGACCACAAGGTCAACGCCGCCGCGACCGCCAGCAGCACCTCGCCGATCGCGAACACCGGCATCTCGAGCAGCGGTCGGCGGTACAGCAGCATCACCAGCGCAACCATCTGCACGATCGTCTTGATCTTGCCGACGCCTGCGACCCGGACCCGCGAGCGCTGGCCGATCTCAGCCATCCACTCGCGCAGCGCCGAGATGGTGATTTCGCGGCCGATGATGACCGCCGCGATCAGCGCCATGAACATGGTCGGATGACGCTGCACGATCAGCACCAGCGCGACCGCCACCGCCAGCTTGTCGGCAACCGGATCGAGGAACGCGCCGAAGCGCGAGTACATGCCGTAGCGCCGGGCGATCCAGCCGTCGAGCCAGTCGGTGATCGCGCCGAGCGCGAAGATGAATGCGACGGCGAAATCGGTCCAGCCATACGGCAGGTAGAACACGACCACCAGTACCGGGATCAGCGCGATCCGGAACAAGGTCAGCATGGTCGGGATGGTCAGCTTCACGAAGCGATGCGTCCTGTTGGCGTTATTCGCGCGACCCGGTGCCGCCGTGCAGCGCAGCGTACACGCGCCGCGCGAGTTCGGCATTGATGCCGTCGACACGGGCGATTTCCTCGACACCGGCACCCTTGAGCCCGGTGAGACCGCCGAAATGGCGCAACAGTTTCGCACGACGGCGCGCACCGATGCCTTCGACGTCCTCGAGCAGGCTGCGCTCGCGCGCCTTGGCGCGGCGGCCGCGATGGCCGCTTATCGCGAACCGGTGCGCCTCGTCGCGGATCTGCTGGATCAGGTGCAGCGCCGGCGAATCGGCGCCGGGCCGCAGGCTGCTGCCGTCCGGGCGCAACAGCGTCTCCTCGCCGGCGCGACGGGCTTCACCCTTGGCGATGCCGACCACGGTGATGTTCGACAGCTCCAGTTCGCCGAGCACGTCGAGTGCCTGCGCGAGCTGGCCCTTGCCGCCGTCGATGAACAGCAGATCCGGCAGCACGCCCTCGGCCTGTCCACGGCGGAAGCGTCGTTCGAGCGCCTGGCGCATCGCTGCGTAATCGTCGCCGGGCGTGATGCCGGCGATGTTGAAGCGCCGGTATTGGCCGCGGATCGGACCCTGCGGGCCGAACACGACGCAGGAGGCGACGGTGGCCTCGCCCTGCGTGTGGCTGATGTCGAAACACTCCATCCGCTGCGGTGGTTCGTCGAGTGCGAGCAGTTCGGCCAGCGACTGCAGCCGACGCTGCTGTGCGGCATCCGAACTCAGTTCCGATTCGAGCGCCGAGCGCGCGTTGCGTTGTGCGAGTTCGAGGTAGCGGGCGCGTTCGCCGCGCACCGAACACTTGATCTGCACGCGGCGGCCGGCACGGCTGCCGAGCACGTCCTGGATCAGCTCGCGATCGTCGATCTCGCGATCGACGACGATTTCCTGCGGCGGCGGGAATTCGAGGTAATGCTGGGTCACGAACGCGGCGATGATCGCCGCCGGGTCGGACTCGCCGGCGACCCGCGGGAAATAGCTGCGGGTGCCGAAGTTCATGCCGTTTCGGAACGACAGCACCAGCACGCAGGCACTGCCGCCCTGCACCGCGCAGGCGATCACGTCGAGATCGCCCTGATCGCCTTCGACGAACTGCCGCGCCTGCACGCGGCGCAGGTTGACGATCAGGTCGCGCAGCCGCGCGGCTTCCTCGAAGTCGAGCGCCGCGGCGGCCGCGGTCATGCTGCGTTCGAGCTCGGCGACCAGCTCGTCGTTGCGGCCTTTCAGGAACAGCTCGGCGCGCCGCACCGATTCGGCATACACCTCCGGCTCGACCAGCCCGACGCAAGGCGCGCTGCAGCGGCCGATCTGATACTGCAGGCATGGCCGGCTGCGGTTGCGGAACACGCTGTCCTCGCAGGAGCGGAGCCGGAACAGCTTGTGCAGCAGGCCTAGCGTTTCACGCACCGCGTAGGCGCTCGGAAACGGCCCGAACAGTCGACCCGGCACCTGCCGGCTGCCGCGGTAGAACTCGACCCGTGGCCAGGTGTCGGCGGTCAGTCGGATGTACGGGTAACTCTTGTCGTCGCGAAGCAGCACGTTGTAGCGCGGCTTGAGCGACTTGATCAGTTGGTTCTCGAGCAGCAGCGCCTCGGCCTCGGTCCGGGTCAGCGTGACCTCGATCGCGGCGATCTGCGCCACCATCGACTGCAGTCGCGGATCGCGCAACTGGCGCGCGAAGTAGTTCGCGACCCGTTTCTTCAGCGAGGCCGCCTTGCCGACGTACAGCACGCTGCCGTCCTCGGCCAGCATCCGGTAGACACCGGGGCCGCTGTCGAGCCGGCGCACGAACGCGCGACCGTCGAACCGGGGCGGCGACCGATTCTGCGCCGTCGTGTCCGGGGTGTCGCTCATTCCCCGATCGGCAGCCGCCGGATGGCGAAGGTGGATGGATCGCAGCGCAGCACTTCGTGCGCGTCGGTGTTGGCGATCCACAGGTCGTTGCCGCCATGTGCGATTGCGGCCGGCGCCTGCAGTCGGCAGTCGAGTTCGTGCGTGCGCAGCTCGTTGCCGGCGATCCGCAGCGAACGCAGGCGGTCGTTGTAGGTATCGGCGATCCAGAGCTGGCTCGCCCGCGGATCGAGCGCGAGTGCGCATGGATACTGCAGCCGGCCCTGGTTGCGGCCACCGTCCTGCGCGCCGAATTCGTACAGCCCCTGCCCCATCAGCGTGTAGACGTGCCCGCTCGGCAGATGGATGCTGCGGATCGCCGACGCACCGGCATCGGCCACGTAGACGGTCTCGCCGGCCAGCGCGATATCGGCCGGCTGCGCGAACGCCGCGTCGCGCATGCCGCCATCGAGCAACGCGACGCGGCCGTTGCCGGCCAGTACGCGCACACTGCGGTCGCTCTGATCCAGTTCCCAGACCTGTCGTGCACCGGCCATGGCGATGTACAGCCGGTCCGAGCTGCCGGCCAGCGCCCACGGCGCGTGCAGCGGCAGGTTGTCGGCGCGACCGTCCGGTTCTGCCAGCGTGCCGGCCGTGCCGGTTCCGGCCAGCGTGTCGACGTAGCCGTCGAGCAGTCGCACGGTACGGATCGCGTGATTGCCGGTGTCGGCGACGTACAACGTGTCGCGCGACAGGAACAGGCCGCGCGGCTGCTGCAGGCAGGCCTCGCTGCGCTCGCCATCGACCCGCCCCGGCCGTCCGCAACCGAACTGCCGCAGGATGCGGCCGTCGAAGCTGCATTCGAGCACGCGGTGATGCCCGCTGTCGGCCACATAGAGATGATTGTTGCCGACCGCAATGCCAGCCGGAAACGACAGCGGCAGCGCCGGTTCCGGCTTGCCGATCGCGCTGCGTGATTCGTAGACGAGCTGGTCGAAGCCGGCGGCATCGATCAAGGCGGCGACGGCCTGGTCGATCGCTTCGCGCTGCAGGTCGCCGACGAAGCTGCAGGCACGCTGTCCGCGAACGTCCAGCAGCACGACCGATGGCCATGCTTCGATGCCATAGTGCTGCCAGCCGACGAAGTCGTTGTCGAGCGCGACCGGAAACGGTAGCTCGAGTCGGTTGATCGCCTTGCCGACCAGCGCCGAACTGCGCTCGGCCTCGAACTTCGGCGTGTGGATCGCGATCACCGTCATGTATTCGGAATGCCGGCGCTGGACTGTCCGCAGCTCGGCCAGCAGGTTCTCGCAGGCGGCCGAACCGGCATGCCAGAACACCAGCGCGACGACGCGGCCGCGCTGCCCGGCGAGCCGGATCGGCGGCGCGTTGAGCCAGTGCAGTGCGCTGCTCAGTTCAGGGGCGACAGCCGCAACGGTCATCGGCATCTCCGGGGGTCATGAACGGCCGGTCAGGCATCCCGCCGGCGGCTCGCGCGGCAGCGACGTCGGCTCGCGTGCCGGATCGCCGCGGCGCGGCGAAGCGTCCGCATTATGCGCGTTCGGCCAGCCTGCCGAGCAGATCGTCGGTGCAGCGCAGCAGCAGGCGGTATACGTGGTCGAACGCCCGGTCGTCGTCGTAGTACGGATCCGGCACTTCGTCACAACCGGCGCTGCCACACCAGATCGGCAGAATGCCGAGCTCGGCATGCCGTCGTGCCGGGTCGAAGCGCTGCAGCGCGGCCAGATTCTGCCGATCGGCCACCAGGATCAGGTCGAAGCGCTCGAAGTCTTCGGCGACGACCTGTCGCGCCCGCAGGTCGTCGATCGGTGTGCCGAACCGCCGTGCGACCTCCCGGGCGCGCGGGTCCGGTGGCTCGCCGACGTGATAGGCGTGGGTACCGGCGGAGTCGATCCGCAGCGCCAGCCCACGCTCGGCAAGCCGTGCCCGGGCGATGCCCTCGGCCAGCGGCGAGCGGCAGATGTTGCCCATGCAGACGAACAGCACCGATTCGATCGATTCAATGGCCATCGGCTCAGCCCGCCTGTTCGAGCAGCCGGCGGACGCGATCGAGATCGGCTTCGGTATCGACGCCGGCCGGCATCGGGACTGGCGCGAGGGCGACCGCGATGCGCCAGCCGGCCTCGAGCGCACGCAACTGTTCGAGCGATTCGATCCGTTCCAGCCGGCCGACCGGCATCTGCGCGAAGCGACGCAGCGCGCCGGCACGGTAGGCGTACAGCCCGATGTGGCGCAGCCAGCCTTCGCCGGTCGGCGCCGGCAGCACGGTCCGGTCGATCGCGAACGCATCGCGGTGCCACGGGATCGGCGCCCGACTGAAGTACAACGCCTGGCCCGACCCGTCGCGGACCAGCTTGACGCTGTGCGGATCGAACAGTGTTTCGCTGTCGTCGATCGGTACCGCCAGCGTCGCGATCTCGGCCGTGCTCGCGGCCAGCGTCTCGGCGACCGTGCGGATCGCCTGCGGCGGCGCCAGCGGCTCGTCGCCCTGCAGGTTGACGACGATCGCATCGTCCGGCCAGCCGAGCTGCTGCGCACATTCGGCGAGACGATCGGTGCCGGACGGGTGCGTCGGTGCGGTCAGGCAGACGGTCAGCCCGAGGTGGTCGACGGCTTCGGCAATCCGTGCATCGTCGGTAGCGACGACCACTTCGATTGCTCCGGCCTCCAGTGCGCGTCGGGCGACGTGCGCGATCATCGGCTCGCCGGCGATCGGCAGCAGCGGCTTGCCGGGCAGCCGGCTGGAGCCATGCCGTGCCGGAATGGCGACGATGAATTCGGCGGTCGTGCTCATCGGTGGTTCCTCGGCAGTGCGGCAAGCATGGCGGCGATGCGGTCGTACAGCGGCTCCGGCAGCTCGGCGACGGCCGGCACCGCGAACCAGTTCGGTGCCGCGAATGCCGCGCACTTGACCGCGTCCTTCTCGGTCATCAGCAGCGGCAGTCCGTCGCCGAACGCCAGGTCGCCGGGCGCATACGCGTGGTGGTCGGGAAACGGATGCGGCACGATCTCGAGCCCGGCTGCGCGCAGCGCGTCGAAGAACCGCTCGGGGTCGGCGATACCGGCCACCGCATGCAGCGGCCGGCCAGCGAACGCGCTCAGCGGCCGGTGCAGGTCCGGTCGATGCAGTGACTGGACCGCATCGAGCGTCAGCCGCATCGGCCATTCGTCCGGCCCGGCGGTGCCGCCGTTGACAATCGTGAATGCGCACTCGGCAGCGCGGCCCGGCGGCTCCCGCAGCGGTCCGGCCGGCAGCAGTCGGCGGTTGCCGAAGCGGCGGCGGCCGTCGATCAGCAGGATCTCGAGATCGCGCTGCAGTGCGTAGTGTTGCAGGCCGTCGTCGGCGATCAGCAGGTCGACGGCCGCGCGCTCGAGCAGCAGTTTGCCTGCGTCGGCGCGGCGCCGCGCGATCGCGACCGGCGCGCCGGTGCGGTTGGCGATCAGGCACGGCTCGTCGCCGAAGCGCCGCGGATCAGCCTGTGGTGCGACGAACGCCGGTCCCGGCTCGGTGCCGCCGTAACCGCGCGAAACCACGCCCGGCGACCAGCCGCGCGCGCGCAGCGCATCGATCAGGGCGATCGTCGTCGGCGTTTTCCCGGCGCCGCCGATCGCCAGGTTGCCGACCACCAGCACCGGCACCGGCAGCCGCGTGCTGCGCCGCCAACCACGCCGGAACGCGACCTGCCGGAGTTTCACGATCGCGCCGAACAGCGCCGCCAGCGAACGCAGCGGCCATTCCGGCTGGATGCCGCCGTACCAGCGGGCCGCCAGCCACTCTTCGAGCCGCCGCTTCACGCCGGTTCGCGGAACTGCATCCGGTGCAGCCGCGCATACAGCCCGTCCAGCGCGAGCAGCTCGTCGTGCCGGCCGTGTTCGACCAGGCGACCGGCGTCCATGACCAGCACCTGGTCAGCATGCTCGACGGTGCTCAGCCGGTGCGCGATCACGAAGGTTGTCCGGTCCGGGATCAGCTTGACCAGCGCGTCCTGGATCAGCCGCTCGGACTCGGTGTCGAGCGCGGCGGTGGCCTCGTCGAGAATCAGGATCGGCGCGTCCTTCAGGAAGGCCCGCGCAATCGCGAGGCGCTGCCGCTGGCCGCCCGACAGCAGCGCACCGTTCTCGCCGATCCGGGTGTCGAAGCCCTGCGGCAGTCGCTCGATGAATTCGAGCGCATGCGCCGCAGTGGCCGCTTCACGGATCTGCTCGATCGTGGCGCCTTCCAGCGCACCGTAGGCGATGTTGGCGGCGACGGAATCGTCGAACAGCATGACCTTCTGGCTGACCAGCGCGATCTGTCGACGCAGGTCGGCGAGTCGCAGTTCACGCAGCGGAATGCCGTCGATCCGGACCTCGCCGGCGGTCGCTTCGTAGAACCGCGGCAGCAGCCGCACGAGCGTCGACTTGCCGCTGCCGGAGCGGCCGACGATCGCGGTGACGGTGCCCGGCTCGGCGGTCAGGCTCAGCTCGCTGACAGCCGGCGTCGGCTGGTTCGGATAGGTCACGCCGACCGCGTCGAACTCGACCCGTCCGCGCGCCCGCTCGAGCGTGCGTCCGCCGTGGTCGTGCTCGACCGGCTGATCGAGTGTCACGAACAGCCGGTCGGCCGCGGCGATGCCTTTCTGCAACGTGCTCTGCACGTTGGCGATCCGCTTCAGCGACGGGATCATCGCCATCATCGCCGCCATCAGTGAAACGAACTGTCCGGCGCTCATCCGCTGGTGCACGATCGCCTCGGTGCCGGCGACATACAGCAGCACCGCCAGTGCGACCGCGCCGAGCAACTGCACCGTCGACGAAGCCATCGCACGGGTCGCCTCGACCTTGACGTGCAGCCGCAGGTTGCGTCCGGCCAGCGCGTCGTATCGCTGCGATTCCTGCGCCTGGGCGCCGTAGATCTTCACTTCCTGCTGTGCGGCCAGTGCCTGCTCGGCGGTCGCGGCCATCGTCGCGACGCCGTCCTGGATGCCGCGATTGATGCGCCGGTAGCGACGTCCGACGTAGTTCGTGATCAGGGCGATCAGTGGCACCAGGATGATCACCGCGAACGTGACCCGGAGGCTCTGGAACAGCATCACGGAAGCCAGCGCGACCACCGTCAGCACGTCGGTGACGATCACTTTCAATGCATCGGAACTGGCCTGCGCGACCTGCTCGGTGTCGTAGTTCAGTCGCGAAACCATCGCCGGCACCGGCGTCGCATCGAAGCTTGCGCTCGGCAGCCGCAGGTACTTGTGGAACAACTGCTGGCGCAGGTCGCGAACGACGCTGCGGCCGGTACGCGCCATGCCGTAGTCGGTCACGAAGGTGGCGATGCCGCGCAGCAGGAACAGGCCGACGATCGCGAGCGGCAATGTCAGCAGCACCTCGGGATTGTGTTCGACGAAGGTCTCGTCGACGATCGGTTTCATCATCAGCGTGAACGCACCCGCGGCGGCCGCCTCGATCGCCATGCCGAGCAGCGCCAGCGCCAGCAGCGGCCAGTAACGTGACGCGTGGCCGAGCAGACGACGATAGATCGGCCATGCGCTGGCCGTGCCGACGATCGCGTGGCTCACTGCGGTGCTTGCTCGCCGGAGGTGGTCGCGAACTGCACGCGGACGAAACCGAGCTGGCGCAGCACGTCGAGTGCGGTCACCACCCACTGATGCTCGGCATGCGCATCGGCGCGCAGCACGACCGGGCGCTCGCGATCGGCGCCGGCCAGTTGCTCGATGGCCCGGCGCAGACTGTCGGCATCCTTCCGCAGGACTTCGCGATCGCCGACATAGAACCGTCCCTGTGCATCGACGACGATGGTCAGCGGCTCGACGATCTCGACCTGTTCCTCGCTGCTCGCCTGCGGCAGTTGCAGCGCGATCGCACTGGTCTGGTCGAACGTGGTCGTCACGACGAAGAAGATGATAAGCGTGAAGACGACGTCGATCAGCGAGGTCAGGCTGATCTCCGGCTCTTCACGGTAGCGGCCGGAACTGAAATTCACCGGGCCACCGGGCGCCGGGCGCGGACCGCGGGCGCTTTCGGTGCGCCGGTCTCGATGGTGTCGAGCAGCGCGATCGCCTGCTTCTCCATTTCGACCACGTGCGCGGCGACCAGGCCACGGAAGTAGCGGTAGAACATCAGCGCCGGGATCGCCACGCACAGGCCGGCCGCGGTGCTGACCAGCGCCTCGCCGATACCGCCGGCGAGCCGGCTGGCGTCGCCGACGCCGGACTCGAGAATGCCGAGGAACATGCGGATCATGCCGAACACGGTGCCGAGCAGGCCGAGCAGCGGCGTGATGCCGGCGATCGTGCCGAGCGTGTTCAGGAAGCGCTCCATGTCGTGCGCGACGTGACGGCCGACGTCCTCGATCCGCTCCTTGATCTGCTCGCGCGGCCTCTGCCGGACGTCGAGCGCGGCCGCCAGCACTTCGCCGAGCGGCGAGGTCTGCCGCAGTGCGTCGATGTGGGCCGGATCCAGCTTGCCGGTTGCCGCCCAGTCGCGTACTTCGCCGCCCAGCGTGACGGGCGCGATTTCACGGCGTCGCAGGGTCCAGAAGCGTTCGAGGATGATCGCGAGGCTCAGCACCGCGCAGGCCATGATCGGCCACATCACCCAGCCACCCGCCTTGATCAGTTCCCACACGCCGCGATTCTCCCGGGATCGGCGCCGCTCGCGCCGGGCGGAATCTTAGCAGCCGGGCTGTTAACCCGGATATTTCATGAGGTCGCGGAGAATCGCCATGGATTTCGCGGCAATCGCTCACTGCGCCGGAAGAACGGGCGACGTACAAGCTGGTCCGCCGCAATTCTCCGCTGACGCGGCCCCCGCCTGTTCTTTGCGGCGATCGCTGCGTTGCCCTCCCCCGAGTGGGGCCTGCAACTCGGGGTCGTCGCGCCTTGCGCTCGCCGCAAAGCCCGGCGTGATCATCCGCTCCCCATGAAATATCCCGGTTGAAGCGGCGCCGCGATGGCGGCGGCGCCGATCGGCGGTTCGGACGTCCTGACCGCCGGGTCAGCCTTCGTGCCAGAAACGCCGCTGCTGTTGCCGCCGCTGGCCAAGCGTGATCCGGCCGTCGGCATGCATGCGCAGCCGGATCGCGCCGGACGCGGCGGTGTCGATGAGCCGGCTGCCGGCGCCGGCGTAGCGTTCGATGACCTCGGCCCGCGGATGCCCGAAGCGGTTGCCGTGCCCGACGCCGATCAGCGCGATCTCGGCAGCGACCGCATCGACGAAAGCCGGGCTCGACGAGCTGCCGCTGCCGTGGTGCGGCACGACCAGCACCCGCGCCGGCAGCCGGTCGGCCGCGCTGCGCAGCAGGCGGGCCTCGACGACCTCGTCGATATCGCCGGGCAGCAGCAGCGAACCGCCGGTGCCGTCGATCCGTAGCACGCACGAGCTCTGGTTGCCGAGTTCGGGAAAACCGGCGGTCGGATGCAGCAGCTCGAAGCGCACGCCGGACCACTGCCAGCTCGAGCCGGCGACGCAGGGAACGCCGCCGGCCCGCTTCGGCTCGCCGCTCAGCAAGCTCGGCGGTGCGTAGGCGGCGCGCACTGCGCCGGCGCCGCCGGCGTGGTCATTGTCGCCGTGGCTGACGACGAACCGGTCCAGTCGTTCGATCGCCAGCGCCCGCAGGCCGGGCACGACGGCGGCCTGCCCGAAGTCGAGCCCACCGTCGAACGCCGGCCCGGCGTCGTACAGCAGCGCGTGGTCGGCGGTGCGGACCAGTGCCGCCAGGCCCTGCCCGACGTCGAACAGATGCAGCTCCCACTCGCCATCGGCGAGCCGCTCGCGTGCCGGCAGCAGCATCGGCAGCAGCAGCAACAGCGCCAGCGGCTTGCCCGGCAGCGGACGCGGCAACAGCAGCCACAGCACGCCGAGCGAGGCCAGCAGCAAGGCCGGCAATGTCGCTTCCGCGGTCGACAACTGCGCCCACGGCCATCCGGCGATCGTCTCGGCCACCGACCACAGCCGCTCCATCGCCCAGGCCGAGCCCTGCAGCAGCGCGCCGCCGGCGTCCGGCCAGACGGCCAGCAGGGAGACGCCGAGCAGACAGCCCGGTACGACCACAAGACTGACCCACGGCACCGCCAGCAGGTTGGCCAGCAGACCGGCCAGCGAGGCCTGGCCGAAGAACCACAGGCTCAGCGGCAGCAGGCCGATGCTCATCGCCCATTGCGCCGCCAGCAGGCTGCGCGCGGAAGCACCGAAGCCGCTGTCGCCGCCTCGCAGGCACAGCAGCAGCCACAGCACGCCGACGAACGACAACCAGAAGCCGGCGCCGAGAATCGCCAGCGGGTCGAGCAGCACGATCGCGATCGCAGCGATCGACAGCGCCTGCAGCGGTCGCAGGCTGCGTCGCAGCAGTACCGCCAGCAGCGCCACCGCGACCATGATCAGCGCCCGTTGCACCGGCAGTCCGAAGCCTGCCAGCAGCGCGTAGCCGCTCGCGAGCAGCAACGCAGCGCCGGCCGCCGCGAGCGGTCGCGGCAGTCGCAGTGCCAACGAAGGCCGCAGCCAGTACAGAGCGCGCGCGAGCAGCACGCCGAAACTCGCCAGCAGGCCGATGTGCAGGCCGGAAATGGCCAACAGGTGACTCAGGCCGGTCGCACGCAGCACCTGCCAGTCGCGGTCGCCGAGCGCACGCGTGTCGCCGACCGCGAGCCCCTGCAGGAAGCGCGCGCCGTGCCCGGGCACCTGTTCGGCAATCGCAGCCGACAGCCGCATGCGCCAGTGGTCGATCGACGTCGTGCCGGCCAACAGGCGGTTGCTGGCGCCATCACGGACGTGACCGGTAGCGGCGATCCGCCGTTGCAGCGCACGACGTTCGTAGTCGAAGCCGCCCGGATTCAGCACGCCTCGCGGCCGTTTGAGCGACACCGTCAGTTGCCAGTGCTGTCCCGGCTCCAGCGCCACCGGCGGCGTGCCGTACCAGCCGAGCCGGAGTCGACGGCCGGCCAGTGCGGCGGTGGCTCCGTCCGATTCGACGACGTCGAAGTCGAAACTGACACGCCGTTCGCCGGCATGCGGCAGACCGACGATGCGACCCTCGAGTTGCAGCGGATGCCCGACCAGATCGGGCGGCAAGCGCGCCTGCATCGCCCAGCCGCCGTGCAGCGAGGCCCACGCGAAACCGAGCAGCGGAATCGCGACGACGGCGAGTGGCCGGGCGCGCCACAGCAGCACGACCGACAGCAGCATCGCCGCGGTGAGCCAGGCCGGCGATGGCAGACTGGCCTGCAGCATCGCGATCGACGCGCCGGCGAGCAGCAATGCAGCACCGGCCGGCGATGCCAGCGCGATCCGCCCGAAAGCGGTGGTGGTCGATGCAGGCTTGATGCGCGAACCACGCGGACGCTGGGCGATGGCGATCTCGGCATCCACGCGGCATCGTCCCCTCGTCGTCCGCCGGTGGCGCTACCCGTCCGCCAGCGGCTGCAGGCAACCCTCGTGCAGTTCCAGCGTGCGATCCATCCGTCGCGCCAGCGCGCGATCGTGGGTCACGACGATGAAGCTGGTCGCGATCTCGCGGTTCAGCTCGATCATCATTTCGTAGACGTTGGCGGCGGTGCGCTCGTCGAGATTGCCGGTCGGCTCGTCGGCCAGCACGCAGGCTGGCCGGGTGACCAGCGCACGCGCCACCGCGCAGCGCTGCCGCTCGCCGCCGGACATCTCGCCGGGCTTGTGCTGCATGCGCTGGCCGAGACCGACCCGCTCGAGCAGGCCCGCCGCACGTCGTGCGGCTTCGTCGCGTGCGGTGCCGCCGATCATCAGCGGCATCATCACGTTCTCGAGCGCGGTGAACTCGGGCAGCAGATGATGGAACTGGTAGATGAAGCCGAGCGAACGATTGCGCAGCCGGCCACGCTCGGCGTCACCGAGCCGTGACATCGCCTGGTCGGCAACCCAGACCTCGCCCGAGGTCGGCGTATCGAGTCCGCCGAGCAGGTGCAGCAACGTGCTCTTGCCGGCGCCCGATGCGCCGACGATCGCGACCCGCTCGCCGGGAGCGATCGACAGATCGATGCCGGCGAACACCGGCGTGCGCAACTTGCCCTCGGCATAGGTCTTGGCCAGGCCGCTGCAGCGCAGCACCGGCTGTTCGGAGTTTCGCTGCATGTCCGCTTCCAGACTATTCATAACGCAGCGCCATGGCCGGATCGGTCCGCGCCGCACGCCAGGCCGGATACAGCGTCGCCAGCATGCACAGCACGAAAGCCATCACCGTGATCATGCCGACGTCGTCGCCGCGCAGCAGGGTCGGCACGCCGGTGATGTAGTAGATGTCGGCCGGCATCACCTCGAAACCGAACATCGATTCGATCGCGTCGACGACGTGGTGCAGGTTCAGCGTCAGCAGGACGCCGCCGAGCACCCCGAGGGCGATGCCGATGACCCCGATCAGCGTGCCCTGCACGACGAACACCGCCATGACGTGCCGCGGCGTCATGCCGAGCGTGCGCAGGATGGCGATGTCCGACTGCTTGTCGGTGACCAGCATGATCAGCGACGAGACCAGATTGAATGCGGCCACCGCGATGATCAGCGACAGGATCACGAACATCACCGTCTTTTCGGTTTTCACGGCACGGAAAAAACTTGCATGTTCCTGCGCCCAGTCGCGGATCCGGTAGATCGAGTCCATCCGGTCGGTCAGGTCGCGGGCGACCTTCCAGGCATCGAACATGTCGGTCAGCTTGAGCCGGACGCCGCTGACGCCGTCGCCGAGGCGGAGCAGTTTCTGGGCGTCTTCCATGTGCACCAGCGCCAGCCCGAGATCGGCCTCCTGCAGCCCCATCTGGAAAATTCCGCTGACCCGGAACGCCTTCGCGCGCGGCACGAAACCGACCGGCGTGAAGCTGCCGCTGGCGACGAACAACTGCACCCGGTCGCCGACATCGACGCCGAGCCACAGCGCCAGTTCGCTGCCGAGCACGATGTTGAATGCGCCGGCCTGCAGCGAGTCGAGCGAGCCGGCGCGCATCGAGCCGGCGATATCCGAGACGCTCGCCTCACGCTCCGGCAGCACGCCTCGCAACTGCGCCGGCCGGTCGTTGCGACCGTGCAGCATCGCTTCACCCTCGACGAATGGCGCAGCAGCGATGACCCGCGGATCGTCCAGTGCAACGTCGACCGCCCGCGGCCAGTCCGCCAGCGGTTCGCCGGCGCCGCTGATCGTCGCGTGCGAGACCATGCCGAGAATGCGCGCGCGCAGTTCCTGTTCGAAGCCGTTCATGACCGAGATCACCGTGATCAGCGCGGTCACGCCGAGCGCGATGCCGAGCATCGACACCAGCGATATGAACGAGATGAAATGATTGCGGCGCTTGGCGCGGGTGTAGCGCAGGCCGATCGAGAGCGATAGCGGATGGAACATGCGCGTCGGACTCTGGAGAAGCGCGCAGCTTACACGCTGCCGTCGCCGGCCGGGCGCATCCGCGCCAGGTGGCGCAGCAATCGACGGCATGCGTTCACCGGCAGGCCAGCCAGCCAATGCTCGAGCCGCAGCCGGCGCCGGCCCTCGACGTCGATCAGCACCAGCGGCCCGAGCCGCTGCCAGCGAACCAGCCGCACGTCTTCATCTTCGCCGCCGCGCCAGTGCAGCCGCAGCGCGTCCGGTGCCAGCAGCTCGATCGCGGCCGGTCGGAGCCGACGCCGTCTGTGCAGTTCGATCGATGAGACCGCGACGGCCGTTGCCCAAGCCATCGCGGCAATCGGCCAGTCGAGGTCCGACAGCGCCAGCGCCACGCCGGCGAGCAGCGCGAGTGCCGTGATCAGTGACCCGGCCGGCGGCGGCCGGCGTTCAATGCGGAAGGTCAAGGATGAGCCGGACGATGTCATCGCAGGCCGGGTCGTCGACCGGTTCGCGGCCCATGAACCAGCGCCACAGCCGGTCATCCTCGATGCCGAGCAGATGCTCGAAGCGCTGCCGCTCGGCGGCCGAAGCGTCCAGCCAGCGACGGTCGAGATAGCGCAGCATCAACTGGTCCAGCTCGCGCATGCCGCGCCGGCAGCGCCAGCGCAGTCGGCGCAGTTCGGCGGCGTCATCTGCCGACGGTTCGCCGATCACGGCGACCACAGACCGAACGCCAGCACGCCCCACAGCGCCCACAGCACCAGTCCGCCGGCAACGTAACTGAAGAAGCGGTGCATGACGCGGTTGTAACTGCACTGGATCATGCTGTGCAGCACCCGCAACGCAACGAAGGCCCAGGCCAGTGACAGCGTCGCGACGCCGACCTGGCCGGTAGCGTGGGCGACGAACAGCGCGGCGTAGAACAGCACCGGCAGCTCGAACAGGTTGCGGAAGTTGTCCGCAGCGCGGCTGTCGGTGAGCCGGGCCGAGGCTTCACGCGAAGTGGCAACGGTTTGCGGATGGATTCGGTCGCGCTTCATCTGCGCGAGACGCTCGAAGTACATTCGCCACCAGACGACGAACACCAGTGCGGCCATCGCCACCGCGGGCCACAGCATCAGTTGCGGATTCATCGAGCCTCTCCGGCCGAACGCCGACCCGCACCATGCACGGTCGCTCGCGGCCGGCAGCGATTGTGCGGAAGCGAGCCCGTACCGACGAGGGCGAGACACGCCGCCGTTGTGGCGGAATTCGCCAGCGGCGGCCAGTCATGCCGACAAGGCCGCGGCGGACGGGTCTCGCGCACAGCGCTCAGAGCCCGCGCCGCTGCACCATCAGCTTCTTGATCTCGCCGATCGCCTTGGCCGGATTCAGGCCCTTCGGACAGGTGCGCGTGCAGTTCATGATCGTGTGGCAGCGGTACAGTCGGAACGGATCCTCGAGCTCGTCGAGTCGTGCACCGGTGTCCTCGTCGCGGCTGTCGGCGATCCAGCGATACGCCTGCAGCAGGATCGCCGGACCGAGGTAACGGTCGCCGTTCCACCAGTAGCTCGGGCAACTGGTCGAGCAGCAGGCGCACAGGATGCACTCGTACAGTCCGTCGAGCTTCTTGCGGTCTTCCGGCGACTGCAACCGCTCGCGATCCGGCGGCGCCGGGCTTTGCGTGCGCAGCCACGGCTTGATCGACGCATACTGGGCGAAGAAATGCGTCAGGTCGGGCACCAGGTCCTTGACCACCGGCATGTGCGGCAGCGGATAGATCGGCACCTGCTTGCTGCTGCAGTCGTCGATCGCCTTGGTGCAGGCCAGCGTGTTGGTGCCGTCGATGTTCATCGCACAACTGCCGCAGATGCCCTCGCGGCAGGAACGGCGGAACGTCAGCGTCGGATCGATCTCGTTCTTGATCTTCAGCAGGGCGTCGAGAACCATCGGTCCGCAGCTCGCGGTGTCGATCTCGTAGGTGTCGACGCGCGGATTGGCGCCGTCGTCCGGATTCCACCGGTACACCTTGAACGTGCGGACCGCACCCTTCGGGTTCTGCACCGGGTAGTGCTTGCCCCTGGTGACCTTGGAGTTCTTCGGCAGAGTGAATTCAGCCATGTCTGTGTCCGGGATTCGGGATTCGAGATTCGGGATTCGTTACTGCGGGCATCGGGCACACGGGCGGCTCACGCTCTTGCCGATCCCGAATCCCCGATCCCGAATCCCTGCCGTCAATAGGTTCGCGGCTTCGGCGGCACCACGTCGACATCCTTCGTCAGCGTGTACATGTGCACCGGGCGGTAGTCGATCCGGGTTCCGCCGGCGTCGTCGATCCAGCACAGCGTGTGCTTGTGCCAGTTGACGTCGTCGCGATCGGCGTAGTCTTCGCGGGCGTGCGCGCCGCGCGATTCCTTGCGGTTTTCGGCCGACACCATCGTCACCACCGCCTGACCGAGCAGGTTCTGCAGCTCGAGCGTTTCGATCAGGTCGGAGTTCCAGACCAGCGAGCGGTCGCTGACGCGGATGTCGCTGAATCCGGCGTTGATCTCGCGGATCTTCGTCACGCCTTCCTGCAGCGTCTCGCCGGTGCGGAACACCGCGGCGTGACCCTGCATCGTGCGCTGCATCCGGTCGCGCAACTGCGCGGTCGGCGTGCCGCCATCGGCATTGCGGGCACGATCGAGGTTGGCCAGCGCCTGGTCGCAGGCCGATGCCGGCAGCGGCTTGTGGTTGGCGCCGGGCTTGATCGTCTCGGCGCAGCGATTGGCCACTGCGCGGCCGAACACGACCAGGTCGAGCAGCGAGTTCGAGCCGAGCCGGTTGGCGCCGTGCACCGACACGCAGGCGGCTTCGCCGATTGCGTACAGGCCAGGCACGACGCGATCCGGGTCGCCATCCTTCAACTGCACGACTTCGCCGTGGTAGTTGGTCGGGATGCCGCCCATGTTGTAGTGCACGGTCGGCAGCACCGGGATCGGCTGACGGGTCACGTCGACGCCGGCGAAGATCTTCGCGGTCTCGGAAATGCCCGGCAGCTTCTCGTTGATCACCTCGGGACCAAGGTGCATCAGGTTCAGGAAGATGTGATCGGCGTCGGCGCCGACGCCGCGGCCTTCGCGGATCTCGATCGTCATCGCCCGACTGACCACGTCGCGTGAAGCGAGATCCTTGGCATTCGGGGCATAGCGCTCCATGAAGCGCTCGCCCTTCGAGTTGGTCAGGTAGCCGCCCTCGCCGCGCACGCCTTCGGTGATCAGGCAGCCGGCACCGTAGATGCCGGTCGGGTGGAACTGGACGAACTCCATGTCCTGCAGCGGCAGGCCGGCGCGCAGCACCATGCCGCCACCGTCGCCGGTGCAGGTGTGCGCCGAGGTCGCCGAGAAATAGGCGCGGCCGTAGCCGCCGGTCGCCAGCACGACGCCGTGGCTGCGGAACAGGTGCAGCTCGCCGGTGGCCATTTCCAGCGCCAGCACGCCGCGACAGGCGCCCTCCTCGTCCATGATCAGGTCGAGCGCGAAGAATTCGATGAAGAACCGCGCGTCGTGCGCCAGCGACTGCTGGTACAGCGTGTGCAGGATCGCGTGGCCGGTGCGGTCGGCGGCAGCGCAGGTGCGTTGCGCGGTGCCCTTGCCGAAGTGCGTGGTCATGCCGCCGAACGGGCGCTGGTAGATCTTGCCGTCCTCGGTGCGCGAGAACGGCACGCCGTAATGCTCCAGCTCGATGATGGCCGGAATCGCCTCGCGGCACATGTACTCGATCGCATCCTGGTCGCCGAGCCAGTCGGAGCCCTTGATGGTGTCGTAGAAATGGAAGCGCCAGTCGTCCTCGCCCATGTTCGCGAGTGCGGCGGAAATGCCGCCCTGCGCCGCGACCGTGTGCGAGCGGGTCGGGAACACCTTGCTGATGCAGGCGGTGTTGAGGCCCTTCTGGGCCAGTCCGAAAGTCGCCCGCAGGCCGGCGCCGCCGGCGCCGACGACGACCATGTCGTACTTGTGTTCGGTGATCTTGTAGGCAGTCGTCATGGCGATGTCAGGCAGCGAAGGCGATACGGCCGATCGCCAGCACGGAGGCCAGCGTCGCCGCGAAACAGGCGAAGGTGATGATGATCTGCAGGGTCAGCGCCTGCCATTCGACATGCACATAGTCCTCGATCACCACCTGCAGACCGAGCTTGACGTGCCAGAACAGCGCGATCACGAACGCGACCATCAGCGTCGCCGTCAGCGGTTGCGCAAGCGACAACCGGACGCTGGCGTACTCGGCGCCGATCATGCCGAGCGCGAACCAGACGAACCACGGCGACAGCAGCATCAGCGCGACCGCGGTCAGGCGCTGGATCCAGAAATGATGGGTGCCGTCCTTGGCCGAGCCCCAGTTGCGGGCGACCTGGATCGGATGACGCAGATTGACTTGCCGGCTCATGCCGCACCTCCGACGCCGAGCATCAGCGCCCACAGACCGATCGTGCACAGCGCCGACAGCACCACGACCGTCCAGCCGCTGGCGTACAACTGCGGAATCTCGAAGCCCCAGCCGATGTCCCACAGCAGATGACGGATGCCGTTGAAGAAGTGGTAGGCGAGGCAGAAGCTGAAACCGAACAGAAGCACGCGGCCGACCACCGACGTGGCCACGCCGACGAACTGCGCATGCGCCTCAGGGCCGGCCGCAACGGAAAGCAGCCACCAGACCAGGCCGAACGCGCCGATCGCGAGTGCGACGCCGGTCGCACGGTGCAGGATCGACAGCGTCATCGTGATCTGCCAGCGATACACCTGCAGATGCGGGGATAAGGGGCGCTCGTGCTTGGTCGTCGTCACGGCCTGGCTCTCGGTAGGTAGGCGAATTGTCGATGCAGCAGATGGTCGACGGCTCGCTGCGCGAGCATGTCGGCGACGCCGGCTCCGGCGTTACCGGACAGCATCCGGAACGCGCGATGCATGCAGCGTCGACACGCAATCAGAAGTCGATGCAACGTCCGTTCTTCTCCCAGTCGCCGTAGCGGACCGGGTCCGGGCCTTCGCGACCGCCGATTTCCTTCGTCGCCTCGGCCGGCGGCAGATTGCCAACCGGTTCGGGCGCACACTCCGGAGTCGACGGCGATTCCCCTATCATCTCAGGCACTCGCGAAAACCGCATGAAAGGGTATTACGCCAACCCATGCCAAGCAAGTCGTATGCCGACAATCGACACCCGCCGAGCGTGATCCGACTGCTGGATTTCGGGGTCGTTACCGTCAGCGGCCGCGATGCCGCCGACTTCCTGCAGCGGCAGACGATGAACGACTTGCGCGAGCTGGTCGAGGTCGGCCAGTGGCAGTGGAATGGCCTGTTGAGTCCGAAAGGCCGGGTGCTGGCACTGTTCGCGCTGTTGCGCGTCGATGCGCAGGCGTTCTGGCTGCTGCTGCCCGACGGCGATGCGGCGCACTGGGCGCACGCGCTCGCCAGCGTCGTGTTCCGCAGCAAACTCACGGTCGAGCCCCGCCCCGACCTGCATGCGACCGGGCTGATCGAGATCGACGGACTGCCCGCCGTGCGGGCGAACCGCGCGCTGCAGGATGATGGTGGCTGGTGGCTCGACTTCGGCAGCGCGCACTGCCGTCGGCTGCTCCACGTCGGCGCGACGACGCCGGCAATGCCGCAGCCGCTCGCGATCAGCGACGACCGGTCGCCGTGGCACTGCGAGGATCTGCGCCACGGTCTGCCGCATCTGCCGCCGGAGCGGCGCGACAGCCATACGCCGCAGATGCTTGCACTCGAGCGGCTCGCGGCATTCAGCGTGAAGAAGGGCTGTTATCCGGGCCAGGAGATCGTCGCCCGCACGCATTTCCTCGGCCAGGCCAAGCGGCGCCTGCGGCGACTGGTCGGTTCGCAACCGTTCGGCGACGCGGTGCTGTGCGGCGGCCAGCGCTTTGCGCTGTTCGACCGCGCCCGCTGTGGCGACCTGCACGAAGCGCTTGCGATGCTGCCGGTCGATGCCGGCGAGCCGGTCACGACCGAGGATGGTTCGGCGGTCGAGCTGCGGCCATTCCTCGACGGCCTCGCGCGCCACCCGTGAGCGTCGGCGCATTGGCTTGCCGGGCGATTTCTGCTATGACGGATGCACTCCTGGGAGGGATGTCATGAATCGCACTCGTGCAGGCCTGTCGCTGCTGCTGTGGCTGTCGGTGGCCGGCACCGCCGCGGCCGACGACTTCCGCATCTCGGTCGAGCCTTCGTATCCGCCGGACCAGTTGCAGGAAGTCTACAAACCGCTGGCGGACTATCTCGGCAAGGCCACCGGCCATCGTTTCACGATCGTCGCGCCGCGCAACTACCACTTCTACTGGCGCGACCTGCGCAACAATGATCCGGCCGATTTCGCGTTCTCGGAGGCACATTTCACCGAGTACCGGATGCGTCGCTTCGACTACGTGCCGCTGGCGCGCAAGACCGAGCCGACCTCGTACGTATTGCTGGTCGACCCGCAGTACGCCGACCGCGGACTCAACGGGCTGGTCGGCCGGCGGGTCGTGTCGATGCCGGCGCCGAGCCTCGGCTTCGCCCTGCTCGCCGAATCGTTCAAGAACCCGGTCTCGCAGCCGGAGTTCCGATCCGAGGCGAGTTCCTGGCGCGACGGCGTCGAGATGGTGTTCTCGGCCGATGCCGAGGGCGCGATGGTGCCGGAGCACATCGCGCGGCAGTACCCGAACCTGGTCGAGCTCAGCCGCACCCGCGAGTTCCCGGGCACGACGATGGCGGCCGCGCCGAGCGTGCCGGAAGAGGTCCGGAATGCGGTCCGCGACGCACTGCTGACGATGCACGAGGACGAATCGGCCTACGACGTGCTGGCCGAGATCGGCGCCAGCGGCTTCCTGCCGGCCAACGCCGCCGACTACGACGGCGCCGAGAACGTACTGAAGGGCTTCTTCGGCTACCAGCGGGCCGACTGAGAGCCGGCCGCCGGGAATGTGGCTCAGCGCGCCCGCTCGACGTGGTCGCGGTGAGCCTCGGCGAGTTGCCGATACAACTGCTTCTGGCGATCGTCGGCGGGCGCCGGAACATGGATCTCGACGATGACGATCTGGTCGCCGGCCGGTTCCGCCGGCTGCGCGCCGGGCAGGCCGCGGCCGCGCAGCCGCAGCCGCTTGCCGGAATCCGAACCGGGAGGAATCCGCAACTGAACCGCACCGCCAAGCGTCGGCACGCTGATCTCGGTGCCGAGCGCGGCCTCCCACGGCTTCAACGGCAGCCGGAGCTGAATGTCGCGCCCGGCGACCTCGAACTGCGGATGCGGCCGGTAGGCGATGTCGAGCAGCAGGTCACCGCCGGTCGATGCCTGTCCGGCCAGGCGGATCTGCTGGCCGGGCAACAGCCCCTTCGGAATCCGGACATCGAGCATTCTGCCGTTGACCGAAATGCGCTGCTTGCCGCCGTGGTAGACGGTTTCGAGATCGACCTCGATCCGGGCCCGCTCGTTGCCCCGGCGCGGCGGCACGTGCTCGGCCCTGCCCGGCCGGGCGCGCCCGAACAGCGATTCGAAGAAATCACTGAAGCCGCCGCCGGCATCGGCACCGCCGAAGCCACCTTCGCCGAAGTCGAAATCGAAATGCGGGCTGTAGCCCGGCGGCGGCTGGTAGTCCTGTCCGGAGCGATAGCCGCGCGCGCGGAGCTGGTCGTAGGCGGCGCGCTTGGACGGATCGCGCAAGGCCTCGTAGGCCTCGTTGACCGCCTTGAACTTGTCCTCGGCGCCGGCTTCCTTGCTGACGTCCGGATGGTACTTGCGGGCGAGTCGCCGGTACGCGCTCTTGATCTCGGCTTCGGTGGCGCCGGGAGTCACACCGAGTGCTTCGTAATAGTCCTTGAACTGCATGGCGCGTCAGGCAACGAAAGGGTCGGAAGATTAGCAAAAAGCCCGCGGCAGTCTGCCGCGGGCCTCGTGTACGGCTGCCGAAGCCGGCTTCGGTCGGGCCGGACCGCGGATCAGTGTTCCTTGCGGCTCGCTTCGATGGTGCGGCTGTCGCCGTTGCTGACCGTGATCCGACGCGGCTTGGTTTCCGGCCGCTTCGGGATGCTGATCTCCAGCACGCCGTTGCGTCCGGTTGCCGACACTTCGTCGGGATTGGCGGTGTCCGGCAGTGAGAACCGGCGATAGAACAGCCCGTGGCTGCGTTCAACCCGCGAGTAACGGTCGCGCTGCTCGCGCGACTCGAGCTGGCGTTCACCCTTGATCGTCAGGATGCCGTTTTCCATGTGGATCTCGATGTGGTCCGGCTCCACCCCCGGAATGTCGGCGAAGATCACGAAGCGATCGGTGTCTTCCTTGATGTCGACGCGCGGCATCCACTGGCTGGTGACGACGTTGGACTGGTCACCCTCCGGCTCGCCGAACACCTTGTCGAAAACCTGTTTGAGCTCGTCGTGCAGTCCCGGCTGGGAAGCCCACGGGGAGTAGCGTGTCAGGTTCATGTTGCCCTCCATTCACGTCTCTGAACTCGCGACAGCGGGTTGCCGCCGCTCCGGACCATTGAATGGGGCCCGATCGCTGCGATTTCAAGGTGGCGCGCGGTATGATCCGCCGCCCCACGAGCAGGCTTGCAGCCCATGACCATCGAGATCGGCCAACGGATTCCCGCCGCCACCGTCAACCAGTTGCGCGACGGCGTGCAGAGCCTTTCCACCGACGAGCTGTTCGCCGGCAGGAAGGTGTTGCTGTTCTCGGTGCCGGGCGCCTTCACGCCGACCTGTTCCGCCAAGCACCTGCCCGGCTATGTCGAGCACCACGGCGAGTTCGTCGCGCGCGGCATCACGGTTGCCTGCATGGCGGTCAACGACGCCTTCGTGATGGACGCCTGGGCCAGGCTGCAGTCGGTACCTGACGGCATGCTGATGCTGGCCGACGGCAATGCATCGTTCACCCGCGCGCTTGGTCTCGAGCTCGACGCGACGGCGTTCGGCATGGGACTGCGATCGAAGCGCTTCGCGCTGTACGCCGAGGACGGCGTGGTCAGGCAACTGCAGGTCGAGGCGCCCGGCGAGTTCAAGGTATCGTCTGCCGAGCACATGCTGACACTGCTCGCTTAGCAGCCTGTTGGAAAACTCCCGTCGCGGGCGTTTTTTCAAGCCGTGAGCCCGGCGCATGCCCGCACCGGCTCCCGATGAATCGTCTGGCTCCGCCGTGCTGCCATCCGTGGTGCCGGCTGACGGGCCGCTTTTCAACAGCCTGCCAGCTCCCGCGCCAGCCGCCGGCTGACCGCGTCGGCGAAAGCGGCGGCGGTTGTTTCCGCAGATCGAGTATCCGCCGCGGGCGTGCGGCCGGCGTCGCGGGTTCGACCGAGGTCGCCCTCGTTCGAACGCTGCGATAACGCTGCGATTCGGCACGCAACACTGTCTGCCCGGGAAGGCGCCCGGCAATCGGCGCAATGGCCGACCTCCGGTCGCCGCCACGTCCGGTGCGGCGACGGGACGGCGCGCTGCCGGGGCGGCAGCGCGCCACGGGCTCAGCCTTGCGGCTCGCCCTCGCCCTCGCCCGCTGCGGTGGCGCCGGCGGCGTCCGCCAGCGTCGCTACCACGGCAGCCTCGACATCGGCCGGTGTCAGCTCATCGCCCTCGCCCTCGCCTTCGTCGTCGCCGAACGCCTCGACGCGGACGACACCGGCCAGCCGCTCGTCCTTCGGCAGGCGGATCAGCGTGACGCCCTGCGTGTTGCGACCGACCCGGGCGATCTCGGCGGCGCGGGTACGTACCAGCGTGCCCTGATCCGAGATCAGCATCACCTCGTGGGCGTCATCGAGCTGCACGGCGCCGACCAGCTCGCCATTGCGGTCGCTGGTCTGGATCGCGATCACGCCCTGCGTGCCGCGCCCCTTGCGCGGATATTCCTCGAGCGCGGTGCGCTTGCCGAAGCCGTTCTCGGTCGCGGTCAGCACGTCGCCGTCGCCTTCGGCCACGATCATCGCGACCACCCGCTCGCCCTCGGCCAGCCGCATGCCGCGCACGCCGGTCGCCGCGCGGCCCATCGAGCGCACCTCGGCTTCGGTGAAGCGCGCCGCCTTGCCGTTCGATGCGAACAGCAGGATGTCGCGCTCGCCGTCGGTGATCGCGACGTCGACCAGCGAATCGCCATCGTCGAGGTTGATCGCGATCTTGCCGCGCGCAAGCTGGAACGCGAACTCGGTCAGTGGTGTCTTCTTGACGGTGCCGTTCGCGGTCGCGAAGAACACCAAACGCTCGCCGCCGAAGTCGCGTACCGGCAGCACGGCCTGGATTTTCTCGCCCGGCTCGAGTGCGACGAAGTTGACAATCGGACGGCCGCGCGCGTTCGGGCCGGCATCCGGCAACTGGTAGACCTTCGGCCAGAACACGCGACCGAAGCTGGTGAACGACAGCAGCGTGTCGTGCGTATTGGCGATCCACAGCCGCTCGATGAAATCCTCTTCCTTGATCGACGCCGCCGAACGCCCCCTTCCGCCGCGCCGCTGGGCGCGATAGGTGCTGACCGGCTGGCGCTTCGCATAGCCGGCGTGCGACAGCGTCACGACGACGTCTTCCGGCGCGATCAGGTCGAGGATGTCGAGATCCTCCTGGCTCGGCCGGATCTCGGTGCGGCGCGGGTCGCCGTACTCGGCCTTGATCGCCAGCAGCTCGTCACGGATTACCTGCAGCAGCCGGGCCGGATCCTCGAGGATCTCGATCAGCGCGCGGATCGTTTCGAGCAGCAGCCGGTATTCGTCGGTCAGCTTTTCCTGTTCTAGCCCGGTCAGGCGATGCAGGCGCATTTCCAGAATTTCTTTCGCCTGCGCCTCGGACAGTTGATAGCCGTCCTCGAGCAGTCCGAGGCCGTCGGCGAGATCCTCCGGGCGCGACGCGTCGGCGCCGGCGGCCGACAGCAGCGCGCGGACCATGCCTGGCTCCCAGCGCTTGGCAAGCATCCGCTCGCGCGCGACGGCCGGGCTCTCGGAGGTCTTGATCAGCTCGATCATCTCGTCGATGTTGGCGAGCGCGACGGTCAGGCCTTCCAGGATGTGCGCGCGCGCGCGCGCCTTGCGCAGCTCGAAGATCGTCCGCCGCGTGACCACCTCGCGGCGGTGGCGGACGAACGCCTCGAGCATCTGTTTCAGGTTCAGCAGCTTCGGCCGGCCGTCGACCAGCGCGACCATGTTGATGCCGAACACCGACTGCATCTGCGTCTGCAGGTACAGGTTGTTCAGCACGACGTCGGCCGCTTCGCCGCGCTTGACCTCGATGTAGATGCGCATGCCGTCCTTGTCGGACTCGTCGCGCAGCTCCGAGATGCCCTCGATCTTCTTTTCCTTGACCAGCTCGGCGATCTTCTCGATCAGCCGCGCCTTGTTGACCTGGTACGGCAGCTCGGTGACGACGATCGCCTCGCGACCGGTGTGGTCGTCGGTCTCGATGTCGGCGCGGGCACGGATCAGCACGCGGCCACGGCCGCCGTGGTACGCGGCGTGGATGCCCGCGGCGCCGTTGATGATGCCGGCGGTCGGGAAGTCGGGGCCCGGCACGTGCTGCATCAGGTCGTCGATGCCGATCTCGGGATCGTCGATCAGCGCGAGCGTCGCGTCGATGATCTCGCCGAGGTTGTGCGGCGGGATATTGGTCGCCATGCCGACCGCGATGCCGGTGGAGCCGTTGACGAGCAGGTTCGGCACCCGGGTCGGCAGCACCGACGGCTCGAGTTCCTTCTCGTCGTAGTTCGGATGGAAGTCGACCGTTTCCTTCTCGATGTCGGCCAGCAGCTCGTGGCTGAGCCGCGACATCCGGGCTTCGGTGTAACGCATCGCCGCCGGCGAGTCGCCGTCGACCGAACCGAAGTTGCCCTGGCCGTCGACCAGCAGGTAGCGCAGCGAGAACGGCTGCGCCATGCGGACCAGCGTGTCGTACACCGCGGTATCGCCGTGCGGATGGTACTTACCGATCACGTCACCGACGATGCGGGCCGACTTGTAGTACGGCTTGTTGCTGTGCGCACCGAGCTCGTGCATCGCGTACAGCACGCGACGATGCAC
This sequence comes from Lysobacteraceae bacterium, assembly GCA_041687455.1. Taxonomy (GTDB): domain Bacteria; phylum Pseudomonadota; class Gammaproteobacteria; order Xanthomonadales; family Xanthomonadaceae; genus JAWLBY01. The sequence goes on along the minus strand of JAWLBY010000006.1, from coordinate 61,230 downwards.
CGGCTTCAGGCCATCGCGGACATCGGGGAGCGCTCGACCGACGATCACGCTCATCGCGTAATCGAGGTAGCTCTTGCGCATCTCGTCTTCGAGATTGACCGGGATGACTTCCTTCGCCAGCTCTGCCATCTTTCTTCCACGTCAAGGGGTTGGACGCGTTGCGCCAATCGGCGGCGCGACGTCGCGGCAGGACGGCCGCAAAGCGCTCGATTCTACCATGCCGGCGCAGACCGACCGGTTGGCGCTGACGAACGTCGTCGACCCGTGTCGGGCGGATCTACGGCTCGCCGGTCCAGTCGGCGCGGACGACGCGCCATTCGCCATCCTCGATCCGCCACTCGCTGACGACCCGGTAGCCACGGGCCCGCTCCGGAATCAGGCCGCCCCGCCCGCCGGTCGTCATCGCGACGAAGCGGACCGTAGCGCGGTCGCCATCGACCGCGACGTCGAGCGGCCCGAGCGTCACGCCGATCTGCTGGTTGCGCAGCATCGCTGCCTGCAGCAACCGACGCAGCCGATCACGGTCGAGGCCGTTGCTGCCGGCGAAGTCGTCGCTGACCGCTTCGACGACGTCGCCCGGCTTGCGCGCCTCGGCGGCCTGCTGCATCTCCGCGATGGTCCGGCGCAGGCGCGCCTCGTCCGGCGGCGTCGAGCAGCCGGCAAGCAACGCCGCAGCGACTGCAAGCAGCAAGAGCAGACTGCTCCATGACTGTGGCCGAAGCCCGCCGCTGGCGCCGCCTTGCCAGCCCCCGGACCCTATGCTCCAATCGGGCGCAATGGCCGTGCGCCCGGGTACGGGGGCGAGAACGCCGAATTCGCAGCGATTCATGGGAGGGAATCGGATCATGAGCGGCAGCAAGCCCTGGTTGGCAAGTTACCCGGCCGGCGTGCCGGCGGAAGTCGATCTGAACGAGTTTCCGTCCATCGTATCGATCCTCGAGAGCGCTTGCGATCGGTACCGCGACCGTCCGGCGTTCGAGAACATGGGACGTTCGCTGAGCTACGACGACATCGATCGTGCCAGCCGTGACTTCGCCGCATTCCTGATCCATGACCTGAAGCTCAAGAAGGGCGACCGGGTCGCGATCATGCTGCCGAACGTGCTGCAGTACCCGATCGCGATCTTCGGCACGCTGCGCGCCGGCATGACGGTGGTCAACACCAATCCGATGTACACCGCGCGCGAGCTGAAGCACCAGCTCGAGGATTCCGGCGCAACGGCGATCGTCGTGCTCGACAACTTCGCCGGCACGCTGGCCGAGGTGGTCGGCGACACCCGGGTGCGCCACGTCGTCACGACCGCGGTCGGCGACCTGCTCGGATTTCCGAAGGGCGCGATCGTCAATTTCGTGCTCAAGTACGTCAAGAAGGTCGTTCCGGACTACCGCATCGACGGCACGATCCGGTTCGCCGACGCGCTCGCCCGCGGTCGCCGCCACGCGCTGTCGCATGTCGATGTGCAGCCGGAGGACATCGCCTTCCTGCAGTACACCGGAGGCACCACCGGCGTGGCCAAGGGCGCGATGCTGACGCATCGGAACCTGGTCGCCAACATGCAGCAGGCGTCGGTCTGGATCGGCACCAACATCGACCACGGCAACGAGCACATCATCACCGCGCTGCCGCTGTACCACATCTTCGCGCTGACCGCGAATGGCCTCGTGTTCATGAAGTTCGGCGGCGTCAACCACCTGATCACCAACCCGCGCGACATGCACGGCTTCGTCAAGACGATGCAGGGCATTCCGTTCACCGCGATCACCGGCGTCAACACGCTGTTCAACGGCCTGCTCAATACGCCCGGATTCGACAAGCTCGACTTCTCGAAGCTGCATCTGACGCTCGGCGGCGGCATGGCCGTGCAGCGGGCGGTGGCCGATCGCTGGAAGGCGGTGACCGGATGCACGCTGATCGAGGCCTACGGCCTGACCGAAACCTCGCCGGCCGCCTGCATCAATCCGATGAACCTGCCCGAATACAACGGCTCGATCGGGCTGCCGATCCCGTCGACCGACGTTTCGATCCAGGACGAGGACGGACGCCACCTGCCGATCGGCGAAGTCGGCGAGCTGTGCGTGCGCGGACCGCAGGTCATGAAGGGCTACTGGCAGCGGCCCGAGGAGACCGCGAAGGTGTTGGTCGACGGCTGGCTGCGCACCGGCGACATGGCGAAGATGGACGAACGCGGCTTCTGCTTCATCGTCGATCGCAAGAAGGACATGATCCTGGTGTCCGGCTTCAACGTCTATCCGAACGAGATCGAGGACGTCATCGCGACGATGCCCGGCGTGCTCGAGGTAGCCGCGGTCGGCGTGCCGGACGACAAGTCCGGCGAGGCGGTCAAGGTTGTCATCGTCAGGAAGGATCCGGAGCTGACTGCCGAACAGGTCAAGGCCCACTGCAAGACCAATCTGACCGGCTACAAACAGCCGCGCTACGTCGAGTTCCGGACCGAGCTGCCGAAGTCCAACGTCGGCAAGATCCTGCGCCGCGAACTGCGCGACAACGCGGGCGCCGTAGCCGCCTAGCGCTGCCCGCCTCCGCGGGAGCAGCTTCGAGCGCGGCCTTCCGCAAGCCCGCAGGGAGCGCCTCGCCCGCTGCTCGCCGCCCGTGCGCGCCCCTGCAGGAGGGGCTTCAGCCCCGACAGCGAAGCCATGCAGGTACCGCGTCGCCGACCCGTGCCCCACGGTCGGGGCTGAAGCCCCTCCTACGGGCGAAGCGACGTGCCACTGATTGCCATCGCCCCGCAAGCGCGAGCCGTCAGCGAGGTCGGCGTTCGACCCCGGCGCACTTCCCTGCAGGAGGGGCTTCAGCCCCGACCGCAAGGCCATGCTGATACCACGCCGCGGACCGCTGCCTCACGGTCGGGGCTGAAGCCCCTCCTACGGGCGAAGCGACGTGCCACTGATTGCCATCGCCCCGCAAGCGCGAGCCGTCAGCGAGGTCGGCGTTCTGGTCCGACGCACTTCGCTGCAGGTGGGGCTTCAGCCCCGACGCAGCAGGTGGGGCTTCAGCCCCGACGCACTTCCCTGTAGGAGGGGCTTCAGCCCCGACCGCAAGGCCATGCTGAT
>JAWLBY010000006.1:0-58059 GCA_041687455.1 Lysobacteraceae bacterium | reverse complement strand
GCGCGAGCCGTCAGCGAGGTCGGCGTTCTGGTCCGACGCACTTCGCTGCAGGTGGGGCTTCAGCCCCGACGCAGCAGGTGGGGCTTCAGCCCCGACGCAGCAGGTGGGGCTTCAGCCCCGACGCACTTCCCTGTAGGAGGGGCTTCAGCCCCGACCGCAAGGCCATGCTGATACCACGCCGCGGACCGCTGCCTCACGGTCGGGGCTGAAGCCCCTCCTACGGGCGAAGCGACGTGCCACTGATTGCCATCGCCCCGCAAGCGCGAGCCGTCAGCGAGGTCGGCGTTCGACCCCGGCGCACTTCCCTGCAGGAGGGGCTTCAGCCCCGACCGCAAGGCCATGCTGATACCACGCCGCGGACCGCTGCCTCACGGTCGGGGCTGAAGCCCCTCCTACGGGCGAAGCGACGTGCCACTGATTGCCATCGGTGCTGCAAGCGTGAGCCGTCAGCAAGGTCGGCGTTCGGGCCCGACGTACTTCCCGGCAGGTGGGGCTTCAGCCCCGACGCACTGCCCTGTAGGAGGGGCTTCAGCCCCGACCGCAAGGCCCTGCCGATACCACGCCGCGGACCGTTGCCTCACGGTCGGGGCTGAAGCCCATCCTGAAGGCGCAACCGTCGCGCCCGCCCGCGCCGAGGCGCGCCCTACGCCTCCGGCCGCATGTACGGAAACAGCAGCACGTCGCGGATCGAGTGCGAGTCGGTCATCAGCATGACCAGCCGGTCGATGCCGATGCCGAGCCCGCCGGTTGGCGGCATGCCGTATTCGAGCGCACGGATGTAGTCGCCGTCGTAGTGCATCGCCTCGTCGTCGCCGCCTTCCTTTGCGGCAACCTGGGCCCTGAAGCGGGCCGCCTGGTCTTCCGGATCGTTCAGCTCGGAAAACCCGTTGGCGATCTCCTTGCCGTTGACGAACAGCTCGAAGCGATCGGTGATGCCGGGCTCGCTGTCGCTTTCGCGCGCCAGCGGGCTGACCTCGACCGGGTAGTGCGTCATGAAGGTCGGCTGCACCAGGTTCGGTTCGACCAGCTTCTCGAACAGCTCCAGCAGCAGGCGCCCCCAGCCGAAGTCGGCCTGGACGTGTACGCCGTGACGCGCGCAGTGCGCCGCCAGCGCCTCGCGATCGCGGCAGTCCGGCGCCGTGATGGCCGGATCGTAATGACGGACCGCCTCGTCCATCCGCCAGCGCCGGAAAGCCGGTCCGACGTCGATGTCGGCGCCTTCCCAGTGCAGCGCGGTGGTGCCCAGCACTTCCCTCGCGACGTCGCGGATCAGTCCTTCGGTCAGATCCATGACTTCATGGTAGGTCGCGTAGGCTTCGTACAACTCGAGCATCGTGAACTCGGGGTTGTGCCGGGTGCTGACACCTTCATTGCGGAAATTGCGGTTGATCTCGTAGACCCGCTCCATGCCGCCGACGACCAGACGCTTCAGGTACAGCTCCGGTGCGACGCGCAGGAACAATTGCAGGTCGAGCGCGTTGTGGTGGGTCACGAACGGCCGAGCGGTCGCGCCGCCCGGGATGTACTGCATCATCGGCGTTTCGACTTCGATGAAGCGACGGTTGTCGAGCCAGGCGCGGATCGCACGGATGATCTTCGAACGCTTGACGAACACATCGCGCGCTTCCGGCGTGACGATCAGGTCGACGTAGCGCTGACGGTAGCGCTGCTCCACATCGGCGAGCCCGTGGAACTTGTCCGGCAGCGGCCGCAGGGCCTTCACCAGCAGCCGCAGTCGATCGCAGCGCACCGACAGCTCGCCGGTGCGGGTGCGGGTGACGGTGCCTTCGGCGGCGACGATGTCGCCGATGTCCCAGCCCTTGAACGCATCGTAGGCATCACCAAGCGCCGCCGCCTGCAGGAACAACTGGATGCGGCCGGACTCGTCCTGGATCTGCACGAAGCTCGCCTTGCCCATCACGCGCTTGAGCAGCATGCGCCCGGCGATCGTGACGCGGCGACCGAGTGCGTCGAGTGCTTCGCCGGTCCAACGCTCGGCATCGACGTATTCGGTTTGCAGGTCGCCGGCAAGATTGGCGCGGCGGAAATCGTTCGGGAACGCGACGCCCTGTTCGCGCAGCGCCTGCAGCTTGGCGCGGCGTTCGGCGATCAGGTGGTTTTCGTCGGTCTGAGGCGTGCTGTCGGTGCTGTTCATGGTCTTGCGCTCCGGGCGCGTTCGTCCTTCGATACCTCAGGACGAACGGGGCACGGTTTCGTCGGCGCCCGGAATCCGCGTGGTCGCGGCAAACCCGGGGCCCTTCGAAGGTGCGTTCGTCCCATGCGCCGTTCGTGGTGAGGTATCGAACCACGAACGGCCGCGGCGAAGCCGCTTGATGTTGGCGCAGGTCGAGTCAGGCGGCGTCGCTGCGTTTCGACCCTGCCTCTAGCCCCGATTTCAGACTCGCCTCGACGAACTCGTCAAGGTCGCCATCGAGCACCTTCTGCGTGTCGGTACGCTCGATGCCGGTGCGCAGATCCTTGATCCGGCTCTGGTCGAGCACGTAGTTGCGGATCTGGCTGCCCCAGCCGATGTCGGACTTGCTGGCCTCGACCGCGTCGCGCTCGGCATTGCGCTTCTGAATCTCGAGCTCGTACAGCTTTGCGGCCAGCATCTTCATCGCCCGGTCGCGGTTGGCGTGCTGGCTGCGCTCGGTCTGGCAGGCGACCACGATGCCGCTCGGCACGTGCGTGATGCGCACCGCCGACTCGGTCTTGTTGACGTGCTGGCCGCCGGCACCGGAGGAACGATAGACATCGGTCTTCAGATCGGCCGGATTGATCTCGATGTCGACCTGGTCGTCCACTTCCGGGCTGACGAACACCGACGTGAAACTGGTGTGTCGACGATTGTCGGAATCGAACGGCGACTTGCGCACCAGTCGGTGCACGCCGGTTTCGGTCTTCAGCCAGCCATAGGCGAAGTCGCCCTCGACACGGAACGTCGCGGACTTGATGCCGGCAACGTCACCAGCGCTGACCTCCATCAGTTCGGTCTTCCAGCCGCGCGACTCGCACCAGCGCAGGTACATCCGCAGCAGCATTTCGGCCCAGTCCTGCGCCTCGGTTCCGCCGGCACCGGCCTGGATGTCGACGAACGCCGGCGCGGCGTCCATCTTGCCCGAGAACATGCGCTGGAATTCCAGCGCCTCGACGCCCTTCGCAAACCTCTCGACGTCGGTGACGACGGCCTGCGCCGTGTCCTCGTCATTCTCCGACTCGGCGAGCTCAAGAAGCTCGAGCGCCTCGTTCAACCCGTCGGACAGCGTACGGATGCCTCCGACCACCTTGTCCAGAAAGGCGCGCTCGCGCCCGAGCTGCTGCGCCTTGTCCGGCGTGTTCCAGATGGCTGGATCTTCGAGTTCGCGGCTCACTTCCTCGAGACGTTCGACCTTGTGGTCGAAGTCAAAGATACCCCCTAAGCGACTGCAGACGCGCCGACAGGTCGGCGATCTGCGCGCGGATCGGATTCAGTTCGATCATGGCCCAGGCCAATGGAAAAAGACTGCCGATTCTAGCAGGACGTGCCCAGTGGCACCGGAGACGCTACCGCGGATAATGGCCCACCCTGTCGTCGAGGCCGCTTGATGCGCCATTTCGCCGCTGTCGTCCTGCTCCTCTGCGGTTTGACCACTCACAATTCCCCGTACGCGACGCCAATGGCCGAGGAGTTCGCACGCTGGCCGGAAGTCGAGGACATCATGGCGCAGGCCCGCAAGGGCCGTCCCGGGGATATCGTCGGCGAGTACTCCAGCCCGAACATCAGCGTGTTCCTTGCCGAGTCCGGCCGCGGCGTGCTGCTGGTTTCACCGGAGGGGGAACCGATGAAAGTAGCGAGGCTCGGGCGCTGGACCCAGTCCGGCGCCTGGCTGCATTTCGAGATCGGCGAGCCCGCGCTCGACCGCGAAACGATACCGCAGGTCATTCTCGCCGAGATGCAGGCGTTCGAGGACGACCAGCGCGAGCTGGACGCATCCGGCGCCAGCGTCGACAGCGACGCCGAGCAGGACCAAGGTAGCGACGACGTCGAGCAACGCCACGTACAGAAGTGGCTGCTGGTTCCGCACGGCGAAATCGTCATGCTGATCGAAGGCGAGCGCTTGCCGACGCTGGCGCTTGGCTGGACCGGCAGCGACCTGATCGATCTGCACCCGGATCTGGTCAAGGGCGCAGGCGCATCCATCGAAGAGGGCCTGACGTTTCCATTGTCACTCGGCGACGACTCACTTCCCGTCGAACTCACCCGCCTCTTCAATCGACGTTCGATCCGGGCTCATGCCGTCGCGCTGTTCGACTCCGACCGCATCCAGTGGTCAGCCCATTGGGCGCAGTTGCCGTTCCGGCTCGATAGGGGCGAGCTCCACGGTGTCTACGAAGGCCTGCAGATGCATGCGGAGCCGCCGCACGAAGCCTTGATGCTTCAGGTGACCGAGGTCGCGGGTGACCACGCCATCGCGACAACCTCGATCTCGCGCTTTCACCCCGATGACCCCCTCGAGCTGCCGCCGACCACGCTTCAGGTCGCCAGCCGCAGCCCGTTCGACAAGGGCGGCACCTGTCCGCTCGACACCAGCGCGCCAGTGCGGGCTCGCATCACGGCGATCACACCATCGCTCGACGCCGCCGTGTTCGATGATGACGGTTTCACCTGGATGCAGGTCGACATCGATCAGGGAGCCGTCCATGGACTGCTGGTCGGAGATGTTCTTCGCCTCGAGGGCGCCGACTGGTCCGGTGAGGGACGCGTCCGGGCCCTGGATCGCAAGAGCGCTCGCCTGCTGTGGCGGTTCCAGCGAATCGACGGCCTCGACCAGCAGACTGCGCCCGACGTCGGCGCCGCGGTGGTGTCGCCGGCCTGGCAGCGCGTGGAAGCCGACATGTTCGGCGGTCTTCCGCCGCGCAAATCCGACAGCGGAGGCTGACCGCGGCGCTGTCGGAACCGCCCTCACCCGCCGCCGGATTAGGCGCGAGAAAGGGATCAGTGCATGAACGCGGAGGTCAGGGCTCCTCAGCCTCGACGACAGAAGCGGTCGTAGCCTCGACCCAACCCTCGTGCGCGGGGTTCTGTTCTTTCAACCCCGACCGCAGATTTTGATCCTGCCGAGCTGGCGATCAGCAGGCCTCGCAGTGCCGCAGCATCAACTGCACGCCTGCGCGGTCACGGAAGTCGTCGGTTTCGAGCTGGTAGACGGCGTGGACGCGGATGGGCGGCGGCGCTCCGGTGTAGGCTGAGAAATGGATTGCCGACACCGGCGCGCTGGCCCCGGCGGCCAGCAGGTTCAGCTTCAGATGCGTCTGGCCGACGACCCGCCAGTCGAGCACCTCGAACTCGCCATCGAAGCACGGGTCGGGAAAGCCCTGTCCCCACGGGCCGCCGTGACGCAATTGCTCGGCCAGCGGACGGACGAAGTCGGCATGGCCGAGTTCGCCGTCGCTGTGACATTCCGCGGCCAGCGCAGCTTCGTCGAGCTGGCGCCGCGCAGTTCGATCGAACGCATCGGCGAACGCGTCGAAATGAGCGGCCGGCAGGCTCAGGCCAGCAGCCATCGCGTGGCCGCCGTAGCGGCCGAGCAGGCCCGGATGGGCCGCGTCGATCGACGCAAGCGCATCGCGGATGTGGAAGCCCGGAATCGAGCGTGCCGAGCCGCGCAGTTCGTCCGGTGCCAGTTCCCCCGCCGGCGCGAATGCAACGACCGGCCGGTGCAGTCGTTCCTTGAGTTTCGACGCGACCAGACCGATCACGCCGGGATGCCACTTGGCGTCGTGCACGCAAACGCCGACCGGCAAAGCACTGCCCGCGTCTTCCGACCAGCGGCCAACCAGCAATTCGGCCTGCTCGACCATCTGCTGCTGCAGGTCACGGCGTTCGCGGTTGATCGCGTCGAGCCGGCTGGCCAGCATCAGCGCGTGGTCATGGTCGTCGGCCAGCAGGCAGGCGATGCCGACGCTCATGTCCTCGAGCCGCCCGGCGGCGTTGACGCGCGGGCCGAGCGCGAAACCGAGGTCGGCGGCGACCAGGCGATCGAGCGGCCGGCCAGCGACGCGCGCCAGCGCCGCGATGCCGGCCGAACACTGGCCGCTGCGCATCCGGCGCAATCCGGCAGCGACCAGGATCCGGTTGTTGCGATCGAGCGGCACCAGATCCGCGACCGTACCGAGTGCGACCAGATCGAGCAGGCTGGACAAATCCGGTTCGTTGCCCGGGCCGAATGCACCGCGACGGCGCAGCTCGGCGCGCAGCGCGAGCAGCAGGTAGAACATCACGCCGACGCCGGCCAGATGCTTGCTGGGAAATGCGTCGCCGGGCAGGTTCGGGTCGACGATCGCATCGGCGGCCGGCAGCCGATCGCCCGGCAAGTGGTGATCGGTGACCAGTACCCGGATGCCGGCCGCGTGTGCCGCGTCGACGCCGGCGAGGCTGGCAATGCCGTTGTCGACCGTGACGATCAGTTGCGGCCGGTCCTCCGCCGCGATGTCGGCGACCAGCGCGGGCGACAGTCCGTAACCGTGCAGCATCCGGTGCGGCACGCGGTAGCCGACCTGCCGGGCACCGAGCATGCGCAGGCCGCGCACCGCGACGGCGGTGCCGGTTGCGCCGTCGGCGTCGAAATCACCGACGATCAGGATCCGCCAGTCTTCCGCCAGCGCGCGTACCAGCAACTGCACGGCTGCATCGAGCCCGCTCAGCGCGGTCGGATGCAGCAGGGCCTGCAGCCGCAGTTCGGCATCGGTCGGATTCAGCACGCCGCGTGCGGCGTAGACCCGCTGCAGCACGGGATGGACATGATCCGGCCACGGTCCGTGCGCCGGAATCGGACGGCGGCGGATTTTCATCCGCGCGGCTCGCTGCCGCGAAGCGGACGACGCCAGAAGCGCCAGCGATGGGATGGGCGGTAGACGAACTGGCGGCCGTCCGCGAAGTCGAAGCAGATCGAACCGATCTGCGGCCGCGCAAGCTGTTCGATCGCCCATGGCAGCCACGGCGCATCGAGCTGCGCGACGTCACGCAGTGAGCGCAGGTCGACCAGGTCGCCGGCTCCGGGCTGCCCGTCGACCAGATGCGCAAGTGTCGAAGCGTCGCGGCCAGCCAGCTTCGCAGAGCCCTGCAGCAGCGGGTCGTCGCTCCAGACGTTGCCGGCCAGCAGCAGGCGATCGGGCAGCGCGCCGCCGCCCCAGAACCAGACACTGTTGATCGTCGGCTTTCCGGCAGCGGCACGGGCGGCGTTGAGCGGGTGGTTGTGAAGCAGCACCTGCGCCTCGCTCAGCAGGCGGCGCCAACGGCGACCGCAGTCACCGGCCGGCAGATGTGCATGCAGGTCGTCGCCGAGCGCCTGTTCGGGCGTCGAGAACTCAGGCAGTTCGGTACCGGTCGGCAGCGACAGGTACCAGCGGTCGGGTACCGGCGCCGATATCGGGAAACCCTCGTCGCCGAACAGCGGTTTCAGCGGTTTCAGCAACGCCTGCGCCTCGTCGGCGCCGAGCTGCAGCGCCGGGCCATGGGCGAGCAGTCGGCCACTGACCATGTCGGCGCGCAGGTGCACGGGATCGGCACGGAGCCAGGCGCCGTGCATCGCGTCCTCGGCGTCGAGCGTGCGGGTGATCGCGGCCACCGGCAGGCGCCTCGGCAACAGGTCGATATGGCGCAGCAGTTGCGATTCGCCGCCCGGCCGATCGGCCACGCAGTCCGCACGACCGAGCAGCCGGGCGAGCGCGGGGGCGGCAGCGATGCCGCCGCGCAGACGGACCGGATCGGGGAGCAGCAGGGTCAGCGTGTCTGACAACGAAGACCTCACTTTGGCAAGCGCGACTTTCGGCCGTCACTCCGGCGGAAGCGCCGCTGCTGTCCTGGGATGACCGGCGCCGAATCGCGCGACACCGCACCCGGCGAAAAACAGAATGGATCCCGGCTTTCGCCAGGATGGCGAGCAGGCGCGTCGCGGATTCGGGTACGCGGCTGCGAACGATCGATGGTAGTTCGCTGCATTGTCGGGCAGCAATGTGATCGCGGCCGAAGCCGCCCCCGCAGGCACCGCTGCCGGGGCGAGCGGGCTCAGGCGACGTAGCGGACGCCAATGATCTCGTAGCTGCGCGGGCCGCTTGGAGCAGCGATCGTCACGGTGTCGCCTTCGTGCTTGCCGATCAGCGCCCGGGCGATCGGCGCCGAAATCGAGATCAGGCCCAGCTTGATGTCGGACTCGAGGTCGCCGACGATCTGGTAGGTCACCTCGTCGCCGCTGTCGCAATCGGCCAGCTCGACCGTCGCACCGAACACGATCCGGCTGCCGGCATTGAGCTTGCCGACCTCGATGATCTGCGCGTTGGACAGCGTCGACTCGAGTTCCTTGATCCGGCCCTCGATGAAGCCCTGCTGCTCGCGCGCAGCGTGGTATTCGGCGTTTTCCTTCAGGTCGCCGTGGGCACGCGCCTCGGCGATCGCGTTGATCACTTCCGGCCGCTTGACCGACTTCAGGTGATCGAGTTCTTCGCGCAGCTTCTGTGCGCCGCGATGGGTCAGCGGTGCTCGCATGTCGTTCCTTGTGGTCCGGGCCGGCGAGAGCGCCGGCGTGGCATCGGCCGAGTGGCCGTGGATGCCCTATAGGGTAACGCGGCGACCGCCCAACCTGTAGGAGTGGCGGCGACCCGGCCCCAGGGCCGCCGAGAGCGGTCGCCGCCGTCCTGCAGTGGGCGCGGCGGGTCAGCCGGCCTTGGGGAGCTGGCTGTGCAGCTCCTGCAGCGACCAGACATCGCCATTGCCGCGATACTCGAGCGAGTGCAGCAGCGCCCGCGCGCCGGAAATCGTCGTCGAATAGGTCACCCGGTGCTGCAGCGCCTCGCGACGGATCGAGAACGAGTCGGCAATCGCCTGCTTGCCTTCGGTCGTGTTGACGATGTAGCTGATCTCGCCGTTCTTGATCAGATCGACCACGTGCGGCCGCCCCTCGATGACCTTGTTGATCGACTCGCAGCTCAGCCCGGCGTCGCGCAGGAATGCAGCAGTGCCGTGCGTGGCGACCAGCGAATAGCCGAGCCGCAGCAGTTCCCGGGCGACACCGACCAGCCGCGGCTTGTCCGGATCGCGAACCGATACGAAAGCCTTGCCGATCGGCGGGTTCTTGATGTTGGCGGCCTCCTGCGCCCGCGCGAACGCTTCGCCGAAGCTGCGGCCGACGCCCATTACTTCACCGGTCGAACGCATTTCCGGGCCGAGGATCGGGTCGACGTTCTGGAACTTCGCGAACGGGAAGATCGCTTCCTTGACCGAGTGGTAGTTCGGAATCACTTCCCGGGTCGCGCCCTGCGCCGCCAGCGACTGGCCGACCATGCAACGGGCGGCGATCTTGGCCAGCGGCACGCCGGTCGCCTTGGACACGAACGGCACCGTCCGCGACGCGCGCGGATTGACCTCCAGCACGAAGATCTCGGCCCTGCCGTCGGCGTCGAACTGGATCGCGAACTGCGTGTTCATCAGGCCGACCACGCGCAGCTCGCGCGCCATCCGGCGAACCTGGTCGCGCAAGACATCCTGGGTCGCCGCGTCGAGGCTGTACGGCGGCAGCGAGCATGACGAGTCGCCCGAATGCACACCAGCCTCCTCGATGTGCTCCATGATGCCGCCGATCAGCACATCGCCCGAGGCATCGGCGATGATGTCGACATCGACTTCGACCGCGTGGTCGAGGAAGCGATCGAGCAGCACCGGCGAGTCGTTCGACACCTTGACCGCTTCGCGCATGTAACGCGCCAGGTCGGCATCGGAGTAGACCACCTCCATCGCGCGCCCGCCGAGCACGTAGCTCGGCCGCACAACCAGCGGATAGCCTATTTCGCGCGCCAGCGCGATCGCTTCGTCGGTGCTGCGCGCGGTACGGTTCGGCGGCTGGCGCAGGCCGAGCCGTTCGATCATCTGCTGGAAGCGCTCGCGATCCTCGGCCAGGTCGATCGAATCCGGCGTGGTGCCGATGATCGGCGCGCCGGCCGCCTCCAGCGCCCGCGCCAGCTTCAGCGGCGTCTGGCCGCCGTACTGGACGATCACGCCCTTCGGCTGTTCGAGATCGACGATCTCGAGCACATCCTCGAGCGTCACCGGCTCGAAGTACAACCGGTCGGACGTGTCGTAGTCGGTCGACACCGTCTCCGGGTTGCAGTTGACCATGATCGTCTCGTAGCCGTCCTCGCGCAGCGCCAGCGAGGCATGCACGCAGCAGTAGTCGAATTCGATGCCCTGCCCGATCCGGTTCGGGCCGCCGCCGAGCACGATGATCTTGTCGCGATTGCTCGGCTCGGCTTCGCACTCGTCCTCGTAGGTCGAATACATGTAGGCCGTGCTGGTCGCGAACTCGGCCGCGCAGGAATCGACCCGCTTGTAGACCGGGCGGATGCCGAACGCACGCCGCAACGCGCGCACCGCGGCCTCGTCGCTATTGACCAGTTGCGCGAGCCGCGCATCGGAAAAGCCCTTGCGCTTCAGTTGCCGCAGGCGTGGCGCATCGAGTCCGCCGATTCCGGCCTCGGTGACGTCCTGCTCGATCCGGACCAGCGCCTCGATCTGCCGCAGGAACCACGGGTCGATGTACGACAGCCCGAACACGTCGTCGACCGTCAATCCGGCGCGGAACGCATCGGCGACGTGGAACAGGCGGTCCGGACCGGGCTCACGGAGTTGCCGGCGCAGTTCGATGACGCCTTCTTCGCTGCCCAGATCGAGCCCGGTCGGGTCGAGGCCGACCTTGCCGGTTTCGAGGCCGCGCAGCGCCTTCTGCAGCGATTCGGAGAAGCTGCGGCCCATCGCCATCACTTCGCCGACCGACTTCATCTGCGTGGTCAGGCGTGCATCGGCCGCCGGAAACTTCTCGAAAGCGAAGCGCGGAATCTTGGTGACGACGTAGTCGATGGTCGGCTCGAAGCTGGCCGGCGTCTGGCCGCCGGTGATCTCGTTGCGCAACTCGTCGAGCGTGTAGCCGACCGCGAGCTTGGCGGCGATCTTGGCGATCGGAAATCCGGTCGCCTTCGATGCCAGCGCCGACGAGCGCGACACGCGCGGATTCATCTCGATCACGACCATCCGGCCGTTCTGCGCGTTGATGCCGAACTGCACGTTGGAACCGCCGGTATCGACGCCGATCTTGCGCAGCACCGCGATCGATGCGTCGCGCATGCGCTGGTATTCCTTGTCGGTCAGCGTCTGCGCCGGCGCCACCGTGATCGAGTCGCCGGTGTGCACGCCCATCGGATCGAAGTTCTCGATCGAACAGATGATGATGCAGTTGTCCGCGCGGTCGCGGACCACTTCCATCTCGAACTCCTTCCAGCCGAGCACCGATTCCTCGACCAGCACTTCGTGCACCGGCGACAGCTCGAGACCGCGCTTGACGATGTCCTCGAACTCCTCGCGGTTGTAGGCGATGCCGCCGCCGGAGCCACCGAGCGTGAAGCTCGGCCGGATGATGGTCGGGAAGCCGACCCGGGCCTGGATTTCCAGCGCCTGCTCGAACGAACGCGCGACTTCGGCCTTCGGGCATTCGAGGCCGATCTCGGCCATCGCGACGCGGAACAGCTCACGATCCTCGGCCATCCGGATCGCCTCGCGCGAGGCACCGATCAGTTCGACGCCGTATTTCTCGAGCACGCCATTGTCGGCGAGGTCGAGCGCGCAGTTCAGCGCGGTCTGCCCGCCCATCGTCGGCAGCAACGCGTCGGGCCGCTCCTTGGCGATGATCTTCTCGACCATCTGCCAGGTGATCGGCTCGATGTACACGGCGTCGGCCATTTCCGGATCGGTCATGATCGTCGCCGGATTGGAGTTGACCAGCACGACGCGATAACCCTCCGAACGCAGCGCCTTGCAGGCCTGCGCTCCGGAGTAGTCGAACTCGCAGGCCTGGCCGATCACGATGGGACCGGCGCCGATGATCAGGATGCTGCGGATGTCGGAGCGTTTGGGCATGTTCGTCTCGGTGTTGCGCAGGTGGGGGCCGGCCGGCGTTCTCGGCCGGCTCCGCGGTGCAGGAATCAGTCGTTGTCCGGAGCGTCGTCGGCGGCGATCGGGAGCACCTCGACCGTGCCGGTCGGCGGGTCGCTCCAGATCCGCTCCTGCCATTCGAAATAGTCTGCCGGTCGCCAGTAGCGGTCCGCGTAGTAGGTGGTGCCATCGATCGTGACCCAGGAGTTTCCGTCGGGTCCCGGCACCATGATCTTCAATCCGCCGACGAATCCGACCCGACTGCCGGTGATCTGCCGGCGGCCGCGCTCCAGCCGCTTCTCGAGACGTGGCCGGGCGACGTCGTCACCGTACGCGGCATAGACTTTCCGGCCGATCTCGATCGCTCGCTGCCGCTGGGCGTCGTCGAGTGCCGCCCAGTACCGCTCGCGCTCGATCAGGAAGCCCTTGTACAAACGTTCGGCTGCCAGATCCATCCAGGCGTAGGCTTCGGCCTGGTCAGCGGCAGTGCCGCGGCCGGTCCACAGCATTTCCGCCACCATCGCCTGGGCCGCCTTGTCGGCCCAGTGCGATGCCCGCTTGAACTCGGCGAACGCCTGTTTGAACCTGCCCTCCTCGAATGCCTCGATGCCGAGCAGGCGATGCTTGAGGTCGGGGTGGTGGTACAGGAAGCCGGCGGTCAGCACCTGGGCGTCCGGGCTGGTCTCTTCGGCCTTCGGCGCCGCGACAGCACTGGCGCCGGACAGCAGCAGCATTGCTAGAACGAGTGCTCTCATGGTTGGTCTTCCCTCACGTGGCCACGGGATCGACAGCAACGTCGTGCCTGCCCGGTGCGGCGTTCACCGCGGTTGCGGCGGCGCCAGCAGGCCGTGTCTCAGCAGCCTGCTAGCTGGTACGCGACTGCATCGAATCGACGAATCGATCGAACAGGGCCGCGACGTCATGAGGCCCCGGCGCCGCCTCAGGATGTCCCTGGAACGAGAACGCCGGCGCATCGGTCAGCTCGATGCCCTGCAACGAGCCGTCGAACAACGACCTGTGCGTCGGTCGCACGTTCTCCGGCAGCGTCGCTTCGTCGACGGCGAAGCCGTGGTTCTGTGACGAGATCAACACATGACCGGTGCGCAGATCCTGAACCGGATGGTTGGCACCGTGATGGCCGAACTTCATCTTGGTCGTCTTCGCACCGGCGGCGAGACCGAGCAACTGGTGTCCCAGGCAGATGCCGAACGTCGGCACCTTCTTGTCGATGAAGGTGCGGATCGAGCGGATCGCGTAGTCGCACGGTTCCGGATCGCCGGGGCCGTTGGACAGGAACACGCCGTCCGGCTTCAACGCCAGCACCTGTTCGGCCGGCGTCTGCGCCGGCACGACGGTCAGCTTGCAGCCGCGCTCGGCGAGCAGGCGCAGGATGTTGCGCTTGATGCCGAAGTCGTAGGCGACGACATGGAAGCGCGCATCGGGGTGCCGGAACTGCTGCTGGTCGAGGTCGAAGCTGCCCTCGTCCCAGTCGTAGGTGGTCGGCGCCGTGACCGCACGGGCGAGATCCATGCCCTTCAGGCCGGCGAACTCGCGCGCAGCCGCGATCGCCTCGTTGCGGTTGGTGCCGGGGCCGGCCATCAGGCATCCGTTCTGCGCTCCGCGATCGCGCAGCAGCCGGGTCAGCTTGCGGGTATCGATCTCGGCGATCGCGACGACATGGTGGCGGATCAGCCAGCTCGGCAGGTCGATTTCATTGCGCCACGACGACGGCGGCGTCGGCTGCTCGCGAACGATCAGGCCGGCCGCATGCACCTGCTGCGCCTCGGTGTCGATCGCGGTGCAGCCGGTGTTGCCGATGTGCGGATAGGTCAGCGTGACGATCTGCCGCGCGTAGGACGGATCGGTCAGGATCTCCTGATAGCCGGTCATCGCCGTATTGAAGACGACTTCACCGACCCGCAGGCCGGAAGCGCCGATCGAGACACCTTCGAAGACGGTGCCGTCGGCAAGAGCTAGGAGCGCGGTCTGAGTCACTGTATTCGCCTGTTCGTTGGCGACCCGCGCTGTCGTGTTCGCCGAATGCGGCTCGCACGAACCCTCCGGATCGGCCGCGGTGCGGTCCGGAACGACGGAAGGAAGGGGGTCAGGCGAGCCGGAATGATACGGACCGAGCCCCCCGGCTGTCCACGGCCGGATGAATGCCGCGTGGCTCGCGCCCGCTTCCGGACCCAGATACGACGACGCCCGGCCGAAGCCGGGCGTCGAGGTGCCGCGTCAGCCGATCGCTCAGAGCGAAGGCTTGTACTGCGCGACCAGGGCCTGCATGCGGATCGCCTGATCGGTGGTGAACTCGTTCATGCAGGCATCGTCGGTGTAGTCCATGAAGTTGAAGATCGGGTCGGCACCGTCGCCAGCGCAGGTGTCGCGACCGACCGGGCAGCCATACGCCGCGCTGGCTTCCGGCGCAGTGTCGGCCACCGAGTCACCCGGGTTCTGACAGCCGCCCTGGAACGTGTGGTACAGGCCGAGGTAGTGGCCGACCTCGTGCGTGGCGGTGTCACCGAGGTTGTACGGTGCGGCCGAACCACCCGGCAGCGACGAGTGCAGCAGCACCACGCCGTGCATCGGGCTGTTCTCCGGATACGAGTTCGGGAAGGTCGCGTAACCGAGGATGCCGTTCGACGGATTGCAGGTGTAGATGTTCAGCGTGGTGGCCGGGCTGACCGCCAGCGCGTTCTTCATCTTGCTCTCGGCGCCACCGTAGCAGCGGTCGTACCACTGCGAATTGTCGACCCGGTTGATGCCCTTCAGCGTGAAGCTGAAGCCGGTGCCGGCATAGGCGTCATTGAGGACCTTCAACTGCTCCTGGACCTGCGAATCGCTGACATTGCCGAGCTTGCCAAGCTTGCGGTCGGTCTTGGTGACGATGTGGAACTGCACCGGAATCGACGTACTGCCGGCCTTGGCTTCTGCCAGCGGGCCGAGCTTGGCCCAGTAGCTGCGGAATGCATGATCGAGCTCGGCGGCCTTCTCGGCAGACGGTTTCTCGATCGCGCAACGGACGCCGCGCTCGATGCCGCCCTTGGCATTCAGGAAATGGATGTCCTGATGAAGGACGCGGTCGGCCAGCCTGCCAACCCCCGGGGTCTGGAACGTGTCCTCGCCGCGCGGCGCGGCAATGGCCAGCCCGGCGGACAGCGACAGGGCGATGGCGGCATACAGGCGAATCGAGCTCATGTGGCATCCAGGTAGTGGGGACGAAACCGAAGCAGCCTGTGGCGACGGCGACTCGAGTCACCGCCGAGCCCGCCCGGCAGTCAAACTGTACACATCCTGAACGAAATGCCACGCTGCACCGCAACAACGTGATCCATACCGCGGTTCCGAAGTTCGGGCCGAAGCCGCGACGCTCCCGGCACCCAGCTAGATCAGGTCGACCAGCGCATACAACCCGGCCGGCCGGCCGGGCAGGATCGTTGCCGCATGCAGGGCGCCGCGCGCGAACACCGTGCGGTCCTCGGCTCGGTGCGACAGCTCGATCCGCTCGCCGTCCGCAAGCAGATGGACCGAGTGTTCACCAACGACGCTGCCACCGCGGAGCGAGGCGATGCCGATCGAGCCGATCTCGCGCGCCCCGGCCTGCCCGCCGCGCGAAACCCAGGCAAACGATTCGCCGCGGCCGCGCGCAGCCGCTTCGCCGAGGCTCAATGCCGTGCCGGATGGTGCATCGAGCTTGCGTCGGTGGTGGGCTTCGACGATCTCGCAATCCCAGTCGGCGAGCTGCGCCGCGGCGCGTTCGACCAGCCCCTGCAGCACCGCGACACCGATGCTGAAATTGCTCGACCACAGGATTGGAATCCGGGCGGCTGCCACTTCCATCGCCGCCCGCTGTTCCAGCGACAGCGCGGTGGTGCCGCTGACCAGTGCCGCACCGCGTTCGGTGCACAGCGACAGCAATGCATCGAAGGCCGGCGCGAGACTGAAGTCGATCGCGACATCGAAGGCCGGGACCGTTGCCAACGCGGTGGCGGGATAGGCAGGAACGCGGTCCGGCAGCGGGTGGTCGCTGCGCGAGACGGCAGCGACCAGGCGCAACCCGGAACTCTGCTCGAGCAGGTCGAGCACGGCACGCCCCATTCGCCCACCGGCGCCGTAGACGAGAACGCGGAGCGGATCAGCGACGGGCATGCAGGCACCTCGGCCGGAGCGAGCGCAACAGTGTTGCAGAGTTGCGTGGCCCTTGCCGATACGAGGCGCGTCAGGTCGTCATCTTTTCCCAGAACGACTTGACGCCGTCGAGCCAGGAACTGGCGCGCGGCGAGTGCTCGTCGCCGGAGCCTTCGAAGGTCGACTCGAATTCCTGCAGCAGTTCACGCTGTCGCTGGGTCAGCCGGACCGGCGTCTCGACGACGACCCGGCACAGCAAGTCGCCGGGCCCCGAGCTGCGCACCGACTTGACGCCCTTGCCGCGCAGGCGGAATACCTTGCCGGTCTGCGTCTCGGACGGAACTCGCACGACCGCCTCGCCATCGAGCGTCGGCACGCGAAGTTCGGCACCGAGCGCGGCCTGCGAGAAACGGATCGGCACCTCGCAATAGAGATCGTCGCCCTGGCGCTGGAACAGCGCGTGGTCGCGCACGCTGATCTCGACGTACAGATCGCCGGCCGGCGCACCGGCCGGGCCGGCCTCGCCTTCGCCAGCGAGCCGGATCCGGTCGCCGGTGTCGACGCCGGCCGGAATTTTCACCGACAGCGTCTTCTCCTGTTCGACCCGGCCCTGGCCACGGCAGGCGCGGCACGGGTTGCGCACTGCCTTGCCGGTTCCGCCGCAGTGCGGGCAGCTCTGCTGGACCGAGAAGATGCCCTGCTGGATCCGCACCCGGCCCTGCCCGCGGCAGGTGCTGCAGGTCTCGACGACGCCGTCTTCCGAGCCGCTGCCCTTGCACGGCTCGCAGGCGACCAGCGTCGGCACGCCGATCTGCTTCTCGACGCCGAACACTGCTTCTTCGAGGTCGAGTTCCAGCACGTAGCGCAGGTCCGACCCGCGGCGGGGCCGCTGTGCACGGCCACCGCCGCCGAAGATGTCACCGAAAATGTCGCCGAAAATGTCGCCGACATCGGCAAAGCCCGGACCGCCGCGGCCGCCCATGCCATGCTCGAACGCGGCGTGGCCGTGCTGGTCGTAGACCCGCCGCTTCTGCGGGTCCGACAGCATTTCGTAGGCTTCCTTCGCCTCCTTGAAGCTGTCCTCGGCCGCCTTGTCCCCCGGATTGCGGTCCGGATGGAACTTCATCGCCAGCCGGCGATAAGCCTTCTTCAGCTCATCGTCGGTGCAGGTGCGACTGACGGACAGGACTTCGTAGTAGCAGCGTTTGGTCATGGAGCCGGGATTCGAGATTCGGGATTCGGGATTCGTTTGAAGCCAGAGCTCGCGAGCCGCGGCCACAGGTCAACACGGAAGGGATCCGGGGCCGGGACCCGCTGTTGCGAATCCCGAACCCCCAATTTCCGCTTATTTCTTGTCGTCGCGCACCTCGGTGAACTCGGCGTCGACGACGTCCTCGCTGCCGGCCGGGCGCGGCTCGGCACCGCCTTCGGCACCCGCCCCGCCCTGGAAGCCGCCTGCGGCGGCCGCCTGCAGCGACTGTGCGGCTTCCTCGAGCGCCGACGACTTCGCCTTGATCTGCGCGATGTCATCGCCCTTCATCGCCGTCTCGAGGTCGGCCAGCGCCGATTCGATCCGGCCGATCTGGTCGCCCGGCACGTTGCCGCCGAACTCCTTGATCGCGCTGCGGGTCGCGTGGATCAGCGCGTCGGCCTTGTTGCGGGCGTCGACCAGCTCGTGGAACTTCTTGTCTTCCTCGCGATGCGTTTCGGCATCGGCGACCATCCGCTGGATCTCGTCCTCGGACAGACCCGAGCCGGCCTTGATCTCGATCCGCTGTTCCTTGCCGGTCTTCTTGTCCTTGGCCGACACATGCAGGATGCCGTTGGCGTCGATGTCGAAGCTGACTTCGACCTGCGGCATGCCCCGCGGCGCCGAGTCGATGCCGGCGAGATCGAACTTGGCCAGCGACTTGTTGTAGCGGGCCTGCTCGCGCTCACCCTGCAGCACGTGCACGGTGACCGCGGTCTGGTTGTCCTCGGCGGTCGAGAACACCTGCGATGCCTTGGTCGGAATCGTCGTGTTCTTCTCGATCAGCTTGGTCATGACGCCACCGAGGGTCTCGATGCCGAGCGACAGCGGGGTCACGTCGAGCAGCAGCACGTCCTTGACCGAGCCGGACAGCACGCCGCCCTGGATCGCAGCGCCGATCGCGACCGCCTCGTCCGGGTTGACGTCCTTCTTCGGCTCCTTGCCGAAGAACTCGGTCACGGCCTGCTGCACGCGCGGCATGCGGGACTGGCCGCCGACCAGGATCACGTCGCCGATGTCGGACACCCGAAGACCGGCGTCGTTCAGCGCCACCTTGCACGGTTCGATCGTGCGCTTGACCAGTTCCTCGACCAGTGCTTCGAGCTTGGCCCGGGTCAGCTTGATGTTCAGGTGCTTCGGACCCGACGCATCGGCCGTCACGTATGGCAGATTCACTTCGGTCTGCTGTGCCGACGACAGCTCGATCTTGGCGCGCTCGGCGGCGTCCTTCAGGCGCTGTAGCGCGAGCGGGTCGTTGCGCAGGTCGATGCCCTGGTCCTTCTTGAACTCCTCGACCAGATAGTCGATCACGCGCTTGTCGAAGTCCTCGCCGCCGAGGAACGTGTCGCCGTTGGTCGCCAGCACCTCGAACTGCTTCTCGCCGTCGACTTCGGCGATCTCGATGATCGACACGTCGAAGGTGCCGCCGCCGAGGTCGTACACGGCGATCTTGCGGTCGCCGCCCTTCTTGTCGAGGCCGTAGGCCAGCGCTGCGGCGGTCGGCTCGTTGATGATGCGCTTGACCTCGAGCCCGGCGATGCGGCCGGCGTCCTTGGTCGCCTGCCGCTGCGAGTCATTGAAGTAGGCCGGCACCGTGATGACCGCCTCGGTGACCTTTTCGCCGAGGTAGTCTTCGGCGGTCTTCTTCATCTTCTCCAGCACGCGGGCGGAGATTTCCGGCGGCGCCATCTTCTTGCCGTCGGAGGTCTGGACCCAGGCATCGCCGTTGCTGTGGTCGATGATCGAGTACGGCACCAGGTCGAGGTCCTTCTTGACCTCGGCATCGGTGAACTTGCGGCCGATCAGGCGCTTGACCGCGTAGAACGTGTTCTTCGGATTGGTGACCGCCTGGCGCTTGGCCGAGGCGCCGACCAGCGTCTCGCCGTCCTTGGTGAAGGCAACGACCGACGGCGTGGTGCGATCGCCCTCCGAATTCTCGATGACCTTGACGTTGCCGCCTTCCATGACGGCCACGCACGAGTTCGTCGTGCCGAGGTCGATGCCGATGATCTTGCCCATGAGTGTCTCCCGGGTTGCAGTCTGGATTCGTGTGGGGCCGCGGTCGCCGTGACCGCTTCTGTGCCCTAGATGGAGGCCGGATTCACCGTTTCAATACGGTCGCGGCGACGAGCCGCCCTGCTTTCTGTAGGAGGGGCTTCAGCCCCGACAGCGGAGTCCGGGGGCGCGGCTTCACCGGTCGGGGCTGCCCCTCCTACAGCGGGGTGTCAGCTCGCGACCATGACCAGCGCCGGCCGCAGCAGCCGGCCGTTCAGCAGATAGCCCTTCTGCATCACGCTGATGACCGTGTTGGACGGGTGCTCGGCGCTCTCGGCCATGCCGACCGCCTGGTGGTGCTCCGGGTTGAACGGCTGCCCGGCGGGATCGACCGCGATCAGGCCGTGGTCCTCGACCACTTTCAGCAGTTGCCGCAGGGTCAGCTCGGTGCCCTCGCGCAGCGCCTGGACGTCGCCGGCGGCCTCGATGCCGCGCTCGAGGTTGTCGATCACCGGCAACAGCTCGTTCAGCAGCCGCTCGTTGGCAAACCGGCGCGCCTGGTCGACGTCGCGCGCGAGCCGCTTGCGCTGGTTGTCCAGCTCGGCACGTTCGCGCAGTTGTTCGTCGCGGACCTGCAGCAGCGCCTGTTCGAGTTCGGCGATGCGCTGCTCGGCGCCGGCAGCCTGGGCTTCGGTGGCCTCGTCCGCGCGGAAATCGTCGTGTTCGGGCGAAGTCGGTGAGTCCGCAGCGTGTGCCGCGTCGCGTCGATGGGTCTGCATCGGGTTCTCCGAAGGTGGCGCCGGCGGCCGCAGGGCCGCAGGCGATTCAAGGGGTGCCCGGCGCAGATGGGGACCGGGCCCGGCGAGTTCAAGGGTCGATGAACCTGTAGGAGGGGCTTCAGCCCCGACCGCAACGCCTGGGCGGTCCATAGGCGCATGATCAGCGCGGGGCAAGTCGAACTGACGCCGCTGGCGGCGGGATGCCCGGTCGGGGCTGAAGCCCCTCCTGCAGGAGGCGGCTCAGCGCCGTTCCGGATCGGCCAGCGCGGCGCCGAGCGCCTGGGCAGTCGCCTGCACCATCGGGATGACCCGGTCGTAGGCCATTCGGGTCGGGCCGATCACGCCGAGCACGCCGAGCAGCTTGCCGTCGGCGCCGTACGGGGCAGTCACGATGCTGCAGTGGCCGAGCGGGGCCATGCCCGACTCCTCGCCGATGAACAGCCGGACACCCTTCGCGTGGATGCAGCGTTCGAGCAGTTGCACGATCTCGCGCTTGCGTGAGAACGCCTCGAACAGCTCGCGCAGCCGGTCGAGGTCGGACAGGTCCTGCACACCCATCAGCCGGGTCTGGCCGGTCACCACCATGTCGTCGGCTTCCGGTTCGGCAAAGGCGGACTCCGACAGCTCGACCGCCGCCGACAGCAGGCGCTCCATCGCACTGCGGGTTTCGCGCAGCTCGCGCAGCAGCCGGGCGCGGATGTCGCGCATCTGGCAGCCGGCAAAATGCTGGTTCAGGTAATTGGCGACCTGTTCGAGTTCGCCCGGAGCGAACGGCCGCGGCGTCTGGATGATCCGGTTCTGCACATCGTTGTCGGTGAACACCAGGATGACCAGCACGCGCTGGCCATCCAGCGGCACGAAATCGATATGCCGGAACGCGAACTGTTCACGCCTCGGCACCGTCACCAGACCGACGAAATGAGTCATCGCCGACAGCAGCTCGGACGCCGACGACAGCACCTGCTGGGTGCCCAGCCCGGCCGGCAACTGCTGCCGCAGCCGCTCGACCTCGCCCTGGCCCGGCGCGCTGACCTGCAACAGGCTGTCGACGAACACCCGGTAACCCTGCGCGGTCGGCACCCGACCGGCCGACGTGTGCGGCGTGGCGACCAGGCCGATCTCCTCGAGGTCGGCCATGACGTTGCGGATCGTCGCCGGGCTGATGTCGAGGCCGGAATTCTTGGCCAGCGTGCGCGAACCGACCGGCGCGCCATCGCGGATGTATTGCGCGATCAGCGTGCGCAGCAGATTGCGGGCGCGGGCATCGAGAGTGGAGGTCGGCACGGAAAGGTCACATGGTTCGCTCATCTCTAGATAAGGCCTCGCGGCCGGGCTGGCAAGTCCCGCGTTGGCGGCCGTCGGAGCGCGTGGTAACGTGCGCCCGCCCGCGGCCTTGCCCTTTGCCTCCGATGCTGCTTTCGCTCAACGTCCGCGATTTCGCCATCGCCAGCCGGGTCGAACTGGCCCTGCAGCCTGGAATGAGCGTGATCACCGGCGAAACCGGCGCCGGCAAGTCGCTGCTGGTCGACGCATTGATGCTGCTGAGCGGTGCCCGGGCCGACCCCGGCGTGGTTCGGCACGGCGCCGAGCGCGCCGAGCTGGTGGCCGAGTTCGCGATCGAACGGGTGCCGGCCGCCTCCGCCTGGCTGGCCGAACAGGAGCTCGATGACGATGGCCAGTGCCAGCTCCGTCGGGTGATCCGTGCCGACGGCGGCTCGCGGGCCTGGATCAACGGCCGTCCGGTCACGATCGGCCAGCTCGCCGCGCTCGGCGAGACGCTGGTCGAGATCCACGGCCAGCATGAACACCAGGCGCTGCTGTCACGCCGCCACCAGCTCGACCTGCTCGACGCATTCGGCGGTCACGCGGAACTGCTGGCCGATACCGCACGACTGGCGACCGAATGGTCGGAGGCGCGACGGCAGTTGCAGGAGCTGGCCGGCCGCGGCGATCTCGGCGAGCGGATCGGCTGGCTGGAACATCAGTTGTCCGAACTGGCGCCGGAGGCGCTGGCAGCCGACGACATCGAACAGTTGCTGGCAACGCACAAGCGGCAGGCCAACGCGGCGACGCTGATCCAGGGGTTCGAGCTGTCGCTGGCGCGGATCACCGGCGACGACGGCTTCGCGCTGAGCCACGGCCTGCGCCAGGTGCGTGCCGAGCTGGTCCGGCTGCAGTCGCACGAGCCGCGGATCGGCGAGATCGACGGCCTGCTCGATTCGGTGCAGATCCAGCTCGACGAGGCCGCGGCGTCACTGGAGCGCCTGCGCGACGAGCTCGACCTCGATCCGGAGCGTTTGGCCGCACTCGACCGGCAGCTTGCGCGCTTGCACGACCTTGCCCGCAAGCATCGGGTGCCGCTCGAACAGCTCGGCGAGCACCGCGAGCAGTTGGCCGCCGAACTGGCGCGACTGCACGGCGCCGGCGAGCAGGTCGAACGGCTGCAGCAGCAGATCGGCCGCAGCGAGCGCGACTGGCGGGCGGCGGCCGAGCGACTCGGCGTGGCCCGGCGCCAGGCTGCCGAGCGGCTGGCAGCCGCAGTCACCGCGCTGATGACCGAGCTCGGCATGAATGGCGGACGCTTCGCGGTCGAGCTGGTGGCGGCCAGCGACGAATCGCCGAGCCCGCTGGGCAGCGAGCGCGTCGAGTTCCTGGTCAGCGCCAATGCCGGCCAGCCGCCGCGTCCGCTGCGCAAGGTCGCCTCCGGCGGCGAGCTGTCGCGGATCAGCCTCGCGATCGAAGTCGCGACGCTCGGGCTCGACGCCGTGCCGACGATGGTGTTCGACGAGGTCGACAGCGGCATCGGCGGCGCCGTCGCCGAGGTCGTCGGCCAGAAGCTGCGCGCGCTCGGCGACAGCCGGCAGGTCATGTGCGTGACCCACCTGCCGCAGGTGGCAGCGCAGGCGCACCGGCACTATCGGGTCAGCAAGGCCGAGCAGGACGGCCGGACCGAAAGCCGCATAGAGCCGCTCGACGGCACCGACCGCGAGCAGGAACTGGCCCGGATGCTCGGCGGCATCGACATCGACGCCGCCAGCATCGGCCTGGCGCGCAGCCTGCTCGAACGCGCTGCCGGCTGACCGTCGGCGTCGGTGTCGCTACACCGCAATCCTGGGTGAGGCGCGATCGAGCCTGCCCACTGCGGTCCGGGGGAAAGTCGCCGGATGAACGTCTTTGGCTCTGCGACGCCTGTTGGCGCCATCGCGCGACGCGTGTTCGTCATTCCGGCCAAAGCCCACGACGTGTCCGGGGAGAATCTTCGCGCTCGGTTGCGGGCATGGCCAGCACTGCTGAAACCATGGATGTGGCCGCCGACTCGAATTCGCGACGCTGTTGCTCGGTGTCGAGAAATCCGGCACCGATGGGTGGCCATCTTCGGCACCAGCCACTTCCCGGACAGCAGTGGGCGTCCGTCGGGATCGCGACCGCACCGCGATCGCGCGGTCGGGCTCAGCCTTGCGGCTTGCCGCGCTGCGGGCGCACGTACAGCACCAGACTGTGGTCCTCGATCATGTAGCCGTGCTTCTCGGCAATCTCGCGCTGCAGGCGCTCGATCTCTTCGCTGACGAATTCGATGACCTTGCCGGTTTCGATATCGACCATGTGGTCGTGATGCTTGCCGCGATCCAGCTCGTAGATCGCCTGACCGCCCTCGAAGTTGTGCTTCATGACCAGCCCGGCCGCTTCGAACTGGGTAAGCACGCGGTAGACCGTTGCCAGTCCGATGTCGTCCTCGCTGTCGAGCAACTGCCGGTAGATGTCCTCGGCGGTCATGTGCCGCGGGCTGGCCGTCTCGAGTATTTCCAGAATCCGCATCCGGGGATGCGTGACCTTCAGGCCGACCTTGCGCAAGTCCTGCGATTCCACGACATCTCCCTCGTCGATTTCCCCAACGGTTCGGCGGCCAGCACTTCCTGTCCGGCCGGGCAGCCGACCTAGTGTATCATCGGCCACTTTCCGCACTTTCCGACCGCCCGCGCATGCACAAGCTCGTTGTCGCGTTCCTTCTCGCCGCCTCGCTGGCCGGCTGTGGCGTCATCTACAAGGTCGACGTCTACCAGGGCAATCTGTTGCGGAAGGAAAACGTCGATCTGTTGCGCCCGGGGCTGAGCAAGCGCCAGGTCATCGCGCTGCTCGGCTCACCGGCGGTCGCCGATCCGTTCCACCACGATCGCTGGGACTACATCTCGACGGTGTCGAAGGACGGTAGTGATCCCGAGATCCACAACCTGCTGCTGACGTTCGAGGGCGACATCCTCGCCAGCGTCGAAGGCAACACGCTCGAGGTCGACGATCTCGCGCTGGTGCGCGAAGTGCGCAAGCTCGGCCCGAACCTCAAGCGCGACGACAAGAAGCGTCGCCGCTGATCGCCCCGCCGCCGCGTTCATCGCGGCGTGCTGTCCAGTGCGTGCCGCGCCGGTCGCTCCGCTCCGGCCGATCAGCCTGCCTTGTCCGTCGTGCGCTCGGCTTCGGCGCGCTGCCGGCGCACCGCTTTCGGGTCGCATTGCAGCGGTCGGTAAAGTTCGATCCGGTCGCCGTCGCGCAGCGGCGTCTGCAGCGTGCACAGCTTGCCGAAAATGCCGACCCGGCTTCCGCTGAGGTCGATCTCCGGCACCAGCCGGCCGATGCCGGACGCATCGATGCCCTCGGCCACGGTGGCGCCGCCGGGCACCCGCACCGGCAGCAACCAGTAGCGCTCCGGCAGCGCGTAGGCAACCGTCACGTCGATCCAGGGCTCAGACGACATGGACGCGCCGCGCCTCGCGCACGAAGTCGTCGACCATCCGGTCGGCCAGCCCGCCAAATCCGCTGGCAAGCGCGCTGCCGATGAAGCGTCCGGCCAGTTCGAAGTCCAGCATCAGCGACACGCGACAGGCCTGTTCGGTCAGAGGGATGAACTGCCAGTGCCCGGACAGCGCCGTGAACGGCCCCTCGACCAGTTGCAGATCGATCGCGCGTCCGGGGTCGAGCGTGTTGCGGGTAGTGAACGCGGTCCTCAGCGAGCCCAGTCGGAGCTCCAGACGCGCTACCATCTCGCGCTCGCCGCTCGACAGCACCTGTGCCGCGTCGCACCAGCCGAAGCGATCGGGATAACGCTCGACGTCGTTGACCAGGTCGAACATCCGCTCCGCGCTGGCGCGGACCAGCGCACTGCGCTCGACCCGGCTCATGAAGCCTGTTCCAGCATTGATGCCCCACTGCCCGCCGGGATCGGCGACAATCCGTTCAAAGCACCCTCGACGAATCAATGGCCAAGAAATCGACCGCGAAGGATAGCGGATCGTCGAAGCAGACGACGATTGCCCTGAACAGACGCGCCCGCCACGAGTACGCCCTGGGCGACCGTTTCGAGGCCGGAATGGCGCTGCAGGGCTGGGAACTGAAGGCGATCCGCGCCGGCCGCGCGAACATCGGCGAATCGTACGCGCTGGTCCGCGACGGCGAAATCTTCCTGTTCGGCGCCCAGATCACGCCGTTGATCTCGGCCTCCACGCACGTGATCGCCGATGACCGGCGCACCCGCAAGCTGCTGTTGCACCGGCACGAGATCGACCGCCTGGTCGGTCGCGTCGAGCGCGAGGGCTACACGCTGGTGCCGACCGCGATGTACTGGAAGGGCAACAAGGTCAAGCTCGAGCTCGCCCTGGCCAAGGGCAAGCAGGAGCACGACAAGCGCGCAGCCATCAAGGACCGTGACTGGAAGATCGAAAAGCAACGCGTGATGAGGGCCAAGAACCGCGACGCCTGAGCCCGCCTCTCCTGGACCTTGCGCACAGGTGGGCGCCGCCGGCATCGCCGCGCTTGATACCGGCCTCCCCGATCCCCATACTTCGCTGCATCGGAAGGTTTCACCTGTCCGCATCGAATACGGGGGTGTCCTGGCTTCGACGGGAGTGATGAAGTCGACCGGTGCATGCCGAGGGGGCAGCTTTCCTCGTTAATCCAGCGGCAAACAATCAGACGCCAACGACGACGTCTACGCTCTGGCCGCTTAAGGCCTAGCCCCGAACCGACTTGTGCCTGTGCTCGTCGGTGTAGGGTCATCATCACAGGATCGGCCCAGGTGGCGACCCGTCAGCCGCGGCCTAGATCAAGCGGGTATGTCCTGCGGTGTGCTTCGCACGTCGTGTTGCCGTAGGACGAGAC
This sequence comes from Lysobacteraceae bacterium, assembly GCA_041687455.1. GTDB lineage: Bacteria > Pseudomonadota > Gammaproteobacteria > Xanthomonadales > Xanthomonadaceae > JAWLBY01. The sequence goes on along the minus strand of JAWLBY010000006.1, from coordinate 31,805 downwards.
CAAACGGCGAGCTAAGCATGTAGTGCCGGAGATGGAGTGCTTTCGGACGGGGGTTCAACTCCCCCCACCTCCACCAATTGAAAAACCCAACTGCGTCTGCAGTTGGGTTTTTTTTTGCCCTTCCTGCGTGCTGGCGCGGACTTGCGCGGGTTCCTTCGGACTTCGGCGCCGGGCCGGGATGGCCCGCCCAGGCCAGATCTTGCTCTCTCGGGGCCCGGCGTCTCCGTTTTGTCGGCGCCGGTGGGCGGGCGAAGTCCGAGAGCAGTTTCTGACGCGGCATTTGAATTCAGAGGCTTACGTCCGGACGAATCGTTCAGTTGCGCTCGGCAGGCGGAGGAAACAGCGTTGAAACGGAGAGCAGAGAGCGCCTGGCAAACCCGCACGTTCACGCGGATTCCGGCGGCCCCGGAATCATCTCAGGCGAGATCCGCACGATCGTGCGGTTTCAGTTGCGCGCGGACTGGAACCCAACGGGCAACGAGAGATACCCGGTCCAGCAAACCGCTACCGAGGTTCGCCCGGCTGTGGCCGCTCCTGGGGCCGTGCGCACGAGGCGGCCATGTCAATCATAGGAAGCTAGACGGCAGCGAGCCGGTCCATGAAGTCCGGATAGCGCTCTGCCAGCCGGATCAGCAGCGCCGCCTGAGCGTTGGGCTTGGCCCGGTTCTGCTCCCAGTTCTCCAGCGTGCGCGGATTCGTGCGCAATCGGGCGGCGAAAACCGGGCGCGACAGGCGGAGGCGTTTCCTCAGCGCCAGGATTTCCTCCGCCGTGACTTCGGGCACCGCAGCACGCTCGATCTTGTGCGTCCGTAGCGTGACTTTGCCGGTGCGTTCGCCTGCCAGCGCGTCGAACCCTTCGCTAATCTCGGCAAACAGGTTCCGTTTCTTGCTCATGACCGCCTCTCCTTCAATTCCGCCTTCACCCTCTTCTTGAGAGCCGCGCGCTCGGTCGCGGTGAGGTCGTCCACTTCATCCTTGTCGTAGAGCGTGAACAGCCAGAACTGGCCGCCTCGCTCCCACCAGTAGTAGATAACCCGCAAACCGCCACGTTTGCCTTTCCCACGGCGCTTGTCGCCGAACCGCAGCTTGCGGAGCCCGCCAGTGCCCGGGATCTCGTCCCCGGCTTCCGGCGCCTCCATCAGTTCGCCTTGCAGCGCTCGGAAGCCATCGTCGTCGACGTCGCGCGGAATCGTTCGAACGGCGGCAATTCGACGAAGACGGCTTCCATCGGATACGTGTACGCATATTGCGTAGGTACGCAAGGGAGGGAAACTCAGCGGCACGCCCCACCAGATCCCCGCCTCCCCACAAGGATTGTAGGGATCTCCCGACAAGACACTGCGCCATGTACGTGCCATGAATGCCATTCAGCTTCCGGGGGGCGGCGGAGATGGACACACGTTCGAACAGCCACCAAGCACCTCGCACAACCAACAGGTGGCGAGGCGCATCGCTTCCAACGATTTCTCGGCATGCCCACGCGCTCGTTTTGGCGAGCATCTCCGTTGCTGCCGCGTTCGCCTTCGGCAGTCTCGCCGTCGCGCAAAGTGGATTTCAGCGCGCTGGCAACAGCCCAGATGCCGGCCGCAGCGGTTACGAGCGAAGAGGAAATCCAGGCCTCGATACCGGATGCAATCGAGCAGCACGCGTTACTCGCCGAGATCGGCATCTGGCGCGCGATCGACGCGCAGGTTCGGCAAGTGGAAAGGTGGCTTCTCGACGAACTGAAGGCTTCCGCTACGCTCATAGGCGCTGCGCACCACGCCAGGTATCGGGGCTGTGCTCGGCATGACCATCGAACTCGAGACCGCCGGCGAGATAAGCCGCTTTGGCGACGTCGGCGACTACGTCTCGTACTGCCGCATGGTCGCGAGCAAGCGGATTCGAACGGGAAACAGGACGGCGGCGGCGAAATGGTGACCCCTGTACTTGATCAGAACCGCTCCGAGACCGGCTGGTAGCGCCACGTCCCCGGCGGCATCTTGCCGAGCGACACCTTGCCGATCCGAAGTCGCCGGATCGCGAGAGTCTGGACGCCGACGGCGCGACACAGCTCGTGCACCTGACCGGGACGCGCGCCCTTCAGCACGATGCGCAATCGGGTCTCGCTCTGCCGGCTCGCCTTGCACGGCCGTGCGCCATGGCCCCAGATCGGCACGCCTGCATTGAGGCGATCCAGTGCGTCGGACGGTAGTTCGCCGCTGAAATCGGCGACGTACTCCTGCTCGATCCGGTCGGCATCTTCGGTTAGCCGGCGCCAGACGCGTCCGTCCTGCGTCAACACCAGCAGGCCGCCGGTATCGCGGTCGAGCGGCATCAGCGGCGTCAACCGCAGCAGATGGCGCTTCAGCGGGCGCACGCCGGACGCATCCTCGCTCCAATGGCTGGCGGCGGTGACGAGCGTCTGCAGCGCGGGATCATCAGCGCTGACCAGGTCCACCCCGGCCGGCTTGTGCAGCAGGATGGTTGCCGGCTCGGCGACCTGCAGCTTCGCCGCCGGATCGATTTCGACCCGCTGGTCGGCGACCTTGAACTGCGGCTGCTCGACGACCTCGCCATCCACGCGCACCCAGCCGCCTTCGATGTACTGCTCGGCCTGCCCGCGAGAGCATCCTGCCAGCACGGCCACGCGTTTCGAAAGACGAATCGGATCGGTCATCGGGATGTCGCCGGCCAGGTTGGGCATCGCACTGTACGGAAATCCCGCGTCGCCTGCTGACGGCGATCACGCCGGCTTCGCGTGACGGCCGGCGATCTCCGGTCGCGCGCCGGCACGCACGGTCGCGGCATACGCAGCCTGCCGCGCGCCGACGACTACTCGGCCTCGGCCTCCTCGCGACCCTGCTGACGGATCAACGCTTCCTCGCGCGCCTCGTTGATCGCCTGCCGCACGCTGTCGAGGTCGACCATCGCGTCGTCCGGCACGAAGCTGCCGGTCAGCTCGGTATCGGGGTGCAGCGCACCGGCCTCGAACAGTGCCCACATCTCCTCGCCGTACCAGGTGTCGAGCAGATCCGGTGCCCAGCGGCCGAGCGTCGCCGTCAGGTTGTTGACGTCGCGCAGCAGCATGGTCCGCGCCGCGTTGTTGCCGCCGGCGCTGACCACCTGCGGAAAGTCGATCACCACCGGCCCGTCTTCCCCGACCAGCACGTTGTACGCCGACAGGTCGCCATGGATCAGGCCGCAGCACAGCATCCGCACGACCTGGCGCACCAGCACGCGGTGGTAGTCGCGCGCCAGGTCGGCGGTCAGTGCCACCTCGCCGAGCCGCGGTGCGGAGAATCCATCGGCATCGGTGACCAGCTCCATCACCAGAACGCCATGCAAGTAGCCGTAGGGCGCCGGCACGCGCACGCCGGCGTCGCGAAGTTGGTACAACGCGTCGACCTCGGCGTTCTTCCACGCCGTCTCCTGCTGTCGACGGCCGTACCTGCTCGCCTTGCCGATCGCGCGGGCCTCGCGACTGCCGCGGACCTTGCGGCCTTCCTGGTACTGCACGCGCTGCTTGAAGCTGCGCTGCGCCATGTCCTTGTAGACCTTGGCACAGCGCACGTCGTCGCCGCTACGCACCACGTAGACGGCCGCCTCCTTGCCGCTCTTGAGCGGACGCAGCACTTCGTCGATGACGCCGTCGTCGATCAGCGCCTGCAGGGCTTCGGGTGTCTTCACGCGGTTCCAGGGGAATGGCAACACACGGCCAGGGGCGCGCGTCGGGCGCGCATTGTCGCAGTATTCGGTCGCTTGCCGGGGCTGCGTCGACTGCCGGCGGAGCCGGCGCGCCGGCCGGTCAAGATCGGATTCCGGGTGGCGCCGTTCGCCGCCGGGTTCGACGCAGCGCCCGCGCGCGCGGTCGACTGGCTTCGATGACAGTGCGGGCCGCGGAAACAGAGTGATGCGGAAACTGCAAACTGACCCCTGTATTCTCGAGCGGATCATCGACGCCATAGGCGTTCGCGTGGTGGCTCGTCCACCGACAGTCGCCGGACGCGGCGACCATTGCCGTGCACACCGGGTTCAGCAGCGGTAACAGCTCCAGGGGTCGTCACCGCTGTCGACCCGGCAACACTTGAACCGCGGCGGTGGCGGATGTCGATGTACGGCACGTGGTGCCGGCCGAGACTCTGGATGATCCGTGGCACGCCCCGGCGGTCGGATTTCGGCCTGGTACGGGCGCTCCGCCCGATAGTCGATAGCACGACCGGCCGCGCCGGTCTGCGCCGCTCGACGCAACGACGGAACAGTGCCATCAAGGCGCGGGCCCATCGGCGGCCTCCGGCACGACCGCCGAGCTGCGAATGCGCGCCACGTGCCGGTTTATCCAGTGCCGGATGAAGGATCGGAACAGCCAGCGCTTGGGCCCCGACAGGTTGACCCCGCGCTTCCGGTAGAAAGTGTCGGGATCATCGTGGATGCCGAGATCCGCATTGATGCCGTCCTTCTGGATGTAGGTATCGCGCCCGACCCAGTCGACGGGTGGATTCTGCAGGTCGGCCGTCGCGACCCCGAAGCCGCAGAAGGCACCCTCGGTCGCGGAGAACCGCTGCTGCAGTGAAGCCAGATAGGGGCGGTCGAGGATGAAGCCCTCAAGGTTGATCCACTTCCCCTCGAACCAGACTTCCACCCAACTGTGAATGATGTCGCGGGGCGCCAGCACATAGGCGAGACCGGTGATCGCGCCCTTCTGCAGTGCCTTGTCGATGGTGAAGCCGTGGAAGCGACACGGGACATCGAGCGCCCGCAGCAAGGCCATCAGCAGAGTGCTCTTGGTATTGCACTGGCCGATGCCGTCGGCCAGTACCTGCGAGGCCGGCAGGTCGTCCGATGCGTTGTAGCCGAACGGAATTTCGTCGCGGACGAAGTCGTAGGCCGCCCCTATCCGGTCACGGACGGACAGCTCGCTCCAGCCGCGACTTCGAATCAGTGACTGGATGTCCGGATGGCGGAAGTCCAGAAGCGGCGTGTCGGCGAGATGATTGCCGGGCCCTGGGGTCTCGGGGCTGGTCATGGAGCTGGTCTCCACTGCTGGGATGGAGGTAGCCTAGAGCCTGTAGCGGCTACAGGGTCAAGCGATGAGGATCGGTGAGTTGTCGGCGGCCAGCGGTTGCCACGTCGAGACGATCCGCTACTACGAACGCATCGACCTGTTGCCCAGGCCCAGCCGGACCGAAAGCGGCTACCGCGCCTACCGCGAAGCGGATGTCGATCGCCTGCGCTTCATCGTCCGCGCGCGCGAACTGGGCTTCAGTCTCGAGGAAATCCGCAGCCTGCTCGCGCTTGCCGAAGATACCGGGCTGTCCTGCAGCGAGGTCGACCGTCTGGCGCACAGCCACCTCGCTGCTGTCCTGGACCGGATCCGGGCGCTGCGGCAGATCGCAAAGGAGCTTCAGCAGACGATCGCAAGCTGCCGCGGCGGACGGCGGGCCCAATGCGCGATCCTGTCTTCGCTGCGCACAGGGCCCAATGCAGCCCGCAGACGCTGACTCAACAGGACCCGCGCCGGGGCGGCCGACATCGGTCGAAATCGGTGGCCGACTCCGTCGGAATGCGCAGGCATAGTTGCGCTGGTTTGCGTTCATTTCCACCATATCAAGCGGGCACTGGGAGCATGCGACATGTCTGAAGAAAGATCGTTGGCCGTGATCGAAAGCGGTGCCGTCGGTTCGCCAAAACGGCCAGGATTGCGAGTGGCCGGAATCGCTCGCCGTGCGCTTGCGGCGGCGCTGCTCGTCGCGGCCGGCAGTTCTTCGGCTGCGACCGTGCCGTCGATCACATTGACACCCGTCGGGGAGCAATGGCGAGTCGAGTACACACTTGATGCACCTGCGAAGGCACTGCGCTTCGCACGGACCGACCGGCAGGGCAATCGGGCACGCGACTGGACACCGGTCGATCCAATGATCGAGCTGGTGCTCGTCGACGGCGAGGAAGTGATCCGGCGCCGTGACGACGCGCCATTCGCTCAGGCGAGTTTCGACGTGCCGCCACGCTATCGTCCGCTCGAAAAGGACTACGCACCGTTCTCGCCATTCGGCGACGGCGGTCTACTGATCCACACCGGGCGCTTCCATGCCTGCGTCGATCGCTGTGCCGACGATGACTCGCCGGTCTGGACATTTGCGATGACGCCGCCGGCCGGCGCGCACGTGATCCACGGCGGCACTGTCCACGACGCATCGCTCGAATTCACCGACCGTGACAGCGGGACGAACATCTACGTCGGGACCGCGACGCCGGTCGCAACCCCCGATGTGGTCGCGGTCGTCGATCAGACCTTGCCCGTGGCTGCACGCGACGCGCTCGAACAGCTCTTTCCGCGCCTGATGGCGCTGTATGTTGAGGAATTCGGTCCACTGCCGAGCAAGCCGATGCTGTTCGCGTCGCATGATGCGGCGCACCCGGGCGGTGGGTACGGCTACCAGGGCGGCACGCTGCCGGGACAGGTGTTCATCCACATCTACGGACGTCATGAAGCGTTTTCCAGCGACGACTTCCAGGCCCGGATGCGATGGCACTTCGCCCACGAGGCCGCGCACTTGTTCCAGCGTTACGACCGTCAGCCGGTGCCCGACGGCGAGTCGTGGATTCACGAAGGCGGTGCCGACGCAAAGGCCGCGCTCGCGCTGCAGCGGCTTGGTGTACTCGACACGACTGCACTGCGCGAGCGCATCGAAGGCGCACTCGCGCAGTGCTCGAGTGGGCTCGCCGAGCGGCCGCTTCACACCTCTCACGATGCCGGCGCGTTCGACAACTACTATCACTGCGGCTTGCTGCTGCAACTGGCCGCCGATGCGGCGGCACGGCGTGCCAGCGACGGCACCTGCGACCTGTTCTGCATCTGGCGTGACTTCCTTGCCGCGGTTGCGGGCGGCGCGCCATGGAACGTCGACACCTTCGCGACGGTCGTCGAGCGGCGCGCCGGCCCCGACACCGCGGCTTTCATCCGTCGAGTTGCCAGCGAGCAACTGCAGGCGCCGCAGCAGGCGCTGAGGGTCGGACTTGAAGCTGCCGGCATCGAGCTTCCGTGAAACGAGTTCCGGCCTCGTTCACTGGCCCTTGCGGCCGCCTCCCTCCGGTCGGGGCGCGGGGTTTGCCACGTTGAGACAGACCAGCCCCTGCCCCGCCGGTCAAAGCCAACGCGAGGAAGTTGATGCTGAGCCCGCACACGCGGGAGTCCGTTGACGGCAGCGGCGAATTGGTGACCCCGTTACAGCCGCGGCCGAGCAGGCAGCGCCGCGACGATCCGCGCGATCTCCGCGGTATTGGCGGCGGCCGAAGGCTTGCTCATGGCGACGGCGCTGCGAACAGCGTGCGGAATGCTTGCAGCGCCGCCGGGTGGAAGATCGTCTGGTGGCGTTCACCCGGCATCGGCCGGTGCGTCCAGCGCAACTGCGCCGGCGCGTGCGCGTGCAACGCGGCGACGAAGCCGGCCGCATGCTCGCCGTTGCCATCGTCTGCCGACGCCAGAAACAGCGCTGCGCCTTCGGCTGGCAGCGTTGCGAGCCGTTCGCCAGCCTGGGCGATCAGCGCGCCGCCGTTCCACCACAGACTCGGGTCGACCGCGATGTAATGGTCGAACAGCGCCGGTTCCGTCAGCAGCGTCTCGACCACGAACAGACCGGCCAGCGATTCACCGATGATCGCGGTCTCATCGGTGACCGGATAGCGGCGACCGATCTCCGGCATCAGCTCGTCGCGGACGAAATCCCGGAACGCAGCCATCGCGCAGCACCCTCCGCTGCAGGAGGGGCTTCAGCCCCGACCGCGGCGCACGAACCAGCGGCGTCGCCTGTGCGGGGTGCGCGGTCGGGGCTGAAGCCCCTCCTACAGGCGGCGGCGCGGAAGCAGAGTCACCGGCACCAGGCTGGCCGCGCCGTCGAGCGCGTGGCATACGTCGAGCCGAACCGTTCCGGAAGATGGGATTTGAGTCAGGGTCTGAGTCGGCTCTGCCCCCATCGCGCAGCACGCTCCGCTGCAGGAGGGGCTTCAGCCCCGACCGCGGCGCAGGAACCAGCGGCGTCGCCTGTGCGGGGTGCGCGGTCGGGGCTGAGTCGGCCCTGCCCCCATCGCGCAGCACGCTCCGCTGTAGGAGGGGCTTCGGCCCCGACCGCAGCGCACGAACCAGCGGCGTCGCCTGTGCGGGGTGCGCGGTCGGGGCTGAAGCCCCTCCTACAGGCGGCGGCGCGGAAGCAGACTCACCGGCATCCGGCTGGCCGCGCCGTCGAGCGCGTGGCATACGTCGAGCCGAACCGTTCCGGAAGACGGGTTTTGAGTCAGGGTCTGAGTCGACTCTGCCCCCATCGCGCAGCACCCTCCTACAGGGGGGCGGCGCGGAAGCAGAGTCACCGGCACCGGGCTGGCCGCGCCGTCGAGCGCGTGGCATACGTCGAGCCGAACCGTTCCGGAAGACGGGTTTTGAATCAGGGTCTGAGTCGACTCGGCCCCCATCGCGCAGCACCCTCCGCTGCAGGAGGGGCTCAGCCCCGACCGCGGCGCACGAACCAGCGGCGTCGCCTGTGCGGGGTGCGCGGTCGGGGCTGAAGCCCCTCCTACAAGGGGGCGGCGCGGAAGCAGACTCACCGGCATCCGGCTGGCCGCGCCGTCGAGTGTCGTGCCATACGGCGAACGACTCCTGGCCCGGCCTGCACGATGGCCCCGTTTCGAGCTGGTGACCCCGTTACGTCGCGGCCGAGCGGCAGCGCCGCGACGATCAGCGCGCCGCCGTTCCACCACAGGCTTGCCACCGCGACGGGATGCGGTCCCCCGCAACCACGCCGCCCATCGGCGGTTCTGGACCACGATAACCGCCACTGTTCTGCCTGTGCGACAGGGTGCCGGGGGATGGATGGCGCAGGCCGGTATTGCCGGCCTGCCGACGGCCCTCTCAGTCCTCGAAGCCGTCGGCGAAGATTCCCGACCCGATCCCGACCGATTGCGCCTGCGAGGGTTCGCTCACGTTGCCGGCGACGTCGGTCTGCACCGCGCGCAGCTCCAGCACCCCATCGCTTTGCGCTTCGGCGCTGCAACTCCATGCGCCCGAGCCGTCGGCGATGGCCTCGCAAAATGCAGCGCCGTTGCCGGACACCGAAATTTGCGCTGCGGACTCTGCGGCCGAGCCGGCGACCTCGATCTCTGACGCACCCCGCACCACGGCGTCGATCTGCGGCGCGAGCACGCTGCGGTCGATCGTCACGTCGATGGTCGCGGTGGGCTCGCCGGTGACGCCGTTGCGGGTGAACACCGCGCCGATCTCGAACGCGCCCTCGGCAAGCGCAATCGCGACCGAGTAGGCACCGGACTGGCACACCTCCTACGGTCCGTCGGCGATGCCATCGACGGTGAGCTGGACGATGTCGCCGGTGGTGCAGGTACCGGTGAACGCGGGCTGCGGTGCGTTGGTGATGCGATCGCTCGACGACACGCCGGTGTCCGAGGCCGCCGCCAGGCTCGGCGGACCGCCCGCGTCGCTTGCGCTGTTGGCAAGCTCGAATGGAGCGCTCTGCAGGCCAGCGCTAGCCGTCGCGACATAGCTGCCGACGAGTGCGTTTGCGGTGAGCGGCGGTGACACAGCCAGGCCATTGGCGTCGGTGTCGACGATCGCTTCGGGTGCCCCGCCGGCGAAGCTCGCGCTCGCGCCGCCAGCCGGCAGCGAGAACGCCACCGGGACGCCGGCTCGCGGCTGCCCGTCGGCATCGGTCATCGAAACCTGCAGCGGCGCGCCGAACGCGGAGCCCGCGACGGCAGTCTGGTCCGCGCCGGATACCGCTGACAACTGATCGCAGCGACCCGCGTGGGAGACGACTTCGTCGAATGGCAGGTTATCGATACCGGTGAACGCGATGTCGTCGATCTCCCAGCCGTAGGCCTCGACGGCGACGTCGCTTCCCACGCCGAAGCGAACCTGGACGGTCTGGCCCGCATACGCGGTACCGAGGTCCACGGAGTACACGTCGTATCCCGGCCACGAGGGGTTGGATGAAACATAGGCCGCACGTCCTTCCAGCGGATTGGCCCCACCGAGCTGCAGCACGCCGCCGTAACCGGGCGAGGCCGCGCTGCCGATGTCGATCCAGCTCATGCCGCCATCGGTGCTGAGTTCGACCACGCCACCGTCGTAATGGTCCAGCCCACTCGACTCGAACAGATGGCGCGTGACGTACGAGAATGCAAAGGGCGCATCGGCCGACACCTGCAGCGGTGGCGACACCATCCACGCAACGCCCGCCGTGCCCGTGTTCGGGCCGAACGCCACGTGGTCGAATACGTCGAACTCGCCACGGAACCAGGCGGCGGTCGGGTTGGTGGTCTGAACTGTCCACGCAAAGGCCGTGCTTTCGAAGTCATCGACCGCCGAACGGTTGGCATTTTCGTCCACGTTAACTCCGAAAGACGCGCTGCTCACCACTGCGGCGTCGAGGCCCGGGTCGGTGAGCGCGACGTCGATCTGGATCGCGGTGGGACCCGAGAGGCCGGACAGGCGGAACGGAACGGATACCGTCTGCTCGGCATACGGGAGGGTGGCCGGAACCGCGATCTCGCTCTGCAGGAGAGTCACGCCCGGTGTCGGCGAACTGAACGCAATCGAGCTGCCAGTCAGCGGATTGAATCCGGTGTTGCGCACGGTAACCGAGACTGTCCCGGACTCGCCGCTGTCGACGATGCCGTCGGCGTCGCAGTACGCGGCGCCTTCTTCGATCGCAATGTCGGCGATGCTGGCTGCGTGCCCGAACTGGAAGCTCTCGGTTGCGCCGAGATTGGTAGTGCCGAAGCGGTCGGTCGGCCCGGCCGCGCCACTGCCGAGCCCCCGGCGCGCGAAGCCGGCGCCGCACAACTGGAAGTCGGTCGTGTCCTGGCTGTAGATGGCGGCAAGCAGGGCGTCACGCGCCTCGACGAACGTCGGCGCCGCCGGGGTGAGCTTGTAGCCCGCGACGAGATAGCGCTTCATCCGGTCCTGCGCCTCGTCAAAGCTCAGCCGGCCACTGTCGCGCAGCAGCGAGGCGTAGCATTCCCACAACATCGAGGCCCAGACTTCTCCGGTGCTGTGCACCGCCGCATTGTTGGCACCGTCCTGCCCGAATGCCGGCGCGGGACTGTTCGGCAACGGAACGCCCTGAACGATGTGGCGATAGGTCAGCGGGTTGCGCGCCAGGTTGGTCGAGTACGGATACCGGCGAATGCCGTAGTAGTAACCCTGGTTCGGGTTGGCGGCAAACGACGGGCCACCGGCGGTGTAACCGCCCACGACGTAGACGCCGCTGTAGTTGGGGTTGGCGCCGACCAGCGCATCCTCGGGTTTGACCAGCATCAGCAGCGCGTGGAAGTCCGCCCAGCCCTCGCCCATGCCGCGTGCGTGGTTGGTGCTCAGGCCCGCCGAATCCATGATCAGCCGGTTGCTGATGTAGTGGCCCCATTCGTGCGAGATGATCGCGTTGTCCATCGTGCCGTCGCGGGTCACGCCGTTTTCCCGCTGCATGCGGCCGCTGGCGGGACCATCATCGAGCGCGATACGCAAGGCGTCGGCATCCGACAGCAGGATGCTGAGTACCGGAATCGTCACCGCGACATCCAGACCACCGAGCCCGGGCGGCACCGTGCCGGCAACGTTGTCGGCAATGATCACGCCGACCGCGCCCGCCGCCTCGGCGTTGGCCGCCTTGACGGTGAACGCACACGTGCCGCGATCGACCAGTGCGATGCGACCGACCACATCGGTGACCAGCGCCTGGCAGCCGTCGTTGATGGTGCCGCCATCGACGGTACTGCCATCGCTGGCGTAGCGGATGTCCGCGGTCACATCGAACGACTGCGCACCGAACGCGTAGGCAATACCGGTCGGAAACTCCGCCGACAGGCTGCCGCTCACCCCGAGTTGGCTCGCACTTGCGCCGGTGAAGATATACATCCGCATGCGCGGCGAAGCACCGTCGGCAGGCGTCAGCATGTTGGCATTGTTGGTGCCGGAGTAGTCCTGCGCCTGCGCACGCATGCGATCGCCGCCAAGGCCGCCGCGTCCATAGTTGTCGTGCTGCGCGTTGCCGACCGCTTCATCGAAACCGGCGTCGTAGAACCAGTTGTGCAGCCAGTTGGTCAAGTAGAACAGGTTGACCACGCTGGCCTTGATCTGATCCGCGCTGGCGTTCGCCGGCTGGGTCGGGTCGTAGGTATGGTCGAAGGTATCCGCAGCGGTGATATCGGCGCGGAAGTCACCGTTTTCCGGCTGGTAGCCGTCGGGCGCAAACAGATTGGCGAATGCATCGACGTTGTTGCCCACCGTCTCGGTCGAACCGGGCGGGAGCCAGGGGTCGTTGTTGCTGTAGGGAATGTTTGCGAGCGTCACGAGGTTCGGCGCGACGAACGGTGCCTGATAGCCGTCGGCCAGGCCGGTTGGATGCGGCGCACCGTTGTGGCCCTGCGGCCCACCGTACGGAAGGTACGGGGACGACTGCTCGCCGAACAGCCGGTAGGTGAACTCCTGCGCCGACAGGTCGTGCCGGAACAGGATCGATCCATCGCGGGCCGAGATCACGTAGGCGAAGCCGTGGGTATCGCTGCCATTGTCGACGATCAGTTCGACGTAATGCGCGGGCACCAGCCCGTGCGGAAGCCGGAAATACACCGGCTTGGCTCGGGCCGGCTCGGCCAGCCGCGCCCCGCCCGCGCCCCCGGAGTGACTGTAGTAGGCGTAGCCGTTGGCGCTGCCGGCAGCCAACAGGTGCTGCGCGCGAGCCTGGCTGGCCGGAAGGTGCTCGGCGAGCGCCGCAGCCACCGCGTCCGCAGGCGTGGAAAGGAACAACTGGGACGGCTGCACCCGCGCGACATCGCCAGCGCTCGAGACGTAGCCACCGATGCTGATCAGCCGTCCGTCCACACCGATCAGCACCGATGCACGCTCGCGGAACACTTCGATTCCGTGCACATGATTGCCGAACTGGACCAGCGCGGCGCCATTGGGCAGACGGCGCTCGTCGATGACCGACAGTGCTTCCACTTCGACCGGCGAAATCCGGTACTCGCCGCCGAGGCTGATCAGGTAGTCGCGTGCGACGCGAACGGTATCTGTGGCCAGCAGCATCGGCGGATGCCGGGACGGATTGCGATCGCTCGCGAACAGGAATGTCGGCACACCGAGCTGCTGCTCGCGATGCGTGCGGTAGGCCAGTTGCGACCGTGCGTCCTTGCGTGCCGCTGCGATCGACGCGTCGCGGCTTCGCGGCGATGACGGCGCACTGGCAAGTGCATCGATCGGCTCCAGCCCATGCTGACCGGTAGCAAGGTGCGGATCGGCAGCGCCAGCGAGCGACACCAGTCCCGCACTGAGCACGAATGCACATGCTGACCCCGCGAGCGTCCGACGCCCGATCGAACGGGAAGAGTTCACGAATACCCCCAGGGTCTGGTTATGGGCTGCGAGTCATTCTCACCGGTGGCAGCCGCGCCGGCAGCCGAGCATATGCCAGCCCACGCGTTCCACCAAGCGCCGGCAAATGCAGCGACAGCAGGTCTCCGCACCGGAATGGGGTCGCGGAATGCGGAATGGGGTCGGAGTCGGGATCGGAGTCATTTCTCAATCGCGAGCTTCCGCGGCCGCCCGCGCTCGCGCGCCTGCATCGACCGCCCCAACACTGCCTCGATCTGTTGCTGGAACCGCTCGCTGCCAAGCGCCCGCTGCTGTCGAAGATGGTCCCGGATCGCTTGCATGCGGTCATCGCTGATCGCCCGCTCGAACACCAGTTGATACGCCGCCTGCCGCGTCGCCGAGTCGGCACCCAGCCGTCGATACTCCGCATGCATCGTCACGACGGGATCGTCGACGCCGTAGGCGTTCGCGTGATGGCTGCTCCAGCGGTAGTCACTCGGCGACGCCACCATCGCCGCACGCACAGGGTTCAACTCGATGTAGCGGTAGCAGCTCCATAGATAGTCGCCGGTGTCGACGAGGCAACTCTTGAACCGCCCTTCCCACAGCGTACCGGTCCTGCGATATCTGACATTGATGTACGGCACGTACTGGCGACCGAGACATTGCATCATCCGCGACACGCCGCCTGAATCGCTTGGCGTCGCCAGCAGGTGCACATGATTGGTCATCAGCACGTAGGCATGGATCGACACGCCGTAGCGAAGTGACACTTCGCGGAGACTGGTCAGATAGCAGAGATAATCGGCGTCGGCGAAGAAGCACGGCTGACGATCGTTTCCCCGCTGGACGACGTGCTGCGGAACGCCGGCGAGGTCGGGACGTGGCTGACGCGGCATCGAGGCTGGCCCAGCTTTGCGACATGCAAAGCCTGGCCGGCATCCAACGCACCCGCTATCGGAGATCTCCCACCCGGTACGTCGGAAAATGACTCTGCCCTTTCTTCCGCGCCCTGCACTGAAACTCCGCTAGGATGGCGGCCCCAGCGTTCCGCACGGAGAATCGTCATGCGCATGGCTGTCGTCGCGGCTTGCCTCTCCCTGGTCCTGGCCACGCAGTCGACGGACGTATCGGCCAAACCCGACGTATCGGCCAAACCCCGGTTCTTCATCTACGGGCACGGCACCCATGCCTGCGAACGCTTGTCCGAATGGCAGCCGGAGGACGTGGCCCAACACGATCCATACCTGCAATGGATCCTTGGATTCGTGACCGGCGTCGGCAGCCTGAAGATTCCACTTGCCGAGGTGGATGCCGGAAAGATGTGGGGCGAGGTCAGCGCGTTCTGCGCGCAGAATCCGCAAGCAGACGTCGCGACGGCGGCGGGACGTCTGGCTGAATCGCTCAGCCGTCGCTCCGCTGCCGGGGACCGTTTCGTGATCCACGGCGTCGGCGTTGCCAAGTGTCCGGCCTTTTGGGCCGGCCTTGATGGCGAGTCGGCCCGCCAGCGCCAGGCATACGCGCAGTGGCCTGCCGGGTTCGTGACCGGCGTCGGATCGGCTGGCGTACCGCTGCGCGAATGGCACATCGACAAAATGGCCGGCTGGCTTCGCGAGCACTGCAGCAGCAACCCGTCGGATGCTGCCGGTGCTGCGACCGCACGCATGGTGGAGCGCGAACTCCACCGACCAGCAGACAAACCATGAGCCGCCAAGCTTGCGACTGTGGCCCGGAAAGGGGACCTTTTCTGTGAGATCTCCTACCCGATGCGTCGGAAAATGACTCTGACCCCTTTCTTCCCTTCCACAGCGTCCCGGTGCGACGGTACTTCACGTTGATGTACGGGACGTACTGGCGTCCCAGGCACTGCATCATCCGCGATACGCCGCCCGACTCGCCCGGCGTCGCCAGCAGATGCACATGGTTGGTCATCAGCACGTAGGCATGAATGGCAACGCCATACCGCAGCGACGCTTCACGCAGATTGGTCAGATAGCGAACGTAATCGCCATCCTGGAAGAAACACGGCTGACGGTCGTTTCCCCGCTGAACGATATGCTGTGGTATGCCGGCGAGGTCGGGACGAGGCTGACGTGGCACCGAATCTGACTCAGGCTTGCGACACGCAAAGTCTGGCCGGCATCGATACGGCCTGCTATCGGAGATCTCCTACCCGGCGCGTCGGAAAATGACTCTGACCCCTTGCTTCCGACCGCGGCGGCGAATGGTGACTACGTTTTGCCGCTCAGTTGCCTCTTTCCACTTCTGGGATTGTTCCGCCCTGTTTTGAATTATCGGCCCGGCCGCCACGCGCGCCATCATCCTGAAAGTCCGCCGGGATAGTTATTGGCTGCGGATAATTTGCTTCACCTGCCAGCAAGATCTCCGAATATTCCCGCGTCGTCGCGTTATTGCCGTACGACAACTTCACCATCAGTCCTTGAAGGCGATGACGCTGATACCAGTACCAAAGGTGCTTATCGCCCCAGCGATAGTACCTTAGCGTCGCGTATGCAGCAGCCGTCAAAACTGGAGTCACATGCCGCATGAGCACAAGATCTGGGCATAGCTCGCGCAGCCACGCTTCTGGTACTGCGAGCGCCGCACCGGAAGCAGCTCCTAGAAGAATCACAACGGCGCCGGCGATATCTGCCCTACGTTTGTTGGCCAGAGCGCGCTCTTCGTATCGACGGATGTCCTGCACAATAGTAGAGATCAGAGTTCCCTCCGGATCCACGATTGACCCTCCTCATCATTGCAGACAAGTCGCACGACACATACCCAGCAGGGCACATGTCGCGCCCATCATCCCTGGACGAAATACGTTTTGCTCATAGAAGCCTTTCGTTCCGACGGCATAATCGAACCCACCCCAGATGGAAAGGACGCGCCATCCTTACGCGCTCGCAAATAGTCTTGTGACCAACTCAGCGCAGAGCGCAGGAGGGACCGCATTTCCGATCATGTTTCGTAATGCAGTCAAAGACCCACAGGATTCAAATTCGAAGAAGTCCGGAAAGCCTTGCAAACGAGCAGCTTCATGGCACGAGAGTGTGCGGGGACGCTTTGGATGAACAAACCGCCCCTGGCCCATCGACCCAAACCCGGACGTAATCGTCTGTGACAAGCCATTCCAGCGCAATCTCCCATACATAGATTTGTAACTATGTGCACGATCGCGATGGCACGCGGGGCGTAGCTCGTCGGGTAGGTCATAAGCGTCATGAGTGAAAAGCCAGTCGATCCGAGCAGCGTTTTCTTTGCTCACTCGCGGCGCCTGGCGAAACGCCGAATTCGCCGAAGCGGGCTCATCGACGATGTCGGACAAAAAATCTTCGATCGTTGAGCTTGCTCGCTTCTGTAAGGAAGTTGCGACGCGCAGTGAGTCTCTATCGTGAACGCGAGATGCGACGGTCAGATGCCGCTTTCGCCTTTGAGCGAGGCCTAGATCCGCAACGTGAAAGACCAACTGCAGTACGTTGTAGCCGGCGCTTTCAAGAGCGTCCGCGGCGCTATGTATGGTTCTACTGGTGTCATGGATCACACCCGGAACATTCTCGATTATCGCAACTTTTGGACGGAGCAGCTCGACCCCCCGAACAGCCCGAAGATACAGTTTGTTCCTTGGGTCATCCCTACGACTGCGATTGTTCAAATCCGAATGCCCTTGACATGGCGGTCCTGCGACCAGCATGTCGAGCTCGCCAATAGACTTACGGAGCGCGGACATCTTTCGCGAAGCCGACGAGCCCGGCTCGCCAACAAAAACGTCAGCAACATCTGCGCATATCGCTATCGAATCGTCAACGGTGAAGTTAGCTCGATATATCTCTATCGCGTCACTGTTGATGTCGATGGCGCGACGAATCTCCAGCGTATTGCCGGATCGTCGAGCCCCCTCCCACGCGCCTAGCGTCATCCCACCGCAGCCACTAAACGCATCTACGATGGTCAGCTGTCGACCGCCCGTTGCTGCTGGCCATCTCTCTTGCTTGACCCACTCTGCCCAGCGCATCGAACTCTTCGTTGTGTTGGTGCCGTCAGCCATACTTCACGCCGCCTTGAAGGCTTCTTCTTGCAAGTACTTTTCGACCTTTTGAACGTAGTGCCTGAGATACGCAGCCACACGCACCTTTATTCCGCGCAAGTCAGATACCGTGTAGAGCGACCCGATTTCTTCGAAAGTCTGCTCACCATGCGCAAGAACGTTGCGCCGACCCTTCACATCATCCAGATCGATACCGGCCCGCGCATTTTTTGGCGGCGTAAAAAGAACTCCGTGCTGGCTGCAAAGATCGCGAATCGCGCGCCGATCGAGATTTCCGCCGCTGCCGACGCGACGAAAATCCACCCGCGGTACCGCGCCGTCTGCCGCCGCACTGAGGATTGAATAGGCAGCTGAGCGATAGGTTGCCCCACTGGCCGAAAACGAGTTGTGGCGCCGGAACTCCGCTCCTACCCATGCTTCCCGAAGCGACGCTCGCAGTGCAAGAGGCGGGGTCGAGCTATTCGCCACAGTTCCCCAGATCGTATCGATCGAGTCGCGAATGGTCGCTTCGATTACGTTATAAAGGACAAGGAATGTCGTCGCCTTCAATAGTTTGAGGGAAAGATCCTCAGCCAGAACTTTTGGCAAGCGTTTGCGCCCACTTCTCCACGCCCTTTCCCCACCGACCAACCTACTTTCTACAGCTTCCAGCAACTTGAAGTAATGTTCGATTTCGCCGTGGCGATCTTTGAATCTGTCGTAGAGCGCACCCACAGCTAAACCTCAAGCAATCGGTCGCGAACATACTCAACACGACCACGCACGCGGGGGCCCGAATTGCTCGCGTGCGTCGTAACGTGGTACTCGAACTCTTCTGAGTCCATCCAGGAAAGATCGCCGGGGACAAGCCTAGGATTCTTCTGTAGAGCGAGATTCGTACCTACCGCAAGCGCCTCGAATCGAACACGAGGAGTAGTCGTCGCTCCCTTCTTCTTGGCGAACCCTGCCGGATAGAACTTTTCAGCGAAAGCCATCGTTGCATCGAACTGAGTTCTCCATGACACTGGATCAAAGTCTTCGCGATGTTCGATGACGAACTTATCGAGGAACCGTGCAACATCATGCGTAAACGACTTGTACCGCTCTGAGAATGCGAAGAAGCGCAGAGCAAACTCCAGTGGCTCTCGACGCCTCTTCAGCGCTGTTGATATTGGGCACACCCTGCCGAAGACAGGGTCTTCAGCGCAACTTTCCAAGAAGTCCATAAGAGGACCTTGGAAGGCACCGCGACGAACCTCGGACGGACGCGCTTTCTCGCCACTAGTATTGACTCGATTGAATATGTCCTGACGCGTCTCGAATGTCGTCGATTCATCAAGAACTACCATTCTTAGTGCCCGCGTGCGCAGCTTTCTCTGTTGCGCAAGAGGCACATTGTCAAAAGAGAATCCATTTAGCGATGGCAACCGCTCAAGTTTGCCTAAGCGCAAATCGCCGGCAAAGAAGGCTTCGAGTGTCGAGATACGCTGAACGCCGTCGACCACCTCCAACGTACCATCCTCCATTTCAGCCAGAAACATCATTGGAATTGGAAGACCTAAGATCACCGATTCAATAAACCGCGCCTGCTTCTCCTCGTTCCAGACATGATGCCGCTGATAGTCCGGAACGTAAAACAAGCTGTCGCGGAAGTGCAGAACGATGTGCTCCACGGTGAAATCCCGCAAGTCGAACTTTACCTCTTGCTGCTTTTCCCTGATTTCCTCTTCGGCAGCCTCGACAGCCTCATGACTAATTAAGCTCAGCCTGCGTTGCTTCCCCATCTCGTTGTCCCCAGTTCGGCCTTTAGCCGTGCTAAGAGTTTTTGCGGCTCACCAAGTTCGCATTGCCAAACAACAAGGGACCGCCAGCCCAAGTCACATAGCTCAGACGCCTTCCTGGCGTCTCGGCGCCTATTCGCGTCGATCTTTCCAGCCCAAAACTCAAGTCGCGTTCGCGGCAGCCTGGCAAGTTTGCAGTTACGATGCCCATGCCAGAAACATCCGTGAACGAATAGAACTGTCGACCGCGCAGAGAATACCAAGTCAGGCGTTCCTGGGAGCCCACGCACATTTGTTCGAAATCGGTAGCCCGCGGAATGGAGTATCCGCCGCAGCTGCAGCTCTGGCGCCGTGTCGCGTTGGCGGACACGACGCATCATTTCAGAGCGCTCGGGAGACACTCCTTTGCAGGTCATTACATATTCCGCCGATACACCCCACCCCCCTCATACAGCGAATGACTGATCTGCCCGAGGCTGTGGGTCCTGACCGCTTCCATCAGCGCGTTGAATACGTTCTGGCGGGCGCGGGCGGTGTTCTGGAGGTGTGAGAGTCCTGGCGAGGCCGAACCCTCTCCCCCGGCCCCTCTCCCGGTGGGAGAGGGGTGCGAAGCGAGGCCGTTGCGGTTCTGCTGGTAGGCCTTCACGTTCTCGATCTGCTGCCCCTTCTCCTCCGCCGTCGACCGGATCAGTTCGATCTCGGTGACGATGTCGCCGGCATGTTCCTTCGGCAGGAACGTGTTGCCGCCGACCAGCGGCAACGAGCCGTCACCTGCGTGCCTTGCGAGTGACATCGACTCTTCCTGGATCTTGCCGCGCTGGTACATCGCGTCCATCACGCCGAGCACGCCGCTGCGCTCGGAGATCGCTTCGAATTCCTTGCAGACGGCTTCTTCGACCAGGTCGGTCAGCTTGTCGACGATGAAGCTGCCCTGCCACGGGTTCTCGCAGAAGTTCAGGCCGAGTTCCTTGTTGATGATCATCTGCATCGCGACGGCGCGGCGGACGCTTTCCTGCTCTCCGCGTGCACGCGCTTCACGCGCAAATGCGCTCATTGCCAGGTTGGAGTGATCACGCCGCCTCTGCATCCCGGTGCAGATCTCCCGCATCGCGCAGCCGTTCGTACAGCGACAAGGCGCTCAGGTCGAAGCCGTTTGGCCAAGCGAGCGCGCCTGCCTCGATGAAGTGGCGAGCGAAAAACACCGGGTCAGCCAGCGGGCAGGTCATCTCGGTCGCCGCGTCGATGTAGCGACCGAAGTCATAGATGCCCCATGCGCCGTCGGAGAAGCGCAACAGCAAGTGTCGAGCATCCTTGGTCTCGGCGGAAACGAGCTTAATCATTGTCGGCTCCCGGGATGCGGCTCAGCGGCAGCAGCGCCTGCGCCCTGGTCCAATTCTGCTCCAGCTCCTCTCGATGGTCGAGACACCACTGCTGCACGAGGCCGCTGGCTCGCCGCGGCAGCGAGCCGGTCAGCACGGATCCGTCAGAGATGGCGACCAACGCCTCGTGGCCCTGGTACTCGACATGGATGTGCGGTGGCGGGTGGTCGTCGAAGTACATCCGCACGTAAATGCCGAAGAAGCTCGAGATGATCGGCATGGGTTACATGTTGCGGCGGTACTCGCCGCCGACCTCATACAGCGAATGGCTGATCTGCCCGAGGCTGTGGGTCTTGACCGCTTCCATCAGGGCGTTGAAGACGTTCTGGCGGGCGCGGGCGGTGTGCTGGAGGTCTGACAGTCCTGGCGAGGCCGAACCCTCTCCCCCGGCCCCTCTCCCGGTGGGAGAGGGGTGCGAAGCGAGGCCGTTGCGGTTGTTCTGGTAGGCCTTCACGTTCTCGATCTGCTGGCCCTTCTCTTCCGGCGTCGACCGAATCAACTCGATCTCGGTGACGATGTCGCCGGCGTGTTCCTTCGGCAGGAACGTGTTGACGCCGACCAGCGGCAGCGAGCCGTCGTGCTTCTTGTGCTCGTAGTACATCGACTCTTCCTGGATCTTGCCGCGCTGGTACATCGTGTCCATCGCGCCGAGCACGCCGCCGCGTTCGGAGATCGCTTCGAACTCCTTGTAGACGGCTTCTTCGACCAGATCCGTCAGCTTGTCGACGATGAAGCTGCCCTGCCAGGGGTTCTCGCAGAAGTTCAGTCCGAGTTCCTTGTTGATGATCATCTGGATCGCGACGGCGCGGCGGACGCTCTCTTCCGTCGGCGTGGTGATCGCTTCGTCGTAGGCGTTGGTGTGCAGGCTGTTGCAGTTGTCGAACAGTGCGTACAGCGCCTGCAGCGTGGTGCGGATGTCGTTGAACTGGATTTCCTGCGCGTGCAGCGACCGGCCGGAGGTCTGGATGTGGTACTTCATCATCTGGCTGCGCGGTGAGGCGCCGTAGCGTTCCTTCATGGCACGGGCCCAGATGCGGCGGGCGACGCGGCCGATGACGGTGTACTCGGGGTCCATGCCGTTACTGAAGAAGAAGCTCAGGTTCGGCGCAAAATCGTCGATGTGCATGCCGCGGGCGAGGTAGTACTCGACGATCGTGAAGCCGTTGCTCAGCGTGAAGGCGAGCTGGCTGATCGGGTTCGCGCCGGCCTCCGCAATGTGGTAGCCGGAGATCGACACCGAGTAGAAGTTGCGGACCTTGCGGTCGACGAAATACTGCTGGATGTCACCCATCATCCGCAGCGCGAACTCGGTGCTGAAGATGCAGGTGTTCTGCGCCTGGTCTTCCTTCAGGATGTCGGCCTGCACGGTGCCGCGCACGGTCGACAGCGTGTGCGCCTTGATCTTCTCGTACACCTCCGGCGGGACGAGCTGGTCGCCGGTGATGCCGAGCAGGCCGAGGCCGAGGCCGTCGTTGCCGTCGGGCAGGTTGCCGCTGTATTCGGGGCGCTTGCGGCCCTCGAAGAACTTCTCGATCTTCGCGTGCGCCTCGTCCCAGCGCGCCTGGTCCGCGCGCAGGTACTTCTCGACCTGCTGATCGATCGCGGTGTTCATGAACATCGCGAGGATGATCGGCGCGGGGCCGTTGATCGTCATCGAGACCGACGTGGTCGGCGCGCACAGGTCGAAGCCGGAGTACAGCTTCTTCATGTCGTCGAGCGTGGCAATCGAGACGCCCGAGTTGCCGATCTTGCCGTAGATGTCCGGGCGCTCGGCCGGGTCTTCGCCGTACAGCGTGACCGAGTCGAACGCGGTCGACAGGCGTGCGGCCGGTTGTCCTACGCTGAGGTAATGGAAGCGGCGGTTGGTGCGCTCGGGTGTGCCCTCGCCGGCGAACATGCGGATCGGGTCTTCGCCGGTGCGGCGGTATGGGTACACGCCGCCGGTGTACGGGTAATGGCCGGGCAGGTTTTCCTTGCCGAGGAAGGTCAGCAGCTCGCCCCAGCTCTTGTAGGTGGGCGCGGCGATCTTCGGGATCTTCTGGTGCGACAGCGATTCGCGGTAGTTGTCGACGCGGATGGTCTTGTCGCGGACCTGGTATTCGTTGAAGTCGTCGGTGATGGATTTGAGGCGTTGCGGCCAGTCGCGGAGGTTTTTCAGGTTTTCCGCGGTCAGGGATTGGACGGCTTCGTTGTAGCGTTGGCGGAGGGTGACGAGGGTGCGGTCGGGGGTGGCGGCCGTGTCGCGGATGGCGTGCTGACCTGTAGGAGCGGCTTCAGCCGCGACCGGGGAAGCGGCGTGGCCAGGTTCGGAGCGCGCGGTCGGGGCTGAAGCCCCTCCTGCAGGGGGGGCGTCGGTGTCGCGGATGGCGTGCAGCCCTGTAGGAGCGGCTTCAGCCGCGACCGGGGAAGCGGCGTGGCCAGGTTCGGAGCGCGCGGTCGGGGCTGAAGCCCCTCCTGCAGGGGGGGCGTCGGTGTCGCGGATGGCGTGCAGCCCTGTAGGAGCGGCTTCAGCCGCGACCGGGGAAGCGGCGTGGCCAGGTTCGGAGCGCGCGGTCGGGGCTGAAGCCCCTCCTACAGGGGGGCTCAGGGCTTCGGTGGGGTATAGCTCCAGCGCCTTCGGCAGGGCCGGGTCGTCGAGGGCCTGCAGCGATTGCCAGTAGGCCTGGGCGCGGTCGGCGATTTCGGCCTGGGTTTCGATCTGGCGGTTGACCGCCCTGCCCTGTTCGGCGATTTCGGCGAGGTAGCGGACGCGCTGGCCGGGGATCAGGACGGTGGCGCGGGGTTCCTTGAGGCTGGTGTCGACGTGGGGGTGCCAGTTGCAGCGGGAGGTGGCGGCGTTGAACGACGCGGCCGCGGCGGCTACATGGGGCGACGCGCCCCCTGTAGGAGCGGCTTCAGCCGCGACCGGGGAAGCGGCGTGGCCAGATTCGGAGCGCGCGGTCGGGGCTGAAGCCCCTCCTACAGGGACGGTTGATGCGGCGTGGCCAGATTCGGAGCCTGCGGTCGGGGCTGAAGCCCCTCCTACAGGGGCGTTTGTTGCGGCGCGGTCGGATTCGGAGTGTGCGGTCGGGGCTGAAGCCTCTCCTACAGGGGTGGTTGATGCGGCGCGGCCAGATTCGGAGCCTGCGGTCGGGGCTGAAGCCCCTCCTACAGGGGTGGCTGATGCGGCGCGGTCGGATTCGGAGTGTGCGGTCGGGGCTGAAGCCCCTCCTACAGGGGGGGCGTTGGTTGCGGCTGCGCCCAGCTTCAGCTTGTCGCGCAGCAGGCGGCACAGGTTGACGAACATCCAGGTGATGCCCGGGTCGTTGAACTGGCTGGCGATGGTCGGGTAGACCGGCACGTCTTCGTCGGCCAGCTTGAACGCGGTGCGGTTGCGCTTCCATTGCTTGCGCACGTCGCGCAGCGCGTCTTCCGCACCGCGGCGGTCGAACTTGTTCAGCACGATCAGCTCGGCGAAATCGATCATGTCGATCTTCTCGAGCTGGCTCGCTGCGCCGTAGTCGCTGGTCATCACGTAGACCGGGAAGTCGACCAGGTCGACGATCTCCGAATCGCTCTGGCCGATGCCGGCGGTTTCGACGATGACGAGGTCAAAGCCGATGCCCTTCATGAACGCGATCGCGTCGCGCAGGACTTCGTTGGTTGCGACGTGCTGGCGACGGGTGGCCATCGAGCGCATGAACACGCGCTTCGAGCGGAGGCTGTTCATCCGGATGCGGTCGCCGAGCAGCGCGCCACCGGTGCGGCGGCGGGTCGGGTCGACCGCGATCACGGCGATCCGCATTTCCGGGAACGCCTGCAGGAAGCGGTTCAGCAGTTCGTCGGTGACGGACGACTTGCCGGCGCCGCCGGTGCCTGTGATGCCGATGACCGGCGTGGTCGCCGGTCGGGATTCGGGATTGGGGATTCGGGATTCGTTTGTGCGCGGCTTCGCCCAGCCCTTGCGTCGCATGGCGAGCTCGGCTTCGCCGAAAGCGCCGTCTTCGATGGCCGACAGCATGCGGCCGATGCCGATCTCGTCGTCAATGGCGGGCATGCCCGCTTCTGACGAATCCCGAATCCCGAATCCCGAATCCCGCGCGCCGGAGGCGCGCCGCACCACATCCTCGATCATCGCGACGAGGCCCATGTGCATGCCATCGTTCGGGTGGTAGATGCGCTCGACGCCGTAGTCCTGCAGCTCGCGGATCTCCTCCGGCGTGATCGTGCCGCCGCCGCCACCGAACACGCGGATGTGGCCGGCGCCGCGCTCGCGCAGCATGTCGACCATGTACTTGAAGTATTCGACGTGGCCGCCCTGGTAGGACGACAGCGCGATCGCGTCGGCGTCTTCCTGCAGCGCGGCGCGGACGACGTCCTCGACCGAGCGGTTGTGGCCGAGATGCACGACCTCGGCGCCCTGCGACTGGATCAGCCGGCGCATGATGTTGATCGCGGCGTCGTGGCCGTCGAACAGGCTGGCGGCGGTGACGAAACGCAGCGGCGTGGTGTCGACGGCGGCGTCCGGGATCTGGTTGGCGGGCGTGCTCATGGGCGCTCCGGGCAATGCGTGAGAATCAAGCACGCAATTGTACCGGGCGCGACGCGTCGATCGGCGTCGCATGGAGGCGAGCGGAGATCGGCGGGCGGTGAAACGCGGGAGCGCGGCGCGCGGCTTGGCCGGCCGGTTCGAGCAGTTTCAGCCGCGACCTCTGCTGCTCGCTGGCGCGTCGGCCCGCGAATCGATCACGGCTGAAGCTGCTGAAACCGCTCCCGCAGCGGGCGGTCGCCGGTTCGGCGAACGGAACCGGGAGCGCGCGGCTCAGTTCGGCGGGTTGATCTCGAAGTCGCTGCTGAAGTCGTAGTAGATCGTCGCTTCCGGGCGGCCCTTCCTGTCGCGACTGACGACCCGGACCGGCATGCCGGTGTCTTCGCAGATCGCCACTTCGGCGGTGCTGTTGCTCTCGACGCCCATGAACTTGCCGGACGTGCGATACGAGTAGACGGTCGAATCGCAGCCGTCGATCGTCTCGCTGCCGATCTCCTTCACGTCGGTCAGCGCTTCCATGCCGCTGTCGATGCTCTTCTGGCTGTAGCCCTCGATCATCCGTGACATGTCCATCGGAAACTGCATCCACTCGCCATTGGCGTTCATCCAGGTGCCTTGCGGCAGGATGATCATCTCGGTGTCCGGCGTCTTCATGTGGAAGCGGTTCGGCAGCACGACGCGCATCTGCATCTGGCCGCCCTTGCCGTCGGTGTCGACGCGGGTCGTGAACTTGCCGCGGGCCATCGCCTTGCCGAACGCTTCGGCCACGTCCTGCCTGGCATCGGCGAACGCGTGGGTGGAGATTCCGGCCAACAGGGCAATGGCGAGCATCGATGCGCGATTCATGAGCACTCCTGGATCAAGGAACGGACGGCGGACAGTCTGCCCGAAGTGACCGGTACGTGGCAGCACGCCTGCCCGGCGCCGGCACACACTGCAAGAGCACGGATCATCGGCGACCCGGTGACGGCGAACCCGACGGGCCCGCCGTCGCCGGCTGCGGCGTCACAGATCGCGGGCGACGCGGAAGCCGAGACGCGGGTTGGTGGTGCGCGGACCGGCGGTCAGGCGGAACGCCGAGCGGGCCTGGTCCGGCGCGCTGGCCCACGAGGCGCCGCGCAGCACGCGGCTGCCGCAGCCGGGGTTGACCCACGCCGCACCGTTGGCCGGTGCCCGCTGGTAGTTGTCGTGCCAGCAGTCCTCGACCCACTCGGACACGTTGCCGACCATGTCGAACAGGCCGAACCGGTTCGCATCGTAGCTGCGCACCGGGGCCGGGCCCCAGTGGCCGTCGTCGTAGTTCGGGAATGCGTTGACCCAGTTGCGACGCGACGCCGAACGGTCCTTGTCGCCGGTCAGGTTGGCGACGACGCGGCCCGGGTTGCCGTCGCCCCACGGGTAGCGGGTCTGTGTGCCGGCGCGCAGCGCGTACTCGAACTCGGCCTCGGACGGCAGCCGGTAGCGCTTGCCGGTCTCGCGGCTGAGCCAGTCGGCGTAGGCCTGGGCATCGTTCCACGACACGTGGATGACCGGCTTGCGATCATCGGCGCGTTCGCCGGCATGGTCGTGCTCCCAGGTCACGCCGCGCTTGTCGACCATGTTGCCGCTGCGCTCGTCGTAGATCGTCGAGGTGCCGGTCTGGTCGGCGGTGGGCTTGTAGCCGGTCGCCTGCACGAAGCGGCGGAACTCGGCGACGGTGGTTTCGTTGCGGGCCAGCGTGAACGCCTTGTTGATCGTGACCTGATGGCGCGGACCTTCGTTGCTCTTGCGATCGGCTTCGTTGTCGGGCGAGCCCATCTGGAAGCTGCCGAGCGCCATGACCACCAGCTCCGGACCCTTGCCGCCCGAACGCAGGTCGTCGGCGATGACCTGGCCCGGCTTCAGGTTGGCGTAGTGACGCGCGCTTTCGATCCGGGTGCGCAGTTCGTCGAGCCCCTGGGCACCGGCCGATACCTTTTCGAGCTGGGCCAGCATCGTGCTCGCCTCGTCGAGCCGGTTGGCATCGATCGCGGCGATGATCTGCCCGCGCAGGCCTTCCGAGCGACCCTGGCGCATTTCGACGATTCGGGTGCTGGCGTTCTGCACCGCCTGCGAGCCGCCCGGGCGCACCCGGCCGGCGTCGCTCAGCAGCCGGTCCGACTCGGTGTAGTTGCCCGCCTCGGCGGCGGCCATCGCCTGGTCGATCAGGGTCTGTTCGACCCGGGCCAGACCGGCCTGCGCCGCGGCGTTGCCGGCGTCGCCGCGCAGGATGTCTCGGTACACCTGGGCCGCATTGCCGCCTTGCGGCTCGACCAGCTTGCCCTCGCCGGCCAGTCGCTGCGCCTCGCCGAGCATCAGCGCGACTTCACGGCCGGCATCGACCTTCTGCTTGAACGCCTTGACCGCGTCGTCGTCCGGGCGGACCCGGACTACCACTTGCGCAATGCGGGCGGCTTCGTTGAAGCGCGCCTGGGTCAGCGCCTGGTCGCCGCGCTTGACCAGCTCGGCGACGATCTGCTCGACGCCGGCCCTGGCCTGCGCGTTTTCCGGATCGGTCTCGAGGATCGACAGGTAGATCGACAGCGCATTGCCTTCGCCCTGCTCGAGACGACCGGCCTTGACCGACTGCTCGGCGCGGGTCAGCGACTCGCCGACCGTGTCGATCGGCGTCGAGACGAGGTCGGGCACCCACTCTTCCTGCTGCGAGGTCGAGTCCATCAATCGCGAGCGCAGTTCGTAGGTCCGCGCGTTGTCGGCGGCCGGAGCGGCGGCCTGGCCATCTGCCGGAGCGGCGGATTCGCCGGCCGGAGCTGCCGGTGCGGCGGTTTCCGCCGGTGCCTCGTCCTTGCCACAACCGGCAAGCAATGCTGCACTGATTGCCGACGCCAACACTGCAACGAAAAGATTGCTACGCACTCGCCACCCCTGACTTGTAAGTAGCCGGCCGGACCGGCTGCACACGAGAATCTTCGCGGCGGCGTGGTCGAACCCCGCCACCGCAGGTCCGCCGCACGTTAGGCTATTGCCTGCTGTCACGCAACATGAACTTTCACGGAACGATCATGGCCGAATGGATTGCCTCGACGCAGGCGCTTGGCGATTTCCTGCGCGACGCCCCGACCGCTGAACGGGTCGGACTCGACACCGAATTCGTCCGCGAGCGGACCTACTACGCACAACTTGCACTGGTGCAGATCGAACACGGCCGGCGGATCGCGCTGGTCGACCCGCTGGCGATCGACGATCCGGCGCCGCTGGTCGAGCTGCTCGGCGGTCCGGCGCTGAAGGTCATGCACAGCCCCGGCGAGGATCTGCAGGCGTTCGCGCATCGCTATCGCTGCGTGCCGACGCCACTGTTCGACACCCAGCTCGCGGCGGCGCTGGTCGGGCTCGGCCCCGGCATCGGCTACCAGCGGCTGGTCGAAACGGTGCTCGGCGTCGCACTGACCAAGGGCGAGACGCGCTCGGACTGGCTACGCCGACCGCTCAGCGAGGCCCAGTGCGAGTACGCCGCCGATGACGTGCATCATCTCGAGGCATTGCACGACCATCTGGACGCGCGGCTCGAACAGCTCGGGCGCCGCGGGTGGCTCGATCAGGACTGTGCGCGAATGGTCGCCGACGCGCTCGACGACAGCAGCGACCCGAACCCGCACCTGGCGATGCGCCCGGCGCAGCGACTGGCGCCGGAAGCGCAGGTCCGGCTGCGTCGCCTGCTGCTGTGGCGCGAGCAGGAAGCCCGCCAGTCGGACAAGCCGCGCCGCTGGATCCTCGAGAACGAAGTCGCGTTGCGGCTGGCCGAGCGGCCGCCGGAGTCGCGCGGTGCCTTCGAGCGCTTCCTCGATGCACAACCGAAATCGCCGCGCCGCAAGCGTGAGCTGATCTGGGACATGCTGCACGCGCCAATCGACGGCGACGAGCAGGCGATGCCGCTGGCAGTGTCCGGTGACGACATCGACAAGGACCTGCTGCGCGCGATGCAGGCGGACGTCGCCGCGGTCGCCAGCGAGCTGCAGGTTCCGGACGGGCTGCTGTGTGCGCGGCGCCATCTGGAATCGCTGCTGCTCGAACGGCGCTGGCCACGCGCGCTGGAAGGCTGGCGAGCGGAACTGTTGCGCGACCGCCTGCTGGCCCGGCTGCCGTGACGCGCGGGGGAGTTGGCAAACCGGGTCGGCCGCATTAAACTGCGCAGCCTCTTGGGGCGGTAGCTCAGCTGGGAGAGCGTCGCGTTCGCAATGCGAAGGTCGGGAGTTCGATCCTCCTCCGCTCCACCAAGATCAGACGAAAGGCCGGACATGCAGATGTCCGGCCTTTTTCGTTTCCGGCCCGGGATCGGCTTTGCCGTTCGCTTTCGGCAGCCACTCCGCGCCGCGGTCCGTGCCGTCGATCGGGTGAAGCCCGCCTCAGGCCCGCGCTGTCAGCGGGCCGCTGCTGCGCGCTTGCGGGGGCCACGTCTGGGCGGCTTGAGCCGGGCGAGGTCTTCGGCAGTCGGCGGTGATTGCAGATGGCGGTCGAGCGCAGCGGTGACCTTCGGGATGTAGATCAGCGCGAACACGCCGAAACCGAGCCGGAACAGCAACAGCACGGCAAGCATCAGCACGGTACCGACCGAACCGAGCGTGATCGGCAGCCAGACCAGGAACAGCAGCCCGGCGCCGAGCCCGATCACGCCACCACCGTCGAGATACAACACGCCCTGCCCGTCCGAAGCGCGGCGGGCCCGCCAGCCGCCGCGCAGTGCGCCGAGCACGTGCAGCAGCAGCGAGGCGGCGGCAAACATCAGGAATCCGGGTTCGCGATGCACCGCGGTCGGCTCCATGCCGAGCTGTTCGATGCCGAGGCCGACCAGCAGTGTCACGACCGCGGCGAACACGACCGTCAGCGCAAACAGCATTCCCGGCCGGACCGCCTTGCCGTACTCGGTGTAGGTGCCGGTGCCGTCTTCGAGGCCGCCGACGATGCTGAGGATCTGTTGCGTGCGGTAGTCGTGGGTGTGCGTGGCCAGCACGGCGGCCGGCGCGATCAGCAGCTTCAGCGCGTCGCCGAGCAGCACCGCGGCGACGTCGACCGCCAGGAAGGCGAGCATCGTGACCGGGTTCCAGTCCAGCCACAGCCAGCCCACGAACGGCACCAGGCCGGCCAGGATCATCGAAACGCAGCGCGCCTGCGCTTCGGCAAGCCCGACCCGGCGCTGCCAGTCGGCGACCGCCGGCCCCTGGCGACGAAGCTGGTCGAGCTGTTTCTGGCCGATCCTCGGATGCGAGCCGGACATTGGGCGAAGTCGTCAGCGGACGGTGCACCAGTATTACGCCAATGCTACCGGCGGCGACAGCGGCGAAGCCTTTCATGAGGTCGCGGAGAATCGCCATGGATTTCGCGGGGATCGCTCACTGCGCCGGAAGAACGCGCGAGGTACAAGCTGGTCCGCCGCGATTCTCCGCGACCTCATGAAATATCCGGGTTAAACCGCTCGGCGATCCCGCGCATCCGAGTGGACTGTTCCCATTCGATCGGCAGACATCCATGAAAGCCCTCCTGCTTGCATTGCTGGCCTGGCTCGTGCCGGCCGCCGTCCTTGCCGATCCACTGGCCGACGCCGATCGCGCCCGACTCGTCACCGAGGACATTGCCCGCTTCTGGCACGCCTGGGATCTCGCCGCCCAGGCGCCCTCGCGCGACGAGCGGGTGCGAATCTTCGACAGCGAGTATCTGGCCAAGGGATCGGCCGGGCTGCAGGCGTTCTCGCGACTGCGGATCGGCGATGCCGACCAACTGGTCGCGGCGATCGATCGCCACCCGCGCTACTACGCGCAACTGCGCGCGCGCAGTCTCGATCTCGACGCCCACACCGCATCGATCCGTACCGCGTTGCGGAAGATGGCGACCCTGTATCCGGATGCAGTATTTCCGGATGTCTATTTCGTGATCGGCAGGATGAACTCGGGCGGCACGCTCGATGGCACCGGTCTGCTGATCGGCCTGGAGATGTTCGGCCGCGGCCCCGACACGCCGCTGGACGAACTCGGCGACTGGCATCGCGCCGTGGTCGGCGCCATGGACAAGCTGCCGCACATCGTCGCCCACGAATGGGTGCACTTCCAGCAGCGCTACCCGGACAGCGGCGCACCGACGCTGCTGGCGATGGCGCTCGGCGAAGGCATCGCCGACTTCATCGCCGAACTCGGGTCCGGCCGGCACATCAACCACCACATCCACGACTGGGCCGAGCCGCGCGCAACTGAACTGTGGCGCGAATTCGCGCAGGTCATGCATGGCAAGGATGCCGCCGGCTGGGTCTACGGCGGCCAATCGGCCGGCGGCCGGCCGGCCGATCTCGGCTACTGGATCGGCTACCGGGTCGCCAGGGCGCACTACCAGCGCAGTGCCGACAAGACCGCAGCGATCCGACAGATGCTGACGATCGCCGACTTCGACGCGTTCCTCGCCAACAGCGGCGCGATCGACGAATTCACGACCGGCGCTGCCAGCCCGTCGCCGCACTGAACTGCGTGGATTTCGCGCCGTGCGCCGCGACGACAGGCGCCCGGCGCAGCTCACGCGGACGGCGACAGGAGCAGAGTGGATCCCGACTACCGTCTCGGTGACGAGCGCCCGATTCGAGTCGATTCGTCGACACCCAAGCCCGTCATCCCGGCGCAAGCCCACTGCTGTCCGGGGAAATCGTCATCAGAAAAGTCCCGGCTGAACAGCGACTTGTGCTATCCGACGGCTTCTTCGTCGTCGCTCGACGGCGTCA
>JAWLBY010000005.1:48596-236269 GCA_041687455.1 Lysobacteraceae bacterium | reverse complement strand
TTGTCGATCGCTGCGAACTTGTCGATCGCTGCGAACTTGTCGATCGCTGCGAACTTGTCGATCGCTGCGAACTTGTCGATCGCTGCGAACTTGTCGATCGCCGCGATCTTGCCGACGCCCGCGTGGTCTTGCGACGGTGGCGCGCTGCTGCACGCCACCGTCGCGCGGTCACTCGCCGCGGTAGGCCGGCGTGCTGGCCGGCTCGATCGGAGCGTCGGTGCGCACGAAGCGACCGCCTTCCGGGCCCGGATAGCTCACGTCGAAGCTGACCGTGCTGGTGCCTTCGTCGGGCGCGCGCAGGTCGAGCGAGATCGTGCCGATCGTGGTCAGTTGCAGTTCGCCGTCCGGCTTGTCGCAGTCGCGGCAGTAGCCGCCCACTTCATACAGCGGATAGACCTCGCCCGGCACGAAGTTCGTCGTGTTCATCAGCGCCCAGCGTCCGCGCCCGGTTGCATCCGGGAAGTACAGTTGCAGGCCGATGCCATCGTTGCCGCCGGCCGGGAAACTCATGATCGAGACGCCCCAGCCCGGGTCGGCCGGCACGTACCAGTGGCTGCCGAAGTCGATCTCGACGTTCTCGACCACCGGCAGGATCGGCTGCATGCACCACTGCCGTTCCTCGCCCGCCAGTTCCCAGTGCATCACCGCGGTGGTGCCGTCGAGCGGTCGCCCGCCGGCGCCGTCCTGGCAGACCGGATGGCGGGCGCCATCTACGAAGTCGATCCGCACCTGGCCGTCAAACGTCGGACTGGTGTCGGTGTAGGTCGGCGGCGAGCGCTCGGCGTCGTACAGGCTGCGCAGCAGGCTGTCGCCGCTGGCGGAGTCGCGCGCCGGCATGAAAATGCCATCGATGATCTCGCCGACCGCCGAATAGAATTCCGGTCGGCCGCTGGCGTCGTAGGTGTACAGCACCAGGAAATACAGGTTGTCGACGCCGGGAATGCCGTCGACCCGGCGGATGTCGAAACCATGGCCGTTGCGGGCCGGATCGAAGTACTGCCCCTGCAGTAGCTGCGGCGCGGCCGGTGTCGCCTTCGGTGCCGGATCCCAGCCGACGTCGCGCAGCACGTCGAGGGCCAGACCGAGCGTACGCGGGGCGCTGGCGCTGATCGATGCATTCATGAGCTGGCCCGGTGTCGGGACGGACGACAGGTGCGACAGCGTCGAGCCCGGCACGATCGAAGCCGGCGCATGCAGTTGCACGTACGAATCGGGCGCCGGAAAGGTGCGG
Source organism: Lysobacteraceae bacterium (assembly GCA_041687455.1). GTDB lineage: Bacteria > Pseudomonadota > Gammaproteobacteria > Xanthomonadales > Xanthomonadaceae > JAWLBY01. The sequence continues at coordinate 235,038 of JAWLBY010000005.1, read as the reverse complement.
AACGGGTTGGCCTGCGAGGCCAGCGAGTTGCTGCCGGAGAACCGCAGGTATGACAGCGAAGTGACTGCCGTCACCCGATCCTGCTCCGGCAGTCGCAGCAGCTCCTCGTCGCGTTGCGGAAACGCGCTGGCCCAGCGCACGTGGCGCCCGTAGGCGTCGTCGTACGGCTGGCCATTGATGAATGCGTGCTGGCGGCCGACGTTGGTAGACAGGTCGAGCAGGGCCAGGAAGCCTAGTCCGTGCGCGATCTCGTGCATCGCCGTCGACACGAAGCTGGACTCGCCGGGACTGGTGCCGGTGAAGCCGTAATCAAACGACTTGACCTGGTCGACCTTGTAGTTGAATGCCGCCTGCACGTCCGGGACCGGGTTGGCGCAACTGTCCTGCGCGCCGCTGCGCGACACGCCGAGCCGGCAGGTCTCAGTGCCGCTCTGGTGCGCGGCGACCGCGCCGGTCTGCGCGACATGGCGGGCGTCGAGCGTCGGCAGGCGCTGTTCGAGGCTGCCGTCGTTGATGAACAGGTAGGTCGGTCCGGCGTGGGCCAGCGTGCCGCCGCCATTTGCGGTGTATTCGAGCGTCTCCCAGCAGGCCTGCACCCGGATCACCGCGTTCGGCTGCAACTCGGCGCTCAGCAGCCGGGCGGCCTCGATCAATGCGAGCCGGCGCTGCTGGCCGAGCGTGGTGCCGGTATTGCCGCGAACCGGAGCCTTGGCGGTCGAATCGTTCCAGCCGGCGACATCGCAGCCGTCACTGGTGTCGTCGAACAAGACCTCGATCGGCAAGTAGTCGTCGGCACTGCCGTAGCTGGCGCGCAGCGTGACCGGCGCGGCCGACGAGCTGAAGTTCAGCAGCGCCAGGTGCAGGGTGCCTTCGCGCAGCGGCTGCCGGCTGCTGCGGCTGATCACGATCCGCTCGCTGCCGCCGCTGCTCGCGGACAGGAAATGCGACTGGTCGGCGAGAAACAACGGTTCCGGGGTGCCGTTGCCGGCGCTGGCCGGGAACGCGCGGTCGAAACGCGCAAGCAGGTCGACATTCTGCGCCGCATTCCCGGCGTCGAGTTCGATCGTCAGGCGCTCGGCACCGGCCGGTACGTCGATGAACACCGAGCGCGTGAACGAACTGGCCGGCAGGTCGATTGCGAGCGGCTGGCCGGCCTGCAGTTCGACTGCGCCGGCCGACGAGAGAGAGCCGAGGGCGAGCAGCGAGGCGGCGATCCGGCGGCGGCTCATCGGGACGCCTCCGGTACGTTGACTGTCGCCGGCGCATGCGAACCGGCACCGCCGTCGCATTCGATGTGGCTGCGGCCCTCGCCGTCGATCCGTTCGCGTATTTCGATCCGGATCGGCACACGTTCGGAGCGTCGCGGCGGCGGGATCTGGCTGCCGGCCGACTTGGCGCCGGCGCGAACGCCGAGCGGCTGGAAATCGAGTTCGGTCGGATCGACCTTGATCGGCGCCGGCTCGGCCTGCGCAGTCTGCGCGACGACTGACAACGCGGCTGCCGCGGCGAGGGTGAGTAGCGGATGCATCAGCAGATCTCCTGAACTGAAGCAAACCCGGGAGTTTAGGTCGAAACGTGCGGAATGTCACAGAAGTGATCGAGTACCGCCAACGCGCTGCGACCCGGCCGATAGGCGCCGCGCAGCGCGGCGTGAATGTAGTCGCAACTGGTCCGGCAGGCCTCGATCAGCGACATGCCCGTCGCCAGTCGGCAGGCAATCGCCGACGACAGGGTGCAGCCGGTGCCGTGGCCTTCGACGGCCAGCCGCGAGTGCTCGAAACCGTATTCGCCGTTGCCGTCGCTGAGCAGGTCGACCAGCGTGTCGTCGTCCAGATGGCCGCCCTTGAGCAGCACGGCGCGCGCGCCGAGCCGGCGCAGCGCCGCAGCCGCGGCGGGCATCGCCTCGCGATCGATCGCTGCCGAGCGACCGAGCAGCAATTCGGCCTCCGGCAGGTTCGGCGTGACCAGCGCCGCCAGCGGCAGCAAGTCGCCGATCAGCGCGCCGAGTGCATCGGTTTCCAGCAGCCGCGCGCCGGAGCTTGCGACCATGACCGGATCGAGAACGATCGGCACGTCCGGCCACCGGCGCAGCGTCGTGGCGATGGTCCGGATCAGCGGTGCGCTCGCCAGCATGCCGATCTTGATCGCGCCGACCTCGAAGTCGTCGAATGCCGACTCGATCTGGGCGACCACGATCTCGGCCGGGCAGCCGTGGATCGCGCTGACTCCGCGGGTGTTCTGGGCGGTGATCGCGGTGATCGCGCACACACCGTGCAGGCCGTGGGCGGCGATCGTTCGCAGGTCGGCCTGGATGCCGGCGCCGCCGCCGGAATCGGAGCCGGCAATCGTCAGTACCGATCGGCGGCGGTGCGAATGTGATGTGTGTTGCATTCCTGCCACAAGGTCGATTGGATCACGTCACGATAGCCTGTCCGCGGGGCGTGCGTCGCGGCCGGGCTCGTTGACCGGCTGTTGGCTTTTCACCATACTTCGCCCACTCATCATTGCCTCGGCGTTGCGTTGCCGCTACTGATGCGCCCCTCGACCCTGACTCTGGCCTGTTCGCTGTTGCTGCCGTGTGCAGCCAGTGCGACGGACGGCTCGCTCGCCGTCTGGCGTGCCTATGCGCAACAGGCGGTATCGCCGAACTACACCTGGGCCGCTGCCGGCCAGGTGCGGCCTCCCAGCGTGCTCGATGTCGAGCGCGGACGTCTCGTGCAGCGCACCACGAATGTCGTCGGCGTGGCGATGTCGCCGTTCGGTGCCGTGCAGATCGCGGCCGGCAACGGTAATTTCGGTTTCGACGAGCGGCGCGAAGATTCGCCGCTGCGCGACACCGCGACGTTCCAGGCCTCGTACAAGGCGACCACACTGGTCCGCCCGGTCGGCGGCGACGGCGCGCTGAGCCTGACCGCGATCGCCGCCCACCAGCGTTTCGCGACGCCCGGTTTCGGCAGCGACGAGTTGAGCGAAGCGCCGCCGCGAATCGGTGTCGTGCGCAACGGCAGCCAGGAAACAGCGACCGGTTCCGGCGTGCGGCTGGCGCTGGATCGCCGGCTTGGGGATTCGCTCGACTGGTCGCTGACGTTGCAGTCGCGACTCGAGATGGACGCCTTCAAGACCTACCGAGGCGTCTACTCCGAGCCCGGAGACTTCGACATCCCCGGTTTCCTGCAGGGCGGACTGCGCTGGTCGCCGATGGCGCGCACCGAGTTCGGCGTCGACGTCCGCCGGGTGTTCTACAGCGAGGTCGACGCGTTCACTACGGCGGCATTGCCGGTGCGATTCCTCGCGCTGCTCGGTGACGGCGGTTCGCCCGAGTTCGCCTGGCGCGACCTGACCGTGCTGTCGCTGGAGGCGGCACGCGCGACCGGTAATGGTGGACGCTGGTCGTTGCGTTATTCGACCCAGCAGCAGCCGCGTCCGACCTCGGCGGTGCTCGATCGCGCGCTGTCCGACCAGTATTCCGACATCAATGTCGCGCTCGGGTTCGAGCAGAATTTCGGCCGTTTCGGCGAACTGCGCTTCGCCGCCAGCTATTCGCCGGCAAGCTACTTTCTCGGCACGGCGCCGTACGTGCAGCACAATTTCAGCGGCGACGCGCAATACGAATTCGACGCGCAGTGGCGATTGCGGTTCTGAGTCGCGACCGCTTCCATCGATCAACCAGGGCTTGAATTGAAGGCTTCCGCGAGGAAGCCTTTTTTTTGATTTCTTGGCGCATCGCCGGTCGGGCACGATCGCGGCGAATCTGCATCAGTGGTGGCGTAACAGCGCGATGCTGATGAACGCAGTGCTGCCGATCGCCTGCTTCGACCGCCTCGGTGGACAAACCGCCCGGTGCGGACCCGTATGCCGGGTGGTGTGGGAGGGGAGCGGCGGCCAGCTATCGCCGCCCGCTGTCCCGATGGCTCTTGGTCGGAGGCGCCGCGCGCTGTCAGGCGCGCGCGAGATGCGGCGCGTCGCTGCGATGATGGCTGCCGAGCGATTCGGGTCGGGCCAGTGCCGAGGTCGCCAGATGCGTCGCGAGCTGGCCCTGCCAGCATTCGCCGAGCGCATGGTCGGCCGCAATAGTGTCGATCACCGAGCGGATGCCGGGAGCATCACGCAACAGTCCCAGTCCACGCCACAACAGCGCCCGCAGTCGCAGCCGAGCTGCGTCATCGGCTGCCGGTCGCAGCCGAACGCCACGGGTCGAGCCGCGCGCCGGGGACGGCAGTGCTGCAGCAAGTCGGGCGCCGAGCGCGCGGCCGAACACGGCACCTTCGAGCAACGAGTTGCTGGCCAGCCGGTTTGCCCCATGCACGCCATTGCAGGCGACCTCACCGACCGCGAACAGGCCGTCCAGGCTGCTGCGTGACTCCAGGTCGACCCGCACGCCGCCCATGTGGAAGTGCTGAGCCGGAATGATCGGGATCGGCTGCCGCAGCGGATCGATACCCTGTGCCGCGCACAGCGCATGCACGGTGGGGAAGCGGCGGCGGAACGCATTGCCGAGCATCCGCGCGTCGAGATACACCGCGATGCCGTCGGCCTGCGCGTGCCAGACCGCACGCGACACCACATCGCGCGGCGCGAGGTCCTGCATCGGATGCAGTCCGGCCATCAGCCGGCGCCCGCCGCCGTCGACCAGCACCGCGCCGGCGCCACGCAGCGCCTCGGTGACCAACGGCAGCCGCTGGCCGCCCTCGCTGCCGTTCGGGGCCAGTGCGGTCGGATGGAACTGCACGAACTCGAGATCGGCAGTCGCGGCACCGGCCGCTATCGCCAGTGCGAGGCCGGCGCCGTCGACGCAACCCGGATTGGTGGTGTAGCGATACAGTCCGCCGATGCCCCCGGTCGCCAGCACGACCGCGGCCGCGCCGTACTCGACCGAGCGGCCTCCGGCATCGCGAACGCTGACGCCGCAGACCTGTGAGCCGCACAGCAACAGGCCCTCGAGGTCGCAGCCATCGATGACGGTGACATGCGATGAACGGGACAACGCGGCGGCCAGTGTCCGCATCAGGCAGGCGCCGGTGGCGTCGCCGCCGGAATGCAGGATGCGATGGCGCAGATGGCCGCCCTCGCGCCCGAGTGCCGGCCGCTCGCCGTCGCGATCGAAGGCGAGCCCGAGCTGTTGCAGCCAGCCGATCGTGTCCGGTGCCGACTGTGTCAGCCGCTCGACCGCGGCACGCAGGTTGTGTCCGGCACCGGCGCGCAGCGTGTCGTCGTAGTGCTGCTTCCAGTCGTCGCCGTCGCCGACCGCGGCCGCGATGCCGCCCTGTGCCCATGCACTCGAGCCGTCGCTGCCGGGACGCCCGCGACATACCAGCAGCACGCGGCGTGGCGCGGCAGCGAGCGCGGTGCAGAGGCCGGCGACACCGGCGCCGACCACGATGACATCGAAAGCCTGCATCGTCCTGCCGTCAGAGCACTTCCGAGGCGTAATCGGCCAGCCGCGAGCGTTCGCCCCGCTTCAGCGTGATGTGCGCCGAATGGTTCCAGTTCTTGAACCGGTCGACGGCGTAGGTCAGGCCGGACGTGGTTTCGGTCAGGTACGGCGTGTCGATCTGCTCGACATTGCCGAGGCAGATCATCTTGGTGCCTGGACCGGCGCGGGTCAGCAGAGTCTTCATCTGTTTCGGTGTCAGGTTCTGCGCCTCGTCGACGATGACCCAGCGATTGAGGAAGGTCCGGCCGCGCATGAAATTCATCGAGCGGATCTTGATCCGCGCGGCGAGCAGGTCGTTGGTGGCGGCGCGTCCCCAGGCGCCGCCTTCCTGCGTGTGGGTCAGCACTTCGAGGTTGTCGGTCAGCGCACCCATCCACGGCGTCATCTTTTCTTCTTCGGTGCCGGGCAGGAAGCCGATGTCCTCACCGACCGATACCGTCGCGCGGGTCATGATGATCTCGCGATAACGCTGCTGGTCCATCGTCTGCGCCATGCCGGCCGCCAGCGCGAGCAGCGTCTTGCCGGTGCCGGCGGTTCCGAGCAGGGTAACGAAGTCGATCTCCGGGTCCATCAGTGCATTGATCGCGAAGTTCTGTTCGCGGTTGCGCGCCGAAATGCCCCAGACGGCGTGCTGGTTGTGCCGATAGTCGTCGACCACCTGCAACTGCACGCGATCGCCGTCGATCCGGATCACCCGCAGCTCGATCTCGTCGTCACCCGGCAGGCTCAGGAACTGGTTCGGGTGCCAGCTCTCGTCGTCGAGCCGGCGCAGCTCGTACATCGTCCGGCCGCGTTCGGTCCACGAGCGCAGCTCCTTCTCGTGGCGGTCCCAGAAATCGGCCGCGAGCTCCGAATACCCGGCATACAGCAGGTTGAAGTCGTCGAGCGCGCGATCGTTCTCGTAGTCTTCGGCGACGACGTTGCAGATCGATGCCTTGATCCGCAGGTTGATGTCCTTCGACACCAGCACGACTTCCGTTTCCGGATGCTCGGCACGCAAGGCGAGAATCGCGCCGAGGATCTGGTTGTCCGGCATCACGGTGCCGAAGCGCTCGCCGGGCGCGACCGGCTGGGTCTGGAAATGGAGCCGGCCGATCCGGCCGGCCTTGCCGAGGTTCAGCGCCTGCGGCCGGTGCAGCACCAGACCGTCCTCGATCCGGCCGCTGCCGTGCGCCTCGATCAGCTCGTTGATGAAACGACTGACCTGGCGTGCATTGCGGCTCGCCTCGGAGTGGCCTTTCTTCGCAGCGTCGAGTTCCTCGAGCACCATCATCGGCAGGAACACGTCGTGTTCCTCGAACTTGAACAGTGCGGTCGGATCGTGCATCAGCACGTTCGTGTCGAGCACGTAGATGCGCTTGGCTCGGGTCATCATCGGTCGGCTCCCTGCACACGCGAAGGCGCGCGCCGGCAGGACCTCGCTGTCCGCCGACCGCTGCGCGAAGTGGTTGGCGTCACCGGGTGGCCAGTGACTGCAGACGGGACAGCACGCTGGCGGCGTGGTCCTTGACCTTGACCGGCCGCCACGCTTCGCGGACAACGCCGGCGGGGTCGATCAGAAAGGTGCTGCGCTCGATGCCGAGCACGCGGCGCCCGTACATGTTCTTTTCCTTGATCACGCCGAACGCCCGGCACAGCGATTCATCGGCATCGGAGACGAGGTCGAAGCCGAAGCCGTGCTTGCTGCAGAAGTTCTGGTGCGAGCGCAGGCTGTCGCGCGACACGCCGAGGATCTCGGCGCCGGCGCTGCGGAACTCGTCCAGCCGCGCATTGAAATCGATGCCTTCGGTCGTGCAGCCCGGGGTGCTGTCCTTCGGATAGAAATACAGCACGAGCCAGCGGGCGGAAAAGTCGGACAGACGCTTGCTGCCGCCATGCGTCAGCATGATCTCGATGTCGGGCACCTTGTCGCCGGGATTGAGCACGCGGAAGCTCCTAGAACTTCATCGGATCCATGATCGCGTCGAGATTCAGGTGATCGCAGAACTCGAGGAAATCGTCGCGCAGGGCGGCGATGTGCATGGTCGCCGGAATGCCGACCGTCATCTGCGCCGAGAACATGTCGGCGCCGGTCTGCATCGCGCGGTAACGCGAGCTCGACAGCGATTCGATCGTGATGCCCTGGCCGGCGAAAAAATCCGCCAACTGGAACAGGATGCCCTGCTTGTCGGCGGCGACGACCTCGACGATGTACGGCAGCAGGTCGCTCTGCAGCGGCTTCGGCCCGGTCCGGTAATAGACCAGCCGGAAGCCTTCCTCGCGTTCGAGCCGGCCCAGCGACGATTCGAGCTTGGCGACGGCGTCCCACGATCCCATCGCGAGCGCGAGTACCGAGACGTCGCGTCCGACCGTGGCCAGTCGCGCATCGACCAGGTTGCAGCCGGAGTCGGCAATCCGGCGCGACACGGCGAGCAGCGGCGAATCGGGGTGGGTCGCGAACGCGTTGATCAGCAGGTAGTTTTCGTTGGTGTTCGGACGCGGCGACGGTTCGGTCAAGGCAGGCATTCCAGGAGCGGCGGAGTCTGGCTCCAAGGGGGGCAGGGCGGTCGCGGGGCCGGCCGATGCGCGCTCGTGCAGAGTTCGTCTGCAGTCGCTCGGCCGGGCGAAAAATCCGCCTGCCATCAAGGTCGCAGGATACTTGCCGGCTGTCTCGGCCCGCAAGTAACATCGCCGGCCCCGCGACCGGAATGACGACGTGCAGCTTTCTGGCAGCATCACCGCTCTCGTGACGCCGTTCAGCCCCGACGGCGCGCTCGACCTGGTCGGTTACCGGCGGATGATCGAGCGGCAGTTGGCCGGCGGTACGCAGGCACTGGTCGTGGCTGGTTCGACTGGCGAGGCGGCCGCGCTCGACGACGACGAATACACCGCACTGCTTCAGGCCGCGGTGTCCGCGGTGGCAGGGCGAGTGCCGGTGCTGGCCGGGACCGGTCTTTCGGCTACCGCGAAGACGATTCGCCAGACCCGCCGCGCACGCGAAGCCGGGGCTGATGCGGCACTGGTGGTCACGCCGCCGTACGTGCGACCGACCCAGGCCGGCCTGCTCGCGCATTACCGCGCGGTGGCGGCCGATGGCGGGTTGCCGGTCGTGCTGTACAACGTGCCGAGCCGTACCGGCGTCGACCTGCAGCCCGATACGGTGGCCGAGCTGGTCGATCTGCCGGCAGTGATCGGGATCAAGGAGGCGAATGCCGCACCGGGCCGGATGGCGGCACTGCTGGCGCTGCGCCGTCCCGGCTTCACCGTGCTGAGCGGCGACGATCCGACCGCGGCGCGGGCGATGCTCGACGGTGCAGACGGTGTCATTTCGGTGGCGTCGAACATCGTGCCGGCGGCATTCCGCCGGCTGTGCGACATGGCGCGGGCCGGCGATCCGGCGGCGTCGGCGTTCGATGGTCGACTGCAGCCGCTGTATGAGCTGCTCGGGATCGAGCCGAATCCGATTCCGGCCAAGGCGCTGCTCGCATCGCTCGACGGCATTGCCGACAGTCTGCGGCTGCCCCTGTTACCCTTGTCCGCTTGTCACCGCGGCGCGGTCGATGCGGCGATCGTGTCGGCACGCCAGATCGAGAGCGAATGTCTGGCCGCTGCGGCGGCCTGATCCAACGAAAGCTGCAGGAGTAAACGGATGCACCCGATCAGCCAATCGCCGAGTTCGTTCGCGGGCAAGTCTGTCCGCGCCCTGCCGCTCGCCCTTCTTGTCGCGGCACTGCTCAGCACCGGTGGCTGCGGCTGGATGCGGACCGACAGCGGCTATCAGCGTTCGCCGGAGTCGCGTCCGCTGGAAGTGCCGCCCGATCTCGACGTGCCGCAGACCGACCCGACCATGAGCCTGCCGACCGTGGCCGGTTCGCCGGCTCGCTCGGCCAGCGCCAGCGCCGGGTCGGCCTCGGCGCCGTTCGTGGTTGCCGATGCTGCCGACAGCGTCTGGCGTCGGGTCGGCCTCGCGCTGGAACGCATCGAAGGGGTCGAGGTGACCGACCGTGCGCAGGTGCTGTCGGCCTACGGGGTCCGCTTCGGCGGCGAGGAGTTCCTGATCCGCGTGTCGGCCGAAGGCGACAGCAGCCGGATCAGCGCGGCGACCACCGACGGCGCGGTTGCGAGCGGCTCCGCCGCGCAACGGCTGCTCGGCCTGCTGCGGCAGCGGCTGGGCTGATCGCCACGCGAGGCGTGCCGGCCGGGTCCGGCGCGTCGGCTGCGGAACGTGAGGTGGTCCGATAATCCGGACCCAATGCTGTGGCCCGGGACTGTTTGAGCGGCGGTCCGGGGTAGATATTGCGCTGGTCTGCCGATGCGTCTCGCGCCTGCGAGTTCGCAGGCGTGCCGTCAGCCATCGAATCGATGCGTCAGCAGCGACAGCTCCCGATCAGCACGCAACGCAGGACCTGCTCCCAGCTCTTCTCTCGCCGATCGGGAGCCGGATCAACGCATCTGCCCGGGTTTCAGCCGGGCGGTCGCGCCGGCTCAGCGTTCGAGTAGCGGCAGTTTGCCCGGCTTGCCGTCCCATTCGGCGGCATCCGGCGGGGCGTCCTTGCGGGTCGTGATCACAGGCCAGTCCTTCGCGAGCTCGGCATTGAGCGCGATGAACTGCTCCTGGCCGGCCGGCACGTCATCCTCCGGGAAGATGGCATTGGCCGGGCATTCCGGCTCACACAGCGTGCAGTCGATGCACTCTTCCGGATCGATCACGAGGAAATTCGGGCCCTCGTGGAAACAGTCGACCGGGCAGACTTCGACGCAATCGGTGTACTTGCACTTGATGCAGTTCTCGGTAACGACGAAGGGCATCGTGCGACTCGCAGCAGAGAGAAGAAATGGCGCTCCCTACGAGGTTCGAACTCGTGTTCCCGCCTTGAGAGGGCGATGTCCTGGACCACTAGACGAAGGGAGCGCGTTGAACAGCGCGAAGCAGAACGGCTAGGATAGCGGGATCCCGAAAACAGCGCAATCATCGCGCACGGGAATCTTCGGGCGCTTGCTGCCCGATCTTCTTGCCCACCGGGCGGCGTCGGCGCCAACGTTGCCGATCCATCGCCCGCCGGTCGATCAGGACGCCGTGCATTCCAACATCGAGCCCAGCCGCGTGACAGCACGCGTGATTCCGCGTGATTCGCACTGCATATCGCGCAAACAGATCAGTCCCAATGCGTTGCGTGTCCTGTATCGATTGCGCGATGCGGGCTTCTCCGGCTATCTGGTCGGCGGCGCGGTGCGTGACCTGCTGATCGGTGGCGCGCCGAAAGACTTCGACATCGCGACCGACGCGACGCCCGAGCAGGTCAAGCAGTTGTTCCGCAACTGCCGGCTGATCGGCCGCCGTTTCCGCCTCGCGCATGTGATCTTCGGGCCGGAGATCGTCGAGGTCGCGACGTTCCGTGCGCACGGCGACGACGGCAGCGGCGATCGCGAACTGGCAGACGGCCGACTGATCCGCGACAACATCTACGGCTCGATCGAGGAAGACGCGGTGCGCCGCGACTTCACCGCGAACGCGCTGTACTACGCGATCGACGATTTTTCGGTGCGCGACTTCGTCGGCGGCTTCGAGGATGTCGAGCGTCGCGTGCTGCGCCTGATCGGCGATCCCGAAGCGCGTTACCGCGAGGATCCGGTCCGGATGCTGCGCGCGGTACGGCTGGCGGCAAAGCTCGGTTTCTCGATCGACCCGTCGGCCGCCGAACCGATTCCGCGGCTGGCCGGTCTGCTCGAAACGGTGTCGAGTGCACGCCTGTTCGACGAGTCGCAGAAACTGTTCATGGCCGGCCATGCCGAGGCGAGCTATCTCGCACTCGAGGCACATGGACTGATTCCGGCGCTCTTGCCGGACACCGCGCGCGCAATCGCCGCCGATGCCAGCGGACTGTGCCGGGCGCTGGTGTTGCAGGCGATGCGCAATACCGACCGGCGGGTGGCCGAAGGCCGTCCGGTGACGCCGGCGTTCCTGTTCGCCGCGCTGTTGTGGCCGGCCTATGCCGGCACGCTGCAGCGGATGCTGCAGGACGGCTTCGAGATGGCGGTCGCCGAACAGCGTGCGGCCGATCGCGTGCTGCTGCGCGAAACCGAACGAGTGGCGATCCCGCGGCGTTTCAGCCTGCCGATGCAGGAGATCTGGCTCATGCAGTCGCGCTTTGCGTCGCGGCAGCGCAAGCGGGTGTTCCGCCTGTTGTCGCATCCGCGCTTCCGCGCCGGGTTCGACTTCCTCGAACTGCGGGCTGCAGTGGTGCCGGAGCTCGAAGCGGAAGCGCTGTTCTGGCGCGATGCGCAACAGCTTGCTCCGGACGAGCTCGGCGATCGGCTGGTCAGCCAGGCGACTGCCGAGCCGCCGGCCAAGCGGCGTCGCCGGCGGCGTCGGCCGCGTGACCGCGCCGAGTCTCCGCCGCAGGCATGAGCGTCGCGGTTCGCGCATTCATCGGACTCGGCGGCAATCTCGGCGATCCGGTTGCTGAGCTGCGTCGTGCGCTGGCCGCCATCGAGTCGTTGCCCGAAACCCGGCTGCAGGCGTGCTCGACCTTCTATCGCAGCGCGCCGTGGGGTCCGATCGCGCAGCCGGATTTCATCAATGCGGTCGCCGAGATCGTCACGGCATTGCCGCCGGACGCGCTGATGCAGGGCCTGCTGGCGATCGAGCAGGCGGCCGGACGCGAGCGTCGCGAGCGCTGGGGGCCGCGCGTGCTCGATCTCGACCTGTTGCTGTACGGTGATCTGCAGCTCGACACCGAGCAACTGCAGGTGCCGCATCCACGCCTGCCGCAGCGGCCGTTCGTGCTGGTTCCGTTGGCCGAGCTGGCGCCGGATTTGCACGTCCCCGGACATGGCGCGCTGCGCGACCTGTGCCGTCGACTGGATCGCTCCAGCGTCGAAGCGCTAGGCTAGACGTTGTCCTGCGACGTCCTGCACCGATCCGGGCCGTCGTTCCGGCGACCGCCGCGGCCGATCCTGCTGTTTTCGAAGGTCGGTCCGGCTCCGGGCCTTCGCCGGGAGGATCGATCGTCCGTTATCCGGCGAGCCTGCGGAACAGGTCACTAGCGCCCCATCGCGGCCCGGTCGGCCTGTGCCGTTCCCGGCCCTTCACGAGCAATGAACCATGTACGCCGCCGAGTCCGTGCCGCCGCAACCTCCCGTCACCGTGCCGTCGCTGCGCCGCCGAAAGGCCGAGCGCCGCCGGCTCAGCATGCTGACCTGCTACGACGCCAGCTTCGCCGCCTGCCTCGATGCGGCCGGGGTCGACATGTTGCTGGTCGGCGATTCGCTGGGCATGGTCGTGCAGGGTGCACGCACCACGCTGTCGGTCAGCGTCGACGACGTCCTGTACCACACACGGGCGGTCGCGCGAGGCGCGTCGCGGGCGTTGCTGATCGCCGACATGCCGTTCGCGAGCTACGCGACGGCCGAGCGTGCGCTCGATGGCGCGGCCCGGCTGATCGGGCAGGGCGGCGCGGCGATGGTCAAGCTCGAGGGCGGTGGCCACGTGATCGACACGATCCGCTTCCTGACCGAGCGCGAGATTCCGGTCTGCGCGCATCTCGGGCTGACCCCGCAGTCGGTGCACCGGCTCGGTGGCTTCAAGGTGCAGGGGCGTGAGCAGGCGGTTGCCGACCGGCTGCGGGCCGAGGCGCAGGCGGTGGTCGAAGCCGGCGCCGAGCTGCTGGTGCTCGAGTGCGTGCCGCGCGCACTGGCGGCCGAGGTCACGGCGGCGCTGCCGATCCCGACCATCGGCATCGGCGCTGGCCCCGAGTGCGACGGCCAGGTGCTGGTGCTGCACGACCTGCTGGGCGTCACGCCGGGCCGGCGGCCGCGTTTCGTTCGTGACTTTCTCGCCGTCGGCGGTTCCGTCGACGGTGCCGTGCGCGCGTACCTCGCCGCAGTGCAGGACGGCAGCTTCCCGGCCGCCGAGCACTGCTTCGAGTGAACGACGCGATGCACATCTTCGACAGCGTGGCCGCGCTGCGCGCGCAGGTCGGCGAATGGCGCCGCGACGGTTTGCGGGTCGGATTCGTTCCGACCATGGGCAACCTGCACGCCGGCCATTACAGCCTGATCGAACTTGCACGTGCGCGGGCCGACCGGGTGGTCGCCAGCGTGTTCGTCAATCCGACCCAGTTCGGTCCGAACGAGGATTTCGATCGTTACCCGCGCACGCCGGAGCAGGACGCCGCCGGGCTGTCGCGTGCCGGCTGCGCCGCGCTGTTCGTGCCGGATGTGGCGACGATGTACCCGTACGGCCCGGCCGGTGCCGTGCGGGTCGAGGTGCCGGGCTTGTCCGAGGTGCTGTGCGGCGCGTTCCGGCCCGGCCACTTCGCCGGCGTCGCGACGATCGTGCTGCGGCTGTTGAACATGGTGCAGCCGGACGTCGCGGTATTCGGTCGCAAGGATCTGCAGCAACTGCAGGTGATCCGTCGACTGGTCCGCGACGTGGCGCTGCCGGTCGAGATCGTCGCAGCGGCGACCCGCCGCGAGCCGAGCGGACTGGCGATGAGTTCCCGCAACCAGTATCTCGAACCCGATCAGCGGGAGCGCGCCGCCGAGCTGTCGCGAACCCTGCGTTTCATGCTCGAGGCCGCCCGCCGAGGCGAGGCCGTCGAGGCGATCGAGGCCATCGCGGGCGAGCGGCTGCAGCAGGCAGGGCTCCAGCCCGATTACGCGGTACTGCGTGCCGAATCGGCGCTCGAACACCCGCTCGGCGGTCCGGCCGTGACGGTGCCGGACCTGGTCGCGCTGGCGGCGGCCCGGATCGGCCGGACCCGGCTGATCGACAACATCGCCGCAGACGAGCCGTAGCGCGCCGTTCAGCTTCTGACGGCGCGTCCGGCCGGCCGCCGTTCGCGTACAGCTGCCAGGCCCGGGATTCACGGCGATCTGCGTCATTGATCGAGGCGGCCCGGTATCGGCAAACGATCTGTTGCGTTTTTCGTACCGCTGTCGTAAATTGACCACGCCGACGGATCTCCGCGCCATGCGCGAACTCCGGCGGCAGCAGGGCGCATTGTTTGGTAATCGTCACTCCGATCTGACCCTCGTCGAAGACGAGGGTTTTTTTTCGCCCACGGTTCTTGAGCGAATCCCGCAATGCATTGAAGTACAAGGCATTTCCTGCATCGTTCGGACTCAGCGGTGAGACAGCCGGTCGCTGCCTATACTGTCCGGACCGCGCCATGGTTTGGGTTGTTGCGAATTGGCAACAGCACCCGGGCGCCCCACCGCAACGGAGATGCGTTCGAATGCAGACCTCTGCCTGGCTCGACACGCTGGCTTTCGAGGCCGCGCGACTGCTCGATCGTCCGCTGACTGCGCTGGCGGTCGACGATCCGGGCCGCAGTCGATCGCTGGCGTGGCGGGTCGGGCCGCTGTATGCGAACTATGCCCGACAGCGGATCGACGGCCCGGCCTGGCAGGCCTTGCTGCAGATCGCCGACGGCGCGCGCTGGCCGCAGGCACTGCAGGCGCTGGTCGACGGCGAGCCGGTCAACTTCACCGAGCAGCGCGCCGCGCTGCATACCGCGCTGCGTGGCGAAATCGGCAACGGGCCCGCTGCCCGCGCCGCCCAGCAGCAGGCGCTGGCCGCCCGCGAGCGGATCGAGGCGCTTGCCGACGCGCTGATCGCCAGCGAGGTCACCGACATCGTCAACGTCGGTATCGGCGGATCCGATCTCGGACCGCGGCTGGCGGTCGATGCGTTGCGCGATCATGGCGCCGGGCGCTTCCGGATCCATTTCCTCAGCAACGTCGACGGTCACGCAGCGCAGCACCTGCTGGCGACACTGGAGCCGCGACGCAGCGCCGCGGTACTGGTGTCAAAGAGTTTCGGCACCCAGGAAACACTGCTGAACGGAACACTGCTGCGCGACTGGCTCGGTGATCCCCGGCATCTGTACGCGGTGTCGGCCAATGTCGAGCGGGCCGCCGCGTTCGGTGTGCCGGCCGCCCAGGTGTTGCCGATGTGGGACTGGGTCGGTGGCCGCTACTCGTTGTGGTCGGCGGTCGGCTTCGCGATCCGGCTCGCGATCGGCGCCGACGGATTCGATCGGCTGCATTCGGGTGCCGCGATGATCGACCGCCACGCGCTGCAAACGCCGCTGGCCGACAATCTGGTCGTCCGTCAGGCGCTGACCTCGATCTGGAACCGCAACGCACTCGGGTACGACAGCCACGCGATCCTGCCTTACGACGAGCGTCTGCGGCTGTTGCCGGCCTATCTGCAGCAGTTGACGATGGAAAGCCTCGGCAAGTCGGTGCGTCGCGATGGCCTGCCGGTCGGCTGTGGCACCGTGCCGGTGCTGTGGGGTGGAGCCGGAACCGACTGCCAGCACAGCTTCTTCCAGGCCCTGCACCAGGGCACCGACACCTTGCCGGCCGACCTGATCGGCGTCGTGCGGCCCGACCATGCCCATCCGGACAACCACCACGCACTGCTGGCCAATCTGCTGGCGCAGAGCGAGGCACTCGCCAACGGTTCGGCCAGCGATGATCCGCACCGGCACTACCCCGGCAACCGGCCGCACACGCTGATGCTGCTCGACGCGTTGACGCCGGAATCGCTCGGGGCGCTGTTGGCGCTGCACGAACACAGCGTCTACCTGCAGTCGGTGCTGTGGCAGATCGATGCGTTCGACCAGTGGGGAGTCGAACTCGGCAAGACGATCGCCGGTCGCTTGCTGCCGGCGGTTGGAGACGACTCGGCAGCGCTGCCGTCCGACCCGGTCACGGCCGAACTGCTCGGCGAGATCCGCCGTCGCCGTTGACGATCAGTCGGCAGTGGCCGCTGCCGACTGCAGACGCGCCAGCGCCCATTGCACATGCTCGCGGACCAGCGCCGACGGATGCTCGGCTCGGCGCAGCAGCGCCGCGATTGCCTGCTCGCTCGGCGGACCGTTGCCGAGCGCGACCGCGATGTTGCGCAACCAGCGTTCCCAGCCGATCCGGCGGATCGCCGAGCCTTCGGTGCGACTCAGGAAGGTCGCTTCGTCCCAGTTGAACAGCTCGATCAGGCGGACGTCGTCGAGCGCGTGGCGGGCGCGGAAATCCGGTTCGGCGCTGAGCCGGGCGAACTTGTTCCACGGGCAGACGAGCTGGCAGTCGTCGCAGCCATAGATCCGATTGCCGATCGCCGGGCGCAGCGGCTCGGGAATCGGTCCGTGCAGTTCGATCGTCAGGTAGGAAATGCAGCGCCGTGCGTCGACCTGATACGGCGCGACGATCGCGCCGGTCGGGCAGGCCGGCAGGCAGCGCGTGCAGGTGCCGCAATGTTCGGTGGCTGCCGCGTCGACCGGCAGTGGCAGGTCGGTGTAGATCTCGCCGAGGAAAAAATAACTGCCGCTGCGTTTGTCGATCAGGTTGCTGTGCTTGCCGATCCAGCCGAGTCCGGCGTTGCGGGCCAGGGCTTTTTCCAGCACCGGCGCCGAATCGGTGAATACGCGATAACCGAACGGGCCGACTGTGCCGGCGATGCGCTCGGACAGTTGCTGCAACCGGCGGCGGAGCAGCTTGTGGTAGTCGCGGCCGAGCGCGTAGCGCGAGATGTAGGCGCGCTCGGGATCGGCGAGCACTGCTGCCGGGGCTTCGCTGCCGCCGGGCCAGTAGTCCATCCGTGCCGAGATCACCCGCACGGTGCCGGGCACCAGTTCGTCCGGTCGCGACCGGCGCGTGCCGTGCCGCTGCATGTAATCCATGTCGCCGTGGAAGCCGTTCGCCAGCCACGCGTCGAGGTGTGCCGCATCGGCATCGAGTGCGACGTCGGCGATGCCGACCGCCTGGAAGCCGAGCTCGGCCGCCCAGTCGCGGATCTGTGCGGCAAGTGCGCGGTAGTCGAACGAAACGGGATCCATGGCGGTGCGCGGCGTCGCGGCCCGGTGCCGCTGACGAGGGTCGCATAGCCTGTTGCAACGGCGACCGTGGCGCAACGGTGTCCGACCGTGCCGAACTGCCGCGTGTCGCCGTCGCGACCGCCCGGCATAGAATCGACGCATGCCGATCCCCCAGCCGCTGTACCGCTGCGATACCGTGCGCGAGATCGACCGCGCGGCGATCCAGCACGAACGCATCGATGGCTACACGCTGATGTGCCGGGCCGGCGCGGCTGCATTCGAACGCCTGCGCCGGCATTGGCCGCAGGCGCGACGGTTGCTGGTCGTCTGCGGCGGCGGCAACAACGGCGGCGATGGCTACGTGCTGGCGCGGCTGGCGCGAGCGGCCGGCTTCGATGTGCAACTGCTGGCGTTGCAGTCGCGGGTGCCGGCCGACGCCGCCGCCCGGCAGGCCCAGCACGACTGGTCCGAAGCGGGCGGCGCAGCGCTCGCGTTCGCGCCCGATGCCGCATTGCCAACGGCCGAACTGATCGTCGACGCGCTGTTCGGGATCGGCCTGTGCCGCCCGCCGGACGCAGCAGCCGCGGCGCTGATCGATGCGATCAACGCGCATCCTGCGCCGGTGTTCGCGCTCGACGTGCCGTCCGGCGTCGACGCCGATCGTGGCGCCGTGCCTGGAAATGCAGTGCACGCCGAGCGCACGCTCTGTTTCATCGCCGGCAAGCGCGGGCTGTACACCAGCGTGGCGCGTGATCACTGCGGCGTGATCGAGGTCGACCCGCTCGGTGTCGCCGCGGCGGTGTTCGAAGGCCAGCCAGTCGCGGCGTGGCGGCTCGACGCCGACGCATTGCAGCAGGCATTCCCGCCCCGACATCCGAATGCACACAAGGGCGAGCACGGCCATGTGCTGGTAGTCGGCGGCGATCTCGGCTTCGGCGGTGCGCTGCGGCTCGCTGCCGAGGCGGCGCTGCGGGTCGGCGCCGGGCTGGTCAGCGCACTGACTCGCAGTGCCCACCGCGGTGGCCTGCTGGCCGCGGTGCCGGAGTGCATGACCTGGTGCAGCGATCATGGCGAGCTGCCGGTCGACCTGCTGCACCGGATCGACGTGCTGGCACTCGGCCCCGGCCTCGGCACCGGCGAATGGGGGCGCGATCTGTTTCCACGCCTGCTCGGCTTCGAGCGGCCGATGGTGCTCGACGCCGATGCGCTGAACCTGCTCGCCGCCGAGCCGCGACCGCTGGCCGGACAGGTGCTGACACCGCATCCGGGCGAGGCGGCCCGGTTGCTCGGGATGCCGTCGGCGGCGGCGGTGCAGGCCGACCGGTTCGGCGCCGCGGAGCAGTTGGTTGCTCGCTATCAATCGGTCGTCGTGCTGAAGGGCGCCGGGACGCTGGTCGCCGGGCCGGGCGAGGCGCCGCGGATCATCGATGCCGGCAACCCGGGCATGGCGAGCGGCGGCATGGGCGACGTGCTGACCGGCGTGATCGCCGGGCTGCTGGCGCAGCGCTGGCCAGCATTCGAGGCCGCGGTGACCGGTGCGCTGCTGCACGCCGCGGCCGGCGATCTGGCCGCGGCGGACGGCGCGCGCGGCCTGCTCGCCCGCGATCTGTTCGGGCCGCTGCGACGGCTGGCCAATCCGTGAGCGCCACCGGACCACTGCGGCTGCGCCTGCGTGGCCAGCCGGCCAGCGACGCGCTGGGACAGACACTGGCGGCAACGTTGCCATCCGACCATGGCCTGACGCTGTTCCTGCACGGCGACCTCGGCGCCGGCAAGAGCACGGTGGCTCGTGCGCTGCTGCGCGCGCTCGGCGTCAGCGGCGCGATCCGCAGCCCGACCTATACGCTGGTCGAGCGTTACCCTCTTGCGGCCGGGGAGTGTGCCCACCTCGACCTGTACCGGATCGGCGATCCGGGCGAACTGGACTATCTCGGTCTCGACGAACTGGCCGAACTGCGGCTGCTGCTGGTCGAATGGCCCGAGCGCGGCGCCGGCGTGCTGCCGGCCGCCGACCTGCAGCTTCATCTCGAGGTTGCCGGCGATGCCCGGCAGGCGTCAGTGGTCGCCGGCAGCCGGCGCGGGCGCGATTGGCTCGGCCGACTGGCGACCCGGCTGGCCGAGACCGCGGCTGCCGAAGCGGGGGTCGAACTGGCCTGACAAGCTGACCGAGTTCTTAGGAACCGTCGCCATCCAGCGGATTTGCAAGGAAAACCCGCTTGCAACCGCCGAGCTTCTGCAGTTCAATCATGCGCATGGGCCCGCTTGGCTGCGCATTCCGCACCGCTGTGCTGTTCGTTCTCTGTGGCGTGCTGCTGCAGGGAACGGCCGCGGCTGCCGAACTGCAGGCGGTCCGGCTGTGGGCTGAGCCCGACCAGACGCGGGCGGTGATCGACCTGTCCGGCCCGGTCGACTACAAACTGTTTCCGCTCGACAACCCGGCCCGCGTCGTGCTCGACATCAAGGCCGCGAAACTGGCGAGCGGTTTCGACGCCGGCAGCCCGAAAGGACTGATCGCGGGCGTGCGCAGCGGCAAGCTCGGCGATTCCGACCTGCGCGTCGTGTTCGATCTCGGCGGTCCGGCACGGCCGAAGAGCTTCCTGCTGGCGCCCGCCGAGCAGCGTGGCCATCGGCTGGTCGTCGAACTGTACCCGGAGGGGGCGGCGGCCGAGGTGGTGCGCACCGTCGACGAGATCGTCCGCAACGGCGATCGCAAGATCGTGGTTGCGATCGACGCCGGCCATGGCGGCGAGGATCCGGGCGCCCGCGGTCACTCCGGCACCTGGGAAAAGGCGATCACGCTGCAGGTCGCGCGCGAGCTGGCGCGGCAGGTCGATGCCGAACCGGGCATGCGCGCCCATCTGATCCGCGACGGCGACTATTTCATCCCACTCGAGCAGCGCTACCGCAAGGCGCGGGCGGCCAAGGCCGATTTGTTCGTTTCGATTCACGCCGACGCGTTTCACAAGCCGACCGTGGCCGGCGCATCGGTGTTCGTGCTGTCGCCGCGAGGGGCCTCGAGCGAGGCGGCGCGCTGGCTGGCCGCCAGCGAGAACGCCTCCGACCTGGTGGGTGGCGTCAAGCTCGACGACAAGGACGACACGCTCGCCGCGGTGCTGCTCGATCTGTCGCAAAGCGCGACGCTGAAGGCCTCCGATGACGTCGCCACCCAGGTGCTGGCGGCGCTGAAACGGGTCGGCAAGACGCACAAGCCGCATGTCGAACGCGCCAATTTCGTCGTGCTGCGCTCGCCGGACGTGCCGTCGCTGCTGGTCGAGACCGCGTTCATCAGCAATCCGTCGGAAGAAAAGAAGCTCAATGACGCGGTCTACCGCCGCCGGCTCGCGAGTGCGATCCTCGACGGCGTGCGCAGCTATTTCGTCCAGCAGCCGCCACCGGGGACCTGGCTGGCTGCCAATGCCGCGCAGGCACGGCAGCGCGAGCACGTGGTCAGTCGCGGCGAAACGCTGAGCGCGATCGCGGCGCGCCACGGCATCACGCTGCAGAGCCTGCGCGCCGCCAATGCGCTGAGCGGCGACATCGTCAAGGTCGGCGACCGGCTGCGGATTCCCGGCCTCGGTCCGGGCTGACCGGGCTGACCGGGCTGCGCATCGGCCGCAGCGCACGCTGCGGCGCCCCGGCGGGCTGATCGAAACCGTCGGCAGTTGCGCGAGCCGTTGCCGCAGCCATCGCCCACGCCGTCCGCGACGTCGCAGCGGTACCGCCGCGCGACAGGTAGACTGCGCTCTTTTGCCGCGCCGACCCTGCCGTGCCGATCCGCCAGCTCCCCGACATCCTGATCGACCAGATCGCCGCCGGCGAAGTGGTCGAGCGGCCCGCCTCGGTGGTCAAGGAACTGGTCGAGAACGCACTCGATGCCTCAGCCTCGCGGATCGACATCGATCTCGAGGAAGGCGGCGTCCGGCTGATCCGGATCCGCGACGACGGCTGCGGCATCGGTGCCGATGAACTGCCGCTCGCGCTGTCGCGTCATGCGACCAGCAAGATCGCCAGCCTCGACGATCTCGAATCGGTGCTGACGATGGGCTTCCGCGGCGAGGCACTGCCGTCGATCGGTTCGGTCGCGCGGCTGTCGATCACGTCGCGACCGGCCGACCAGCCGCATGCGCAGCGGATCGAATGCGATGCCGGCCGGCTGCAGCCGGTGGTGCCGGCGCAGCACCCGGTCGGCACCACGATCGAAGTCCGCGACCTGTTCTATGCGGTGCCGGCCCGGCGGCGCTTCCTGCGTGCCGAGCGGACCGAGTTCGGGCACGTCGACGAGCTGCTGCGCGGCCTGGCGCTGGCGCGGATGCAGCAGACCTTCCGCCTGCAGCACAACGGCAAGCAGGTTCGCCTGTACCGCGCTGCCGACGACGAGGCCGGCCGGCTCAGGCGGCTGGCCGATGCGCTCGGCGACGGCTTCGCGTCGCAATGCCTCGCGGTCGAACACGAAGCGGCCGGGCTGCGGTTGTCCGGTTGGATCGGGCTGCCGACCGCGTCGCGCTCGCAGGCCGATCAGCAGTACTTCTACGTCAACGGCCGTGCAGTCCGCGATCGGGTGGTCGCCCACGCGGTGCGGCAGGCCTATGCCGACGTGCTGTTCCATGGCCGCCATCCGGCCTTCGTGCTGTTCCTCGAGATCGACCCGCGGCGGGTCGATGTCAACGTGCATCCGGCCAAGCACGAAGTGCGATTCCGCGACGGCCGGCTGGTGCACGACTTCCTGTTTCGCAGCCTGCATCAGGCGCTGGCGCAGACCCGCGCCGGCGCGGTGCTGTCGACGGCCGACGGTGCGGCATCGCCGGCAACAGCGGCTTCGGCACCGATGCTTGCCACCGGGCCCGGACCCGAGCGCGCAGCGAACGCGGCGGAAGCCGCTCCGGCGGCGGCAACGCGACCAGCATTCGGTGGCTGGCAGGGTGTCCCGCAAGGCCGACTCGGCCTGCCGGTTCGCGAGCAGGTCGCAACCTACGCCGCGTTGTACGGCAATCGCAACAACGGCAGCGCCGATGTTGCGACGTCCGTGCCGATGCCTGCAGCGCAGCACGACGAGACCCCGCCGCTCGGCTTCGCGCTGGCGCAACTGCATGGCGTCTACATCCTCGCCGAGAACGCTCACGGCCTGGTGCTGGTCGACGTGCATGCCGCGCACGAACGGATCGTCTACGAACGGCTCAAGCAGGCGCAATGCAGCGATGGCATCCGCGCATTGCCGCTGCTGGTGCCGATCACGCTGCCGGTCAGCGAACGCGAAGCGTCGTTCGTCGAGGAACACGGCGACGTGCTGGCGTCGTTCGGCTTCGAGATCGACCGCAGCGGCCCGCAAGGCATCCAGTTGCGGGCAATTCCGGTGCTGCTCGAAGGCGTCGATGCGCGCCAGCTTGCGCTCGACGTGATCGCCGACCTGCTCGAACACGGCTCGACGCGCCGGGTCGATGAGCGGCGCAACGAACTTTTCGCCACGATGGCCTGTCATGGATCGGTACGCGCCAACCGGCGACTGACCGTGCCGGAAATGAACGCATTGCTGCGCGACATGGAAGCGACCGAACGTTCCGGCCAGTGCAACCACGGCCGACCGACCTGGACTCAGCTCGGCATGGCCGATCTGGACAAGCTGTTCCTGCGCGGGCGCTGAGCCCGCCGATGGAGTCGAAGATGATCAAGACGATGCAGGCGATCGCAATGGGACTGGCGTTGTCGCTGGCAGTACCGCTGCAGGCCGCCGACCATGCCGAGCATGCCGTCCAGACCGAGGCCTGGCGCACGCTGCGCCTCGAGCGGCTGCAGCAACCCACCGGCTGGTTGTCGCTGGTCGGGCTGCACTGGATCGATCCCGGCCTGCACTCGATCGGCCGCGCGGCCGACAACGACATCGTGCTGGCAACCGGCCCCGAGCGGCTGGGCCGGATCGAATTCCGCGACGGCACGGTCGTGTTCACGCCGGCCGTCGAAGCGGCTGTCACGATCGGCGACAAGCAGGTGGCGACGGCAACGACGCTGCCGCCGGACAGCAGCGGCACGGTCATGCCGGTGCTGTTCAACGACGGTCGCGCCGGTTTCCAGTTGATCGAGCGCGGTGGCCGTTTCGCGTTGCGGGTCCGCGATGCCGACGCGCCGACGCGGACCGGCTTCACCGGCATCGAGCACTATCCGGTCGATCCGGGCTGGCGCTACGAGGCTCGCTTCGAGCCGCATCCGGAAGGCAGGACGATTGAAATCGCCAACGTGCTCGGCACCACCGACGCGATGGCCAATCCCGGCGCGCTGGTGTTCGAGCGCGACGGGCGCGAGTTCCGGATCGAAGCGGTCGACGAAGGCGGCGAGCAGTTGTTCCTGATCTTCGGCGACCGCACCAACCGCAACGAGACCTACGGAGCCGGTCGCTTCGTCTATGTCGACCGCCCGGTCGACGGCCGCACCGTGCTCGACTTCAATCGCGCCTACAACCCGCCGTGTGCCTTCACGGCGTATTCGACCTGCCCGCTGCCGCCGCCGGAGAACCGGCTCGATCTCGCGGTGACCGCCGGCGAGAAGCGCTACCACGGCGCGAAGCATTAGCCCGGATATTTCATGAGGTCGCGGAGAATCGCCATGGATTTCGCGGGGATCGCTCACTGCGCCGGAAGAACGCGCGAGGTACAAGCTGGTCCGCCGCGATTCTCCGCTGGCGCGGCCCTCGCTTGTTCTTTGCGGCGATCGCTGCGTTGCTCCTCCCCCAAGTAGGGCCTGCCACTCGGGGTCGTCGCGCCTTGCGCTCGCCGCAAGGCCCGGCGCGATCATCCGCACCCCTCATGAAATATCCGGGTTAGCGGCACCGCGCGCAGGCGGCTTCATTTCGAACGCGTGATCGGCGAAAGGATCGCGGCTGAAGCAAATCCCGGGCGGCCGCCGGCCGCGCTCAGTGGACCAATACGGTCCTGATCGCCGGCTTCGGCCGCCGCCAGCGACGCACGCTCGGTCGTGCCTCGGGCATGTCGATGCAGTCGACCGGGCAGGGCGGCACGCACAGCTCACAGCCGGTGCACAGGTCTGCGATCACCGTGTGCATCAGCTTCGGTGCGCCGATGATCGCGTCGACCGGGCAGGCCTGGATGCACTTGGTGCAGCCGATGCATTCGGCTTCGCGGATCAGCGCGACCAGCTTCGGCTTCTCGGCACCGTTGTCCGGGTTCAGGGCGGTCGGCTCGCGGCCGAGCAGCTCGGCCAGCGCACGAATCCCGGTCTCGCCGCCGGGCGGGCACTGGTTGATGTCGGCCTCGCCGCGCGCGATCGCCTCCGCGTACGGCCGGCAGCCCGGGTAGCCGCACTGGCCGCACTGGGTCTGCGGCAACAGCGCCTCGATGCGATCGGCGACCGGGTCGCCTTCGACGCGAAAGCGCACTGCTGCATGGCCGAGCAGCAAACCGAACAGCAGGGCAAGCCCGACCGCGACCGCGACGGCAATCAGCATCTCAGCCGCGATCCATGCCGGCAAAGCCGAGGAAGGCCAGCGCCATCAGCCCGGCCGTGACCAGGCCGATCGGCGCGCCGCGGAAGCTGGCCGGCACCGGCGCCGCTTCGAGCCGCTCGCGCATCGCAGCGAACAGCACCAGCACCAGGCCGAAGCCGAGCGCGGCGCCGAAGCCGAACACGACCGCTTCGGCGAAGCTGCGCTCGCCCTGCACGTTCAGCAGCGCGACGCCGAGCACGGCGCAGTTGGTCGTGATCAGCGGCAGATAGATGCCGAGCACGCGGTACAGCAGCGGGCTGCGTGCATGCAGCACGCTTTCGGTGAACTGCACGACCGCGGCAATGACGAGGATGAACGACAGCGTTCGCAGATGCGCGAGCCCGAGCGGTGCGAGCAGCCCGTGCTGGACGACCCAGGCCAGCGCCGCCGACAGCGTCAACACGAAGCCGGTCGCCAGCGCCATGCCGTAGGCCGAGTCGAGCCGCTTCGACACGCCCATGAACGGGCACAGGCCGAGGAACTTGGCCAACACGAAATTGTTGACCAGCACCGCACCGAGCAGGATCAGCGCGAAATCGGACATCGTCGCTCGCTACTTGACCGGCATGCCCGGCTGCGCGCCGCCGTCGACGTCGAGCAGGAACAACTCGCTGCCACCGCTGCCGGCCGACAGGATCATGCCCTCACTGACGCCAAAGCGCATCTTGCGTGGCGCCAGATTGGCGATGAACACGACCTGCCGGCCGACCAGCGCGTCCGGCTCTGCGTAGGCGGCGCGGATGCCGGAGAAGATCTGCCGCTCGCCGAGCTCGCCGGCGTCGAGCCGGAAGCGCAGCAGCTTGTCCGAGCCGTCGACGAAGGCGCATTCGAGCACCTTGCCGATCCGCAGGTCGAGCTTCGCGAAGTCGTCGATCGAAACGACGCCTCCTGCAGGAGCCGCTTCAGCGGCGACCGCGGCGGTTGAGGCCTTGGCAGCGTTCGATTGCTTGGCGGAATTCGACGCCGCCGCTTCACCGGTCGCCGCTGAAGCGGCTCCTGCCGGGGCGGCGCTGTCGTTCGTGCTCTGCAACGTTTCCTTGCTTGCTTCGATCATGGCTTCGATGTGCTTGGGGTCGATTCGGGTCAGCAGCGGCTGGTACGGAGCGATCCGGTGGCCGAGCAGCGGTTGCGCCGCACGGTGCCAGCCGGTGATGGCGGGTTCGGCGAAGAATTCGGATACCTGCGCGGCAACGCCCGGCAGGATCGGCGCCAGCGCGGTCGCGAACACGCGGAAGTCGTTCAGCACGCGCGTGCACAGCGCATGCAACTCGGCGTGCCGCTCGGCGTCTTTCGCCATCAGCCACGGCTGCCGTTCGGCGATCAGCTCGTTGACGTCGTCGCAGGCGGCCATGATGGCGCGGATCGCATCGGCGAAGCGATCCCGCGCGTAGGCGTCGAACACCTGCGCGAGCAAGGCCTCGCGCTCGGCCTGTGGCCAGCCGCCGGCTGCGTCCATCGTGTCGGCCAGCCGTCCGTCGAACAGCTTGTGCACGAAGCCCGCGCAGCGACTGGCGATGTTGACGAACTTGCCGACCAGATCGGAGTTCACGCGCGCGGCGAAGTCGTCCAGATTGAGATCGAGGTCATCGACTCCGCCCGAGGTCTTGCCGGCGAAGTAGTAGCGCAGGAATTCCGGGTTCAGGCCGGCGTCGAGATAGGTGCGCGCCTGGATGAAGGTGCCGCGCGACTTCGACATCTTGGCGCCGTTGACGGTCAGGTAGCCGTTGACGTGCAACCGTGACGGCACCTTCATGCCGGCACCGTGCAGCATCGCCGGCCAGAACAGGCCGTGGAAGTTGATGATGTCCTTGCCGAGGAAATGGTGCAGCTCGGTATCGCTGTCGGCGGCCAGCATCGACTCGAAACGGCTGCCGTCGAGGCCGTGCGCGGCCGCCTGCGGCGACTCGCACAGCGCCTTGAAGCTCGCGAGGTAACCGATCGGTGCGTCGAGCCAGACGTAGAAGAACTTGCCGGGTGCGTCCGGAATCGGAAAGCCGAAATACGGTGCGTCGCGCGAGATGTCCCAGTCGCGCAGGCCACCTTCGAGCCACTCGCGCAGTTTCGCCTTGACCGCCGGATGGGCGACGTCGCCTTCCATCCAGTCGCGCAGGAACCCCTCGAACTTGCCCAGTTCGAAGAAATAGTGCTCGGAAGCGCGCAGTTCGGGCGTCGCGCCGGAGACCACCGAGCGCGGATTCTTCAGGTCGGTCGGCGCGTAGGCCTTGCCGCACACCTCGCAGTTGTCGCCGTACTGGTCGGGCGCGCCGCAGTTCGGGCATTCGCCCTTGATGTAACGGTCGGGCAGGAACATGCCGCGGACCGGATCGTACAACTGCTGGATCGAGCGCCGCGCGATCACCGACTCCGGCCAGTGCCGGGCGTCGCGCAGCCGCAGGTAGATCTCGGTGGCCAGCTCGCGGTTCTCGTCCGAATGGGTCGAGTGGTAATGGTCGAAGTCGACGCCGAAGGCGGCGAAGTCGCGTTCGTGGCCTTGCTGGATCGCGCGGATGAAGTCTTCCGGCGGCTGCCCGGCCTTTTCCGCGGCGAGCATGATCGGCGTGCCATGCGCATCGTCGGCACAGACGAAATGCGCGGTGCGGCCGCTCATCCGCAGCGCGCGGGTGTAGATGTCGCCCTGGATGTAGCCGACCAGATGGCCGAGATGCAGCGGGCCGTTGGCGTACGGCAGCGCGCAGGTGATGAGCAGCGGGGCGGTCGAGGTCGGCATCGTCCGTGAAAGCAGCGGAAAGCTGACTATTGTACGGCGCGCCTGCGGGCCCCGCGGCGCCGCGGTCGCTTGCCGTGCAGCGGCGAGGCGGTAGCATGCAGCCCCCGGAACACCGAAGAGCCCGCCCATGCAGCCGAGCGACGATGCCCTCCGCCAGCGACTGGCCCAGGTCCGCGATCCGCACCTGGACCGTGACATTGTCGATGCCGGCTACCTGAAATCGCTGAGCCGCGACGGTGACCGCCTGCTGGTGGAGCTGCAACTGCCGTATCCGGCTGCCGGCTGGGAACAGGAACTGCGCGCGGCCGTACGCGACGCGCTCGGCGACCTCGGCGGCGCCACGCTCGAGCTCGCCGTGCGCTGGCGCGTGCATGCGCACCAGGTCGGCAAGAACCTGACCCCGTTGCCGAACGTCCGCAACATCATCGCGGTCGCCTCGGGCAAGGGCGGTGTCGGCAAGTCGACCACGGCAGTGAACCTGGCGCTGGCACTGGCCGCCGAAGGCGCGCGGGTCGGCGTTCTCGATGCCGATATCTATGGCCCCAGCATCCCGCGCATGCTCGGGCTGTCCGGTCGGCCGGACAGCCCGGACGGCAAGTCGATCACGCCCAAGCGCAACCACGGCCTGCAGGCGATGTCGATCGGCCTGCTGATCGACGAGGACACGCCGATGATCTGGCGCGGGCCGATGGTGACCCAGGCGCTGCAGCAGTTGCTGAACGACACCGCCTGGGACGATCTCGATTACCTGATCATCGATCTGCCACCGGGCACCGGCGACATCCAGCTCACGCTGGCGCAGAAGGTGCCGGTCACCGCCGCGGTGATCGTCACGACGCCGCAGGACATCGCGCTGCTCGATGCGAAGAAGGCGCTGAAGATGTTCGAGAAGGTCGAAGTGCCGGTGCTCGGCATCATCGAGAACATGGCGGTGCACGTCTGCTCGAACTGCGGCCATGCCGAACACGTGTTCGGCAGCGGCGGCGGTGAGCGGATGGCTCGGCAGTACGGCGTGCCGCTGCTCGGCGCGCTGCCGCTCGAGCTCGCGATCCGCGAACAGGCCGACAGCGGCCAGCCGACCGTGGTCGCCGCCCCCGATTCGCCGGCGGCCCGGACCTACCGCGCAATCGCCCGGCAGGTCGCCGCGCGGCTCGCCCAGCGTGCCCGCAACAAGACGTTCGGGCTGCCGAACATCGTGATCCAGAACACCTGAGGCGGGATTCGCGCTGCGATCGGGCTTGAGCCGAACGAGTCGATTTCGCGCGCTCTATCACGCAATAACCGTTCATCGGTGACTCGTGTCACCGCTGGGTCCCGGAAAAATACCGCCTATCGGCAAAACCACGAAAATGCTGCGACGCAAGATGCGGCCAAGCTGAATCGCTGATTAACGTGCCTGCGCCGCCGAGCTCGGCCATCCCGATCGCCCGGCGTTCCCAATCCAGTGCAGGAGTTTGCCGTGACCGTACGTTCGACCGTTGCCCTGACCATGGCCATCGCGGCCGCCCTCGGCGTCAATGCCGCCCATGCCGGTGGCCGTTCCGACCTGGTCCTGCAGGCCCTGCAGTCCAACCGAGACCACGTTCGCGGAGAGCTGCTGGTGCAGTTCAAGGCCGGGGCGAGCGAGTCCGACATCCGCGCGGTCCGACACGGGCTCGGCGCGCAGCACATCGAAACGGTGCGCGACCGCAATGGTCGGCTCGAACTGCTGAAGCTGCCGCTCGGCCTGGATGTCTCCGCCGCCGTCCGCGGCCTCGATGGCGACCGCGCGGTCGAGTTCGTCGAGCCGAACTGGGTCTACACGCATTCGGCGACGTCGAACGACACCTACGTCACCAACGGTTCGCTGTGGGGCATGACTGGTCAGTACGGCTCGCAGGCCTCGGTGGCCTGGGCCAACAACAAGACCGATTGCAGCAACGTCGTGATCGGCATCATCGACGAAGGCTACATGCACACGCATGAGGACCTGGTCGCGAGCGCGTTCACCAATCCGGGCGAGATCCCCGGCAACGGTATCGACGATGACGGCAACGGCTACGTCGACGACGTCTACGGCTGGGATTTCGACGGCAACAACAACACCGTGTTCGATGGCGTGGGCGACGACCACGGCACCCATGTCGCCGGTACCATCGCCGGCACCGGCGGCAACGCCACGGGCGTCGCCGGCGTGTGCTGGAAGACGAAGCTGATGAACGCCAAGTTCCTGGGCAGCCGCGGCGGCACCACCACCAACGCGATCAAGGCGGTCGACTATTTCACCGACCTGAAGACGCGCCATGGCCTCAACCTCGTCGCGACCAACAACTCGTGGGGCGGCGGCGGCTACTCGCAGGGCCTGAAGGATGCGATCGACCGCGCCAATGCGGCCGGCATCCTGTTCATCGCCGCCGCCGGCAACAGCGCCTACGACAACGATGCCAAGGACAGCTACCCGTCGAACTACGACAGCGCCAACGTCATCGCGGTCGCATCGATCACGTCGACCGGCGCGCTGTCGAGCTTCTCGCAGTGGGGTGCGACCACGGTCGACATCGGTGCGCCGGGTTCGAGCATCTGGTCGACCGTCCCGAAGGCCAGCGGCAAGGGCAAGAATGCGACGATCACCTCCGGCTACGCCAGCTACAACGGCACCTCGATGGCGACCCCGCACGTGACCGGTGCCGCCGCGCTGTACGCGTCGACCCATCCGGGTGCGAGCGCATCGCAGATCAAGTCGGCGATCCTGAACAGTGCGACGGCGACCCCGTCGTTGCAGGGCAAGGTGCTGACCGGCGGCCGTTTGAACGTCAGCGGCTTCTGATCCGGTTTCACCGCTGAACGAAAAAGGGCTCGGCGCGTCCGGGCCCTTTTTCATTTGCGTCGCCCGAGGCGCGACGATCGGCGCCCGCGGGCCGAGCCTTCGAGCGGGCGCGGCGGCCGGCGCAAGTCCGAAGCCCGACGCGCGCTTTGCGGCTAGAATACGGCCCCCCGCGAGGACCGACCGATGAGTATCAAGAGCGACCGCTGGATCCGCGAAATGGCCGAAAGCCACGGCATGATCGAGCCGTTCGAGCCAGGCCAGGTCAAGCGCGACGCCGAAGGTCGGCGGCTGGTGTCGTACGGAACGTCGAGCTACGGCTACGACGTGCGCTGCGCACGCGAGTTCAAGATCTTCACCAACATCAACTCGACGATCGTCGATCCGAAGGAGTTCGATCGGTCGAGCTTCGTCGACGTCGAATCCGACGTCTGCATCATCCCGCCGAACAGCTTCGCGCTGGCGCGGACGGTCGAGTATTTCCGGGTTCCGCGTTCAGTGCTGGTGGTCTGCCTCGGCAAGAGCACCTACGCGCGTTGCGGCATCATCGTCAACGTGACGCCGCTCGAACCCGAGTGGGAAGGCCACGTGACGCTCGAGTTCTCGAACACGACGCCGCTACCGGCCAAGATCTACGCCAACGAGGGCGTTGCGCAGATGCTGTTCTTCGAGTCGGACCAGGTCTGCGACACCAGCTACGCCGACCGTGGCGGCAAGTACCAGGGCCAGCGCGGCGTGACGCTGCCGGTCACCTGATCGTCGCGACGGCGTAGCGCGAATCCGGGCCGTGATTCGTCGGTGCCGGCGCTCCTGGGCGCGTCCCATCGTCCGGTGTCGCGTGACGCCGAGCTCGCGACCGAAGTCGCAGCCATCAGGACAGAGTCCGCGCTCCCGGTTCGGTGATGTCCAGCGCATCGCGCAGTTGGCCGATCCGTTCCGCCAGCGCATCGGTTTCGTACGGCCGCGCATGCAGGCGGCCCCAGACCGGCGCCGGCCAGGCCGGGTCGTCGCGATAGCGGGCAATCAGGTGCACGTGCAGTTGCGGCACCACGTTGCCGAGCGCCGCGACATTGAGCTTGTCCGGCCGGAACAGCGATTTCAGTAGCCTCGAGATGCGGTCGATCTCGGCGACGAGCTGCCGCCGCTGTTCGTCTTCCAGGTCGATCAGCTCGCTGACCCCGGCGACCCGCGGCACCAGCAGCAGCCACGGATAGTTGGCATCGTCCATCAGGCGCAGCGAACTCAATTCGAGCTCGGCCACTGGGTGGGTGTCGTCGGCGAGCCGGGCATCGAGCGCGAAGTTCGAGCGGACGTATTGCATGGCGTTCCTCGCCACGCCTAGCGCAGCACGCGGGAGAAGAAGTTGATCGTGCGGTCCATCGCTGTGCGGGAGCTGTCGGGATCGAAGTCGGCGCGCTGATCGCAGTTGAATCCGTGTCCGGCCGGATAGACGTAGAAGCTTGCGTCGGGATGCGCGTCGCGGTGGGCCGCCACATCCTCGGCGGAAATGATCGGATCGCGCTCGCCGAAATGGAACTCCATCGGCGCGCGCAGGCGCTCGTGCAGGAACGGCACGGTGCGGCCGCCGTAATAGCTGACGGCCGGCAGTCCGAGCCGCGTGTTGGCCAGATAGGCGACCGTACCGCCCCAGCAGAAACCGACCACGCCGATCCTGCCTTCGGCGGTCAGTTGCCGCTCGACCGCGCCGATGTCGTCGAGCACCGCGTCGAAACCGATCTGCTCGACCAGTTCGCGTCCGCGGGCGATGCCGGCGTCGTCGTAGTCGAGTTCGATGTGGTAGTCGACATGGTCGAAGAATGCCGGAGCGACCGCGATGAAGCCGTGCGCGGCGAAGCGGTCGACGACCTGCCGGATATGCGCGTTCACGCCGAAGATCTCCTGCACGACGATCAGCACGCCCTTGGCCGGTATCGGCGGATCGGCGCGCCAGCCGCTTATGCGTCCGCGTGGGGTTTCGAGCGAGACCGGGTGGCCCATCGGTGCGTCCTCGTCCATTCGGGTGGGTGCGGGCACAAGCATAAGCCGCAGGCCGACCGCGTGGCGCGCGTCGGACTATAATCGCGCGGCTTGCCCGCCTGCCGGGCGCGACGGCGGTCAGGACGACCGTCCGGCCCCTCTCCGTTCCGTTTGCCTGCTGGCGCGGCCTGCGCCGGCAGCCCGACCGCACCCGTGATATCCGCAATGAGTTCCAGCCAGCCGAAAGTCGGTTTCGTCAGCCTCGGGTGCCCGAAGGCGCTGGTCGATTCCGAGCGCATCCTGACCCAGCTCCGGGTCGAGGGCTACGAGATCGTGCCGACCTACGACGCTGCCGACGTCGTCGTCGTCAATACCTGCGGATTCATCGATTCGGCGGTCGCCGAGTCGCTCGATGCGATCGGCGAAGCGCTGGCCGAGAACGGCAAGGTCATCGTGACCGGCTGTCTCGGCAAGCGGCCCGAGCAGATCCGCGAGGCGCATCCGGACGTGCTGTCGATCAGCGGTCCGCAGGACTACGCGAGCGTCATGAGTGCCGTGCATGCGGCGCTGCCGCCGAAGCACGACCCGTTCGTCGACCTGCTGCCGCGGCGGCCACTCGAGGCGGATGCGGACGACATCGGCATCAAGCTGACGCCGAAGCACTACGCCTATCTGAAAATCTCCGAAGGCTGCAATCATCGCTGCAGCTTCTGCATCATTCCGGGCATGCGCGGCGACCTGGTCAGCCGGCCGGTCGACGAGGTGCTGCGCGAGGCCGAGAAACTGGTCCGCGGCGGCGTCCGCGAACTGCTGGTGATCTCGCAGGACACCAGTGCCTACGGTGTCGATCTGAAGTACGCCGAACGCGAGTGGCGCGGACGGGCCTACCAGACCCGGATGAAGGCGCTCTGCGAGGGGCTGGCCGAGCTCGGTGTCTGGACCCGGTTGCACTACGTCTATCCGTATCCGCATGTCGACGACATCGTGCCGCTGATGGCCGAACAGTCGAACGGCATGCCGAAACTGTTGCCATATCTCGACATCCCGTTCCAGCACGCCAGCCCGCGGATCCTGAAGGCGATGAAGCGGCCCGGTGCGATCGACCGGATCCGCGAACGGATTGCCGGCTGGCGCGAAGTCTGCCCCGACATCACGATCCGCTCGACTTTCATCGTCGGCTTCCCGGGCGAGACCGAGGACGATTTCGAGCAACTGCTCGATTTCATCGACGACGTGCAGCTCGACCGGGTCGGCGCGTTCGCCTACTCGCCGGTCGATGGCGCTGCCGCCAACGACCTGCCTGGTGCGGTTCCGGAGGAACTCAAGCAGGAACGGCTGCAGCGCTTCATGGAGCTGCAGGCCGAGATCAGCGCCGACAAACTCGAGGCCAGGGTCGGCACGCGGCAGCAGGTGCTGATCGATTACATCGACGGCGAGCTGGCGATCGGTCGTTCGCGCGCCGACGCGCCGGAGATCGACGGCACCGTGCAGATCCAGGATGGCGCCGAGGCCGGCCTGCGGCCGGGCCAGTTCGTCGAGGTCGACATCATGGGCAGCGACGAGCACGACCTGTACGGACTGGTCGCGCGCTAGCCAACGGCGAGCGGCGGCAATGCGGTTTGTCGCACCGGCACGCGCGCAGCTCGACCGGCGGGTCATTGATGCACCGCCGTTCGCCGATCTTGCGCGCTGGCGCGACTGGCTGGTCGACGCAGACTGGCCGGAGGTCGCGACGATCGACGCAGTGGCCGCGCCGTTGATCGAGCGTCACGGCGAACGGCCGTTGCGGTTGCTCGAACAGAACCCTGAGCTGCTCGCCGACGGACTGCACTACGAGCAGCGGATCGCCGAGCGCGGCATCATCGCGACCCGTCGCTGCAACTGGCACGATCTGTTCAACGCGCTGGTCTGGATGCTCCATCCGGCGCTCAAGCGCGCGCTGAACGCGCGCCAGGTGCGGGACATCGCCGAGGTCGGCCCGCGAACGCGGACTCGCGCGCAATGCGCGCTGACCCACTTCGACGAGGCCGGCGCGGTGCTGTTGTTGCGCGATCGCGAACGCATCGACGCCTGGAGCCGACACGATTGGGTCGGCCTGTTCCAGGGCCTGGACCGTGATGCGTTCGAGTGCATCATCGTCGGCCATGCGTTGCTGGAACATGCGCTCGATCCGCAGCGCCTGCTGTGCGGCAAGGCGTTGGTCGTGCAAGCCGCCGATCCGGCCGCCGAGCGCGACGACAGCCTCGACGCGATCACCGGCCAGATCGCCGATGGCCGCCTGCTGCGCGATCCGCTCGAGCTGCGGCCGCTGCCGCTGATGGGGCTGCCGGGATGGCACGCCAGCGCCGGCGTGCCCGGATTCCTGCGCAGTGCAGCGTGCTTCCAGCCGCTGCGCGCGGGGCGCGCTTATCCGGCGCCGCTGCGGTCATCCGCGATGACGGACCGCCTCGACGACGGTTAGCAGGCGATCGCGAGACCGCCCGCCAGCCGCCGCCACGGCTGGCGAAGGGCCGTCATTCCGGCCCTTCGCCAGACTCAGGACAGGCCGGCCTCCAGCCGCGCGGGATCGTGCTTTACGCGCAATCGGTTGCTCCGAAAGCAGAATCAGGATGGATCCCGGCCTTCGCCAGGCCTTCGCCGGGATGACGGGCAGCAGCGTCGCGAATCCGAGTCGGCGGCCACAGCCATGGTTTCAGGTGGCAAGTGTTGGGCTTGGCCTTTGCCTGCAAGCGAGCGAGTGCCTGCAAGCGGGCGCGAAGATTTGTTCCCGGACAGTAGTGGGCGGCCGCCGGGATGACGGTGTCGCGAGATTCGGTGCCCGTCATGTTTCCCGGACAGCAGTGGCCCGGCAATCGCGACCCGAAGAGCGCCGCCGGTCGGCGCTCTTCCATGCATGGTCGGTCAGATCGACGCCTGCTTCTGTCCGGTGATCCAGTCGTCGACCAGGCGCTCGAGGATGAAGATCGGCACCGCGCCGGAGCCCAGCACCAGATCGTGGAAGGCGCGCACGTCGAAGCGCTCGCCGAGCTCGCGCTGGGCCTTCTCGCGCAATTCGACCATCTTCAGCATGCCGACCTTGTAGGCCAGCGCCTGGCCCGGATTGACCAGATAGCGCTCGATTTCGGCGACCACCTCGTCGTGCCCCATGCCGGTATAGGCAAGCATGTAGTCGATCGCCTGTTCGCGGCTCCAGCGCTTGGCATGCATGCCGGTGTCGACCACCAGCCGTACCGCGCGGAACATTTCCGCCTGCAGTCGGCCGAGGTTGTCGAGCGGATTGCTCTGGAAGCCGGCTTCCCAGGCAACCCGCTCGGAGTACAGCGCCCAGCCTTCCGAGTACACCGTGAACGGCAGGAAGCGGCGGAACATCGGCAGGCCTTCGAGTTCCTGCGCCAGCGCGATCTGGAAGTGGTGGCCGGGCACAGCTTCGTGATAGGCCAGCGTGCGCATGCCGAAGCGTGGGATCTCTGCGACGTTGCGCAGGTTGGCGAAGAACACGCCGGGCCGCTTGCCGTCCAGCGACGGGCCCTGGTAGTAGGCACCCGGCGCGGTCTTCTGCGAGAACTCCGGCACCCGCCGCACCTCGACCCTGGCTCCCGGCTGGCGTCCGAACCAGTTGTCGAGATTCGCGCTGATGTCGTCGATGATCGCCTGGTAGTCGGCGAGGATCTGCTGCCGGCCTTCCTCGTTGTCCGGATACAACTGGTCCTCGCGTTTGGCGATCGTCTGCACACGCTCGCCGACGGTGCCTTCGGTCAGCCCTTCGGCAGCCAGGATCGCATCCATCTCGGCCGCGATCCGCTCGACTTCGGCCACGCCGATGTCGTGGATCTGGTCGGCCGACATGTCAGTGGTGGTCTGATTGCGGATCCGCCAGGCGTAGAACGCTTCACCATCCGGCAGTCGCCAGACGCCATCGTTGCTGGTGGCCCTGGGCAGCAACGCCTCGTGATGCGCGATCAGCCTGCGGTAGGACGGATAGACGACCTGTTCGATCGCCTGCGCCACTTCGGCACGCAACGCTTCGCGGGTTGCGACCGGCAGGTCGTCCTCGGCGATCTTGCCGAGCTTCTCGTCAAACGTCGTGTACAGCATGTGCCCGGTGGCCGGCATGTCGATGAAGCCGCGCATCTGATCGAGCACCTTCTCGACCGTGAAGCGCGGCGGCACGATGCCGAGCGACTCGCGGTGCTGCAGCCCTTCGATGACCTGGTCGAAGCGCGTGCCGAACTGGTGCAGCCGACTGATGTAGTCGCGCGCGTCACGCTCGCTTTCGACGAAATGGCTGTTGGCCATGAAGTTCGGCAGGCCGCTCTGGGCGCCGAACATCTGGTTGACCGGGAAGTTGTGATAGCGGAAGCGCCGACCGTCGGCCAGCATGTCGCCGAGGAATGCGTCGAAGATGTCGTACGAGATGAGGTCCTGGCCGCGGTAGTTGCTGCGATCGTAGGACTTGAACGTGGCGTAGTCGCGTTCGAACCTGGCAAGCTCGGCTTCGCCGCGGGCCAGCGACGCGTCGGCCAGGCGGGCATTGTGGCCCTTGATGCCGAGCGGATCGAGCAGCCGCATCTGGGTCAGCATCTCGGGATTGTCCAGCGCGACCTGCAGGAACACCCGGCTGTAGAACCAGTCGATGCTGAGCGGCTTCGCGTACCAGGTGTGGGCGGCGAGCCCGCCACCGACGACGACCACCGCGAGCAGCAGCACGGACGTCCATTTGAGCAGACGCTTGATCATGGCGGAATGTTCCGGCAGGGGCGGGCGGCCATTGTGCCGTTCGCCGGGCCCGGCGGGCCATGCCAATGGTCATGCTGCGACGGGCCGTGCGGCGGCGGCGCCGCGGTCAGTCGGCGTAGCGCACCGACACGATCAGGATCTCGGTCGGCCCGGCCGGCAGCATGGCCACCAGTTCGTCGTCGATCCGCCGCTTCAGCAGCGCGCGGGCCAGCGGCGAGTCGATGCTGATGTAGCCGCTGCCGGCGTCGATCTCGTCCGGCCCGACGATCCGGTAGCACGCGGTATTTCCCGACGCCGGCAGTTCGATCTCGACCCAGGCACCGAAGAACACCGCGTCGGGGTCGCCGGGCCGCGACGCGACGACTTTCAGCTCCGGCAGCCGCTTGCTCAGATAGCGGACCCGCCGGTCGATGCCTGCCAGTTGTCGCTTGCGATAGATGTATTCGGCGTTCTCGGAGCGGTCGCCCTCGGCGGCGGCCGCCGCCAGCGCGCGGACGACTTCGGGCCGTTGCACCCGCCACAGATCATCGAGTTCGGCCCGCAGGCGCTCGAAGCCGGCGCGCGTGATCAGCGCCGTCGAGCGTTCCGCGGGCGGCCGCCAGCGCGACATGCGTCGACGTCAGCCGGCAGCGGTCGCCGGCACGTACTGCAGCGGCGCGCCCGGGCCGATCGGCAGCTCGAAACCGATCCACAGCCCGAACATGATCGCCCAGCCGATCAGGAACACGACCGAATACGGCAGCATCACCGACACCAGCGTGCCGATGCCGGACTTCGGCTCATAGCGCTGGAAGAAGGCGATGATCAGCGCGAAGTAGCTCATCATCGGCGAGATGATGTTGGTCACGCTGTCGCCGACCCGGTAGGCGGTCTGGGTCACTTCCGGCGAATAGCCGAGCAGCATGAACATCGGGATGAACACCGGCGCCATCAGCGCCCATTTGGCCGAGGCCGAGCCCATGAACAGGTTGGCGGCGGCGGTCAGCAGGATGAAGCTCATGAACAGCGGCACCGCCGGCATGCCGACCGATTTCAGGAATTCGGCACCCTCGACCGCGAAGATCAGGCCGAGCTGGGTCCAGTTGAAGAACGCGACGAACTGCGCGGCGAAAAACACCAGCACCAGGTAGCCGCCGAGCGTCGACATGCTCTGGCTCATGCCGCGGATCACGTCCTCGTCGCTGCGGATCGTCTTCGCGCCGATGCCGTAGCCGATGCCGGCGATCACGCCGTAGGCGAAGATGATCGCAACGATGCCGGACAGGAACGGCGACCGCAGCAGGTCGCCGGTGGACGGATCGCGCAGGAAGCCGTCCGACGGCACTGTGCCCCACAGGATCAGCGCCGTGAATGCGGCGGTCGCGGCGATCGCGAACCACAGGCCGCGCTTTTCCGCCGCGCCGAGTCCCTCGATCTGCTCGTCGCTGGTGCTGGTCGGTACGTCCGGAAAACGATGGGCGACGATCTTCTCGGTCACGAACCAGCCGAGCAGCGTGATCAGCGGCGTCGAGACGACCATGAAATACCAGTTGGCGGCCGGGTTGACGCTGTATGCCGGATCGACGATCCGGGCCGCCTCGGTCGACAGGCCGGCCAGCAGCGGATCGATCGTGCCGAGCAGCAGGTTGGCCGAGTAGCCACCTGACACTCCGGCGAATGCGGCCGCCATGCCGAGGATCGGATGGCGGCCGGCGGCCTGGAAGATCAGCCCGGCCAGCGGCACCAGCAGCACATAGCCGATCTCCGATGCCATGTTCGACATCACGCCGGCGAACACCAGGATCGGCGTCAGCAGGAAGCGCGGCGCCGACAAGACCAGCAGCCGCAGCGCAGTGCCGATCAGGCCGCTGTGTTCGGCGACGCCAATGCCGATCAGTGCAACGAGTACGGTGCCGAGCGGCGCAAAGCCGGTGAAGTTGGTGACCAGGCTGGTCAGGATCCGGTGCAGGCCTGCGAGCGTCAGCAGGTTGACCGGCTCGACGACCGCGCCGGTGGTCGGATGCTGCACGCTGAGTTCGAACTGCGAAGCGATCGCCGACAGCGCGATGACGGCCAGCGCGAGCAGCGCGAACAGAGTCGCCGGATGCGGCAGGGCGTTGCCGCCGCGTTCGACGATCGAGAGGAATCGATCGAGCGCGGTGCGGCGCGGCGGAGCGGTCGGGGACTGGGTCATGGTCAACGGACGTCGCGGCGGAAAGCTGCGCAGTCTAGCCCGGATATTTCATGAGGTCGCGGAGAGTCGCCATGGATTTCGCGGGGATCGCTCACTGCGCCGGACGAACGCGCGAGGTACAAGCTGGTCCGCCGCGATTCTCCGCTGGCGCGGCCCTCGCTTGTTCCTTGCGGCGATCGCTGCGTTGCTCCTCCCCCAAGTGGGGCCTGCCACTCGGGGTCGTCGCGCCTTGCGCTCGCCGCAAAGCCCGGCGCGATCATCCGCACCCCCTCATGAAATATCCGGGCTGGCAAGAGCAGTGCGGCAGGCCGGCGGCCCGCAGCGCCTCTGCCTGCGTTCGCACGATCTCGTTGCCACGGCGCGCCAGCCGCGATGCGCGCTGTTGCCGCATCGGCGCGCGGAGTCCGGGCGATGGTCGAGAGACTGATAGTCACAGCGTGCGGGTCTCGTGCCGAAGGCGGGTGCCGTTCGTCCACGCATCTGAATCGAGCCTGCGCCGAGCGACGGATCGGCCGTCCGGCGGTCGCAGCCGCCGTGCGATCGCCTTGCGACGGCGACCGCAGGCTCGCTAGGCTGTCCATCCCGTTTGGTCGAGGCTGCCTCGATGCGCCTGTTGTGGTTGGTTCCGGTGGTCGTGCTGATCGCCGCGTGCTCGTCGTCGCCGAAGCGCACCGATGCGGTCGACGGGGCGAACGCGGCCGCGATCGATGCGTTGTATCGAGACATCGAGCAGCACGCCGAGCGCTTCCGGATCGCTACGCCGTACGAGCAGACGCTGCCGGCCGAAGATCGGCAGGCCGCGCTGCAGGCACTGCGCGATGCTGCTGATGCCTGCGCGGCCTTGCACGGCTGCAGCATCGGTCGCGTGCTCGATGTCTATTCCGCGCTGCTGCAGATTCCGAGCGCCGCGGACCCTGTCGACACCGATCCGGTCGACGTGGAAGCGCTGGCCGGCGATGGCGAATCCGCATCGCTGCTGGCCGATATTCCGGAAGCCGGGCACAGCGTCCAGTTGCTGAACGGCCGCGAGCTGGTCGACGTGATCGCCGTCAACGGCCCGGTCAAGGCGGCGCTGAACGAGTGGCTGACCTGGATGCGCCCGCAACTGGTCGAGGCCTACGAGAACTATCAGTACATGCGGCACCAGATGTGGCCGGCCTACGAGCAGGCCGGCCTGCCGGAGGCGCTGCTGTTCGGAATCCTCGCCAAGGAGTCAGGGGCCAAGGTGCATGCGGTGTCGCGTGCCGGAGCCGCCGGGCCGTTGCAGTTCATGCCGGCGACCGGTCAGCGGCTCGGCCTGGGTCGCGGCGCCGACGGATTCGACCTGCGCTTCGATCCGGCCCGGTCGGCGAGCGCCAACGTCCGTTACCTGAACGAACGTTTCCGCGAGTTCAACCACGATCTCGCGCTCGCGCTGGCGGCCTACAACGGCGGTGAAGGGCGGGTCGCCCGGTTGGTCCGCAACACCGGCCGGCGCGACTTCTGGGATCCGGCGATCCGCCATGCGCTGCCGCCGGAAACGCGCGACTACGTGCCGATGGTGCTGGCCGCCGCATGGCTGTTCCTGCACCCGGAAGACTACGGGCTCGAATTCCCGCGGATCGACGTGCAGCCGGCGCAGCTCGTGCTCGAGCGCGACACGTCGATCAATGCGCTGGCGATCTGCCTCGGCAATGCCGGCACCCGCAATGGCTGGTTCCGCGTGTTGCGCAATCTCAATCCGCGCTACATGCCGCAGCAAGCGATCGC
Source organism: Lysobacteraceae bacterium (assembly GCA_041687455.1). GTDB lineage: Bacteria > Pseudomonadota > Gammaproteobacteria > Xanthomonadales > Xanthomonadaceae > JAWLBY01. Next base: position 194,144 of record JAWLBY010000005.1, on the reverse strand, counting down.
CGCCGGCACCGCGCTGGACGTGCCGGCCGTGCTGCTGTCGCCGTACCGCGAGCGCTGCATCGACGGCCCGGCCGCCGAGCGCGCGGTCGAGATCGCCAGCGCGGCGGTGCGGCACCCGACCCAGGTCACCCCGCGCGGTTACACGGTGCGTTCCGGTGACAGCCTCGCCTCGATCGCCCGTCGGCACGGCTGTCGCAGCCCGGAAGCGCTGGCGCGCACGAACGGCATCGCGGCGCCGAAATACCTGATCCGTCCGGGGCAGAAGCTGCGGCTGGACGGTTGCCGCGGCTGACCGGCAGCGTCAGTCCGCCGCCGGTGTCCGCAGCGTCGCCAGTCGCTCGCCGACCTTGACCGCCTGCTGCGGCGACAGCGCCGTGAAGTCGGCAACGCCCTCCGGCAGCAGCACGATCACGGTCGACCCGTAGTTGAAGCGCGCCATCTCGGCGAAGCGATCGAGCACAATGTCGTGGCCACGCCAGTCACGGCGCTGGATCGAGCGCGCATATGGCGGAATCTCGACGCCACTCCAGACCGTTTCGACGCCCGACACCAGCATCGCGGCCACCATCACGACCGCCATCGGGCCGAAGTCGCAGTCGAAATGGCAGACCAGCCGTTCATTGCGGGCGAACAGCCGCGGAATCCGCTCGACACCCCACGGCGCGACCGTGAACAGTCGACCCGGCACGTGCACGGTTTCGCGCAGCCGGCCGGCCCACGGCATGTGCACGCGGTGGTAGTCGCGCGGCGACAGGTACACCGTCGCAAAGCCGCCGTGGTGGAAGGCGCGTGCGGCGTCCTCGTCGCCGAGCAGTTCGGCGGCGCTGAACGCCTGGTCCTTGGCCTGGAAGATCCGGCCGGCCTCGATCGGGCCCGACTGGCTGATCTTGCCGTCGGCCGGCATCAGCAGCGCGCGCGGATCGGGATCCGCAAGCCGCGCTCCGGCCTTCAGCGCACGGGTGAAGAAAGCGTTGAAACTGCGGTACTCGACCGGATCCGACAGTTCCGCTTCGGACAGGTCGACGCCGAACCGGCGCACCACCTGGTCGATCAGGAACTGCTTGCCGGGCCGCCACTCGGACTGCGCCGCGCGATAGGCGAGCTTCGACAGCAGCCGATGTGGCAGCACATGCTGCAGCAGGACTTTCGGGCTCATCGCGGCGCGTGCTCGATCAGGCGCCGCATGTCGGCGGCGATGGTGGCCGGGTCGAGCGGCGGCCGCAGTTGTGCGACGAGTTGTGCATCGGGATCGAGCACGGCGACGGTGGCCGAATGGTCGACCGTGTAGCCGCCGCCATCGAGTGGCGACTGCATGTAGACCATGCCGAGGCTGCGCGCGAACGGCTCCAGCCGGGCGTGGTCGGCGGTCGCGCCGAGCGCATCGGGGCTGAAGTGACGCGCGTAGTCGGCGGTGTGCTCGGCGCTGTCGCGCTCCGGGTCGACCGACACGAACAGGATCCGTGGCCGCTGTGCCGGCGCGAGATCGCTCCACTGCCGTTCGGCCGCGGCCAACTGCGCCAGCGTGGTCGGGCAGATGTCCGGACAGTGCGTGAAGCCGATGAATACCAGCGTCCAGCGACCGCGCAGTGCGTCGGCATCGAGCCGGCCGCCGTCGGGAAGGTCGAGCGCGAACGGCGGCAGCGTACGCGGTGCCGGATAGGTCAGGCCGCCCTGCAATGCGGGCGGCGCATCGGCGCCACGCTCGAACCAGTGACGGGCGGCGAACAGGCCGAGTCCGGCGGCCAGCGCAACGGCGAGCACGACCACGAACGGCAGTGCGGGAATTCGGGGGGTGGCATTCATGGGCCGCGATTATAGGGGCGGGGCGATCGTGCGGGCGGTCGAGGGCGGTTCCTGCGCCGCCGAGAACGCTTGCCCTATACTCCGGCCATTTCGCCGAGTGCCCCCGATGGCCGCCGAACTGCAAACCATCATCGACCTGATCCGCTACGGCGGCAGCCGCTTCAACGAGGCCGGGCTTTGCTTCGGCCACAGCTACGACAACGCGCTCGACGAAGCGACCCAACTGGTGCTGCACGCGCTGCACCTGCCGCACGACCTGAATCCGGTGTACGGCCAGGCGCGGCTGACGTCGGAAGAGAAGCAGCGCGTGCTGGCGCTGTTCGAGCGGCGAATCTTCGAGCGGGTGCCGGCGGCGTACCTGACCGGCGAGGCCTGGTTTGCCGGCCTGAGCTTCAGGACCGACCGCCGTGCGCTGGTGCCGCGCTCGCCGATCGCCGAGCTGATCGTGGCCGGGTTCGAGCCGTGGATCGGCGGCGTCGAAGTCGGGCGCGCGCTGGACCTCTGCACCGGCTCCGGCTGCATCGCGATCGCGATGGCGCACCATCATCCGCACTGGCAGGTCGATGCGGTCGACCTGTCGCCGGACGCGCTGGCGCTGGCGCGCGAGAACGTCGAGCGGCTGCACGTCCATGAGCAGGTCGAGCTGCTGCAGGGCGACCTGTTCGGCCCGCTGGCCGGCCGTCGTTATCAGTTGATCGTCAGCAATCCGCCGTACGTGACCTGCGACGAGGTCGCCGCGCTGCCGGCCGAATACCGCTTCGAGCCGGAGCTCGGCCTGATCGCCGGCGACGATGGCCTCGATCTGGCGCTGCGGATCCTGCGCGATGCGCCGGAACATCTCGACGACGGCGGGCTGCTGGTGGTCGAAGTCGGCGAGAGCGAGCGGGCGCTGGCGCGGCTGCTGCCGGAAGTGCCGTTCGACTGGATCGAATTCAAGGTCGGCCAGATGGGCGTGTTCGCGATCCGTCGCGAGGACATCGTCGCCCATCACGAACGAATCCGGGCGCTGGCCGACGCGCGCGGCTGAGCGACCGCAGGCGCATGGGCGCAGGCCGCCCCGCGCCGTTTACCGCTGCACGGAACGATCTTCACCGGCGAGTCCGCCCGCAGGAGAACGCACGATGGCAGGCAACACGTTCGGCAAGGCATTCGCGGTCACGACCTTCGGCGAAAGCCACGGGCCGGCGATCGGCTGCGTCATCGACGGTTGCCCGCCCGGCATCGCGATCGCCGCGGAGGATTTCCGCCGCGACCTCGAGCGCCGTGCCACCGGCCGCAGCCGGCATACCTCGCAGCGGCGCGAAGCCGACGAGGTGGAAATCCTGTCCGGCGTGCACGACGGTCGCACCACCGGCACGCCGATCGCGCTGCTGGTCCGCAACACCGATGCGCGCAGCAAGGACTATTCCGACATTGCCGAGCTGTTCCGTCCCGGTCACGCCGATTACAGCTACTGGCACAAGTACGGTATCCGCGATCCGCGCGGCGGCGGCCGCAGTTCGGCGCGCGAGACGACCATGCGGGTCGCGGCGGCGGTGATCGCCAGGCGCTGGCTCGCCGAGCGTCACGGCATCCGGATCCGCGGCTATCTTGCCCAGCTCGGTGAGTTCCGGCCGCGCGGTTTCGACTGGGACGCGGTCGAGGACAACCCGTTCTTCTGGCCCGATGCATCGATGGTCGATGAACTCGAGCAGTTCATGGATGCGCTGCGCAAGACCGGCGACTCGGTCGGCGCACGGGTCTGCGTGATCGCCGAAGGCGTGCCGGCCGGCTGGGGCGAACCGGTCTACGGCAAGCTCGATGCCGAACTGGCCGCCGCGCTGATGAGCATCAACGCGGTCAAGGGCATCGAGATCGGCGCCGGGTTCGATGCGGTCGAGCAGCTCGGCACCGAACATCGCGATGAACTGACCCCGGACGGCTTTCTCAGCAACAATGCCGGCGGCATCCTCGGCGGCATCTCGACCGGCCAGGACCTGATCTGCTCGATCGCACTGAAGCCGACCTCGAGCCTGCGGTTGCCCGGGCGCAGCGTGAACCTGCGCGGCGAGCCGGTCGAGGTCGTCACGAAGGGTCGCCACGACCCGTGCGTCGGCATTCGCGCGACGCCGATCGCCGAAGCGATGGTCGCACTGGTGCTGATCGACCAGGCCTTGCGGCATCGTGCCCAGTGCGGCGATGTCGGCGAGATCGCGCCGCGCATTCCGGCCCAGGCGTAGCGCCTGACGGTCGCTGTCCAGACACATCACCCGCGGATTCCCACGACCCCATGTCCAGACGCTTCAATATCGCGATCGCCGGCGCTACAGGTGCAGTCGGCGAGGCCCTGCTGCAGATCCTCGCCGAACGCGAGTTCCCGTTCGGGACGCTGGTGCCGCTGGCCAGCGAGCGCTCGGCCGGCGACCGGGTCGATTGCGGCGGACGCAGTTTCCTCGTGCGACCGCTCGACCAGTTCGATTTCGCCGGGATCGACTTCGCATTCTTTTCGGCCGGCGGCGCGGTCTCGCGCGAGCACGCGCCGCGCGCCGCGGCGGCTGGCGCGGTCGTGATCGACAACACGTCCGAGTTCCGTTATGCCGACGACGTACCGCTGGTCGTGTCCGAGGTCAACCCGGAAGCGGTGGCCGAACGTCCGCGCGGCATCATCGCCAATCCGAACTGCTCGACGATGCAACTGATGGTCGCGCTGGCGCCGATCCACCGTGCGGTCGGCATCGAGCGGATCAACATCGCGACCTATCAGTCGGTGTCCGGCGCCGGCCGCTCGGCGATGGAGGAGCTGGGTCGGCAGACCGCCGCGATGCTGAGCTTCCAGTCGCCCGAGGCGGTCCGTTTTCCGGTCCAGATCGCCTTCAACCTGATTCCGCAGATCGACCAGTTCGAAGCCAATGGCTACACGCGGGAGGAAATGAAGATCGTCTGGGAAACGCAGAAGATCCTTGGCGACCCGTCCATCCGCGTCAATGCCACGGCCGTCCGGGTGCCGGTGTTCTATGGCCATGCCGAAGCGGTACACATCGAAACCCGCGAAAAGATCGACGCCGACGAGGCCCGCCGGCTGATCGCGGCGGCTCCCGGCGTGGAGATCGTCGACACCCGAGAGCCGGGCGGATATCCGACGCCGGTCACGCATGCGGCCGGCAACGATCCGGTATACGTTGGGCGGATTCGCGAGGACATCTCCCATCCGCGGGGCTTGAGCCTTTGGGTGGTTGCCGACAATATCCGCAAAGGGGCGGCGCTCAACGCGGTGCAGATCGCCGAGTTGTTGGTGAAAACCTACCGCTGATCTATAGTTAGGCGGGTGTTGTCAAGTCGTTTCTAAGATTCAAGGACGAAGCTGTCGACACTATCGACGGCCTTGCGCGCTCGGGGAGACGCAGATGTTGAAGACTCAACGACTTTCACTTGCACTGGCGTTGGCGCTCGGTGCGCCCCAGGTGCTTGCGCTCGGACTCGGGGCGATCGACGTCAAGTCGGGCCTCAACGAGCCGCTGAGGGCGGAAATTCCGATCGTCAGCAGCAAGCCGGGTGAAATCGAAAGCCTGCAGGTGCGCCTGGCGTCGCCGGAAGCGTTCCAGCGGATCGGCATCGACCGGCCGGGCATCCTGTCGGCCAATCTCGAGTTCGCGGTCGATCGCAATGATCGTGGCCAGCCGGTGATCCGCGTCACCACGCCGAGCAAGGTCCGCGACCCGTTCCTGAACTTCCTGCTCGAGGTCGAGACCGGTCGCGGCCGGCTGCTGCGCGAATACACCGTGCTGCTCGATCCGCCGGTGGTCAATCCGGTCCGCCGCAGCCCGACGGCAGCGGCACCGTCGGCCCAGCCGGCAGCAGCGCAACCGGCCCCGGTGGCAGCCGAGCCGGCCAGACCGACGCCGACCCCGCCGTCGGTCCCGGCAACGCCGCCGGCAGAGCCGGCCACCGCCGCGCCGCAGCCGGCCCCGGCCCCGGCACGGCAGGAACCGTCGCGCCCGACGCCATCGCCGGCCCCCCGGCCGAGCGCGGCCGACAGCATCACGGTCGCCCGTGGCCAGACCCTGTGGTCGGTCGCGCAACAGGTCCGCTCGGATCCGGCGCAGGACACCAACCAGATCATGCTGGCGTTGCAGGAGACCAATCCTGGCGCCTTCATCGACGGCAACATCAACCGGCTGAAGTCCGGCGCCGTGCTGCGGATCCCGAGCCGCGAACAGATCGCCGCGATCGACATGCAGACCGCCATGGTGCGAGTCCGCGAGCAGAACGAACAGTGGCGCGGGCGGCCTGCGCCGCAGCCGGTCGGCACCGAGCGGGCGACCGCCGCGGCGCGGCCGGTGGCGCCGGCCGATTCGCGTCTCGAGGTCGTTCCGCCGAACGGCGATCGCCGGGCGCAGCAGGCGCAGTCGGGCGCTGCCGCGGCCGAAGGTACCGAGCTGCGTGCCGAACTGGCCCGGAACCGCGAGCAGGTCAGCGCACTCGAGCAGGAGAATCGTGAGCTGCGCTCGCGAGTGACCGACCTCGAGAAGATCGATCGCGACACCCGCCGGCTGATCGAACTGAAGGATTCACAGCTCGCCGAGGCACAGCGACGGCTGGCCGAACTCGAAGCCGCCCGCGAAGCGGGGGCCGCGTCGGCGCCGGCCGAAGCGGCTCCTGTAGCCGCTCCGGCGGCGGACGCCGCCGAACCGGCTGCCGAGACCGACGCGGCGATGGACGAGTCCGCAGCCGAGCCGATGGCCGCGGCCGATGCCGGCGTCGACGAGGACGGCGTGACCACGACTGCCGACGCGGCCGCCGACGCCGAGCCGGCCACCGCCGCGCCAGTCGCAAGCACGCCGCCGCCGGCGGTTGCCGCACCGGCCGAGCCGGGCGCGCCGGCCCAGCCGTGGTGGCGGGATCCGAAGATCATCGGCGGTGCCGGTGCGTTGCTGGTCGGCCTGCTCGCGTTGCTGGCCTTGCGCGGCCGCAAGAAGCCGGAGGAGCCGAAGCGTGCCAGTGTTGCCGACGCCTATGCGGCGGCGACCGCCGGTGCTGGTGCGGTGTCGGCCGACCAGGACGACGTCGAGGCCGCGCAGGAACAGCAACTGCTCGACGTGATCGCCGAACAGCCGGACGACCTGAACCGGCATCTGGCGCTGGTCCGGCACTACTACGAAACCGGCGATGCCTCCGGTTTCGAAGGTGCCGCCGAGGCCATGTACGCGCAGCTATACGATCCGGACGATGGCGCCTGGAAGGAAGTCGTCGCGATGGGCCGGCAGATCCTGCCCGATCATCCGCTGTTCGCCGTGACCGAAGCCGACGAGGCCTCGTTTGCGGCCAGCCTCGAGGCGGCGCAATCGGCCGATCAGGACGTCATCGACGAGGAATTGCCGGTCGCTCCGGCCGAGGTCGAGCCGGCCGCGCCCGCCGCCAGCCGCGAGATCGACTGGGACATGGCGCTGAACGAACAGGCGGCAGCGACCGCAGCGGCCGAGGACGAATTCCTGCCCGAGGATCAGTACGCCGGCAGCGAAGCCGCCGAGCCGGAGTCGTACGACGCCGACGCCACGCAGACCTTCAGCGTCGACGAGCTCGAGCGGATGGCGGCACAGGCCGAACCGGCCGACGAGGCCGAGCCGATCGGCTATGACCTCGCAATGGACGAAGCCGTGCCGGGTGAGACAGCCGACGAGGCACTCGACGCCGCGCCGGCCGCCGACGAGGCGGCCGCGACCAAGCTCGAACTGGCCCGTGCCTATCTCGACATGGGCGATATCGAAGGCGCTCGCGGCATGCTCGAAGAGGTCGTCAACGAAGGCAATCCGGGTCAGCGCTCGGAAGCCAAGCGGCTGCTCGACGAAATCCGCTAAGCTGCAGCGATCGAAACGGGGCCGGAAGCCTGCTTCCGGCCCCGTTCGTTTGTGTTGACCGGTCGCGGTACGGCGTGATCTCGCGGTCGCGACGTCCGGATGCGCGCCGCCCGGCTAGTGGATGTCTGCGCCGGAGCACCGGCGCAATCGATGGACGCGCGCCGGCGCTCGCCGGCGGCGGTCGCGTTGGCAGTTCGACGGACATATGCGTTACGCACTCGGCATCGAATACGACGGCACCGATTTCCTCGGCTGGCAGCGGCTGTCGCACGGCCGGACCGTGCAGGCGGCGCTCGAGGATGCGCTGACCCGGGTCGCCGATCATCCGGTCGAGGTGGTCTGTGCCGGCCGCACCGACAGCGGCGTGCATGCGCGCTGCCAGGTCGTGCATTTCGACAGTGACGCGCTGCGCACCCCGTACGCGTGGGCGATGGGCTGCAACAGCCTGCTTCCGCGCGATGCGGCGGTGGTCTGGGCACAGCCGGTCGATCCCGGCTTCCATGCCCGCTATGCGGCACGCGCGCGGCGCTACTGCTACCGCGTGCTGAACCGGCCGGTGCGCGCAGCGCTCGACGCCCGGTTCGTGACCTGGGAACGCCGGCCGCTCGATGCCGGACGCATGCATGTGGCAGCCCAGGCATTGGTCGGCGAACACGATTTCTCTGCGTTCCGCACCAGCCAGTGCCAGGCCGCGCATCCGCGTCGCGAGCTGCAGCAGATCAGCGTCGAGCGGCACGGTGACGAACTCGCGATCACGGTGCAGGCAAACGCATTCCTGCACCACATGGTCCGAAACATCGTCGGCAGCCTGCTGCCGATCGGACGCGGCGAGCGTCCGGTCGAGTGGATGGCCGAGCTGCTGGCCGGACGCAATCGCGATGTTGCCGGCCCGACCGCACCACCGAACGGACTGTGCTTCGTCGGCCCGCGCTACCCGGCCGAGTGGGCGCTGCCGGCGGGGGTCACGCTGTGAGTGCGGGCCGGCGCGGCGCAGTGCTGTCAATCCAGGCCCGATAGGGCCGCCGCGCATCGCTTCGTGTAGCGAATCGACACCTGCTCCATGCCGCGGCCGGAGTGACTGACCAAGCCGACGTCACTCTGCAATGCGCGTGTCTCGACAGGCCGATGGCTCAGGCACGAAGGCGGCACGCCCCCGAAGGCCGTCCCAGCTTGTCCCGAAGGTGCCGATCGAGTGCTGTTCCATCCCGGCGCGCGACCCTGATCCGACTCCCGCGCTGCGCTTCCGATCGCGGTCCAGCGCGGGGCGTGCTCGCATCGGCGCTCCGGCACCATCCGCGACCTCACGCGGCAAATATGAGTCTTTCCCGGACTTCTCTTCGCTCAAGGGGCTGCCGGAAGCGACGTGACGATTCACGGCCGACACGATCATGAAGCAAAGGGTGCGAAGTCGCACACGCGAAAGCGAGCGACGTTGTTGGAAAAAGCCAGACAGTATCGGCTTCTATTCAAAAGAATGAATAGACGCGTATCGACGCGAACGTGATGTGACGCTGGCCACGAAAAGACGCGCCTGGTTGTGCATCGGTTCAATCGGGAAGATCGATATTTCGTTTCGATCATCTGTTCGGCCAATTCCTTTGAGTCTCACTGAGTGAATACGTCACGGCCCACCGAAAAGGTGTGTGCCGTACAGGTGTCGCTTTGCGTACGAAACGGTGCAGGCGACGACGCTTGATCCACATTGCGAGCGGGAGTCATAACCATGAACAAATCGCGTCGACGCATGGCTCGAGAACGGGCTCGCGTGGTAACTGCATGCGTGGGCTGGTCGCTGATGCTTGCTGCAGTTCAGCCTTCGTATGTAGCTGCGGCGCCCAGCAGCTTCACTCTCGAGGTGAAGGATCATGCCGGCAATCCGGTAACGGGTTTTCGCTGGCTGATCGAAGAGGACACAACTCACCCGGCCACACCGGGGGTGAGTTCCATCGATGACCTGTCATTCAAGTTCCACGCCAGCCACATGCCCGTTGTGAAGCATGGTGAGGTGCTTGGAAGCGACAGCGTGGTGATCGATGGCGTGGATAACGCCCGGCGCTACTTCGTTTCCGTGCTGCCATTTTCCGGATACAGCAACGGCGGTGCGCAGGTGGCGTTTGGCCCCGAGCCAACCACGGTAATCGTTGCGCAGCATCCGATTCCAACGGCGCAGATTTCCATCTTCGCCTTCGAAGACATCTTCCCGATCAACAATGCGCCGGACCTTCCGCAGGAACGCGGGCTCTCCGGCTTCAAAGTCACGCTGTTCGATGCCGCCGGCCAGTACGGGGTAGCAGGTGGCCAGGTGATGCAGGATGCCTTCGGCAATCCGCTTGGGACGACTTACGGTCCCGATGGCTCGGTTCAACAGATGGGCAATGGCGTCATCCTGACCGGGGAGGATGGTGTTGCGCGCATTCGGAACCTTGCTCCTGGCAAGTACGGCGTCCAGTTGGTACCGCCGCCCGGCCAGGGATGGCAGCAGACCACCACCATCGAAGGAACCAAGACCATCGATGCGTGGGTCAAGGCAAACGAGCCGAGCTATTTCGCAGAGTTCGGTCCGCCAGGACACCACGTGTTCGTCGGCTACGTGCGGCCGTTCGACTGCTACGGCGGCGGCTCGAATCCGGCTGGCTTCTGCAGCGGCAACGAGGAGCCGGGAACAAGCACCATCAGCGGCAAAGTGGTCAACCAGCATGTCTCACGTCCGCCGGACGTGGCCTTCTACAACGGTCATCCGATTCCGGGTTGCTGGGTCGGCCTCAACGATGCGCCGGCCGGCACCGGGCGGGGTGTTATCGCACGCCCATGCAACGACGACAGCACATTCTCGATAGGCAACGTGCCGCCCGGCGACTATCAATTGATCGTCTGGGATACAGCCCTGGACGTGATCATCAGCAGCCTTGATCTTACTGTTCCCGATGATGGCTCGAACGTGACACTCGGCGAAGTCCCGGTGTTCTATTGGTTCAGTCGTCTCGAGAACACGGTGTTCTTCGACCGCAACGGCAACGGATTTCGTGATTGCGTAACCGAAGACTGCATGGACATGGCACTGGATGACGTGCCGCTCGGTGCCGACCAGGCGTTCGTCAACCTGAGGTTTCGCGACGGCCGCGTGTATCAAAGCATGCCGATCGACGCCGAGGGCGCCGCTCCGTTCGACGAGGTGTTTCCGTTCTTCCACTGGCTGGTGGCCGAGGTCAGTTTCGGCAGCCTGAAGGCAACCGGAATGACGGCAACCATTGATGCCGGCGGGCCGGTGATGCCCGGCGAGGTCCTCAATCCCCAACCGCAGTCATGCACGCAGCCGGACGTCGATGCGGGCTATTGCGCGGTGGTCGGGGCGCCGCTGTTGAATCCGGCCGGCAACAATCTGTCGCGCACCGAGAATGGGCCGGTGCTGACGCAGGCATTCCAGGGCTTCCTGGGCCAGACCAATCGCATCGAGTGGGGCAAGAAGAACTACGAATCCGGAGAGAACGGTGGCATCTCCGGCGTGGTGTTCTACGCCATCACCCGGGCCGAGGATGACCCTCGGTACGCGATCGGCGAGGAATGGGAGCCGGGCATTCCGCGCGTGCAGGTCAACCTGTACAGGGATGACGGATTGGGCGGAATCCTCGACAACGACGGCGATGACATCATCACGCTGGCAGACGTCGACAACCATCCGATCGGCTGGTCCGAGGGCGGTGCAAAGGGTCCGGAGGACGTTGACCACGACGGCGATGGCGTTTTCGACCTCGGCGACGCGCTCCGAATCACTCATACCGACAGCTTCGACGACAGCCTGCCCTCTGGCTGCCAGGGTGAGGCGTACACCGTCAACGGATCCACGCTCGATTGCTACGACGGAATGCGAGCGTTCAACCAGGTTCGCCCGGGCGTGTTCGATGGTGGCTACGCCTTCGGTCCTGGTGATCCGAACGACCCGGAAGACCCGCCGCTGACGCCGGGGCTCTACGTCGTGGAGGCCAGCGTGCCGCCCGGCTACGAGATCGTGAAGGAACAGGACAAGAACGTCGACTTTGGCGATGAATATGTCCCATCGCCGCTGCTGCTGCCGCCTGTCTGCATCGGCGACACACAGGTGGTGCCGGACTACGTTTCGCTGCAGACCGATGCGTCGGGCAATCCCCTGCCGGGCATTGGTCCTGAGGACCTCGTCGAGTCGCCGTATGCCCGTCAGGAGCGCCGGCTCTGCGATCGGCGCCAGGTGCGTCTGACCCAGGGCCAGAACGCGGCGGCCGACTTCTTCATGTTCACCCACACGCCGAAGGCGGCAATGGTGGTCGGCTTCATCCTCAACGATCTGAGCAACGAGTTTGATCCGAATGCGCCGAATTTCGGAGAGAAGTTCGCACCGCCGTGGCTTCCGGTATCGTTCCGCGACTGGACCGGTCGGGAGATCCTTCGCACGTATTCGGACGCCAACGGCAAGTTCAACGCGATGCTGCCGTCGACCTACACGGTGAACCTTCCGATGCCGTCGGGCGTCTCGCCGAACATGATTACCGCATGCATGAATGACGCGGGACCGGTTCCGAACCCTGCCTATGACGGTAGCGATCCGAATATCCCGCCGATGATCGTCGACCCACATTACGACCGTCGCTACAGCCAGTTCTGCTACACCTTCCAGTACATGCCGGGGGGCACCACCTATCTCGACACACCGGTGCTTCCGATCGCGGCGTTCGCCGGACCGGGCAACCCGCTCGACTGCGAGCAGCCGGACGGTGCGCCCCTGATCCACACGGTGAGCGGGCCGAACAGCTCGGGTCCGCTGGTCAACGGCGGACAGACGCTGACCATCACCGCGGTCGGTGACATGAGCGTCCCGAATCCGGCCTACGACGGGGTGAACGACACCAGCCCGATGATTACTCGGCACTACGGCTTCGGAAACACGCCGGGGACCATCAAGCTCGCCGGGACCGATCTTGCCAACGTCATGTGGAGCGACGGCATCATCACCGCCACGGTGCCGAACAACGCCAAGACCGGTCAGCTTGAAATCGTCCGGGCGGATGGTGTCAGTGCGCCGAGCACCGTCACCGTAACGGTAGGCAATCTGACCGGTGGCGGATCGATACATCGGGTACGTGCCAGCAATGCGCCGGGAGCGACGCCGATCCAGGATGCAATCGACCTCGCCGGTCCCAACGACCTGATCCTCGTCGAGCCGGGCACCTATGACGAGCTGGTGATCATGTACAAGCCGGTGCGTCTGCAGGGATACGGTGCGTACTCCACGGTGATCAACGCCCGCAAGGCGCCGGCGGAGAAACTGCAATTCTGGCGCAACAAGATATCCACTCTGGTCGAGACCGGTGCGATCGATCTGCTGCCGGGGCAGGAAACCGGCTTCGCGGCCAACGACAACGAGCCGCTCACGCTGTTTGATGGAGAGGGCGCGGGTATCACGGTCGCCGGAAGGAGTACCGGGCCCAGCAACGTGAGGTTTCGCGCCAACAATCCCGCACGCATAGACGGCGTAACGATTACCGGCGCCGATCACGGCGGTGGCATCTTCGTCAACGGCAATGCAACTGCGCTCCGGATCAGCAACAACCGCATCATCGCCAATCAGGGATGGTTCGGCGGCGGCGTGCGAATCGGGCATGCGACGCTGACCAGCGAAACCAACAATGGGCTCGTCTACACGGATGGCAACAACGACGGCATCACCATCCAGCACAATGAAGTAGTGCAGAACGGCAGTCTTGGTGGATCTGGTGGCGGAATAGCGCTGTACACCGGCGCCGATGATTACCGCGTCGACGCGAACTACGTCTGCGGCAATTTCACAACTGGAAATGGCGGTGGCATTGGCCATCTCGGCTTGAGCGACGGCGGTCGCATCACCAGCAACGCGATGCTGTTCAATCAGACCTTCAACCAGGGCGGAGCGGCGTCTGGCGGTGGCTTGTATATCGGCGGCCAGGCATCGCTTGCAGGTGCAGGGTCGGTGGGGCCGGGTGCTGGCAGCGTGGTGGTCGACGGCAACCTGATCCAGGGCAATCAGGCCGGGTCTGGAGACGGCGGCGGCGTGCGGCTCGAGCGCGTCAACGGTCTCGATGTTTCCGGCAATCCCAAGGGTTGGCACCGCGTGGACCTGTTCGACAACATCGTGGTCAACAATGTCGCGGGGCTGGCGGGCGGCGGTATCGCGATGGTCGATTCCCTGCGCGTCAACATCATCCACAACACGGTTGCACACAACGACAGCACCGCAACGGCCGGAGAGGCGTTTGTAGGCGGGGAGCCGAACACCAGCGTGAAGCAGCCGGCAGGCATCGTTTCCCGGGCGCATAGCCTTGCGCTCAAGGACCGCATTCCTGCGGGTGCGAGCTTCGACGCTGACCGGAACTTCTCCAATCCTCAGATGGTGAACAACATCGTCTGGCAGAACCGGTCGTTCCACTGGTTCACGCTTGGAGACGTCAACGATCCGGAGCCGTTCGAGTTCGGTCTCTCTCCCGATGTAGGCAACGGTGAGCCGGCCGTATTCGACGATCTGGCAGTTCTTGGGTTCGCAGGCCAGCTCGATCCGCGGTTCTGCATCCTCACCGACGCGAGTGGTTACGACGCCAGCAACCAGTCGGCCGATCCGGACTTCGTTCTCGACTACTTCAATGGCGACCGCGGCCAGACCATCCTGCAGCTCGAGACGACCACTGCTCTCGAGGCTCAGCCAGCGTTCGACGAGGGTGGAAACTTCATCGATGTTCGCTTCGGTCCGCTGACGCCAAGTGGCAACTACCACTTGAATGGCGCATCGCCGGCGATCGATGCAGCCGGCGCGTTCGACGGGAACTACAGCGACCTGGGTCTCGACTTCGATGGGCAGTCTCGACCACAGGGTGGCGCTGCAGATGTCGGTGCCGATGAGGTTGCACCGTAGGCATTGAGCCGTGTCCCGGTCGGGATGGCCGGGACCGGCAACCAAGGAGGGACAGACCATGAACTTTCGCAGCATGAAACCGATCTTCCCGGCACTGGCCGTTGCAATCGGACTGAGTCCCACTGCCTGGGCGGCGGTGGCGGTGCAGTGTCCGGGGGACATCGATGGCGACGCGATTCCGGACATGCACTATGACCCGGACGTCCTGAAGTGCATGCATCTGGCGGCCGGCGACGGCTTCGTGACGATGGCCGACGGCAAATTGCAGTACATGTTCGGGTTCAGCGACATGACCGGCGTGGGCCAATCGGATGTGATGAGTGCCGGCATGCTGGCGGCGAATTTTCCCGCGCCGACCATCGTTCTGAAGGAAGGTCAGCAGTTCTATCTGACCTTGACCAACGTCGGCATGATGATGCGTCCCGACCTGTTCGACCCGCACACGGTGCACTTCCACGGATTCCCGAATGCGTCATCCATTTTTGACGGAGTTCCTGACGCATCGATCTCGATCAACATGGGTGCGAGCCTCGCCTACTACTACAACCTGGTCGAGCCAGGTACCTACATGTATCACTGCCATGTGGAGGCGACCGAGCACATGCAGATGGGAATGCTCGGAAATCTCTACGTCATGCCGGCTCAGAATGACGTGCCGGCCGGTACGTCACTGGATGGATTCATCCATCAGGAAGGCTACAGGTATGCGTACAACGATGGCGATGGCTCCACTCGCTACGACGTCGAGTACCCGATCCAGATCGGATCGTTCGATCCCGATTTCCACGATGCCAGCTTGACTGTGCAGCCGTTGCCATTCGCGCTGATGAGAGATCGCTACCCCATGCTCAACGGGCGCGGATATCCGGACACGGTGGACCCGAATCCGTTGACGCCCCCGGCGGAGAACGGCGGTATCGAGTCGCAGCCTGTCCACTCGCTGATCACCGCCAGTGCAGGCGAAAGAATCCTGCTTCGAATCTCGAATCTGAATGTCACCAATTTCTACACCCTTTCCGCTCCGGGATTGAACATGCGCGTGGTCGGCAATGGGGCGCGGCTGATGCGTGGGCCCGATCCGGATGGCGGCGGCCCGCAGTCGGGCAAGGACACCGCCTATGACACGACGTCTGTCACGCTCGGCGGTGGCGAGTCGGTGGATGTGATCATCGATACCGCGGGCGTACTGGCAGGCACCTACTTCCTTCACACCACCAACCTCCATTTCCTCAGCAATGACGGTGAGGATTTTGGAGGAATGATGACCGAGATCCGCATCAATTGATGGCGGTGGCGTGCTATCAGGAGAACATCCATGAACGAACGAAGCGACAAGAGACGTTGGCTCGCGGTGTCGCTGGTGGTGCTGCTGTTGGCAACCGTTGGGCGCACTGATGCGGCGATCCACGGAGTCAGCGGCACGAACACTTTCGACCTGACTGCATCGGCAGGCTACATCGATACCCCTGACGGAGGCAGCGTGCTGATCTGGGGGTATGGGCTGTCTGGCGGGCTGATGCAGTATCCGGGGCCGACGCTGATCGTCAATCAGGGAGAAACGATCACCATCAATCTGACCAATCAGTTGCCTATGCCGGTATCCCTGGTGTTTCCGGGTCAAGCCGGTGTGACGGCAACCGGTGGTAGTGCCGGAGTGCTGACACGTGAAAGCACCGGGCCTGCAGACACGGTGACTTACAGTTTCGTCGCCAGCCATCCGGGTACCTATCTATACAGCAGCGGAACACGTCCGGACCTGCAGGTCGAGATGGGGCTGGTAGGCGCGCTTATCGTGCGCCCAAGCGGCGCGCCGAATCAGGCGTACAACGATCCTTCGACCGCATTCGACCACGAGAACCTATTCGTGCTCACCGAGATCGACCCGGCCATTCATCATCAGGTAGATGACGCGGTTCTGGCCGGTGCATCGCTCGATTCGATCGATACGACGAGCGCCAGACCGGTGCTCTGGTTCATCAACGGCCGCAACGCGCCGGACACGATGGCTCCGCACGGTGCCCCGTGGATGCCGCATCAGCCCTACAGCAGCATGCCGCGCATGCATCCGGGTGAGACGATGCTGTTGCGCCTGATCGGTGCGGGGCGCGAACTGCATCCATTCCACACCCACGGGAATCACACTCGCCAGATCGCTCGTGACGGTCGGTTGCTGCAGAGCATGCCTGGAGCAGGTCCTGATCTTGCGCAGGACAATTTCACGATCAAGGTGTTGCCGGGTGCGACCTACGACGCGCTGTTCGGCTGGACCGGTGCCGATCTCGGATTCGACATCTACGGCCATGCGCCGGAAGACCCACTTCAGCCGAATGAGTATGCCGCCGACCACGGCAAGCCTCTGCCGGTGACGTTGCCTGAAACACAGGACCTCACGTTCGGCGGGTTCTACAGCGGCAGTCCGTTCCTCGGTGCATTCGGCCAGTTGCCGCCGGGCGAAGGCGGGCTCAATGCCAACGGCGGATTGTTCTTCATGTGGCATTCGCACACCGAGCGCGAGCTGGTCAATTTCGACATCTTTCCTGGCGGGATGATGACCATGCTGATCATCGAGCCGCCTGGCGTGCCCATCGACTGAGCTGCCCCCAACTCGGGAGGAATCGATTGTGAACCGTACATATTTCAGACAACGATTGCTGACGACGGGTGTTGCGCTGGGCATCGGGTTGATCTGTGCACCAGTGAACGCCGCCGTGTTCCACCTCTGCGCGGACTCAACCGTCAAGCTGATGCCGGATGGCGCGTCGGTCGTCATGTGGGGGTATGCCGAAGACGACAACGCTGACCTTTCCGATGGCTGCGGTGGATCCCCGGTACAGAGTCCGGGTCCGCTGTTGTCGGTGAATCCAGCGGACACCGAGGTGACAGTCCATCTTCGCAACAACCTCGGCGTGGACACTTCGCTGATGATTCCGGGCCAGGCTTCAGCGATGACCCCGGTGTTCACCACTGACGCACAGGGACGAAGCCGTGTGACGTCGCTGACGCATGTGACGTCGCCAGGTGCCGTCGGCACATACCAGTGGAGCGACTTCAAGCCTGGCAGCTACAGCTATAACAGCGGAACGCACATGGCTGTCCAGGTTCAGATGGGGCTGTATGGCGGAGTGCGGAAGGATCTCTCCGACAACGTTGCCTATGTCGGTGTGCCCTATGACGAACAGGTGGTCATTTTCTACAGCGAGGTCGATCCGGCATTGCATGCCGCGATCGCCGATGGCACTTACGGCACACCGCCTGCCCCCACAAGCACCATCGACTATCAGCCGAGGTACTTTCTTGTCAACGGCGCGCCCTACGAAGTGGGGAGTGCCCCGCTCGCTGCTGCCGGCGTCGGGCAACGCACGTTGTTGCGGTTCTTCAACATGGGCCTGCGAACCGTCGCACCGACGGTGCTGGACCATCACCTGAGCGTTGTCGCCGAGGATGGGCGTCCGTATCCCTACGCACAGGAGCAGTATTCGCTGATGATGGCCGCCGGCAAGAGCAGCGACGCCATCCTGACTGCCACGCAGGAGGGCAGCGTCGCCATCTATGACCGGATGCTCAACCTGAGCAGTGGGGCCGCCGCGCCAAGTGGCCTATACGCATTCCTGCAGGTGGGTCCGGCTGCCACGGGTCAACCGGTGGCGCTGGCTGACGAGTACGTCGTGGCCGAAGACACACCGCTGTCGATCCCGGCGCCCGGCGTGCTCGCCAACGACAGCGATCCGGACGGCGATCCGCTGACCGCACAACTGGTCAGTGGCGCGTCGATCGGCAATGTCGTGCTCGGTCCGGATGGCAGCTTTGAGTACTCGGCGCCGCTCGATTTCAATGGCGTTGCGACATTTTCCTATGCCGCCAGTGATGGTGCGCTCAGCAGTGCTCCGGCCACCGTCACCATTACGGTAACTCCTGTCAACGATGCGCCGCTGGCGTTCGACGACCAATACAGCGGTACTCAGGACACGGTGCTTGTAGTGGGTGCGCCGGGCGTACTCGCCAACGACAGTGATGTCGATGGCGACACGCTCACCGCCTCGATCGCCAGTGACCCTTCCAGCGGAATTGTCTCCTTCAATGCCGACGGCTCATTCAGCTACACCCCCAGCGCCGGGTTCTCGGGCAGCGACAGCTTCACCTATGCCGCAAGCGACGGCATCGAGAGCAGTGTGGCAACGGTAGTGCTGACTATCGCCGAGGCAGTCAACCAGGCGCCGGTTGCTGTCGACGATTTCGCTGAGATGCAGATGAACACCGTGCTGGTTCTGGATCTGCTGGCCAACGACAGCGATCCGGACGGAACGCTTGATCCCGCATCGATGGAAATCGACGCCAACCTGAAGAAGGGAAACATCCTCGTAAACAATCTTGATGGAACCGTTACTTTCACGCCCCGCAAGAACTTCAGGGGAAGCGAAAGCTTCACGTACACCGTGAAGGACGATCAGGGTGCCGTTTCGAACAGTGCTCTGGTGCGGATCAATGTGGTGCGGTGATGCGGCCATGACGCGAAGGATGCAGATAGGGCTTGTCGTGCTGGCAATGCTGCTGGAAGGCTGCAGCATGGGCCATCACGGCAAGCGAAGCATCGCCAGCGGTGAAGTGCCGCCACCGTTGTCCCCGACGGTGGCGGCCAACGACCTCACCAGGCAGTGGGGGATCGAGAGCCATGGTGTCCGGCTCACTGCAGCCGGCTACATGCTTGATTTTCGCTACCGTGTCCTCGATCCACAGTTGGCTGCACCGTTGCTGGATCGACGTGTCAGAGCCTACGTGGAAGTGCAGAAGAGCGATGCTCGATTGACGGTTCCGGTGTCGGCAAAGGTAGGCGCGTTGCGGTCGACGACGCGGCACCCGCTGGCAGATCGCAACTATTTCATCATGTTCAGCAACCCCGGACGCCATGTGCAGCCAGGCGATCGGGTGAGTGTGGTGATCGGCGATTTCCGGACCGATCCGATCACGGTGATGTGACCCAATGAGGCGAGTCATGAAGCGAGCGACGATTTGCCTGGCGGCGTGGTCCTTGGCGCTGCCACTGCACGGAGGAGCGTCGACGATCGGTCCGTCGCTGGAGCAGGCGTTGTCCGCATCGGGTCCCGATCAGCCGCTGCCTGTCATCTTGCGATTCGCGGAGCGCGTCGATCCCGCTTCGATATCTGCTGGCAGTTCGGCTCAGCGCCGCGAGGAGCTCGTTCGCGCGCTGATTGCGCAGGCGGAACGGTCTCGGGCACTGATCCGTCGCGATCTGGATCAGGCGGGCGCCCGCGAAGTTCGCTCGATCTGGCTGATCAACGGATTGAGTCTTGCCGTGCCGGCCCAGGCGGTGGGTACGCTGGCCCGACTGCCCGGCGTCGAAAGCATTGATCTCGATTCAGCGCTGTCGGTTGGCGCGACGATGCAGGGAAGCGCGGCTCCTGCTGAGTGGAATCTGGAGCTGATCGGTGCCGGAGCGCTCTGGCAGCAGGGTCATGCCGGCGAGGGTGTGGTGGTCGCGTCGCTGGACACCGGTGTGGACGCCCAGCACATCGACATTGGTGGAAAGTGGCGGGGCGGTAGCAACAGTTGGTTCGATCCGAACGGCGAGCATGCCGTCCCGAACGACGTTCATGGCCACGGTACTCAGACGATGGGGCTGATGGTCGGCGGAGATGCGGGCGGCACGGCGATCGGCGTCGCGCCCGGGGCGCAATGGATTGCGGCCAAGATCTTCAATGACGCGGGCGTCGCAACTTACAGTGGAATCCATCTTGCGTATCAGTGGATTCTGGATCCCGACGGCAATTGGTCAACCGATGATGCTCCGGACGTGGTTGTCAATCCATGGGGTCTGGTCGATGCCGCGGGCAGTTGCGTGAGCGAGTTCCAGGTGGATATCGACGTTCTGCGGGCCGCCGGGATTTCCGTCAGCTACTCGGCGGGCAATGCCGGTCCCGCGATCGCGAGCAGCGTCAGCCCAGCCAATTATCCAGGCAATCTGTCGGTGGGAGCGGTGGATGAACAATCGTCGGTGGCGCCGTTCAGCAGTCGTGGTCCGTCCGCCTGTGACGGAGCACTGTTTCCCGCGGTCGTGGCGCCTGGTGTCGACGTGCGCACCGCCGCGCTCACGTTCGGTGGTCTGTTTCCCGATGCCTACCTCGACGTCACCGGTACCTCGTTCGCCGCGGCCCATGTTGCCGGGGGCATGGCCCTTCTGAAGAGCGTCGCACCACAAGCGACGGCTCAGGCGATCGAAGCGGCACTGCGGGAGACGAGCCTCGACCTCGGAACGCCGGGTGGCGACAACGACAGCGGCCATGGCCTGATCGATCTTGTTGCCGCAGCGCAGTGGCTGGACCAGAGCGGAACGCCCGGCGTGCTTAGTCTGTCAGCGGACAGCTACAGCGTAGCGGAGGACGGCGGCGAACTGCATGTTGGTGTCGTGCGAAGTGAAGGCAGCAGCGGTGCGGCCAGCATCGAATATTTCAGCACCGACGGTACTGCGTTGGCAGGCGTCGACTATGCGGCAGTCGGTGGGGTGGTTCATTTTTCCAGCGGAGAAACTAGCCAGAGCATCGTCGTGCCGCTCATTGACGATGCACTGGTCGAGCCAGACGAGATGTTCACGCTGTCGCTGACCAATCCCGTGGGCGCGACGCTGGGCTGGCCTGCCAGCGCGGTGGTGACCATCACCGATGACGATGTTGCGGTGGCCGATGCGGACGGCGACGGCTATGCGTTCGACATTGATTGCAACGACCAGGATGCTTCGATTCATCCCGGGGCAGAGGAGGTCAAGCGCGACGGTGTCGACCAGGACTGCAATGGCTACGACCTGACCATCGAGATCAGCAAGGCGGAGTACGATTCCCGCAAGAAGAAGCTGACCGTGCAGGCCAGCAGCGCGTTGGGCGCCAACGCCGGTCTGCAGGTCGCAGGGTTCGGGGCGATGAAGTGGAACAAGGGTAGCGGGATCTGGACATTCAGCGCTTCCGTTGGCAGCGGGGCTCCGGAAATCGTGGTCGTCAGCGGTATCGAGGGAAGCGAGCAGCAGTCGACCGTGTGGCGTTGACCGGCGATCGACGCGTGGCCTCCGGATTTCGTGAGGCCCGGTCTGCTCCGCACTGGCTGCGGCCGGTACGGTGGGAACGTCGGTACGACGCAACGCGGAACGTGATCGGCGTTCACGGTTGACCGGTTCGGTAGTACCGTGTCCGGACCACCGACCGAGAGCTTCCCGAAAGTGCAACGATTCTTCTCGCCCGTGCCCGAGACGAGACCGTGACCCAGAGCCGCACGCGGATCAAGTTCTGCGGCCTGACCCGGGCCGATGACGTTGCTCGTGCCGTTGCGCTCGGGGTCGATGCGATAGGCCTGGTCCTGGCCGAGCGCAGCATTCGATCGCTGACGGTCGACGAAGCCCGATCGCTCCGCCGGCAGTTGCCACCGTTCGTAAGCGCAGTGGTGCTGACGATGGACGCAGCGGTGGCACAGGTCCGCCACATCGTGCAGATTGCTCGCCCCGATTGCCTGCAGTTCCACGGCAGCGAGAACGAACCGGACTGCGCCGCGCATGGCCTGCCGTACCTGAAGGCCGTTCCGATGGCCCAGCCGGCTGCTGCGCCGGCCGTGATCGCCCGGTATCCCGGTGCCGTCGGCTTCGTGCTCGACGCGCATGCCAGCGGCGAGGTCGGGGGGCAGGGCCGGAAATTCGACTGGTCGACGGTGCCGGAAACCGGCGGACGTGCGCTGGTGTTGGCTGGCGGACTGACGCCGGACAACGTGTTCGACGCCATCTGTCAGGTCCGGCCGTTCGCGGTCGATGTCGCCAGCGGCATCGAGCAGGCGCCGGGACACAAATGTCCGGCGCGGATGGCAAGATTCGTCGCCGAGGTGCGGCGCGCCGATGCCGTGCTGAATTCACAGGATGCCGACCACCGATGACCGAAGTACCGATCCGCGACTATTTCGCCTTTCCCGATGCGAGCGGCCACTTCGGCCGTTTCGGCGGTCGTTTCGTCGCCGAAACGCTGATCGGCCCGCTGCAGCAACTCGAACAGGCCTACCTGCGGCTGCGAGAGGATCCGCAGTTCCAGGCCGAGCTGGCACGCGACCTGAAGCATTACGTCGGCCGACCGACCCCGATCTACGAGGCGACCCGTCTGTCGGACGAGGTCGGCGGCGCACGGATCCTGCTCAAGCGCGAGGATCTGAACCACACCGGCGCGCACAAGATCAACAACACGATCGGCCAGGCGATGCTGGCCCGTCGCATGGGCAAGACCCGGATCATCGCCGAGACCGGCGCCGGCCAGCACGGCGTCGCATCGGCCACCGTGGCGGCCCGCCTCGGGCTCGAATGCGTCGTCTACATGGGCGCGGTCGACATCGAGCGGCAGGCGATCAACGTCTATCGGATGAAGCTGCTTGGCGCGCGCGTCGTGCCGGTCCATTCCGGCTCGAAGACGCTGAAGGATGCGTTGAACGAAGCGATGCGCGACTGGGTCACGAATGTCGCCGACACGTTCTACATCATCGGCACCGTGGCCGGGCCGCACCCGTATCCGATGATGGTGCGCGACTTCAACGCGGTGGTCGGTCGCGAGGCGCGCGCGCAGATGCTCGACGAATACGGTCGGCTGCCCGACGCGCTGGTCGCCTGCGTCGGAGGCGGTTCGAATGCGATCGGCCTGTTCCATGCGTTCCTGAACGACCGCGAGGTGGCGATCTGGGGCGCCGAGGCGGCCGGCGAGGGCATTGCCAGCGGCCACCACGCCGCGTCGCTTGCCGCCGGTCGGCCCGGCGTGCTGCACGGCAATCGGACCTACGTGCTGTGCGACGACGACGGCCAGATCATCGAGACCCATTCGGTCTCGGCTGGACTCGACTATCCAGGCGTCGGTCCCGAACACGCGTTCCTGAAGGACACCGGTCGCGCCCGCTACGTGGGCGTCACCGATGCCGAAGCGCTCGAGGCGTTCCACCTGCTGGCGCGCACCGAGGGCATCCTTGCCGCGCTCGAGTCGAGCCATGCAGTCGCGCAGGCGATCCGGATCGCGCGTGAGCTGCCGCGCGATGCGCTGGTGCTGTGCAACCTGTCCGGTCGCGGCGACAAGGATGTCCACACGATCGCCGCCCGCGAAGGAATCACACTGTGAGCGAATCCACGAACCGCATCGACCGGCGGCTCGCCGCGACCCGGGCTGCCGGCCGCGCCGCCCTGATTCCGTTCATCACCTGCGGCGATCCCGGCGCCGATGCGACCGTGCCGATCATGCAGGCGCTGGTCGACGCCGGCGCCGACCTGATCGAGCTGGGCATTCCGTTCTCCGATCCGCAGGCCGACGGCCCGGTGATCCAGCGTGCCAGCGAGCGCGCACTGGCCCGCGGCATCGGGCTGCGTGCCGTGCTCGACGCCTGCCGCCAGTTCCGCCAGCAGGACAATGACACCCCGCTGGTGCTGATGGGGTATCTGAATCCGGTCGAGATCTACGGCGTCGAACGCTTCGCGGCCGACGCCGCGGCGGCCGGTGTCGACGGCGTGCTGCTGGTCGATGTGCCGCCGGAGGAAAGCGCCGAGCTGACGTCGGCGCTCGAGTCGCAGCGGCTGGCGCCGATCCGGCTGGCCGCACCGACCAGCGACGACGCCCGACTGGCCCGGATTGCCGCGGCCAGTCGCGGCTATCTGTACTACGTGTCGTTCGCTGGCGTGACCGGCGCCGGCGGCCTGGCGCCGGAGCAGGTCCGAACCCGCGTCGAGGCCGTGCGGGCGATCTCGCCGGTGCCGGTCGCGGTCGGTTTCGGCGTCAAGGATCCGGCCTCGGCGGCGGCGATCGCCGCATTTGCCGACGGGGTCGTGATCGGCAGCGCGCTGGTCGAGCAGCTTGCCGAGGCGACCGATGCGGCCGATGCGGCGGAGCGGGCACGGGCGTTCCTGGCCCCGATCCGGGCAGCCGTGGAACAGGCGCGCTAAACTGGGCAGTCTGGCGCCGCGCGCCCGGTTCGCCGCAGCGAGCCCTCGAATCCCCGACATTCCTTCCCGGATCCCGACCGATATGAGCTGGTTATCCAAACTGATGCCGTCCCGCATCCGCACCGAGGGCGGCAGCAAGCGCGCCGTGCCCGAGGGTGTCTGGGAGAAGTGCGAAGCCTGCACCGCCGTGCTGTACCGGCCCGAACTCGAGCGCAATCTCGGTGTGTGCCCGAAATGCAGTCACCACATGCCGATCGGCGCCCGTGAACGGCTCGAACAGTTCCTCGATGCCGACAGCGCGAGCGAGCTCGATCGCGATATCGAGCCGATCGATGCGTTGAAGTTCCGCGATTCGAAGAAGTACGCCGACCGGATCAAGGCGGCTCAGAAGCAGACCGGCGAGCGCGATGCGCTGATCTCGATGCACGGTCGCCTGAAGGGCATGCCGGTGGTCGCGGTCGCGTTCGAGTTCCGCTTCATGGCCGGCTCGATGGGTGCCGTGGTCGGCGAGAAATTCGCCCGCGCCGCCGAGACCGCGCTCGAGCAGCGCATGCCACTGGTCTGCTTCTGCGCCAGCGGCGGCGCGCGGATGCAGGAAGCGCTGTTTTCGCTGATGCAGATGGCCAAGACCTCGGCTGCGCTCGGTCGGCTGCGAGCCGCCGGACTGCCGTTCATCTCGGTGCTGACCCATCCGACTACCGGTGGCGTATCGGCCAGCCTCGGCATGCTCGGTGACATCAACCTCGCTGAACCGATGGCGCTGATCGGCTTCGCCGGTCCGCGTGTTATCGAACAGACCGTGCGCGAGACCTTGCCGGATGGTTTCCAGCGATCGGAGTTCCTGCTGGCGCATGGTGCGGTCGACCAGATCGTCGATCGTCGCGAGATGCGCGAGCGGATCGGGACGCTGCTGGCGCTGCTGACCCGGGTGCCACGGCCGCTGGCCGACATCGCCGCCTGACGGCTCCGGTTCGTCAGGCCACAGACAACGAGGTATTCGTGGGCGTACGCAAGTATTTCGGCACCGATGGCATCCGCGGACGGGTCGGTGACGGACCGATCAATCCGGAGTTCGTATTGCGCCTTGGCAACGCCCTCGGCCGCGTACTGGCAACGCGTGAGCGGCCGCACCCGGTCGTCGTGATCGGCAAGGACACGCGGATTTCCGGCTACATGTTCGAATCGGCGCTCGAGGCCGGTCTGGTCGCGGCCGGTGCCGACGTCAAGCTGCTCGGCCCGATGCCGACGCCGGCAGTCGCCTACCTGACCCGATCGCTGCTGGCCGATGCCGGCATCGTCATCAGTGCCTCGCATAACCCGCACCAGGACAACGGCATCAAGCTGTTCTCGGCCCGCGGCGAGAAACTCGACGACGGCACCGAGGCTGCGATCGAGGCGGCACTCGATGCGCCGTTCGTGACGATGGGCTCGGAACTGCTCGGCAAGGCGGCGCGAGTCGAGGACGCCGCGACCCGTTACGTGGAATTTTGCAAGTCGACCGTGCCGCAGGACTTCAACCTGCGCGGCCTGCGCATCGCGCTCGACTGCGCCCACGGCGCGAGCTACCAGGTCGGCCCGAAACTGTTCCGCGAACTCGGCGCCGAGGTCGATACACTCGGCACGTCGCCGGATGGCCTGAACATCAATCACAACGTCGGTTCGACCCATCTCGATTCGCTGCGGCACTACGTGCTCGCGACCGGGGCCGACCTCGGCATCGCGTTCGACGGCGACGGTGATCGGGTGCAGATGGTCGACGACCTCGGCAACGTGGTCGACGGCGATGACCTGCTGTACCTGCTGGCGACCGACTGGCAGCAAAGCGGCCGCTTGCACGGGCCGGTGGTCGGCACGTTGATGAGCAACTACGGGCTGGAGCGCGCGTTCGGCGAGCTCGGCATCCCGTTCCTGCGCAGCAAGGTCGGTGACCGCTACGTGCACCAGGCGCTGGTCGAACACGGCGGCGTGCTCGGCGGTGAAACCTCCGGACACCTGCTGTGCCTGGACCGGGCGACGACCGGCGACGGCATGATCAGCGCGTTGCAGGCGCTCGAGTCGCTGCGCCGGCGCAAGCTGACGCTGCGGACGGCGTTGTCCGGCCTGCACAAGGTCGCGCAGAAGACGATCAATGTCCGGGTTTCGTCGAGCAGTCGGCCGCTCGAAACCGACGACGTGCGCCGCGAGCTCGGCTACGTCGAATCGCTGCTGCAAGGCTGCGGCCGCGTCGTGCTGCGGCCATCCGGCACCGAACCGGTGATCCGGGTCACCGTCGAGGCGGCCGACCCGGCGCTGATGGAAGACTGTCTGCGCCGGTTGTCGGAGCGGGTTGCCGCCGCCGTTTGATCGAGCTCAACATCCGTGCCTGCCGCGGTCCGGATCATACCGGAGCCTGCGCGGCGCGCCGCTGTCGATGTCCGGCGATCCGCACGCCGACCGGTGTTTCCCGGCGTCCGCGCCACCCGCGGGCGCTCCTGCCAATCCCGTATCCGAGTCCTGCCGTGACCGCACGTATCCCGACCCTCGACATCCGCCGCTTCGACACCGACCGTGCCGCGTTCGTCGCCGAGCTTGGCGCCGCCTACCGCGAATGGGGCTTCTGCGGCATCCGCGGACATGGCATCGCTTCGTCGCTGATCGATGGTGCCTACGACGTGTTCCAGCGCTTCTTCGCGCTGCCGACCGAGACCAAGATGAAGTACCACGTCGCCGGCAGCGGCGGTGCGCGTGGTTACACTCCGTTCGGCATCGAGACGGCAAAGGATTCGCAGTACCCGGACCTGAAGGAGTTCTGGCACATCGGTCGCGAGATCCCGCGCGATTCGACCTATGCCGACGTGATGCCGCCGAACCTGTGGCCGGACGAGGTCGACGGCTTCCGGCAGAACGGCTACGGCCTGTACGAAGCGCTCGACGCGCTCGGCTCCCGGGTGCTGTCGGCGCTCGCGCTGCACATCGGCCTGGAGCAGGACTACTTCGCCGACAAGACCCGCTTCGGCAACTCGATCCTGCGTCCGATCCATTACCCGCCGATCACCACGCCGGACGTGCCGAACGTGCGCTCCGGCGCCCACGAGGACATCAACCTGATCACGCTGCTGGTCGGCGCCAGCGCCGCTGGCCTGGAAGTGCTGTCGCGCAAGGGCGAGTGGGTGCCGTTCACGGCCGACGAGGACACCATCGTGGTCAACATCGGCGACATGCTGCAGCGGCTCACGAACCATGTGTACCCATCGACGACCCATCGGGTCGTCAACCCGCCGGGCGAGGAGGCGCGCAAACCGCGCTATTCGACGCCGTTCTTCCTGCACCCGAATCCGGATTTCATGATCGAGACGCTGCCGGGTTGCGAGTCGGCCGACAATCCGAACCGCTACCCGACGCCGATCTCGGCGCACGACTACCTGCTCGAACGGCTGCGCGAGATCAAGCTGATCTGAACTCGTTGCATGCGGTTCGCGGACGCCGAAGCGGGCAGCGCTCCGGACGCCGGAGCGGGCAGCGCTCCGCAGCGGCCGCGAGCCGGTCCCCCGATCAGATCCTTGCGGATCGCGCGCGTCGCGCCTCGCATGCCGAGCGCCTCGGTCGCATGCCGAGCGCCTTGGTCGGATGCCGAGCGCCCCGGACGCTGACCGCATCCGACATCGCAGCCGTTCGTCCTGAGGTATCGAAGGACGAACGGCGGTGGCCGGGGCGCGCCTCACAGCCGGCGATGCAGCAACAGTGGATTCGCTGCCATGCGCTTCCACCCCTGCGAATGGTTCGAACAACGCCGCTCACGCGCTGCTCAGAGTTTCCTGAAATCCTTCGAGCGCTTCTGCACCAGCCGCAGCGCCGTGCGATCGGGAAGCATCTTGACCAGCGTCTTGATGATCCGGTTCGTCCGGCCCGGAACGTGAACCACTTCGCCGCGTTCGAGCGCGTCGATGCCCTGCCGCGCAACGGTGTCCGCGTCCATCCACATCCATGACGGCATCCTCGACACCTGCTCGCGAGTGCCGGTCACGTCGTGGAACTCGGAATAGGTGAATCCGGGGCACAGCGCGCTGACCCGCACGCCGCTGTCGGCGTTCTCGAGCGCCAGCGACTGCGAGAACTTGATCATGAACGCCTTGGATGCGGCGTACAGCGTGTGTCCGGCCGAGCCGGGCACGTGGCCGGCGAGCGATGCCACGTTCAGCACTTCGCCGCGGCCGCGCTCGCGCATGGCCGGCAGCAGATGATGCGTCAGTTCGCAGACCGCACCGACCATGACCTGCAGGAATGCCGCATGCGCCTGCCAGTCCGACGCATGAAACGCGCCGGGCAGGCCATAGCCGGCATTGTTGACCAGTGTGCCGACCTGCAGGCCTCGTTCGGCGAGCTCCGCCGCGAGTACGGCCGGCGCGGCCGGGTCGGCGAGGTCGGCCGTCAGCACCTCGCAGCGTACCGACGCCGACAGCTCGTCGGCCAGCGCCTGCAGCCGGTCGCGGCGGCGGGCGGTCAGTACCAGCGGCTGACCGCGCCGCGCCAGCTCGCGGGCCAGCGCAGTGCCGATCCCGGCCGATGCGCCGGTCACCAGGGCGAAATCGTTGCGGACATTGGCAGTCATCGCCGACCTCATCGTTCGAGTCAGCCGGCAACGGTAGGGGCGAGCGCCGCATTGCGTCCAGTGTCGTGCATGATCGCCGTCCCGCCCGGCCGGCTGGTGGCGGCCTGCACCACGTGCGACGGCGGGGCGGTTTGCGGCTGTCGGGGCCGGTCGCTATCCTGCGCGCCTCTCAACGGACGGAGCGCAGACCGATGCGGACCAAGCTCGTCGCAGGCAACTGGAAGATGAACGGTGACCGCCGCTTCGCGCGTGAACTGCTCGATGCGATCGCGGCCAGGCCGCCGGCCGCCGGCGTGCAGCTTGCGGTGTTTCCGCCGTTCACGCTGCTGGCCGAATTCGCCGCGAGCCACGCCGGGCGCGGCATCGCTTTCGGCGGGCAGGACGTCAGCGCGCACGAGGCGGGAGCCTATACCGGCGAAGTGTCGGCGCGCATGCTGCTCGAGGCCGGCTGCCGCTACAGCCTGGTCGGCCACTCGGAGCGCCGCCAGTACCACGGCGAGACGTCCGAGCAGGTGGCCCAGAAGTTCATGGCGGCGCGACGTGCCGGCCTGGTGCCGGTGCTGTGCGTCGGCGAAACCCGCGAGGAACGCGAAGCGGGGCGCACCGACGACGTGATCCTGTCGCAGCTCGAGCCGGTATTGCGGCTCGGTGGGCCGAGCGCGTTCGAGAACGCCGTGATCGCCTACGAGCCGGTCTGGGCGATCGGTACCGGACTGACCGCGACGCCCGAGCAGGCGCAGCAGGTCCATGCGTTCATCCGTGGCATCGTCAACGGCTACAGTGCTACCATTGCCGACTCGCTGCCGATCCTGTACGGCGGCAGCATGAAGCCGGCCAACGCGGCCGCCCTGATGTCGCAGCCCGACATCGACGGCGGGTTGATCGGCGGCGCCTCCCTCGTTGCAGACGATTTTCTCGCCATCGCCGACGCGGCGGCGGCCTAGCAGGTCCCCATGCTCCTGACCATTGCCAACATCGCCTTTTTCCTCATCGCAGTCGCGATGATCATCCTGATCCTGCTGCAACGTGGACAGGGTGCCGCGGCCGGTTCCGGTTTCGGTGCCGGCGCGTCGGCCACCGTGTTCGGTGCGCGTGGCTCGGCCAACTTCCTGTCGCGGTCGACCGCGGTGCTCGCGACGTTGTTCTTCATCCTGAGCCTCGGTATGGCCGTGTACGCCAGTCGCAATGCGAACGTGGCGCCGCCGGCAGATGACCTCGGCGTGATGGGTGTGGTGGACGTGCCGGCCGAAGTCGTTCCGGCCCCGGTCGCGCCCGAGGTTCCGGTCGTGCCTGCGGCCGCCGAGGGCGCCGCGCCCGAGCCGGCGGCCAGCGCTGCCGGTACCGAGGCGCCGGTCGAGGCGGAGACGGTCGAGCCTGCCGCGCAGGACGAGGGCGACGAAGCGTCGAAGAAGTGATCGCAACGAGCACTTTGCAGGTATAATTCCGAGTCTTCCGGTGTCCGATTGATCGATGTGTCGGAAACCGGCCCCGATGCCCAGATGGTGGAATTGGTAGACACGCTATCTTGAGGGGGTAGTGGCGAAAGCTGTGCGGGTTCGAGTCCCGCTCTGGGCACCATCCAATTGGTTGTACTCAACTCGTTAACCCAGCCGATGCCTGCAGCGCGGGGCGTCGCTCGGATGCGCCGGGCGCGGCGCAAAGGCAAGAGTTCCGTGTTGACCGAGTACCTTCCCGTCCTGTTGTTCCTGATCGTCGCCGGCGCACTCGGTATCGTGCTTCTGCTGGTCGGCTGGTTCCTCGGTCCGCGTCGTCCCGACAGCGAGAAGCTGTCGCCGTACGAGTGCGGCTTCGAAGCCTTCGAGGACGCGCGCATGAAGTTCGATGTGCGCTACTACCTCGTGGCGATCCTGTTCATCATCTTCGACCTCGAGATCGCTTTCCTCTTTCCGTGGGCGACGGTGTTTCGCGAAACCGGCTTGACTTCGATCATCGCGATGGCTGTGTTCCTCGGCATCCTTGTCGTCGGCTTCGCCTACGAGTGGAAGAAGGGCGCTCTGGAGTGGGAATGACCGATGGGACTGTCTGAGTTTTTCCACAATCCGGAGCCGATCGGTCGCGTCGACGACATCCTGCGGCCGGAGGGCGATAATCCGCTGCTCGAGCGCGGTTTCGTCACGACTTCGGTCGATGCGCTGCTCAACTGGGCACGCACCGGTTCGATGTGGCCGATGACGTTCGGCCTCGCCTGCTGTGCCGTCGAAATGATGCACGCCGGCGCTTCGCGACTCGATCTCGATCGTTTCGGCGTCGTGTTTCGGCCGAGTCCGCGCCAGTCCGACGTGATGATCGTGGCCGGTACGCTGGTCAACAAGATGGCGCCGGCACTGCGCAAGGTCTACGACCAGATGCCCGACCCGAAATGGGTCATATCGATGGGCTCGTGCGCGAATGGCGGCGGCTACTACCACTACTCGTACGCCGTCGTGCGCGGCTGCGATCGCGTGGTTCCGGTCGACGTCTATGTCCCCGGTTGTCCGCCGACCGCGGAGGCGCTGGTGTACGGCATCCTGCAACTGCAGAAGAAGATCCGTCGCACCAACACGATCGCCCGCTAGCCCGCAGATTCGAACCCGTCCGTTTCCGCCACGTTTCAGGCCCGCCACGCCCCATGGCAGAGCACGCCCCCAGTTTTGTCGATCGCCTGCGCCTGCGCCTCGATACCCGGCTGACCAAGCTGGTCGAGGCCAATGACGAATTGACGATCGAGGTTCCGGTCGAGCAGTGGCTCGAGGTCGCGAAAATACTTCGCGACGACCCGGAGTTCCGCTTCGACGTCGCGATCGATCTGTGCGGCGTCGACTATCTCGGCTACGGACTCGACGAGTGGGACACCTGTGACGTCTCGTCGGAAGGGTTCTCCCGCGGCGTCGAGGGTGCAGGGCCGGGTCGCTTCGCATGGGCCGACCGGCCGCGACCGGAGCATATTCCGAACCGCTTCGCGGTCGTGCTGCACCTGCTGTCGATCAATCACAACCGCCGTCTGCGCGTGCGCTGCTTCGGCAGCGACGACGCGCTGCCGGTGGTGCCGTCGCTGACCGAGATCTGGCCGGGGCTGAACTGGTTCGAGCGTGAAGCGTTCGATCTGTTCGGCATCGTGTTCGACGGCCATCCGGATCTGCGCCGGATCCTGACCGACTACGGCTTCGTCGGTCACCCGTTCCGCAAGGATTTCCCGCTGATCGGCAATGTCGAGGTCCGCTACGACCCCGAACGGCAGCGGGTCGTCTACGAACCGGTCAGCATCGAGCCGCGCGTGCTGGTCCCGCGGGTTGTCCGTGACGATTCGCGTTACCAGCAGGCGCGCGCGGAGCAGGGTAAGTAAGCCATGCAGGAAATCCGCAACTACACGATGAACTTCGGCCCGCAGCATCCGGCCGCACACGGCGTGCTGCGCCTGGTGCTGGAGATGGATGGCGAAGTCGTCCAGCGTGCCGATCCGCATGTCGGCCTGCTGCATCGTGGCACCGAGAAACTCGCCGAGTCGAAACCGTTCAACCAGTCGATCGGTTACATGGACCGACTCGACTACGTGTCGATGATGTGCAACGAGCACGCCTATGTGCGTGCGATCGAGCAGTTGCTCGGGGTCGAGGCGCCGGAACGCGCGCAGTGGATCCGGACCATGTTCGACGAGATCACGCGCATCCTGAACCACCTGATGTGGATCGGCACCAACGGCCTCGATCTCGGTGCGATGGCGCTGTTCCTGTACGCGTTCCGCGAGCGCGAGGAACTGATGGACTGCTACGAGGCAGTCTCCGGTGCGCGCATGCACGCGACCTATTACCGCCCGGGCGGCGTCTATCGCGACCTGCCTGACCGCATGCCGCAGTACCGCGAATCGCCGTGGCACAAGGGCAAGGATCTGAAGCGCCTGAACAACTGGCGCGGCGGTTCGATGCTCGATTTCCTCGATGCGTTCTGCGCCGATTTCCCGCGCCGCGTCGACGAGTACGAAACGCTGCTGACCGACAACCGGATCTGGAAGCAGCGCACGGTCGGTATCGGCGTGATTCCGCCGGACATGGCCAAGGCCTGGAGCATGAGCGGCCCGATGCTGCGCGGCTCGGGTATCGCCTGGGATCTGCGCAAGAAGCAGCCGTACGCGAAGTACGCCGATGTCGATTTCGATATCCCGGTCGGCGTCAACGGCGATTGCTACGACCGTTATCTGGTGCGTGTCGAGGAAATGCGGCAGTCGAACCGGATCATCCATCAGTGCGTCAAGTGGCTGCGGGCCAACCCCGGTCCGGTCATGGTCCAGAACTACAAGGTCGCTCCGCCATCTCGGACCGAGATGAAGGAAGACATGGAAGCGTTGATCCACCACTTCAAGCTGTTCACCGAAGGCTATTCGGTGCCAGCCGGCGAAACCTATGCCGCGGTGGAAGCGCCGAAGGGCGAGTTCGGTTGCTACCTGATCTCGGACGGCGCCAACAAGCCGTTCCGCGTCAAGCTGCGCGCTCCGGGGTTCGCCCATCTGTCGTCGATGGATGCGATCGTCCGTGGTCACATGCTGCCGGACGTCGTCGCGATGATCGGTACCTACGACATCGTGTTCGGCGAGATCGATCGATGAGAAGCCGGGATTCGGGATTCGGGATTCGGGATTCGTTCGAGCGCGGCGAACCTTGCTGCTGCGCTGGCGAACGACCGTGCCCGGCACTCGGGTCTCGCCGGGTCTGCTTCGACAAATCCCGAATCCCCAATCCCGAATCACGGCTCCACCCATGAAGGCAACCGGCAATTTCGAAGCGGTCAAGGACGTCGACCCGTTGGTCGAGCTGTCGGCCGACACCCGAGCCACGATCGACCACTGGGTCGAGAAGTTTCCGCCAGACCGCAAGCGCTCGGCGGTGATCCAGGGCCTGTTCGCTGCGCAGCAGCAGAACGGTGGCTGGCTGACCGATGCGCTGATCGCATCGGTCGCGAAGTACCTCGGCATCCCGCCGGTCTGGGCTTATGAGGTCGCGACGTTCTACTCGATGTTCGAGCTGGCGCCGGTCGCGCGCCACAACGTGGCGATCTGCACCAACATCTCGTGCTGGTTGAACGGCGCCGAAGACGTCGTGCGGCACTGCGAGAACAAGCTCGGCATCAAGCTTGGCGAGAGCACGCCGGACGGTCGCGTCTATCTCAAACGCGAGGAGGAGTGCCTGGCCGCCTGCGCCGGTGCTCCGATGATGGTCGTCGATGGCCATTATCACGAGCGGCTCACGCCCGAGTCGCTCGACAAGCTCCTTGACGAACTCGATTAAGGAAACCCATCCGTGGCGTACGGTCCGGTTCCCCAGGAACACAACGTGGTCTACACGACGCTGCATTTCGAGCAGCCGTGGAGCTACGAGAACTATCTCAAGGCCGCCGGTTACCAGGCGTGGCGCAGGATTCTCACCGAGAAGATCCCGCCCGAGCAGGTGATCGAGATGGTCAAGGCATCCGGCCTGCGCGGCCGCGGTGGCGCGGGTTTTCCGTCCGGCCTGAAGTGGAGCTTCATGCCGCGCAACGCTCCGGGCATGAAGTACGTGCTGTGCAACTCGGACGAGTCCGAGCCCGGAACCTGCAAGGATCGCGACATCCTGCGCTTCAACCCGCACGCGGTGATCGAGGGCATGGCGATCGCCTGCTATGCGATGGGTTCGACGGTCGGCTACAACTACATGCGCGGTGAGTTTCACCACGAGCCGTACGAACACTTCGAGCAGGCATTGCGCGACGCCTACGCGAACGGCTGGCTCGGAAAGAACATTCTCGGCAGTGGCGTCGATGTCGACCTGTACGCCGCGCTGGGCGCCGGCGCCTACATCTGCGGCGAAGAAACCGCGCTGATGGAGTCGCTCGAGGGCAAGAAGGGCCAACCGCGCTTCAAACCGCCGTTCCCGGCCAACTTTGGCCTGTACGGCCGGCCGACGACGATCAACAACACCGAGACGTTCGCGTCGGTGCCGGCGATCATCCGCAACGGCGCCGAGTGGTTCCTGAATCTCGGCAAGCCCAACAATGGCGGGCCGAAGGTGTTTTCGGTGTCCGGCCATGTCAACAATCCCGGCAATTTCGAGATCCGGCTCGGCACCCCGTTTACCGAACTACTCGAGATGGCAGGCGGTGTGCGTGGTGGTCGCAAGCTGAAGGCGGTCATCCCGGGTGGATCGTCGATGCCGGTGCTGCCCGGTGACACCATGCTCGGCCTGACGATGGACTACGACAGCCTGCAGAAGGCCGGTTCCGGTCTCGGATCGGGCGCAGTGATCGTCATGGACGAAACGACCTGCATGGTCCGCGCGTGCCAGCGCATCGCGCGGTTCTATTTCAAGGAGAGCTGCGGCCAGTGCACGCCATGCCGTGAAGGCACCGGCTGGATGTATCGGCTGCTGACCCGGATCGTCGACGGGCAGGCGACCTTGGACGACCTCCACATGCTGAAGGCGGCTGCCGGCCAGATCGAGGGTCATACGATCTGTGCGTTCGGCGAAGCGGCCGCGTGGCCGGTGCAGGGTTTCCTGCGGCATTTCTGGGACGAGTTCGAGTACTACATCACGAACGGTCGCTCGATCGTGGACGCGCAGATGGAGAATGCGGCATGAGCGCGCAACCGACCGGGCAGACCGCGCCCGACCTGATCAATATCGAGATCGACGGGACTGCGATGCAGGTGCCGAAGGGCTCGATGATCATCCAGGCCGCTGACAAGGCTGGAATCCCGATTCCGCGCTTCTGCTATCACGAGAAGCTGCCGATCGCGGCCAATTGCCGCATGTGCCTGGTCGACGTCGAGAAGGCCCCGAAGCCGATGCCGGCCTGCGCGACGCCGGTCATGGAAGGCATGAAGGTCTACACGCAGACCAAGCGTGCGCTCGATTCGCAGCGCAATGTCATGGAGTTCCTGCTGATCAACCACCCGCTCGACTGTCCGGTCTGCGACCAGGGCGGCGAATGCGAGCTGCAGGACGTCGCACTCGGTTACGGACGCTCGGTGAGCCGTTTCGTCGAAAAGAAGCGCGTGGTTGCCGACGAGGATCTCGGTCCGCTGGTCGCGACCGACATGACCCGCTGCATCCATTGCACGCGCTGCGTCCGTTTCGTGTCGGAGATCGCCGGCACCTACGAGCTCGGCGGCATGGGCCGTGGCGAAGCGCTGCAGATCGGTACCTACATCGGCAGGAACATCGAGAGCGAGCTGTCGGGCAACATCATCGACGTCTGCCCGGTCGGAGCGCTGACCAACAAACCGTTCCGCTTCCGCGCCAGGGCGTGGGAACTGATCGCACGCGACAGCATCGGCTACCACGACGCACTGGGCGGCAACCTGCATCTGCATGTGCGTCGCGGCGAGGTCCTGCGCGCCGTGCCGCGGGCGAACGAGGCCATCAACGAAACGTGGGCGTCCGACCGCGACCGTTTCAGCCACGCCGGTCTGCTCGCTGCGGACCGTGTCACGTCGCCGTTGCTGCGCGACGGCGACGGCTTCCGTGAGGTGAGCTGGAGCGACGCGCTGGCGAAGGCGGTCGAGTTGCTGCGTGCGCAACCTGCCGATCAGCTCGGCATGCTGGTCCACCCGGCGACGTCGAACGAGGAAGGCGCGCTGCTGGCGCGGCTCGCGGCCGGACTCGGCTGCAGCAACATCGATCACCGGCTCGGCACGCAGGATTTCTCCGATCGCCCGGTGGCGGTGCCGTTCGAGGCCTCGCTGCAGGACGTCGAGCAGGCCGATCTGGTGCTGTTGCTCGGCTGCAATCCGCGCCTGGAAGCACCGCTGCTCGGCCACCGAGTGCGCAAGGCATGGAAGCGCGGCGCGAAGGTCGCCGCGATCAATCCGGTCGAGTTCGATTTCCATTTCGAGTTGGCGGCCAGGCGGATCGTCGCCCCGGACGCGATGGTCGACACCTTGCTCGCGCTCGCTCGGGCGCTCGGCGACAGCGGTTCGCTGACGCCGCCGGCCGGCATTGCCGAGGCAGTGGCAGCGGCGCAGGTGGATGAATCGACGACGCACCTGGCCGACCTGCTGCGCGGCAGCGGCAACACCGTGCTGCTGGTTGGCGAGACGGCAGTCGATCATCCGCACGCGTCATGGCTGCGCGCTGTGGCGCGCTACATCGCGAACTGCGTCGGCGCGCGGATCAATGTGTTGCCGCAAGGCGCCAACGCGATCGGCCTGGCTGCCCACGGCGTGCTGCCGGCCGGGCTCGATGCGCGGGCGATGCTGGTCGAGCCGCGTCGCGGCTACCTGCTGTACGGCGTCGAACCGCAGTACGACTTCGCCGACA
This sequence comes from Lysobacteraceae bacterium, assembly GCA_041687455.1. Classification (GTDB taxonomy): domain Bacteria; phylum Pseudomonadota; class Gammaproteobacteria; order Xanthomonadales; family Xanthomonadaceae; genus JAWLBY01. The sequence continues at coordinate 156,769 of JAWLBY010000005.1, read as the reverse complement.
ACGCCGCCGCGATGCGCGCGCTGGCGCAGGCGCAGAATGTCGTTGCGTTTTCCGCCTATGCGCCGGAATCGCTGCGGCAGGTTGCGCATCTGATCCTGCCCATCGGGCTGCTGCCCGAGATCGACGCGACGCTTACCAACGCAATCGGCGACGCGCAGTGCGTCCGTCCGGCTGCGCGTCTTGCGGGCGAGGCGCGGCCGGGCTGGCGCGTGCTGCGCATGCTCGGCGAATCGCTCGGAGTGGCGGGGTTCGAGTTCGTCGACATCGACCAGTTGCGCAGCGGACTGCAGCCATCGTCGCCAACGGCGGGCGAGGGCCTGTCGGTACGCGCGGCGGCCGGCTCCGGGTTGCAGCGGATCGCGACGCAGGCGATCTACCGCAGCGATGCGGTGGTGCGCCGGTCGGCGCCGCTTGCCGCCCACACGCTGACCCGCGGCCCGGCGATCCACCTGCACCCGGAAGACGCTCTGTCGCTGGGCCTTGGCGAAGGTGCCGTGGCGCGGATCGACGACGGCCGCGGCCGGGCCGCGCTGCCGGTCCGACTGTCGCCGCGGGTCGCACGGGGCGCCGCATGGATCGAGTCGGGCTACGAAGCCACTGCCCCGCTGGCGCCGTCCGGCGCCACGCTGTCCGTTGATAAGGCCTGATCGGCATGGAAACACTGCTGCTGCTCGTCTGGACGCTGGTCAAGATTCTCGCGATCACGGTGCCGCTGATCCTCGCCGTCGCGTTCTACACGCTGTGGGAACGCAAGGTGATCGGCTGGATGCATGTCCGGCATGGGCCGATGCATGTCGGCGCGGGCATCCTGCAACCGTTCGCGGATGTCGTGAAGCTGCTGGTGAAGGAAGTCGTCATTCCGAGCAGCGCCAACGTCTATCTGTTCCGGATCGCGCCGCTGCTGGCGCTGACGCCTGCCTTCGCCGCCTGGGCGGTCGTGCCGTTCGAGGACGGCATCGTGCTGGCCGACGTCAATGCCGGCCTGCTGTACCTGCTCGCAATGACGTCGATGAGTGTGTATGGCGTGCTGCTGGCCGGCTGGGCCTCGAACTCGAAGTACGCCTTTCTGGGCGCAATGCGTTCCGCTGCGCAGGTGGTCAGCTACGAAATCGCGATGGGTTTCGCGCTGGTCGGTGTTATCGCCGCGGCCGGTAGCCTGAACATCTCCGAGATCGTCAACGCGCAGCGCGGTGATGCCGGCCTGTTCGAATGGTTCTGGCTGCCGCTGTTTCCATTGTTCGTGATCTATTTCATCTCTGGCGTGGCCGAGACCAACCGCGCACCGTTCGACGTCGCCGAGGGCGAGTCGGAAATTGTCGCCGGTTTCCACGTCGAGTATTCGGGTTCCGGGTTCGCGCTGTTCTTCCTGGCCGAATACGCGAACATGATCCTGATCAGCTTCCTTGCCGCGCTGCTGTTCCTCGGCGGCTGGCTGTCACCGTTCCAGGGCTGGGGGCTCGGTTTTCTTTCGGCCGACGGCGTCTGGTGGCTGCTGATCAAGGCCTTCGCTTTCGCGTTCCTGTTCCTGTGGTTCCGAGCCACCTTCCCGCGCTACCGCTACGACCAGATCATGCGGCTCGGCTGGAAGGTGTTCATTCCGATCACGATCGTATGGATCCTCGTCGTGGCCTGGTTCGTCCACGCCCGCTGGTTCGAGATCGGCGTCTGACTAGGAACACACACCGATGAGCCGCGTTGTCACCTATTTCAAGAGCCTGCTGCTGATCGAACTGCTGCAGGGCATGGCGTTGACCTGGCGCTATTTGTTCGCGCCGAAGTACACCATGCGGTACCCAATGGAGAAGATCCCGCAGTCGCACCGCTTCCGCGGCCTGCACGCGCTGCGCCGTTACGCCAACGGCGAGGAACGCTGCATCGCGTGCAAGCTGTGCGAGGCGGTATGCCCGGCATTGGCGATCACGATCGACTCGGAGCAGCGCGCCGACGGCACGCGCCGTACGACGCGGTACGACATCGACCTGTTCAAGTGCATCTTCTGCGGCTTTTGCGAGGAGAGCTGCCCGGTCGATTCGATCGTCGAGACGCACTTGCACGAGTACCACTTCGAAAAACGCGGCGAGCATGTGGTCGGCAAGTCGCAACTGCTCGCGATCGGTGATCGGCTGGAAGCCGAGATTGCCGAGCGCCGGTCGCTCGACGCGCCGTATCGATAGCGACACGCATCGCCTTGCCGGTCTCCGCGCAACGGCGACGTGTCGAGTGGATGTGGTTTTCGCAGGCAGCAGCGGGTCCCGGGTTGTCCGGGATGACGAATACCGGCGTCGCGAATGCGTCGCCAACGGGGTAGAGACGGACCGTCGATGGACTTCCAACTGATCGCTTTCTACGTATTCGCCTCCATCGCCGCGCTGTCGGCGCTGGCGGTGATCAGCGTGCGCAACCCGGTGCATGCCGCACTGTTCCTGGTGCTGACGTTCTTCTCCAGTGCCGCGATCTGGCTGCTTGCCGAGGCCGAGTTCCTTGCCATCGTGCTGGTGCTGGTCTACGTCGGCGCGGTGATGGTGCTTTTCCTGTTCGTCGTCATGATGCTCGACATCAAGCCGGGACCGCTGCGCGAGGGCTTCATCCGCTATCTTCCGGTCGGCATCCTGGTGGCGGTCGCGATGGCGGTCGAGATGCTGATGCTGATCGGCGCACAGCGCCTGAAGCAGGTGATCCCGGCGGCGGACCCGGCGGCCGCGGCCGGCGTATCGAATACCGAGTGGCTCGGTCTCGCGCTGTTCACCGAGTATCTGTATCCGTTCGAGGTCGCGGCGGTGATCCTGACGGTCGCGATCATCGCCGCGATAGTGATTACGCTGCGGCGCCGTGAGGGCACCAAGCATCAGGATCCGTCGCGCCAGGTGGCTGTCCGGCGCGAGGACCGCATCCGCATCGTCAAGATGCCCGCCGAGAGCAAGGAGACCACCAAGTGATCGCGCTCGGACACTATCTGGCGCTGGCTGCATTGCTGTTCTGCATCGCGGTAGCCGGCATCTTCATCAATCGCAAGAACGTCATCGTTCTGCTGATGGCGATCGAGCTGATGCTTCTCGCCGTCAACCTGAATTTCGTCGCATTCTCGCGCCATCTTGGCGACGTCAACGGTCAGATATTCGTGTTCTTCATCCTGACTGTCGCCGCCGCCGAGTCCGCGATCGGACTGGCGATCCTGGTCGCGCTGTTCCGTAATCGGCGCACGATCAACGTGGCCGAGATCGACACGATGAAGGGCTAGTCCCGACGGCTGCATGCCAGACGGACCTCAGCCTGACGCGCAACACCCCGTGCAACAGAACGACAAGGGACTACCCCGGTGATCCAGCAATCGACCCTACTGACGATCGCATTGGCGCCACTGATCGGCGCCATCGTCGCCGGCCTGTTCGGCCGCCAGATCGGCCGCGCCGGCGCGCACTGGGTCACCATCGTCGGTGTCGCGATCTCATGCGCGCTTTCATGCCAGGTGCTCTACCAGTTGGCGCTCGGCGGCGCTCCGGCGTACAACGAGAACGTCTACACGTGGTTCGATGTCGGCGGCTATTCGGCTCATGTCGGCTTCCTGGTCGACCGACTCACCGCGATGATGATGGTCGTCGTGACGTTCGTGTCGCTGCTGGTGCACGTCTACACGATCGGCTACATGGCCGATGATCCGGGTTACCAGCGTTTCTTCAGCTACATTTCGCTGTTCACGTTCTCGATGTTGATGCTCGTGATGAGCAACAACTTCATGCAGTTGTTCTTCGGCTGGGAAGCGGTCGGCCTGGTGTCGTACCTGCTGATCGGTTTCTGGTTCAAGCGGCCGACCGCGATCTTCGCCAACCTGAAGGCGTTCCTGGTCAACCGCGTCGGCGACTTCGGCTTCCTGCTCGGCATCGCCGGCGTGCTGTACTGGGTCGGCTCGCTCGATTACGCCGAGGTATTCGCTGCAGCCCCGGGAATCGCCGAGTTGACCTTCTCGCCGTGGGGTGAGCTGGTCTGGTCGGTGCCGACATTCATCTGCATCTGCCTGTTCATCGGCGCGATGGGCAAGTCGGCGCAGGTGCCGCTGCACGTCTGGCTGCCGGATTCGATGGAAGGCCCGACGCCGATCTCGGCGCTGATCCACGCAGCGACGATGGTCACCGCCGGCATCTTCATGGTCGCCCGGATGTCGCCGCTGTTCGAACTGTCCGAAACGGCGCTGGCGTTCGTGCTGTTCATCGGTGCGACTACCGCGTTCTTCACCGGCGCGATCGGCATCGTGCAGAACGACATCAAGCGTGTCGTCGCCTATTCGACGCTGTCTCAGCTCGGCTACATGACAGTGGCGCTCGGCGTATCAGCCTATGCCGGGGCGGTCTATCACCTGATGACCCACGCCTTCTTCAAGGCGCTGCTGTTCCTTGCCGCAGGCAGCGTGATCATCGGCATGCACCACGAGCAGGACATGCGCCGTATGGGCGGTCTGCGCAAGTACATGCCGATCACCTACTGGACGTCCCTGATCGGCACGCTGGCGCTGGTCGGCTTTCCATTCTTCTCCGGCTACTTCTCCAAAGACAGCATCATCGAGGCGGCGCATGTCGCGGCGCAGCGAGGTGGCTGGGTCCAGGCGTACGGCTATTACGCGGTACTGCTCGGTGTGTTCGTGACCAGCTTCTACAGCTTCCGGCTGCTGTATCTGACCTTCCATGGCAAGGAGCGGTTCCGTGAGGTCGACGTGCATGCGGCGCACGACGAGCGCGACCCGGCGGTCAGTCACGACGAGGCCGGTCATGGCGCACATGCCGGCGACGATCACCATCATGGTCCGGTCGAGCCGCACGAGTCGCCGTGGGTCGTCACCGTTCCGCTGGTGCTGCTGGCGATCCCGTCGATCGTGGTCGGCTACCTGACCGTGGGCCCGATGCTGTTCGGTGATTACTTCAACGGCGCCATCGTCGTCGACGCCGCGCACGACACGCTGGCAGCGGTCGGTGACAAGCTGTTCGCGCACGGCGCCTGGGGCATGGGCATGCATTTCTGGGCGTCCCCGGCATTCTGGCTCGCCTTCGGCGGCTTCGCCCTGGCGACCTATCTGTATCTGATCAACCCGGCGCTCGCCGGCAGGCTGAAGCAGGTATTCGCGCTACCGTACCGGATCCTCGAGCGCAAGTATGGCTTCGACGAGCTCTACCAGGCGGTGTTTGCACGCGGCAGCCTGAAGCTCGGTCGTGCGTTCTGGCGCGGCGGCGATGCGGCGGTCATCGACGGTTTGCTGGTGGACGGCTCCGCAACCCTGATCGACCGTGTCGCGTCGTTGCTCCGCAACGTGCAGAGCGGTCTGCTCTATCACTACGCATTCGCAATGATCGTCGGGCTCATCGTGCTGCTCGGCGCGCTGCTGCTGGCCGTTCGCTAAGGCACGAGAACAAGAAGGATGGGTTCCCCGATGGTGTCTTCCTGGCCCTTGCTCAGTCTGCTGGTCTGGCTGCCGATCGTCGGCGGCTTCGCGACGCTCGCGTTCGGTGCCGAGCGCGCCGTCGCTGCGCGCTGGTTCGCGTTGCTGGTCGCCGCGGCAACGCTGCTGCTGAGCATCCCGCTCTACACCGGTTTCGACGCCGGCAGCGCGGCGATGCAATTCGTCGAGTCGCGGAGCTGGATCGCGGCCTGGGATATCCGTTATGCGCTCGGTGCCGACGGAATCTCGGTCGCACTGATCATGCTGACGACCTTCACGACGGTGCTGGTCATCATCGGTGCATGGGCGTCGGTGAATGACCGCGTGCCGCAGTACCTCGCTGCATTCCTCGTGCTCGAGGGCATGATGATCGGCGTGTTCGCCGCGCTCGATGCAATGCTGTTCTACGTGTTCTTCGAGGGCATGCTGATCCCGATGTTCGTGATCATCGGCATCTGGGGCGGCGCGCGGCGTATCTACGCATCGATCAAGTTCTTCCTGTACACGTTCCTGGGCTCGGTGTTCATGCTGCTGGGTCTGGTGTACCTGTACCTGAAGGCGGGAAGCTGGCAGTTGGCCGAACTGTATGCGCTGCCGCTGTCTTCGACCGAGCAGATGTGGCTGTTCTTCGGCTTCCTCGTCGCATTCGCGGTCAAGGTGCCGATGTTCCCGGTCCATACGTGGTTGCCGGACGCACATGTCGAGGCGCCGACTGCCGGCTCGGTGATCCTGGCCGCGATCATGCTGAAGATCGGCGGCTACGGCTTCATCCGGTTCGCGCTGCCGATCACGCCGGACGCCGGCGCCGAGTGGGCGTGGTTGGTGATCGCGCTGTCACTGATTGCGGTGGTCTACGTCGGCCTGGTCGCCCTGGTCCAGGAGGATATGAAGAAGCTGATCGCGTACTCGTCGATTTCGCACATGGGCTTCGTGACGCTCGGCTGCTTCATCGCGTTCGCGCTGATGAAAGAGGCCGGGCGCAGCGCCGGCGCCGAGCTTGGTCTGCATGGGGCGATGGTGCAGATGGTGTCGCACGGCTTCATCTCGGGCGCGATGTTCTCCTGTGTCGGTGTGCTGTACGACCGCATGCACAGCCGGCAGATACGCGACTACGGCGGCGTCGCCAACGTGATGCCGTGGTTTGCCGCGTTGTTCGTGTTGTTCGCGATGGCGAATTCCGGTCTGCCGGGCACGTCCGGCTTCGTCGGCGAGTTCATGGTGATCCTGGCCGCGTTCCAGTACAGCCCGATCATCGCGGCGCTCGCGGCACTGACGCTGATCATCGGCGCGGCGTACACGCTGTGGCTGGTCAAGCGGATCATCTTCGGCGAGGTGACGAACCATCATGTCGCCGAACTGACCGACATCAACCGCCGCGAAGCGCTGATGCTGGGCGCGTTCGCGGCGGCGGTGCTGTTCTTCGGTATCTATCCGAAGCCGTTGACCGACCTGATGGATGCTTCGATCGCGCAACTCGCGGTCCAGTTGTCCACGTCGAAGCTGTAAGCGACCCCATTGGAGTCTGTCGTGATGACCTCTGCCGATCTGTTCGCGATGGTTCCCGAGCTGTTCCTGCTCTCGGCGACCTGCTTCCTGCTGCTGGTCGATCTGTGGATCAGCGACCAACGGCGCGGACTGACCCACTTCCTCGCGCTCATTGCGCTGGCGGCGACCGCGGCGCTGGTCATGCGCGACGGCGCATTGCCGGAGCAGTCGATCAGCGCCTTCGGTGGCATGTTCGTCCGCGACGGCGTCGCGGCGGTGCTCAAGGTATTCATCCTCGGCGTCACCGCCGCGGCGTTCGTCTATGCCAAGCCGTACCTACAGGATCGCTCGATCCTGAAGGGCGAGTTCTACTCGCTGTGCCTGTTCGCGGTGCTCGGAATGATGGTGCTGGTGTCGGCCGGCAACTTGCTGACGGTCTATCTCGGTCTGGAGCTGATGGCGTTGTCGACCTACGCCCTCGTCGCGCTGCACCGGGACAGCAAGACCGCGACCGAGGCGGCGCTGAAGTACTTCGTGCTCGGCGCGCTTGCGTCCGGCATGCTGCTGTACGGCATGTCGATGCTGTATGGCGCGACCGGAAGCCTCGATCTGGCCGCGATCGGCAATGCGGTGAATGCGCCGGGCGACGACCGCACGTTGCTGCTGTTCGGTGTCGTGTTCATCGTGGTTGGCATTGCGTTCAAGTTCGGCGCCGCGCCCTTCCACATGTGGTTGCCCGATGTCTATCACGGCGCGCCGACCGCGATCACGCTGTTCATCGGCTCGGCGCCGAAGCTGGCCGCGTTCGGCATGGCCTATCGTCTGCTCGAGGGCGGTGTCGGCGGCCTGGAAGCGCACTGGTCGATCACGCTGTCGTGGCTGGCGGTTGCTTCGCTGGCGATCGGCAACCTGTTCGCGATCGCGCAGAGCAACTTCAAACGCATGCTGGCCTACTCGACGATCTCGCACGTGGGTTTCCTGTTTCTAGGACTCTCTGCCGCCGATGCACAGGGCTATGCGGCTGCGATGTTCTATGCGATCAGCTACGCGCTGATGGCGGTGGCCGGGTTCGGTTCGATCGTGCTGTTGTCTCGCCGCGGGTTCGAGGCGGACGAGATTGCCGATTTCCGCGGCCTGGCCCGGCGCAGTCCGTGGCACGCTTGGATGGTGCTTGCGATCATGGCGTCGCTGGCCGGCGTGCCGCCGTTCCTCGGTTTCTGGGCCAAGCTGGTCGTGCTGCGTGCGGCGATCGGCGCCGACATGCTGTGGCTGGCTCTGGTCGGTGTCGTGTTCGCGGTAATCGGTGCGTTCTACTACCTGCGGGTCATCAAGGTGATGTTCTTCGAGGAGCCGACCGAGCAGGCCACGCCGGTGATCGGGTCGGACATGCAGATGCGTGGGCTGTTCACGGCCAACGCGCTGTTGCTGCTGGTGCTCGGCCTGTTCTCGGGGCCGCTGCTGGCCTGGTGCGAACGCGCTCTCGGCGCCTGACGCGTGGCTGTCGCGTTCGCTCGGATCGATGCCGGCGGTGTGGCGATGAACAAGATGCAAACAAAGGCTTGCGGTCGAGCGGTTCGATCCTTATACTTTGCGACTCACTGCTGCGGGGTGGAGCAGTCTGGCAGCTCGTCGGGCTCATAACCCGAAGGTCGCAGGTTCAAATCCTGCCCCCGCTACCAGCTTCGGTGACGAAAGAGCCTCTTCAAGAGGCTCTTTCGCTTTCAGGGCCTGGCCAATGGACCAGGTCTGATCAGGAAGTGCATCGAAGGGGCCTCGTGCCCCTTTCTTTTTATCCGGACGAAGGCCGGCGCAATGACAACGGCGAACGACCAACTCCAGGACCTGCTGACGCCGGCGATCGATGCGCTCGGTATCGGCGTGTCGCTGTGGGGCATCGAGTACGCGCCCGGGCACGGCAGTTCGTTGCTGCGGATCTACATCGATGCCGGCGAGCGGCCGGTGACGCTCGACGATTGCGAAGCGGTCAGTCGAGAGATCAGCGCGCTGCTCGACGTCGAGGATCCGATTCCGGGAGCCTACACGCTGGAAGTTTCGTCGCCTGGCCTCGAGCGGCCGCTGTTTTCCCCGGAGCAGTTCGCCCGGTTCATCGGTGAGCCGGTCAGGATCACGCTCGGTCTGCCGCTCGAAGGGCGGCGGCGCCTGCAGGGTCGGATCGAACGTGTGGTCGGCGACGATGTGGTCGTGCTGGTCGATGGCGACGCGATCACTGTGCCGCACGTCAATATCCAGAAGGCGAAGCTGGCACCGGCACTCGAGCCGGCGGGCAAACCGACGCGGCGGCCGGGCGGAGCGCGTCGCAAACCGAACAATTCCGGAGCGGCCTGAACAGCCGTTCGCATCGACTACAGGCGGGCGCAAGCGGCCTGCGGAGTGATCATATGAGCAAAGAACTGTTGATGGTGGTCGAGGCGGTTGCCAACGAGAAGGGCGTCGCGCGCAATGTCATCATCGAGGCGATGGAGGCCGCTCTGGCGTCGGCGGCACGCAAGCGCTATCCCGAAGAGGACGTGCTGATGCGCGTCTCGATCAATTCGAAGGACGGCAGCTACGAGACCTTCCGGCGCTGGGAAGTGGTCGCCGATGACGTCGTGATGGAGTCGCCGGATCGACAGATCCGCCTGATGGACGCCGTCGATGAGAAGGCCGATGCGCAGGTCGGCGACTTCATCGAGGAAAAGGTCGAGAACGCCGAGTTCGGTCGCATTGCCGCGCAGGCCGCCAAGCAGGTCATCGTGCAGCGGGTGCGCGAGGCTGAGCGGGCGCAGGTCGTCGAGGCCTACCGCGATCGCGTCGGCGAGCTGATCACCGGCATCGTCAAGCGCGTCGAGCGCGGCAACATCTATGTCGATCTCGGCGGCAACGCCGAGGCCTTCATTCCGAAGGACAAGGCAATCCCGCGCGATGTCATGCGTCCGGGCGATCGTGTGCGTGGCTATCTGTACGACGTGCGTTCGGAAACGCGCGGCCCGCAGTTGTTCATGTCGCGCACCGCGCCCGAATTCATGATGGAGCTGTTCAAGCTCGAGGTGCCGGAAGTCGGCCAGGGGCTGGTCGAGATCAAGGCCGCTGCGCGTGATCCGGGCGATCGCGCCAAGATCGCCGTGCAGGCGCACGACACCCGCACGGATCCGATCGGCGCCTGCATCGGCATGCGCGGTTCGCGCGTGCAGGCGGTGTCGAACGAGCTCAACGGCGAACGCATCGACATCATCCTGTGGAGCGACAATCCGGCCCAGTTCGTCATCAACGCGATGGCGCCGGCCGAAGTGCAGTCGATCATCGTCGACGAAGAGCGCCACTCGATGGACATCGCGGTTGCCGAGGACCGGCTTGCGCAGGCGATCGGCAAGGGCGGCCAGAACGTCCGGCTGGCGAGCAAGCTGACCGGCTGGCAATTGAACGTGATGACCCAGGACCAGGTGGCTGCGAAGAGCGAGGCCGAGCAGGCCGCCGCGCGCGTACTGTTCCAGGACAAGCTCGAGGTCGACGAGGAAATCGCCGGCATCCTGGTCGCGGAGGGCTTCAGCACGGTCGAGGAAATCGCTTACGTGCCGGCTGCCGAGCTGCTCGCGATCGAAGGTTTCGACGAGGACATCGTCGAGGAACTGCGCGCCCGCGCCCGCGATGCGCTGCTCAACGAAGCGCTGGCGGTCGAGGAAGAGATCGAGGAGCACAAGCCGGAAGACGACCTGCTGTCGTTGGCCGGAATGGATGAATCGGTCGCCTACGCGCTGGCGTCGCGCGGCATCCGCACCCGCGAAGATCTCGCCGAGCTTGCCACCGACGAGATCGCCGACATCGAAGGGCTCGACGAAGAGAGGGCGGCGGCACTGATCCTGGCAGCGCGGGCCGACGAGATCGCCCGGCTGGAAGCGGGACGCTAGCGGGACCGGGCGATCGGGTCGTACGGCCCGTCGCCCGCGCAGGAACCGGTTCCATGGCGGCCCGCTGGCCGCCCGGCGCGCGACCCGTCGTCGCCGCTGATAAAATCCGTCAGTTTCTCGGGCGCGGGTCGCGCCACGAAGTACAGGAAGTCACATGTCCGAAGTCACGGTACGAACGCTAGCGAAGTTGGTCGGCACCCCGGTCGAGAAGCTGCTCGAGCAGTTGGCGGACGCCGGCATGAGCTTCGAGAGCGCGGACCAGGTGGTGACGCCGACCGAAAAGATGAAGCTGCTCGGGTTCCTGCGCCGCACCCACGGCAAGACCGAGAAGGCAGTCGAGGAGGCAGCGCCGAAGCAGATCACGCTGAAGCGCCGCAAGGTTCAGGAAATCACCGTCGCTGCCGGCAAGAGCAAGACCACGGTCGCGGTCGAGGTGCGGCAGAAGCGCACCTACGTCAAGCGCGAGCTGGTCGAGGAGCAGGACGTCCAGAAGAAGGAGCGGGAGGAAGCCGCGCGCCTGCTGGCCGACTCGCGATTGCGCCAGGATGCCGAGGACGTCGCCCGTCGCGAGGCCGATCGGCGCCGCGAGGAAGAAGAAGCCAAGCGGCGCGAGGCCGAGGAAGCCGAACGGCTGGCGCGCGAGCAGCGCGAGGCCGAGGAGGCCGCCCGGCGCGCCGAGGAAGAAGCACGGCGCGAGACGGAGGCGGCCCAGGCTCGCGCTGCCGAAGCGCAGCGCGTTCGTGAGCGTCACCACAAGCCGGCCAAGCCGGCGCCGGCAGCGCAGGATGACTCCAGCAGCCGGTTCGGCCGCAACGAACTGCACCTGTCGAAGTCGGCCAGCGCGCGTCGCGGAGCGGCGGCATCGAAGCGGCGGACCAAGCCGGGGCGCGACCAGTCGCGGATCGGTGGTGGGCAGCACGCGTTCTCGCGGCCGGCGGCGCCGGTATCGCGGGAGGTCGCGGTCGGCGATTCGATCGTCGTGTCCGATCTGGCGCAGAAAATGGCGATGAAGGGCGCGGACGTCGTCAAGGCGCTGTTCAAGATGGGCGTCATGGCGACCATCAACCAATCGATCGATCACGACACCGCGGTGCTGGTGGCCGAGGAGCTCGGCCATCGCGCCGTGCGTGCGAGCGAGAAGGACGCCGAGGAGGCGCTGATCGCCCACACCGAGCTGCAGGGCGAGCGCATCACGCGGCCGCCGGTGGTCACGATCATGGGTCATGTCGACCACGGCAAGACTTCGCTGCTCGACTACATCCGGCGCACCAAGGTCGCGTCGGGTGAGGCCGGTGGCATCACCCAGCACATCGGCGCGTATCACGTCGAAACCGGGCGCGGCGTGATCAGCTTCCTCGATACGCCGGGCCATGCGGCTTTCACGTCGATGCGCGCCCGTGGCGCCAAGCTGACCGACATCGTCGTTCTGGTGGTCGCGGCAGACGACGGCGTGATGCCGCAGACGGTCGAGGCGGTTCAGCACGCGCGTGCCGCCAACGTTCCGCTGATCGTCGCGGTCAACAAGATGGACAAGTCCGACGCCAATCCGGACCACGTCAAGCAGGGCCTCGTGCAGCATGAGGTGGTGCCGGAAGAGTGGGGTGGCGACACCCAGTTCGTGCCGGTGTCGGCCAAGACCGGCGATGGCATCGACGCGCTGCTCGATGCAATCTCGATCCAGGCCGAGGTGATGGAACTCAAGGCGGTGGCCGACGGCCGCGCGCAGGGTGTCGTCGTCGAGTCGATGCTCGACAAGGGCCGCGGTCCGGTCGCGACAGTGCTGGTGCAGGAAGGCACGCTGAAGAAGGGCGATTTCCTGGTCTGCGGTACGCAGTACGGTCGCGTGCGTGCGCTGTTCGACGAGAACGGCAGGCAGGCCGACGAGGCCGGCCCGTCGATCCCGGTGCAGGTGCTCGGCCTGTCCGGCGTGCCGGACGCCGGCGACGACTTCGTGGTCGTCGAGGACGAGCGGCTGGCCAAGGACGTCGCGCAGCAGCGCGAAGCGAAACGCCGCGAGACCCGCCTGGTCAAGCAGGCCGGCAACCGGATGGAAGACATCATGGCCCAGATGGGCCAGGGCGAAGAGCAGCAGGTGCTGAACCTGGTGGTCAAGGCCGACGTGCAGGGTTCGGTCGAGGCGCTGCGCGATTCGCTGACCAGCCTGTCGAACGACCTGATCAAGATCAACGTGATCGCGTCCGGTGTCGGCGGCATCACCGAGTCCGATGCGACGCTCGCCGCCGCGTCGAAGGCGGTGGTGATCGGCTTCAACGTCCGCGCCGACGCGTCGGCTCGCCGCGTGATCGAGTCGAACGGCGTCGACCTGCGCTACTTCTCGATCATCTACGACGTGATCGACCAGGTGAAGCAGGTCGCCTCGGGCCTGCTCGGCGTCGAGGTGCGCGAGGAGATCATCGGCACCGCCGAGGTCCGCGAGGTTTTCCGCAGCTCGAAGTTCGGTGCGGTGGCCGGCTCGATGGTCGTCGAGGGCGTGGTCCGGCGGAACAAGCCGATCCGCGTGCTGCGCAACAACACGGTGATCTTCCAGGGCGAACTCGAGTCGCTGCGGCGCTTCAAGGAAATCGTCGACGAGGTGAGGATGGGCACCGAGTGCGGCATCGCCGTCAAGCAGTACAACGACGTCAAGCCGGGTGATCAGATCGAGTGCTACGAGCGCATCGAGGTTCAGCGCACGCTGTGATCCGCTGACCGAGCATTGCCTGATGGCACAGAAATCCTTCAATCGGACCGACCGGATCTCGGCGCAACTGCGCCGAGATCTCGGCACGCTGGTCCATGGTGCCGTGCGCGAGCATGGACTGCCGTCGGTGTCGGTGTCCGACGTCGAAGTCACCCGTGATCTCGCGCACGCCAAGGTGTTCGTCACCGCGTTGCTGAGCGAGACCGCGGCGGAAGTGGTCGCGGCGCTGAACGAACTGGCGCCGGAGCTGCGTTTCCAGCTCGGCCGCGCACTGCGCATGCGGCATGTGCCGGAACTGCATTTCCGCTATGACGACTCGGTCGATCGCGGCGAGCGAATCGATTCGCTGCTGCGCGGCCCGGCACGACCGAGCGACGAGCACTGAGGTCGGCGCGCGACGGGGTCGCGCTCACGCCATCCGCCGCCGCGCGGCGCGGCCGAGCGCACCGCGCGCGCCCGAGTCTTCTTCCGATGCAGAAACCGAAAACACGCTTCCGTCCACTGGATGGCATCCTGCTGCTGGACAAGCCGGCCGGGCTCAGCTCGAACCAGGCACTGCAGCGTGTCCGCCACCTGCTGCGGGCCGAGAAGGGCGGTCACACCGGCAGTCTCGACCCGCTGGCGACCGGCCTGCTGCCACTGTGCTTCGGCGAGGCGACCAAGATCGCCGGTCTTCTGCTCGGTGCGCACAAGGCGTACCGGACCGAGGCGGTGCTCGGTGTCACGACCGATACCGATGACGCCGACGGCCGGCCGCTGCAGCAGCGACCGGTGCCGGCGCTCGATCGCGTGACGGTCGAGGCCGAGCTTGCTCGATTCATTGGCCGGATCCGTCAGCGTCCCCCGGCCTATTCGGCACTGAAGCGCGATGGCGAGCCGCTGTATGCGAAGGCGCGTCGCGGTGAATCGGTCACGGTCGACGAGCGCGAGGTGGAGGTCCGGCGGATCACGTTGCTCGAGCTCGCCGGGGAGCGGTTGTCGCTCGAAATCGAATGCGGCTCCGGGACCTACATCCGCAGCCTGGTCCGCGATCTCGGCGAGCGGCTCGGCAGCGGCGCGCATGTCGCGCAGTTGCGGCGCCTGTGGGTCGAGCCGTTTCGTACGCCGGCGATGGTGAGCCTGGATCGGCTGGTCGAAATGGACGAGGCCGGGCGGGATGCCTGCCTGCTTCCGCTCGAGGCGGGTCTGTCCGACTGGCCTCGGCTGCCACTCGATGGTCCGCAGGCGCGCCGGCTCGGTCAGGGTCAGCGGTTCGCGGTGGCCGCCGCGCTCGGCGACTACGTCGCGATCGATCCGGACGGGCGCGCGCTGGGGCTGGTGTCAGTCGACGCGGGCGGCGAACTCAGCACGCGACGGCTGTTCCGCTGGGCTGCCTGTTGAGGTCGCCGGAACCGCGGGCGCTCAGCCGGCCAGAGCGGATCGCGCTTCAGGGCGGGCGGACTAATTTTGATGTTTGCGAAGGTCGCGGTTGAGCCGACCGGATTGTACGGGCTACAATTGACAGGCTTTACTCAAAGCATTTTCCCTGACCGGCGGGTCGCGCGGTGCGGCGGGATCGTTCCTGTGCCGTTCCTGCGGGCTTTGCATCAACGAGGCTGATATGTCCATCGATACCCAGAAGATCATCGAAGATTTCAAGCGTGGCCCGAGCGACACCGGGTCGCCGGAAGTGCAGATCGCGCTGCTTTCGGCGCGCATCGAGCAACTGACCGAACATTTCAAGAAGCACAAGCAGGATCATCACTCCCGCCGTGGCCTGCTGATGCTGGTCAATCAGCGCCGTCGCCTGCTCGGCTATCTGAAGGGCAAGGACGTAGATCGCTACAAGACGCTGATCGAGCGCCTCGGCATCCGTCGCTAACCGAACAACTGGCTAAAGGCAGCGCAACGTGGCGAAAGTAACCAAGACGTTCCAGTACGGTAATCACCAGGTCACACTGGAAACGGGCGAAATCGCCCGCCAGGCGAGCGGTGCGGTCGTCGTCAAGATGGCCGACACCGTGGTGCTGGTCACTGCGGTGGCCAACAAGTCCGTCCGGGAAGGCACCGACTTCTTCCCGCTGACGGTCGACTACCAGGAGAAGTTCTATGCCGGTGGTCGTATTCCTGGCGGCTTCTTCAAGCGCGAAGGTCGCTTGACCGAGAAGGAGACGCTGACCTCGCGACTGATCGATCGTCCGATCCGTCCGCTGTTCCCGGAAGAGTTCCGTCACGAGGTGCAGGTCATCGCCACCGTGATGTCGATGAATCCGGAAGTCGATGGCGACATTCCGGCGCTGATCGGTGCATCGGCAGCGCTGTGCCTCGCCGGCGTTCCGTTCAAGGGCCCGGTCGGCGCGGCCAAGGTCGGTTACATCGATGGCCAGTACGTGCTGAACCCGACTGCGTCGGAGCTCGCCGGCTCGCAGCTCGAGCTGGTCGTGGCCGGCACCGAGAAGGCGGTATTGATGGTCGAATCGGAAGCCAAGCTGCTGTCCGAGGAAGTCATGCTCGGTGCCGTCATGTTCGGTCACCAGCAGTTCCAGGCCGTCATCAACGCGATCCGCGAGCTGTGTGCCGAAGCCGGCGTCAAGTCGTTCCCGTGGCAGGCTCCTGAGGCGCCGGCGGCGCTGATCGACGCGCTGAAGGCCGCGATCGGCAACCGTCTGGCCGATGCCTACCGCATCCGGATCAAGCCGGATCGCCGCGATGCGATTTCGGCGCTGAAGAAGGAAGTGGTCGAGTCGCTGAAGCCGCAGGCCGAAGCAAACGGCTGGACGCCGGGCCAGATGTCGAGGGAGTTCGGCGAACTCGAGTACCAGACGATGCGTGCGATGGTGCTGGCCGAGAAAACCCGCGTCGACGGCCGCGACCTGACCACCGTCCGGCCAATCGCGGTCCGTACCAGCGTGATGCCGCGTACCCACGGCTCGTCGCTGTTCACCCGCGGCGAGACGCAGGCGATCGTCACCACCACGCTCGGCACCACGCGCGACGGCCAGATCATCGATGCGGTCGGTGGCGAGTACAAGGAACACTTCCTGTTCCACTACAACTTCCCGCCGTACTGCACCGGCGAAACCCGTCCGATGCTCGGTCCGAAGCGGCGTGAGATCGGCCACGGCCGACTTGCCAAGCGCGGCGTGCTGGCGGTGATGCCGTCGATGGAGGAGTTCCCGTACACGGTTCGCGTCGTGTCGGAGATCACCGAGTCGAACGGTTCGTCGTCGATGGCTTCGGTCTGTGGTTCGTCGCTGGCGCTGATGGATGCCGGCGTGCCGATCAAGGCGCCGGTGGCCGGCATCGCGATGGGCCTGATCAAGGAAGGCGACGACTTCGCCGTGCTGTCGGACATCCTCGGTGACGAGGATCATCTCGGCGACATGGACTTCAAGGTGGCCGGTAGCTCGGAAGGCATTTCCGCGCTGCAGATGGACATCAAGATCGAGGGTATCAACGAAGAGATCATGCGTATCGCGCTGAACCAGGCGAAGCAGGGTCGATTGCATATCCTCGGCGAGATGGCCAAGGGTCTGTCGGCGCCGCGCGAGGAGATGTCCGAGTACGCGCCGCGCCTGCTGACGATGCGGATCCATCCCGACAAGATCCGCGAAGTGATCGGCAAGGGCGGTTCGACGATCCAGGCAATCACGAAGGAAACCGGCACCCAGATCGACATCCAGGATGACGGCACGATCGTCATTGCGTCGGTCAACCGCGCCGCCGCCGAAGCCGCGAAGGCTCGGATCGAGCAGATCACCTCGGACATCGAGCCGGGCCGGATCTACGAAGGCAAGGTTGCCAAGCTGATGGATTTTGGTGCGTTCGTGACGATCGCTCCGGGCAAGGACGGCCTCGTCCACGTGTCGCAGATTTCCAACGAGCGCGTCGAAAAGGTTTCCGACAAGCTCAAGGAAGGCGACGTGGTTCGCGTCAAGGTGCTCGAAGTCGACAAGCAGGGCCGTATCCGCCTGTCGATCAAGGCAGTCGACGAGGCTGCGAACGCGTAATCCGCTTCGCGAAGCTGCAGATGTCGAAAGGCGGGCTTGGGCCCGCCTTTCGCTTTGGTGCGCCCGGCACGGGCGCACCCCTGGACGTGCAAGTCCTTCCGATCGCCTGATCCAGCCTCCTCCTGTCCCGATTTCGGGTTCGACGTTCCGCAACGTATGGTCCGTCGGTCGCGCCGCACAGCGGCTGCATCACGGCGGCTGCAGGCATCTACACTGTGCGACGCGCGGGTCATCCCAACGAGGAATGCACGAGATGAGCGACAACAAGTACGGTGCGGCCGATCCGCTGGCGTTCGGCAGGCAGCTTTGGACTGCGTGGAGCGATTTCGCGCAGCAGCAGATCGGCAAGCCGCCGGCGGCGCCGAGCTGGCACGAGGGCATGCAGTTCTGGTCGAAGCTGGCCGGCAATCCGTCGCGGGACGCCTCACATGCGATCGAGCAGATGTCCGAACACGGGCAGCATCTGATGCAGATGCTGCAGACGATTGCCGGCCGCATCGCCGCCGGGGAAGCGGTTCGAGCCGGTGATCTCGCCGGCGACTGGCAGCAGGCACTCGGCGGTGGCAATCCGATGTTCGACACGCTGCGCCACATCGCCACCGAAGGTGCGCGAGGTTGGGACCAGTTCACGCAAGGGATCGAGCCTGTGCTGGAGGCGATGCGCTCGGAACGCAACGCGCTGCTCGGGCTGCCGGCGTTCGGTATAGGGCGTGAGCGACAGGAGCAGATGCAGCAGATCCTGCAGGCCCAGGGTGATTACGCGGAGAAGAGTGCCGCCTACGCGGCGCTGTTGGCGAAGGCGAGCCAGCATGGCCTGCAGCGTTTCGAGCGCAAGCTTGCCGAGCGCAGTGAGCCGGGACGGCAGCTCGACAGCCTGCGCGCCCTGTACGACCTGTGGATCGATGCCGCCGAGGAAGCCTATGCCGAGGTGGCGATGTCGGATGAATTTCGCTCGACGTACGGCGCGATGGTCAACGCGCAGATGCGGTTGAAGCAGCTCGTGCAGCATGAGCTCGATCGTCAGGTCGGCGCCCTCGGCCTGCCGACCCGCGCCGAGCTCGATGGCGCGCATCGGAAGATCCACGCTATGCAGCGCGAGCTGCGCGAGCTGCGGGAGCTGGTCGCGCAGCGCGGCGGTGCGGCCGGCGCCGGCCGTGATGAGCGCCACCGTGAGGCCCGGACCGCTGGCCGCGATGGCGCCGCTGCTGCGGCGACCCGCAAGCGCGCCACCGGCCGTCGCTCCAATGCCGAGTCGGCGGTCAAACCGGCACCAAAGGCGCCTGCACGCAAGAAGCCCGCGCGAACGGGCAAGGGGAACTGAGCATGTTCGGACCATTGAACCTGACGCCGGAGCGCATCGTCGAGGAGGCGCAGCGGATGCAGCAGAAGCTCGCTGCCGGACTCGAAACGCTGAAACAGGTCGGCAACCACGACTTCGGTCTGACGCCGCGCGAGTCCGTCTATCGCGATGGCAAGGTCACGTTGTACCGTTTTCTCGGCGAGCAGCGTCCGACGCAGAAGACGCCGCTGCTGATCGTCTACGCGCTGGTCAATCGGCCGTACATGGTCGACCTGCAGCCGGACCGCTCGATCGTCCGCAGCCTGCTCGCCGCCGGCCACGACGTCTACCTGATCGACTGGGGCTATCCCGACGGCTCCGACCGATTCAACACGCTGGATGACTACATCAACGGCATCATTCGCGGCTGCGTCGATCATCTGCGCGCTGCAAGCGGCGAGGACGCGATCAATCTGCTGGGCGTCTGCCAGGGCGGCGCGTTCTCGCTGTGCTTTGCGTCGATCTACCCGGAAAAGGTCCGCAACCTGATCACGATGGTGACGCCGGTCGATTTCAAGACTGACGACAACATGCTTTCGCACTGGACCCAGGACATCGACGTCGACCTGATGGTCGACACGCTCGGCAACGTGCCGGGCGACCTGATGAACTGGTGCTACCTGACCTTGAAGCCGTGGCGACTCAACGCGCAGAAGTACGTCGGCCTGATCGACATGCTCGACAACCCGAAGGAAGTCGAGAATTTCCTGCGGATGGAAAAGTGGATCTTCGATTCGCCGGATCAGGCCGGCGAGGCGTTCCGTGAATTCGTCCGCGAGTTCTACCAGAACAACCGATTCGTCGAAGGCGGGCTGTCGATCGGCGGCAAGCCGGTCGACCTCGGACGGCTCGACATGCCGGTGCTGAACATCTATGCCGAGCAGGACCATCTGGTGCCGCCGTCCGCGTCGAAAGCACTCGCGACACTGGTCGGCAGCGACGACTACAGCGAGCTGAGTTTCCGCGGCGGGCACATCGGCATCTACGTCAGCGGCCGGGCGCAGCGCGAGGTGCCGCCGGCGATCGATGCGTGGTTGAAGGCGCGTTGAGGCGCGCCTTCAGCGGGATTTGAGATCCGGGATTCGCGGAGCAACCGCGCTGCCGGCGCTGTCCCGAATCTCCAATCCCCAGCGCCGGATCCCGGTTTCAGAAGCTCATGAACAGGCCGCCGTTGACCGGGATGTTGGCGCCGGTCAGGTAGCCGGAGTCGTCGCGGCACAGGAATTCGACGACGCGCGCGATGTCGTCCGGCTGACCCATCCGGCCGGCCGGGATCGACGCGACGATCTGCTGCCGGATGTCGTCGCGGATCGCCCGCGTCATCCCGGTGTCGATGTAGCCCGGTGCGACGCTGTTGACGGTGACGCCGCGGGCAGCGACTTCTCGTGCCAGCGCCATCGTGAAGCCGTGCATGCCGGCCTTGGCGGCCGAGTAGTTGGTCTGGCCGAACTGGCCGGTCTGGCCGTTGACCGAGCTGATGTTGACGATCCGGCCGAAGCCGCGCGCGACCATGCCGTCGACGACCTGGCGGCAGGTGTTGAACACGCTGTCGAGATTGATCGAAAGCACCGCGTCCCACTGTTCGCGGCTCATCTTGCGCAGGGTCTGGTCGCGGGTGATGCCGGCTGCGTTGACCAGGATGTCGAGCGGGCCGAAGCGCTGTTCGACTTCGGCGAACAGCTCGCCGCAGGCATCGAAACTGGCGACGTCGGCGGTCAGCGCATGGACGTCGAGGCCGTCGCAGGCCGCATGGAAGCGCGCCTCCGCGTCATCGTGGCCGGCCAGGTCCGCGGCGATCACGGTGCGGCCGGAGGCGGCCAGCGCACGGCAGATTGCCGTGCCGATGCCGCCGATGCCGCCGGTCACGACGGCGATGCGTGTGCTCATCGATAGTTACTTGCGCGAGGTCTTGCCGTTGCGTTCGGCCGGTGCTTCCGGCTCGTTGCCGCCGCCGACCATGGTCTTCTGGAGCTGCTTCCACATGTCCATGTTGCGCTCGGTGAGCTGGTTCAGCATCGCCCACGGTGTCTGGCCGAGCAGGCTCGACAACTGGGTTCGGAACTGACCCTGCTGCTCGAGGAACATCTGCATGCTGCGCTCGAGATAATTGCCCATGAAGCCCTGCAGCGAATCCCCGTAGAAGCGGATGATCTGCGACAGCAGTTGCGTCGACAGCATCGGCTGCCCGCGTTCCTCGTGCTCGGCAATGATCTGCAGCAGCACGCTGCGGGTCAGGTCGTCACCGCTCCTGGCGTCGCGAACCTCGAATTGCTCACCCTCGACGATCAACTGCCGCACGTCTTCCAGCGTGATGTAGCTGGATATCTCGGTGTCGTAAAGGCGACGATTGGGGTACTTCTTGATGACGCGCGGTGCGGGCATGGACAGGGGGCCTGGCGACCGAAAGCGGCCAAGGATGAATGAGACGTGAACGATATGCAAGGCGACCGGGAGCCCCCCGGTCCGCCCCTGATACCGGCAGATTCCCCATGTGGCCGCCGATCACGTCGTCTCGATCATGGACCTACCAGCCCATGTAGTGGCCGCCATTGATCGAGAGGTTGGCGCCGGTGATCCAGGCCGCCTCGTCGGGGACGAAGAACGCCACCGCGTAGGCGATTTCCTCCGGATTGCCGAGCCGGCCGACCGGAATCTGCGCGGCGATCTTGGCCCGGACATCTTCCGGCACCGCCATGACCATCTCGGTCGCGACATAGCCGGGCGACACCGTGTTGACGGTGACTCCGAACCTGGCGTTCTCCTGCGCCAGCGAGATCGTGAAGCCGTGCATGCCGGCCTTCGACGCGGCGTAGTTTGCCTGGCCGTACTGCCCCTTCTGGCCATTGATCGAACTGATCTGGACGATCCGGCCCCAGCGCCGCTCGCGCATCGCCTCGATGACCGGGCGGGTCACGTTGTAACAGGAGTTCAGGTTGGTGTTGATGACTTCCTGCCACTGCATTGCGGTCATCTTGTGGAATGTCGTGTCGCGGGTGATGCCGGCGTTGTTGACCAGGATCTCGACCGGCCCGAGCTCGCTCTCGATCGACTGGACCATGCGCGCCGAGTCTTCGGCATCGGCGACATCACCCGGTACGATCATGACCTCGTAGCCGGCCTGCTGCATCGTTGCCTGCCAGGCGCGCGCCTTGTCCTCGTTGCGGTAGTTGGTCGCGACCCGGTGGCCCATCGACGCCAGCTTCTTGCAGATGGCGGTGCCGATGCCTCCGGTGCCGCCGGTGACCAGCGCGGTGCGTGCAGTGCTCATGAGCTCTCCCTGGTGCTTTTCTTGACGAAGCGTCCGGCGATTCTACACAGCGTTCAGAGCGTCCCGATGACGCTCGTGCAATTCGTGCAACCACAGCGGGTCGCGGCCGATCAGGCGGGCGTCGAAGGCGTTGACGGCCGCCGTCAGCAGGTCTGGCAACGAGGTTGAGCGGGGCAGGGCAGCGGCCGGCTGGCCGAGTGCGCTCCATGCCGTGCGCAGCGCCGGCACCGGCGCGGCCGGGTCGATCGCGAGCGCCTGGCTCGACTTGCTGAGTTTGCGTCCGTCGCTGTCGAGCACGAGCGGAATGTGCAGATAGCGTGGCGTCGGCAGTCCGAGCCGCTGCTGCAGATGGATCTGGCGCGGCGTCGAGTCGAGCAGGTCGACGCCGCGCACGACGTCGGTGACGCACTGATCGGCGTCGTCGACGACGACCGCGAGCTGATACGCCCACAGGCCGTCGGCGCGGCGCAGTACGACGTCGCCGACTTCGGCGCGTAACTGCTGCGCATATTCGCCGACACAGCGATCGACGAATGCGACCCTTCGCTCGGGGATCCGCAGACGAATGGCAGCGGATGCGGTTGGCGGCTGCACGCAGCGAGTGTGGATGCCGCCGGCGAGCGTCAACTGGCTGCGGCTGCAACTGCAGCGGAAGATTTCGCCGGCCCGATCGAGTTGGGCCAGCGCGGTCTGGTAGCGTTCGCCGCGCTCGCTTTGCCTTACCGGCGGCCGATCCGGCAGCAGCCCGAATCCGGACAGTGCCTGCAACTGCGCGTCGGCCGCGCCGGGCACCTCGCGATGGCGATCGACGTCCTCGATCCGGACCAGCCAGTCGCCGCCGTGAGCGCGCGCGTCGAGCCAGCTCGCGAATGCAGCCAGAAGCGAGCCGAAGTGCAGCGGACCGGTCGGCGAAGGGGCGAATCGGCCGCAGTAGCGGACCGCAGTCATCGGTTCGGTGGCGCAGGGTCCGCTGCCGGCTGCGCGGTCGCTCCAGCGGACTCGGCCGCGAGCAGGTCGCGGCACAGCAAGGTCACGCCGATCACCGAGGCCGGGATCACGACGAAATTGACCACCGGGACCAGAGTCAAACCGAACGACGCGGTGCCGAACGCGAGCACGCGCAGCCGCGAGGCGCGCAGCAGTTCGAGTTGGCGACGCAGCGGCCAACGCCGGTTCCCGAGCGGATTGCCGGCGTATTCGCCGGCCAGCAGCCAGGCGCTGACGACGAACGCCAGCGGTGCCGCGACAATGTTGATCAGCGGTATCAGTCCGATCGCGAAGACGCCGAGCAGGCACAGCGCCGCATAGCCGAGCCGGCGCAGTTCGACTGCGATGCCGGCGCGCAGGTCGCGCCACCAGCCGTCGCTGCCGGCATCGAGCGGGCGCCCGTCGAGCATCGCTTCGACCTTGGCCGACAGCGTGCCGAGGAACGGCGACAGCAGCATTGCCGCGATCAGCGTGAATACGAACATGCCGCCGGCAATCAGCACCAGCGCCACCAGCGGGAACACGATCCAGCGCAGCCAGTCGAAGCCCTCCGGCAGCCAGCGGTCGAGCAGCGTGTCCATGCCGAAGAACAGTGCGACAGCGGCGCCGACGAAGATCAGCAGGTTGCCGAGCACCGGCAGGAACACGTAACGGCGCAGGCCGGGGCGCCGCAGCAGTACGAATCCGCGCAGCAGATAGGTCGGGCCGGACAGCATTCCGGTGACGTGGGCGGCGGTGGCGTTCATCGATGCAAGGGCTTGATTGTCGGGCGGGCGCCCCCATCATATCGGCGCCGGCGTGGGCCGGCAGCAGGAGAGTGGATGGTCATGAAACGGATTGCTTTGTTTGTCGCTACCAATCTCGCCGTGCTGGTGTTGCTCGGCATCGTGCTGTCGGTGCTGCAGAACGTGTTCGGCGTTCGGCTCGGTGAAACCGGCACGCTGCTGATCTTCGCGGCAGTATTCGGCTTCGGCGGTGCATTCATTTCGCTGGCGATCTCGAAGTGGACCGCCAAGCACATGACCGGCGCGCAGGTCATCGCGCAGCCACGCAACGAGCTCGAGCACTGGCTGGTATCGACCGTGCGTCGCCAGGCCGAGGGCGCCGGCATCAGGATGCCCGAGGTCGCGATCTACGACGCGCCGGAGATCAATGCGTTCGCCACCGGCCCGTCGCGCAACAATGCGCTGGTCGCGGTGTCGACCGGCCTGCTGCGCAGCATGGATCGCGACGAGGCCGAGGCGGTGCTGGCGCACGAGGTCAGCCATGTCGCCAACGGCGACATGGTGACGATGGCGCTGATCCAGGGCGTCATGAACACGTTCGTGATCTTCCTCGCTCGCGTGGTCGGCCGGCTGGTCGATTCGTTCATCAGCGGCGGCCGCGACGAGGGGCCGAGTTTCGCCTATTACATCATCGTGATCGTGCTCGACATCGTGTTCGGCCTGCTGGCATCGATCATCGTGATGTGGTTCTCGCGCTGGCGCGAATTCCGGGCCGACGCCGGCGGCGCCAGTCTGGCCGGACGGCAGAAGATGATCGCCGCGCTCGAGCGGCTGGCGCGCAGCTACGGCCAGACGACGTTGCCGGATCAGGTCCGCGCGTTCGGCATTTCTGGCGGCGTTGCGCACGGGCTCAAGCGGCTGTTCATGAGCCACCCGCCGCTGGCAGAGCGGATCGCGGCGTTGCGCAACGGCTGACGACGCCGTTGCAGCGGGAGCCGGCGATCGCGACTGCGAGGCCGGCTCCCATTTTGCTCGTCGATCGGCGATCCGTTCGCGCCGATCAGCCGAAATCGTAGTTCATCTCGGGGCCGGCCGGAGCCAGGAAGTTGCCCGACACATAGTCGACGCTGCTGGTGAACAGCACCGTCATGCTGGCGGCGTCCTGGACGAATTCGGCGACCGTCTTCTTGCCCAGGCTGTGCGCCTTGTCGGCGATCTCGCGGATCTTCTTCTGGTATTCGGCGTTCTTGGCCAGGTCCGGCATGAACGAGCGGTCGATCCGCAGGAACTGCGCATCGATGTGGTTCAGCAACTGGAACGAGTTCAGGCCGGAGCCGAACTGTTCGAGGCCGAAGCCGCAGCCGTGCGCGGCGAGCCATTTCTGGAATTTCTGCGCCGGCTTCAGGTTGGTGAAGACTTTCGATTCCGGGATCTCGACCACCAGTCGCCGGCCCTCCACGCCGAGTCGCTTGAGCTGCTCGCCGATCAGCTTCGGCAGATCCTCGTCGAGCAGGCTCTGGGTCGAAATGTTGACGAACAACGTGGTGTCGTGGCCGGCCTTCTCGCGCTCGGCGAGCAGGTGCAGCGCGCGATCGATGACCCAGCGGTCGATCCGGCCGAGCAGTCCGTGCTCCTCCGCTTCCGGCAGGAACGTGCTCGGGGCGACCAGTTCGCCGTTGCCCATGCGCATTCGCAGCAGCAGCTCGTAGCACTCGCCGCCGTCGCCTTGCAGCGCGATGATCGGCTGGTAGAACAGCACGAACGTGCCGTTCTCGAGCGCTTCCTCGACCTGCCTGACGCGCTGCAGGATGCGTTCTTCCTCGGCGCGGTCGCGGGCCGCCGGATCGAAGATCTCGATCCGGTTGCCGCCAAGCGGAACACAGGCCTGCAGGCACTGGCTGGCTTTCGCCAGCACCTGTTGCGTGCTGGCGATCTTCTCGCCGATCTGCACGCCGCCGATGCTGATCGTGATCGACAGCGAGCGGTCGCCGACCTCGAGGATCTTGCCCTGGAACGCCTTGACCAGCTTCTCGCCGGCTTCGCGAGTCTGTGCGTAATTCGAGCCCTTCAGCAGCACCGCCAACGTGTGGTCGGAGAAGCGGGCGGCGAGCTGGTCGTCGTCGAGCACGGCGCGGAGCCGTCGCGCGGTCGCCGCGAGCAGGTCGTCGGCATGGCCGAGACCGATGTCGTTGAGCAGATTCGCGTAGCTGTCGATCTCGAACAGCAGCAAGGCCTGGTCGTTGCGACCTTCGGACGCGGCCGCGATCGCCTCGTCCAGCTCGTTCATGAAGTGTTGCCGGTTGTACAGCTCGGTGATCTGGTCGCGCTGTCGCAGCGCGTCGAGTTCGCGCACTACCTCGGCATCGATGGTCTGCTGGCGGAACACGATCTGCAGGCAGGGCTCGCCCTCGTAGGTGGCCTGCGCGAACTCCATGATTGCCTCGAATTCGGAGCCGTCGCTGCTCTGCGCGGTGACCTGCAGCGTCTTCGGCGGCGGCTCGCCCTTCGACAGCCGCTTCAGCAACTGCTTGAAGCCGTCGGCATGCAGCGGCGCGATCAGGTCGAGCACCGACAGGCCTTCGATTTCCTCGAAGTCCTCGTAGCCGAACATCTCGAGATAGGCCTGGTTGGCCCGGATGTGCATGCCCTCGTGGATGTAAGCGATCGGGTCGCGCGACGAGTCGATCAGCGAGTCGCAGCGGCGTTCGGTTTCGCGCAGCGACGCCTGCAACCGACGCACGTGGCGGCGATTCTCGAGCGCGGCGAACTCGGCCCGCACCACCGCCTGGATCAGTTCCGGCCGGTTGCGCGGCGCCAGTCGTGCCGCGCCGGCCTGGTAGGCCTGCAGCACGATGTTGTCGTCGTATTGCGGAGCCAATGCCAGCAGGCTGACATCCTTGCCGCTGGTCTGGACCAGTTCCGCGACCCGGCCGAACTCGACCGAAGTCGCGTTGATGTCGGCGATGACCAGGTCGATCGACTGGCTGCCCAGCAGTTGCTCGAGTTGTTCGTCGGATTCGGCGCGTTGCGGACGGATTGCCATGCCTCCGTTGCGCAGCACGCTGGTGATCTGCTCGGCATCCTCGATACGGTCCTCGACGAGGAGCAGGCGGACGACGGATTCCTTGTTCGTCATGGCCGGGCTGGGTCGCTTTTTCCCAGCAGTCTCACACGTTTACCGCGTCGCCGCCAAGCCGGCCCGTCGGCGGCAGCCAGAGCGACGGCGGCTCGCCGGTGCGACAGCGGGTCATCGAGACGGGGTTTCATGCCGGCCCCAGCGGCGTCTTGCCCGCCTCGCCGGCCCGTTCGCGGACCAGTTTCGGCACCAGATAGCCGGGCAGGCGCGCGCGCAGCCGGCCGACCAGGTCCACCGCGCTGGCGTCCGGCACTTCGAAATGCGCGGCGCCGGCGACCCGGTCGAGCTGATGGATGTAGTACGGCAACACCCCGTATTCGAACAGCCGCTCCGACAGCCCGGCGAGCGCGTCGACGCTGTCGTTGACGCCGGCCAGCAGCACCGACTGGTTCAGCAGCGTGACTCCGGCGCCACGCAGGCGGGCGAGCGCCGCGCCGACCTGGGCGTCGAGTTCGTTGGCGTGGTTGGCATGGATGACCAGCACGGTCGGCAGCGGCACGGTGGCCAGCCAGTCGAGCAGGTCGGCGTCGACCCGCTGCGGCAGCACGACCGGCAAGCGGCTGTGGATCCGCAGTCGCCGGAGCTGCGGCAGGTGCAGGATCTCGCGGCCCAGTTCGGCGAGCTTGGCGGTCGACAGCGCCAGCGGGTCGCCGCCGGACAGGATCAGCTCGTCGATGCTCGGGTCGCCGCGCAGGTAGTCGAGCGCCGCGCGCCAGCCGTTGGCGGCGGCGATCTCGTCGGCATACGGAAAATGCCGGCGGAAGCAGTAGCGGCAGTGCACCGCGCAACTGCCGGTCGCGACCAGCAGCGCGCGGCCGTGGTACTTGTGCAGCACGCCGCGCGCGCCACGCGCCGCCAGGTCGCCGACCGCGTCGGTGACGAAGCCCGGCATCGGCCGGTATTCGTCATCGAGCGGCAGCACCTGGCGCAGCAGCGGATCGGCCGGGTCGCCGTGACGCATCCGGCCGACGAAGCCCCGCGGCACCCGCAGCGGGAAGTCCGCGGCATCGGTCGGCAGGCGCTCGGCCAGCCGCTCGAGGCCGAGCAGGGCCAGCAGCTCGTGCGGATCGGTCACCACGTCGCGATAGGCCAGCCGCCAGTCCGGCGCCGCCGCCGGTGCGTCGGGTCGGGCCAGGAACTGGGCGCCCTGGGGGCTTCTCGGTATCATTGCGGGTTTTCGGGCGCTCGCCCGGTCTCATCCACCATCAATCCGACAGTGTAGCGGCTCGCAAGCCTTGCGCATGCCGGCAGGTCGACAGGAGCAAGCAATGGCCAGCTATGGCATGAACGACGTCAAGAACGGCATGAAGATCCTGGTCGACGGCCAGCCGTGCGTGATCGTCGACACCGACTACATCAAGCCGGGCAAGGGCCAGGCCTTCACCCGCGTCAAGTACCGCAACATCAAGACCGGCCGGGTGGTCGAGCTGACGATGAAGTCGACCGATTCGGTCGAGGCTGCCGACGTCGTCGATACCGACATGCAGTACCTCTACAGCGACGGCGAATTCTGGCACTTCATGCAGCCTGATTCGTTCGAGCAGTTCAGCGCCGACGCCAACGTGATGGGCGACGCCGCGCAGTGGCTGAAGGGCGAGGAGCAGTGCGTCGTGACGCTGTGGAACGGCCAGCCGCTGTCGGTCACGCCGCCGAATTTCGTCGAGCTGCAGATCGTCGAGACCGATCCGGGCCTGCGCGGCGATACCTCGGGCGGCGGCGGCAAGCCGGCCAAGCTCGAGACCGGCGCGACCGTGCGCGTGCCGCTGTTCGTCGGCAACGAAGAGGTGATTCGCGTCGACACCCGCAACGGCGAATACGTCTCCCGCGTCAAGTGACCCATCGCGGCGCATCCGTCGGGTGCGCCGCTTTTCCACTGTAGGAGCGGCTCCAGCCGCGATCTTTTCCTTTCGATGCGGCCGGTTCGAAGAGATCGCGGCTGAAGCCGTTCCCACAGGTTTCCGTCGAGTCGGAGCCTGCATGAGCCAACGCTGCGAACTGATCATCGAAGCCGGTTTCGTCGTGCCGATCGAGCCGCACGCCACGGTATGGGCCGACCATGCCGTCGCGATCGGTGCTGGCCGGATCCTCGCCTGCGGGCCGCGCGAACGGATCGCGGAGCAGTTCACGGCGGACGAAACGGTCAGCCGACCGGACGCAGTGCTGCTGCCGGGACTCGTCAACGCGCATACCCACAACCCGATGACGCTGTTGCGCGGCGTGGCCGACGACCTGCCGCTGCAGGTCTGGCTGCAGCAGCACATCTGGCCGATCGAGGGGGCCGTGATCGGCCCGCAATTCGTCGCCGACGGCGTTGCCCTCGCGGTGGCCGAGATGCTGCGCGGCGGTACCACCTGCGCCAACGAGAACTACTTCTTCCCCGACGCGATCGCGGCGACCTATGCCAGGCTCGGCTTCCGTGCCGTGGTCGGCCTGCCGGTGATCGAATTTCCGACCGCCTGGGCAACGTCGCAGGAACAATATTTCGACAAGGCGCTCGAGGTGCATGATGCCTACCGCGGCCACCCGCTGATCGGTACCGCGTTCGCGCCGCATGCGCCGTATACGGTCGGCGACGCCAGCTTCGAACGGATCCGGATGCTGGCCGACCAACTCGACATCCCGGTGCACTGCCACGTGCACGAGACCGCCCAGGAGACCAGCGACGCGCTGCGCGAACATGGCATGCGGCAGATCGCCCGGCTCGACCGGCTCGGTCTGGTCAACGACCGGCTGATCGCGGTGCACATGACGCAACTGACCGATGCCGAGATTGCGCTGTGCGCCGAACGCGGCGTGTCGGTCGTGCATTGCCCGGAGTCGAACCTGAAGCTCGCGTCGGGTTTCTGCCCGCTCGAGAAGCTGCGTCGCGCCGGCGTCAACCTGGCGCTCGGCACCGACGGTTGCGCCTCCAACAACGACCTCGACATGTTCGGCGAAATGCGCACCGCCGCGCTGCTTGCCAAGGGCGTCGCGCAGGACGCCGCGGCGATGGCGGCACCGGCAGTGCTGCGGATGGCGACGCTCGGTGGCGCGCGCGCGCTCGGCCTCGATGGCGAGATCGGCTCGATCGAGCCCGGCAAGCAGGCCGATCTGATCGTGGTCGATTTCGGCCAGCTCGAAGCGATGCCGAATTTCGAGACGATCTCGCAGATCGTCTACGCGACCGGTCGCCAGCAGGTCACCGACGTCTGGATCGCCGGTCGTCGTCGGCTCGCCGACCGCGCGCTGGTCGACGTCGACATTGCCGGCCTGAAGCGGACCGTGCAGAGCTGGCAGCAGCGGATCGGCTCGCTCGAGCAGCGCGCGCAGGCGCGGGCGGAACGCGCATGAGCGCGGCGGCGCAGCGCAATGTCGATCCGGCCGAGCTCGGCAAGTTCGACCGGCTGGCGGCGCGCTGGTGGGATCCGAATGGCGAGTCGCGGCCGCTGCATGACCTGAATCCGACCCGGCTGGCCTACGTCGAATCGTTCCGGCCGCTGGCCGGTGCCGCGGTGCTCGACGTCGGCTGCGGCGGCGGCCTGCTGTCGGAGGCGATGGCGCGTGCCGGAGCGGACGTGACCGCGATCGACCTGGCGCCGGAGCTGCTCGAGGTGGCGCGGCTGCATATGCTCGAATCCGGCCTCGAGGTCGATTACCAGCTCGCCTCGGCCGAGCAACTGGCCGAGCGACGGCCGGCTGCGTTCGATGTCGTGACCTGCATGGAGATGCTCGAACACGTGCCCGATCCGGCCGCCGTGATCGCCGCCTGCGCGACGCTGCTGAAGCCGGGCGGGCGGCTGGTGCTGTCGACGCTGAACCGGACGCCGCAGGCGTTCGCGCTGGCGATCGTCGGTGCCGAATACCTGTTGCGGCTGCTGCCGCGTGGCACGCATTCGTACGCGAGTTTCATCAAGCCGTCGGAGCTGGCCGGCTGGTTGCGCGCGGCCGGGCTGCAGCCGGTCGATGTCAGCGGGCTGCACTACAACCCGCTGTCCCGCCGCGCCCGCATCGGGCCCGGCAGCGCGGTCAACTACCTCGCCTGCGCGGTGCGCCCGCAGTGAGCGCGGCAGTGCGGCGAGCGGTGTTGTTCGATCTGGACGGCACGCTGGTCGATACCGCGCTCGACATGCACGCGGCGGCCAACCTGATCTGCGAGCAGCGCGGTGTGTCGCCGGTGGCGTTCGCCGCGTTCCGGCCGCTGGTCTCGAAGGGCGGGCGCGCGATGCTGCGCGGTGCGCTGCCGGATGCGGACGACGCGATCGTCGAGGCGGTGCTGCCGCAGTTCCTCGAGTTGTATGGTCAGCAGATCGCCGTGCACAGTCGCCTGTTCGATGGCATGGACGCGGTGCTGGCCGCGATCGAGGCGCGCGCGCTGCACTGGGGCGTCGTCACCAACAAGCCGGAATGGCTCGCGCGCGGCGTGCTCGACGGGCTTGGCCTGGCGCAACGCTGTGCGGTGCTGATCGGCGGCGACACGCTGAATGCCAGGAAGCCGGACCCGCTGCCGTTGCGCGAGGCCTGCCGGCTGATCGGTGTGGCGGTCGGGCAGGCGATCTACGTCGGCGACGACCGCCGCGATGTCGAGGCCGCGCGCGCGGCGCCGATGCCGGTGCTGGCCGCGAGCTGGGGCTACATCGACGCCACTGACGACGTTCACGACTGGGGCGCCGACGCGGTCGTCGCGAGGCCGCTCGATCTGCTCGATGGCTGGATCGACTGAGCGATGGCCGAAGCGTTCGACAGCTTCGTCGACAAATGGCTGCAGCAGCATCCGGAGATGCAATGGCTGGAGCCGTTCTGCCTGCCCGCCGAGCGGCGGCTGTTCCGTGCCTGGGGTGCGCTCACCCACGAACTGTCCGAGGCGATGTTCGCGACCACCGACCCGGGCGTCGCGCGGACCAAGCTGGCCTGGTGGGGCGAGGACCTGGCGGCCGGGGTCGGCGGTGTCCGCCACCCGGTCGGCCGCGTTCTGCTTGCCGAGCCGCGTGCCGAGCAACTGTCCGCCGAGTCCTGGCGGCCGCTGATAACCGCCGCGATCGACCTGTCGCAGGCGGCGCGTTTTGCCGCGCAGCCGCTGCCGCCGGAAGACGAGGCGCTGGCGTTCGCCGGCCGGCTGGCCGAGATCGAGCGCCGTCTGTTCGCGCGCGACTCGGCTGCCGAAGCGGTCGCCGCCAGCCTGCGCGCCGGATGCTGGCTGCCGTCGCTGACCGATGACCGCCCGGAGCACGTCGCCGAGACCGCCGCCGAGCTGCTCGCCGGGTTGCCGCGCTTGGCCGGGCTGTGTCTGTTCCGCAGCGGCCGTATCGCATTCGACCGCTGGCGGCTCGAACGGCTGCAGTCCGGTGCGGCGCCGCGCACGGTCCGGCAGGTGCCGCCGGTCCGGGCGCTGTTCGTGGCCTGGTCGGCGGCGCGTCGCAGCCGTCGCTAGCCGGCGGCCGGAACGGTTAGTTCATTCGTGCGAAGCTGGCAGACTGTTGAAGAACGCCGTCGTGGGCGATTTCAAGTCGCGAGGTCGGCCTATGTCCGTAGTGGCTGCCGGCGAACCGGACACCTGCGCGCTTGCTCCGCCGTGCCGCCATCGGTGGCGGCGGCTGGCAGGCCATTCTTCAACGGCCTGCTACGCTGTACGGCCTTTCGATTCACCCTGTTCCAAGGAGGACGCCATGGCGCCCCGTGATCTCGACAACACCGCCCGGGTCCTGCCCGACATCGCCAATGAAGCACGACCGGCCGTGGCCGGTCGGCTCGACTGGGTCGGCATGGGCGAGATCGAGGTGCCGGTCCGGCTGCAGACGCCGGATGGCGAAAGCGTCGCCAGCCCGGCGCGGGTCAGCGCGTTCGTCAACCTGCAGGATCCCGACGCCCGCGGCATCCACATGTCGCGGCTGTACCTGCACGTCGACCGCGCGCTGTCGTCCGAGCCGCTGTCGCCGTGTGCGTTGCGCCGGCTGCTGAAGGAGTTCCTCGAATCACACGCCGGCCTGTCGGACCGGGCGCTGCTGACGGTCCGCTTCGACCACCTGCTGCGGCGGCCGGCGCTGATCAGCGACAACAGCGGCTGGCGCTCCTATCCGATCACGCTGACGGCGACGATGGAACGCGGCCAGTTTGCGCTGGAGCTCGGACTCGAGGTGGTCTATTCGAGCACCTGCCCGTGCTCGGCGGCGCTGGCGAGACAATTGATCCAGGAGCGCTTCGCAGCCGATTTCACTGCCGGTCAGCCGCTCGATCATGCCGCCGTGCTGGCCTGGCTCGGCAGCGAACAGGGCATCTGCGCGACCCCGCACAGCCAGCGGTCGATCGTCGAGCTGAAGGTTCGGCTGGTGCCGTCGTTCCAGTCGTTCCCGGTAGCCGAGCTGATCGACCGTGTCGAGCGTGCGCTCGGCACGCCGGTGCAGACCGCGGTCAAGCGCGAGGACGAGCAGGCGTTCGCGCGGCTGAACGGGCAGAACCTGATGTTCTGCGAGGACGCCGCGCGTCGCGTGCAGGCCGCGCTCGATGGCGACGATCATGTCGCCGATTTCTGGTTGCGCGCGACGCACTACGAGAGCCTGCATCCGCACAATGCGGTCGCGGTCGCGACCAAGGGCGTCGCCGGCGGCTACGGCCCGCACGGCAGCGAAGGCTGAGCCGATTTCGAGCCGGTCGGCGGCGGATCAGCCGCCGCTGCCGTCGTCCGCTTTCGGGCGCGGCCGGACGATCACCCGGTACGGTCGCCAGCTCGGCCCCCAGTAGGCCGGGTGGTAGTACGGCCAGGCCGGCGTGTAGTAGCGGTAGTAGTAGTCCGGCTCGCGTTCCGGCCACAGGTAGACGACTTCGGCTGCGACCCGCGGGTAGCGATAGCTGTACTCGCCGATCGGATGTTCTTCGAAGCCTTCGATCACGCCGGTGACGGTGACTTCGCGGCCGGGTGCGAACAGCGCCGGGTCGTAGAAACCCTGCCGGCAGGCCAGGAAGCGGCCGGCGCTGAGGTCGGCCTCGCGCGGCCGGGCGCTGGTCTGCAACGGCTTGCCGAGCAGCTCGAAGCAGGTCCGGTCGGTGCGGGTCTGCACGTCGACGATCTGGCCACCCCAGCGGATCCGGTCACCCGGTCGCCCGCTGGCGCTGGCCTGTTCCGGGGTCAGCGGTGCGAACTCGCCCTGCAGCGGGGTCGGCGCGGTCGCGCAGCCTGCCAGCAGCGTGGCGGCCAGCAGCATCAGCGGTCGGGCGTGGCGGAGCGGTGTCATCGGCGTGCACTCCTGGCAATTCGGAAACGCCGCAGAGCTTCGACCAGCCGCCGGCGCTCCTCGCGATCCGGGATATTCGCAGCGTAGCGGTGCGCGGCGTAACGCCGGCTAAGCGCGAGGATCCGGTCGGCCTCGGCTGGCCAGCGCGCCGCCGCACGGGCGGCGAACGCCAGCGGGCCTTCGGCACGCTGTTTGGCGAGCCCGGCCCGGGCGAGCCGGCGCAGGAACTGCCGCCAGGCGCGCCCGAGCGGATCCTCGCCGTACGGCAGCCGGCGCAGCAGCAGAAGCATCGTCGCGGCCAGCGCGAGCCCGACCCCGACCGCGAGCGCGAGGCCGAGATGACGCCAGTCCGAGCGGTCGAGCCCGAACGGTTGCAGCAGCAGCCGCTGGCGATCGGCGTCATAGCCGAGCACGAAATCGTTCCAGGCCCGGCGCAGCCAGTCGGCGGTGTCGAACAGCGGCTTGCTCCAGGCCGATGTGCGCTGTCGGCCGGGCAGCGCGTCGAGGCCGCGCTCGATCCGGTGCGGCGCGACGGCCGAGGTCGGATCGACGCGGACCCAGCCTTCGCCGGCCAGCCAGACCTCGTTCCACGCATGGGCGTCCGATTGCCGCACCAGCAGGTAGTCGCCGACCTCGTTGGTGACACCGCCCTGGTAGCCGGTCACGACGCGGGTCGGCAGATCGCCGGACCGCATCAGGATCGCGAACGCCGATGCGAAGTGCTCGCAGTAGCCGGCCTGGGTCTCGAACAGGAATTCGTCGGCGCTGTGGCGGCCGAGCAGTTCGGGTGCCAGCGTGTAGCTGAAGTCGCGGTTGAACCAGGCCAGCGCGCGTTGCACGAAGGCACGGTCGTCGCGGCCGACTTCGGCGCGCCAGCGTAGCGCCTGCTCGCGGGCACGCGGGTTGTAGGCGTCCGGCAGCGCGGTGTGATGGGCTCGCTCGGCCGGCGACAGCGCCGGGGCCAGCCGGTAGGACGGAGTCGACTGCAGCCGGAACAGCGCCACCTCGTTCAGCGGCCGCGCGGCGACCGTGCTGCGCTCGATCGTCAGGCGGGCATCGCCCGGTGCCGCGACCGGCAGGTCCAGCGCGAAGATCCAGCGCCGCTCGGTCGGCTCCTGCTGCACGCTGTAGGCCAGCGGCTCGGCGAGCGGTTCGAGCACTTCCGGGTGGCCGTAGACATGGGTCGCACGGGTCCAGCGGCGGCCGTCGAACACGCTCAGCACCGGGCCGCGCCAGTACAGCTCGGCATTGCCGGGCGGCGGCCCGTCGAAGCGGGCCCGCAACATCGGGCTGTCGTCGCTGTAGAGCCTGGCAATATCGCCCGGGGACATCGTGTCGGACAGCCCGGTCCGCGCTTCCTGGCTGTTGCCGGGCAGGCCCCACAGCGGGGAGCCGAGGCGCGGAAACAGGAAGAACGCGGCGATCGCCAGCGGCACGGCATACGCCGCGAAGCGGGCAGCGGCGAGCAGTCGCACCGGCCAGGCGATCGGCGTCGGCGTGCCCGGCACTTCGGCGTCGGCCAGTTGCGCCAGCGCGGCGATCGCGGTCAGTGTGCCGAGCAGCGCCAGGATCAGCGTCAGCGGTCCCTGGTCCTGCAGGAAGCCGGCCATCAATGCGAACAGGCCGAAGCTGACGATCAGCCGGGCGTCGCGCAGGCGGCGCAGTTCGAGCGTCTTCAGCGCCAGCATCGCGGCGAGCAGCGCGGTGCCGGTATCGCGGCCGAAGCGGGCGCCGAACACGACGCCGTAATCCCACAGGATCACGCCGGCGATGCCGATCGTCAGCAGCAGTCGCAGCGGCATCGGCAGCGCGCGGCGGGTCAGCCGCAGGCTCAGCCCGATCGCCAGCAGCGCGCCGATCAGGGCGGTCAGCCAGACCGGCACGAAGCGCGCCAGCGGCAGCAGGCAGGCGGTGGTCGCGGCGACGCTCCACCACAGGCTGCGACGATCGAGCGCGTGCGCTTCAGACATCGAGCAACGCCAGTGCCCGCAGGCAGCGATGGACGTGAGTCGGGCCGCGATCCGGGCCGAGCCGCTGCCCCGGCAGCCGCAGTTCCGAGTTGAGCCCGGCGCGCTCGGCATCGACGACCCAGCGCGCCAGGCGCCGGATCCGCGCCTCCGGCGCGACGCCGATCAGCGCGTCCCAGTCGAGCACGGTATCGCGACCGCGCGGCGACTCGACTTCGCGCACCTGCAGTTCGCCGAGCTGCGCGCTGCGCTTCCACGCGATCATCCGCAGCGGGTCGCCCGGACGGTAGTCACGCAGGCCATGCAACTGCTCGTCGGGGCCGCGGCGGCGTTGCGGCTGGCCGTCGCCGCCGTGCCGTGGCAATGGCGGCGGCTGCGCTTCCAGCGCCGGATAGATCAGTACCCGACGGTCCGGATGCAGCCAGCTCCAACTGACGAACATGCCGAGCGGCTGCCGCACCGACACGATCAGCCGGCCGACCGCCAGCCAGCCGCGCGTCGCGGTCGGCACCGTCAGCAGCGCATCGGCGTGGGACGCCGGCGCCAGCTCGACGGCGACCGCCTGGTTTCGATGACGCAGCACCAGGCCGCGGCGGGGACGCGGCTCGACTGCATCGAAGCGCAGCCGCAGCGTGACCGGCTCGCCGGCGTGGGCTGGTTCGGCGCTGACTTCGACCAGCCGCAGCCCGCGCAGTGCGAGATAGCCGTGCAGCAGGCCGGTGAACGCCACGGCGAGCAGCAGGAAGCTCAGGATCAGCGCCGGATTGTTGTTGTAGTTCAGCGCGCCGATCAGCATCACGCCGAGCAGCAGGCCGAACCACAGCCCGAACACGGTCGGCAGCACGTAGATCCGCCGCCGGTGCAGCACGATCGGCAATGGCTCGGGATGCCTGAGCCGGGTCAGCGCCGGCAGCCGGCGCTCGGCGAAGGCCAGCAGGCGCTGCCGGGCGGCAGTGGCGACCGTCATCGGTTCAGTCGATCGCCACCGTCGAAAGGATCGACTGCGCCAGCCCGGCGCGGTCGCCGGCATCGCCGTCCGGCACCAGCCGGTGTGCGGCTACTTCGCCGAACACCGACTGCACATGTTCCGGCAGCACGTAGTCGGCGTCGCGCAGCAGCGCCATCGCGCGGGCCGACTGCAGCAGCGCCAGGCCGGCGCGCGGTGACAGGCCGACCCGCACTCCAGGGTGGCGGCGGCTTTCGGTCAGCAGTCGCTGCACGTAGTCGACCAGCCGTTCGCTCGCATGCACGCGGGCGGTCGCTGCGCGCAGCTCGCGCACGCCGGCCGGATCGAGCACGGCACGGCTGTCGGCCAGCATCTGCTGGCGATCGGCGCCGGCCAGCATCACGCGCTCGGCGGTGGCGTCCGGATAGCCGAGCGCGATCCGCATCAGGAAGCGATCGAGCTGCGAATCGGGCAGCGGGAACGTGCCGGCCAGATCGACCGGATTCTGGGTCGCGACGACGAAAAACGGCTCCGGCAGCGGATGCCGCTGGCCGTCGATGGTGACCTGCTGTTCCGCCATCGCCTCGAGCAGCGCACTCTGCGTGCGCGGCGGCGCGCGGTTGATCTCGTCGGCCAGCAGCAACTGGGTGAACACCGGGCCCGGATGGAACACGAACCGGCTGCTGCCCTGGTCGAAGATCGAGACGCCGAGGATGTCCGACGGCAGCAGGTCGGCGGTGAACTGCATCCGCGAGAAGTCGAGGCCGAGCGTGACTGCCAGCGAGCGCGCCAGTGTCGTCTTGCCGAGCCCGGGCAGATCGTCGATCAGCAGATGGCCGCCGGCCAGCAGGCAGGCGAACGCCCGCTCGATCTGCGGCTGCTTGCCGAGCACCAGCGTGTTGACCTGTGCGATCGCCGCGTGCAGGGCGCTGCGCTCGGCATCGGTTAGGATCGGCGCCGGTCGGGCTTTGGCATGCATCGGAGCGGTTCCTTGTCGACAGCGGGTTCGAGTGTAGCCGGGCATGCGTGAGGATCGCATCGCCGCCGATCGGTGGCGCCGCGCGTTCTGGACCGTGTGGAGCCTGCTGCTGCTGGCGAAACTGTGGTTCGCCGCATCGCTGCCACTGTTCGGCGACGAAGCGTTCTACTGGCTCGAAAGCCGGCATCCGGCGCTGGCCTACGACGATGTGCCGGGATTGACGGCGTGGCTGATCAGGCTCGGCACCACGCTGTTCGGCCAGCATGAATGGGCGCTGCGGCTGCCGTTCATCGTGCTGGCGGCCGTCACCGCGGTGATGCTGATGTGGGCGGTCGCCGCTCGGCACGGTCAGGTGGCCGGTGCGCAGGCGGGCACCGTCGCGCTGCTGTTGCCGCTGTTCGCCGCCAACGGGTTGCTGGCGCTGCCGGACGTGCCGTTGACGCTGGCCGTGCTGCTCTGCGCGGTGGCACTGCAGCGACTGCTCGACAGCGACGGCAGTGCCGGTCGCGGGCTGCTGGCGCTGGCGCTGGCGCTTGGCTGGCTCAGCCACTACCGGTTTCTGGTGCCGTTCGCTGCAGGCGGCGCGTGGCTGCTGTTCGACCCGGCCGGTCGCCGGCTGCTGGCGCGGCCGGCCGTCTGGCGGGCCGGCTTGCTCGGCACTGCGGCCGGGCTCGCGCCGCTGCTCTGGCAGCAGTGGGCGTCGGGTGGTCGCGGTTTCGCGTTCCAGTTCGCGGAGCGGCACCCGTGGCGGTTCCAGCCGGCCGGGCTGGCCGATCCACTGCTGCAGGCGATCCCGACCACGCCGGGGCTGTACCTGCTGCTGCTCGCGGTGTTGCTGGCCGGCTGGCGTCGACGCCGGCAGTTCGACCGCGCCGTACTCGGTGTCGGAACGGCCCTGCTGCTGCTGTTCCTGGCGCTGGCGCCGTTTGCCGACACCGAGCGCAGCCGGCTGCACTGGCTGCTGCCGGCCTGGCTGTTGCTCGCGATGTTGCTGCCGTCGGCCTGGCGCGGCTGGGGAGCGATCGCGCGCCGGCTCGGCCTGCTCGCGATCGGCTCGGCTGCGCTCGTGGTCGCCGGGCTGTTCGGCTACCTGGCGCTGGCGGCACACGCGCCGCAACGGCTCGCCGGCACGGATCTGTATCCCGAGCATTCGACTGGCTGGTCGCGGATCGCCGAGCGGGTCCGCGGCGAACTCGCAGGGCTGCCGGCCGACACGGTAGTGGCTGCCGACAACTTCATGCTGGCCGCCGCGCTCGGTTTCGAACTCGGCGGTCGGCCGGTCTACGCACTCGACCATCCGGGCAATCGCAAGCACGGTCGGCAGGGTGAACTGGTGCGGTTCGGGCTCGACGAGACCGCACTGCTGCAACTGGCGGCGAGCCGGCCGGTGCTGCTGGTTGCCGATGACGCGGCGACCGGCCTGCGCGAGCGGCCGGACTGGTTCGCACGGATCTGTGCGGTGCTGCCGCAGGCCGCGCCTCGCTTCACGTTTGCGTTCGACCACGGCCGCAAGCGAGTGCGCGGCTGGTTGCAGCAGCCCGGCGTCACCGCCGATTGCGTGCCGGCGCCGGTCGCCTATCTGCACGAGCCGCTGCTCGGCGCGGTCGTGTCCGGCGAACTGCGGATCAGCGGTTGGGCAATCCGCGACCGGGTCGGCATCGACCGACTGTGGCTGAAGATCGACGGCGCCGAGTTCGCCGAACTGGCGTACGGCCTGCCCGAGCCCGGCGTGCGGCAGCAGTTCCCCGCTTCGGACGATCCGAATCACCCGCAGGTTGGCTTCGCATTGCGACTGGCGCCGACGCTGGCGCCGGGCAGACACTGGCTCGGCATCGAGGCCGACAGCGCCGGCGAGCGCAGCCTGATAGTCAGCGTGCCGTTCGACTGGCGTCCGTGACGCCGACGGTCACGGCAACCGGAAGCCGGCCGCTCGCAGCAGCTCCGCGGTCCGGATCAGCGGCAGCCCGATCAATGCCGTCGGATCATCGCAGTCGATCCGCTCGAACAGCGTGATGCCGAAGCCTTCCGACTTGAAGCTGCCGGCGCAGTCGAACGGCTGTTCGGCGTCGAGGTAGCGTTCGATCTCGTCGCCGCCGAGCTGCCGGAACCGGACCACGGTCGTGTCCAGTGCCCCGTGCCGCCGGCCGGACGCATCGATCACGCAGACGGCGGTGTGGAACTGCACTGCGCAGCCGGCGCAGGCGACCAACTGCTCGCGCGCGCGTTCGCGCGAGCCCGGCTTGCCGAGCGCGCGGCCGGACAGGCTGGCGGTCTGGTCCGAGCCGATCACGATCGCGCCGGGCATCCGCTCGGCAATCGCGGCGGCCTTCGCCTCGGCCAGCCGCGCAGCCATCGTTTCCGGCGTTTCGCCGGCGTGCTGCGACTCGTCGATGTCGGGCGCGATGCAGTCGAACGGCAGCCGCAGGCGGCCGAGCAGTTCGCGACGGTAGCGTGAGGTGGAAGCCAGCAGCAGCGGGGGATGCTCAGTTTTCATCGGCGTCGGGTCGTGGTTCGCGGCGCAGGGCGGCCGGTTCGCGCTGCTGCTGTTCCAGCACCGGCTGGGTCACCTCGGCCAGTTCGGCGCCGGCATCCTCGAGCTGCCGCAGCCGGCTTTCGATCTGCGCGTGGGAACGGTCCAGTGCATCGACCGCACGCCGCAGCTCGGCCATGCTGGCGTTCGCCGCGTTCTTCGCGATCCACAGCCGATGTTCGAGCACGTTGCGCAGCCCCTGCTGGACCGGCGCCTCGGCATCGAGCGATGCCTGCGCGACCGCGCCGATATCGGACGGCACCCGCTGCACGACCGACTTCATCGCCGCCATCCGCTGCCGCGTCTCGAGCAGCAGCGCCTCGAGCGCATCGGCCCGGTCGAGCAGCCGCAGCAGCAGCCGGTGCCGGCGGCGCAACTGCACCTGCAGCAGGGCGAGCCCGGCGCCAATGACGGCGAGCAGCACGAGACCGACGAAATACGGATTCAGCGGGGTATCCTCGGCGAACCGGTCCCGCAGTCTGCCGCAGGCCGGACCCGCGCGGCAATCGCGCCCCGGGGATTGCGGCGGCCGACGCGGCTTGACGCGCCTCGACTCACGCCCATAGAATTTCGCGCTTATGTCCGCTGGTTTGCCGGAATCGATCGATGTCTGGCGCGCCGTGACCGCGAGGCGAATCTTCGAAGGTGAGGTGCCGCTCGATCGTTTCGACCGACTGCGTGGCAGTCTGGCCGACGTCGACGGCCATTGCCGTTATCGCCTCGAGTTCGGTCGCGACGCGTTGGGCGCCGCCATGGTGCAGTTGTCGGCGCAAGCCGAACTGCCGCTGGTGTGCCAGCGCAGTCTCGAGCGTTTCGTGCAGCCGGTCGAGCTCGAGCAGACGCTGGGGCTGGTCCGCAGCGAACGCGAGGAGCAGGCGCTGGCGCCGGGAACCGAGCCGGTGCTGGTGCCCGAAGACGGCATGCTGCGACCGCTCGATCTGGTCGAGGACGAACTGATTCTTGCCCTGCCGGTGGTGCCGATGGCAGAGCGGGACGAGGAAATCGAGCCGGCGCAGGCGCCAGCCGACAGTGAACCACGCGTCAACCCTTTTGCGGCACTGGCCGCCCTGAAGCAGAAATCGAGTTAGCCGGAGAACACCATGGCAGTCCAGAAGAGCCGCAAGTCCCCGTCCCGTCGCGGCATGCGCCGTTCGCACGATGCGCTGCAGGCCAAGCAACTGGCCACCGACCCGACCACGGGCGAGACCCATCTGCGCCACCACATCACCGCCGACGGCTACTACCGCGGCAAGAAGGTGATCGAAGTCAAGGGCGCAGTCGAACAGGACTGATCCCTCCGCGGCCGCTGTGCGGCCGTTGGCGGTGTCATCGACGGCGGGCCTGGCCCGCCGTCGTCGTTTCCGGATGGCGACGTCATCCGCGATCATCATTTCCCGCCGTGCGCCATCCTTGGGCGCCCGTGTGCAGGGTCGTGCCAGGAGAGCCTCGATGAGTTCGCCGATCTACTCCCGTATCGTCGGAACCGGCAGTTATCTGCCGGAACGGGTGGTGACCAACGAGGAGCTCGCTGCTCGGGTCGACACCAGCGACGAATGGATCCGCGAACGCACCGGCATCGCACAGCGCCACGTCGCCGCCGATGGTCAGACCACCGGCGACCTCGCGTTCGAGGCGGCGACCCGCGCGTTGGCGGCGGCCGGCGTGCAGGCGTCCGAGATCGACCTGCTGGTGCTCGGCACGACCACGCCGGATCTGGTCTTTCCGTCGACCGCCTGCCTGCTGCAGCATCGGCTCGGCGCGAACGGCTGTGCCGCGTTCGACGTCAATGCGGCGTGCTCGGGCTTCATGTATGCCCTCGGCATCGCCGACAAGTTCATCAAGAGCGGCACGGTCAGGACCGCGCTGGTGATCGGCGCCGAGACCCTGACCCGGATGCTCGACTGGGACGATCGCGGCACCTGCGTGCTGTTCGGCGATGGTGCCGGCGCCGTGGTGCTGCGCGCCGACAGCGAGCCGGGCGTGCTGTCGACCCATCTGCATGCCGATGGCGGCTTCAAGCACCTGCTGTATACGCCGGTCGGCGTGTCGACCGGTTTCACCGACGGCAAGAACCACGGTCTGCTGGTGCAGATGACCGGCAACGAAGTGTTCAAGACCGCGGTCAAGACGCTCGATGCGGTGGTCGAGGAAACGCTGGCAGCCAACGGTCTCGACAAGCACGACATCGACTGGCTGATTCCGCACCAGGCCAACCTGCGCATCATCACAGCGACCGCCAGGCGGCTTGACATGCCGATGGATCACGTGATCGTCACGGTCGACCGGCACGGCAACACGTCCGCCGCATCGGTGCCGCTGGCGCTCGATGCTGCGGTGCAGTCGGGCAAGGTCCAGCGCGGCGAATTGCTGCTGCTCGAAGCATTCGGCGGCGGCTTCACCTGGGGCTCGGCGCTGATCCGCTACTGAGCCGCCATGGCCGAACAGCGCGTCGACCGAATCGAAGTCGCCGGCCGGACCGCCTGGCGCAAGCGCTACGCGACACCGGGCCGGAAGCTGCGGCTGGCCGCGCTCGACGCGGTCGCGCGCGGCCTCGACCTGACGCCGCTGCGTCCGCCGCCGGCGGCCGATCCGTGCGCGACCGAGCGGGCGATGATCGAACGGTTGGCGGCGCTCGGCGCGCAGGTGCCGGAAGTACTCGCCGCTGCGCCGAACGAGCTGGTGCTGTCCGATCTCGGTCCGACCCTGTCCGGCCTGTGCAAGGCAGAGTCGAACCTCGATCGGCGGGAATCGCTGCTGATCGCCGGGCTCGACGGACTGGCCGATCTGCATGCGCGGGGCGGCCACGCCAGCCAGGCCTTTGCCCGCAACCTGACCGTCAATGAGCGTGGCATCGGATTCATCGATCTGGAGCAGGATCCGCTGACGGTGATGCCGCTGCCGGCGGCGCAGGCGCGCGACCTGCTGTTCTACCTGCATTCGACTGCGCGTTTCATGGCCGAATTGCCGGAACGTTATGCCGATCTGTACGTGGCGTGTCTGGCGCGGACGGATCGGGACGTGCGCCACGCCGTCGTACGCTGCGCCCGAGGTGTTCGGTGGCTCACGCCGATGGCGGCGCTCGCCGGGGAGCGGTCCCGCGCGCTCGCGGTTGCGTTGCGCGTGCTGATGCGCTGCGCTCTCTCGGCGTTGCTTCCGCTGACCGTGGTCGAGGCCGGTGAGGACAGCGCAAGGATGGTCGAAAGGTGGGTCGAAGAGCGCTCAGAGCTTCCCGGTTCCACGCGCGCGTAGCACCGAGGCGATTGGCTCGTTCGATACGCCTCGGTACAGACGCTCCCGGCACCGCTTCATTTATGATGCGCGGCTTTCCCAGCGGGACAGCGCAGTGTCCGAACAGCTCGCGTTCGTGTTTCCGGGCCAGGGTTCGCAATCCAGCGGCATGCTGGGCGAACTGGCCGCGGTCTTTCCGTCCGTCCGCCACACGTTCGAGGAAGCCTCCGACGGCGCCGGCGTCGACCTGTGGGCGCTGACTGCGGCCGATCGCGAAGCGGAATTGAACCAGACCGAGTTCACCCAGCCGGCACTGCTCGCTGCCGGCATCGCGGTGTGGCGCGTCTGGCAGACGCAAGGCGGGGCGCAGCCGGCCCGGCTGGCCGGGCACAGTCTCGGCGAGTACAGCGCGCTGGTCGCCGCCGGTGCGCTGTCGCTGGCCGACGGCGCACGGCTGGTGCGCGAACGCGGGCGACTGATGCAGGCGGCAGTGCCGGCCGGCGTCGGCGCGATGGCTGCGGTGCTCGGAGCCGACGATGCGGTGGTCGTCGAGGTCTGCAAGACGGTGGCCGGCGAGCAGGTACTGGTGCCGGCGAACTACAACTCGCCGGGCCAGATCGTGATCGGCGGGCATGCCGAAGCGGTCGACCGGGCGATCGCCGAGCTGGCCGCGCGCGGCATC
Source organism: Lysobacteraceae bacterium (assembly GCA_041687455.1). Classification (GTDB taxonomy): domain Bacteria; phylum Pseudomonadota; class Gammaproteobacteria; order Xanthomonadales; family Xanthomonadaceae; genus JAWLBY01. Next base: position 112,272 of record JAWLBY010000005.1, on the reverse strand, counting down.
CGCAAGGCGGTCAGGCTGGCGGTCAGCGTGCCGTCGCACACGCCGCTGATGATCGATGCCGCCGATCGGCTCGCCGATGCGTTCGGCAGCGTCGCATGGTCGATGCCGGCCGTGCCGGTGGTGCAGAACGTCGACGCGCAGGTGCACGGTTCGCTCGATTCGATCCGCGATGCACTGCGGCGGCAGTTGTTCATGCCGGTGCGCTGGACCGATTGCGTGCAGGCGCTGGTCGCGGCCGGCGTCACCCGGATGGCCGAATGCGGCCCCGGCAAGGTGCTGACGGGACTGGCCAAGCGGATCGACAAGTCACTCGACATGCGCTCGATCGGCACGCCGGCCGAGCTGGACGCGGCGCTTGCCGGCTGGGGTTGAGCAGTCGCCGCCCTGTCGGGCCGGCTTCAGCCGCGAGCTTTTGATCTTCGACCAACACGATAAAGATCGCGGCTGAAGCCGCCCCCACAGAGGGCGGGCCGCGCACCGGGAGCGTGCAATGAACGATGCGAGACCCCTGACCGGCCAGATTGCACTGGTCACCGGCGCCAGCCGCGGTATCGGTGCGGCGATTGCCGACGAACTGGCCGTGCTCGGCGCGACCGTGATCGGCACCGCGACGTCCGAATCGGGCGCCGCCGCGATAGGCGAACGGCTGGCCGCTGACGGCGGTGCCGGTCGCGCGCTCGATGTCACCGACGGCGCCGCGGTCGAGGCGTTGATCGATGCGATCGGCAAGCAATTCGGCGCAGTCACGATCCTGGTCAACAATGCCGGCATCACCCGCGACCAGTTGCTGATGCGGATGAAGGACGAGGACTGGGACGCGATCATCCAGACCAATCTGAGCTCGGTATACCGCACGTCGAAGGCAGTGCTGCGCGGCATGATGAAGGCGCGCCACGGCCGGATCATCAACATCGCGTCGGTGATCGGCCTGACCGGCAATCCGGGCCAGGCCAACTATGCGGCGGCCAAGGCCGGCATCATCGGCTTCTCGAAGTCGCTGGCACGCGAGGTCGGCAGTCGCGGCATCACCGTCAACGTCGTCGCGCCCGGCTTCATCGATACCGACATGACCCGGGCGCTGCCGGAAGCGCAGCGCGAGGCGCTGCTCGGCCAGATCGCGCTCGGCCGGCTCGGCCAGGCGGCCGACATCGCCCGTGCGGTGGCGTTCCTGGCCGGTCCGGCCGCAGCCTACATCACCGGCGAGACGCTGCACGTCAACGGCGGCATGTACATGCCGTAAGGGCCGGGATTCGGGATACGTGGAAGCTGGCAACCGGCAACGGAGTCCGCCCAGCCGGCCCGCGGCGGGCTGTTCCTGCGAATCCCGAAACCCCAATCCCCGATCCCGCCCCGATTAACACGGTTCGCGGGTTTGCCACTACAATGCGCCGGCCGTCGCGGGCTGGGACAGTGGTTCTGTCCGCCAGCGTCGCCGGATAACCAGACGCTGCGGAGCGATCCGCTCGCGACATCGGAGCCCCGGGCAAGAAGGGCTCCGCACAACACGAATCCCCGGGAGGTTTGATTCTCATGAGCACCATCGAAGAACGCGTCAAGAAGATCGTGGTCGAGCAGCTTGGCGTGAAGGAAGACGATGTGACCCCCAACGCCAGCTTCGTTGACGATCTCGGCGCGGACTCGCTGGACACCGTCGAGCTGGTCATGGCGCTCGAGGAAGAGTTCGAGTGCGAGATCCCGGACGAGGAAGCGGAGAAGATCACCAGCGTGCAGCAGGCGATCGACTACGTGAAGGCGCACGTCAAGAGCTGATCGGCGCGTCTTTCCGAAGCGTCGGGGCCGCTGCAAGCGGCCCCGCGCGTTTTGGCCGTCCGAACTATGCATCGGACCACCGGATCCATCCTTCGAGGCACCGTTCCATGAACAACAAGCGTCGCGTCGTCGTCACCGGCATGGGAATCGTGTCCCCGGTCGGCAATTCGCTGTCGACCGCCTGGGACAGCATCGTCAATGGCCGCTCCGGCATCGGGCCGATCACCCATTTCGATCCGACCCTGTTCAGTACCCGCATTGCCGGGCAGGTCCGCGACTTCGATCCGACCCGCTGGATCGCGCCGAAGGATGCCCGCAAGATGGACGAGTTCATCCATTACGGTGTCGCGGCGTCGATGATGGCGCTCGACGACGCCGGGCTCGAGATCAACGACGGCAACGCCGAGCGGATCGGTGTCGTGGTCGGTTCCGGCATCGGCGGCATCCTCGGCATCGAGGAACAGACCGCGAAGTATCTCGAGGGCGGTCCGCGCAAGATCTCGCCGTTCTACGTGCCGAGCACGATCATCAACATGCTGCCGGGCCAGATCAGCATCCTGCGTGGCATCAAGGGACCGAATTTCTCCGCGGTGTCGGCCTGCGCGACCGCCAACCACAGCATCGGCACCGCGATGCGGATGATCCAGTACGGCGACGTCGACGTGATGATCGCTGGCGGTGCCGAGCGCGGCTCCTCGCCGACCTCGGTCGGCGGTTTCTGCTCGATGAAGGCGATGTCGACCCGCAACGATGAGCCGACCCGCGCCAGCCGGCCGTGGGACAAGGACCGCGACGGCTTCGTGCTCGGCGACGGCGCCGGCATCCTCGTGATCGAGGAGTACGAATACGCCAAGGCGCGCGGCGCACGGATCTATTGCGAGCTGGCCGGTTACGGAGCGTCGTCCGACGCCTTCCACATGACTGCGCCGGCAGAAGATGGCGACGGCGCCGCGCGCTGCATGACGCTGGCGATCCGCGATGCCGGCATCACGCCGGACCAGATCGAGTACATCAACGCGCACGGCACCTCGACGCCACTGGGCGACCTCGGCGAGACGAAGGCGATGAAACGCGTGCTCGGCGATCACGCCTACCGGACGATGGTCAGTTCGACCAAGTCGATGACTGGCCACCTGCTCGGTGCGGCAGGCGGTGTCGAGGCGATCTTCACCGTGCTGGCGATGCATTACGGCATCGTTCCGCCGACCATCAATCTCGACCAGCCGGGCGAGGGCTGCGATCTCGATTACGTGCCGAACGTGGCCCGCGAGGCGAAGGTGTCGGTGGCGATGTCGAACGGCTTCGGCTTCGGCGGCACCAACGCCACGCTGGTGTTCCGCGCGGTCTGACGGCCGCGCGAGGGCTGCCGGCATGCTGATCCGGCCGCTGCCGTACCGGCCGGATCTGCTGGCGCTGCAGCGGGCCGCGCCGCAGCGCTTTCCATGCCTGCTCGAGAGCCTCGCCGACGGCGGCGTGCGCTCGCGTTACGACCTGCTGCTGTGCGCCGACGGACGCGGCCTGCGGCTCGACCGCGACGGGGGCACGCGCCGCTGTGACGGCATGCTGCTGCCCGGTCGCTTCCTCGACCATCTCGATGCCGACTGGCAGGCCGAACGGGTCCGGCTGGACGGGCCACAGTTGCCGTTCCACGGCGGCTGGGCGCTGTTGCTGAACTACGAGCTGGTCGCCGAAATCGAACCGCGGCTGCAGGCGCAGTTGCCGGCGGCACCCGGTGCGTTGCCGGTCGCACTGGCGCTGCGCTGTCCGGCCGCGTTGCTGATCGATCGGCACGACGGCAGCGCCTGGGCGGTCGCCGAACACGGCCAGCAGGCGCTGCTCGACGAGATCGTCGCCGCGGCACTGCAGAGTGCGCCGCTGGTCGAGCTCGAGTTGCCCGGCTTTGCGCTGAGCGCCGATCCGGCTGCGCCGTTCCTGGCCGGCGTGCGGCAGGTGCTCGACTACCTGGCCGCCGGCGACGTGTTCCAGGTCAACCTGTCGCGCGGCTGGACTGCCCGATTCGAGGCCCCGCCCGATCCGATCGCGCTGTACCAGCGCCTGCGGCGTGCCAATCCGGCGCCGTTCAGCGGTCTGCTGGCCGGCGACGGCTGGACCGTGCTCAGTTCGTCGCCGGAACGGCTGGTCAGTCGCCGCGGCGATCGGATCGAGACGCGGCCGATCGCAGGCACCCGGCCACGCCGGTCCGGCGACGACCGTGCCGAGATCGACGCGCTGGTCGCACACCCGAAGGAGCGGGCCGAACACATCATGCTGATCGACCTCGAGCGCAACGACCTCGGCCGCGTCTGCGCGACCGGCAGTGTCGCGGTCGAGGCGCTGATGGAGGTCGAAAGCTACGCCCACGTGCACCACATCGAGTCGACCGTCGCCGGCGTCGCCCGTCCCGGGCTGACTCCGGGCGAGCTGATCCGGGCGGTTTTCCCGGGCGGCACGATCACCGGCTGCCCGAAGGTCCGCTGCATGGAGATCATCGCCGAGCTCGAGCAGATCGGCCGCGGGCCGTACACCGGGGCGCTCGGCTGGCTCGACCGCAGCGGCGACCTCGACCTGAACATCCTGATCCGGACCGGCTGGCTCGAACACGACACGCTGCGGCTGCGCGCTGGCGCCGGCATCGTGATCGACTCCGACCCCGAGCGCGAACTGGCCGAGACGCAGGCCAAGGCGCGCGGGCTGCTGCGGGCGCTCGGCTGCGATGACTGATTCTGCCGATGTCATCGCGCTGGTCGATGGCGAGCCTGCCGACACGGTGCCGCTGAGCGACCGCGGGCTTGCCTACGGCGACGGCCTGTTCGAGACGTTGCTGCTGTTCCGTGGCCGTCCGGTCTGGTGGGGCGAACATCTGGACCGGCTCGAACATGGCGCGCGCACGCTCGGCATCGCGGCGCCGCCGCGCGACGCCTGGCAGCAGGATCTGGCGCGACTGCTGCTGGCGCAGCCGGCGCCGTTGCCGGAGCGGCGAGTGGTCAAGCTGCTGTTGACCCGAGGCAGCAGCCGGCGTGGCTATGCGATCGACCCGGCCGCGCCGGCGCGGCGGATCGTCCAGGTGCTGCCGGCGCCACCGGCGGCGGGTCGCGACGGCATCGCGTTGCGCTGGTGCGCGCTGCGGCTTGCCCGGCAGCCGAGGCTGGCAGGGCTCAAGCATCTGAACCGGCTGGAGCAGGTGCTGGCGCGCGCCGAAGGGGACGACCCGGCGTTCGGCGAAGGACTGCTATGCGACGACGGTGGCCAGGTCGTGTCGGCGATCGCGGCAAACCTGTTCATCGTTCGCCAGGGTCGGCTGTTGACGCCGCCGGTCGCTGCGGCCGGGGTCGCCGGTGTCTGTCGCCGCTGGCTGCTCGAGCACGGTGCGGCCGAGTGCGCGCTGGCGGTCGACGACGTGCACGGCGCCGACGAGCTTTTCATCTGCAACAGCGTGCGCGGTATCCTCCCGGTCTGCCGGCTCGACGAACGGCGCTGGCCGGTCGGGCCGGTCACCCGCGAGCAGTCGGCCCGGTTGGCAGCCGCCGAGCCGGCCTTTGCATGATCGATCGATGACTGTTACTTCACGCCTGCGTCGCCCGTTGTTCGCGTTGTCGTTGCTGCTGCTGGTTGCAGCGGCCTCGGTGGCGGTGTTCGGCTGGCGCGAATACCGCAGCTTTGCCGACCGCCCGCTCGAACTCGATCCGACGCAGCCGGCGGTCGTCGAGTTGCAGCCCGGCGAGGGCTTCCGGCAACTGCTGCGGAGGCTGCGCGCGGTCGGCATCGACGATGGCCACGACCTGATGTGGCACGCGCTGGTGCGCGAGCTCGGCCTGACGACCCGGCTGCAGGTCGGCGAATACGCGATCGAGCCCGGCATGACGCCGCGTCAGGTGCTGGGCCGGATCGGCCGCGGCGAAGTGATCCAGTACCGCTTCACGATCATCGAAGGCTGGAATTTCCGTGAGCTGCGCGATGCGCTGGCCCGCAACGAGGTGCTGCAGCGTTCGATCGACGCGCTCACCGACGACGAGCTGATGCGCGCAGTGGGCGCCGACGGCCTCGCGCCGGAAGGCCGCTTCCTGCCCGAGACCTACCAGTTCAGCCGCGGCACCAGCGACCTCGAACTGCTGCGCCGGGCCCGGCAGGCGATGGATGCGGCGCTGGTCGAGGCGTGGCAGCGGCGGGCCGACGGCCTACCGCTGCGCAGCGCCGACGAGGCATTGATCCTCGCCTCGATCATCGAGAAGGAAACCGGCGTCGCCGGCGAGCGGCGGGAGATCGCCGGCGTGTTCGTCCGACGGCTCAAGCTCGGCATGCGGTTGCAGACCGACCCGACCGTGATCTACGGCATCGGCGCCGACTTCGACGGCAACCTGACCCGCGCGCATCTGCAGGCCGACACGCCGTGGAATACCTATGTCCGCGGCGGCCTGCCGCCGACCCCGATCGCGATGCCCGGGCGCGCGGCGATCGAAGCCGCGGTCGACCCGGCGCCGGGCGACACGCTGTACTTCGTCGCCCGCGGTGACGGCAGCCATGTGTTCTCGCGCAGCCTCGACGAGCACAACCGGGCGGTGCGGCGCTACCAGTTGGGGTTGCGCTGATGGCACTGCCGGCCGCCCTGTCCGCGTTGCCGTGGCTGGCGCCGCTGTGGGGCACGCTTTCCGGCGCGCTGCAGACGCAGCGGCTCGGCCATGCGTTGCTGCTGGTCGGCCCGCCGCTGCTCGGCAAGCGGCGCCTGGCCGAGACACTGGCGGCCCGACTGCTGTGCGGCGAGCCGGTCGACGGCGCCGCCTGCGGACACTGTCGCAGTTGCCGGCTGCTCGGCGCCGGCAGCCATCCGGACCTGCGCACGGTCGGACTGCTGGCCCGCGACGACGGCCGCCTGAAAACCGAGATCGGCGTCGAGCAGATCCGCGAGCTGGCCGAGTGGCTGGCGCTGACGCCGCAGTTCGGTCGCGCACAGGTCGCCTTGATCGAACCGGCCGATGCGCTGAACGCGAGCGCCGCCAACGCGCTGCTGAAAACCCTCGAGGAGCCGTTGCCGGGTCGTTACCTGCTGCTGGTCTGCAGCCGCCCATCAAAGCTGCCGGCGACGATCCGCAGCCGCTGCCAGCGGCTGCAGGTGCCGCTGCCCGATCCTGAACAGGCGCGTTCGGCGCTGCTTGCCGACGGCATCGATGCCGCGCAGGTCGAGCCGGCGTTGGCGGCGGCCGACGGCCATCCGGGCCTGGCGCGGCAGATGCTGCAGGATGGCAGCCTGGAACTTCACCGGGCGGTGCGGAGCGAGCTGAAGGAACTGGCCGCAGGGCGGATTCGCGCCGCCGTGCTCGCCGCGCGCTGGGCCCAGGACCGGCCGGAACTGCGGCTGCGGCTGGCGGCCGAGTGCGTGTGCGAGTTCGGTCGCCGACGGGCGGGCGAGGCCGCCGGCCCGGCCGGCTTGACCGCTCTGGGCGATTTTCCCAAGCTAGCGGCCTGGTTCGATCGGGCCAATCGGGTCAGGGACTTGCTGGCCGCGCCGCTGCGGCACGAGTTGCTGCTCGGCGAGTTGCTGGCCGATTGGCAGGCCGCGTTCGGTCGCGGCGATTGAGTCATCCTGCGCCGCTGGCCGGCGCAATCAACGGAGAAGTGGTCAATGCTCGGAGCAGGCGCGGCGCGGCAAGGCATCCTGTCGCTTGCCATCAAGGACAAGGGCGCGCTCTACAACGCCTACATGCCGTTCATCAAGGGTGGCGGCATTTTCGTGCCGACCGCCAAGCGCTACAGCATCGGCGATGAGGTGTTCATTCTGCTGACGCTGCTCGACGACAAGGAGCGGCTGCCGGTTGCCGGCAAGGTCTGCTGGATCACCCCGCAAGGCGCGCAGGGCAATCGCACCGCAGGCATCGGCGTGCAGTTCAACGATTCGGCCGAGGGCGAACAGGTGCGCGGCAAGATCGAGACCCTGCTGGCCGGCATGCTCGGCGCCGACAAGCCGACCCATACGATGTGATCGGGGCCGCTGATCCGCGGCCCGCCGGTTCGGAGTGGCTTTCAGCAGCTTCAGCCGCGAGCCGCCGTCCCGGGGCGACCCGCGGCAAGCCGACCATTTGCTCTGAGCGGCTTCAGTCGCGGTCTTTTCCCGATCATCGCGGAATCGAACGATCGCGGCTGAAGCCGCTCCGACGGTTGCTGCGTTACAGCGAATCCCAGCCCGGCCGCGGCGCGAACCGTGGGCCGTGGCGCTGCGCGAGCTGTTCGAGCCGCGCTTTCAGCGTGTCCGCGCCGACCGACCGGATGTGCGTGATCGGACCGCCGCGGAACGGCGCGAAGCCGGTGCCGAAGATCACCCCGGCGTCGAGCAGGTCGGCGTCGGCGACCACGCCGTCGTGCAGGCATGCCACCGCCTCGTTCAGCAGCGGCAGGATCAGCCGGTCCTCGAGGTCTTCCGGCGCCTGATATCCCTCCGGCACCTCCGGCTTCTTCGGCCGGCCCTCGTGCCAGACGTAGAAACCCTCGCCATCCTTCTTGCCGCGCTTGCCCGATTCGAGCTTGCCTTCGAGGCCCTTCGGAATCGGCAACTGCAGAAAGTCGGCGAGAATCTTGCCGACCGACGCGGCAACGTCGAGGCCGATCGTGTCGGCCAGCTCGATCGGGCCCATCGGCATGCCGAACTTGAGCGCGGCGCGGTCGATCACCGCACCCGGCACGCCTTCGCTGTAGGCGGTGATCGCCTCGAGCAGGTACGGCATCAGGATCCGGTTGACCAGGAAGCCCGGCGTGCCGGCCACCGGCACCGGCAGCTTGTCGATCGCGCGGCAGAACGCGGCGAGCCGCCGTTCGGTCGCGGCATCCATGCGGTCGTGGCGGACGATTTCGACCAGCGGCATCATCGCCACCGGGTTGAAGTAGTGCAGGCCGGCGAAGCGTTCCGGATGCTTCAGTTCGGCGCGCAGATCGACCAGCGGCAGCGATGACGTATTGGTGACCAGCAGCGCATCGTCCTTCATCGCGCCTTCCGCCTTCGCGTACAGCGCGCGCTTGGCATCGAGGTTCTCGAAGATCGCCTCGATGACCAGGTCGGCGCTCGCGGCACCTGCGCCTTCGACATCGGCTCGCAGCCGCTGCGCGGTCGCGGCGCGCTGGTCCTCGCGCCGGACCTTCTTCTCGAACAGCTTGCCGGCCCGTTCGAGCGCCGGCGTGATGTATTGCATCTCGCGGTCCTGCAGTGTGACGTCGAAACCGCGCAGCGCGCACCAGGCGGCAATGTCGCCACCCATGACGCCGGCACCGACCACGTGCACGCGGGAGATCGAGTGCTCCTTGCCGCCCAGCGACTTCAGTCGATCCTGCAGGAAGAACACCCGGATCAGGTTGCGTGCGGTCGGCGTCGATGCCAGTCGGGTGACCGATTTCGCTTCGGCCTTCAGTCGCGCATGGATGCTGCCGCCGGCGCGCCGCCAGGTGTCGATCAGCGCATACGGCGCCGGGTAGTGGTCCTTGCGCGCCTTGCGCGCGACCTGCTTGACCAGCATCGGCGCCAGCGCCTGCCGCGCCGGCCACAGGTTGGTTGCCCAGGCGGTGGCGCGCTGCTTCGCCGAGCGCGTCGCGCCGCGGCGGCCGAGTTCGATCGCGGCGTCGAGCAGCAGTGCCGGTTCGACCACCTTGTCGACCAGGCCGATCGCCCGCGCTGCCGACGCGCGCAGCGCACGGCCGGTCAGCATCAGGTCCATCGCCGCCGGTGCGCCGACCAGCAACGGCAGCCGCACGCTGCCGCCCCAGCCCGGATAGATGCCGAGCTTGACCTCGGGCAGGCCGATCCGGGTCGAGTCGTCGCTCGACGCGACCCGGTAGCGGCAGGCCAGCGCCAGTTCGGTGCCGCCGCCCATGCAATGGCCGTGGATCGCGGCGACGGTCGGGCAGGGCAGTTCGGCGAGCTTCTGGAACACCTGCTGGCCGAAGCGGATCGCTTCCATGACCCGGCCCTGGCGGTCGAACTCGACGAATTCGCGGATGTCGGCGCCGGCGATGAATCCGGCCGCCTTGCCGGAATTGATCACGACCAGCGAAGGCTTCTCGATCGCGATCCGCTCGATGATCTGCTCGAGCTCGGCAAGCACCGGTTGGGCCAGCGTATTGACGCCGCTCTCGGCGCGATCCAAGGTCAGAACCAGCACCCGGTCGGCGCGCACGTCGTGCTTCCAGTGAACAAAACGAAGTCCGTCGAACATCGATCACTCCTGCGGCGCGGCGGGGCCGGTTGGCCCGACGAGCGGCTATGATCCGGGCAGGCCGGCAGGTGGGTCAATGCAGACGCGATTCGCGCCGCCGCCAGACGAGCTGAACTTTTTCGAGGACAGCCGGTCTTTCTCGCGCCCCGCCGGCCACCCGGCAGCGGACGGGGCGACACACGGAGACGAGGCCCCGGATGGGCGAGAACGAGGTCGATCAGGCATTGGTACAACGGGTGCAGGCCGGCGACAAGGCCGCCTTCGACCTGCTGGTCAGGAAGTACCAGCACCGCGTGACGAGCGTGATCTCGCGCTACGTTCAGGACTGGGCCGATGCCCAGGACGTCGCCCAGGAAACCTTCATCCGCGCCTATCGGGCGCTCGGCAATTTCCGCGGCGACAGCCAGTTCTACACCTGGCTGTACAAGATCGGCGTCAACACCGCGAAGAACTGGCTGGTCTCGCAGGGGCGACGACCGCCGACCGAGGACATCGACGCCAGCGACGCAGTGCAGTTCGACGCCGGCGTGCGCCTGCGCGACACCGACACGCCCGAGCAGGAACTGATGCGGCAGGAAATTGAACGAACCGTCGCCGCCACTGTCGAAGGATTGCCCGAAGAGCTGCGCATGGCGATCACGCTGCGCGAAGTCGAGGGCCTGAGTTACGAAGAGATCGCCGAGGCGATGTCGTGTCCGATCGGGACGGTGCGTTCACGCATCTTCCGCGCCCGCGACGCAATCGATCAGCGGCTGCGTCCCATGTTGGAAAGCAAGCGAGCACGGCCATGAGCCAAGAGACCAAACAGCAGTTGTCGGCCTTCATCGATGGAGAGCTCGAGACCTCGACGGCCCGCTTCCTGGTGCGACGGATGGCGAACGAGCGCGAGCTGGTCGCGTGCTGGGAACGCTGGCACCTGACCCGTGACTGCCTGCAGCGGCAGCGGGTCACGCCGCTGCGCGACGATTTCGCCGAACGGATCGCTGCCGTGCTGGCCGGCGAGGCGAACCCGCAGTCGCGCGCAGGCGGTAGCGTGCTGCGCTGGGCCGGTGGCTTCGCCGTTGCGGCATCGGTGGCGCTGGCGGCGTTGCTGATCGTGCCGACGCCGTCCGGCGGCCCGGCGCCTGGCGCACCGGTCGCCGCCACGTCCGCGGTTGCCGCGCCGGTCGCCGAAGTGGTGCCGTCCGGGCTGACCGAGCGCGACCTGCGGCCGACACTGGGCAATGTCGCGCACACGGTGTCGGCGACCGGCAACGCGCCGTTGTCGCCGGCATTGCAGCTCGATCCGCGGATCGAGACCTACCTGCTGCGGCACGACGGCGTACTGCGCGAGGTCGGCCACGACAGTTTCGTGCCGTTGATTCCGATCGTCAGCCCGCCGCGGCAGTGGACGATGGTGCCGGTCGAGGCGGAGAGCGCGCGCTGATGCAGCGCGGCGTGTTGTGCTGGCTGGCGCTGCTGGCCGGCCCGGCCGCCGGTGCCGACGCCGCGATCGACTGGCTTGACCGTGCCGATGCGGCGATGGCGCAACTGCACTATCGGGGTGTCGTCGTCTATTTGCGCGACGGCCAGCTCGATGCGGTCCGGATCGCCCATCGGGCCGACCCCGACGGCGCGCGGGAACGACTGCTGGCATTGACCGGTGAACCCCGCGAGCTGCAGCGCCACGGCGCGCTGGCCGAGTTGAACCCCGGTCGGCTGCAGCACGCCGCCCCGGCATTGTCCGTGCCGCATCGCCCGTCGGCGCTGCTCGGTTCCCCGCACTACACGATCGCGCTGGCCGGCAACGACCGCGTTGCCGGGCGGCCGGTGCAGACGATCGACGTCCGACCGCGCGACGGTTACCGCTACGGCTTGCGGCTGTGGATCGACCGCCAACATGCGCTGGTGCTGAAGTCGGTCGCGTTCGGCGCCGACGGGCGCGCAGTCGAACAATGGATGTTTGCCGAGATCGACGTCGGCCAGGCGCCGGACGACAGCGAACTGGGTTCGGCTGCCGCGCCGGTGCCGCCGGCCGCTTGCGCGGCGCTGGTCGAATCGCGCTGGCGGGTCGCCGATCTGCCGCCCGGTTTCGAACAGCGTGCGGTGCTGGCCGGTCGCGGCGGTGGCGAACAGCATCTGTACTGCGATCCGCTGGCCTGCGTGTCGCTGTATATCGAGCCGCTCGAGGCCGATGCGCCGAACCTGTCCGGCGGCTCGCAGCGCGGCGCACTCAGTGTGTTCGGCCGTCTGCACGAAGGCCGGCAGCAGGTCGTCGCGGTTGGCCGCGTGCCGCCGTCGACGGTCGAGCGGATCGTGCACGGAGTCGTTGCCCGTGACGATGCTTGAGCGCGCCGCGGCGGTCGAGGCCGTCGACACAACGACGATCCAGTTGCGTCTGGCGCCGACCTGCAGCGGCTGCGGCGGCTGCGGCGGGCGCTGCGGCCTGTTCGGTTCCCACGGCAGCGGCGGCGAAACGATCGAATTGCCGCGTTCGTGTTGCGACGACGACGCGCCGCGGGTCGGCGATGCGGTGCGCGTCTATCTGCCGTCGTCGGCGCTGCTTGTGCAGGCCCGGCTCGGCTACGGCGCACCATTGCTGGGGCTGCTGGCGGGTGCGCTGGCCGCGCACGGCGTCGCGTCATTGCTGAACCTGCCGCCCGATCTGGCCGCGATCGGCGGCGCCGCCGCGGGAACTTTGAGCGGGCTCGCCCTCTCCAAGCGTGCAATGCCGTTGCCGTGCCGGATCGGTCGTGCGCTCGAGTCGTCGCCGTGCACGTCTGATGCGCGCGCGGCGCCGGATCCTTCCCCCATGCACAGCCACGAGGAACACCCGTGATCGGTCGAGCCCATTCGACATTCCTGTTCTTGCTCTGCAGCCTGCTGTTCGCGCTGCCGGCGCAGGCGCAGCCGGACGATTTCATCGAACTGGTCGAGCGCAGCAGCCCGGCGGTCGTCAACATCTCGGCTACCCGCACCGCCGAGGCCGCCGCCAGTGATCCGTCGGTGCAGGAGCTGCAGGAGCTGTTCCGTCGTTTCTACGGCCAGCCCGGCATGCCGCCGATGCCGCAGCCGCGCGAGCGGACCTCGATGGGCACCGGCTTCCTGATCAGCAGCGACGGTTACCTGATCACCAACCACCATGTCATCGACGGCGCCAACGAGGTGTACGTCAGGCTGCAGGACCGTCGCGAGCTGCCGGCGACGGTGGTCGGCAGCGATCCGCAGAGCGACATCGCGCTGCTGAAGGTCGATGCGCGCGACCTGCCGAAGCTCGAGGTCGGCGATTCGAACCGGCTGCGACCGGGGCAGTGGGTGGTCGCGATCGGCTCGCCGTTCGGTTTCGAGTTCTCGGTCACCGCCGGCATCGTCAGCGCGACCGGGCGCTCCAGTTTCGACCGCAGCCAGCAGTACGTGCCGTTCATCCAGACCGACGTCGCGATCAATCGCGGCAATTCCGGCGGTCCGCTGCTCGACACCGACGGCCGCGTGGTCGGCGTCAATTCGCAGATCTTCTCCAACACCGGCGGCTTCATGGGCGTCAGCTTCGCGATCCCGATCGAGATCGCGATGAACACGGTCAAGCAGTTGCGCGAACGCGGCTATGTGTCGCGCGGCCTGCTCGGCGTCAACATCCAGGAAGTCGATCGCGACACCGCGGTCGGGCTCGGCCTGTCGCGGCCGCGCGGCGCGCTGGTCAGCGGTTTCAGCGACGACAGCGCGGCGAAGAAGGCCGGCGTGCAGGTCCAGGACGTGATCCTCGCCTTCAACGGCCGAGAGATCAGCCGGTCGGCCGAGCTGCCGCCGCTGGTTGGTGCGACCGAGCCGGGCAGCCGGGCCACGCTGACGATCTTCCGCAACGGCAAGACGATCGATCTGCCGGTTACGATCGGCGAGCTGCCGCGCGACGCCACCGCAGCGGCCGGCCGCACGGTCGATCCGAATGCCGCGGCCGGCAATCCGCTCGGCATCGCGGTCGACGATCTCGATGCCGAGCAGCGCGCTGCGCTCGGTCTGGAAGCCGGAGAGGGCGTCGCGATCGTCCGGGTGATTGGCCAGTCGGCCAGCCGCGCCGGGCTGCAGCCCGGTGACGTGATCCTGATGCTGGCCGGCAAGCCGGTCGGCAGCGCTGCCGAGTTCAATCGGCTGGCCGGGCAGGCTGCGGCCGGCGTGCCGGTGCTGTTGCTGGTCCGGCGCGGCGAGGCGACCCAGTTCGTGACCGTCACGCCGGACAAGGACTGATCGGGCGGTTGCGACCGCCGCACGCACTGTCGAGGTGGCAGTGCGTGGCGGCGGCGCCGGCTATGGGATAATGCCGCGTTTTGCTCCCCCGACCCCGTGGCCGACCCCGATTCCATGCAGCACATTCGCAACTTCTCGATCATCGCCCACGTCGACCACGGCAAGTCGACGCTCGCCGATCGCATCATCCAGCTCTGCGGCGGTCTCGAGGAACGCGAGATGGAAGCGCAGGTGCTCGACTCGAACCCGATCGAGCGCGAGCGCGGCATCACGATCAAGGCGCAGTCGGTGTCGCTGCCGTACACCGCGCTCGACGGCCAGGTCTACCAGCTCAATTTCATCGACACGCCGGGCCACGTCGACTTCAGCTACGAGGTCAGCCGCTCGCTGGCCGCCTGCGAAGGCGCGCTGCTGGTCGTCGATGCGGCGCAGGGCGTCGAGGCGCAATCGGTCGCGAACTGCTACACCGCGGTCGAGCAGGGCCTCGAGGTCGTGCCGGTACTGAACAAGATCGACCTGCCGACCGCCGACATCGATCGCGTCAAGAAGGAAATCGAGGCCGTCATCGGCATCGACGCCGAGGACGCGATCGCGATCAGCGCCAAGACCGGGCTGAACATCCGCGACGTGCTGGAGGCGATCGTCAAGCGCATTCCGCCGCCGAAGCCGCGCGACACCGACAAGCTGCAGGCGTTGATCATCGACTCGTGGTTCGACAACTACCTCGGCGTCGTCAGCCTGGTCCGCGTGATGCAGGGCGAGATCAAGCCAGGCGACAAGATCCGCGTGATGTCGACCGGCCGCACGCATCTGGTCGACCAGGTCGGAGTGTTCACGCCGAAGCGCGCGGTGCGCCAGCGACTGGCGCCGGGCGAGGTCGGCTGGATCACCGCGTCGATCAAGGACGTTCATGGTGCCCCGGTCGGCGACACGCTGACGCTGGCGGCCAATCCGGCCGACAAGCCGCTGCCTGGCTTCCAGGAGATGAAGCCGCGGGTGTTCGCCGGACTGTTCCCGGTCGATGCCGAGGACTACCCGGACCTGCGCGAGGCGCTGGAGAAACTGCGGCTCAACGATGCCGCGTTGCGTTTCGAGCCGGAAAGCTCCGAGGCGATGGGCTTCGGCTTCCGCTGCGGCTTCCTCGGCATGCTGCACATGGAAATCGTGCAGGAGCGGCTCGAGCGCGAGTACGACCTGAACCTCGTCACGACCGCGCCGACGGTGGTTTACGAGGTGCTGACCACCGACGGCGAGGTGCTGTCGCTCGACAACCCGGCCAAGCTGCCGGCGCCGAACAAGATCGGCGAGATTCGCGAGCCGATCATCACCGCCAACATCCTGACCCCGCCCGATTACGTCGGCAACGTCATCACGTTGTGCGAGGAAAAGCGCGGCGTGCAGAAGGGTATCCAGTACCTCGGCAGCCAGGTCCAGATCAGCTACGAGCTGCCGATGGCCGAGGTCGTGCTCGACTTCTTCGACAAGCTGAAATCGGTGTCACGCGGCTACGCGTCGCTCGACTACCACTTCGAACGCTTCCAGGCCGGCCCGTTCGTCCGCGTCGACACGCTGATCAACGGCGACCGCGTCGACGCGCTGTCGATCATCGTCCATCGGCACGCCGCCGACCGGCGTGGGCGCGAAGTCTGCGAGAAGATGCGCGAGCTGATTCCGCGGCAGATGTTCGACGTCGCGATCCAGGCGGCGATCGGTTCGCAGATCATTTCGCGCTCGACGGTCAAGGCGCTGCGCAAGAACGTGCTCGCCAAGTGCTACGGCGGTGACGTCAGCCGCAAGCGCAAGCTGCTCGAGAAGCAGAAGGAAGGCAAAAAGCGCATGAAGCAGGTCGGTCGCGTCGAGATTCCGCAGGAAGCATTCCTGGCGGTGCTGCAGGTCGACAAGTGAGCGACGCCATTCGGGGAGCGGGGGTCGGCATTGGTCGAAGCCCGCTGGCCCGCCAGTCGATGCGCGATCCGCTGCAGTTCCGAATCCCCCATCTCGAATTCCGGCTCCGAAGGAGCAAACGTGAGCGTTGATTTTGCCGCCCTGCTGGTTGCCCTGTCCGCGATCACCGGCCTGATCTGGCTGGTCGATGCGCTGTTTTTCGCACGCCGCCGTCGCGAGCGGCTCGGCGAGCAGGCGCGGCAGCCGCTGGTGGTCGAGTACGCGCGATCGTTTTTCCCGGTCATCTTCATCGTGCTGCTGATCCGGTCGTTCCTGGCCGAGCCGTTCCGGATCCCGTCGAGCTCGATGATGCCGACGCTGCTGATCGGCGATTTCATCCTCGTCAGCAAGTTCAGCTACGGCCTGAAGCTGCCGGTGCTCGACACCAAGGTCGTGCCGATCGGCGAGCCCGAGCGCGGAGATGTGGTCGTGTTCCGCTATCCGCGCAACCCGAGCCAGGATTACATCAAGCGGATCGTCGGACTGCCCGGAGACGAGGTCGTCTATCGGAACAAGCGGCTGTTCATCAACGGCGAGGAAATAGCGACCAGCGATGATGGCCGTTACGTCGGCGTCGGCCGCGGTCGCGACATGACCGGCGCGGTGGTCAGGACCGAATCGCTCGGCGAGGCCGAGCACCAGATCCTGCAGCGACCGCAGGTGTTCATGGGCGGGCTCGGCGAGGGCGCCTGGCGGGTGCCGGAAGGGCATTACTTCGTGATGGGCGACAACCGCGACAACAGCGAGGACAGCCGCTTCTGGGGTTTCGTGCCGGAGAAGAACCTGGTCGGCCGGGCATTCCTGATCTGGATGAACTGGGACGGCGGGATCGATGTCGGCCGGCTCGGAACCGTCATACACTAGGGGCCGGACAGCTTGCGTTCATCGCTCGAGGGAAGACACATGGTCGGCAGCTCACGTCAGCGCGGTATCACCCTGATCGGCTTCGTCGTCGTTCTGGCGGTGGTCGGCTTCTTTGCATTCATGGCGATGCGGCTGTTTCCGGTCTATGCCGAGTACTACTCGGTCACCCAGGCGATGAAGGCGGTACAGAATGAACCGGGCGTCGCGAGCTGGGAGGCACCGCGGGTCCGCGACGCGCTGTACCGGCACTTTCAGATTTCCTATGTCGACAGCGTCAAGGCCGAGCACATCAAGGTGACCCGGCAGTCGACCGGCAAGAAACTGCAGATCGCCTACGAAGTGCGCCGGCCGCTGGCCTACAACCTCGATTTCGTCGCCAAGTTCGATCACACCGTCGACCTGACCCGTCCAAGTGTCGACTGAGGCATTCGGGCACCGCTTCAACGACGCCGAACTGCTGCAGCGGGCGCTGACCCACCGCAGCGCCGGCGCCCGCAACTACGAGCGGCTCGAGTTCCTCGGTGACGCGCTGGTCAACCTGATCGTCGCCGAGGCACTGTTCGAGCGCCTGCCGAAAGCGAACGAGGGCATGCTGACCCGCGCGCGGGCCGCGCTGGTCCGCGAGTCGTCGCTGGCCGAGATCGCCCGCTCGCTGAACATCGGCGACCAGTTGCAGCTCGGACCGGGCGAGCTCAAGAGCGGTGGATTCCGCCGCGAGTCGATCCTCGCCGACGCACTGGAAGGCGTGGTCGCGGCGATCTATCTCGACGCCGGCTTCGACGCCTGCCGCGCGGCAGTGCTGCGCTGGTTCGAGTCGGCCTTCGCGACCGTGCCCGAACGCATCCGCGACAAGGATCCGAAGACCCGGCTGCAGGAATGGCTGCAGGCCGGCCGCTTCGCATTGCCGCAGTACGAGCTGGTCGGAACCGACGGCGAGGATCACTGCAAGACCTTCCACGTCCGTTGCGTGCTGGGCGCGCCGGCGCTCGAATGCCGCGGCAGCGGCAGCTCGCGCCGCGAGGCCGAGCAGGCGGCCGCGGCCGAGGCACTGAATTTGCTGCAGGAAAAATCATGAGCACGGAAGCAAGCGAGCAGTTCCACGCCGGCATCGTCGCGGTGGTCGGTCGGCCGAACGTCGGCAAGTCGACTCTGGTCAACGCGCTGGTCGGGTTCCGGGTCAGCATCGTCTCGGCCCGGCCGCAGACCACCCGGCACCGGATTCTCGGCATCAGCACCTTGCCCGGCGGGCAGATCGTCTATGTCGACACGCCCGGCCTGCATGCCGGCGGCAAGCGGGCGATCAACCGCTACATGAACCGCGCTGCGGCCGGTTCGCTGGATGGCGTGCAGATCGCGATGCTGGTGATCGAGGCCGGCCGCTGGACCGAAGAGGACCAGCGCGCCTGGGAGGTGGTCGCCGAATCCGGCCTGCCGCGGCTGCTGGTGATCAACAAGGTCGACCGGCAGAAGGACAAGGGAGCGCTGCTGCCGTTCATTGCCGAGATCACCCGCGAGCGCGCGTTCGCCGAGGTGTTTCCGGTGTCGGCGCAGCGCGGAGTCGGGCTCGAGGACCTGCAGCGCGGGCTGCTGAAGCTGCTGCCGGAAGGCGAGCCGATGTACGGCGAGGACGAGATCACCGATCGCAGCGAGCGCTTCCTGGTCGCCGAGACGATCCGCGAGCAGTTGATGCGCCAGCTCGGCGATGAGTTGCCGTATTCGACCACGGTCGAGATCGAGCAGTACCAGCAGGAAGGCAACCTGCTGCGCATTTCGGCGGTGGTCTGGGTCGAACGCGACGGCCAGAAGGGCATCGTCGTCGGCGCCGGCGGCACGCGGATGCGTTCGATCGGCCAGGCGGCGCGGATCGCGATCGAAAAGCTGCTGGAGCGCAAGGTGTTCCTGCAGATGTGGTGCAAGGTGCGCGAGAACTGGGCCGACGACGAGGCGCAGTTGAAGCGCTTCGGCTACGGCGACTGAGCCGCGCGTGGCGGGCGGTCGCTGACGTTATCCGCCCGAGGTAGGGACCGGCCGCGCAGGCCGCTTGAACTGCCGGTCAGACGGCACAACAGCATTGACGATGCGCCCAACCGAGCCTCAGCCCGCCTACGTCCTGCACGCGCGTTCCTACCGCGAAACCTCGCTGCTGGTCGACCTGTTCACCGCTGGCGAGGGCCGCATCGGCGTTCTCGCGCGCGGTGTCCGAGGCGTGCGCGGTCAGCCGTTGCGTGCGGCCTTGCAGCCGCTGCAGCCGTTGAGCGTCAGTTGGCGTGGTCGCGGCGAGCTGCCGCATCTGGTCGCAGCAGAAGTGCAGGGCGCCGCGGTGACGCTCAGTGGCGATGCGCTGCTGGCGGCGTTCTATGTCAATGAACTGCTGGTTCGCCTGCTGCCCCGCAACGACGCGCAGCCGGCACTGTTCTGGCGGTACGCCGAACTGCTCGGCGAGCTCGGTTCCGATTCCGGTGCCGCGCTGGGCTGGCTGCTGCGCCGATTTGAACGTGACCTGCTCGCGGCGATCGGCTACGGCCTGCAGCTCGGTTGCGAAGCCGACGGCGAAACGCCACTCGATCCGGATGGCTGGTACCGCTATGTCGCCGAACAAGGCGCAATCCGCGTGCCGGTGCCGACCGGCGCCGTGCCCGGCGCAGCATTGATCGCGTTGGCCGCGGATCGCCAGCCGCCGGCCGAGCTGATGCTGCCGTTGCGCCGCTTGCTGCGAACCGTGATTGCCGACCAGCTCGGCGGCCGCGAACTGCGCTCGTGGGGACTGCTGGCGCAGTTGAAGCACGACGGGCGCTGACGCTTCGGGTGTTCTCGGACGTGGTCGCGATGGCAACGAACGTAATGGGTGCGGAGCGGTCATCCGGCATCCGGCATCCGGCATCCGGCATCCGGCATCCGGCATCCGGCATCCGGCATCCGGCATCCGGCATCCGCAGCATGCTCTCTGTAGGAGCCGCTTCAGCGGCGACCGGCGATCGCTGCGTAGCCACCTGCCGGTCGCCGCTGAAGCGGCTCCTACAGGGACGACGCTCCGAACATTGGCTCGCGGGGCGCAGGCCTCATGTTGCGATGAGGTGTCCCCGCGGGAGATCCCGTGTCACGCGCCGAGCAACGCAGGAAGCGGACGGGGAAAGGCGCGCATGTTCGAGGCCATGGATGGCCGAGTTCGCGCCGGCCGGCCGCTTCCGAGTAGCGCAGGGTGAGGCGGGAATCGTTGTTCCGCAGGAACAACCCGCCGAACGCCCGCACATGGAAGTGCGGGCAGGTTGTCGCTCCATGGATGGCTGCTTGTCTTGAAGCCGGCAGCGCAACCGGCGCGGACGCCGGGTGCCCTTCTCTTTGGCTACTTTCTCTTGGGCAAGCAAGAGAAAGTAGCTCGGGCGGGCCGCAGGGCTGTCCGAAACGCTCTTGCCGTTGTTGCTGTTGCGGCTGTCAAGCGACGACCAGGCGAAGGCTGGATGATCACGAATGGAACTGCTCGCCCAAGGGTGGGACCGCGGCGTCGCCGGTCGCGGCTGAAGCCGCTCCTGCAGGGGCGGCGCGTCGCGATCGCGAATGACTGCAATGCGCCCGGTGCAGACGATCGCTCACCCGCCCTGCGGCGCGTCTGGCTGGATTTCCGGCCGCGCGGCATCGATTGCCGGCAGACTCAGGCAATGGCGGTCGATTCGCTCGATCGTCGGGTACGCCGTCATGTCGACGCCGAACCGGCGCGCGTTGTAGACCTGCGGTACCAGGCAGCAATCGGCCAGGGTCGGCATCTCGCCTTCGCAGAAATCGCCGGTCGATGGATTGTCGGCCAGCAGCGCTTCGATGGCCTCGAAGCCGCTCTCGATCCAGCGTCGGACCCAGGCCTCGCGTTCGGGTGCCGGCACGTTCCAGTCGTGCTCGAAGAACTGCAGTACGCGCAGGTTGTTCAACGGATGGATGTCGCAGGCGATCGCCTGGGCGATGCCGCGCACGCGTGCGCGATCGCGCGCCGTGGTCGGCATCAACGGCTGGTGCGGCCAGGTTTCTTCGAGATACTCGATGATCGCCAGCGACTGCCGGATCGAGCGGTTGCCGTGTTGCAGCAGCGGCACGAGCTGTTGCGGATTGAGCGCGCGATAGACCTCGCTGTGCTGCTCGCCGCCATTGGCGACCAGATGCACCGGCACGGTCTCGTAGGCGAGCTCCTTCAGGTTCAGCGCGATCCGGACGCGATAGGCCGCACTCGAACGCCAATAGCTGTAGAGCCTGAGCGTCGAACCGTTCAAGCGACCTCCCACTGGATTCCCCGCCCGGCAGCCTAGCGCGGCCGCCGGCGCGGTGGGAAGCAGCGCCCGAATCAGACTGTGGGCGCGTTCACAGTTTGCTCGATGGCGCCGAAGATGCTGTGGCCTTCGGCATCGAGCATCTCGATCCGGACCCGGTCGCCATAACGCATGAACGGCGTCTTCGGCGCGCCATGCTCGAGTGTCTCGACCGTGCGCCGTTCGGCGAAGCAGGAAGCGCCGAGCGTGGTGTCCTGGTTGGCGACGGTGCCGGATCCGACGATGGTGCCGGCCGACAGCGGCCGGGTCTTGGCCGCATGCGCGACCAGTTGCGCGAAATCGAACTGCATGTCGACACCGGCTTCCGGCGCGCCGAACCACTGCCCGTTGACGTGGGTGACCAGCGGACGGTGCAGCTTGCAGTCGCGCCAGGCATCGCCGAGCTCGTCCGGCGTGACGAACACCGGCGACAGCGCCGAACGCGGCTTCGATTGCAGGAAGCCGAAGCCCTTGGCCAGCTCGTTCGGAATCAGGTTGCGCAGGCTGACGTCGTTGACCAGGCCGACGAGCTGGATGTGCTGCGCCGCCTCGGCGGCCGACACGCCCATCGGCACATCGTCGGTGATCACGACGACCTCGGCCTCGAGGTCGATGCCGTGCTCCTCGCTCGGCACCACGATCGGATCGCGCGGGCCGTAGAAACCGGCGCTGGTCGCCTGGTACATCAGCGGATCGGTGTAGAACGACGCCGGTACCTCGGCGCCGCGTGCGCGACGCACGCGCTCGACGTGCGGCAGGTAGGCCGAACCGTCGACGAACTCGAACGCCCGCGGCAGCGGTGCGGCGAGCCGCTCGTAGTCGAGCCGGAACACCGGCTCGCCGTTGACCGTGCCGGCCGAACTGTCGTTCAGCGCTTCATACACACCGTTCAAGCGGGGCGCGGTATTGGCCCAGTCTTCGAGCGCGTGCTGCAGCGTGTCGGCAATGTCGGTGGCCTTGACCGCGCGGGTCAGGTCGCGGGACACGACGATCAGCGTGCCATCGCGGCCGCCTTCCTTCAGGGATGCGAGTTTCATGGGTGCCGGGATTCGGGATTCGGGATTCGGGATTCGTCGGAGCAAAGGCCCGCTCGGCCATCATCGCGGTGCTTCGACGGGTTCGGACCGGCCAGCCTCGGGCCGAGCCGGGATCCATTGTGCCTTTGCAGCGGAACGAAAATGGATCCCGGCCTCCGCCGGGATGACGTCACAGCGAGGGATCAGCGACGGGTCGGATCGAAGTTCGCACGCAGCCCGGCCCAGCATTGCTGGTATTCGCGCTGCCGCTGCGGCGACACCAGCGCCTGCGCGGTCGGGCGGATCACCGCACGGGTCTCGAACATGAAGGCCATCGTGTCGGTGATGACGTCCGGCTTCGACAGGTCGGCGTTGCTGGCCTTGTCGAAGGTGGCGGCATCCGGTCCGTGGCCGGTCATGCAGTTGTGCAGCGAGCTGCCGCCGGGCACGAAGCCTTCCGCCTTCGCATCGTATTCGCCGTGGATCAGGCCCATGAACTCGCTGGCGATGTTGCGATGGAACCACGGCGGCCGGAACGTGTTCTGCGCCACCAGCCAGCGCGGCGGAAAGATCGCCAGGTCGAGATTGCCGACCCCGGGCGTGTCGGACGGACTGGTCAGCACCAGGAAGATGCTCGGGTCCGGATGGTCGTAGCTGATCGAGCCGACCGTGTTGAAACGGCGCAGGTCGTACTTGTACGGCGCGAAGTTGCCGTGCCAGCCGACCACGTCGAGCGGCGAGTGGCCGATCGGCGCACGCCACAGCTCGCCCTGGAACTTGGCGATCAGCTCGAACTCGCCCTCGACGTTCTCGTATGCCGCGGTCGGCGTTTCGAAATCGCGCGGATTGGCCAGGCCATTGGCGCCGATCGGGCCGAGGTCCGGCAGTCGCAGCATCGCGCCGAAGTTCTCGCAGACGTAGCCGCGTGCGTCGCCGTCGAGCAGTTCGACCCGGAAGCGCACGCCGCGCGGGATCACCGCGATCTGCTGCGGCTCGATGTCGAGCACGCCGAGTTCGGTCGCAAGGCGCAGCCGGCCGTGCTGCGGCACGAACAGGATCTCGCCGTCGGCGCTGTAGAAGTAGCGGCCCTGCATCGAGCGGTTGGCCGCGTACAGGTGGATCGCGATGCCGGTCCCGGCCGCCGGGCCACCGTTGCCGGCCATCGTGAACAGGCCGTCGATGAAGTCGGTCGGCGTCGCCGGAGTCGGCAGCGGATCCCAGCGCAACTGGTCCGGCGGCACCGGCTGCTCGTCGAAGCGGTTGTGCAGCCGCGGCTGCGCATACGGCGCGAAGGCGCCGTGCATCGCCGCCGGCCGGATCCGGTACAGCCAGCTCCGGCGATTGGCGTGCCGCGGTGCGGTGAACGCGGTGCCGGACAGTTGCTCGGCATACAGCCCGTACGGAGCCTTCTGCGGTGAATTCCGCCCGATCGGCAACGCGCCGGGCAGCGCCTCGGTAGCGAATTCGTTGCCGAAGCCGGTCTGGTAGCCGGTCGGTTGCAGGGTGTGGGCGTGGGTTTGTTCGGTCGGTTTCAGGACGGCGGACATGACATGCCTCGCGAGAGTTGGAGCCCCTCTCCCTCCGGGAGAGGGGTTGGGGTGAGGGTTCGGTCCCCGACGGCGTGAAGGATCGCCTCGAGGACAGCATCTGTATTGCTCAGTACATCGTTGTCCCAGAAGCGCACCACGGTGATTCCCTGTGTTTTCAGGTATCGGGTGCGTGCTGCATCGGACGCATCGTCGTGCTGCGATCCATCGAGTTCGACGGCGAGGTTGCGCGCGGCGCAGTAGAAATCGATGACGTACGGTGGAACAGGGTGTTGGCGACGGAACTTGTGACCGCCGAGTCGGCCGGCACGCAAGTGGAACCACAAGCGCTGCTCGGCGTCGCTCATGCCCTTGCGGAGGTCACGGGCCGTTGCGCGCGTTCGGTCGGGCAGTGGCGGGTTCGGGCTGTACGGCATTGTCGGACCCTCACCCCAACCCCTCTCCCGAGGGGAGAGGGGCTGACAGCGTCGTGCGCGCGGACGCCCTCAGCCCATCGAGAGCCACAGACCTGGGTGCGCAGCGCATGAACTCGCCGAGCCAAAGCCCCTCTCCCCCCGGGAGAGGGGTTGGGGTGAGGGTCCGGCCCCCGACTGGGCTCAACACTCGCCACATGGCCTGCAAGCGCCAATTCCGCCGCTTACAACACCCCGCGCTTCATCTGATCCCGCTCGATGCTCTCGAACAGCGCCTGGAAGTTGCCCTCGCCGAAACCTTCGTTGCCCTTGCGCTGGATGATCTCGAAGAAGATCGGGCCGATCATGTTCTGGGTGAAGATCTGCAGCAGCTTGCGGGTCTTGGTCTCCGGGTCGGCGTCGATCAGGATCTTGTTGCGGCGCAGCCGCTCGACGTCCTCGCCGTGGTTCGGGATGCGCTGGTCGATCACATCGAAATAGGTGTCCGGCGTGTCGAGGAACTCGACGCCCTGCGCGCGCATCGCCTCGACCGTCGTGTAGATGTCGTCGGTGAAGCAGGCGATGTGCTGGATGCCCTCGCCGTGATACTGGTCGAGGTACTCGTTGATCTGCGACTTCGGGTCGCTGGACTGGTTCAGCGGGATGCGGACGATGCCGTCCGGCGCGGTCATCGCCTTCGACACCAGGCCGGTCTTCGCGCCCTTGATGTCGAAGTAGCGGATCTCGCGGAAGTTGAACAGCTTCTCGTAGTAGTCCGCCCACTTCTCCATGTTGCCGAAGTACAGGTTGTGGGTCAGGTGGTCGATGAAGGTCAGGCCGAACCCGACCGGGTTCTGGTCGGCGCCCGGGATCGGCGCGAAGTCGGCATACACGTCGCCGCCGGCACCGTAGTTGTCGACCAGGTACAGCATCGCGCCGCCGATGCCGGACACCACCGGACGCTGCACCGCGCGCGAGGCTTCGCCGGCGAGCTTCTCGCCGCCACGCGACAGCACCTGCTCCAGCACCCAGCTCGCGTCCTTCTGGAAACGAATCGCGAAACCGCAGGCACACGGACCGTGCTTGGCGGCGAACTCGGCGGCGAAACCGCCCTGCTCCTCATTGATCAGGAAGTTGACGCCGCCCTGGCGGTAGACGGTGATCGGCCGCGAGGTGTGCTTGAGCACTGCGGTGAATCCCATCTTGCGGAACATCGCATGCAACAGCTCGCCCTGCCCGGCCGGCGCGGCGTACTCGACGAATTCGAAACCGTCGATGCCCATCGGGTTCTCGAAGGTCGTGACCTGCATGCCGACGTTCGGCGCGGCGGATTCGGACTGCAACTGGGCGTTCATGGGCTCCTCCCGGCGGGTCGATGACGGCGGCAAGCGGCGCTTGCGCCTTCGGTGCGCCTGTTATAGTTTCAGATGAAACCAATTGCAAGCGGTTGCGCCGGGGTTCCGGCGGTCGACCGACGAGGTGGCCTGCATGCTCGAACTGGAACGCTTCCTGCCGTATCGGCTGTCGGTGCTGTCGAACCGGATCAGCCAGGCGATTGCACGGATCTACCATGAGCGGTTCGGGCTGGACGTCACCGAGTGGCGGATCATGGCCGTGCTCGGTCGCTACCCGGACCTGTCGGCGGTCGAGGTCGCCGAACGGACCGCCATGGACAAGGTCGCCGTCTCGCGCGCGGTGTCGCGGCTGCTCGAGCGCGGGCTGATCACCCGCGAAACGCATGGCGAGGACCGTCGGCGCTCGGTGCTGGCGCTGTCGGCGGCCGGCCGATCGGTCTATGACGAGGTCGCGCCGCTGGCGCTCGATTACGAACGGCGACTGCTGGCGCAACTGGGCGACGATGAGCGCGAGTGGCTGGAGCGCCTGCTGACCCGACTCGATGCGGTCGGCGTGCCGGCGATGTGAGCGTCGCCAACAGGCCCGGACCGCGACGCCCTTGCTTTGCAGATGGCAATCGCGGCCGCTCGACGAGCGCGGAGTGCCGAAAGCGCTCGGCAACTCCCTCCGGAAACGCGAACGGCGGCTTGCAGGCCGCCGTTCGTTTGTCCCGGCCAGTGGCCCGTCAATGGGCCGGCCGGGTTCGGTGATTGCGCTTACTTCACGCCATGCATCAGCCGGTTGATCAGCGGCGCGGCAAGGAAGTACGCCGCGGCGATGACGATGCCGATCCAGAACAACTGGTCGAACACCTGGGCGTACTGCGCCAGCGAGCTGGCCGCCTCCTCGTGGCCACCGCCGCCGGTCGCGATCGCCGCGATCCGGCCGGCGACGAAGTTCGCCATCGCGATCGACAGGAACCAGCCGCCCATCGCCAGGCCGGTCTCCTGCGGCCGGGCGAGCTTGGTCACCATCGCGAGACCAATCGGCGACAGGCACAGCTCGCCCATCGTGTGGATCAGGTAGGTCAGCGTCAGCCAGATCCAACTGATCTTGCCGTTGTCGCCGACCGTGTAGTTGATCGCGAACACCAGCACGTAGAAGCCGACCGCTGCGCCGATCAGGCCGTAACCGAACTTGCGCGGGATCGATGGGTTGATGCGGGACCGGTCCAGCGCCGGCCACATCGCCGCGAACACCGGCGCCAGCAGGATGATGAAGACCGGATTGACCGACTGGAAGATCGTGAAGTGCAACTCGTAGCCGAAAATCGTCGGCATATCGACGAAATCGCGGGCGAGGAAGTTCAGCGATGATCCGGCCTGCTCGAACAGCGCCCAGAACAGGATGTTGGCGGCGAACAGGATCAGCATCGCGATGTAACGGTGCAGTTGCGCCTTCTCGCCGCTGCGGATGCCGCTCCAGATGAAGTAGGCCACGAGGCCGATCATCATCACGATCAGCAGCACGCCGAGCACATCACTCTGGCTGAGCAGGAAATAGACCGGGATCACCAGCAGCGCACAGCCGATCACGACCTGCAGCATCGTTCGGCCACCGTTGCGATCCTTCGGCGCTGTGCCGACGTGGCCGAGCCAGTGCTTGACGAGCTGGAACACGACCAGGCCGAGAATCATGCCCATGCCGGCGGCGAAGAAGCCCCAGCGGTATCCGTACTGCGCGCCGATCCAGGAGCCGCAGACGATCGGCGCGAGCAGTGCGCCGGCGTTGATGCCCATGTAGAAGATCGTGAAGCCGGAATCGCGGCGGGCATCGCCCGGCGCGTACAGCTTGCCGACCATCGTCGAAATGTTCGGCTTGAACAGGCCGTTGCCGACCACGATGACCGCCAGGCCGAGCAGGAACGTGGTCAGGTCCGGCGCCATCAGCATGAACATGCCGATCGACATCAGTACGCCGCCGAGCATGATCGAACGCTGGTAGCCGAGCATGCGGTCGGCGATGTAGCCGCCGAGGATACCGGTCATGTAGACCATCGCGGTATAGCCGCCGTATGTCTTGCTGGCCTCGGACGCCGCCTTGTCACCGAGATGCGAGAAGAACGCCGCAGCCACATGCACGGCGAGGATCGCGCGCATGCCGTAGTACATGAAGCGTTCCCAGAACTCGGTGCCGAACAGGTTCCACAGCGCACGCGGGTGGCCGAGGAACTCGCCCGGCGGCGGAGCGCGGAAGCCGCCGCTGTCGGCGACCGAGAGTTCGCCCGGTTCCGGTTCGGTGAAGCTCGGCGGGGTGCTGGGTGGACGGGTTGAGCTCATGCAGCGCGACTCCTGGTGCGATACGGACGGTTCCCCGCAGCCGATCGCTCGGCTGCCCAGCCGCGAGTTCGAGGGAAGTGCGGGGACAAAGGCCGGCAAGGTGTACCGGCTGCGCCCGGTCGAGTCAAACGCCGTTCATGTTGCAGCGCGTCATTCAAACGCGTGCAACAGTGAGCAGTGGCGCGACTTGCGCGCCGGCGCGAGCGGCGCCTGCCGGCGCCCGCTCAGGAGCCCAGCACGGTGCGGACTTCCAGCAGCTCCGGGAAGAAGGTCAGCTCCAGTGCGCGCTTCAGGAAGCCGACGCCGGACGAGCCGCCGGTGCCGCGCTTGTAGCCGATGATCCGTTCGACCGTCTTCATGTGCCGGAAGCGCCACAACTGGAAGCTTTCCTCGACGTCGATGAGTTGCTCGCACAACGCATAGGCTTCCCAGTAGCGGTCCGGATTCTCGTAGATGGTCCGGAACACCGGCACCAGCGCCGGATTGCGCCGATGCGGCTCGGAGAAGTCGCGCTCGACTGCTTCGGCCGGCACCGGGTGCCCCTGGCGCGCCAGGTGGCGCAGGAACTCGTCGTACAGCGACGGCGCCTCGAGCACCGCACGCAGTTCCGCCTGCACCGCCGGGTCATGGTCGAACACGCGGATCATGTCGGCATTCTTGTTGCCGAGCATGAACTCGATCGTGCGGTACTGGTACGACTGGAAACCGGAGGCCGGCCCGAGCGCGTCGCGGAATTGCAGGTAATCGCTCGGCGTCAGCGTCTCCAGCACCGACCACTGTTCGAACAGTTGCCGCTGCACCTGCTTGACCCGGGCGAGCACCTTCTGCACCGGTCCGAGGTCGTCGGCACGCAGGTGGGCGACCGCCGCGCGCAGCTCGTGGATCATCAGCTTCATCCACAGCTCGCTGACCTGGTGCTGGATCACGAACAGCAGCTCGTCGTGGTGCGGCGGCTGCGACAGCGGCTTCTGCGCGGTCAGCAGCCGGTCGAGCTGAAGATAGCCGCCGTAGCTCAGTCGGTCGCGCAGATCGGTCGTGATGTCCTGTTCGAGATCGCGTTTGTTGCGGTCGTTCATGGGGCTCCCCGGCACCAGCTCAGCCGGGCACGATGCCACAGCCCCGGCCGTCCCGTCAGGCGCCGGGTCGGTGTGCTTGACCTGGATCAAGCCGGCCCGGCGAGGTGCGTGATGTTGAAACTGACGCCACCCGTCATCCGGACGTAACCTGAACCGAAGTAAAATGCCGCGCCTTTTCGACGCCGCTGGTCCGGCGGGCACCCCTTTTCGGCAGGAATTCATCCCATGTCCACGATCCGATCCCGGCGTGGCGCGGCCCGACTCATGTCGGCGGCGCTGTTCGCTTTCGTGTTGTCCCCGGCCGCCCAGGCCGAGGTCGTCATCAGCCAGGTCTACGGCGGTGGCGGCAATTCCGGCGCCTACTACACGCACGACTTCGTCGAACTGTTCAACGACGGCAACGACGCGATCAGCGTCGACGGCTGGAGCGTCCAGTACGCCTCGGCGACCGGCACCAGTTGGCAGGCCACCGCACTGACCGGCACCCTGCAGCCGGGCCAGTACCTGCTGGTCCAGCAGGCCAAGGGCAGCGGTGGTTCGGCGCCGCTGCCGACCGCGGACGTGGTCGGCGGCATCGCGATGGCCGGCAGTTCCGGCAAGGTGGCGCTGGTTGCCGGAAGCTCCCGGCTGTCCGGAAGCTGCCCGCTCGACGCGGTGATCGATCTGGTCGGCTTCGGCGGCGCCAATTGCGCGCTGGGAACCCGCACGCCGAACCTCAGCAACAGCACCGCGGCGATCCGCAATGATGGCGGCTGTGCGAACACCCGCAACAACGCGGCCGATTTCACCGTCGCTGCACCAACCCCGCGAAACAGCGCCAGCAACCTCGCGCCGTGCGGCGGCTCGTCGCTGCCCGGTTTGACGATCGCCGACGCCAGTACGGCCGAGGGCAACGACGGCCTGGTGACGCTGAGCTTCACGATCACGCTGAGCGCGCCGAACACCGACACGGTGCAGTTCGACGTCGCGACCGTCGATGGCACCGCCCGCGCCGGCAGCGACTACCTGGCGGCGGCGGCCACGCTGTCGCTGGCCGCCGGCGAGACCACCGCGATGTTCGACGTCGAGGTGATCGGCGATACCGACGTCGAGTCGGACGAAACCTTCACGGTCGAACTGACCAATATCGTCGGCGCGATCGCCGACCGCGCACGCGCCACCGGCACGATCGAGAACGACGACCAGGCCCCGCTGCTGCCGATCTCGGCGGTGCAGGGCGCCGGCATCGGCAGCTCACCGTGGCTCGGCAAGAAGGTGCAGGTCGAGGGCGTGATCACTGCGCTGCGGGTCAACGGCTATTTAGTGCAGAGCGCAGCGGGTGAAGATGACGGCGACGACACCACCGCGGAAGGCCTGTTCGTGTTCGTCGGCAGTGCCGGCCTGCCGGCCGAGGCGCAGGTCGGTCGCCGGGTCCGCGTGCAGGGCCAGGTGACCGAGTTCGCCCGCACGCCGCACGGCTATCCGCTGACCCAGCTCGGCTGGGCAGCGCTGACCGTGCTGGCCGACAGCCAGCCGCTGCCAGCCGCGATCGCGCTGTCGCAGGACGACCTGTCGCCGACTGCGCCGATCAGCCGCCTCGGCCGCTACAACGGCATGCGGGTGACGCTGCCCGCCGCGCGCGTGGTCAACGCCAGCAATCGCTTCGGCGACTTCTACGTGACGCTGGCCGATACCGCCCGCCCGTTCCGCGAGCCGGGCATCGCCGTGCTCGACGCGGTGCCGCTGCCGGCCGAACTGGACGCGCCGCGCTTCGACATGAATCCGGAGCGGTTGCGGGTCGAGTCGACCGGTCTGCTTGGCGCACTGCCGCTCAGCGTCGACAACGGCGCCACGGTCAGCGGCCTGGCCGGCATCATGTACTACGACCGCGGCGACTTCACGCTGCTGCGCGATGCCGACGCCGTCGTGCAGATCGACGGCGGCCTGCTGCCGGTCGCGGCGCCGGCAGCGGACGCCAACACGATCAGCGTTGCCGGCTTCAACATCGAGAACCTGTCCGGCGGCGCCAACACGTCGATCGAGCGGCTGCGCAAGCTGAGCGCGGTGTTCTGCACGATGCTGCAGACGCCCGACATCGTCGGCGTGACCGAGATCGGCAACCTCGAGACGCTGCAGCGGGTCGCCGCGGCGATCAACGACAACGAGTTCGGCGACTGCCCGGACAGCCCGCAGTACTCGGCCCACCTGCTGTCGCAGCAGGGCAGCCAGCGGCTCGGCTTCCTGGTCAGCGGCCGTGAAGTACGCCCGGGCACGCCGCGGGTCGAGGTGCTGGAAATCGCCGAGGAAGCCGCCAACGATCCGTTCCTGGCACCGGATGGCACGCCGAGCAGCGCACCGCTGTTCGACCGCGCGCCGCTGCGTCTGACCGCGATCGTGCACGACGACAGCGGCGAGCAGTTCCCGCTGACGGTGATCGCCAACCACCTGCTGTCGATGCTGGACGTCAACAGTCTGACGCCGCGCAACGACAGTTGGATCAACGCCGGCAACCGCTCGCGGGCCAAGCGCATGGCGCAGGCGGTGCGGCTCGGCGAGATCGTGCAGGCACGTCAGGATGCCGATCCGGCGGAACGGATCCTGCTGCTCGGCGACTTCAACGCATTCGACTTCAACGACGGCTACGTCGATGTGATGGGCATCATTGCCGGTACCCCGGCGGCGCAGGACGAGGTACTGGTCTGGGCCGAAACGCCGGTGACCCGGCCACTGCTGAACCTGGCGCTGACGCTGCCAGCCGAACAGCGCTACTCGTATGTGCATGTCGGCAACGCGCAGGTGATCGACCACATGCTGGCCAACGACGCGCTGCAGGCGGCCGCCGACCTGTCGCTGACCTACGTGCACGTCAACACCGACTTCAGCGAGGGCTGGGAAGGCGATGCCAGCGTGCCGGTGCGCAGTTCCGACCATGATCCGGCGCTGACCCGGATCGACGTGCCGGCGTTCAGCCAGGTCGACCTCGGCGTTGCCGTGAGCGGTCCGCGCATCCCGGTGGTGACCGGTCGCAGCGGCGAGTTCATCGTCGTGCTGAGCAACGACGGCCCGGAAGCGGCCCGCGCGCCGGCGCTCAGCATCGCCGTCAACGCAGCGGCCGACAGCGTGCAGGTCGGCGAGCCGGCCGGCTGGCAGTGCTCGATCGCCGCCGACGGTGTCGACGCCAGTCTGCTGACCTGCACCGGCGCCGACCGCTGGAACAGCGGCGAGAATGCCGAACTGCGCCTGCAGGTGGCGCCGCGGCGTGCCGCACCGCAGAGCTTCCTGCGCGTGCGCGCGGTGATCGACAGCCGCAGCACCGACCGCAATGCGGCCAACGACGCCGCCGAGGCCAGCGTGCGGGTGGTCGGCAGGCCGGGCTGATCCGACCACGTTGAAGCAAATGCACGAGGGCGCGGCTTCGGTCGCGCCCTCGTCGCATCCGGCGGCAGTGCGGCGGTCGCTCGCCGCGTCATGCAGCGGAAACGCCGTCGGCCCGGTTGACCATCCGTGCTTGCGCGCATGTGGCCCCGGCTGCTATCAAACGCGGACCCCAACGAGCGGACCGCGATGAGCATCGCCGCGACATTCGAAATCGAATACCTGCAGTACCTCGGCCCGGACGGCCGGCTGGTCGGCGATGCCGAGCTGCCCGAGTTCGCCCGCGATCCGGCGCAACTGGTCGAGCTGTACAAGCTGATGACCTACACCCGCGCCTTCGACAGCAAGGCCGTCGCACTGCAGCGGACCGGCAAGCTCGGCACCTACGCGTCCTGTCTCGGTCACGAGGCCGCGCACATCGGCCTCGGCTCGGCGATGCAGTACGACGACGTGCTGGCAGTGTCGTATCGCGAGTACGGCGCGATGTTCCACCGCGGCGTCAAGCCGCGCGAGGTGCTGCTGTACTGGGGTGGCGACGAGCGCGGCAGCAATTTCTCCGGACCACCGCACGACTATCCGTTCTGCGTGCCGATCTCGACCCAGTGCCTGCACGCTGCCGGCGCGGCGCTGGCGTTCAAGCTGCGCGGCGAACCGCGCTGCGCGGTCGCGGTCTGCGGTGACGGCGGCTCGTCGAAGGCCGATTTCTACTCGGCCTTGAATTCGGCCGGCGCCTACGCGCTGCCACTGGTACTGGTGATCGTCAACAACCAGTGGGCGATCTCGGTGCCGCGTTCGGCGCAGACCGGCGCGAAGACGCTGGCACAGAAGGGTCTGGCCGGCGGCCTCGACTGCGTGCAGGTCGACGGCAACGACCTGATCGCGATGCGCGCGGCGATGGATCACGCGCTCAAACGCGCCCGCAATGGCCACGGCGGCAGTGTGATCGAGGCGGTGACCTATCGGCTGTCGGATCACACGACCGCCGACGATGCGCGCCGCTACCGCGGCGAGGAGGAGGTCAAGGCTGCCTGGCAGCGCGAACCGCTGCTGCGGCTGCGCAGCTACCTGACCGGCATCGGCGCCTGGGACGACGCCCGTGAGGCGGCGTGGAAGGAGCAGTGCAACGCGCGGGTCGACGAAGAGGTCAATGCCTACCTGGAAGTGCTGCCGCCGCCGGTCGAGGCGATGTTCGATTCGCTGTACGCCGAGCTGCCGCACGATGTGGCGGCGCATCGCGCCGAGGCACTGCGCTGGGAGAAGGCCCGTGGGTGAGGTGCACGCTCCGCCACAGGTTCGCTCCGCTCTCCCGCTCCGCTCCCCTCTCCGGTCGGGAGAGGGGCCGGGGGTGAGGGTACGGGATCGCAGGGACCAGCAGTTCGCCCGGCTGTCGATCGACGCCCCCGGCGCTGGCGATCTGCTCGGCCAGTTCGTTACACCCCGCGCCGGCCGGACCCTCACCCCAACCCCTCTCCCGGGGGGAGAGGGGCTTCGCTGCGTCGGTGCCGACCGGGGAGAGGGGCTTCGCTGCGTCGGTGCCGATCGGGGAGAGGGGCTTCGCTGCGTCGGTGCCGATGCAGCGCGCCCCAATCGCGCCGAGCTGCCGCACTCGCGGCGCATCGCGCCGAGGCACTGCGCTGGGAGAAGGCCCGTGGGTGAGGTGCACGCTCCGCCACAGTTTCGCTCCGCTCTCCCGCTCCGCTCGCCTCTCCGGTCGGGAGAGGGGCCGGGGGTGAGGGTACGGGATCGCAGGGACCAGCAGTTCGCCCGGCTGTCGATCGACGCCCCCGGCGCTGGCGATCTGCTCGGCCAGTTCGTTACACCCTGCGCCGGCCGGACCCTCACCCCAACCCCTCTCCCGGGGGGAGAGGGGCTTCGCTGCGTCGGTGCCGACCGGGGAGAGGGGCTTCGCCGCGTCGGTGCCGATCGGGGAGAGGGGCTTCGCTGCGTCGGTGCCGATCGGGGAGAGGGGCTTCGCTGCGTCGGTGCCGATGCAGCGCGCCCCAATCGCGCCGAGCTGCCGCACTCGCGGCGCATCGCGCCGAGGCACTGCGCTGGGAGAAGGCCCGTGGGTGAGGTGCACGCTCCGCCACAGTTTCGCTCCGCTCTCCCGCTCCGCTCGCCTCTCCGGTCGGGAGAGGGGCCGGGGGTGAGGGTACGGGATCGCAGGGACCAGCAGTTCGCCCGGCTGTCGATCGACGCCCCCGGCGCTGGCGATCTGCTCGGCCAGTTCGTTACACCCCGCGCCGGCCGGACCCTCCAGTTCGTTACACCCTGCGCCGGCCGGACCCTCACCCCAACCCCTCTCCCGACGGGAGAGGGGCTTCGCTGCGTCCGTGCTGACGCTGCGCACCCCCACCGCCCCTGCCCCGCCGCCACCGCGAGGACCTGCTGATGCCTGCCGTCACCCTGATCGAAGCCGTGACGATGGCGCTCGCGCACGAGCTGGAGCACGACGACAGCGTCGTGATCCTCGGCGAGGACGTCGGCGTCAACGGCGGCGTGTTCCGCGCCACCGCCGGCCTGCAGCAACGCTTCGGCAACCAGCGCGTGCTCGACACGCCACTCGACGAAACGACCATCGCCGGTCTGACCGTCGGCCTCGCCACGCAAGGCATGAAGCCGGTCGCCGAAGCGCAGTTCGACGGCTTCGTGTACCCGATGGTCGACCACATCATCTGCCACGCCGCGCGCTTCCGGAATCGCACCCGCGGTCGGCTGTCCTGCCCGATGGTGCTGCGGATCCCGTGGGGCGGCGGCATCCGCGCGCCGGAGCATCACAGCGAGGCCAACGAGGCGATCTTCACCAATGTGCCCGGCCTGCGCGTGGTGATGCCGTCGTCGCCGCATCGCGCCTACGGCCTGCTGCTGGCGGCGATCCGCGATCCGGACCCGGTGATCTGGTTCGAGCCGAAGCGGATCTACCGCCAGTACAAGGAGGAAGTCGCCGACGACGGCGAGGCGCTGCCGCTCGATGTCTGCTTCGTGCTGCGTGACGGCACCGACGTGACGCTGGTGAGCTGGGGCGCGCAGGTCAAGGAAACGCTGGAAGCCGCCGAGGCGCTGGCCGCCGATGGCATCAGCGCCGAAGTGATCGATGTCGCGACGCTGCGTCCGCTCGATTTCGAGACGATCCGCGAGTCGGTCGCCAGGACCGGCCGCTGCGTGATCGTGCACGAGGCACCGCGCACCGCCGGCTTCGGCGCCGAAATCGCGGCGCGGCTGGCCGAGGAATCGATGTACGACCTCGTTGCTCCGGTCGAGCGGGTGACCGGATGGGATACCCACGTGCCGCTGTTCCGGCTCGAGATGAAGTACCTGCCGAGCGTCGAGCGGATCGTCGCCGCGGCGCGGCGCACGATGGAACGGAGCTGATGATGGTATTGAAGGCAAAGACCGCCGAGGTCGTGGCGGCGCATGTGCCGCCCGACGAACTGCCGCTGACGCTGTCGCCGGGCGACGTCGTCAACATCGTCCGCCCCGATCCCGAGCGACCGGCCTGGGTCTGGGCCAACGATGGCAGCATCAGCGCCGGTTGGGTGCCGGTCGCGGTGCTGGAGGCGCCGAGCGGCAAGACCCGTGCGACCGCCGAGTTCTGCAGTCAGGAAATTGCCGCGCAATCCGGCGACACCGTGCGCCTGCTGTGGCAGGGCATCGGCGGCTGGTGGTGCGAGAACAGGGACGGCGACCGGGGCTGGTTGCCGGCGGACAAACTCAAGATCGGACAGACCGACGCATGAGCGAGATCAAACGCTTCCACCTGCCGGACCTCGGCGAAGGGTTGCCGGACGCAACCGTCGTCGAATGGCTGGTCAAGCCCGGCCAGATCGCCCGGCTCGACGAACCGCTGGTGTCGATGGAGACCGCCAAGGCGGTGGTCGAGGTGCCGGCGCCGTGTTCCGGCAAGCTGGTCAACATCGGAGGCGATGCCGGTTCGGTGATCGCGACCGGCGCGCTGCTGGCCGAATTCGAACTCGACCCGAGCCTGCCGCAGCGCAAGGAAGCGCACGACACCGGTCACCATCATGGCCACGCGCCGGCAGCAGCGGCGGCGCCGGCAACAACCGCCCCTTCCGCGGCGCCGGCAACCCCGGCGGCATCGAGCGGTGATGCCGGCACCGTGGTCGGCGCGATGCAGGCATCCGACCAGTTGCGGCAGGAGCAGGCGGTCGCGGTCGGCGGCGTCAAGGCGATGCCGGCGGTGCGTGCGCTGGCGAAGAAACTGAAGGTCGACATCAGCCGCGTGCGACCGACCGGAGCCGACGGCGTCGTGACGATGGCCGACGTCAAGCGTGCCGTCGAAAGCGGTGAAGCCGCTGTTCCGCCCGCCGGCGGCGGGGCCGCCGATGGCGGCCGTGCAGCGATGCCCGCGCAGCCGTCGCCACCGGCGACCGTTAGAACCGATACCGGCGCCGGCCGCACCGCGCTGTCGGCGTCCGGCAAGCCGCTGCGCACGCAGCCACCGGGCACCGCCGCCAGCGGCCAGCCGGAGCCGATCACCGGCGTGCGCCGCAACATGGCGCGGGTGATGGCGGACGCGCATGCCAAGGTGGTCGCGACGACGCTGACCGACGACGCCGACATCGACGGCTGGCGTGCCGGCCAGGACGTCACGGTCAGGCTGATCCGCGCGCTGGTCCGTGCCGCGCGGGCCGAGCCGGCACTGAACGCCTGGTTCGACGGCGACACGCTGACCCGCACGCTGCACCGGCATGTCGACGTCGGCATCGCGGTCGACACGCCGGACGGCCTGTTCGTGCCGGCGCTGCGCAACGCCGATGTGCTCGACGCGGCCGGCATCCGTGCCGGCGTCGACCGGCTGGTCGCGCAGGTCAAGGATCGCAGCGTGCCGGCCTCGGAACTGTCCGGCTACACGATCAGCCTGTCGAATTTCGGCAAGTTCGCCGGGCGCTACGCGACGCCGATCGTGGTGCCGCCGTGCGTCGCGATCCTCGCCGCCGGCCGGCTGCGGCACCAGATGACGCCGGTGATGGGCGGCTTTGCCGCGCACCGGGTCATCCCGCTGTCGCTGACCTTCGACCACCGTGCCGCGACCGGCGGCGAGGCGGCGCGCTTCCTGCGCGCGGTGCTCGACGACCTGGCGCTGCCGGACTGAGCGGCCACGGGCGCCGCGCGCGACGCGGCGCCCGTGCAGGACGCCCGCTCGTCCTCCGGCCATGCCGGGCGGACCGCGCCCACAATGAAGCTTTGAATGGAGCACCCGAGCATGGCCCACCGCAGCCGCCTCGCCGGCTTCATCATCGACTGCCAGACCGAGTCGCTGGACGACGCATCCCGGTTCTGGTCCGGTGCACTCGGCCTGCCGGTGATCGATCCCGACCAGGACGGCGGCGGTCGCTATGCGCAGTTGCGTGACGGCCCCGGCGATCTGCACATCGAGGTGCAGACGGTCGAGCACCCGTCGCGGGTGCATCTCGACATCGAGACCGACGACCTCGACGCCGAAGTGGCCCGGCTCGAGGCGCTCGGCGCCAGGCGGGTCGCATTCCCGCGCGAGCGCTGGTGGGTCATGGAGGCACCGACCGGGCAGCGCTTCTGCGTCGTCCGCAAGCACGGCGAAGACTGGGGTCCCGGCGTCAACGACTGGCCGTAGCCTGCGCAGGCTGCGTCAACGCCTGGCCGCAGGTTTACACAGGCTGCGTCGCCACGGCCTTGTCCTTGCTCGTCGCCCCCGCAGGCGCGCGCCCAGTGCCGTGTGCTCGTGGTTCAAGTCGCTGAGCCCCCGCCTGCGCGGGGGCGACGGCAAGCGGGTCAGCGCCTTGCGGATGGCCACGCGCGTCGGCAGCGCTCGGCGAGAGATCGCGGCTGAAGCCGCCCCTGCGGGCGGCCGTCCTGGATCGTCAGCGCAGTTGCAGCCACACGGAGCGCGCGGCGCCCCGCCGCCGTCAGCCCGCCGCCGACTTACGCGCTGCGCTGCGCTTTGTCGCGGTCGACTTCTTCGCCGCCGGCTGCTTGGCCGAAGCCTTCCTGGCCGCGGTCTTGCTCGCGGTTTTCTTCGCAGCCGCCTTCTTCGCGGCCGGCTTCTTCGCTGCCGGCTTCTTCGCTGCGGCCTTCTTTGCCGGCGCGCCCTCGGCGGCCGGCTTTCTGGCGACGGTCTTCTTTGCCGCAGCCTTCTTCGCCGCGCCACGGCCGCGGGCCGGACGGTCCGGCGCGGCAGCGATGATCGCTTCGCATTCGGCCAGCGTCAGCGAGGCCGGTTCGCGATCCTTCGGGATGCGGCCGTTCCTGGCGCCGTTGGTCACGTAAGGACCGTAACGTCCGTTGAGGATCTGGATGTCGGAGCCGTCGAACTGCTTGATGATCCGGTTGGCGGCCGCCTCTTCCTTCTCGCGGATCCGCGCCAGCGCAGTCTCGAAGTCGATCGTGTACGGATCGTCTTCCTTCTTCAGCGAGGCGTAGGTGCTGCCGCGCTTGGCGAACGGCCCGAAGCGGCCGATCGCGACCGAGACCGGCTCGCCGTTGTCGTCACCGAGCGTGCGTGGCAGCTTGAACAGTTCGAGCGCGTCGGCCAGCGTGATCGTGTGCATGCTCTGGCCGGGCCGCAGCGACGCGAATTTCGGCTTGTCCTCGTCGTCGGCGCTGCCGATCTGCGCGAACGGCCCGTAGCGACCGAGCCGCACGCTGACCGGCTTGCCGGACACCGGATCGGCGCCGAGCGCGCGGGCGCCGGTCGCCTCCGAACGGTCGACCGACTGGCTCTTTTCCTCGACCAGCGACTTGAACGGCTTCCAGAACCGCTCCATCAGCGGCAGCCAGTCCTCCTCGCCACGACTGACCGCATCGAGTTCGTCCTCGAGCCGTGCGGTGAAGTCGTAATCGACATACTGGCTGAAATGACCGGACAGGAACCTGGCGACCGCGCGGCCGACATCGGTCGGCTTGAAACGTCGGCTGTCGAGATAGACGTACTCGCGGTTCAGCAGCACCTGGATGATGCTGGCGTAGGTCGACGGTCGGCCGATGCCGTGCTCCTCGAGCGCCTTGACCAGGCTTGCTTCGGAATAGCGCGGCGGCGGCTCGGTGAAATGCTGGTCGGCGACGATCGCGGCCAGCTTGATCGCTTCGCCGACCCGCAGTTGCGGCAGCTTGCGGCCCTGGTCGTCGTCTTCCGGGCCTTTCTGGTCGCGGCCTTCCTCGTAGACGGCGAGGAAGCCGGGGTCGATGACCGTGGTGCCGCTGGCGCGGAACCGGTGTGCGTCGCCGGCGGCCAGGTCGACCGATACCGTGTTCAGCGTGGCCGGGACCATCTGCGAGGCGACACTGCGCTTCCAGATCAGCTCGTACAGCCGCGCCGCATCCGGATCGAGGAAGCGCGCGACCGAGCCCGGCGTGCGCAGGGCCGAGGTCGGGCGGATCGCCTCATGCGCTTCCTGCGCGTTCTTCGACTTGGTCTTGTAGACGTTGGCCTGCGCCGGCAGCGCGTGCGGGCCGAACTCGCGAACGATGGTCTGCCGCAGTTCCGCGATCGCCTCGTCCGACAGGTGGGTCGAGTCGGTACGCATGTAGCTGATCAGGCCGACCGTGTCTTCGTCGCCGAGCGCGACGCCTTCGTACAGCTTCTGCGCGATCCGCATCGTCCGGCTGGTCGAGAAGCCGAGCTTGCGCGCGGCTTCCTGCTGCAGCGTCGAGGTGATGAACGGTGCCGCCGGCCGGCGCTTGCGCTCCTTGCTCTGCACGTCGGCCACGACCAGCCTGCCGGCCGCCGCCTGCTCGAGCCGCTGGCGCGCCGCTTCGGCGTCGCGCTCGTTGGTCAGGTCGAACTGCTCGAACTTCCTGCCGTCGAGCTGCAGCAGCCGGGCATTGAACGGCGTGACGTCGTGCGCGAGCTGCGCCTCGACGGTCCAGTATTCGCGAGCGACGAAGGCTTCGATCTGTTCCTCGCGCTCGACGATCATGCGCAGCGCCGGGCTCTGCACGCGACCGGCCGACAGGCCGCGCTGCACCTTGCGCCACAGCACCGGCGACAGATTGAAGCCGACCAGATAGTCGAGCGCGCGGCGCGCCTGCTGCGCGTTGACCAGGTCGTTCGAGACGTCGCGTGGCTTCGCGATCGCTTCCTTGATCGCGCGCGGCGTGATCTCGGTGAACACGACGCGGTGCAGCGGCTTGTCCTTCAGCAGGCCGCGCTCACGCAGGATCTCGGCGATGTGCCAACTGATCGCCTCGCCTTCGCGGTCCGGGTCGGTCGCGAGATAGAGCGCATCGGCGGCCCTGGCCGCTTTCGCGATCGCCTCGACATGCCGCTCGTTCTTGTCGATCAGCGTGTAGTTCATCGCGAAGTCGTGGTCGGGATCCACCGCGCCTTCCTTCGGCACCAGATCGCGCACATGGCCGTAGGACGCCAGCACATGGAAGTCCTTGCCGAGATACTTGTTGATCGTCTTGGCCTTGGCCGGCGACTCGACGATGAGCAGGTTTTTCGCCATGGGTTTGCTGGTCCTGCAGGGGCGAGTCGGGGCCGGCGAAGGCGCCGGGCGGCGTAGCGTACAGCGTCCGGAGCCGATTACGTGCGACCGGAGCGTTCGTTTTGCGATCGCGGCGGCATGCGGCGGTCTCCGGCCCCCGTTGCCGGGGCCGGATTCCTTAATTCAGTTGAGCCACAGCCGCTCGCGGGCTGTCAAGCCGGGCCGGAGCGTGGCGGACAGTTGGGCTGTCGGGCGCGGCGCTCGTGGGCGCCGGGAGTGGCGGTGCCGTCAGGGGGCGCGCGCGAATCGACATTCGTCGCCACGCCGGACCGCATTGCGGGCGATCACAGGTGCCCGCAGGCGCAATCGTTCGCAATCAATCGTTCCGCCCGGATCAGTGCAGCACGTCACCGGCGTCGTCGAACATGTGATTTTCCATCCAGGCGAACGCGGCTTCCTGCCCGGGCTGGTTGAACAGCACCATCAACACCACCCACTTGAGGTCTTCGATGTCGATGAGTTCGTGGTCGAGCGCCAGCACCCGGTCGACCACCAGCTCGCGGCGCTCGGCATCGAGCACGCCGGCCTGTTCGAGGAACAGCATGAATCCGCGGCATTCGGCGTCGAGCCGTGCTTCCTCGCGGTCCGAGTAGACCCGCACCGGGCCGGCCGTCGAGCCGACCTGGTCCGGCAGCCGGCCGCGACCCTGCGCCAGCTCGTCGAGCCAGTCGAAGGCCTTGGTGATTTCGGCGGGGCTGAATCCGGCGGTGACCAGGCCGGTCTGCAGGGACTCACGGTCGCGGACCGCGTCCGGGTCTTCGTAGAAGTAGTTCTCGAACAGGTACAGCAATACGTCCAGAATCGATTCTTTCATCCATCCTCTGCCTGCGCCACGACAGCAGCGCGGTATGGGACGTCAGGTGCCGCAGCGGGCGTAGCGGCCATGCGCGGCGACCACCCGGCCCTCCAGTTCCATTACCAGCAGCATGGAGGACAGGGCGGCGACGGTCAACCCGGTGCGTGCCGCCAGTTCGTCGACGCCGACCGGGTCGAAGCCGAGCGCCTGCCACAGCCGAACCCGCTCGGCGTCGTCCGCCGTTGCAGCCGACGGGGCGCCGCCGACCGCCGCCGGTGCGGCCGGATCGGCAGCAATCCGCCGACGCAGCTCGGCGCCGAGTTCGCGGGCCACCGGGCCGAGCGCGTCGAACACGTCCTGCGCCGTCTCGACCAATGCGGCGCCATC
Organism: Lysobacteraceae bacterium; assembly: GCA_041687455.1. Taxonomy (GTDB): domain Bacteria; phylum Pseudomonadota; class Gammaproteobacteria; order Xanthomonadales; family Xanthomonadaceae; genus JAWLBY01. The sequence goes on along the minus strand of JAWLBY010000005.1, from coordinate 70,264 downwards.
GCGGATCAGCCGGTGGCAGCCGCGCGCCATCGGGTTGTGGATCGACCCGGGGATCGCGAACACTTCGCGGCCCGCCTCGCTGGCGAGCCGGGCGGTGATAAGAGCCCCGCTGCGCGCCGCCGCCTCGACCACCAGCACGCCCAGCGACAGCCCGGCGATGATCCGGTTGCGCCGCGGAAAGTGCTCGCGCTGGGCGCCGGTGCCGGGCGGCAGTTCGCTGACCAGCGCGCCGGCGGCGACGATCCGCTCGGCCAGCCGGCGCTGCCCGGCCGGGTAGATCCGGTCCGGCCCGGTCCCCATCACGGCGAGGGTCGGCTGGCCGGCGGCCAACGCTGCTGCGTGAGCGGCGGTGTCGATGCCCTCGGCCAGACCGCTGGTCACCGCGAGGCCGGCGCGCGCAAGGGTCGCGGCGAAATCGGCGGCATTCTGGCGGCCGCCGGCAGTCGGATTGCGGCTGCCGACGATACCGATCTGCGGCAGCCACAGCAGGCCCGGATCGCCGACCACGAACAGCGCGGCCGGCGCGGCCGGCATCCGCGCGAGCAGGGCCGGGAAGTCGTCGCTGTCGCAGGTCAGCAGATGGTGGTCGGCGGCATCCAGCCAGCGCAGGTCGTCGTCGATCCGGGCCGGATCAGGCTGCGACAAGGCATCGCAGGCGGCGGCCGGAATGCCGGCCTGGCGCCAGCCGGACGGGCCGGCGGCGATTGCCGCCGCAGCCGAGCCGAAGCGGCCCAGCAGTTCGCGGATCCGCACGCCACCGAGACCGGGGGCGCGGATCAGCGTCAGCCAGGCACGCGCCTCGGCGGACGCCACGGAGCGCGGCATTCGAGGTCTGCGTGCGCCCGGCTCAGTAGCCGAGCGGCATGCCGAGCCGATCTTCCAGATGTGCCGGCCGGATCGCGTCCATGATCAGGCCGTAGCTGACCTTGTCGAAGGTCCGGAACACCATCACGTGACCGACGAACTCGTCCGGCAGCTTGACCTTGCGACTCGGCAGGTTTGCGACCAGCCGCTGCTTGTGGCGGATGTCGTCGCGGACTTCGTCGCCCGGCGCGTAGATCGCGAACACCTGGCCATTCTCGATGCCTTCGCGGGCCCCGGCCGACAGCGCAACGACGTCACGCGGGCCGCCCCAGGTCGAACGATCGGTCATCGCGAGGATCTGCAGGCCCGGCGGCAGCGAGCGCGGTGCGCGCGGATGGAAGTTCAGGTCGAACGGCTGCGGCTCGACCGGCATCAGCAGGTCGCCCTGGCGGACCTCACGGCCCTGGACATCGAGCAGCAGCGTGGCCGGATCGCCGCCGCGGGTGATCTGTCCGGTCGCCATCTGGATCACTTCGTAGCCGAGCACTTCGAAGCCGTTGTCGGACGCCGCGTAGTACGCCCACTCGATGCCGGATGTCTGCGAGTCGAGCCCGTCGCGGGCGTTCCACGGATCACGCTTGAGTCGCGGCCGCTCGGTGGCCGGATGCGGGTGGACCGCGTAACGGATGGTCGGACGCACCACCGCCCATTGCTGGCCGGGCTGGAAATCGGCGCCGCGCACATAGACGACCTCGCCCGGCCCGGCTCGCAGCCGCGATTCCTCGACCCCCAGCACGTACGGCAGCCGCTCGACTTCATCCTCGTCGAGCATGCGGGTGCGGGTCAGGAAGCCTTCGATGTCGGCCAGCGGCACGGTCGGGATCGCATCGATCGGCGTCCGCCGCACCTGCGGCGACAGTCGCCGCACCGACAGTTGCGGCCGGCCGTCGCTGAGATAGGCCAGGCTGATCTCGTCGCCCGGATAGATCAGGTGCGGATTCTCGATCTGCGGGTTGGCCTGCCAGATCTCCGGCCAGCGCCACGGCTGCTCGAGAAAACGACCGGCGATGTCCCACAGCGTATCGCCGCGGACCACCACGTAGGTGTCGGGATGATCCTTGCGCAGCTCGACTGCGACAGCGATCGCGCTGAAGCTCAGCAACGCAGCGGCACAAACCGTAAGGAACTTTTTAAGCATGGCGGCCATCTACCTGTTTCCCCACGCAGGACGCCGGCACTATAGCCCAAAGGTCGAGGCCGTGAAATGGCACCGGCAGCGGTCCTGCAAAGCCGCTAGAATCGGTCCATCCCTCTTGTGCCGTGCGTCCGCCGGCCACATCTGATCGTCATGGCCCAGCTACCGATTCTCGAATTCCCCGATCCGCGCCTGCGAACCAAGGCCCGCGCCGTGGTCGAGGCCGATTTCACGCCGGCCTTCCAGCAACTGATCGACGACATGTTCGAGACCATGTACCAGGCGCCGGGCATCGGGTTGGCCGCCAGCCAGGTCGACACCCACCTGCGCTTCATGGTCATCGACGTCAGCGAGGACAAGAACGAGCCGCGGGTGTTCATCAACCCGGAGATCACCAGCCATGAAGGCAGCCAGGTGCATCAGGAAGGCTGTCTGTCGGTGCCGGGCATCTATGCCGACGTCAGCCGCCATGATCGGATCACCGTTCGCGCGCTGGACCGGCATGGCCAGCCCTACGAACTCGCCGCCGACGGCCTGCTGGCGGTCTGCATCCAGCATGAGATGGACCACCTCGACGGCCGCCTGTTCGTCGACTACCTGTCGCCGCTGAAGCGCGAGATGGTCAAGCGTCGACTGGCCAAGAACCGCCGCGCCAACGCGGCCTGAGCGACCGCCGCCGCGGCACCCGCGCCTGCCGCTGCCGCGCGGCGCCGGAACAACTTCCGACCTTCGTCTGCCGAGCGACCCGATGACCGACTCCCGTTCCGCGCTGCGCGTGGTGTTCGCCGGCACGCCGGAATTCGCCGTTCCGTGCCTCGAGGCATTGATCCAGGGACCGGTACCGCCGATTGCCGTCTACACGCAACCGGATCGTCCGGCTGGCCGCGGCCGGCAGCTTCAGCCGAGCCCGGTCAAGCGGACCGCGCTGGCGGCCGGCATCGAGGTCCGCCAGCCGGAGTCTCTGCGCAACGCCGAGGTCCGGCAGCAGTTGCGCGATCTGCAGCCGGACCTGCTGGTGGTGGTCGCCTACGGGCTGATCCTGCCGCAGGCGGTGCTCGACATCCCGCGCTTCGGCTGCTGGAACGTCCACGCGTCGCTGCTGCCGCGCTGGCGCGGTGCGGCACCGATCCAGCGGGCGATCGAAGCCGGCGATGCCGAGACCGGCGTCTGCCTGATGCAGATGGAGAAGGGCCTCGATACCGGCCCGGTGCTGCTGCGGCTGGCAACGCCGATCGGCGACGACGAGACTGCCGGCGAGCTGCATGATCGGCTCGCCGCGCTCGGCGCCGAGGTGCTGCGCGACGGCATCGGGCTGCTGCGTGCCGGCCTGCGTCCGCAGCCGACGCCGCAACCGGCCGACGGCGTCACCTACGCCAGCAAACTCGACAAGCGCGAAGCGCAGCTCGACTGGAGCCAGCCGGCGACGCTGCTGGCACGGCGGGTACGGGCGTTCTCGCCGTGGCCGGTGGCCGAGGCGCAGGTTGCTGGCGAACGGCTGCGGATCCACCGCGCGCGGCCGCTCGCCACGGCGCCGACGGCAGCACCGGGCAGCGTGCTGGGCGCCTCGCGTGACGGGCTCGACATCGCCTGCGGCGACGGCGCGCTGCGGCTGACAGTGGTCCAGCGCGAAGGCGGCCGCCCGCTGCCGGTGGCCGATTTCCTGAACGCCCGGCCCGAGCTGCGCATGGCATCGATCGCGTGAGTGGCGCCGCACCGCGAGCCGCCGCTGCCCGCGCGCTGAGCGCGGTCCGTTTTGACGGCCGCTCGCTGAAGAGCGCACTGCCGGCGCTGCGCGACCGGCTCGACGACAGCCGCGACCGCGCGCTGTGCGAGGCGATCGCGATGCAGGGTTGCCGCTTCCTGCCGCGTTACGAGGCGATCCTCGAACACCTGCTCGAGCGGCCGCTGCCGGTCAGTGCCCGCGCCGTGCATGGCCTGCTGCTGGCCGGACTGGCCCAGCTCGAGCGGCTCGGGTTGCCGGCCTACGCCGCGATCGGCGCCACCGCCGAGGCCGCGCGCACGCTCGGCCAGCCGCGGCTGGTCGGGCTGGTCAACGCGGTGCTGCGTCGCTTCGAGCGCGAGCGTGACGCGATCGAGCAGGCGCTCGCTGCCGACGACCGCTACCGCCACGCCCACCCGCCGTGGCTGCTCGACGCATTGCGCACCGCCTGGCCTGACGACTGGCCGGCGATCGTCGCCGCCAACAACGACGAAGCCCCGCTGTGGCTGCGGGTCAACCGGCGCCGGATCGATCCGCTCGACTACCACTCACGGCTGCGCGAAGCCGGCATCGCGTTCGAGCTCGACCCCGAACTACCGGCCGCACTGAGGCTGCCCGAATCGCGCCCGGTGACGTCGCTGCCCGGCTGGGAGCACGGCTGGGTGTCGGTGCAGGACGGATCGGCCCAGGCCTGCACCGACCTGCTCGGCGCGCGCGCCGGCGAGCGCGTGCTCGATGCCTGCGCAGCCCCGGGCGGCAAGGCGGCCGCGTTGCTCGAAGCGGTCGATCTCGAGCTGCTGGCGCTCGACCGCGATCCGGCCCGGCTGCGCCGGGTCGAGCAGACCCTGACGCGGGTCGGCGTGCATGCCGCGACGCAATGCGCCGACGCCGCCGATGTCTCGGCCTGGTGGGACGGGCGGCCGTTCGACCGGATCCTGCTCGATGCACCGTGCACGGCAACCGGCGTGATCCGCCGCCAGCCGGACATCCGCTGGCATCGGCGGCCCGCCGACGTTGCCGCACTGGCCGCCGAGCAGCGGCGCTTGCTCGATGCGATGTGGCCTTTGCTGCGCCCGGGCGGACGTCTAGTCTATGCGACCTGCTCCGTGCTGCCGGACGAGAACGCCCGCCAGATCGATGCCTTCCTCGCACGCCATCGCGACGCCGTGGCGGTCGATCCGGGCGCGCGGTTCGGCCGCCGCACCGGTGCCGGCCGTCAACGCCTGCCCGGCGATCGCGGCATGGACGGCTTCTTTTATGCCGTGCTCGACAAGCCGGATTGAGCGGATGACCCGAGCCGCCGGCGTACTGCTCGCGGCGGCGCTGCTGGCCGGCTGCCTCGGCGAGACCCCGGAGCGCGCCCGCATCAGCCAGGCGCGGCTGCTCGACACCGCCGGCGGACCGCAGCTCGAAGTGACCCAGCAACTACACCTGTCGCCGACCATGCTCGATGCACTCGGCTCCGGCATTCCGCTGCGACTGGTGTACCGGATCGACCGCTGCAGCACCCACGCCGATTCCGCCGTGATCGAACTGCGCTACACCGCGCTGACGCGCAGCTACGAACTGCGCCAGTCACGCCAGCCGGTGCGCCGTTTCAGCCGCCGCAGCGCGCTGCTGGCGGCGCTCGACCGGGTCCGCCTGCCGCTGTCGGCGCCGGTGGCCGACGACTGCACCGGCGTGGTCGCGGTCGCACTCGATCTGACCTCGCTGCCGACCCCGCTGCGCTTTCCGGCGCTGCTGCGTCCCGATGACTGGCGACTGGTGTCGCCGCCGACCGCATGGCAAGCCGCTCGCGCCTGATCGTCAAGCTCGGCACCGCGGCGCTGGTGCTGGCACTGGCGCTGCTGATGCTGAGCGCGCTGTACCTGGCCGCCGATGCCGAGGGCCTGGGCCAGGGCTACGCGCGCTACTACCCGTTCGTGTTCGTGATCGCGGCACTGGCGCTGCTGGCATTGACGGTCGCGATCCTGCAGCGGTTGTGGCGGCTGCGCCGGCAGCTCCGGCAGCAGGTGCCGGGCGCACGGATGACGCGGCGGCTGCTGGTCTGGCTGCTGGTGCTGGCGCTGCCGCCGGTGCTGCTGGTCTACGGCTTTTCGCTGCGCTTCATCGGCGCGACGGTCGACAGTTGGCTGCAGGCCAACAGCGCCGAGGCACTGGAGCAGGCGGTCGGGATCGGCCGGCTCTATCTCGATCTGCGACTGCAGCTCGCCGATAGCGAGCTCGACACGCTGCTGGACGACATCGACGCCAGCGCTGGAACGGACTGGTCGGCCACGCTGGAGGCGCTGATCGACCGCAGCGAGGCGCGGCAACTGGCGGTGTACTCGGCCGACGGCCGGCTGCGCGCGCTGGCCGCGGCCGACCCGGACTGGCTTCAATCGACGCCGCCCGGAGACGCCGAGCGGCTGGCCCTGACCGGTCGCGGTCACTACGGTGCCGCCGAGGTCGACGAGCAGCGGATGCAGTTGCGCCTGCTGCGGCGGCTGCCGGGCCGCCCTGGCGCCGAGCCGCTGCTGCAGGCGTTGTATGCGTTGCCGGATGCCTACGCCGAGCGCGCGCGGAGCATCGAAAACGGGGCCGCTGCGGTGCGCCAGGCGCGTTTCCTGCGCGACGCGCTGAAACTCGCCTTCGCGCTGATCCTGAGTTTCGTGCTGCTGATCTCGGTGCTGCTGGCGATCCTGTCGGCGTTCGCGCTGACCCGGCGGCTGGTCGCACCGATCGGTCGCCTCGCCAGTGCCACCCGCTCGGTCGCCGCCGGTCGCTACGATGCCGACCTGCCGCCGGCGCCGAACGACGAACTCGGCTTCCTGATCGACAGCTTCAACCGGATGCTGCGCGAACTGCGCCTGGCCAGCGCGGCCGCGCGCAGCAGCGCCGAGCAGACCGAGCGACAGCGTGCCTTCCTCGAGACGGTGCTGGCGCGGCTGAGTTCCGGCGTGCTGATCGTCGATGCCGGCGGCTGCCTGCGCGGTGCCAACCAGGCCGCCTCGACGCTGCTCGACGAACCGCTGGCGAGCCGGATCGGCAGCACGCTGGCCGAACTGCGCCGCAGCGCGCCGGACTGCGCGCCGCTGTTCGAGCTGGTGCTGGCGCGCGCCCGCGAAGGCGCACCGGAGTTTCGCGAGGAAGTGGCGCTGCCGCGGGGTGGCGAGCGGCAGTTGCTGATCGTGCGCGGCGCCCGGCTGCCCGACGACGGCGTCGTCGCGGTGTTCGACGACACCACCGAGATCGATCGCGCGCGTCGCGACGCGGCGTGGGCCGAAGTCGCCCGACGGCTCGCGCACGAGGTCAAGAATCCGCTGACGCCGATCCAGCTCTCGGCCGAACGGCTGCGGCGTCGCGTGCTGCCGGGCCTGGCCGAACCGGAAGCCCAGGTGCTCGATCGCGCGACGCACACGATCGTCGCCCAGGTCGAGGCACTGAAGACGCTGGTCAATGCGTTCGGCGACTACGCCCGGCCGCAGGTGCTGCGGCGCGAGCCGGTCGATCTGAACGCGCTGGTCGACGACCTGCGCGAACTGTACGCCGGCGACCCGCGACTGCAGTTCGACACCCGGCTGGCGACGCCGGCACCGATCGTGCGCGGCGACGCCGGCCGACTGCGGCAGGTGCTGCACAACCTGATCAAGAACGCGCAGGAAGCCGGTGCCGAGCGCGAGCGGGTCAGGATCGAGGTCGGCACCCGCGTGCTGGACGGCGAGCGGCCGCTGGTCGAGCTCAGCGTCGCCGACGACGGCCCCGGCCTGCCGGCCGAGTTCGATGCCGGCTGGTTCGAGCCGTACCGCAGCACCAAGCCGAAAGGCACCGGCCTCGGCCTCGCGATCGTCCGCAAGATCGCCGAGGAGCACGGCGGCCAGCTCGTGACCTGCGCCAGTCCGCTCGGCGGCGCCTGCTTCGTGCTGCGCCTGCCGCGCTGAGCGCGTCCCGACTCAGCGGTCGGCGAGGCGAGCCGCCGCGCCGGCCAGCGCTTCGGCGGCGGCGGCCCCGGCGGCTCCGAACGGCAGCTCGCCCAGGTACGGCAGCGGCAACCGGTCACGCAGGATCCGCACGGTGTCGTCGGCAAACGCCATGGCCGGATCGATCCGGTTGCCGATCCAGCCGAGCAGCGCAACACCGTCGTCGAGCAGCGCCCGCGCGCTGAGCAGTGCGTGGTTGATGCAGCCGAGCCGGATGCCGACCACCAGCAGCACCGGCAGATCGAGCCGCCGCACCAGATCCGACTGCATCGCCTCGCGCGACAGCGGCGCCAGCCAGCCACCGACGCCTTCGACGACGATGATGTCGGCATCGGCGTGCAACCGCGCGAATGCCTGCGCGATCGGCTCGAGCTGCAGATCGACCCCGGCGCGCGCCGCGGCGATCTCCGGCGCGGTCGGCTCCGGCAGCGGATACGGATTGACCAGCGCGTAGTCGACGGCCACGCCGCCGGCCGATTGCAGCACCAGCGCGTCGTCGTTGCGCCAGCCTTCGCCACCGTCCTCGCAGCCGCTCGCGACCGGCTTCATGCCGACCGCACGCAGGCCACGCCGGGCCAGCGCACGCAGCAGCGCGGCCGACACCACCGTCTTGCCGATGCCGGTGTCGGTGCCGGTCACGTACAGCCGGTCGATCATGACAATGCTCGCGGCCGCGAGCAGCCCGCCGCAGGCGTGACGGGTCGGATGCAGTCGTTGGTCATCCCGCCACTCTAGCAGCCGGCGCCTCGCTGCCGCCGACGTCGGTACACTGTGCTGCCCGATTGCATGGATCAGCGATGTTCGAGCAGGCGGTGTTGAACGGCAGCAAGCGCGAGCAGTACGAGCAGTTGCTCGACCAGGCGCGCGCGCTGATCGCCGGCGAACCGGACCGGGTCGCCAACGCGGCCAACCTGGCGTCGCTGGTGTTCCATGCGCTGCCGGATCTGAACTGGGTCGGGTTCTACTTCTTCGATGGCCGCGAGCTGGTGGTCGGTCCGTTCCAGGGTCATCCGGCCTGCGTCCGGATCGCGCTCGGTCGCGGCGTCTGCGGCACCGCCGCCGCCGAGCAGCGCACCCAGCGGGTGGCCGATGTCGCCGCGTTTGCCGGCCACATCCCGTGCGATTCGGCGTCGCGCTCGGAACTGGTCGTGCCGCTGCTCGACGGCGATCGGCTGCTCGGCGTGTTCGACCTCGACAGCCCGATCCTCGACCGTTTCGATGCCGACGACCAGCGCGGCCTCGAATCGATAGCGTCGGCGTTCATCGACAGTTGCCGCGCCGGATGACGCATCACGGGAGAACCGATGAGCAAGGCGAAACTGCTGAATGTGGGACCGAAATCGGCCGCGTGGTTGCGCCAGGTCGGCATCCGCACCGAAGACGACCTGCGTGCACTTGGCGCGGTGGCGGCGTTCCTGAAGGTCAAGCGTGCCGGCTTCCGTCCCAGCTTGAACCTGTTGTACGCGCTGGAAGGCGCGCTGCTCGGCTGCCACTGGCAACAGGTACCGGCCGAGCGCCGCAGCGAACTGCTGCTGGCAGTCGATGCCGCCGATGACCTCGTCACGATGCCCAAGGGGCGCGCAGCCGGCCCGGTGCGTGACGTCGTGGTCGCCCCGGAGGACGACGACGTCATGCACGATGCGCCGTCGTTCGGCCTGGACGACCCGGCGGCCGGAAACGACGACCTCTAGCCCGGATACCTCATGAGGTCGCGGAGCGCGCTGCCCACGTCCGTGCTGCGGCCGTTCATCCGGCCACTGGCCTGATCAGCGCGCGCATGCTTGAATGCGAGCCTCGAGAAGCGGGGGTGCCCGGCGTGCCGGGCTGAGACAGACCCTTCGAACCTGATCCGGCTGATACCGGCGTAGGGAAGCTTCCTCGCCCGGCCTGTCCGGGCCTGGGCCCCGCTTCGTCCATTCGCTGAAGGACGACGATGAACGCCCAGCCTTCCGACCTGCTCCGCCAGACCAGCGCGCTGTCCGACGAGGTCACCCGCCCGATCCCCGGTTCCCGCAAGATCCACGTCGAGGGCAGCCGCCCCGACCTGCGCGTGCCGATGCGCGAGATCCTGCTGTCGGACACGCCGAAGGTGTTCGGCGCCGAGCCGAATGCGCCGCTCGCGGTCTACGACACGTCCGGTCCGTACAGCGACCCGGACGCGCGGATCGACCTGGCCGCCGGCCTCGCGCCACTGCGGGCGCGCTGGATCGCCGAGCGCGGCGATACCGACGCGCTGACCGACCTGTCGTCGGAATTCGGTCGCCGGCGCGCGACCGATCCGAAGCTTGCAGCGGTGCGCTTCCCGGCCGTGCATCCGCCACGGCGCGCGAAGTCCGGCGCCAACGTCAGCCAGATGCACTACGCGCGGCGCGGCATCGTGACGCCGGAGATGGAATTCGTCGCGATTCGCGAGAACCAGCGGATCGATGCGCTGCGCGATGCCGGTCTGCTGCGCCAGCATCCGGGCGAGAGTTTCGGCGCCGCGATCCCGCCGGTGGTGACGCCGGAATTCGTCCGCGACGAGGTCGCCCGCGGTCGCGCGATCATTCCGTGCAACATCAACCACCCGGAAACCGAGCCGATGATCATCGGCCGCAACTTCCTGGTGAAGATCAACGCCAACATCGGCAATTCGGCGGTCTCGTCGGGCATCGCCGAGGAAGTCGAGAAACTGGTCTGGGCGATCCGCTGGGGCGCCGACACCGTGATGGACCTGTCCACCGGCAAGCACATCCACGAAACCCGCGAGTGGATCATCCGCAACTCGCCGGTACCGATCGGCACGGTGCCGATCTACCAGGCACTGGAGAAGGTCGACGGCCGCGCCGAGGAGCTGACCTGGGAGCTGTTCCGCGACACGCTGATCGAACAGGCCGAACAGGGCGTCGACTACTTCACGATCCACGCCGGCGTGCGCCTGCCGTACATCCCGCTGACCGCGAAGCGCCGCACCGGCATCGTCTCGCGCGGCGGCTCGATCATGGCCAAGTGGTGCCTGGCGCACCACACCGAGAGTTTCCTCTATACGCACTTCGAGGAAATCTGCGACATCATGCGCGCCTACGATGTCGCCTTCTCGCTCGGCGACGGCCTGCGCCCGGGTTCGATCCAGGACGCCAACGATGCCGCGCAGTTCGCCGAACTGGAAACGCTGGGTGAACTGACGAAGATCGCCTGGCGTCACGACGTGCAGACCATGATCGAAGGCCCCGGCCATGTGCCGATGCAGTTGATCCGCGAGAACATGGACAAGCAGTTGCGCGAGTGCGGCGAAGCGCCGTTCTACACGCTCGGCCCGTTGACCACCGACATCGCGCCCGGCTACGACCACATCACCAGTGCGATCGGCGCCGCGATGATCGGCTGGTACGGCACCGCGATGCTCTGCTACGTGACGCCCAAGGAACATCTCGGCCTGCCGAACAAGCAGGATGTCCGCGACGGCATCATCACCTACAGGATCGCCGCCCACGCAGCGGATCTCGCCAAGGGCCACCCCGGCGCGCAGGTCCGCGACAACGCGCTGTCGAAGGCGCGCTTCGAGTTCCGCTGGGCCGACCAGTTCAACCTGTCGCTCGATCCGGAGAAGGCACAGGAGTTCCACGACGAGACGCTGCCGAAGGACGCGCACAAGACCGCGCACTTCTGCTCGATGTGCGGCCCCAGTTTCTGCTCGATGAAGATCACCCAGGACGTGCGCGACTACGCCGCGGACAAGGGCGTCAGCGAGCAGCAGGCACTCGAGCAGGGCATGGCCGAGAAGGCCGCCGAGTTCCGTGCCGCCGGTGCCGAGGTGTACCGGCCGGAGTGAGGCGGCACGCTGCGACGGCGGCGCCTGCGCCCCTCTTTCGTCGGGAGAGGGGCCGGGGGTGAGGGTCACCGCAAGCCGAGCGGCTCGATCTGCTGCCGACGTTCCGATCGCGCGATGCCGACCATCTGAACAATTCGACCATCGCGCTTCGGTCGTACCCTCACCCCAACCCCTCTCCCGGCGGGAGAGGGGCTTGAACCGCCGCTGCTGCCGCAGAGACAACCCGGTCACGCTAGAGACAGCGGTCACGTTAGAGACAGCGGTCACGTTCGCCACCGATCGGTGTCATCGGAGTCACGCGCTATGCTGCGCGCAACCCGTGTAACGGAGAGCCCGCCATGTTCAATCGCACCACGACAGCAACCGGACGCCGTGGCTGGATCGCCTACCTGCTGACCGGCCTGCTCGGCGCACTGTTGCTGGTCGTGCTGTTCTTCTGGTGGTGGTGGGACCACGAACCGGATCGCTTCGACGTGCTCGAGTCGGCGCGCCTCGCGTCGCAGCAGCGCGGCCAGCCGCTGGTGGTCGGCAGCGTGACGACCGAAACGCTGATCCGGGTTGCCGATACGCTGCTGTCCAAGCGCGGCGGCTATCTCGGCAACGACATGGCGCCGCCCGGGGTCTGGATGGACAACGTGCCGAGCTGGGAATTCGGTGCGCTGGTGCAGGTCCGCGATCTGGCCAAGGCCTACCGCAACGAGTTCTCGCGATCGCAGACGCAAAGCACCGAGGACATCGACCTGCTCGAGGCCGACCCGCTGTTCTCGACACCGAGCGACCGCTGGCTGCTGCCGGCCTCGGAGGGCCAGTACCGCAAGGCGATCGAGCACTTCGAGCGCTATCTCACCCGGCTGGCCGATGCCGACCAGTACGACGCGCAGTTCTATGCCCGCGCCGACAATCTTGCCGACTGGCTGGCGGTGGTCGAGAAACGGCTCGGCTCACTGTCGCAGCGGTTGTCGGCCAGCGTCGGCCAGGAACGGCTGAACATCGACCTCGCCCGCGATCCGAGCGCCGAGCAATCGACCGCGGCGCCACAGAGCCAGCTCGTCAAGACGCCGTGGCTCGAGATCGACGACGTGTTCTACGAAGCGCGTGGCGCGACCTGGGCGCTGCTGCATTTCCTGCGCGCGGTCGAGCACGACTTCGCGCCGGTGCTGGCCGACAAGAACGCCGCCGTGTCGCTGAAGCAGATCATCCGCGAGCTGGAGGAGGCGCAGGGCACGCTGTACAGCCCGGTGGTGCTGAACGGATCGCCGTACGGGCTGTTCGCCAACCATTCGCTGGTGATGGCGAACTACATCTCGCGCGCCAACGCGGCAATCATCGACCTGCGGCGACTGCTCGAGCGCGGTTGACGCGAGCACCCGGCGGCTGATGGAACGGGCGCATTGCGCCCCTACAGATAACAAAGCGGCGAAGCCCGAAAGCTTCGCCGCTTTGCATTCGAGCCCGCTGCCGAAGACTCAGCGCTTCATGAAGCTGAAGAACTCCTCGTTGGTCTTGGTGTTCTTCATCTTGTCGAGCAGGAACTCCATCGCGGACAGCTCGTCCATCGGATGCAGCAGCTTGCGCAGGATCCAGATCTTCTGCAGGTAATCCGGCTCGATCAGCAGTTCCTCGCGGCGGGTGCCGGAGCGGTTGATGTTGATCGCCGGGTAGACGCGCTTCTCGGCGATCCGGCGGTCCAGGTGCACCTCCATGTTGCCGGTGCCCTTGAACTCCTCGTAGATCACCTCGTCCATCTTGGAGCCGGTGTCGACCAGCGTGGTCGCGAGGATCGTCAGCGAGCCGCCTTCCTCGGCCTTGCGCGCGGCACCGAAGAAACGCTTCGGCCGCTGCAGCGCGTTGGCGTCGACGCCACCGGTCAACACCTTGCCGGAACTTGGCACGACGGTGTTGTAGGCACGCGCCAGACGGGTGATCGAGTCGAGCAGGATCACGACGTCCTTCTTGTGCTCGACCAGCCGCTTGGCACGCTCGATGACCATTTCGGCGACCTGCACGTGACGGGCGGCCGGCTCGTCGAAGGTCGACGACACCACTTCGCCGCGCACGCTGCGCTGCATTTCGGTCACTTCTTCCGGCCGTTCGTCGATCAGCAGCACGATCAGGTGCACGTCCGGATGGTTGTGCACGATGGCCTGGGCGACGTTCTGCATCAGCATCGTCTTGCCGGCCTTCGGCGGCGACACGATCAGGCCACGCTGGCCCTTGCCGATCGGCGCCATCAGGTCGAGGATTCGGCCGGTGATGTCTTCTGTGCTGCCGTTACCGCGTTCGAGCTTGAAGCGTTCGCGCGGGAACAGTGGCGTCAGGTTCTCGAACAGGACCTTGTTCTTCGACGCCTCCGGCGGCTCGCCGTTGATCGTGTCGACCTTCAGCAGCGCGAAGTAGCGCTCGCCATCCTTCGGCGGCCGGATCTTGCCGATCAGGTAGTCGCCGGTGCGCAGGTTGAAGCGGCGGATCTGGCTCGGGCTGATGTAGACGTCGTCGGGCCCGGCCAGGTAGCTGGCGTCGCTGGAACGCAGGAAGCCGAAGCCGTCCGGCAGAATCTCGAGCACGCCTTCGCCGGCGACGCCGTCGGAGGTGCGGGTCAGCGCCTTCAGCAGCGCGAACGTGACGTCCTGCTTGCGCATCCGCGCGACCGCTTCGCCGAGACCGATCTGGTCGGCGATGTCGAGCAGTTGCGCCGCGCTCATCCGCTTCAGGTCGGTCAGCGAATAGGTCGGGAAATTCGGCGGCACCTGGAACGGCGGGAAGCTCTCGCGCTCGCCGCGGTCGCGGTCGTCGCGGTTGCCGCGCTCGGGCCGGTCGTCGCCGCGCGCCTCGTTGCTGCGCTCGCCGCGATCGCCGCGATCGCGGCGGTTGCGCCGGTTGCGGCCGCGGCCTTCGCGCTCGCGCGGCTGGCCGCCGTCACGCGGCTGCTCGCCGCCGTGGCCGGACTCGGGCTCGCCAGCCGAAGCCTCGGCACGCGGTTCGGGCCGGGCCGGCTCGCCGGCGCCCTGCTCGGCCGGCTCGGCCTTGGCCGGCCGCTCGCTGCGTTCGCGCGGGGGGCGTTCGCCGCGCTCGCGCGGTGCGGCATCGCTGCCGAGTTCGAGCGAGGGCTGCTGCGGGGTGGAAGTCGACCGCGAATCGCGGACAGCGCCTTCGGCGCCGTGTTCGGGGGGATTGTCGTGCACGGATGGCGTCCTCGCGGAATGGCGAGCGTCGAAACGAAGGAAGGATGGTGCTCGAGGCACGCGGAGCGAACGCTCCGGTAGATGGCGGTTACGGTAGCACTGGCCGCGCTCGGCGGTAAAGCGGGCGCGGCGAAATGATTCAGCCGCAGGCGTGCGGAGTGCGTTGCGGCGCCGCAGCGATCGGAGCGCCGACCGCGGGTCACCGGTCGCGGCGTGCCGCGCCGGGCCGCTGCGACGGCCGGCGCGGTGCTGCGCGGATTACAGCGCGCGGTCGATCAACTGGGTCAACTGTGTCTTGCTGACCGCTCCGACCTGGGTCTGCTGCACCTTGCCGTCCTTGAACAGCATCAGGGTCGGAATGCCGCGGACCGAGTAGTTGCGCGGCGTCTTCTGGTTGTGGTCGATGTTGATCTTGACCACCTTGAGCCGGCCGGCGTAGTTGTCGGCGATCTCGTCGACGATCGGGCCGATCATCTTGCACGGGCCGCACCACTCGGCCCAGAAATCGACCAGGACGGGCTCGCTGGAGTTGAGCACCTGGGCTTCGAAGTCGGCGTCGCCGACGTGGATCACGCGTTCGCTCACGAATAACTCCTGTCCGGCCGGTGGGTTCCGGCCGCATTCGGATACACTTGGGGCCGATCCGCGGACCGATCAAGGTCCGGGCTCCGGCCGCGAGTGTGCGGCGGGGGCTCGCCCGGATCAAGCAGCGCCGCCGTGACTACCCGGGAGGCGCGACGAGGCCCGCCCGGGCCAGCACCAGCCCCTGCGGGGCTCAGACATAGGCCCGTTGGCGGGCCAGGAAAGGCATGACAGACAAGCCGCTGACCGATATCCCCTTCACCAACTTCGAGCTGCATCCGGCGCTGCTGGCCGGGCTCGAGGCTGCCGGATTCACCCGCTGCACACCGATCCAGGCAATGACCCTGCCGCTCGCGCTGGCCGGCCGCGACGTCGCTGGCCAGGCACAGACCGGCACCGGCAAGACGCTGGCGTTCCTGGTCGCGCTGATGAACCGGCTGCTGACCCGCCCGGCACTGGCCGAACGCAAGCCGGAGGATCCGCGCGCTCTGATCCTCGCGCCGACCCGCGAGCTGGCGATCCAGATCCACAAGGACGCGGTCAAGTTCGGCTCCAACCTCGGATTGCGCTTCGCGCTGATCTACGGCGGTGTCGACTACGACAAGCAGCGCGAGATGCTGCAGCAGGGCACCGACGTCATCATCGCGACGCCGGGCCGGCTGATCGACTACGTCAAGCAGCACAAGGTGGTCTCGCTGCATGCCTGCGAGGTCTGCGTGCTCGACGAGGCCGACCGGATGTTCGACCTCGGCTTCATCAAGGACATCCGCTTCCTGCTGCGGCGGATGCCGGTGCGCACCGAACGGCAGACGCTGCTGTTCTCGGCGACCTTGTCGCACCGCGTGCTCGAGCTCGCCTACGAGCACATGAACGAGCCGGAAAAGCTGGTCGTCGAGACCGAATCGATCACTGCCGCGCGGGTCCGGCAGAGGATCTATTTCCCGGCCAACGAGGAAAAGCTGCCGCTGCTGATCGGTCTGCTGTCGCGCTCGGAAGGCGCGCGGACGATGGTGTTCGTCAACACCAAGTCGTGGGTCGAGAAGGTCGCCCGCGCACTCGAACGGGCCGGCTACCGGGTCGGCGTGCTGTCCGGTGACGTGCCGCAGAAGAAGCGCGAATCGCTGCTGGCGCGGTTCCAGAAGGGGCAGCTCGAGATCCTGGTCGCGACCGACGTCGCCGCCCGTGGCCTGCACATCGACGGCGTCAGCCACGTCTACAACTACGACCTGCCCTTCGATGCCGAGGACTACGTGCACCGGATCGGCCGCACTGCGCGACTCGGCGCGGAAGGCGACGCGATCAGCTTCGCCTGCGAGATGTACGCGATGTCGCTGCCCGACATCGAGGCCTACATCGAGCAGAAGATCCCGGTCGAGCCGGTCAGTGAGGAACTGCTGACCGCGTTGCCGCGCGCGCCGCGGCCGGTGGTCGAGGGCGAGGAAGAACTGCCGGCCGAGGAAAGCCTCAGCACGGTGTTCCGCGAGGCCCGCGAGCAGCGTGCCGAGAAGGAACGCCGCGACGGTGGGCCGCGACGCCGCACGCGCGGCGAAGGCGGCGGTCGCGACGGCGAGCGGCGTCCGCGTGGCGAGCGCAGCGGTCGCGATCGCGGAGCAGCCGAGCGCCCGCGCGGCGAACGTCCGGAACGCGGCGAACTTCCGGAGCGCAGCGAACGTCCCGCGGCTGCCGCGCAGGACGGCGCAGCGCGCCCGGACGGTCCGGCGCGTCCGGCCGGCGAAGGCGAGGCCGAGCGCAAGCGTCGGCGGCGCCGTCGGCGTCCGCGTCGCGACGGCGAACAGGGCGCTGCACCGCAGGTCGCCAACGGCGCACCGGAGCGCAGCACGGAGACGCCGGCCGCCGAGTCGACGCCGTCGCTGATCACCCGGATCGGCCGCCGTCTGCGCGCGCTGATCAAGCGGCCGCCGCACGGCCGGCACTGACGGAGCCCGGTCCGCCCGCATGAGCGTCGCGCTGTGGGACCGGCTGCACGGCCACTCGGTCTGGTGGCCGCGGATCGCGCTGCTGCTCGCCGCAGCGGCGGTGCTGTGGCTCGCCGTACGGCTGTTCTGGCTGCTGGTCGCCGGGCCGACCCTGCCGCCACTGCCGCCGACCGACCGGCCGCGGTCCGTCGCGATCGCCGCGGCACCGACCGGCAGCATCGCGCAATGGCACCTGTTCGGCACCGCGCAGGCCGGCTTCGATCCGCGCCAGCTCGCCAGCGATGCGCCGGAAACCGCGCTGCGACTCACGCTGCGTGGCACGCTCAGTGAAGACCAGCCAGGCGGCGGCATCGCGATCATCGCCGACGATCAGGGTGTCGATCGCGCCTTCCGGGTCGGCGATGCGCTGCCCGGCGACGCCCGCCTCGATGCGATCTACGCCGGCCGCGTGCTGCTGACCCGCAACGGCGCCACCGAAGCACTGAGCCTGCCGCGCGCCGCTGAAGGTGCTGCCGCGAACGGCGGTCGCGCTGCCGCGCCGCGCACGGCACCGCGCGGCGTCGCCAGCGCACCGTCCTATCCCGGCTTCGTCAATCCGATGATCTCGCCCGGCGCCCCGGTGCTGGAGACGCAACGCGCGCTGGCCGGCGCCAACATCGAGGAGCTGGCGCGCCAGGTCAACGTGATCCCGGTGATCGAGAACGGTCGCTTCGCCGGTGTCCGGCTGTCGGTCGGCCGCGACTCCGACCTGCTGGCGCGCACCGGCCTGCGCAGCAGCGATGTCGTCGTCGCGGTCAACGGCATCCCGCTCGACGGGCCGCAGCGACAGGCCGAACTGATGACCAGCCTGCGCGATGCGCGACAGGTTACGCTCAGCGTCCGCCGCGACGGGAAGACCCTGCAGATTCCCGTCGGCCTGTAGAGAAGAACAATTCCGCCTGCCCTGGAAGACCCGATGCTTCACCGCCCGCTGCCTGCCCGAACCCTTTCCGTCCTGCTGGCGCTCGCGCTGGCGGTTCCCGCCGCCGCACAGGCACCTGCGTCACCGCCGACCCCGCAGGTCGCCGTACCCGGCGCGGTTCCGGTCGCCGAAAGCGACGGTCGCCACACGCTGAACTTCAAGGCCGCCGACATCGGCGTGCTGATCGAGGCGGTCAGCCAGATCACCGGCAAGAGCTTCATCGTCGACCCGCGCGTCGAGGGCAAGGTCACACTGATCTCGACCCGGCCGATGAGCGCGGGCGAACTGTTCGAAACCTTCCAGTCGGTGCTGAAGGTGCATGGCTATGCCGCGGTGCCGGCCGGTGCCGACATCGTCAAGATCCTGCCGGAGTCGATCGCAGTGCAGGAGGGCGGCACCGGGGCGAGTCCGGTCAGCGGTCCGGACGAGCTGGTCACGCGGGTGCTCGAAGTGCGCCACGTGCCGGCCACCGAGCTGGTCAACCTGCTGCGGCCGCTGCTGCCGCAGCAGGCGCACCTGATCGCGCACGGCAGCAGCAATGCCCTGCTGATCACCGATCGCGCCGGCAACGTCGATCGCATCGCGACGCTGGTCCGGCGGATCGATACCGCGTCGGATGCCGAGATCGAGGTGATCCCGCTGCGCCACGCCAGCGCCGCCGCGGTCGTGCGCACGCTGTCCGGACTGGAATCGGCCAGCGCCGGGCCGGCCGGTGCAGCGGCAGCGCCGAAGCTGCTCGCCGACGAGCGCAGCAACGCGGTGCTGCTGTCCGGCGAGCGTGCGCAGCGGCTGCGGCTGCGCACGCTGATCGCGCATCTCGACACCCCGCTCGAGCGCGGCGACAACACCCAGGTCGTCTACCTGCGCTATGCGCGGGCGACCGACCTGGTGCCGATCCTCGACGGCGTCGCCGCGACGCTGACCGGCGAGGCGCGCGGCGGCGACGGCGCCAAGTCGGCGACGATCCAGGCCCATGACGAAACCAACGCGCTGGTGCTGACCGCATCGGCGGCGGTGTTCCGCGAACTCGAAGCGGTGATCCGCCAGCTCGACGTGCGCCGCGCGCAGGTGCTGGTGGAGGCGGTGATCGCCGAAGTCAGCGACGACCTCGCCGACGAACTCGGTATCCAGTGGGGCCTGACCAACTACGACGGCGGCGAGAACGAGTCCGGCGTGATCGGCGGCACGATCTTCCCCGGGGCCGGCGGTAGCGGCAGCCTGGCCGGCGCGATCCAGAATCCGATCAATGCCCTCGGCCCGGGCCTGAATCTCGGCTACATCAACGGCACCTTCAAGCTGCCCGGCACCGACACGACGCTGTTCCAGGTCGGAGCGCTGGTCAAGGCGCTGCGCGGCGACGGCCGCGCCAACGTGCTGTCGAACCCGTCGATCGTGACCCTCGACCACCAGGAAGCCGAGATCAAGGTCGTGCAGGAAGTACCGTTCCTGACCGGCCAGTACACCAACACGTCGACCACCGGCGGCGTCAACCAGCCGACCAATCCGTTCCAGACCGTCGACCGCAAGGACGTCGGCCTGATCCTGAACGTCACGCCGCACGTCAACGAGGGCGATGCGGTCCGGCTCGACCTGCGGCAGGAAGTCTCGTCGCTGGCCCCGAACGTGGCCGGCGCAGTCGACCTGATCACCAACAAGCGCGAGCTGACCACCAGCGTGCTGGTCGGCGACGGCGGCATGCTGGTGCTCGGCGGCCTGGTATCGGAAGAGACCCGGGACAACATCCAGGGCGTACCGGGGCTGTCGCGGATTCCGCTGTTCGGCAAGCTGTTCAAGTCGCGCGCGTCGGCCCGAACCAAGCGCAACCTGATGGTGTTCCTGCGGCCGCGGATCCTGCGCGACGCGGCGGTCGAGCAAGCGGTCTCGAACGAGAAGTACCAGTACCTGCGCGAGCAGCAACTGAAGCTGCAGGACAACCACGAACTGCGCTACCGCAAGGAACAGCCGCTGCTGCCGGCACTGCCGGCCGACCTGATGCGCCAGCCGCCGGCGCTGCCGGAAGCCGCCACGCGTGACTGAGGCCGGCGCCAGCGCGCGCACGTTGCGACCGGGCTTCGGCTTCGCCCGCCGGCACGGCGCGACGATCGTCGCGATCGATGGCGGCCGGGCGAAAGTTGCCTGCCGTCGTGACGTGCGGCCCGAAGCGCTGGCCGAGTTGCGTCGCGTCAGCGGCCTGCCGCTGGCGCTCGACTGGCTGGAACCGGCGGCCTACGACCGCCTGCTGCGCGAACTGTACGAAGGCGGCGCCGACGATGCGCGGGCGATGGCCGCCGATTTCGACGAGCACGCCGATCTCGCTTCGCTGGCCGATGCGCTGCCGGAGCCGACCGACCTGCTCGAATCGGAGGACGATGCGCCGATCATCCGGCTGATCAATGCGCTGCTGACCGAAGCGGTCAAGGAAAACGCCTCCGACATCCACATCGAGCCGTTCGAGTCGCGGCTGGTCGTGCGCTTCCGCGTCGATGGCGTGCTGCGCGAGGTGCTGGCGCCGCAGAAGGCGGTCGCGCAGCCGGTGGTGTCGCGGATCAAGGTCATGGCCAAGCTCGACATCGCCGAGCGCCGGCTGCCGCAGGATGGCCGGATCGGCCTGCGGATCGCCGGCCGACCGGTCGACGTCCGTGTGTCGACGATTCCGGCCGGCCACGGCGAACGCGTCGTGCTGCGTCTGCTCGACAAGCAGGCCGGCCGACTCGACCTGTCCGAACTCGGCATGGACGACACCACGCTGGAGCGGGTCGACCAGTTGATCCACCGGCCGCACGGCATCCTGCTGGTCACCGGCCCGACCGGCAGCGGCAAGACCACCACGCTGTACGCCGCGCTGCAACGGCTCAACGATGCGACGCGCAACATCCTGACCGTCGAGGATCCGATCGAGTACTACCTCGACGGCATCGGCCAGACCCAGGTCAATCCGCGCGTCGAGATGACCTTCGCCCGCGGCCTGCGGGCGATCCTGCGGCAGGACCCGGACGTCGTGATGGTCGGCGAGATCCGCGATCTGGAGACCGCCGAAATCGCCGTGCAGGCGTCGCTGACCGGCCACCTGGTGCTGTCGACGCTGCATACCAACAGCGCGGTCGGCGCGGTCACCCGGCTGCGCGACATGGGCATCGAGCCGTTCCTGCTGTCGTCATCGCTGCTCGGCGTGCTCGCGCAGCGGCTGGTCCGGCGGCTCGACCCGACCACCCGCGAGGCCTACCAGCCAACCGCGGCCGAGTTCGCCGCGTTCGGCCGCGAGCCGGACCCGCAGGTGAAGCTGTACCGGCCGAGCAGCGAGGCCAGCGGCCGCAACGCCGGCTATCGCGGCCGCAGCGGCCTGTACGAGCTGGTGCTGGTCGACGAGGCGATGCGGCAGGCGATCCACGATGGACGCGGCGAGGCCGAGCTGACCCGGCTCGCCCGGCAGCACACCCCGGCGATGATCGACGACGGCTGGGCCAAGCTGCTGGCCGGCGCCACCTCGGTCGAGGAAGTGCTGCGGGTCACCCGCGAC